>NZ_JAINZZ010000003.1 GCF_019890725.1 Actinacidiphila acidipaludis
CGTCGGATCGAACCCGAGATGGGGGAAGCTACGCGTCACGGCCGCTCACTTCTTCCCGTCGGTCTTCAGCGAGTTGGCCAGCTGCAGATCCGCGTCGGCGAACGTCTTGCCGATCTGGTCGATCATGTGAACGGCGTTGTCGGCGTGCTGGCCTATCTGCGATATGCCGTAATGCCAGTCGTCGGCGAAGTCGTGCACGTCGTCGATGAGTTTCGGGGCGCCGACGGATTCACCGTTGGCGTTGCCCATCGTGCGGCTGACGCCGTCCATGCGGTTGGCGATGGTGGAGAACGTCTTTCTCAGGTCTCCCATCACCGTCCCGTTGAGTTGCAGGTCCCCCATGAAGAATCAGTCCTTTCCCGGCATTCACGAACGCATCGTCAACCCGCGGCGGAGTCTTTGGCCCTACTCTATGGGGCGTCCCCGCGGCAGCCCCACGCTCCGGTCGTCACGGTCCTGCGACAGCTCGGCCCCAAGCCCTCGCGCGCCGTGCCCGCCCTCGCGACCTGCTGGTAACTTGCGGTTCGCTGGATCCACTTCGTACTTGGGGGAACACAGATGCGTTGCCGTAGCCGTACGTACACAGCAACAGGGATCGCCGCGGCCGCGGTGGCCGCCGCGCTCACGCTGAGCGGGTGCAGCAGTGACAGCGGAGGTCAGAGCGCGAAGTCGCCGAGCGCCGGCGCACCGGCGACCGGCAGCACGCCCAGCTCGGCCGCGCCCGCGACCGCACCGACCTCGACGGCCAGTGGCGACACCTCGCACGGCATCGAAGGGGTGTGGCTGGCCACTCAGGACGGCACGAAGGTCCAGCTCGTCCTCGGCAAGGGCCACGCCGGGCTCACCAGCACCAGCCTGTGCGGCGGGTCCTACACCGACAAGAACGGCATCGGCCTCACCCTGACCTGCATGGACGGCAACAAGCAGCGCACGTCCGGGCACGGCACCCTGGCCTCCGACGGCAACACGCTGACCGTCCAGTGGTCCGGCGGGCTGACCGACACGTTCTCCCGCACGGGACTGCCCAGCAACTGAGATCCGGCGGACCCCTCGAGGGCGCTCCCTGGAGCCGCTGCCGAGTCGGCGCAGTCCGGCCGACGCGCGGTGCCCGACCTGCCCGCGTTCCGGGCCGAGACGTCGACGGGCCGGACCGCCGGTCGCCCGTCGCGGGAATGTCCCCCAGCAGGTGCCCGACCTGGCGCGACCTCAGTCCGCCAGTGGCACGGTCACCGTCTTCGGCTCGCCGTCGCCCAGGTGCAGCAGGGCGCGGCCGGGCGTGACCTGACCGCCGACGCTGCTGCGGCTGAGCCGAGTGCCGATGAGGTCGCCGCTCATCGTCTGCTGGGGCGAGAGCAGCACACCGCGGCGGGCCTTCTTGGCGTCGACCTGCCAGCCGGAGAAGCCGGAGCAGATGTCCTCCTCGCCACCCGCGATGACGACGGCCCGGCCGTGGTCGGTGCCGCGCGCGATGATCTCCTTGAGCACGTCACGGGCGTCGCAGTCCTTGAGCAGCTCCGCGTCGTCGACCAGGACCACCAGCCGGCTGCCCTCCGCCTCCTCCAGCGCCTTGGACAGTTCGTCCGCCGGTATGTCGCTGTCGGTGAAGGTGCGGACGACGCCGGGAGCGCCGGCGAGTTCACGCAAGGGCGAGGGCCGCGGGGCGGCGATCACCATCTTGACGCCCTGGTTCTGGTAGCTGCGCGCCATGGCCATCAGCAGGGTGGAGCGGCCGGACTTGCCCGGGCCCCCGATGATGAACGCCGGCAGGCCGTCCGACAGGTCGGGGCCGTAGCCGGTGAGCTCGTCGCCGCCGACGCCGACCAGCGCCCACAGCGGGTTCCGCGCCGCGTCGGGGTCGCGCATCTCCCAGGCGTCGGCGAACGACAGCCGGGACGGCAGCACGTCCACCCGGAACGGACGGCGGGAGCGCGGCAGGTCCGCGTCCCGTGCCGCGGCGGCCTCGCCGATCGCGGTGAGCGCCGCGGCCTGGCCCTGCCCGGTGGCGTCGCCGCTGAGCATGGCGACCTGGAGCTCGATCGCGGACTCAGAGCGGTAGGCGCGGCCGGGCTGGATCTCCTCGGGAACCTTGCGCGGGTTGACGGCGATCAGCGAGAAGTCGCCGCGGTCCGCGAGCCGGAACGCGATCTTGTCCTCGGTGAGCGTGGAGATGCGGCCGGCCATCAGCGTCCGGTCGCCGGTGATGATCAGGTGGATGCCGACCGACGCGCCCTCGCGCAGGAACGTGAACACCTCGTCGGTGAGTGCGCCGTGGTCCAGCTCGCCGAGTGAGGGGGTGAAGCCCTCCCAGCGGTCGAGCAGGATCACGATGTGCGGCAGCCGTTCCTCCGCCGTACCGGCGGCGGCGCGCTGTTCGCCGATGTCCGCGAACCCGTCGGCGGCCAGCAGCTCCTGGCGGCGCGTCATCTCCGCCTTGAGGCGGCCGATCAGGCGGATCGCCCGCTCGGACTGCGAACGGCCGACCACCGCACCGCAGTGCGGCAGCTTGGTCAGGGCGTTCAGTGCGCCGTTGCCGCAGTCGATGCCGTAGAGGTGGAGGTCCGCGGTGGACAGCGTGCGGGCCAGCGAGCCGGCGATGGTGCGCAGCAGTTGTGAGCGGCCCGAACGCGGTGCGCCCGCGGCCAGTAGGTGGCCGAAGGTGTGGAAGTCGACGGCGACCGGCCTGCGGGACTGCAGCGCCGGCAGGTCCTCGACGCCGTAGGGGGCCGGGGGCAGCGAGCCCTGGGGGATCGGCAGCGGCAGTTCGTCGAGGAGGATCGCGTCCGGCAGCGCGGGGAGCCACGGGCTGTGCTGGGCGGGGATGCCCATGCGCTCGTTGGCCGCGCAGATCGCCTCGACCAGCACCTTCAGGTCGGTGATCTCGTCGTCCTCACCCTTGGCGCCCGCCGGGCGCTGCGGGGCACTCCGGCCGAGTTGCGACCAGTCGACGACGCTCACCCAGGGCGCCACCGCGACGTTCTCGACCGCCCCGGGGCGCCGGCCGCCGACGCGGCCGGACTGGAACGGCACGAGCGAGGTGGCGCCGAGCCGCACATAGGCGCGGCCGGGCGTGGACTTGGAGATGTTGCCGGCGTCGGGGGCGTCGATGACGTCCGAGGACTCGCTGCCGTCGGTGACGCGCAACGCGATGCGCAGATTGGTGTTGGCCCGGATCTCCGGCGAGACCACGCCGCTCGGGCGCTGCGTCGCCAGGATGAGGTGGATGCCCAGGGAACGGCCTCGCTGGGCGATGTTGACCAGACCGGTGACGAAGTCGGGGAGTTCACGGACCATCGAGGCGAACTCGTCGATGACGATCAGCAGCCGCGGCATCGGATTGAGATCCGGCTGCCGCTTGAGCAGGTCCGTGTAGTCCTCGATGTCCTTGGCCCCCGCCTCGGCCAGGATGTGCTCGCGGCGCTTCAGCTCGGCGCCGAGGGACTCCAGGGCACGTTCGACGAGATGGGCGTCGAGGTCGGTGACCATGCCGACGGTGTGCGGGAGCTGCACGCAGTCCTTGAACGCCGAACCGCCCTTGTAGTCGACGAGCACGAAGGTCATCGCTTCGGGGGTGTTCGCGACCGCCAGCGAGGCCACGATGGTCTGCAGCAGCTCCGACTTGCCCGAACCGGTGGTTCCCGCGATGAGGCCGTGCGGGCCGTCCTTGCGGATGTCTATCGCGAACGGGCCGTCGTAGGACTCGCCGACCACGGCCTGGGTGGAGATCGGGCTCATCCGCCAGCGGGCCGTGATGGCGTCCTCGGTCGGCGGTTCGAGCTGGAGGACGTCGAGCAGCCGGCTGGCCGCGGGGATCGCGGAATCCTCGGCGTCGCCGCTGATGTCGCGGATCGGGGACAGGCAGCGGGCCAGCCGGGCGCACCACGCGGGCGACACCAGATCGGGGCGCACCTTGCGGATGCGGGCGGCGCCGGCCTGCTCCACCCGCAGCCGGAAGGCGCCGAACGCGGGCTCCACCGGAACCGCCTGGGCCTGCTGGGAGCCGGCGTACCAGGCGTTGATCGAGGGGAATCCGCCCTGCGGACCGCTGTTGACGCTCGCCTGCGCCACCGACGCGACCTGCGCGGGCTCGGCGACCGCGGCCTCGAACTCGGCGATGACCACCGCCTGGCACTCGCCGGGCAGGAACCGCTCCTCGGAGTCCAGGCAGATCATGAACATCCCGACGCCCGGGCCCTCGCGCAGCAGTTGCACCACGCCGGGCATGGCCCGCAGGCGGCGTGAGCCGTCGAGGACCACGATGATGTCGGGGTCCTTGAAGAAGGCCGCGTGGTTGGCGGCGCTGCCCGCCTTGGCCTTGGCCTTCTGCCGTCCGTCCAGGATCGAGCCGAGCTCGGCGATACGCGCCGCCACCGTCTCGGCGTCGGTGCCCATCAGGCTGCTGGCGTCCTGGCCGTCGGTGGGCCGGGCGTGCGGCAGCCAGCGCACCCAGTCCCAGCTGTCCCGGCCCGACTGCTCGGTGAGGACGTAGAACTGCACGTCCATCGGGCTGCTGAGAGCGGCGGCCTGCGCCACCGCCCAACGGCCCATCGCCCGGGCGCCGTCACCCGGGGCGGCGAAACCGATCACGCCCAGGCGGCGCAACTCCACGGCGACCGGGGCGTCGTCGATCTCCCAGGTGACCTTGCGCCGGTGCTCCTCCTGCTCCGGGTCGTCGAGGACGACCTCGGACGGCAGCTTGGCGGTCCCGACGCGGATCAGCAGATGGTCCGCGTCGCCGCGCCGCCGCTCCCAGAGGCGGGTGCGCGGACCCGTCGCGGTGTTGAGCACCGTCGCTGGATCGGGTGATGCCGCAGCACGGTCGCTGCGCTCGAGTTCGAGGGCGGTGTGGGCGTCCTGCTCGATCCGGTCCTTGCGCTCGCGGTACTCGGTGACCGTCTTGGCGAAGGACTTGCGGCCGTTCTTCTTGTCCAGGAAGTAGTTGCCGACCATGACCATCGGGCTGACGACCGCCATGATCAGGTACGTCATGCGGTGCATCATGAACGCCATCGTGACGGCCATGACCAGCGGCATGAGCGCCATCAGCCACGGCAGGGGCCGGGCGTTGGGCTCCTTCGGGGGGCTCGGCAGCCGGAAGAGCGTGGTGCGCTCCGGCGGGGACAGCCGCGGCGGCCGGTTGTACTCGTAGGTCGCCCCGTCCTCGCCCGGGTGCAGAGCGGCGTTCGGCGGGATATAGGGGCCGAGCTCCAGGAGGCTGTTGCCCAGAGCGAGTTGACCGCCGAGCGGCCACTCCTTCGTCTCGGCACCGACCGTCACCTGGCAGGTGCCGCCCATGCCGACGGTCAGGACCGCCGCGCGATCGGCGAGTTCGGAGTCGTCGATGCGGATCCTCGCCGAGGGCCCGCGCCCTATCTCCACCTTGCCGATGTCCAGTCGGTGCACGCCGCCGGCGTCCGGGCCGCCGGCGACGCGGAGTTCCACCACACCGGCCGGCTCGCCCGGCAGACAGCCGGCCGGGTCGTACAGACTGACCACCGCGCCCTCGCGCAGCGGCGACTGGGCCACCGACCAACCGGGGTCGACCGCGTAGCCGTCCACATACACCGCGGGAGCGCCGGGCATACGCGAGGCGCCGCCGGCGATGGAGATGATCTCGGCGCCGCCCCCGCCCACTTTCTGCCCGAGCTCGCGCGCCACATCGGCGACGGTCGAGGCCGGATCGGTGTCGACCACTACATCGGCGCGGTCCCCGCCGAGCGGGTCGACCACGGTCAACGACAGACGCACGGCGTTCCTCGTTCCCCCGGGAATCGGCTTGGTTATCAAGGACGATAACGGCAACAGACGCCTCACGGGACGGCAGGTGCTACGCCTGTGGATAACTTGCGCGGGTTTATCCACAGGGCGAGATCGAGGCTGGACACAGGCCCGGTCGGGGATGGCACAGTGGTGTCGAAGCCGGACCAAAGAGGGGTGGGCGGGGCGGGAGTTGCAGCACGCAGCGTGAGATGGCCATGCCATCTCTGCCGTTCCGTTCTGTTGCAAGGCTGTGAGTCGCTTGTCACGGGATGTGCCTTGAGGGTGTTTCGAGGGCGCTGATAGCGTGCGGTGACTTGACATCGGCTTTGCGGGACGTCGCCGGACTGGAGCGCGACGATCTCTCCCCACGCAACCGATCTCGACAAGCAACACGCCGGCTCGACGGGGGCAGTGACGTGAAGACCAGGGAACGATCCGCTGCGGGCGGCGGTGGCAGCCGCCGTGCGGTTCCTGCGCCGGCGATGGGTGCGCCGGTGGGCGGAGAGCGGCTGCCGATGGCGCCGCGTGAGCGCAAGCCCGCGCTCGCCGCACTGGCCGTACTGCTCATTCTCGTGGGCGCTCTGGGCGCCACCGTCATGGTGATGCGCGCGGGCAACAAGATCGAGGTCGTCGAGATCAAGGCGAACGTCGCCGCCGGGCAGCCCATCCCCGCGTCGGCCATCGAGGACGTGGAGATCTCCGACGTCAGCGGCATCCAGTTCATCCGCTGGGGCCAGCGCGGCGACCTCGCCCAGCACTACACGGCCGCGACCAACCTGGTCCCCGGCACGCTGCTCACCCTGCCGATGATCACCAAGGGAACCGGTGGCCTGGCCCCCGGCAAGTCCATCGTCGGACTGTCCCTGAAGGACGGTCAGTTCCCGCACGGTCTGAAGGCCGGTGACACCGTCGCCGCCTACCGCGTGGGCAACGACGTCTCCAAGAGCAGCTCCGGCAGCGGTTCCGGAAGCGGCTCCAGCGGCAGCGGCGACTCCCTCGGCACCGACACCACGCGGATCAGCGAGAACGTCATCGTGCAGGAAGTCGTGGGCTCCTCCGGCGACTTCAGCTCGGGTGACACGTCGGTGAAGGTGCTCGTCGACTCCACCGTCGCCGGCCCGCTGACGATCGCGGCCGCCGCCGGCGACGTCGCCCTGGTACTGGTCTCCGGCAAGAACTGAACGAGCGGGCGCAGACGTCATGGCACTGATCACGATCGCCGCCGACAAGGGCTCACCGGGCGTCACCACGACCGCAGTCGCACTGGCCGCCGTATGGCCCCGGCGCGTCCTGCTAGCCGAGGCCGACCCGGCGGGCGGCGACCTCGTCTACCGCGCGCGAGCCGCTCACGGCGGCGTGCTCGACCCCAACTCCGGCATGCTCTCACTGGCCGCCACCGCCCGACGCGGCCTGGCCGCCGAGCAGTTGTGGGACCACGCCCAGCCGCTCACCGGCGGGCTCGACGTCCTGGTGGGGCTGGGCAGCGCCGAGCAGGCCGCCGGTCTGACGGGCCTGTGGCCGATGCTCGGGCAGGCGTTCGCCACGCTCGCCGAGTCGCCCAACGGCGCCGCCGACGTCATCGCGGACTGCGGCCGGGTCGGCGCCGACTCACCCACCATGGACCTGTTCGCGCACTCCTCGCTCCTGCTGCTGGTCTCCCGTACCGAGCCGGAGAACCTCGCCCGCGTGCGCGACCGCGCCGGAGCCCTGTCGGCCAAGCTGCACGGCTCCCAGCGGGGCGCCGCCGCAGCCCTCGGCCAGCCGCCGATCGGCATCCTGCTCATCGCCGACCCCGGCCACAGCGCCCGGATCGCCGCCCAGGTCAACGACATGCTGGTGGCGTCGCAGATCTCCGCCCGGGTCGTCGGCACCATCGCCCACGACCCCGCCGGCGCCGAGATGCTCAACAGCCGCCGCCGCGGGCGCCTCGACAAGTCGCTGCTGATCCGCTCGGCCCGCCAGATCACCGCCGACGTGCCCCAGAGGTACGGGGTCTTCCGATGAGCGAGGTGGACCACCAGCTCGTCAAGCGCTTCCGTCAGGAAGCGGGCGACCGCATCGCCGAGCAGCGGCGGCTGGACCAGGCGGCCAACCGCATGGCGATGTCGGCCGAGGACGAGCGGCACTTCGCGCGGGCGATCATCGCCCAGATCCTTGAGGAGTACGCGCGCGCCGAGATCACCATCGGGCGCACCCCGCCGGACGCCCAGGCCGAGGAGGCGTACGCCGCCGCGGTGCACGCCGCGCTGTTCGGCGTCGGCCGGCTGCAGCCGCTGCTGGACGACCCCGAGGTCGAGAACATCGACATCAACGGCTGCGACCAGGTCTTCGTCGGCTACTCCGACGGCCGTGAACTCCAGGTGGAGCCGGTCGCCGAGACCGACGAGGAACTGGTCGAGCTGATCCAGGTGCTCGGCGCCTACTCCGGTCTCTCGTCGCGGCCGTTCGACTCCGCCAACCCGCAGCTCGACCTGCGGCTGCCGGACGGCTCGCGTCTGTCCGCGGTCATGGACGTCACGCGCCGTCCCGCGCTGTCCATCCGCCGCGCGCGCCTCGGCAAGGTCTTCCTCACCGACCTCGTCGGCAACTACACGCTCACGCCCGAGCTGGGATCCTTCCTCTCCTCCTGCGTCCTGGCCAGGAAGAACGTGATGATCGCCGGCGCCACCAACGCGGGCAAGACCACGCTGCTGCGGGCCTTGGCCAACGTCATCCCGGCGCACGAGCGGCTGATCACCGTCGAGCGCGCCCTGGAACTCGGCCTGGACCAGTTCCCCGAACTCCACCCCAACGTGGTGGCGTTCGAGGAACGGCTGCCCAACTCCGAGGGGCTGGGCGCGATCTCCATGGCCGAACTCGTCCGCCGCTCCCTGCGTATGAACCCCTCACGGGTCATCGTCGGTGAGGTCCTCGGCGACGAGATCGTGACCATGCTCAACGCCATGTCCCAGGGCAACGACGGTTCGCTCTCCACGATCCACGCCAACAGCTCCGCCGAGGTGTTCAACCGCATCTCCACCTACGCCCTGCAGGCCCGGGAGCGCCTGCCGGTCGAGGCGTCCCAGATGCTGGTGGCGGGAGCGATCGACTTCGTCGTGTTCGTCCAGCGGCGCAACGACTTCCAGCGCGGCGGCACCCTGCGCCGCGTCGTGACCTCCGTCCGTGAGGTCAACGGCGTCGACGGACGCGTCCTTTCCAGCGAGGTCTTCGCCGAGGGGCCGGACGGCGTGGCCATGCCGCACGCGCCGATCTCCTGCCTCGAGGAACTCCTCGCCAACGGCTACCAGCCCACGGGGGTGTGGCGGTGATGACCGGGGTCTTCTCCATGTCCGTGATGTACGGACTGCTCGCGGGGGCGGTGGCCGGCGGCGGAATCGCCCTGTTCATCGTCGCCATCCGCGGCTGGGCACCCAAGGCTCCCCAGGCCGGGCAGACGTCCGGGGACAAGACGGCCGAGTTCGTCCGGTTCCTGTCCCAGCGCGGATCCATCGCCATCGTCTCGGGGCTCGCGGTCCTCGGGCTCACCCGGTGGGTCGTGCTCGGCGTCGCCACCGCGGTCCTCGTCTTCACCTGGGACCGGCTGTTCGGCGGCGCGGCCGAGGAGCGCGCGGCGATGAAGCGCGTGGAAGCGCTCGCCGCTTGGACGGAGTCGCTGCGCGACACCATCGCCGGCGCGGTCGGCCTCGAACAGGCCATCCCCGCCTCGGCCCGGGCCGCGGCGCCCGCGCTGCGCGTCCACCTGGACTCGCTGGTCGACCGGCTGCGGTCCCGTACGCCGCTGCCCGACGCACTCCAGCACCTGGCCGACGAGATCAACGACGCCTCGGCGGACATCATCATCGCCGCGCTGATCCTCAACGCCAAGCTGCGCGGGCCGGGCCTGCGGGAGGTGCTCGGCGCCCTCGCCAAGTCCGCCCGTGAGGAAGTGGACATGCGGCAGCGCGTCATGGCCCAGCGGGCCAGCACCCGGCGCAGCGTGCAGATCGTCGTCATCGTCTCGGTGGTGTTCGTCCTCGGCCTGGCCATCTTCAACCGCGGCTTCGTACAGCCCTACGGCACCGCGATCGGCCAGCTCGTCCTCACCGTCGTCTGCGGGCTGTTCGCCGCCGGGTTCTGGTGGCTGCGCAGCCTGTCGAAGATCGAGACGCCGGACCGGTTCCTGGTCCACGCCCCCGAGCGGCTGGCCCAGCAGCACTTCACGCCCGGTGTCTTCGTGCCGGGACAGGCCGGACAGCCGGGCCAGGCGCAGTCGCTGCCGGGCTACGGCGCTCCGGGCCAGGCCGTTCCCGGTCACGGTGCCCCGGGCCACGGCATGCCAGGACAGCAGGTGCCGGGCCACCAGGCCGTGCCGGGACAGGGAGCGGGCCGATGAACGCGATCTTCCTCGCCTGCGTGGTCGGCGGACTTGTCGGCCTCGGCGTCTTCGCCCTGGTCAGGGCCCTCATGCCGGGCCGGCGCAGCGCCGTCTCGACGGTCGCGCAGATCGACGCGATGCGGGCGGCGTCGCCGTCCGCGGGTTCGGTCGGCGCCGCACCGGCCGAGGGTTTCAGAGGCCGGCTCGGCCAGCGCATCGCGGCGTTCTACCTGCAGCAGGGGTGGGAACTGCGGTCACTGCGCGCGGACCTGGCGGTGCTCGACCGGAGCTGGGAAGGCTTCCTGGCCACCAAGATCATGCTCGCGGCCGCCGGTGTGGTCTTCGGGCCGTTCCTCTTCGCGGTGGCCTGGGAGATCGGCTTCGGCGCCAACCCGGTCATACCGGTGTGGCTGGCCCTCATCTGCGGTGGCGTGTTCTTCCTGCTACCGGACCTGGAGGTCCGTCGGGACGCCGCCGACAAGCGCAAGGACCTCCGCCGGGTGATCGGCGCCTACCTCGACCTGGTCTCCATGAACCTGGCCGGTGGACGGGGTCTGCCCGAAGCACTCATGGCCGCCGCCGAAGTCAGCGACGGCTGGGCCCTGATGCGTATCCGCAACGCCCTCACCGACGCCCGGATCACCGGCACCAGCCAGTGGGTCGCGCTCGGACGCCTCGGCGACGAACTCGGGGTCGAGGAACTCCAGGACCTCTCCGTCACCCTCGGCCTGGTCGCCGACGACGGCGCGAAGGTCCGGGAGTCCCTGGCCTCGCGCGCCGAGACGATGCGTCACCGCGAACTCGCCGAGATCGAGGGTTCGGCGGGCGAGAAGTCCCAGTCGATGCTCGTCGCCCAGCTCCTGCTGTGTGCGGGCTTCCTCGTCTTCCTGATCTTCCCCGCAGCGATGCGTGTGTTCCAGGTCTGACCATCCCGGTCACCGATTGCCGAGCTCCGAGCCGAGAGGACTTCACCCATGAACATGAATCGTCTGCAGATCAGTAATCCGCCCCTCGAGTTCATGATCATCTACCTTCGAGGGCGCGTCGACCGTCTCCGCAAGGGCGACATGTCCCGCGGCGCCTCCGCCGTCGAGTGGGTCGTCATCTCCGCGATCGTCGTCGGCATCGTGGCCTTCGTCGGCTTCACGATCAAGAACGCGCTCAAGGACAAGTCGACCAAGGTCGGCAACTGCATCTCCAGCTCCAACGGCGACTCGTCCGACTGCTGATCGCCCCCGGGGGAAACCGCACATGAAGCGAACGACCGACGTGCTGCACCACGCCGTACGCCGCAGGCTGCACGCCGCCCGCGGCGACAGCGGCGTGGGCAGCCGCCCGGGCCGGGGCGCGGCCCCGGACGCCATGGGCCGCCGTGCCTACGGCGACCGCGGCATGAGCGCCATCGAGTTCGTCTTCCTCACCCCCGTGCTGTTCTTCATGATCTTCGCGACCGTCCAGTTCGGCCTGTACTTCTTCGCCGACCACGTGGCGCAGGCCGCCGCGCAGGCCGGCGCCCGGAAGGCGCGCGCCGAAGCGGACGCGGACCCGGGCGGCTGGCAGGCCAAAGCCACCTCCACCGCCCAGAGTTACATCGACCAGCTCGGTCCCAACCTCCTCGACGGCCGGTCCGTCAAGCCGTTGCAGCCGGACGCCGCGACGGTCGGGATACGGGTCACGGCGAGGGTGCCCACGATCTTCCCCGGGATGCACTTCAGCGTGCACGAGGAGTCGCAGGGCCCGGTCGAACGCTTCGTACCGGACAACGGGGGCTGAGACCGATGGCTGCAGCGGGGGCTGAGGCAAGGGTGAGGACGCGGTACGCGCGGTGGCTCGACGCACTGCGCGGTGACGGGCTTCATGGTGACGTCGTCCTGGGCGGGGACGCGCGACGCGGCGACCACGGCATCTCCACCATCGAGGTGGTGGTTCTCGCGCCGATCATGATCCTCTTCATCCTGGTACTGGTCGCCTTCGGCCAGCTCGTCGACGGCCGCGGCGCCGTGGACGGCGCGGCCCGGGACGCGGCGCGTGCCGGATCCCTGCAGCGCGACCAGGGCAGCGCGATGCAGCAGGCCCGCGCCGCCGCGGAAGCGGACCTCGACGGCACCTGCGTCTCCGGCACCCTGGAGATCCACCAGCTCAGCGGCGACTTCGCGCCCGGCAGCCTCTACACCCTCCGGATCACCTGCCAGATCCGCGGACTCGCCTCCCTCGGCCTGGACATCCGCAAGACCATCACCTCCCAGGGCTCCGCGCCGCTCGACCCGTACCGCAGGGCGGTGAGCTGATGCCGGCCGCCGCGACCACCCGCCGGACTCCCGCACGCTGCTCCGGCATGCCCCGCCTGCGCGACCGCACCTGTTCCCGCCGGTCTGCCCGCACCTTGCCCCGCCTGCGTGCCCGCACCTTGCCCCGCCTGCGTGCCCGCACCTTGCCCCGCCTGCGTGCCCGCACCCTGGCACGGCTGCGCGACGACCGCGGATCCGGCGCCGCCGCCGTCCTCATCTTCGCCGTCGTCTTCATGGCGCTCGCCGCCTTCGTCGTCGACGGCGGCCTGTCCATCTCCAAGCGCGAGCGTGCCGCGGACATCGCCGAGCAGGCCGCCCGGTACGCCGCGCAGGACATCGACATCGAGGCGCTGCGCAACGCGCCGGCCGGCACCCAGCCCGTCATCAACGACGGCGACTGCGACGCCCGCGTCAAGGCGTTCGCGCAGCAGTCCGGACTCGACCAGAACGACGTCGCCGGCTCCGGATGCACCGTCGCCCTCGCCGACCGGGTCGAGGTCACCATCCAGTTGACGTACCGGCCGGTGCTCACCGGCTTCTTCTACGACCACGACATCGTCGTCCACGGGACGGCCGCGGCCGAGTCCGTGACCGGCCCCGCGAACTGACCGACCACCGAAGACCAGCGCAGACAGCTGTAGTCACCCAACGGCAGAGGAAGCAGCCATGGCACGCACGACCGCCACGGGACGTAACGGAGCACAGCCGGGAGCAGCGGCCGGCCGGCCGCCGCGCGGGCGCCGTACGTTCGGCGACTTCGTCCGGGCCTTCGGCGCGTTCCTCGCGCTGGCGGTCCTGGTCGTCGGCGTACCCGGCGCGCTGCTCTACTTCATCGGCTCGCCGCTGCCCCACCACGTCAACGCCGACCTGGTGAACCAGCCGATCACCTCGCGGACGTTCCTCAACACGCTGGCCGTCGTGGTGTGGCTGGCCTGGGCGCAGTTCACCGCGTGCGTCCTGGTCGAGGCGAAGGCCGCGGTCTCCGGCGTGGGCATGCCGCACCGGGTGCCCGGCTCCGGCCCCAGCCAGCTCCTGGCCCGCCAACTGGTCGCGGCCCTGCTGCTGGTGGGTGTCAGCACCGCCGGTCTGGTCCCCGGCCTGTCGGGCCTGGGCCAGCATCACCAGGCGGAGAGCCAGGCCCGGCCCGGCGTCGCCGCCACCGCCCAGCAGACCCCCGGACAGCAGCAGGCCCGCCCGGCCAGCGCCGCCGTTCCGCACCAGCAGGCCTCGCAGAACACGGCCGCCGCGTCCCAGGGCGCCGGCCGGTCCACGCAGCAGGCCACGAAGTTCTACCGGATCCACCCGCCGGAGGGCCGTCACCACGACTCGCTGTGGGAGATCGCGCAGCGCCACCTCGGCGACGGCCGCCGCTACAAGGAGATCTACGAGCTCAACAAGGACCGCGTGCAGCCCGACGGCTCGCGGCTCTCGCAGGCCAGCCTGATCCGGCCCGGCTGGGTCATGGAGATGCCGGCCGATGCCCACGGCGGCGACCTCGTCGAGATGCCGGTCGCGTCCCCGCACGTCGCGTCCGACGTGCAGCACTACGCCCAGCACGGCGGTGCCAAGGACACCACCGCCGAGGGCGCGCACGCCGCCGTGCAGACGCCCGCGGAGGCGGGCGGCGCCGGAGGCGCGGGCGGCGGTACGGGTTCCGGCGGGGGGTCCGGTTCCGGCGGCGGGGGCGGCCAGCACGCCGCCCCGCAGGCCGAGACCGCGCCCGCCGCGCACGCCGAGACGCCCGTCTCCGCCGCGTTCACCGACATCGTCTCCGCCGGCACCCACGGCTTCGGGCTGTCCGAGGCGCTGATCGGCGCCCCGCTGCTGGCCGCGGGCCTGCTCGCCGCGCTCGGCCGCCGACGCCGCACCGCCCTGTGGCAGTCCGTCACCGCCGGGGGCCTGCGCACCCCGCGCACTCCCTCCGGCCCGCAGGCCGACGCGGCCGACGCGCTGCGCGTGGGCGCCGACCCGAACGCCGTCGCCTTCCTCGACCGGGCGCTGCGCTCGCTGTCCGCGCGCCTGGACGCCGAGGGCCGCAAGCTCCCGACCGTCTACGCCGCCTGGCTCACCGACGAGGCCCTGCACCTCCAGCTCGCCTGGCCCGAGGGCCAGCCGCCCGCGCCGTGGACGCTCGGCCAGGACCAGACGTTCTGGCAGCTCAACCGCGTCGACCTCAACGAGGATGACGACGCTTCGGCCTCCGCGCCCTACCCAGGGCTGGTCGCCCTGGGCACGCTCGACGGGGCCCGGCTGCTGCTCAACCTCGAAGCGGTGCCCGGAATCGTCTCGCTGGCCGGCGCCCGCGAGGACCGCGAGGCCGTCCTGGCGTCCGTCGCCGCCGAACTGGCCACCAACGGCTGGTCGGACCGGATGACCGTCACCCTCGTCGGCTTCGCCGAGGACCTCACCGCGCTCGCCCCGACCCGGGTACGGCACCTCGCCGACGTGCCCGAGGTCATCGAGACGATGTCCGCCGAGACCGCGCAGCGCGCCGGCGCGCTGCGCAACGCAGGCCAGGACAGCGTGCTCACCGGCCGCACCGGGCGCGCCCAGCACACGCAGTGGGCCCCGCACCTGGTGCTGCTCGCCGCCGAACCGACCGAGGAGGAGGCCGAGCGGCTGGCCGCACTGGCCTCCGACGCCGGCCGCCTGGGCATCGGCTACCTCGTCGCCTCCGGCCGGACCGACCTGCCCGGCGCCGCCTGGGAGCTCGAAGTCACCTCCGGCGGACGGCTGCTGGCCCCGCTGCTCGGTCTCGACCTGGAGGCGCAGATGCTGCCCACCGCCCAGTACCAGGCTGTGCTGCGGCTGTTCGACGAGGCGGGCGGCGAGGACGGCGGCCCCGGCCCGGACGCCCCGCCGTTCCTGGTCGACCTCACCGACCAGGGCCGCCCCGGCGTGTACGCCCGGCTGCTCGGCCCGTTCGAGGTCATCGGAATCGAGGCGCCGGCGGCCGAGCGCAGCCAGCTGCTGCACGAGGCGCTCGCGCTGCTCCTGCTCCACCGCGAAGGCGTGCACCCGCGCGTCCTGGCCTCCGCCCTGTGGCCGCGCGGCGTGACGGAGGACGTGCGCGACGCCCTGGTTGAACGCCTGCGCGACTGGCTCGGCACCGACCCCGGTGGCGCGGCCCGGCTGTCCTTCGACAGCACCGGCCGGATCGTGCTGGCCACGTCCGTGGTCTCCGACTGGGACGTGCTGCAGACCCTCCACCACGAGGCCACCGAGGGCCGGGCCGCGTCCGACCCCTCGGCGCGCCGCCGACTGCTCACCGACGCCCTGTCGCTGGCGCGCGGGCGGCTGCTCGAAGACCGGTTGCCCGGCCGCTACGGCTGGCTCAGCCACGAGATCGTCGACGCGCAGCACCCCGTGCTGGTCGCCGAGATCGCCCTGGCGCTCAGCTCGCTGCACCTCGACGCCAACAAGCCCAAGGCGGCGGTGGCCGCTATCGAGACGGGCCTGGCCGTGTCGCCCGACGACGAACGGCTCTGGCTCGAACTCCTCCGCGCCACGCACGCCATCGGCGATCCGGCGCGCCTCGACGCGGCCGCACAGTCGCTGATCGCCCGCAGCCACGCGGTGAGCGGCCCCAGCCGGGGGCTGCCGCCGCGGGTCGAGGCACTGCTGGACGAACTGCTGCCGGCGTGGCGGGGGAGCGTCGCCAACTGACGTCAGAGCGGTGGCCCATCGGCTGGGCCCTTCGACGGAGGTGTGCGCGGTGGCGGCGTGCGTCGCCGTCGCGCCTCCCGGACTACCCGATGGGCTGGCATATGCCGGTGCGGCCGTAACCTCCGCGGCCGGCATGGCCGTTGTCAGGTTGTGCGAAACGATGACGGGTGGAACGGCGAGGCGGCCGGGTCCACCGGCCGGAGGAACGGCGGACGGCGGAGCAGCCGTTGGCCGCAGGGCAACGCTCAGAGCGCCGAGCCCCGGAGCGCTGAGGTTCCATGGGCGGAGGTTCACCGTCCGGCGGACCGGTGCGCGGCGGCGGCGGTGACGCGATGACCGACCTGACGGTGACGGACGACGTGCTCGCCGACGCGGAACGGCTGCTCTCCCGGCTCCACTCCGAGTTCGGCGGGATCGACCACCACCGCGACGAACTGCGGCACATCTGGGGCTCGGGGGACGTCGCCGGTGCGATGGGCTCCTTCGTGGACAACTGGTCCTGGTACCGCAAGAAGCTGCTCGGCAGCATCGAGGCGGTGGGCGGACTGGTCGGTTCGGCCCGTGAGACCTTCCGGGAGACCGACCGGCACCTGGCGAGGACCGGGTGAGCGGGCACCGCCGCCCGCGGCCGCGCGACTGGCACCCGCTCGCCGACTCCGACCCCGTGCCCGGCGACCCCGACGCGATCCTCGACGAGGTCGGCCACATGCGGCAGGTCGCCTCGATGCTCCGGCAGGAGGCGAAGGACCTCCGGATGATCGGCCGGGGGGAAGGCCTGAAGGGCCGCTATGCCGACACGCTGCGGCACGGCGCGGACGGCCTGGAGGTCCATCTGCGGGAGACCGCCGAGCGCTACGAGCGGGTCCACGGCCATCTGACCGACTGGGCGACCGCGTTGGAGGGCCTGCAGTCGGAGGCCGACCGCATTCTGCGCAACGCCCAGGCGGTGGCGGAGGTCGACCCGTCGGTTCGGGGGCAGGGCCACGACCACTCCGCGGCTGACGAGGACCCGTTGGCGGGCCACCGCACCTCGCTGGCCAAGGTCGCTGCCCACCGCGACGAGCGCGCCGCACACTTCGCGGCCCTCATCCGTCACGAGATCGACGACAAGATCAAGGACAGCTCCTGGGAGTGGTTCAAGGAGGCGGTCGACGACTGGAGCGGGGACATCGCGCTCGTGGTCGACGTGATGAGCTGGACCGCGTCGGTCATCGCCCTGGTCGCGATCGCCACGACGCCGGCCGGATGGGTGGCCGGGCTGGCCATCTGGCTGTCGGTCGGTGTGCTCACCGGGCATCTGATGCTCGCCGCGGCGGGCGACGGTTCGTGGGCGGACATCGCCATGGACATCTTCGGCCTGCTCACGATGCAGGTCGGGACGCTCGCCCTGAACCAGTTGCGCAACGTCCGCACCGCCACGAAGGTCGCGGCTCAGTTGGCCGCCGAGGAGCAGGCCGCGGCCAACTCGGCCCGGGCGACACAGGCGATCCGCGACCGTGCGTCGTCCGTCGTCAACCGCCGCGGCGCCACCCGGGCGGAGCGGGCCAAGGCCCGCCATGACCGGAACATTGCGCGGGCCGCGAACCGCCGTGCCGGGGCCGAGGCGGCGGCCGAGGAGGCGGCGACGCCGATGCCGGAGTCCACCCGGTGGGAGGCCGCCCGCCTGGGCGGCGAGAAGGAATCGATGAACATGCACAAGGACATCCTGCGGATGCGGCGTACTTATCCGGGCCACAGCGGAGTGCAGAGCGCGAGCGTGGGTGCGGAGGCTCACATGCGGAAGTTCCAGGCCATGTGGACCGCCTCTAGCGTTGTCGACGTCGGCGATAAGTTCTTCGGGTCCAGCGACCTATTTTCGAAGAAGCCGACCCTAGGCGCATACGACCATGCGAAGGGTCGCCTGACGAGGGAGGTCGGCAGCTCGTGGTGAATCCAGACCGTCCCGTGTCGGACCTATTGGGCCCCGCGTATACGCTCAAGGACGCCCAAGTGGATCGCCTTATCCAACTCGTGCGTCTGGGAGGGGTCCTGCCGCCACTGGCAGCCATTGCAGTGCTGGTGATCTTACGTGTCACCGGGGGCGGCCCCGGGCAACTTGCGCTGTGCGTGGGTGCTTCAGTACTCATCGGTCAGGCGATGGTCTGGCGGGCGATGATTGGGCTCCGAGGGTCGAATGCGTGGGTAACTGGAGTCTGTTTTCCACTGGTGACTGGGGGCGTGCTCTCGTCGCAGGCCATCTTTCTGACCGGGGTTCCGGCCCTGATGCCGATCCCGTTGCTAGCCCCGCTCCTCGGCCTCATCGCCAAATGGCGTTTCAGGCGCCGCGAGCAGTTCGGGGCGGTCCGGTGAACGCGACGGTGGCGCCGAGTACGTACAGCCTGCTGCTCCCACCCGGGTGGGTACGGATCCCTCTGCGCAGCGGCACGCGCCTCGCTCTGGACGAGCAGGTGTTCCGGGGGATCGAGGAGATCCCCGCCGACGTGCCGCGGGACCAGGGTGTGGCCTACCGCCTGCATGTGCGGCGCAAGGTGGACCGCATGGTCGAGGAGGCGCGGCGGACGGGTGGGCTGGACCTCTACGTACCGGCCCGGGTGCGCAGCCGCGTCCTCATGGCCTCCTCGTTCCTGGTCTCGGAGATCGTGCGGCACGACGGAGAGGCGGAGTCCGGGCCGGAGGCCGTAGCCGTGTTGGCGCGGCTGGCCGACGACCGCAGGGCGGGGGAGCCGGGCGAACTGCGGCTGGCCGGCAACGCGATGGCGGTGCGCTGGGAGTACGTGACAGACCCCGACGGCGAGGTCGACACCCGCTGCCGGCACGTCGACTACGTGCTCCCGGTGCCCGGCAATGGCACCCGCTGGCTGGCGGTGAGCCATTCGACGGCCGGGGACGGCGATCCCGCCAGCGACTTCACCCGGGCCCTCTCCGATCTCTTCGACGCGGTCATGACGACCTTTCAGTGGGCCTGACGACCGCCTGACCGCGGCACCACGGGACCGCGTGACCCCGGCCGCTCGCCTGACAGCCCGGCCGGTCGAAGCCCGGGCCTGAACCGGACCACCCGGTCAGGCCCGGGCCCTCAGCCCCGCCTTCTTCGCGCGGTTCCCGCAGATGTCCATCGAGCACCACCGCCGCGTGCCCGGGCGCGAGTGGTCGAGGAAGAGCGCGCCGCACGTCGGGGAGGCGCAGGGCCGTACCCGGGTGAGCAGCGCGGGGGAGGTGGCGAGGTCAAGGGCGTCGCGCGCGACGAGCGACATCAGGGCTGCCAGCGGTGATTCCGCGCTCATCGCGACCGTTCCGGACGGCGTGAGCCGGGGGACGGGGACCGGGGCCGCGGCCGCGTCGTTGAGCCGGCGGCGGGCCGCCGGGCCCACCCGGTCGCCGGACATCGCCGCCGCCACCAGTGCGTACACCGCCTCCCGCAGGGCCCGCGCCTCGCGGACCTGCGCCACGTCGAGCGGCGGGACGGACGGCTCCGTGCCGGCTGCGGTTCCGAACTGCCGTACCCAGTCCGCCAGTGCCGCCGGATCGGCCAGCTCCTCCGTCTCCGCGGGCGTGCCCCGGTAACGCAGCGTGCGGATGAAGTCCAGGCACAGCCGGCCCGCCCCCTCGCGGAAGCGATCGGGCCGTTCCGCGGTTGGCACGGGGGCCGGTGCTGATACCGGTGCCGGTGCTGCGGTGTCCGTCATCCGGCCAGCGTACCGCCGAGAACCGGTTTAACTGGTACCTTCAGCGCCGGGAACCGGTATAACCAGTTCTCTGTGGTTGTGACGGTACGCACGCCCGCCCAGCAGAGAGGCACCGATGTCCCAGCCTGCCGACCTCACCCGCCAGCAGGGCTCCGCGGAGCACATACCGGCGGCCGCCGCACCGGGCGGGCCGGACGACGCGTCCGCCGGGCCGCCGCGCCGTCTGATCGTGCTGCTGGCCGTGTCCTGCGGCCTCACCGTCGCGAATCTCTACTACGCCCAGCCGCTGCTCAGCGAGTTGCGCCACACCTTCGGGATCTCCTCGGTCACCGCGGGAAGCCTCGTCACCGCCACCCAACTCGGTTACGCGCTCGGGCTGGTGCTGCTGGTCCCGCTCGGCGACGTGCTGGAGAAGCGCCGGCTCGCCACTGTGCTGCTCGCCCTCACCGTCGTCGCCCTGGTCGTCTCCGGTGTCGCGCCCGACTTCCCGGTCCTGGCGATCGCCTCTCTGGTGTCCGGCACCACGCTGGTCGTCACCCAGATCCTCGTGCCGTTCGCCGCGGACCTCGCTCCGGACGAGACACGCGGCCGGGTCGTCGGGCAGGTGATGAGCGGCCTGCTCACCGGCATCCTGCTGTCCCGCACCTTCGGCAGCCTCGTCGCGAACGCCACCAGCTGGCGGGTGGTCTACCTGGTCTCCGCCGGGCTGATGACCGTGCTCACCCTCGTGCTGCGGACCGCGCTGCCGCGCCGGACGCCGGGCAGGGAAGCGGCCTCGCTCACGTACGGCGGGCTGCTGCGGTCCACCGCCCGCATGCTCAAGGTGCACCCGCCGCTGCGGCGCAGGGCGCTGTACCAGGCGGCCATGTTCGGGGCCTTCTCCGTGTTCTGGACCACCATCTCCTTTGTGCTGACCTCGGCGCCCTTCCACTACGCGCAGTGGCAGGTCGGCCTGTTCGCGCTCGCCGGTGCGGGCGGCGCGCTGGCGGCTCCGATCGCCGGGCGCTGGGCGGACCGCGGTCTGGTGCGGCCGATGACCGCGGCGGCCTTCGTCGTCGCCGCGCTGGCGTTCGGCCTCGCGGCGGTCGGCAGGCACCACGTCCTGGCCCTGGGCGCCGCGGCCGTCGTGCTGGACATGGCCGTGCAGACCACGCTCGTGCTCGGGCAGCAGGTCGTCTACCAGCTCGACGGCAGCGCGCGGGCCCGCCTCAACAGCGCCTACATGGCCACCTTCTTCCTGGGCGGCGCGGTGGGCTCCCAGGCCGGGTCGTACGCCTTCCACGCGGGCGGCTGGACCGCCGCGACCGCCTTCGGGGCCGCCCTGCCCGTCCTGGCCCTCCTCGTCTGGGCGACCGAAGGCCGACGTCGCTGAGGCACGTTGCCGGTGCGTCGGCCGCCGCGACGCTCCGGCGGGAGCCCGCCCCCTCGCCCTGCGGGCGGCGGGCATCTCGAACTCCCGGGCGGCATCGGCGGGCACCTCACGGCGCCCTCAGGTCCGGGCGACCACCGCCAGAATCTCCGGCAGCCGGTCCAGCAGCCGTGGCGCTGTCCACCGCAGGCCGAGTGCCGCCACCGCCAGGCCGTACAGCGCCCCGGCCGGCAGGACCGTCCACAGCAGCGCGTGGTGGCCGGTGACGTGCAGGGCGATCGTCAGCACCAGCACGGGCAGGCTCAGCGCGGCGCTGCTCAGGGTGCCGCCGAGGACGTTCAACGCGACGAGACCGCCCTGCCCGGGGGCGGCGTTGGCGAACGGGTTGTCCTGCGGCACCGCGTAGGGGAAGCGGACGCTGGCATAGGCGCCGGTGCCTATCAGCGCGCCGAGGAACGCCAGTGACAGCCCGAGGGTCTCGGGGAGCGCCGCGCTCCGGCCGAGCAGCAGCGCGGCGCCCGTGGTGACCACGACGGTGTACGGCACGGCGATGACGCCGAGCGTCAGCGCCCGCCCGCGCAGCTCCCGCGCCGCGTCCTGACGGGTGGCCACCGTCGCCACGACCGTCCAGAACGCCGAACTGTCCATGCCGAACTGGTTGTACATCTGCACGCCCAGCAGGCCGCCCGCCCACAGGCACTGGTAGATCGAGCCGTGCTGCACCACCGCGACCAGCGGCAGCAGCAGGCCGACCGCCAGGGCCGTCGCCAGCGTCGCCCGGGATCGCGGGTCGCGCCAGAGGTAGCGGAACTGGCGCTCCATCACCGGTGCCGTGCGGCCCGCCACCAGCCGCCGCGGCAGCACCGCCGTCAGTCCACGGGTCTGCCCGGCGCGCCCCTGGGCGGACGCCTTTCGCTCCGCGGCCGCGGACTTCGCCGGTGCGGCCTGGATCGTCGACGCGTCGGGCGCGACCATGAGGCGCACCAGACTGCGGTGCCACCAGAGCAGCACCAGGGCCAGGACGACCACGCCGTAGACCAGTTGGAGGCCCACCAGGCCGTAGGCGCCGCGTGACGCCGATCGCACGGCGTCGATCGCGGGGGCCGGCGGTATCCAGCGCAGTACGCCGGTCAGCGAGGTCAGCTTGTGCAGGCCGCGGTCGGAGGACAGCGCGTTGGCCCCCAGGTTGAGCAGTTGGGCGCCGACGGCCACGACCAGGCCGCTGAGCAGGGCGAGGTCGCGTCCCCTGCGGCTGGTCAGCAGCCGGGTGTTCGCCGCGGCCACGGCCCGGGAGAGGGCCACGCAGGTCACCAGGAGCAGCGCCACCGCGGCCGCCGCCACCACCACCGCCGAGGCGCTGTGGGCGACAGCCACCACCGCGCCGGTCGACACCAGCACCGTGAACAGCGGACCCACGCCGATCAGGGACGACGTCAGCAGGGCGGTGATCAGCGGTCGTGGCCGCAGTGGCAGCATCGTCAGGCGCGTCGGGTCCAGGGTGTCGTCGCCGCCGAAGAAGAACAGCGGCATGACCGCCCACCCCAGCCCCAGCACCAGGGCGACGGTGACCGCCGCGACCGGCGCGTACTGGTTGCCGCGCAGGGCCACCATGCCGGAGCCCATGGCGAGGGCGTACGCCAGGGACATGGCGACGCCCAAGGACCAGCCGATGGTGCGGCCTCGCGACTGGCGCAGGCCGTTGCGGAGCACGGCGAGCTTGAGCCGGACGAAGACCGCGACGACCGACGGCGGACGCCCGGTGCCCGATTCCGGGGGAGCGAGCGAGCCGGCGGCGGTCATCGCGGGCCCCCGCCCAGCCAGTCCAGGTCCTGGCCGCCGCGCCGGTCGGCGCCGACCAGGGACAGGAAGGCGTCCTGGAGGGAGGGCGCCGCGCCCCGCACCTCGGCGAGCGGGCCGTGGGCCACGATCCGGCCGCCGGCCATCACGGCCACCCAGTCGCAGAGGCTCTCCACGAGTTCCATCACGTGCGAGGAGAAGACGACGGTGCCGCCGGTCGCGGTGTAGCGCTCCAGCACGCCGCGGATCACCTGCGCCGACACCGGGTCGACGCCCTCGAACGGCTCGTCCAGGAAGAGCACTTCGGGGTTGTGGAGGAGGGCCGCCGCCAGACCGATCTTCTTGCGCATGCCGGTCGAGTAGTCGACCACGAGCTTGTGCTGGGAGCCCGACAGGTCCAGTACGTTCAGGAGCTGGCCGGTGCGGCGGTCGACCTCGGCGACGGGCAGGCCGCGCAACCGCCCGGTGTAGACGAGCAGTTCGCGGCCGGTCAGCCGCTCGAACAGCCGCAGGCCCTCCGGCAGGACGCCGATCCGGGACTTCACCGCGACCGGGTCCGCCCACACGTCCCGCCCGACGATCTGCACGGCGCCGTCGTCGGGACGCAGCAGTCCGGTGATCATCGACAGCGTCGTGGTCTTGCCCGCGCCGTTCGGCCCGACGAGTCCCACGAAGCGGCCCGACGGGAGTTCCAGATGGATGCCCGCGACCGCCACCTGCTCGCCGAACCGCTTCCACAGCCCGCGCACCCGCACCGCGGGCGGCGGCCCGTCCGCATCCGCCGCGCCGTCGGGGGCCGCCGGGCGGCCGTGGTACGGCTCTAGGCGTGCGGTCTCCCCGCGTGCCCCTTCCTGCGACCGCTCCATGGCGTGCCCCTCTCCCCAGGTCTCCCGCGTCTCCCCGCGCACGTCACATTTCGTACGTACTGCCACCCTAGACGTCGCCACTGACAGTGACGACGGAACTGAGCGGCTCTTGAGGATGACGCCCGCCGGGAGGGGCCGGGAGCCCGGCGCGCGGCCCGTCCGTCCCCGTGCGGCGGACGGGCCGCCCGGGCGGCGGAGTCCCCGGTCAGCGAGCCAGGGCGGGAGCAGCGGCGGTCGGCGAGCCTAGGCGCGCGCGGTGGCCCGGGTGCCTGCGACGTTCCAGACCCCGGCGGCCGCCGCTGGCCCCGGGGCCCCCGCAGCGCGGACGGCGTCCCGCGCCCCCGAGACCTTGGCCCCCGCGGCGTCCCGCCCGCACGCGTACGCCAGCGGGCTCAGCAACTCCTCGGCGTCCGGCAGCCAGCGGTTCATCGCGGTCGGCCTGCGGGCCCACTGCACGCGGCCGCCGGTCCCCATGCGGGTCGGCGGCGCGGCGATCCAGTCGCCCTGGCCGCGCACGACCAGATCGAGGAGTTCCGGCTGCCGCCCGAGCCGGCGGAGCACGTCGGGCACCTTGGGTGTCGCGCCGGGCAGCACGAAGAACACCATGCGGCGGGTGGGCGTGGAGACGACGGGGCCGAGCGGCAGTTCCATCCGCTCCATCCGGGCCAGCGCGAGGAATCCGGCGCTCTCGGGCACGTCGATGGCGTCGAAGGTCCGTCCGGTCGGCAGCAGCACCGAGGCGTGCGGCTGCCGCTGCCACATCCCGCGGACGGCCACGGCGTTGCCGCTCGCCTGCGTCGCCCAGTCCGGGCGGGTGGGATGGGCTCCGGGGGCCGGGCACGCGGCCGAGGAGCACGAGCAGCGCGGCGCCCCGGCGGGCGTCGTCTCCAGCCATGCGCCGGGCAGCACGTCCCAGTTCCGTTCCTCCGCGTAGCGGACCGCGGTGTCCAGCAGTTGGCCGGTGAGCTGGCCCGGAACTCCGATGGTGTCTTCCACGCGCTGCACAACTTCTGCCGCCCGCACGGGTTACGGGCGGGCCGCGCGGGTCATGGCGGGCGCACTGGTGCACTGCCGGGGGCGCGTGCGAGCGGGCGTCGGTGTTCACGGGTAGTCAACATCAAGCGACAAAGTCGCCCGCTGTGGGTGAATTGCCGCCAATATGTGCGTTGTTCCGGCTACGGGCGGGAAGCGACGCCTCGGAGGGACGACGAGGGGGGATCGATGGCCGCACGACCGCTGGTGGCCCGGCAGCCGAACGAACGGCTCCAGGCGCTGATCCAGGAAGCGGGCTGCTCGAACGCCGGACTGGCCCGCAGGGTCAACCTGTGCGGCGCCGAGCACGGCCTTGACCTGCGCTACGACAAGACGTCGGTGGCCCGGTGGCTGCGCGGGCAGCAGCCGCGCGGCCGGGCGCCGGGCATCATCGCGGAGGCGCTGGGCCGCAAACTCGGCCGGGCGGTGTCGATCGACGAGATCGGCATGGCCAACGGCAAGAACCTCGCCACCGGCATCGGCCTCACCTTCGCCCCCACCGTGCCCGCCGCGATCGAGCAGGTCTGCGAGCTGTGGCGCAGCGACGTCGGCCGCCGGGACTTCCTCAGCGGCTCGACGGTCGCCGCCTCCGCGCTGGTCGAGCCCAGCCGCGACTGGCTGATCACCCGGCCCGACCAGGGCGTGGCACGCAGCGGCGGCTCCCGGGTGGGAACGTCGGACGTCGAGGCGGTCAAGGCGACCACCCAGGCGCTCACCGACCTCGACCACCGCTTCGGCAGCGGTCATGTGCGGCCCGTCGTCGTCCACTACCTGAACAGCGTGGTGTCCGGGATGCTGGCCGGCACCTACCGCGAGGCGGTGGGACGTGAACTGTTCTCCGCCGTGGCGCGGTTGACGGAGCTGGCCGGCTACATGGCGGTCGACACCGGCCAACCCGGCCTGGCGCAGCGGTACTACATCCAGGCGCTGCGGCTCGCCCAGGCCGCCGGGGACCGCGGCTACGGCGGCTACATCCTCGCCGCAAGCATGAGCCACCTCGCCGCGTCCCTCGGCAACCCGCGTGAGATCGCCCAACTCGCCCGCGCCGCACAGGAAGGCGCCCGCGGACAGGTGACCGCGACCGTGCAGGCGATGTTCTACGCGGCCGAGGCGCGCGGCCACGCCCTGCTGGGGGACGCCCGCACCTTCGCCACTGTCGCGGGCCACGCGGTCGAGGCCATGGAGCGCTCGGAACCCGAGCGCGACCCGGTGTGGATCGCGCACTTCGACCACGCCTACCTCGCGGACGAACTCGCCCACTGCCACCGGGATCTGGGTCAGGCCGCCGACGCCGCGCGCCGCGCCGAGGAGGCGCTGGCCGTCCATCCCGTCACCCGCTCCCGGCGCCGCGCCATCGACCTGCTGCTGCTCGCCGAGGCGCAGGTGCAGCAGCGCGACCTCGAACAGGCCTGCCACACCGGCGCGCAGGCCGTCGGCCTGCTGTCCGGTCTGCGTTCCGACCGCGGTGCCGAGTACCTGGAGGACTTCCGGCGGCGCCTGGAGCCGTACGCGGGGGAAGCCGTGGTCCGGGAGTTCGACGCCCGGCTGGAGGAACAGGAGGCCGCCTGACCCGGCATCCGTGACGCGGGGAGGCCGTCCCCCGTCGGCCGGCGCACGGCGCCCTGACCAGGCGCGGAGGGCCCTGGCGTCACCACGGAAACCTCACGTGCAGCCCCGCGCCGACCCGGCCGCACGGCGGAACACCGGCGGCTGAGAGCCGCGGCAGGGCCGAAACGGCAGCAACTGGCCCTGAGCACCGAATCGTTACCGGACCGACACGTGGCATCCGCAACCCGCCGAACCCCAGGGCAAAGCCACACCTACCGGGCCGACCGCCGCGTGTCGCCGTCGTCCGCCACTCTGGGCTGCCGCTCACTCGATCGGGTACGTGGTCGCCCCCGGGATTGACCGGGTAGCGTTGGCGACCGGTTGCGACGACAGGCAGATGACACGTAGAGGCAGGAGTAGCGGCGATGCACAGCAACGGACGCGGCGAGGAATCGCCCGAACCGTACCGGGGCGTCGTCCTCCCGCCGGGGCAGAACCAGCCGCCGGCGACGTACGGCGAGCACGTGCAGCCCGCCGCGGGCACCCCCTGGGGCTCCCCGGCCCCCGGCGCCCCGGGCGCACTGCCCTCCGCCCCCGAACCGGCCGACGCCACGCAGATGCTCCCCCCGTACCCCGGCGGCGCACCCGCGCCCGGGGGACACCGGATACCGGGAATGCCGTCCGGCGCGCCGGGCATGCAGCACACGGTGCCGGGGGCCCCCGCCCCCGTGGCGGACGCCACGCAGATGCTCCCGCCGTACCCGGGCGGCGAGCCCATGGCGCCGTCGCAGCAGGCGCAGATGCACGCCGGAGGACCCCAGAGCGGGATGCCGCCGGTCCCTCCGGTGCCGCCGCAGCAGCCCGCCCACGCACCCTTCCTGCCGCCCACACAGGGCGCGCACGGCGGCCCGCAGGCCCATCAGGCCGAGGCGCCGGCGGAGGCCACCCAGGCCATGCCGCTGTCGATCTTCCAGGACCAGGATCCCGAACCGGCCCAGTACGGCGGCGCGCCCTACGGCCAGGGCGGCTACGGCCAGGAGCCGGGCTACGACCAGGGCTACGGCGCCCCTCAGGACGACCAGCAGTCCGGCGTCCAGCACGACAGCGACTACGACCACCTCTTCCGCAACGACGTGCCCAGCCCGGCGCCGATGCGGCCGCACATCATCCAGCCGCACGACCGCCAGCAGCCCCCGCAGCCCTTCGCGCAGGGCGGTGGCCCGCAGGGCCCCGGCTACGCCCCCCAGGGCGGCTACGAGCAGCCCTACGGCTACGACGAGGGTGACGGCGGCCGCCGCAAGATGTCGCCCAAGGTGCTCATCGGCATCGTGGTGGCGGGCTGCGTCGTGGCCGGCCTGGTGGTCGGCGGTCTGCTCAACAGCGGCGGCAGCGCCAGCGCCGACAACGCCGGCGGCCAGCACTCCACGGCCGCGGGCACCCCGAGCACGTCCGCCGGCGGCAACTCCTCCGGCACCGACGACGCGGCGAAGCAGCAGGCCCAGGCCCTGGACGCGCTGCTCAAGACCAGCGGCAGCAGCCGCACCTCGGTCGTCAACGCGGTGGAGTCGATCAAGAACTGCAACAACCTCGACGGTGCCGCGACCGACCTGCGCTCTGCGGCGGGCCAGCGCAACGGCCTGGTGACGCAGCTCGGCGCCCTGGCCGTCGACAAGCTGCCCGACCACGCCGACCTCACGGACGCGCTCACCCAGGCCTGGCACGCCTCGGCCGCCGCCGACGGCCACTACGCGAACTGGGCCGGCCAGGCCAAGAACGACCACAAGGTCTGCAAGGGCGGGCACGCGCACAGCACCAACGAGCTGCAGGCGGCCAACCGCGAGAGCGGTACGGCCACCGAGCAGAAGAAGCGGGCGGTGCGGCTCTGGAACGCCATCGCGCGCAAGTACGGTCTCACCGAGCGCCAGTACAGCCAGCTCTGAGCGGGCGCGGCGCGGAGCAGCCGGGTCGGGACGGGTCGAGGCCTGATCCGGCGGATCCGCGGCGAAGTCGGGGGTTCCCGGCGGGAGCCGCGGATGCATGACGAAGGGCGCCCGGACTTCCGGGCGCCCTTCGTCATGCCGGGACACGGGATGCGGGCGTGCCCCGCGCCGCGCTGTGGCGTGCGGTGCCGTGCCGCGCTGTGCCGTGCCTGCCTCAGCCTCCGCTGCGGCTGTTCCGCGTCAGCGTCGCGTTCAGGTCGATGAAGCCGGGCCGGGCCGCCACCAGGCGCCCGTTGCGGACCTGCTGATACGTGACCTTGGTGTTCACCAGCCGGGAGTAACCCGGGACGATGCCGTGCAGGTCCTGGTCGGTCCACCCCAGCGGCGGGGTGAGCCCGCCGGTCGACAGGTTCGTCGTGTGGTCCATCGCCTTCTCCAGAACAAGGCGGCTCAGCGACGACTTGCCCTTGATCGCCGAGATCACCTCGTCCAGGACGGTGTAGGCGATCCACGTGGTCTGGGGCCCCGGGTCGTCCACGTCGATCCGGTCGTCGCCGAAGGCGTACTTGGCGACCGCGGCTTTCATCCCGTTCCACTGGGGGTCGCTCGACGGCGGGTACCAGCCGGTGACGTACGCGTTCTCCAGCGGGCTGTTCGCGCCGCCCGTCGAGTCGACCAGCGACTGCGTGACGCTGCCCAGCACCGACGACACCCGGACCTTCGCGGGCTTGTCGCCGACGTGCCGCAGCGAGTCGAAGAAGGTGCTCGTGTGGTCGCCGAGGACGGCCGAGACGCAGTCCGAGGACTTGTTGCGGCCGACCGCCTGCTCGGCGGTCGCGGTGTACTCGGTGGCCGTGTCCGGGGTTCGCAGGTCCTTCGCGTCGGAGCTGCCGCCCGCGCGCAGCCCGTCGTCGATGAAGGACGGGAACTGGTCACCGGTCGTGGTGTCCGGCCGGACCAGCGTCACCCTGGAGCACAGATCGGCGAGCTGCCGCCCGTTGCCGGCCAGCAGGGCGGGCAGCCCGCCGTTGATCGGGTAGGACTCGATGCTCTGGAACTCGTCCTGGGTGATGCCGTAGCCGCCGATGTACGGGATGTCGTAGGTCTCCAGCGCGGAGACGAAGTCCGCGCCCTGCTCGCTGTACGAGCCCACGACGGCGACCGCGCCGGCGTCGTTGGCCTCCTGCGCACAGGTGCGCACACCGATGATCGTGTCGTGCTCGTTGCAGGTCAGGACCTTGAGCTTGCGGCCGCCGAGGCCGCCGCGGTCGTTGGCGTACTTCTCGTAGACCTGGGCCATGGCGAGCATGCCGTCCATGTTGGTGCCGTTCGTCCCCACGGGCGCCCACGTCATGACGACCACGGGGCCCGGAGAGCCCCCCGTGCCCCCCGGAAGCACCCCGCAGCCACTGATCAGCGCTGATGCGGCGAGAAGGGCGGCGGCGGCCCGAAGGGTCCCGCGCACACGCTGTTCAGTCATGTCTCCGGAAGATTCCGCCTACTTCCCAACATGAGGGTGACCGCGAGAGAACGAGCAGTCACTTTCAGGTGAATTACAGGTGCCGCTGTTCGATTGCGTACGATCGGGCATCGTGCAAGGTTCGGAGAACTCTTCCCGTCGCGCCCGCCGCTCCTCCACGATGGGAGGCATGCCGCTCAACGACATGCCGTGGTGGCGCTGGCGCAGCAATGTGCGCTCCGCGCTGCACATGATCAGCGACCCGGTCTTCCAGCGTGACGTCTGGCGCGCCGGCCTCCCCGGGTACGGGGACATCACCGACGCCGTGTACCGGATCGTCGAGGACACCTGGCTCGACAACTGGTCGGCCGAGAAGTACGTGGGCACGATCTTCCGCGACTCCCAGGAGGCCGCCCTCGTCGACGTCGCCGTGCTGCGGGTGCTCAAGATCCTGCACCAGGTCGGCGCCGACGCCCAGGTCGACGCCTACCTCGACCACCCGGCCTGGCCGGAGGCGGTGCGCGCGGCCCGCGAGGCGCACGTCCGGATGGCCACCGCCGACGGTGAGGACCCGGACGCCCCGCCGCGGACGCTCGAGGTGCTGGCGATCCTCAACCGGACCGCCTGACCGTCCAGCGGCCGTCCTGACCGTCCAGCGGCCGTCCTGACCGTCGCGCCGGTCGAGGTGACCGTCGCCCGGACCGTCCGACGCCCGCCAGGCGCGGATCCCGGGGCCCCGTCCGCGTGCCGGACAGCCCTGCCCGGGCCGAGCCGTCTGTGCGAGGCTGGCGCTGTGAACGAACAGCCGTCGCCCGCCGCCGAGGCCTCCGCGCCGCCGCAGCCGCCGCAGCCGCACCCGGAGTACGTGCTCACGCTGTCGTGCCCCGACAAGCAGGGCATCGTGCACGCCGTCTCCAGCTACCTGTTCATGACCGGCTGCAACATCGTCGACAGCCAGCAGTTCGGCGACCGCGACACCGGCCTGTTCTTCATGCGCGTGCACTTCTCCGCCGAGCCCGCGGTCACCGCGGACAAACTCCGCGCGAGCTTCGCCGCGGTCGGCGGCGCCTACCAGATGGAGTGGCGGATCCACCCCTCCGAGGAGCGCATGCGCATCGTGCTCCTGGTCAGCAAGTTCGGGCACTGCCTCAACGACCTGCTGTTCCGCGGCAGCATCGGCGCGCTGCCCGTCGAGATCGCCGCCGTCGTCTCCAACCACACCGACTTCCGTGACCTGGTGGCCTCCTACGGCGTGCCCTTCCACCACATCCCCGTCACCCGGGAGACGAAGGCCGAGGCCGAGGCGCAGCTGCTCCAGCTCGTGGAGAAGGAGGGCGTGGAACTGGTCGTCCTCGCCCGCTACATGCAGGTGCTCTCCGACGACCTGTGCACCAAGCTGTCCGGGCGGATCATCAACATCCACCACTCCTTCCTGCCGAGCTTCAAGGGCGCCAAGCCGTACCACCAGGCGCACGCCCGCGGGGTCAAGCTCATCGGCGCGACCGCGCACTACGTGACGGCCGACCTCGACGAGGGCCCGATCATCGAGCAGGAGGTCGAGCGCGTCGGCCACGAGGTCACGCCCGAACAGCTCGTCGCCATCGGCCGGGACGTGGAGTGCCAGGCGCTGGCCCGCGCGGTGAAGTGGCACAGCGAGCACCGGGTGCTGCTCAACGGGCACCGCACCGTCGTCTTCGCCTGAGGCGCCACCGCGGGTCCGGCGGCGGAACGTTTCGGCTCAGGTCTCAGGTCTCAGGTCTCGGGTCTCAGAGCCCAGGTCTCAGGGATCTGAGTTCCGAGTTCGGAGCCTCAGAGCCGGGACAGCGACGCCGCCGCGTACAGCACGTCGTAGATGGCCGTGCGGTCGCCGACCTTGCCGGCCGCCGCGTGCTCCGGCTGCAGATGACCTGCGGCGAGCTGGCAGAACTCCTGCCCGTCCATGGCCACATGCGCGACCTCGCCCTCGGGGGAGGCCGCCGCTCCCGGCGAGTCCAGCGGCAGGTACCAGTTGCCGCCGCCGTCGCCCTCGATCTCCAGCCGCAGCGACCGCCCGGGAGCCCCGGCCGGCAGCAACTGCGACGGCGGCTCGGCCAGGCCCGATCTGCGCCGGTCGGCGAGCGCCGACGGCAGCAGACGCGCGGCCAGGTCGATCATGCGGTTGAGATGGCGCGGCGCGGGCGGCTCGTACGGGTAGTCCACCGCGTCGGCGATGTCCCCCGCGTGGAGCCAGCACTCGAAGGCGCGGTCGAGGAAGGCGTCGTGCAGGGGCAGGGCGAACGGTCCGTAGTCCACGTCGATCTCGGACGCGCCGGATCCGGCGAACGAGACGGTACGGACCAGGTGGTGGCTCTGCTCGCGCCACAGCGACCGCAGGGTCGCACCCGGCAGGTGCTTCTGGCCCGACCAGTGGGCCTCGGTGCGCTGCCCGGGTTCGATGGGCAGTTCGGCGTCACCCCGGGCCCGCCAGAACCGGGCCCTGGCCGTCAGACCGCCGGACCCGCCGGAGCCGCCGGGAGCGTCCGCGAACGGCACCGGACCACCGGCGCTCGGCCCGGGGAGACCTATGGTCCTCGCCACCAGGCTGTCCACGGCGGTGAGATGGGCGATCACCTGGCCCACCGTGAACTGCCGGGACACCGGCACCTCGTCGAACCAGCGCATCTCGACCGGCGTCGACCAGTACCCGTCGCCGAGATCGCGCAAAAGGGCGTCGAGCCGGGCCGCCTCGGCGTCGTAGGGACCCGCCCACTCCGGTACGGGGATGCGTGCCGGACGCCGCCCGAGGCAGCCCTCCAGCACCCGGGCCCGCAGCAGGGGATCGAGGTCGAGGCTCTCCTCCTGGTGCAGCAGGCCGACCGCGTCGCGCAGGCGCAGCGCCTCCTCCGCGCAGCTCGCGCAGTCGGTCAGATGCACCTCGACGGCGAGCGACTCGTCGGACGAACAGGCCGACAACGCCCAGGCGCCGAGGAGGGACTTGAGGGTGGCGTGGTCGTAGTGCGGCAGGGCGGAGGCCGAGGACGGGGCGGGGGCGGAGTGCGGCTCTCCGGCCGGGAGGCGCGCCGGATCGCCCAGCGGGCCGCGTTGGGCCGGCTCGCCCTGCGGTCCGCGCTGCTCGCGCTGGAACGGCACACGAGGCGTGTCGTCGCCATCACCGCGGCCGTTGCCGTCGCCGCCGTCGTGGTAGGCCGGGCCGCTCACTGCAGTCCCCGGGGCGGACGGGTGTTCAGCGGGTGCGCCGGCTGGTCGGCGGGCTCCATCGCCGTCGACAGCATCTGCAGGCCCAGCCGCAGCCGGCGGCGGGCCTCGTCCTCGCTCACACCGAGGCCGGCGGCCGCGGTGCGGTAGTCGAGCCGTTCGCGGTAGGCGAGTTCGAGCGCGGCCCGCAGCGGGGCGGGCATCGAGGTGACGATGAAGTCGGCGCGGGCGGCGGTGTTCGCCTCGCGGACCCGCGCCTCCACCTCGGCGGCCGTGGAGCGCCCGCGGTGCTCGTACTGCCGCAGCTGGGACACCGCGTGGCGCTGAGTGAGCGAGGCGATCCACGACCGCAGCGAGCCGAACTTGGGGTCGTAGGCGTCCGGGTTCTCCCAGATGTATCCGAACACCTCACGCGTGATCAGGTCGGCCGCCTCTTCGTCGTCCATCACGCGGTGGGCCAGGCTGTGCACGAGGGAGGCGTAACGGTCGTAGAGCTCGGCGAGTGCGGCCTCCTCGCCGCGCGCCAGCCGCTGCTGCATCTTGCGGTCCCAGCGCGGTGGTGCGGGTGTCGCCATCTCCCGGCCCCTTCGCCTCGTCCCACCTCGTCGTCCGTCCCGCTCTCCTCACGCCGGCCCGGTACCGGCCGTGACCGGTCGTGCAAGCGGTCGGGCGCGCTCCGCACCGACGTTACCGGCCGTCTGCGACGGCGTGCGCCGGTTTGCACCAACCTGTTGCCGATCGCGACCGCTTTTGGCGCTCTGTTATGCGGGTGTGACCGCAGGAGGGCGGAGTTACGACTGAGAACGGGCATAGGGTCGTGGTGATGACGGGATGGAAGTCGACGGCAAGGCGAGGTGGGAACCCGTGCTCGTGACCCAGACCGAGCAGGACGGCTGGGTGGTGGTGACGGTCACAGGCGAGATGGACCTGATCTCTTCGCCCGCGGTCCGGCAGAAGGTGCACGACGCGGTGGCCGACGGGCAGCGCAGCCTCGTGCTGGACCTCGGCGACGTGCGGTTCTGCGATTCCAGCGGCGTGGGCGTGCTCATCGGCGCGCGCCGTCTGATGCGGTCCTGCGCGGGCCGGCTGCGGGTCGTGCTGCCCGAGCAGGGCGAGCCCGGCCCCACGGGTGGGGCGCACGTCAACCGGGTGCTGGCCGCGCTGGGCGTGCGCCGGCTCTTCGACGTCTTCCCCGACCTCACCGCGGCCACCGACGACACGGCACGGCCGCTGTCGGCCTGAGCCGCCGGCCTCGCGACCCCCTTCCAGGTCCGCTTCTCCCTCTTCCGGGCCCGCTCCCCCCTCAGTCCTCGGCGAGGGCGGCCGTACGGACCGCGTAGCCGCCCAGCGACGGTTCGAGCCGCGCGAACGCCGCGCGGGCGGTCACTCCCAGCGCGCCGAACACCTCCTCCTTCGACGCTCCCCGCCGCACCCCTCGCTGCGCCTCGGTGAACAGCAGTCGCAGCACCGTGCTCAACTGGGCCGCCGCATGCCGGGGCGTGAACGCGTCCGGATCCTCTCCCGCGCCCTCCGCGACGACCACCGACAGGGCCTGTTCCTGGTGGTCGAACAACTCCCGCAGCCGGGCGCGCAGGACCGGGCTGTCGTCGATCAGCCGCGTGAAGCCGGGCCTGGTCCAGCCGAGCAGTGGATCGTGCCGCTCGACGGCGGCCAGGTAGTCGCGGCGCACCGCGTCCAGCGCGGACTCGCCCGCACGCCGGGCGGCCACCGCGCGGGCCGGCCCGGTGATCACCTCCTCGTGCATGTCGAAGAAGAGGTCCTCCTTGCGCGGGAAGTAGTTCGTGACCGTCATCTTCGACACTCCCGCGGCCTCCGCGACATCGGCGATCGTCGTCCGCTCGAAGCCGCGCTCCATGAAGAGCACGGTGGCGGCGTCGGTGATCGTCCGGCGCGTCTGCTGCTTCTTGAGCTCGCGGAGTTGGGCCATGAGGACCACTTTAGTGGGTCGGACCTAAAAAAGTGCTTGACCCGAATCTGGGTTCGACATAAATTTATGTCGAGGCAAGAAAGTGAGGCAAGAACCGGTGGTTGTCGGCCGCCGGGACACGAGCGGGCCGAGACCGGCCCAGGAAGGAGGTCCCTCATGGTGCTGCGGATCATGGCGGTCCACGCCCACCCCGACGACGAGTCGAGCAAGGGTGCGGCCACGCTGGCTCACTACGCCGCCCAGGGCGCCGAGGTGACCGTCGTGACCTGTACGGGCGGCGAGCGGGGAGAGGTGCTCAACCCGCTGCTGGACACCCCGGAGATCCGGGCTGACCTGCCCGCGGTGCGGCGTCGGGAAATGGCCGCGGCCGCGGCCGTGCTCGGGGTGCGCCACCGGTTCCTGGGCTTCGTCGACTCCGGACTGATGGGGGAGGGTGAGCCGCTGCCCGAGGGCTGCTTCGCCCGCCAGGAGGTGCCGGTCGCGGCGGTGGGCCTGGTGGCCGTCATGCGCGAACTCCGCCCACACGTGGTGATCACCTACGACCCGTCCGGCGGCTATCCTCACCCCGACCACGTCCAGACCCATCGCGTCACGCTCGCGGCGTTCGACGCCGCCGGGGACGCGGCGGCCTGCCCGGAAGCCGGGCCGGCCTGGCGGCCGGACAAGCTCTACTACCTGGTGGCCTTCTCGCGGGCCTGGTTCGAGACCCTGCACCGGGGGATGGTCGCCGAGGGCATCCCATCGGCGATGGGCGCCGTCCTCGACGCATGGCCGGACTGGGCTCCCGACCTCACGCCCACCACCCGCATCGAGTGCGCCGAGCATTTCGCCACCCGGGACCGGGCGTTCCGGGCCCACGCCACCCAGGCGGCCCCCGACAACCCGTTCTTCTCCCATCCGCGCGATCTCGAACGCCGGTTGTGGCCGACCGAGGACTACGTCCTGGCTCGGTCCATAGGCCCGGCGCGCCTGCCCGAGAACAACCTCTTCGACGGCATCGAGGAGTGACGCCACTATGACCTCATGGTTCAGATCACCTTCATCCAGGGCGACATCACCGAGCAGCACGTGGACGCCATCGTCAACGCGGCCAACTCCTCCCTGCTGGGCGGCGGCGGGGTCGATGGGGCCATCCACCGCAAGGGCGGCCCCGAGATCCTCGCCGCCTGCCGCGACCTGCGGGCCGGCCACTACGGCTCCGGGCTGCCCACCGGGCAGGCGGTCGCGACCACCGCAGGGCGGCTCCCGGCGCGGTGGGTGATCCACACCGTCGGACCGGTCTGGCAGGCGCAGGAGGACCGATCGGCGCTGCTCGCCTCCTGCTACCGGGAGTCCCTGCGGGTCGCGGACGAGCTGGGTGCGAGCAGCGTGGCCTTCCCCGCCATCTCCACGGGCGTCTACGGCTGGCCGATGGACGACGGCGCGCGCATCGCCGTGCAGACCGTGCGGGCGGCCGACACCGCCGTGGGCGAGGTGCGCTTCGTCCTCTTCGGTTCGGACGCATATGAGGCTTTCGCCGCTCAACAGTGACGCCTGCTTGCCACGCATGACCCGGTTACGGAGCGTCCGCACGGTGTTGTGTCCGATGCGTGACTTGTTACGCGGTGGAGTCGGGGCGGTCCTCGGGTACGCTCCATCGGGTGCGCGTGCGTTCAGGGAACTTCCAAGGCGCCGCCCGGCCAGGCCGGGTGGGCGTCATGCCTGGGCGCGCAGTCCCTTGTCGAATGCGCCGCACAGTATGCAACATGCCTACGCCATCGCGCTGGAATATGCCCGAAGCGCTTGTTGGGGTGACCGTGGGTCAATCATGCTGGGTGACGCCGAGGTCACGCTCGGTGATCTTGCGCAGGCGTGAGGCGACGTGTCCGCCGGTTCGGATGGTGTGAACAGTGCAAGTGCTTCAGGTGCAACTGGAGGTCGGCGTCGACCCCGCGGAAGTGGGGCGGGCACGTCGATGGGCGCGTTCGCGGCTGGCGGGTTCCGGTATAGGAGCGGACGAGCCGGTCGCCGAGACCTTGATCCTCCTCATCTCTGAGCTGGTCACCAACGCCGTGGTGCACACCGGTTGCCCGGCCGTGCTCCGCATGCTGTTCCCGACCGCGCCGGCCGCCCCGGTCCGCGTGGAGGTCGCCGACACCAGCATGAGCCCGCCCGCCCCGCGGCATGCCCAGCGGGACGAGACCGGTGGCCGCGGCCTGGAGTTGGTGGACGGTCTCGCCGACCGCTGGGGCTGGCACCCCGAGGGCGCCGGCAAGCAGATCTGGTGCGAGGTCGACCGCAGCGTCGTCCTCACCTGAGAGTTCATGTGAGGCCCTGAGCGCGCCACCTGTGCGGGCTGCGCGACGGGGTCGACGGTCAGGCGTGTGCGGCGGCCGTCTGGAACGTCCTGCGGTAGGCCGTGGGTGAGACGCCGAGAACCGCCTGCAGGTGCTGGCGCATGGACGCGGCTGTGCCGAACCCCGCCTGGCGGGCCACCTGGTCGACGCTGAGGTCCGTCGACTCCAGCAACTGCCGGGCGTGCTCGATGCGTTGCTGGATGAGCCATTGCCCGGGGCTGAGCCCGACCTCCTCGCGGAAGCGGCGTGTGAAGGTGCGCACGCTCATCGACTCCCGTTCGGCCATGGCCCGCAGGGACAACGGCTGGTCGAGCCGGTCCAGCGCCCAGGCCCGGGCCCGTTCGGTACTGGCCAGTTGGGGCTCGGGAAGCGGACGGCGCACGTACTGGGCCTGACCGCCCTCGCGATGCGGTGGCACCACGGTCCGCCGGGCGACGTTGTTGGCGACCGCGGTGCCGAAGTCGCGGCGGACGATATGCAGGCACAGGTCGATGCCGGCGGCCACGCCCGCCGAGGTCAGCACGTCCCCGTCGTCGACGTAGAGCACGTCCGGGTCGACCTGGATCCTGGGGAAGAGCCGCTGGAAGTGGTCCGCGCTGGACCAGTGGGTGGTGGCCGGGCGGCCGTCGAGCAGACCGGCCGCGGCGAGCAGGAAGGAGCCGGTGCAGATCGACACGCATCGGGTGCCCGGCCGGATGGCGGCGAACGCCTCGGCGAGCGGTGCGGTGAGCCTGCCCTCGTCGTAGACCGGGCCCAGTTCGTGGGAGGCGGGCACGATGACGGTGTCGGCCTCCGCGAGGGCGGCCAGGCCGTTTTCGACCACGATCGGGAAGTCCGCGTCGGTGCGGACCGCGCCGGGCCGCAGGCTGCACGTCACGACCTCGTAGAGCGGGGAGCGGTCGTCCGGGTTCTCGGCGGCGCCGAAGATCCGCAGCGGGATGCCGAGTTCGAAGGGGATGACCCCGTCCAGGGCGAAGACGGCCACGCGGTGCCGGCCCGGGAGGCGGAACACCGGTGACGTCCCCAGGCCGGACGCGGTGGACTGCTCAGGAGCCATGGCCCGATTCTTGCACACCATGGCCCTCCGGCCACTCGTCGTGCCGGACGGATGTCCGGAGACTGACGGGGTGACGCAGACTTCCCCGCCTCCCGCGCCGGTCACCGGTGACACGCCCAGCCCCCAGGCCCTCCGCCGTCCTCGGCTGCGGGTGCACCGGGCCTGGACGGTCGCCGTCGTCACGTTCGTGACGCTGGTCGGCTCCGCCGCTTTCGCCTCCCTCCCCGGACTGCTGATCGACCCGCTGCACACCGAGTTCGGGTGGTCGCGCGGCATGATCGGGTTCGCCGTCTCGGTGAACCTGGCGCTGTACGGCCTCACCGCACCGTTCGCCGCCGCGCTGATGGACCGCTTCGGCATCCGCAAGGTGGTGGCCTGTGCGCTGGTCACCATCGCCGTCGGCTCCGGGCTCACCGTGTGGATGACCCAGAGCTGGCAACTCGTGCTGTGCTGGGGCCTGCTGGTGGGCCTGGGCAGCGGCTCGATGGCGCTGGCGTTCGCCGCGACCGTCACCAACCGCTGGTTCGTCGCCCGGCGCGGCCTGGTCACCGGGATCCTCACCGCCGGTGGCGCGGCGGGGCAACTGGTGTTCCTGCCGCTGCTGTCGTGGATCACCGAGCACCACGGCTGGCGCCCGGCCGCGGCGACCGTGTCGCTGGCCGCCGTCGCGGTCGTGCCGTTCGTCTGGTTCCTGCTGCGCGACCACCCCGCCGACGTGGGCCTCGCACCCTATGGCGCACCGGAGTTCGTGCCGAAGCCGCCCCCCGCCACCGGGGCCGCGCTGCGCGCGCTCGGCGTCCTGCGCGACGCGAGCCGCACCGGTACCTTCTGGCTCCTCGCGGGCACCTTCGCCATCTGCGGGGCGTCCACCAACGGCCTGGTGAAGACCCACTTCGTGCCCGCCGCGCACGACCACGGGCTGCCGGTGACCACCGCCGCGTCCCTGCTCGCCGTCATCGGTGTCTTCGACATCGCGGGCACGGTCGCCTCGGGCTGGTTCACCGACCGGATCTCCCCGCGGCGGCTGCTCGCGATCTACTACGGCCTGCGCGGCCTGTCGTTGATGTTCCTCCCCATGCTGCTCGCGGACACCATCCACCCGCCGATGGTGCTGTTCATCGTCTTCTACGGTCTGGACTGGGTGGCCACCGTGCCGCCGACCATCGCCCTGTGCCGTGAGCACTACGGCGAGAGCAGCGCGATCGTCTTCGGCTGGGTGCTCGCGTCCCATCAGATCGGCGCCGCGCTGGTGGCCTACCTCGGCGGCGTCGCCCGTGACTCGCTCGGTTCGTATGACGTCGTCTGGTACACCTCCGGTGCGCTGTGCGGGATCGCCGCACTCATGTCCCTGGTCATCCGCCGCCGGCCGGTCGCCGTCCCGGTCATCGCGGTTGCCGGGTGAACGCACCGGAAAACACCGGTTGTTCCGGGTTCGGCCTGTTGTCACCCGCGCGGGTGACAACAGGCCGAACCCGTCCTTACCCGTCCTTGAGGAAGACGGCAGGCCGGGCGGCGGATCAGGCGGCCGGCCGGACGGCGCCCCGGGATGCCGAGCGGGCGATCCGCCGGGCGTCGATGGCCATTTCGCGGAACATGCCGCTGATCGGGTTCGTGAAGCCCGTGAAGTAGAGGCCGGGCGCCCCCGGAGGCGTCCGGGCGCCGTGCGCCACCGGACGGCCGCGGCCGTCGAGCACGCCGAGGTGGCCGACCAGCGCTTCCAGCCCTCGGCGGTATCCGGTCGCGGCGATGACGACCTCGGGGCTGATGTCCGAGCCGTCGGCGAGGCGGACCTTGTCGCCGTCGAACGCCTCGACCGCGGCCACCGGTTCGACCTTGCGGGACCGCACGGCGTCCACGATGCCGACGTCCTGCACCGGGATCGCCCCGTCCAGCACCCGGGCGTACAGGCCGGTCTCCGGCCGCGGCAGCCCGAACTCCGCGAGGTCCGGCACGCTCATCCGCTCGATGTAGGGGGCCAGGCGGTCGACCAGGCCGGTGGGCAGCCGGCGGCACAGGATTCCGCTGGCCTGTGCGGGCCAGCCCGCGGTCGAACGGCGCATGATGTGCGGCGGGGTGCGGACCGCCAGCCTGACCCGGGAGGCTCCGCCCTCCACCAGGTCGACCGCGATCTCGGCGCCGGTGTTGCCGACGCCCACCACCAGCACGTCCCGTCCGGCGTAGGGCGTCGCGTTCCGGTACTCGGCCGCGTGCAGAAGATCGCCGGAGAAGGTGTTTCGTCCCGTCCAGTCGGGTATGTACGGCGTGTGGTTGTGGCCGGTGGCCACCACGACCACGGGGGAGGAGAGCACCCTTCCGCCGGTCGCGGGCAGTTCCCAGCCTGCGCCCGCACGTTCCACGCGCGTGACCTCGATGCCGGTCGCCACGTCGAGGTCGTGGTGCTCGGCGTACTGCTCGAGATAGCGCACCACGTCGTCGCGCCCCACCCACCGTCCGTACGCGCGCGGGATCGGCAGCCCCGGCAGCGCGGACAGCCGGCGTGTGGTGTGCAGGTGCAGCCGGTCGTAGTGGCCGCGCCAGGAGGCGCCAAGTCGTTCGGCGCGTTCCAGGACGAGGGGGCGCAGGCCGCGTTCCTGCAGCGCGGCCGCCGCGGCGAGACCGCCGGGCCCGGCGCCTATGACAAGTGCGTCGGGTATCGCCCTGGTGGCGGCACCCTGGTCGGCGGGCGTGGGGTCGGCCATGGTGGAACTCCCGGAACCTGAGAAGACCTTGTCGAGAACTGGTGGTGGTGTATCGGAAGTTAACAGGTCAGCCGGAGCGCATGGCGCTGCGGTACAGCGCGAGGGCCTCATCGCCGAGGAACGGGCTGTAGGAGACGCGGTCTGTGGTACCGCCGCCGTCGAGGCCGCCGATCAGCCCGATGACGGTGCCGCTCCTGGTGCGGGTGGTGTAGTCGAGCATCCAGGGACTGCCCGAGGTGCCGCTGTAGAAGCCCTCGCAGTCCATCTGCAACTGCCTTTCGCCCTCCAGGCGCCCGGTCGTCGTCGTGCAGGTGACGGCCTGGTCGGTGGGGTCGTCTGCGCTGTGCGGATAGCCGATCACGGTGACGCGGTTGCGGTAACCCGGCGTGTGCGCGAGCCGGTTGGCGCCGGTCAGGTCCTCCAGTCGCTGTCCGTTGGGGCCGGGGCGCACGGTGGCGAAGGCGAAGTCGTAGTCGGAGGCCGCGTCGTCGTCGGGGCTCCACCGCGGGTCGGTGAACTCCCGGTCCACCGCCCAGATCCCGTAGGGCTGCCGTGCCGTGCCCGAGCGGTAGTCGGGCACGAAGCCCAGGTGCGAACCGCCCTCGCAGTGGGCGGCGGTGAGGATCAGGTCGCGCGCGGGGCTGTGCACGACGCTCGCCGTGCAGAAGTGCGCCGCCAGGTCGCTGCCGACGGAGAAGAGCATGCCGACGGTCGGGATGCCGTCGAAGTGCACGGCCGAGCCGATGGTGGTCATCGGGCCGTCGGCGTCCGCGGGGCCGACCGGGTCGCCGGGGTCGGGCGGCGGCCCGGAGTCCGGCATGGAGTCCGCCATGCGCTCGGGCGTCCAGAACCGCGACGCGGCGCTGTTCGTCCACGCCTGGGCCGACGCCAGGTGGGCGTCGCCGGGCAGCAGCGCGGCGGCCACCGCGAGCACGACGGTGCACATGGCGGGGAGCAGCAGCCGGCGGATCACGGATGCCCGCTCAGCGGCGCTTGCGCAGCAGGGCCACGGCGCTCAGCGACTGTGTGACCGAGACGACGGACAGCAGGACGTACAGCACCCGGCGCAGGGTGTCGGGGTGCGACCACCACTGGGCGCTGATCCAGACCGGCAGCAGCAGGGCCCAGACGATGGCGTAGGCGCGCAGCTGCGTGGTCGAGGAGTCGGGGCCCGGGGACAGGAAGCGGGACAGCGTGCTGCGCTGCGGCCTGCCCGGCGTCGGACTGCTGGTCATGCCGCTCATCATGCCCGCCCCGCGGGGATACGTCGCCTGTATGACCTGCGCGGCGTCCCTTGACGGGCGGACTGGCGCGGACGGGCGCGGACAGGCCCGGACAGGCGCGGGGACGTTGGCCGTACGGCTGCCTGGGGCAGCCGGGGCGTGCGGTGCGGAGTGTGGCTGTGCTGCGCGTGCGGTGCGGGGTCTGCCCGGTCTCTTCGGCCCCGCCCGGTGTTACTTGGCGGGCTTCTTGCCCGTGACGCCGAGGTGGACCAGCAGCGCCAGGCTCGGCTTCAGGTCGGACTGCTTCACTCCGGTTCCGCTGAAACCTTTCTGGTGGGCGGCGACGGCGGCCATCATCGCCACCAGCGAGCCCGCGACGGCCGGTGCGCTGACGTCCTTGTCCACCCGTCCCTTGGCCTGGAGCTCCTTGACCGACTCGGTGAGGGAGCCGCTCACCGCGTTGAGGATCCGGGTGCGGATCCTGTTGAACCGCTTGTCCCCCTCGGCGGCGCCCAGGTCGACGACGCGCAGGATCGCGTCGTGCTTGCGCCAGAAGGAGAGGAAGCCGTCCACCAGGTCGTCCGCGGTCTGGGCGCCCGCCTTGCCGACCCAGGAGCGCCCGGCGACCAGATCGGTCAGACCGGCTCCCTCCTTGGCCATCTCGTCGGCGAGCTCCAGCACAGCGCCCTCGACGTCAGGGAAGTACTGGTAGAAGGTCGCCGGGGAGGTGCCCGCCATCCGGGCCACGTCGATCACCTTGACATCGCGGTACGGCGACGTGCTGAGCATCTCGCCGAGGCAGTCGAGCAGCTTCTGCCGCGTGGCCTGCCCGCGGCGGCCTGCCACACGGCCGTCGACGGTGCGAACTTGTCCTGTCATGCCGTCAGTTTACCGGCGGGTGATCAGCGCGCGATCTGACGGCGTACAAATGGGGAGGCATCGCCTCCACTTGATGAACCCGCAGTTCAGAGCCGTGTTTCCGGCGCGATTCGCGGCTTTTGCCGGCTGTCCGGAATGGTATGAACGGGGGAATTGCGCGCGGCGCTGGCGCGTCCTGCGGGCCTCCCGTGCCGAGCCCGGAAGAATTGACCATATGTTCGAATAGAAGTCCGTGCAGTGATCTGGCTCACTGGCTAGCGTGACACTCCAGGACAGCAGCACTTCGGACGTACGGGAGAGGACCGACATGTCCGCATTCAGTGAAGGCGCCCCCTGCTGGGCCGACGCCTCCCTGCCCGACCTGGAGGCCGGACGCCGCTTCTACGGCGAACTGCTCGGCTGGACGTTCCAGGACGCCGGCGAGGAGTTCGGCCACTACACGATGGCGATGCGCGACGGGAAGAACGTCGCCGCGATCATGCCGAAGATGGACCCCTCGATGCCCACCGCCTGGAGCGTCTACCTGGCCACCGAGGACGCCGCCAAGGCCACCGCGAGGATCCGTGAGGCAGGCGGCCAGGTCGTCTTCGGCCCGGACGTCGTCGGCGACGTCGGCACCATGGCCGGCGCGGTCGACCCCGGCGGCTCCTTCTTCGGTCTCTGGCAGCCCCAGACCCACCCGGGCTTCGGCCTGGTCAACGAGCCCGGCGCGTTCTGCTGGGCCGAGAACCACACCCGTGACGCCGCGTCGGCCGACCCCTTCTACGAGTCGGTGTTCGGCTACCGCGGCCGGCAGATCGGCGACGGCACCCACTTCGACTACAAGGTGTGGAGCGTCGCCGGGCACGACGACCCCGTGGCGGCCCGGATGCGGCGCGACGACCTGCCCACCGACACCCCGTCCGCGTACCGCGTCTACTTCGTCGTCCCGGACTGCGACGCCGCGGCCGGCACGGTACGCGGCCTCGGCGGCCAGGTCCTCCAGGAACCGCAGGACTCACCGTTCGGGCGCACGGCGGTCGTCACCGACGACCAGGGCGCGAACTTCGCGATCATCGACGTCACCCGCACCGTCGGCGCGCCTCCCGGCCAGTAGCCGCGGCCGCCCTCGCGCCCCGGCCCGATCCCCTGCCGCCGTGCCGCTTTCGCGCCGCGGCGGCAGGGGGATTCCGTCCCGCGGCGCGGGGGCGGATGATAACGAGTTCGGTCCGCGGGCGTGTCGTGGTGCCCCGGGTTAGCAACCGGCGTCCATCCCAGGAACAATCAGGCCCGTACCCTGGCGCGGGAGCATGCGACGGGCCGCAGGGGCCGGAAGCACGGGGAACGGCCGCGTAGGCGCGGGCACGGGGAGGTGACAGGGCAGTGGTCGAGCAGCTGAACCAGCACGACCCGAGACGTATCGGCCCTTTCGAGGTGCTGGGACGGCTCGGAGCCGGCGGTATGGGGCTGGTCTATCTCGCCCGCTCGGCATCCGGTCGCCGGGTGGCGATCAAGACGGTCCGCGCGGAACTCGCCGAGGACCAGCTCTTCCGGGTCCGCTTCACCCGTGAAGTGGAGGCGGCCCGGGCCGTCTCCGGCTTCTACACCGCGGCCGTGGTGGACGCCGACCCGCGGGCGGCCGTGCCCTGGCTGGCGACCGCCTACGTCCCGGCGCCCTCGCTGGAAGAGATCGTCAACGAGTCGGGCCCGATGCCCGCCCAGGCCGTGCGCTGGCTGGCCGCCGGCATCGCCGAGGCGCTGCAGTCCATCCACGCGGCGGGCCTGGTGCACCGCGACATGAAGCCGTCCAACGTGCTGGTGGTCGAGGACGGCCCGCGCGTCATCGACTTCGGCATCGCCTCGGGCGTCTCCAACACCCGCCTGACGATGACCAACGTCGCCGTCGGCACGCCCGCCTACATGTCGCCCGAGCAGGCCCGCGACTCGCGCAGCGTGCGCGGCGCCAGCGACATCTTCTCGCTCGGCTCGACCCTGGTCTTCGCCGCCACCGGGCACGCGCCGTTCCACGGCGCCAACCCGGTCGAGACGGTGTTCATGCTGCTGCGCGAGGGCCCGGACCTGAACGGGCTGCCGGACGAACTGCGCCCGCTCATCGAGTCCTGCATGCGCATGGAGGCCGAGCGCCGGCCCACCCCCGCCGACCTGCAGGCGCAGCTCGCCCCGCACCTGTTCTCGGCCGGCGACGACACCGGCACCGCCTCCGCGTGGCTGCCGCCCGGAGCGGTGGCCCTGATAGAGCAGCGACGCAGCGGACGCGGTGCCGTGCCCTCCGCCGCCGGCCGCGGCGCCCACGCCGCCGGGAACCGGCCCGCTCCCGCCCAGGCCTCCGGGCCGCAGGTGCCGGTGTCCGCGCCGCCCCCGCCCCAGTCGCCGCCGAGGCCCCAGCACGGCGGGCACGCCGCGGCCGCCGCCCTGGACGGCAACCACCGGGTCGCCGACCCCGCCGCGTCCGCGTCCCCCGTGCAGCTCGCGGGTTCGGCGCCGATCGGCCCCGGTCTTCGCGTCGCGGAGGTCGCCGAGCGCAAGGTGACGGCGGCTGCGCCGTCCGCCGGGACCGAGTGGGTCCGCCACCGGGCCGGCGCCCACCGCGCCGGCGACCCGGTGCCTCCGCCGGTGGCGGCGCCCGCGCCCGTACCCCCGCAGGCTCCGCCCACCGCGCCGCAGGGGGAGTGGCGGCCGTGGCGTTTCCGCATGTCGAACGACGTGTGGGGCACTCCCGTGGTCTCCGACGGCCTGCTGTACGTCACGTCGTTCGAGGTGCACGCCCTCGACGTGGCCAGCGGCCGGCGCCAGTTCAAGACGCGGGACGTGGCCTGGACAATGGCCGTCTCCGGCGGCCGTATCCACGCCTCCGACGGCCCCAGCCTGTTCGCCCTCGACGCGGCCGACGGCAGCGAGCGCTGGCGCACCTCCATCGACGGCTGGGTGTACGCGGTCCGCACCGACCCGCGCGGTGGCGGCACCGTCGTCACCGGTGTGCGCGGCGGCGGGGTCCAGGCGTGGGACGCCGCCCGCGGCGGCCTGCGCTGGGAGCGCAGTGGTGCGCAGACCGAGTTCGAGCAGCCGGACTCCGGCCCGACCGCCGTCGACGGCACCGTCTACTACCAGGGCGGCGGCCTGCTGCGCGCGGTGGACGCGATGACCGGCGCCGAACGCTGGTCCTACCCGGTCGGAGAGCCCGGCGCCGCGGGGTCGGTGCCGACCCGCCCGGTCGTCGCGGACGGCGTGGTCTACCTGACCGCCGGCACCCGCGTGCTGGCGCTGGACGCCCGGACCGGCGCCGAGCGCTGGCACTTCGAGGCGCCCGCGGTGATGTTCGCGCCGCCCGCCCACGTCCCGGGCGCCGGTGCGTCCGGCGGCGGGATCTACGTGACCGACCACCTGGGCACCGTGTACGCGCTGGATCCGGCCGACGGCCGGGACCGCTGGCGCGTCGCGACCGAGCCGCGCCAGTCACTCGAACCGGTGGTCGTGGCCGCCGGCGCCGTGCACCTGGGCGCGGGCAGCGCGCTGTACACCCTGGACGCCACGGCCGGCACGCCGCGCTGGCGGTTCGCCGCCCAGGGCGAGGTCGTGGGTTCACCGGCGGTCGCCGACGGGCGGGTGCACTTCGGGTCCAAGGACCACTGCCTGTACACGGTCGACGCGCAGGGCGGCCAGTTGCGCTGGCGGCTGGAGACGGGCGGCGAGATCACCGGCTCCCCGGTGGCCGCCGACAGCGTCGTCTACGCCTGCTCCAAGGACCGCTGCGTGTACGCGCTGGACGCGGCGAAGGGTACGGGGGCGGCGTCCCGCCGGGCCTGACGCCGCGTGGTCCGGCCGGCTTGGTGTGCCCGGCCTGACGAGGTGCGGTGCCGGGCCTGACGAGGTGTGGTGCCGACCTGACGAGGTGTCGTCCGCGGTGGGCCCGCCGGTCACCGGCCGGGTGGCGGCGGTTCGTACGGGGGCGGCTCGTATTCGGGATCCGGTTCGTATCCCGGTTCCGGTTCGTATTCGGGATGCGGTTCGTAGCCGGAGTGCGGTTCGTGGCCCGGCTGCGGCTTGGCGTACGGGTCGAGGTCCGGCAGCTCGTACGTGGGCGGTGCGGCGTAGGGGTCGGGCGGTATGGACGGTGGCAGGGGCCGGTCGTGCGACGGTTCGGCGCCGTCACGGTCGAGGGGCACGTCGGGCTGGGCGTAGTGCAGCGGCCGGTTGCGGCCGGGCAGCACGACCGCGGCCGCGCACAGCAGCAGTCCGCCGAGCACCGCGAACGCGACTCCGGTGTCGAGGCCGTTGCCGCCCGCGGTCAGGGAGTGCGAGAACTGCGCCTGGCGGACCATCCACAGCACGGTGAATCCCAGCACGATGACCCCGGCGAGCGCGATCACCAGGCGCGAGCGCAGGAGCACCCCGAGCACGGTCAGCAGGGCCGCGAAGAGCATGGGCAGGAAGAGGGAGCCGAGCAGCGCCGCACCGTGCGGGGTGACCCCGACGCCGGTGAAGAGATCGTCCACCCGGATACCTGAACCGTGACGCCCGCCGTACCACGCACGGAAGGGGCTCCAGACGGCCGCCACCGCCCCGGCCAGCGCGAGCAGAGATCCCAGCATCGTGCGGAACATCGGGTTCCATCACCTCGCGTCGGCCCGCTCGGCCCCCTCGGGGCCGACGCTACGCCCGGGGCCGTGTCGTTGCCAGGCGAGCGGAGGCCGCCGGGTCGGGGCCCCGCCGCCCTCATGTGCGGCCGCTACCGCCGTGTCGTGCGACGACGTCCCGCCCGCGGAAAACGGACCGGCCGCAGCGCCCCCTCCGCGCTGCGGCCGGTCCTTTCGCCCACCGCGGGCGGCCATGTCCCCCTGGCCGCACCGCGTTCCCCCTGGGCGCCCCTGCGGTTCCCCCATCCCCGTGGTATCCCCCTGGTCGTTCCCCCGGGTCCCCGTGGTTTCCCCCTGGTCGTTCCCCGGGGTCCCCGTGGTTTCCCCCTGGTCGTTCCCCCGGTCGTGACCCCCCGGTCACGCCCCCCGTTCCCCCTGCTGTGGTCCCCCTGTCTGGTTCCCCCTGAGCCCCCCTGCCCGTCCCCACGAGCCGGGGTGACCGGCCGGGCCCGCTTGTCGCGGACTCCGGTCAGATCGAGGTCAGGCCGGCTCGTCCGTGACGTGGAAGTTGTCGGGGTTCACCACGGCGGCCTTGGCCTCGGTCAGGAGACCGTCGGGCGCGGTGGCCGGCTCGTCGGTGACGTGGAAGTTGTCCGGGTCGACCTGACCGTCCTGCTTGGGCGGCTGCGGAACTGAGGTGGTCATCGTGCTCTCCTGTGCTCTTGGGGACGTGCTGGTGACGCTCGCCCGGTGGGGACGTATTGCATGGGGCCCGCCCGGCGGCGACCCCCGTGCGCCACCAGGCGGGCGGCTCGTGCAGTGATGGAATCGTGGCATCCTCCGATAATCAACCGATAAACGCCCACGACCCGGAATCACCTGCAGGTATGAGCACTTCATATGACCTACGGCTGGCGTTGCGGAGGACGGCCGGCAGACGGCGGAAGAACGCGGCACGGAAGGGGCGATGGCGCCTCGTCGCCGGACACACGCCCCCGGCCCCCGAACCTCTGCCGACGGTCACTTCGGACGAACCGTCACACCGCCGCTGAGGACTCGGGCTGACCACCGAGCAGCAGGCGGACCTCCTGCGCCTCGGGCGAGCCCAGGGCCGTGTAGATGTTCAGGGCGTCGTGCCAGCAGGCGTCGGCACGGACGGACTGGCCCATGCCCGCGAGCGCCCGGCCCAGCACGGTCAGGGCGTTGGCGACGCGCCACTCGCCGCCGACCTCGCGCAGGATGATCAGGGCCTGTTCGGCGTGCGCGACCGACTGCCGCCAGTTGCGGGCGGCGAGATGGGCGTCGGCGAGGCGGAACAGGGCCATGCCTTCCCAGAGTTGCTGCCGCGCGTCACGGAAGATGGCCAGCGCCTCGGTCAGGCTGACCACCGCCTCGTCCAGCCGCCCGGCCGCGGTGAAGGCGGTGCCCATGGCGTAGAGGCCGTTGCCGAGGCGGAAGCCGGCGCGCAGGTGGCGGTAGATGGTGACGACTTGTTCGGTGGCGGCCAGGGCGGCGTCGGTGTCGCCGAGTTCGATCTGGGCGCGGGCGAGGTTGCTGAGGGCGGCGGCCTCGCCGTGGCGGTTGCCGTCGGCCCGGAAGGCCTCCAGGGCGTGCTGGAGGTACTGGGCGCACTCCTCGAAGCGGCGGCCGTAGATGGCGATGATGCCGCGCAGATTCGGCGCGTAGCTGCACGTCATGGGGTCTTCCGCGGCCAGGCCCTGAACCATGGCCAGCTGGGTCTCGACCTCGGCTTCGTCGAACCGGCCGGTCATGCAGAGCAGTTGACCGAGCCAGATCCTGCCGCGGCCCTCGACCAGCGCGTCACCGCAGTCGTGCGCGGTGGTCACCAGCGCGCGGGCGGCCTGCTCGTACTGCCGGGCGTGGATCCCGGACTCCATCAGGTCCTGGGTGGCCAGCAGCAGGTCGACCGCGCGGCGCATCGGCCCCTGGCAGCCGCCGCCGGCCGCCTGCTGCACCGCCGCCAGCAGACCCTGCGCCTCGCTGAACAGCCACTCCAGGGCCTCGTCGCGGGAGCCGAAGACCAGTCCCGGCCGCGCGACCGCCGCGAGGTGGTCCAGCACGCGGTCGCCGGGGTTCTCCAGCTCGTACACGCACGCCGCCGACGCCAGGTAGAAGTCCAGCAGCCGTGACAGCGCCGCGCAGCGGCTGTCGTCGCTCTCGTCGTGCTCGGCCCGCTCCCGCGCGTACAGGCGCAGCAGGTCGTGGAAGCGGTAGCGGGCCGGCGCCGCGGACTCGATCAGGCTGATGTCGACCAGCGCCTCCAGCAGCTCCTCGGTCTCGTACGGGTCCAGGTCCAGCACCGCGGCCGCCGCGTCCAGCGAGATGTCGGGGCCCTCGGGCAGCGACAGCAGCCGGAACGCCCGCGCCTGGGCCGGCGACAGATGCCCGTACCCCAGGGCGAAGGTGGCCTTGACCGCCAGGTCCCCGGCCCGCAACTCGTCCAGCCGCCGCCGCTGGTCGGCCAGCTTGCGGGCCAGCACGGACACCGTCCACGTCCGCCGCGCCGCCAGCCGCGCGGCCGCGATCCGGATCGCCAACGGCAGGAACCCGCAGGCCCCCACCACGTCCAGAGCGGCCTGCCGTTCCCCGGCCACCCGCTCCTCTCCCACGATCCGGGAGAACAACTGGAGAGCTTCCTCGGGCGACATCACGTCCAGGTCGACCAGATGCGCACCCGCCAGGTCCACCATGCGCACCCGGCTGGTCACCAGCGCCGCACACCCCGGGGTCCCCGGCAGCAACGGCCGTACCTGCGCCGCGTCATAGGCGTTGTCCAGCAGTGTCAGCACCCGGCGCCCGTCCAGCGTCGAGCGGTACAACGCCGCACGCTCCGCCAGCGTCTCGGGGATCGCCGAGTTCGGCACGCCCAACGCCCGCAGGAACCCGCCCAGCACCGCCTCCGGCTCGGCCGGCCGCGCCTCCGTCCCCTGGAGATCCACGTACAACTGCCCGTCCGGGAAGGCCTCCCGCGCACTGTGCGCGACGTGCACCGCCAACGTCGTCTTGCCGACACCGCCGATACCCGCGACAGCGGAGACCGCCATCACACCGGACTCCGAGGACGCTTCCGCGAGTTGATCGCCGAGTTCGCGGACCATCGCCAGCCGCCCGGTGAAGTCGGCGACCGTGGCGGGAAGTTGTGCCGGACGGGGGAAGTCCGGGATGCCGTGACCGGTGCCGCTGGGGGCGGCGAGCGAGGCGTCCGCCTCGAGGATGCGCTGGTGCAGGTCGCTGAGTTCGACGGAGGGGTCGATGCCCAGTTCCTCGGCGAGCAGGCGGCGGGTGTCGGCGTAGACGCCGAGTGCCTCGGCCTGGCGGCCGCTGCGGTAGAGGGCGAGCATCAGCAGGGCGCGCAGGCGTTCGCGCAGCGGGTGTTCCGCGGAGAGCGCGGTGAGTTCGGAGACCGCCTCGACGTGCGCGCCGAGTTCGAGGTCGAGTTCGAGGCGCGCTTCGAGCAGCCCGAGGTACCACTCGGCGAGCCGGCTGCGCTGCATCTCGGCGTAGGGGCCGGGGAGTCCGGCGAGCGGTTCGCCGTGCCACAGGGCCAGGGCGGAGCCGAGCAGCTCACGGGCCCGCGCCGGGTCGCTCGCGCGGTTCTTCTCGGCCTCGGCGGTGAGCCGTTCGACGACCGTGTGGTCCAGGGCGTCGGCCGCGACGCGCAGCGCGTAGCCGCCGGAGTCGGTGACCAGGGCCTCGGGGCCGAGCGCCTTGCGCAGCCGGAACGCGTACGAACGCAAGGCCGCCAGCGCCGTGTTGGGCGGGCTCTCGCCCCACACGGCGTCGAGGAGTTCGGACGCGGTGGCCGTGCGGCCGCCGCGCAGCAGGAGGGCGGCGAGCAGCGCGCGCTGCTGCGGGGCGCCGGTACCGATCGGCTCGTCGCCGCGCCAGGCGCGCACCGGGCCGAGGACCGCGAACCGCAGGCCCGAGCCCGGCTCCGTCCTGCTTACCATCTATGCCCCCTGAGTCGCCGACGAGCCGGTCCTCCCCGGAGCCGGCTCTCGTGCACGTATATCAATCGTTCATCGGTGAACGGAACAGTTGTCCGCATGGGACGAGGAGCCGAGGGTTCGGCCCCGTCCGTGCCAGTTTGCCGTCTCGCGCCGCCGGGGTCACCCCGTGCATGGTGCCGATCCGGCCTCCTGGCGAAAGTTGGGCTGAATTTGAGATTCCGTCTGTGCATGCGCGGAGGTTGTGCTGTGTGGGGAGAGTTCGGGTCCGTGTGCTTTGTGCGACGGGGCTGGTGACGGAGCGGCCATGTGCGACAGGTGCACGTCGGGTTCCACCGGTATGCCGGTTTCCGGTGAGGCGTTCGGCGAATGGCCGGAACCGGCTCACGCGACGCGGCCGGCCGGCCGCCCCTCCGGTACGGTTCGCGGTCGCCACCGGCGAGCCCCGCGACGTGAGCGCGGCGGCGCTGCGGAACGTCCGGTCCGCGTGGTCCGGACGGCCGGCCCGGTCCCTGCCGCACCGTCGGCGGCCGGCGCCACGGCGGCCGGAGCGTCCTCGATGAGCGGTCCCGGCGGCCCGGGCGGCCCCAGCGGCGGTGGCAACGGGAGCAGCAGCCGGGGCGGCAACGGTGGCGGCGGAGGCAACGGCGGCAGCCGCGGCTGGTCCGGCGGCACGCGTCCGTGGACCGGCGACATCGGCCGCCTCCCCGGCCCGCTGCTGCGCTACCACGCCGAACGTCACCCGCAGGACGTGCCCGCGCTGCCCTTCCCGGCGTCCGCCGTCACCGGCACCGCCGGCTGCAGCTTCGCCGAACTCGACCGGCGCGCCCGGGCGGTGGCCGCCCGGCTGGGCACCCTGCTGCACCCCGGCAGCCGCGTCATGCTCGTCTACCCGCAGGGCCCGGACCTGGCCGGCGCGTTCTTCGGCTGCCTGTACGCGGGCATGGCGGCGATCCCGGTCGTGCAGCGGGCGCCCGGTGTCGCGGGCGTGGTGCCGCGCGCGGTGGCCCGCTGCGCTCCCGACCTGGTGCTGACCGGCGCCGACGCGTGGTCGCCGCTGGCGATCGACCGCAGCCGCACGCACGTGGCGGAGGCGGACGGGATCCGCGTGTGCGGGGAACCGGTGTGGCGCCTCGCCCAGAGCTGGCGGCCGGTCGGGGTGCTGCGCAGCGCGCCCGCGTACCACCGCTACCACGACGACGGCGCGGCGGGCGGCCGCCTGGAGCCCGCGATGGGTCACGGCGACCTGTCCGACGTCATGGGCGAACTCGCGCAGGCGGTGCGGCTCGGTACGGACGAGGAGAACGTCGGCTGGATCGCCGCCGTCCACGGCGTGGAGGACGCGGTGTGGCGCATCCTGCTGCCGGTGCGGGTCACCGGCTGAGGGGGCGGCCGCACGGAGCCGCCGGGCCGCCGGGCCGGGGAGACGGCGATCCGCCGAACCCGAGATCCGCTGAGCCGGAGATCCCCTGAGCTGGTGATCCCCTGAGCCGGTGATCCGTTCATCCCGTGATCGGGTGATCGTTCTTCCGATGAGCACGGAGTTGCGGTGAGTCGCTCATCCACTGATCCGCTGATCGCCATGTCGGTTGATCCGTTGATCCGGTGATCGCCCCGCCCCGGTCGGGTGAATCGAGCGCACCGGCCGATCCCCCGATGCGATGATCGGCCGGCGTGGCACTCGACGGGTCGGTCGATCGGACGGTGCTATCGACGGCCCAGCCAGATGGGGTTGGTGATCGCGGCCGCGGCCCCGGGCAGCAGCGAACCCTCGGGCGTCGGATGCCGTACCTCGGCGCGCACATAGGCGGCCAGCGAGGGGGTCGTCACCCATTCGAGCACCCCGGACTCCGGGAGCAGCGCCCCGACCGTCTGGCCCTCGTCCGTCAGCAGCCGCAGCAGTGACGTCGACGGCACCCCGCTCACCTCCAGACGCACCGTGACCTCCGCGTCCTGCGCGACCTCCAGGCGGTCGCCGATGCCGGCGTGTTCGCCCTGCGGGCCGGTCGCGGTGAGCGAGAGCTGGACGTCGGCGTTCTCCGCGATCCACGAGCGCCCGGCCCTGATGCCGGCCTGCAGCGCGTGCCGGTCGAGGCCGTCGGCCAGCACCACGGTCTGCGGCAGGCCCACGACGTCCGGGTCGCGGTGGGCGTCGGAGTTGCCCATCGCCGGGATCCAGTGGCCGTCGCCGCGCCGGGCCGCGCCGGTCAGCAGGTTGTCCCAGGTGAGGAGCGACGCCTCGTCGTCGGGCGTCCAGGCGCCGTTCCACACCTCGACGGCGTCGACGTTGTCGTAGCCGAACTTCCACTGGCTGGCGAGGCTGATGCCGTACGGGTGGGCGGGCACCACGATGCCGCCGGCGCGCCGGATCTGCCGCGCGAACCGGTCGAAGGCGTCGTCGCGCGCACGGTAGCGGAAGTCGATCCACTCGCCGGCGTCAACACCGATGGCCAGGAAGTGACCGTTGCGGGTGGTGATCTCCTCGCCCGTCATGATGAGCAGATCGTCGCCCGCCTGCGGGCCGAGGTAGGCGTGCGCGGCGTTGGTGTTGTGATCACTCGAGTTGATGAAGTCCAGCCGCGCCGCCCGGGCGAGTGACGCCAGTTCCTCCAGGGTGCGCTTGCCGTCGGAGTAGACGGTGTGCAGGTGGCAGTCGCCGCGGTACCAGGCACGGCCGCGGCCGCGCGCGTGGTCCGGCGGGTAGTCCGGTACGACCGTCGTACCGGGATCGCCGAAGCTGAGGGTGACCGTCACCGAGTAGTCAAGCCCCTGCGGCGCGACGGTGTAGGGGCCGAGGACCACGTGCCAGGTGCCGGCCTCCACCGGTCCCGCGACATAGCCGGGCGTCGCCTCGCCGGCGCTGATCGCGAACTCGGTGCGGGCGCCGCCCGACCAGCCGCGGAAGCCGCGGCCGCCCAGGTCGGTGCCGCGCTGGTCGAAGATGCCGATGTCGCAGGCGTTGCCGAGGACGCCCGGCGGCACCTGAGGGCGGTCGTAGGTGTACGACACCGCGATCCGCCGCACGCCGTGCGGCACCTCGACGGGCAGGTACACGAAGTCGGCGACCCCGGTCGGCAGGTGGCCGGTGATGGTCCGGGTCCGGTCGGCGCCGCCCCCCGCCGGGGCGCCACCACCGGCCGGCACACCGGCGCCGGAGTCGGATGCGGCCGCGAAGTCCACAGGAGCCAGCGTAAGCACACCCGTCGCGCCCGCCAGTGCGGAAAGCTTCAGTACGTCTCGTCGGTCCATGTCCTCAAGGATCACCTGCGCGAGTGACATGCGTGTGGCCGCGCCCTGTGCAGCGGGGTACGGGAAGCAGCAGGATCAGTGCCGAACCGTTCATCACCCGCGGAGGTCCGTGTGCGCATCGCGACGACCATCTTCCTCACCGATGAGACGATCACACCGGTGCAGTTGGCCCAGGAGCTGGAGCAGCGCGGCTTCGCGGGTCTGTACCTCCCCGAGCACACCCACATCCCCGTCTCCCGCGCCACCCCCTACCCCGCGGGCGAGCCGCTCCCGCCGGAGTACGGCCGCACCCTCGACGCGTTCGGCGCGCTGTCCGCCGCCGCGGCCGTCACCCGCACCCTCGGCCTGGGCACGGCGATCACCCTGGTGGCGCAGCACGACCCGATCGTGCTCGCCAAGCAGATCGCCACCCTCGACCACCTCTCCGGCGGCCGGTTCACCCTCGGCGTCGGGTTCGGCTGGAACCGGGAGGAGGCCGCCGACCACGGCGTCCCCTGGGAGCGGCGCCGCGCCTTCGTCCGTGACCGCATGGCCGTCATGCGCGCCCTGTGGGCACCGGAACCCAGCGCCCACAGCGGCGAGTTCGCCTCCGTCCAGGCCAGTCACGCCTACCCCAAGCCGGCCGCCGGCACGGTCCGCACCCTGGTCGGCGGCGCCGCGGCCGCGAGCACGTTCGCCCAGGTCGCCGGGTACGCCGACGGCTGGATGCCGATCGGCAGCCGCGGCCTCGACGAGGCACTGCCGCTGCTGCGCGCCGCCTGGCAGGAGGCCGGTCGCGGCCCGGCGGAACCCGCGGTCGTCCCCACCGCCGTGCAGCCGAGCGCCGGCAAGCTGGCCCGGCTGCGGGACCTCGGCGTCGAGGAGGTCATCGTGCAGCTGCCGACCGCCGGCCCCGCCGAAGTGCTGCGCACCCTCGACGACTACGCCCAGTACCTGTGACACCTGTGACCGCGCCCCCGACGGCCGCGTCGGCGGCCGCCTATTCCCGATCGGGTGACTGTTCCGTCGGATCGGACGGTGATATTCCCGACAGCCCGGCAGCTCGTCGTACCGCCCCGCGATCCCCTGACCGTGCACGGCACGCGCATATCCTCGGGGAATGACCGTGTCGCCACCGTCGCCGCCCACACCGACCGCCATGCGCCGAGCCCTGCATCGGGCGGAACAGGGCGTGGCCCTCGACGCCGGTGAGGCCGCGGTGCTGCTGCAGGCCCGCGGCGAGGACCTGACCCGGCTCGCCGCGACCGCGGCCCGCGTGCGTGACGCCGGGCTGGAGGCCGCCGGGCGCCCCGGCGTCATCACCTACTCCCGCAAGGTCTTCATCCCGCTGACCCGGCTGTGCCGCGACAAGTGCCACTACTGCACGTTCGTCACCGTCCCCGGCAAGCTGCGCCGGGAGGGCCACGGGATGTTCCTGTCGCCCGACGAGGTGCTGGACATCGCCCGCCGCGGCGCCGAGATGGGCTGCAAGGAAGCGCTGTTCACCCTCGGCGACCGCCCGGAGGACCGCTGGCCCGAGGCCCGGGAGTGGCTCGACGCGCACGGCTACGACGACACCCTCGCCTATGTGCGGGCGATGGCGATCCGGGTCCTGGAGGAGACCGGCCTGCTGCCGCACCTCAACCCCGGCGTGCTGTCCTGGACCGACCTGCAGCGCCTGAAGCCCGTCGCGCCGTCCATGGGCATGATGCTGGAGACCACGGCCACCCGCCTGTGGTCCGAGCCCGGCGGCCCGCACCACGGTTCGCCCGACAAGGAACCGGCGGTCCGGCTGCGGGTGCTGGAGGACGCCGGCCGCTCCAACGTCCCCTTCACCACCGGCATCCTCATCGGCATCGGCGAGACGTACGAGGAGCGCGCCGACGCGCTGTTCGCGATCCGCCGCACCGCCCGCGCCTACCACGGCATCCAGGAAGTGATCGTCCAGAACTTCCGGGCCAAGCCGGACACCGCGATGCGCGGCATGCCGGACGCCGAACTCGGCGAACTCGCCGCCACCATCGCGGTCGCCCGCCTGGTGCTCGGCCCGGCCGCCCGCATCCAGGCGCCGCCGAACCTCGTCGACGGCGAGTACGGCCGTTTCATCGACGCGGGCATCGACGACTGGGGCGGGGTCTCCCCGCTCACCCCCGACCACGTCAACCCCGAACGCCCCTGGCCGCAGATCGACGAACTCGCCGCCCGCACCGCCGCCGCGGGCTTCACGCTTCGGGAACGGCTCACGATCTACCCGGAGTTCGTCCGGCGCGGCGAACCCTGGCTCGACCCGCGGCTGGTCCCGCACGTCCAGGCCCTCGCCGACCCCGCGACCGGCCTGGCCCGCGAGGACGCCGCCGTGACCGGCCGCCCCTGGCAGGAGCCGGACGACGGGTTCGGGACGGCGGCCGCCGGCCGCACCGACCTGCACCGCACCATCGACACCGACGGCCGCACCGGCGACCGCCGCGACGACTTCGACGAGGTCTACGGCGACTGGGCGGCGCTCAAGGAGCGAGCCGCGCCCGGCATGGTGCCCGACCGCGTCGACGCCGACGTGGCGCAGGCGCTGTCGACCGCCGCCGATGACCCGGCCAGGCTCACCGACGACCAGGCGCTCGCGCTGCTGCACGCGGAGGGCCCCGCGCTGGACGCCCTGTGCCGCATCGCCGACGACCTCCGGCGCGACACCGTCGGCGACGAGGTGACCTACGTCGTCACCCGCAACATCAACTTCACCAACGTCTGTTACACCGGCTGTCGTTTCTGCGCGTTCGCGCAGCGCCGCACCGACGCCGACGCCTACACCCTGTCCCTGGACCAGGTCGCCGACCGCGCGGAACAGGCCTGGCAGGTCGGCGCGACCGAGGTGTGCATGCAGGGCGGCATCCACCCCGACCTGCCCGGCACCGCGTACTTCGACATCGTCCGGGCGGTCAAGGCCCGCGTCCCGCAGATGCACGTCCACGCGTTCTCGCCGATGGAGGTCGTCAACGGCGCCACGCGCACCGGACTGTCGATCCGCGACTGGCTGACCGCGGCGAAGGAGGCGGGCCTGGACTCCATCCCCGGCACCGCCGCCGAGATCCTCGACGACGAGGTCCGCTGGGTGCTGACCAAGGGCAAACTCCCCACCGCCACCTGGATCGAGGTCGTCACCACCGCCCACGACCTGGGCATCCGCTCGTCGTCGACGATGATGTACGGCCACGTCGATCAGCCCCACCACTGGCTCGGCCACCTGCGGCTGCTCGCGGAGATCCAGCAACGCACCGGCGGCTTCACGGAGTTCGTCACCCTGCCGTTCATCCACACCAACGCGCCGGTCTACCTCGCCGGGATCGCCCGGCCCGGACCCACCGCCCGCGACAACCGGGCGGTGACCGCGATGGCCCGCCTGCTGCTCCACCCGCACATCCCCAACATCCAGACCAGCTGGGTCAAGCTCGGCGCGGACGGCGCCGCGCGGATGCTGCGCGACGGCGCCAACGACCTCGGCGGGACGCTGATGGAGGAGACGATCTCCCGGATGGCGGGCTCGGCGTACGGCTCCTACCGCTCCATCCGCGACCTGACCGCCATCGCCGAGGCCGCCGGGCGGCCCGCCCGCCAGCGCACCACCCTCTACGGGCAGGTCCCGCAGGAGCGGATGGACGCCGGGCTCGCCTCCGACGGCCATCTGCCCGAACTCCTCCCCGTCCTGGACGACTGAGCCGACGGCCCGCGGGCCGCCGGACGACGGCGTCCCCGAGGGCCGGCTCCGCCGACGGGCGGCCGTCCCGTCCACCCGGCCCACAACGCCACCACCGGCCGCCCCGAGCCACGACCCCCGACGTCGGGTGCACCCGCGCCGACCTGCCCTTCCCCGCCGGCGCGAGCCCTGACGGCACCTTCCGCCACGAGCCCGCCACCCGGAGGAATTTCCCGCCACGTCACGCCCGAGTCCTCCCGCGTACTTGCCCGCGCACGCCTGGAGTGGTGAAGTCCCCGGTGAATCCAGTGAGTTGCGGCACCCTTTGGGGGAGATGTGACGCGGAGCGGCATGCGGGAGCGGGCAGGGATCCGGTGGGGAGCGGCCGTGCTGGCGGCTCTGGGCGTGGCGGCGGGCTCCCTCGCCGGCGCGTCCGCGGCCGGCGCCGACGGCGGCCTGCCGCTGGACAACGTCGAGCACCTGGCGCGGGGCGTGGACTACGGGCAGTTCACCGTGACCGGCGGCCACGGCCCGGTCCACGGGCATGTGATCTCCGTGGACCTGGCCGACCCGGGGGTGCGGGCCGACCTGCTGACGCCCGGGGCGGTCGGCGCCCGCGGCACGGTCTCCGCCATGGCCGACGCCCGGCACGCGGTCGGCGGCGTGAACGGCGACTTCTTCGACATCACCGAGACCCAGCACCCCGGCGTCGACCCGACCGGATCCTCCGACGGCCCGGAGATCGGTGCGGGCCGGGACCTGAAGGCCGCCGTGCCGGACGCCCAGCGCTTCGGCCCGGCCATGCCGCCGGGGGAGACCACCCGCGACGTGCTCGGCGTCGGTGTGGACCGCCGGGCCCGGCTGGACCGTCTCGACCTGGCGGGCGACATCCGCACCGCGCAGGGCGACTGGGCCCTCGGCGGCTACAACCAGTACGCCCTCCCGGTCGGCGGCATCGGCGCCTACACCGCCGGCTGGGGCGCCGCCTCGCGTGAGCGCGCGGTGTGCGGCTCGGACACCTCCCGCGCCGCGGGCTGCAGCACCGACACCTACGAGGTCGCGGTCCGCCACGGCCGTGTCGCCGCCGAGGCGGACACCGCCGGCTCGGGTGCCATCGCCGCCGACACGACGGTGCTGCTCGGCCGCGACGCCGGGGCCGATACCCTGCGCGCGCTGCACGTCGGCGACCGGGTGCAGGTGGGGGCGCACCTGGAGCCGTCCGCGACCCACGTCCCGTACGCGTTCGCGGTCGGCGGCTTCCCGATCCTGCGGGACGGGCAGCCGCCGGCCGGGCTGGACGCCGTGACCGCCGCCACCCGCACCGCCGCCGGTTTCGGCGACGGCGGGCGCGTCCTCTACCTGCTGGCCCTGGACGGCAGCGCGGAGTCCAACGCCGGCCTGACCATCGCCGAACTGTCCACCGTCATGCACGAGTTGGGCGCAGACGACGCGGTCAACCTGGACGGTGGCGGCTCCACGACCCTGGTCACCCGGGGCCCGGACGACGCCGCGTCGGTGGTCCGCAACCATCCCACGGGCGGCGCGGAGCGCCCGGTCGCCAACGGGATCGGAATCTTCGCCGGTCCCCGGTGACGCCGGGCGGAATGCCGCCGCAAAGATCGGAAGGCCCGCTGAATCGGGTTCGCGGCGGCGCAATCGAGTTCCGGGAAAGCGCTCGGGCAAAGCCCCGAAAACCGCCCGTACAAAGTGTCCTGAATCCTTCCTCAGCGGGCCGGGCATTCCCCGCCATCTCCGCCATCGGCCCCGTTCAGGGACAACACCCGGCCATTTTCCCCGTCCCGGCCACCGGCCCGGCGGCGCCCCTTCCGCGCCGGGCCGCGTCGGATATCGTGCTGGCGCAGAACGCGTTCAGATCGGGGGATGATCGAAGGGGACCGCTTTGACGGCTGTCTGGGGACGGGCGCAGCAGCAGGACTTCCGCAGCCGCGTCCGAGGGTGCCTGCTCGGCGGCGCGATCGGCGACGCCCTCGGCGCGGGCGTGGAGTTCGAGTCGCTGGAGGCCATCCAGGCCGGCCACGGTCCGGACGGGGTCACCGACTACGTCCCGGCGTACGGCCGGCGTGGTGCGATCACCGACGACACACAGATGACCCTGTTCACCGTGGAGGGGCTGATCCGGGCGCAGGTCCGCCGGGACACCGGCGCCTGGCACCCGCCGACCGACATCCACCGGGCGTACCGCCGCTGGTCGGCCACGCAGACCGAGTGGGGGCCGGACGAGCGCCGCAAGGACAGCGGCTGGCTGGCCCGCGAGGAGTGGCTCTACGCGCGGCGAGCCCCCGGCGGCGCGTGCCTGAGCGGACTGGCCGACGACACCATGGGCACCCTGGAGGCGCCGAAGAACCCCGGTTCCAAGGGCTGCGGCACGGTGATGCGCTCGGCGCCGTTCGGGCTGCTCGTCGGCTGGGAGCCGCAACTGGTCTTCCAGCTCGCCGTGGAGTGCGCCGCGCAGACCCACGGCCACCCGACCGGGCAGCTCGCGGCCGGCGCGTTCGCCGTCATCGTGCACGGGCTGGCCCGCGGCGAGGCCCTCGACGGCTCGGTGCAGCACGCGCTCGCGCTGCTCGGCGCCCGCCCGGGTCACCAGGAGACCACCGACGCGCTGCAGAGCGCCCTGGGCGCGGTGCGGCAGGGCCTGCCGTCGCCGCAGCGGGTGGAGGCGCTCGGCGAGGGCTGGACGGCGGAGGAGGCGCTGGCGATCGGGGTGTACTGCGCGCTGGTGGCCGAGGACGTCCGGCACGGCCTGCTGCTGGCGGTGAACCACTCGGGCGACAGCGACTCCACCGGGTCCATCTGCGGCAACCTGCTCGGTGTGCAGCACGGGGAGACGGCGCTGCCGCCGGCCTGGATAGCCGAGCTGGAGGGCCGGGCGACGATCCTCCAGCTCGCGGACGACTTCGCCATGGAGATGACGCAGGCACCCGCGCTGCACGGGCCCGCGGGCGCGAGCCCGGCCTGGCTCGACCGCTACCCCGCGGCCTGACCGCCCCTCCCCCCGTGGAGGGGCGGTCGCCTTGCGTGGCGCCCCCACATCGGCCGCCGGCCGGGTGCGCGCGGGTGCGTCGCCCGCTCAGTCGCCGACCGCGCTCGACCCGAGCACCGTGTCCCCGGCCGCGGCCGGCTCCGGCAGCGCGACCGAACCCGCGCCCGGGTCGTCGTTGTTGACCTTCGCCAGCAGCGCGTCGCGCTCCGGGGTGTCCTCCGGCTTGATCCAGCCGATCACGATGAAGAGGAACAGCGAGATCGCGACCGGGACGGAGATCTGGTATTCGAGGTTGACGCCCCCCGAGATCGCGTCGTTGACCGGGTAGTTGAGCAGGTAGAACGCCAGCAGACCCATCGCCCAGCTCACCAGTGCGGCGGTCGGGCCGGACTTGCGGAACCGCGGGATCAGGCCGAGCAGGAACGGGATGGCGATCGGGCCGACGAGCCCGGCCACCCACTTGATCACGATGGTGATGATGTCCTTGAACGTCGGCGAGTTGACCTGCGTGGCGACCGTCATCGACAGCCCCAGGAACAGCAGCGTGGTGACGCGCGCCGCGATCAGCCCGACGCTGGTGCTCCAGGCTCGTGCGGTGCGCGACACCGCCGGCGCGATGTCGCGGGTGACGACGGCGGCGATCGCGTTGGCGTCGGAGGAGCACATGGCCATGGTGTGCGAGAAGAAGCCGACGACCACCAGACCCAGCAGGCCGTGCGGCAGCAGCCGTTCGGTGAGCAGCGCGTAGGAGTCGGACGCATCCGGCTTCTTGGCGTGCACCAGCAGCGGCGAGATCCACATCGGGAAGAACAGCACCGCGGGCCAGACGAACCACAGCGCCGCCGAGAGCGTGGCGCTGCGCTGCGCCTGGCGGGCCGAGCCCGTCGCCATGTAGCGCTGGGCCTGGTTCCACATGCCGCCGTTGTACTCGAAGGTCTTGATGAACAGGTACGCCACCAGGAAGATCGCCGTGTAGGGGCCGGCCGTGGGGTGGTTGTGGTGGTGCAGCGCCGGCTCGTCCCAGACGTTCCACAGGCTGCTGACGCCGCCGAGCTTGGCCAGCGCGGCGATCAGCATGGCCAGCCCCGCCACGAGCTGGATGACGAACTGCCCCAGCTCGGTGAGCGCGTCGGCCCACAGCCCGCCGACGGTGCAGTACACCGCGGTGATCGCACCGGTGATGACGATGCCCTGGGTGATGGTCACCCCGGTGAACACCGACAACAGGGTGGCGATGGCCGCCCACTTGGCGCCCACGTCCACGATCTTGAGCAGCACGCCCGACCACGCGAGCGCCTGCTGGGTGGGCAGGTTGTAGCGCTCCTTCAGATACTCCAGCGGCGACGCCACCTGCAGCCGTGAGCGCATCCGGTTCAGCCGGGGCGCGAAGAGCTTGGCGCCCAGGGCCACGCCGATGGCGATCGGGAACGCCCAGGTGAAGTAGGAGGTGACGCCGTAGGTGTAGGAGATGCCCGCGTACCCGGTGAAGAGCACCGCACTGTATCCGGACATGTGGTGGGAGATGCCGGACAGCCACCACGGCATCCGTCCGCCGGCGGTGAAGTAGTCGCCGACGGTGTCCACGCGCTTGTGTGACCAGACGCCGATCGCCACCATCACGCCGAAGTACGCGATGAGCACGGCCCAGTCGAGACCATTCATGTCCCCTCCAGGGGGTCCGCCTTGTGAACGAGAGCGCACTTCGCTGCGACGCTCCGTCGGGCGGTGGCCCCCGTGCGGGAGCGGGGACTTCCGGGGATTGAACCCTTGCTCCAGGGTGCCGGTCAAGGGTTCAGCGTTCAAGAGTCTGAACGCAAATCAGACCGCCGAACGATTTTGCCGTCTCTTTACTCGACTTGGCATTGTGATGACCGTGATCGCGAACCCACGATGAGCGGGCACTTCGCTGGACGTCCGGGCATGCCCACGCGTGCCTCCGTGCATCACGAGCAACAGCCGTACGGGATGCGGGATCCCGTACGGCCGGGGAAGGAGGCGGAGCGGGCGCGAACGGCCCGGCTCACGGCATGCGGATATGTCCTGTCAGGACAACAGTGCTTTCCCAGCAATCCAGTTGACGGGCGATCAGCCGAACGCCTTGGACAGACGGGCCAGTCCCTCGGTGATCTCCTGCGGCGTATGGGTGGTGAAGGACATGCGCAGGGTTGCCACGTCGGGCGTCGAGGCGAAGAACGGCGCGCCCGGCACGAACGCCACGTCGTGCGCGATCGCCCGGTGCAGCACGTCGGTCGCGTCGTGGCCGTCGGGCAGGCGTACCCACAGGAACATGCCGCCCTCCGGCCGGTTCCAGGCGCTGCCGGGCGGCAGTGCGCCGGGCAGGCCCGCGAGCAGCGCGTTCCGGCGGTCCCGGTAGGCGCCGCGGACCCGTTCCAGATGCGCGTCGAGATCGCAGTCGGCCAGGTATCGGGCCGCGGCGGCCTGGTCGACCGTGGAGGTGTGCAGGTCGGCCGCCTGCTTGGCGATGACACAGGCCCGCAGCAGCCCGGCCGGCGCCCGCAGCCATCCCAGCCGCATGCCCGGCGCCATCACCTTGGAGAAACTGCCGAGCAGCACCGTGCGGTCCGCCGCCTCGTCGAGCTCCGCGATCCACGGCTGGTACGCGCCCTCGAACCGCAGGTCCCCGTACGGGTCGTCCTCGGCGATCCACAGTCCGTGCCGTCCGGCCACCTCGGCGACCGCGCGGCGGCGCTCCAGCGGCAGCGTACGGCCGGTCGGATTCTGGAAGTTGGGCACCAGGTAGAGCAGCTTCGGCCGCTCCCGCAGCACCAGCTCCTCCAGGGCATGCGGCAGTACCCCGTCCGCGTCGGTCGGCACCGGGACGACCCGGGCGCCGGCGAAACCGAAGCACTGCAACGCCGCCAGATAGGTGGGGTCCTCCACCAGCACCACGTCGCCGGGCTCCAGCAGCGCGGTGACCAGCAGAGCCAGTCCCTGCTGCGAACCGCCGGTCACCAGCAGGCCGTCGGCGTCCGTGGCCAGACCGCGGGCGGTCAGCCGGGCCGCGACCGCCCCGCGCAGTTCCGGGTCGCCCTCGGTGGTGGAGTACTGCAGAACCCGTCGCGGCTGCTCGGCCAGCACCCGGTCGTAGGCCGCGCGCAGGCCCTCGGCGTCGAAGAGCTCGGGAGCCGGCAGCCCGCCGGCGAACGAGATGACCTCGGGCCGTGCGGTCAGCGCGAGGATCTCCCGTACCGGCGACGCGCCGACGTGGGGTGCGCGGGCGGCCAGACCGGGGACAGCGGCTCGGGTGCTCGTCATGAACGCAGCCTACGAAGAATCGTTGGTGTGTCCAGGTACTTTCCAGGATGCGGTCACCGCGGTCACTCGGGCCAGCGCGGCTGTGCACAGAGCCCCCTCGGCAAGGACGGCGGCCGGTCGAGAGGGCTCTGCTGCTGCGGTGTCGGGCACGGACCCGTCAGGCCCGTGGACGGTGCGTCGGATGCGCCGCTCAGCGCAGGTCGAACGCGCCGCGGTCCACATCAGTGACGAAGGACGCCCAGGCGTCCGGGGAAAAAGTCAGAACCGGGCCCTGCGGGTCCTTGGAGTCGCGGACGACCACGGCCTGCACGGCCGGGGACTTCACTTCCACACAGGCGCCGTTCCCGGTGGAACGCGAGGACTTCTTCCACGCGTGGGTGCTGCCCAGCTTGATTGCCATCTCTGCTCCGGTCTGTGCTGGTGACGGCGGCGCGGGCGGTCGCCTTTGCGCCATTGACTGAACGCCCACGACGCTACTCGCCAACATCACGCAGCGGTGGGCAGCTTCACCCAACCGGATGGCATATTCTATACAACCCTTCACAGTTGGACGCGCCGAGGTGTACCGTGCCGCCCCCTCCGGCCCCGCAGGGCCGGATCCGGCGCCTCCCCGGGCGTCCCCCTAGGCGTAGCGCTGAGCCCGCTCGCCGATGAAGGTCCGGCTCTGCTCGGCGCTCAGCGCCTGGGCCCGCAGGTGCTCGTACATCACGCTGTACGCCTGCACGTCGGTGTCCTTCTCCAGGTAAAGGTCGCTGTTGACGCCCTCCAGGTACACCACCGTGGCATCGGTGGCGTCGGTGAACTCCAGCACCGCGAACTGCCCGCTCAGGCCCGGGTGCGCGCCGGCCTCGAAGGGAAGCACCTGCACCGTCACATGCGGCAGGTGGCTCAACTCCACCAGATGCGCGAGCTGTTCCTTCATGATCTCGTTGGAGCCGACCTTGCGGCACAGCGCCGCCTCGTCGACCACCGCCCACATCCGCAGCGGAGCCTCGTCGTCGGTGATCCGCTCCTGGCGGCGCAGGCGCACGTTGACCCGCTTGTCGACCTGCTCCGGCGTGGCCTCCGGCAGGTTGCCGGCGATCACCGCGCTCGCGTACGCCTGGGTCTGCAGCAGACCGGGCACCACTTGGGGCTCGAACACCCGCAGGCTCGCCGCCTCCGTCTCCAGCCCGATGTACACGCTGTACGGGATGTCGCCGAAGGCGTGCCACCAGCCCTGCTGCCGCGACTCCTTGGCCATCTGCATCAGGGAGTCGACGATCCGGACGTCCTCGACGCCGTACACCCCGCACAGGTCGCGGACGTCCCGCTGGCTGATACTGCGCCGCCCGTTCTCCAGGCGGCTGATCTTCGACTGGGAGACGAGCAGCCGGGCCGCCACCTCCTCGGCCGTCATGCCCTTCTGCTCGCGGAGCTTGCGCAGCTCCGAACCGAGCCGGCGGCGCCTGACGGTGGGGTTGACGTTGGCGACCACGGGGACTGCACCTCCACGCTGAACGTACTGATGGTCAGCAGACTGCCACTACCGGTCATCACCGCGCTGGCGATTGAGCGGAACAAGCTTGTCCGCGCCCGGTCGTTTTCTTCCCGCTTCCCCGCCGGAGTCCGTTTCCGTCCCGGGGAACGGGCAAAGCGAACCCGCAGCGGGCCGGACCCCGGAAAGCGCGACGCGCGGGGCGCCGGCGCCCGGAACACGTCCGGGACGCCGCCGACCCGCGCGTCGCAGCGGCTCCCAGAGGGGGGACTCGCTGCGGACGGCCGCCCCGGCCTCAGGCCGGTGGCCTCGGTGTCCGGTCCCTGCCGGCGGACACCGTGACCGTCCTTATCGGGTGTGCGAGCGTTGCAAGGCGGTGCGAGATGGAGCCAGGGGTGGTGCCGGAGGTGCGGTGTGCCGGTGCGTCAGCGCGCGCCCGCCCGGGCCATCGTGCCGTGGCCCGCGGAGCGCTGCGCCTGGGCGGGCGGCCGTTTCGGCTGCGCCGCCACCCCGTTCTGCACGTCCATCACGGCGTGCGCGACGAGGCCGCCCATCGGGTCGTACCGGATCAGGTCACGCAGGCGCGATCGCGAGGACCGGCCCTCGTTCCCGGGATACAGGTGCTTGCCGAGCCCCACCGAGTGGGCGAGCGCGGCGAGCGCCGCGGTCCGCGGGTCCGGCGGGACGCCGGTGCGGATCGCCGAGTCGAGCCGGGACCTGATCTCCCGGCTGACCGCGCTGTCGGTCGCCTGATAGCGAGTCGTCGGCAGCACCCCGCACATCTGGCCCGGTACGGCGTGCACCATGCCGCACCGTTCCAAGTGCACGAGATACGTCTGGCGCAGCCCCAGCCGGGGCCCGCCGATCCAGTGGACGGCGCGCACCGGGCTGCCGCGTCGCCGCAGCAGTTCGAGCGCGGAGTCCAGAGTCGGATCTCCAGTCGGCCGTGGGTGCACCACGGCGATACGATCCCCGTCAGGGGCTATCCGTCCGGCCAGGGCCAGCTCGACGAGCTGTGCCCCGGCGAGGCCGAGGTCGAGCGACTGAGGCTGCGCTGTTGTCCCGGTGGCCGGGTCCAGTGCGAGCAGCAGCAGCTCTTCCGGAATTGTTCTGCGGCTCTTGCCCATCCATGCCTCCCCGCGTGGATGAATGACAGGGTGACGCCTCTCACACCGGCCTGTCGAGAGTGCCTCTGCCTTATCGGCGGGAACCGGGTGGTATGTCGTTCTCGTCTACGGGGTGGTGGGGTGTCGCAGACGGCCTGCGCGCCGGTCGCGGGACACTTGCCAGTGTGGTTCAGCAGGGCTAGGGGCGCCAGATCCGTGGCGCCCCTCACGATGTGTGCACGAGTAATGACGATCTGTGGAGGAGGTCTGCGTGGCGGGCGAGTCCCCCGGCAAGGAGCAGCAAAAGGAGACGTCGGGGGAGGTGGCCGACCGGATCGGCGCGGATCCGAGGCTGGCGGTGTTCGGGGCGTCCACTGGGACGCGTGAGGTGCGTGAGGCGTTGCGGTCCTCCGACATCCGCGAGGAACGCGGCACCGGCGGTGCCGTCGGAACCCCTTCCGCTTCCGCCCCGTCCGCCCCGGGCGCCGTGGACGGGCCGGCCGCCGGCGTGCGTCCGCATCCGGCCTCCGCGTCCACCTCCGCCTCGACGGCGAATACGGCGAACGACGTAGCCGACGTCGACTCCCCATCCGCCCCGGCTACGCCACGCGACACTTCCGCCCCACGCGCCTCGGCCTCCGGGGGCGTGAAAACGGAATCGAATCGTGATGCGGGCTCCGGGACGAATGAGGCTGACGTGACCTCTGTGGCTGCTGGTGCGGACGAGGACACTCCGCCGCACGCGCCCGCCGCCACCTCGGTGGCCGAGTCCCCCGCACGGACGGGCGGCGACCACGCGGATGACGTTGCCGCGGGCGAGGACGAGGACGGCTCCACGGACGAGGGCTCGGCCGACGAGGACGGGTCCGGCGGTCCGGACGCGGAGGACGCGACCGAGGACGCCGAGGACGCCGGTGACGTCCAGGACGCGGAGGAGGGGCCCACGGATCAGCCCACCACCCGGCTCCGGGCCGACACGCTCACCGCGCCCAAGGATGCGGGGTCGAAGTCCGCGCCTAAGGATGCGCAGTCCAAGGCCGCACCTAAGGGTGCGGGGTCGAACGCCGTGCCTAAGGATGCGGAGCCCAAGGCGAAGGATGAGAAGGCCGCACCTAGGGACGTCGAGCCCGAGGCCGCGTCTAAGGCGGCGGATGCGAAGGCCGCACCTAGGGACGTCGAGCCCGAGCCCGCACCCAAGGTGACGGACGCGAAGGCTGCGCCTGAGGATGCGGAGCCCAAGGCCGCCCCTCAGGACGCCGAGTCCAGGCCCGCGCCCAAGGCGGCAGATGCCAAAGCCACGCCCAAGGACGCCGACCCGAAGCCGGCCCCCAAGGATGCGGAGCCCAAGCCCGCTCCCCAGGGCGAGCCCGTGGTGCGGCCGCTGGTGTCGGACCTGTACGGACGGTCGGCCGACGAGCCGGGCGGTGCCGTCGCGTTCGGCAAGCCCGGAACGCCCACGCGCGCCCGGACCGTCCCCACCGAGGCGCCCGCCTCGCCCGCCAAGGGCAAGGCCCCGCTGCCGCCCGCCGCGGTTCCGGAGACCGGCGAGAGCGAGGCCGTGGGCCCGCAGGGCACCCGGACCATGCCCGTGCCGCCGACGCCGGACAAGGACCCGCTGAAGCTGCTCGCGGAGCTGACGAACACCCCGCCTCCGCCGGAGACACTGCTGCGCACCTCTGTGCGCCGCGTCAAGATCTGGACGCCGCTGGTCGTCCTGCTCGCGCTGGCCTTCGTCCTGGTTCAGGCGCTGCGTCCGCTGCCGGCGCCCTCGCTGGCGTCGACCACGGCGCCCTCGTACACCTTCAGCGGCACTGCCCTCCCGCAGTCGATGCCGTGGCCCTCCCAGGGGCAGTCGGCCGTCGAGGTGGAGGGCCTGGGCTCGCTCGGGGTGCACGGCGCCCAGACGCCCGTGCCGATCGCCAGCGTCACCAAGGTGATGACCGCGTACGTCGTCCTGCACGACCACCCGCTCAGCGGCAAGGAGAACGGCCCGCTGATCACCGTGGACGCGCAGGCCGCCGCCGAGTCGCAGTCCACCGAGGAGTCGACGGCGAAGGTCAAGAAGGGCCAGAAGTTCACCGAACGGCAGATGCTGCAGCTGCTCCTCATCCCGTCGGGCAACAACATCGCCCGGCTGCTGGCTCGTTGGGACGCCGGCACACAGGAGGCCTTCGTCGCCAAGATGATGAAGACGGCGAAGGGCCTGGGCATGACCCACACCACCTACACCGGCGCGAGCGGCTTCGAGTCGACCACGCAGAGCACGGCGGTGGACCTGCTCAAGCTGGCCCGCGAGGTCATGAAGAACGACGTCTTCCGTTCCGTCGTGGCGATGCCGAACGCGGACATCCCGGGTGTCGGCACGATCTACAACAACAACAACGACCTGGTGAACCTGGGCGTGGTCGGCGTCAAGACCGGCTCCAGCACCCCGGCCGGCGGCGCCCTGATGTGGGCGGCGCACCGGACGATCGACGGCAAGCAGCAGCTGATCCTCGGCGTGGTGCTGCAGCAGCGCGGCGGCGTCACCGTCAACGACAGCCTGAACGTCGCGCTCACCCGCAGCCAGGCGCTGATCAACTCGGTCCAGGGCGGCCTGACCTCGGCGACCATACTGAAGAAGGGCGAGGTCGTCGGCGAGGTCGACGACGGGCTCGGCGGCAGCACCCCGGTGGTGGCGAGCGCCGACCTGAAGGCGATCGGCTGGCCCGGCATGACCGCCAAGGTCACGCTCGACCCGCTGACCGGCGGCATCCCGCACGACGCGAAGGCCGGCACCGAGGTGGGCACGATCGGCTTCGGCACGGGCTCGGCCCGCACCACCGTGCCGGTGGTGCTCCAGACCGACCTGCACGCACCGTCGTTCGGGAAGAAGCTGACCCGCCTAGGCTGAGCCGAGTTCGCGCTCCAGGGGCGTACGGAAGCGCGGGGTGACCCGTACGCCCCCGAGCCGGGCGGTCAGCCCGGCCGCGGCATCGTCGACGGCCGCCGCGGCCTTCGCGCCGCGGTCGGTCAACTGCCGCCACACCACGGTCCCGTCGGCTCGCTGCCCCCAGCCGCCGATCACCTCGCCGCCCCACCAGACGGTCGGGCCGACGTTGCCGGTGCGGTCGAAGAGCGCGGCCCGGTGCTCCTGCGGCAGGAACCAGTCCCGGTCCTGCCATCCCATCGCAGCCGGGTCCAGAGCGGGCAGCAGCGCAGCCTCGGGCGCGGGCGCCTCGGTGGCCGCCGCGTCACCCGGCAGGACGTACCCCGTCGCGTCACCGGCGCCCGGCGCCAGCCGCACCTCTTCGGCGCCGACGGTCGCGAGCGCCTTTCTGACGGCCGTGAGCGTCCAGCCCGTCCACCACTTCAGGTCGGCCTCGCTGCCGGGCCCGTACGCGGCCAGCCAGGCCCGGACGACGGCGGCGCGGGCCGCGTCGGCGGGGCGGTCCTCCAGTGGCCGGGCCGGGGCCCACCGGAACTGGCTGCTGGTCCACGTCCCCGCGGGCCGGCGCCGTTCGATCCGGTTCTCCGCGGCCATCGTCCGGATGATGCGGCTGGCGACGTTCTGGGTCGTCTCGTAGGGCTTGCCGCGGGCGACCACCACCTGCTCGCGCAACTGGGGAACCAGGCGGGAGAGTTGCGCGCCGCTCAGCTCGCCTTTCGCGGTCAGGGTGTCGGACACCGCGTCCTCGGCGGCGGCGAGCCACTTCTCGTCCCAGCCGCCGCCCTCGGCGAGGAACGCCAGCAGCTTCTTGCGTTCGCTGACCGCGATGGGCCGGCCGGCGGCCGCGTACACGTCGGGGGCGCTGTCCCGGCTGACGACGAACATGGTCCGCCGCATCGCCAGCATGCGCACCAGCCCCGCGTCCGGCCCGTACAGCGCCGCCTCGACCGCCTCGAAGGTCCGCTCGGGCTTCGCGAGGCGCGCGTCGACGGAGAGGAACACCGTCGCCGGATCGGTGGCGTGCAGCGCCACCAGCGCGCCGGTCACCTCCTCGGCGCCCGCCGCACCCCGCCCCATCAGCCGACGCGCCACCCGCGCGGTCCGCTCCTGCGCCGTGACCTGCCACCGCTCAGCCATCCCCCCATCCTCACATCGCGGTGCGGCCCTTGCGGGGTCATCGAGCGGACGGCGTCACATCGTCCGCCGGGGCCGGGGCGGTCCCTGGCCCCGGCACACGCATGGCGTACCGCCCCGGCGGCCGGCTCACTCCGCGAGCGGGCGGAAGCGGCGCAGGCGCAGGCTGTTGCCGACGACGAAGACCGAGGAGAAGGCCATCGCCGCACCCGCGATCATCGGGTTGAGCAGGCCGAGGGCGGCCAGCGGGAGCGCCGCGGTGTTGTAGGCGAAGGCCCAGAACAGGTTCGCCTTGATCGTGCCGAGCGTCCGGCGTGACAGCCGGATGGCGTCCGCGGCCGTCCGCAGGTCCCCGCGCACCAGCGTCAGGTCGCCCGCCTCGATGGCCGCGTCGGTGCCGGTGCCCATCGCGAGTCCGAGGTCGGCCTGGGCGAGCGCCGCCGCGTCGTTGACGCCGTCACCGACCATCGCGACCGTCCGCCCCTGCTCCTGCAGGCGCCGCACCACGTCCACCTTGTCCTCGGGCAGCACCTCGGAGTGGACGTCGTCCGCGGCGATGCCGACCTGCGCCGCGACGGCCGCGGCGACGGCCGCGTTGTCCCCGGTCAGGAGTACCGGCCGCAGCCCCAGCGCGCGCAGCCGCCGCACCGCCTCGGCGCTCGTGGGCTTCACCCGGTCGGCCACGGTCAGCACCGCGCGGGCGGCGCCGTCCCAGCCGACGGTGACCGCGGTGGCGCCGCGGGCCTCGGCCGCCGCCTGCGCCTCCGCGAGCTCGGGTGGCAGCGCCATACCGGCGTCCCGCAGCAGGCGTCCGCGGCCCGCCAGCACCTGGTGGCCCTCGACCGTGCCGCGCACCCCGAGCCCGGGCACGTTCGCGAAGTCGGCCTCCACGGGCGGCAGGTCGCCGACGACGTCGGCCGCTCCCGTCGCGATGGCGCGGGCGACGGGGTGCTCCGAGGCGTGCTCGAGCGCGCCCGCGAACCGCAGCACGTCCTTCTCCTCGACCCCTTCGGCCGGGTGGACGCCGGTCAGCGCCATGGCGCCGGTGGTGACCGTGCCGGTCTTGTCGAGCACCACGGTGTCGACGGCCCGGGTGGACTCCAGCACCTCGGGGCCCTTGATGAGGATGCCGAGCTGGGCGCCGCGGCCGGTGCCGACCATCAGGGCGGTCGGCGTGGCCAGTCCCAGCGCGCACGGGCAGGCGATGATGAGCACGGCGACGGCGGCGGTGAAGGCCGCGGTCGGCCCCTCGCCGATCGCGAGCCACACGCCGAGCGTGGCCAGCGCGAGGGCGATGACCACCGGCACGAACACCGCCGAGATCCGGTCGGCGAGCCGCTGGGCCGCCGCCTTGCCGTTCTGCGCGTCGGCCACCAGGCGGGCCATCCGGGCGAGTTGGGTGTCGGCGCCGACCTTCACGGCCTCGACGACGATGCGCCCGCCGGCGTTCACCGTCGCGCCGGTGACGGCGGAGCCGGGTCCGACCTCGACCGGGACCGACTCGCCGGTGAGCATCGAAGCATCGACGGCCGAGCCGCCCTCGCGCACCACCCCGTCGGTGGCGATCTTCTCGCCGGGGCGCACCACGAAGCGGTCACCGACCGCCAGCTCGGCGACGGGTACGCGCACTTCCCGAGTCCCCGCGGGGCCCTCACGCAGCACGGCCACGTCCTTGGCGCCCAGTTCCATCAGGGCGCGCAGGGCCGCGCCGGCCCGTCGCTTGGCGCGGGCCTCGAAGTAGCGCCCGGCGAGGATGAACGCGGTCACGCCTGCCGCGGCCTCCAGATAGATCTCCCCGCTGCCGCCCCCGCGGGACACGGCGAAGGAGAACGGGTGCTTCATCCCGGCCATGCCCGCGGTGCCGAAGAACAGCGCCCACAGGGACCAGCCGTAGGCGGCGAGCGTGCCGACCGAGACCAGGGTGTCCATGGTCGCGGCGCCGTGGCGGGCGTTGACCCAGGCCGCGCGGTGGAACGGCCAGGCGGCGTAGACGGCGACGGGGGAGGCCAGCGTCAGCGCCAGCCACTGCCAGTTGGTGAACTGCAGCGCCGGGACCATCGACAGCACGATCACCGGCACGGCCAGCACCACCGCCGTCATCAGCCGCTGCCGCAGGGTGACCAGTTCGAGGTCGGCCGCGGACCGGCCACCGGTGCCGCCGGTGGCTTCCGCGTCCGTTCGGCCGTCCGCATCGGGGTCACCGGACGCGCCGGGCGGGGGAGTCGGGGGCGCGGGCAGGGCGGCGGTGTAGCCGGTGGCCTCGACCGTCGCGATCAGGTCGGCGACGGCGACGCCGGCCGCGTCGTCGTACGCCACCTTCGCCTTCTCGGTGGCGTAGTTGACGGTGGCGGTGACGCCGTCCATCCGGTTGAGCTTCTTCTCGATCCGGGCGGCGCAGGACGCGCAGGTCATGCCGCCGATCTCCAGCTCGACCCGCTGCTGCTGCGCCGTCCCGCCGTCGTTCCCCACTGTCGTCGCCACGTGCGTTCGCCTGCTTCCCCTGATCCCCTGGCGTCCTCTGTGCTGCTGCGTGTGCTGCGTGTGCCGCTGACGTCCGGGCGCGGTGCCTGTCCGCGCTCGGCGTGCCCGGCGGCTGACTGGTGCGTGGGCCGCACGCCGTGCGGCGTGTGCGGGCGTGCCGTCTGTCGCGCGCCCGCGCGTCGCGTGGCCGAGGGCCCTTCGCCGTGCGGTCAGGCGCGGCCGACGAGCGCGTAGCCCGCCTCGTCCACGGCCGCGCGGACGGCGTCGTCGTCCAGCGGCTGCTCGGAGGCGATGGTCAGCAGCCCGGTCTTGGCCACGGCGGTGACCGACGTGACGCCGGGGATCGCGGTGATCTCCTTGCTGACCGCGGACTCGCAGTGACCGCAGCTCATCCCGGTGACGGTGTAGACGGCCTCGCTCATGGTGCGCTCCTCGTTCCTGTGGCCTGCGGGGCATCGCGCGGGCGCCGCGCGGTGCCGTTCCGAAGGGCGGTTTCCCTCCGTTCACCACAACCATATACCCCCTAGGGGTATCGAGGCGCAGGGCGCCCCGGCCGTGTGGTGACCGTCACCTGCCTGCCGTCACCCGTCCGCGGTCACCTGCCGAACATCACCTGTCCGCCCGCGCGGTCACCTGTCCGGGGTCACCCCCGTGACGGCCGTTCGTCCGCAGGCCACTCGTCCGCCGCGAGACGGTCGAGCAGGCCGGCGGCCAGCCGGAGCAGCTCGCGCTCGGTCTCGTTGAGCTCCGCCTCCATGCGGGCGCGCAGCCATGCGTCGCGGTGCTCGACGTCGCGCGCCATCGCCGCGAAGCCGCTCTGCGTCAGCTCGATGCGGTACTGCCTGCCGTCCGCGGCGTCCCGCACCCGGGTCACCAGGCCGTCCTCCTGGAGTGCGGCCAGCGTGCGGGTGAGCGACTGCGGTTGGACGTGCAGGGCGGTGGCCAGCGCACCGGGTGTGGTCGGGCCCTCGCGGTAGAGCTGGGCGAGGAGGCCGAGCCGCCCGCTGGGCAGTGCGTCGGGCAGCCGCTCGGCGCGCATGCGACGGCCGAGGCGGTTGACCGCGCGGCGCAGCGTGGATGCCGGATCGGTGGAGGGCGGGGGAAACATGGCGGCGATTTCCTCAGCTTTGCGTATCATCTAGAGGTCGGGTATTCGAGGCGATGAGGGTGACTTTCCGCGACTTACGGGAATCTTGTGCGATGAGCTGGGCATGTGGTGACGCGATTCGGGCGGATAGTCGTACGTAAGGCGTAGGAATCGTGAGATGAGGACACCTATGATGATCCGACTGTGCCTCCTCGACCCCGGAAGGGTGAGATGGCGCGCCGCTGTACGAACCGTCCTCGCCGCTGTGACGGCCTTGGTGGTCACCGACGTGGTCGTCCGATCGGCTCATCTGCCCGGCGGCATGGTGGTGATCGCGACCGTGGTCGCCGTCCTCGTCTCGCGCTCGCTGCACGGGACCAGCCTCCCGCACCGGCTGTCCGCCCTCGCCTACGTGCCCGCCATCGGCATCCTCGCCGCCTTCACCGGGCGCTTCATGCTGGGGCACGCCGCCCTCGGCGCCGCGGCCTACGTCGGCGCGGTCTCGGCGTCCCGGTACCTCATGCGGTTCGGCGGCAAAGTGCGTCGCTTCGGCCGGCTGGCCCTCACCCCGCTGCTGTCCGTCCTCGTGGTGCCGGTGCCGCCGAGCGCCGCCCGCGCGACCGGTCCGCTGTGGGGCGGCCTCGCCGGACTCGTCGCGGTCGCCGCGGTGATCGCCGTGCTCGCGGTCATGCCGGCCCGGCCCACGCGTGAGGCGGCAGCCGCCGCGGGCGACGTGCTCCAGGCCGCGGTCCGGCTGCGCGCCCTGCCCCCGGAGGCCACCATCCGTACCCGCGGCCGCGCGGAACGCGCCCTGCACCGGGCGGCCCTCACCGTCGAGGACCGGCTCGCCGCAGCGCGGCTGCACAAGGGCGCCGACCACAGCCCGCTGGACGAGCTGTCCGCCGCCGTGCTCCAGGCCGAGGTCCTCGCGGCGCGGCCCGCCGCCGACATCGAACCCGAACGCTGGGCCGCCGCACTCGACGAGCTGCGCGACCGCGCGGCGACCGTGCGCGCGATCCGGGCCGGCGAGTACCCCGTACCGGACGCGCCCGCGCCCCGGCGCCGGACCGGCGGTCGGTTCGACCTGCAGCCGCAGACCCGTCTGTCGGCCCAGCTCGCGGTCGCCATGGCCGCCGCCTTCGCGGCCGGGCACCTGGCGTTCGCGCACCACTGGACGTGGACGGTCATCACGTCCTTCGTGGTGTGCAGCGCGGCCCGCGGCCGCGGCGACGTGGTGCACCGCAGCGGGCTGCGCATCGCCGGCGCGTTCGCCGGCGGCGTCACCGGCACCCTGATCGCCCACCTGGTGGCGGGCGAGCCGCCCCTCGCGGTGGTCGTGATCTTCGCCTACCTGGTGACCGGGCTGTGGCTGCGCGACGTCACCTACGCCGCCTGGGCGTTCTGCGTCACCAGCATGCTGGCCGTCCTCTACTCCATGAACGGCGAGCAGGGCGCGGCGCTGCTCATCCAGCGGCCCGAGGGCATTCTGCTCGGCTCGGTCTGCGGCATCGCGGCCGCCTTCTTCGTGCTGCCGCTGCGGACCGAGACGGTGCTGCGCGGCCGCGCGGCCCGAGCGCTGCAGGTGCTGCAGGAGGTGCTCGCCGCCGCCCGCGCGGAGCAGCCGCAGCCCGCGGAGATACGGCGACTGGCCCGCGCCTTCGACAAGGCCGCGCAGGACCTGGCCGCCGCGGCCGCCCCCGCCCGCGCGCACCGTTCACTCGTCCACCACCCCCGGCAGCACCTCCCGCGGCAGGTCGCCCGCTCCCTGCCCACCCCCCTCCTCCGCGCCCTCCGCGCCGCCCTCGACCGCATCCCACGCCGCCGGACCGCCGCCCTCGGAAGCGCCGCCACCGGAAGCGCCGCCACCCACGCCGCGGACTGGGCCGACGCCCTCGCCGCCTGCGCCCCCGCCGTCCGCGCCCTCGCGGCCGCCGAAGTGGGCGAACTGGCCGCCGCCCGGGCCCAGCTCGGCCTCGCGGCGCTGAACACCGGCCAGGTCCGCCGCAGGCTCGGCCACCGCCCCGACGCCGAGCCTCCGCGCCGGGCCCGCAGCGGCCCCTCGCACCTGATCAGCCTGAACGCCGCACTCGCCGACCTCTACGACCGGCTCCCCTCGGGCCCTCAGCCCGTTCCCGCCCCCGCACCCACCTCGGTTCCGGCGGTGGGCTGAGGCCGCAGACCCGGCCCCACGGCGCCCGGCGACACGGCCGCCCGACCCCGGGCGGCCCCGGCCCGCCCCGCCGCTGAGATCTTCCGCACTCCCGCCCAGGGCCCCGGTTCCGTACCCCGGCCCGGGCCCTACTCTTGGTGCGTCGGCGCGTACCGCGGCTGCGGACGCGACCAGCTCGTTCACCAGGAGGCGGCACCGTGCTGCGCACCATGTTCAAGTCCAAGATCCACCGGGCCACCGTGACCCAGGCGGATCTGCACTATGTGGGCTCCGTGACCGTCGACGCCGACCTCCTGGACGCGGCCGACCTGCTGCCCGGCGAACTCGTGCACATCGTCGACATCACCAACGGCGCCCGCCTGGAGACGTACATCATCGAGGGCGAACGCGGCTCCGGCGTCATCGGCATCAACGGCGCCGCGGCGCACCTGGTCCACCCCGGTGACCTGGTCATCCTGATCAGCTACGCCCAGGTCGACGATGCCGAGGCCCGCACCCTGCGCCCGGCGGTCGTGCACGTCGACGCCGACAACCGCATCGTCGCCCTCGGCGACGACACCGCGGAGCCCGTCCCCGGCTCGGACGACGTCCGCCCGCCCCACGCGGCCGTCCGGGTCTGAGCCCCCGCGGGCCCGCCCCTCAGCGGGGTGGGCCGCCCCGACAGCAGACGACCCGCCTCGCGAGGACTGCGGTCGGCCCTTACAGGGCCGCGGCAGGCCGCCGTGCGAGGCGGGTCGGACGGGCTCACTCTTCTCTTCAAGCAGCGGTCACCACGGCCGACCCCCTGACGGGGCCCGGGACCGGGCGTATCTCCACACGGACGCCGCGCACGGCGGCCGTCCACTCGGCGCGCAGTCGCGCCAGTTCCTTCAGTTCCTCCGGCGTCCACGCTCGGTCGCCGTGCTCCTGCACGTATGCGCGCAGGGCCGCGTTCGCCGAGTGCGCGGCGTTCATGGCCGGCACGGTGCTCCGCGCGGCGGTCGTGCCGGCCGGCGCGGTCGAGCCGTCCGGCTCCCCGGCGTTCGCCTGATCGAGACTTCCCCCAAACATGTGAACCAGCCTAGGCGGCGCCACTGACAATCCCGAATCGGTTTCGCCACGGCGTGTGGCGGCCCCGCCACGCCTCGGCACCGCCCCGGACCTGCGACGACCCGCCGACGAACGGCGGCTGTCCGTACCGGCTGCCATGCTGGACTGTGAGGGAGGACACAGCGTCCGAATACGTCACATCCCCACCCTCCGCACTCCAGCGTCCACAGCGAAGACAGCCCACGTACAGCTCACGTACAGCTCTTGGAGGACGGCACCATGCTCACCACCGACTACGTGCCCGGCGCGCCCAACTGGGTCGACCTGGGCAGTCGTGACACGGAGGCCGCTGCGGCGTTCTACGGGGCCCTGTTCGGCTGGGAGTTCCAGTCCGCGGGCCCGGAGGCCGGCGGGTACGGCATGTTCCGGCTGGGCGGCAAGACCGTCGCCGCCCTCGGCCCGCTGCAGGCCGAGAACGCCAACGCGGCCTGGACGGTGTACTTCGCGACCGTCGACGCCGACGCGACCACCAAGGCCGTCGAGCAGGCCGGCGGCAGGGTCCGCTTCCCGCCGATGGACGTGTTCGACCAGGGCCGTCTCGCCGGGTACGCCGACCCGACCGGCGCCGATTTCGCCGTGTGGCAGCCCGGCACGAACAAGGGACTGGACCGCGTGGGTGACGGCGCCCTGTGCTGGACCGAGCTCTACACGCCGGACGCCGAGGCGGCCAAGGCCTTCTATCAGACGGTGTTCAACTGGGACACCGAAGGCATGCCGCTGCCGGACGGCGGTGGCACCTACCACGTCGTCTCCCGCTCCGGGGGCGGCCAGACCGGCTCGCACGGCGGCATCATGCAGCTCAGCGGGAACCTGCTTCCGCACGGGACGGCCTACTGGCAGCCGTACTTCGCCGTCGCGGACTGCGACGCGGTGGTGGCCCGGGCAACCGAGCGCGCCGCCACCGTCCTGATGCCGCCCACCGACATGCAGGGCGTCGGGCGCATCGCCCTGCTCCAGGACCCCGAGCGTGCCCGCTTCGCGGTGCTCAGCCCGGAGCCCCCGGCGGCGACAGCCTGACACCGGTCCACGCCGACAACTCGCGCGTGCTCTCGAAGCGCACCGCCTCGCCGCTCAGCGGGTCGGTGAACTCCAGGGCGCGCGCGAGCAGTTGCAGGGGCCGGCTGAAGTCCTCGTCCCCGTCGGCGGCCTCCGGCAGCACCTCGGGGTAGACGGGATCGTTCAGCAGCGGCAGCCCCAACGCGTTCATGTGCACGCGCAGTTGATGGGTACGGCCGGTCGCGGGCAGCAGCCGGTAGCGGCCGAGGCCGTCCCGGCGCGCCAGCAGCTCGACGCGGCTCTCGGCGTTCGGCGGCCCAGGTTCTTCGAACGCCGCGATCACCCCGCGCTCCTTGACGATCCGGCTGCGGACCGTCCGGGGCAGCGCCACCCGCGGGTCGAACCGGGCCACGGCTTCGTACTCCTTGCGGACCCGCCGGTCCCGGAACATCGTCTGGTACGCGCCCCGGTCCCGCGGCCGGACCACGAACAGCGCCAGCCCGGCGGTCAGCCGGTCGAGCCGGTGCGCGGGGGAGAGGTCCGGCAGCTCCAGGTCGCGGCGGAGCCGGGCCAGCGCGGTCTCGGTGACATGCCGCCCGCGCGGGGTGGTGGCCAGGAAGTGCGGCTTGTCCGCGACGACGATCCGCTCGTCGCGGTGCACGATCCGCACGGGGAACGGCAACGGACGCTCCGGCTCCAGATCGCGGTGGAACCAGACCCAGCCGCCCGCGCGGTACGGGGTGCGAGCGTCGACCGGACCGTCCTCCGTCACGAACCGCCCGTCCGCGAGCATGGCGTCGAGCCGCTCCCGCCCTACCGCCGGGCCGTAGTAGGCGTACAGGAACGCGCTGATCGTCGGCCAGACGCCGTCACCGGGCAGTCGCAGGCGCACGGGGTCCACGCCCGCACGCTGCTCCAGCGGTGCGGGCGGCGCCTTGCGCCCGGCCCTGCGCGCCACGGTCCGGCCCGCCTTTCCTTCTCCGGCCCGGAGCGCTGCCCCGGCCCGATCACGTCCGTACGACTCCGGCGGCTTCGTACAGGCGCCGAAGAGGAATCGGGGGTCCGCCCGCTGCCCGGGCGTCACGACGTGTAGGCCGCGCCCGCCGCCACGGGTCTTCCGCCGCCTGTTGTGTGCCGCCGTGCGCGCTCCAGGCTACGCGCCCGACCTGCGCCGACGGTGATCGTCCGCGGTGAATGAGAGCGCTCTCTTGACGGCTTGGCGTGTACACGACTTCAATCGTTGTCGGTCAGTCCCACCACCCCCACCTGGCGCAGCCCCTCGCTGTCGTCGCCCCCCACCCCTCGGAGCCGGCCATGTCAGCTCTTCCGCGTCACTCGCGAAAGTCCCCACGTCCTCCCGTGTCACCCCGGACCGCTCTGTTCCGGCGCTGGCGGGCCCTCGGCCTGGCGGCCGCCCTCGGTGCGATCGCCCTGTTCGGGGCCGAGGCCCCGGCCGCTCAGGCCGTCAGCGTGCCCCCGCCGCCATCGGGCTGGTCCACCGTCTTCAGCGACGACTTCTCCGGGGCCTCGGGCAGCGCGCCCAACGGCTCGAAGTGGACGTACGACACCGGTCCGGGCTCGAACTTCGGCACCGGCGAGATCGAGACGATGACCAACTCGACCAGCAACGTCCACCTGGACGGCAACGGTCACCTGAACATCACCGCCCTGGGCAGCGGCAGCAACTGGACCTCCGGCCGGATCCACACGCCGACCGCCAACGTCGGCGCGCCGGCCGGCGGCAAGCTCCAGGTCACCGCGTCCATCCAGCAGCCGTCGCCGGCCAACGGCCTCGGCTACTGGCCCGCGTTCTGGATGCTCGGGTCCGGTCAGTGGCCCGAGAACGGCGAGATCGACATCATGGAGGACGTCAACGCCCTGTCCGAGGTGGCGGGCACGGTCCACTGCGGCACCTACCCGGGCGGCGTCTGCAACGAGGGCAACGGCATCGGCAGTGGTCTGCGCGGCTGTTCGGGCTGTCAGAGCGGCTTCCACACGTACTCGATGATCCTCGACCGCACGAACACGTCGGCCGAGTCGATCACCTTCTACCTGGACGGCTCGGCGTACTTCACCGTCACCGAGGGCCAGGTCGGCACGTCGACGTGGCAGCAGGCGTTCGACCACAACATGATGATCATCTTTGACCTCGCCATGGGCGGCGGCTTCCCGAACGGCGTGTGCGGCTGCACCTCGCCCAGCGGGGCGACGACCTCGGGCGGGACGATGAGCGTCGGCTACGTTGCCGCGTACTCGACGAGCGGCGGCGGTGGCGGCAACCCGCCGCCGTCCAACGGCAGCGCCGTCACCGGCTACGGCGGCCTGTGCCTCGACGACCGTTCGGCGAGCACCGCCAACTACAACCCGGTCCAGGTCTACACCTGCAACGGCACCGCGGCGCAGCAGTGGACCTTCGTCCAGGCCGGCACCACGCTGCACGTCCTCGGCAAGTGCCTGGACGTGTACGCGGCCGGTACGGCCAACGGCACGAAGGTCGATCTCTACGACTGCAACAACACCGGATCACAGGTGTGGATACCGCAGTCCAACGGCTCCCTGTACAACCCGCAGTCCAACAAGTGCCTGGACGACACCGGTTGGTCCACCACCCCGGGCACCCAGGTCGAGATCTGGGACTGCACGGGCGGCGCCAACCAGGTGTGGCACCTGCCCTCCTGACCCCTGTCCGCCCGGCACACGAAAGCCCGCACCCCTGAGGGGTGCGGGCTTTTCGGTTCATGAGGTTCCGCGCTGTGCGACGTGCCCCAGGCAGGATTCGAACCTGCGACACCAGCTTTAGGAGAGCTGTGCTCTATCCCCTGAGCTACTGGGGCGGGGACGGTCCGGCCGGGGCCGGGACGCGCGTGGACAGTGTACCGGCTGCGCCGATCCCTCGTGGGGCGTGATCGCCGCGTCGGCCGGAACCCGCATGGCGGTCGTCTGCGCGGCCGGTGACCCACTCGTGCGGGTGACGAGACGAGACCGTTGATCATATGTGCGTTGAATGATCATGCGAACGCACGGGGTGACGACGTCGGGGTCCGGAATAGTGCGGCAAAGCTCTCCGTTAGGGTGGTTGAATCGTCAACCAAATGGGACGGGTGAGAGCGATGCAGTTCGGGATCTTCACGGTCGGCGACGTCACGACGGACCCGACCACGGGGCGTACACCCAGCGAGCACGAGCGGATCAAGGCGATGGTCACCATCGCGCAGAAGGCGGAAGAGGTCGGCCTCGACGTCTTCGCGACCGGCGAGCACCACAATCCGCCCTTCGTACCGTCGTCTCCTACGACGATGCTCGGATACGTCGCCGCGCGCACCGATCGTCTGATTCTCTCGACGTCCACCACGCTGATCACCACCAACGACCCGGTGAAGATCGCGGAGGACTTCGCGATGCTGCAGCACCTGGCGGACGGCCGCGTCGACCTGATGATGGGCCGCGGCAACACCGGCCCGGTCTACCCGTGGTTCGGCAAGGACGTACGCCAGGGCATCGAGCTCGCGGTCGAGAACTACGCCCTGCTGCACAAGCTGTGGCGTGAGGACGTCGTCGACTGGGCCGGCCGGTTCCGCACCCCGCTGCAGTCGTTCACCGCGACGCCGCGCCCGTTGGACGGCGTGCCGCCGTTCGTCTGGCACGGTTCGATCCGCAGCCCGGAGATCGCCGAGCAGGCCGCGTACTACGGCGACGGCTTCTTCGCGAACAACATCTTCTGGCCCAAGGACCACTTCAAGCGCCTGATCAGCCTGTACCGCGACCGGTACGCGCACTACGGGCACGGCACGCCGGAGCAGGCCTACGTCGGCCTCGGCGGGCAGGTGTTCATGCGGAAGAACTCGCAGGACGCGGTCCGCGAGTTCCGGCCCTACTTCGACAACGCGCCCGTCTACGGGCACGGCCCGTCGCTGGAGGACTTCACCGAGCAGACCCCGCTGACTGTCGGCTCCCCGCAGGAGGTCATCGAGAAGACCCTCGCCTTCCGCGAGCACTTCGGCGACTACCAGCGCCAGCTGTTCCTGATGGATCACGCGGGACTCCCGCAAAAGACGGTCCTGGAGCAGCTCGACATCCTCGGCGAGGAGGTCGTCCCGGTGCTGCGCGAGGAGTTCGCCAAGGGCCGCCCGGCCCAGGTGCCCGACGGTCCCACCCACACGGCGCTGGTCGCCCGGCGCGACGCGGAACTGCAGGAGGTTCAGGCATGACGAAGGCGCTGGTCGTGGTCACCGCAGGGCTCAGCCGCCCGTCCTCGACGCGGCTGCTCGCCGACCGGCTGGCCGCCGCCACCCGGCAGCACGCCGGGGAACTCACCACCGACGTCCGGGTGATCGAGCTGCGCGAACTGGCGAACGAGATCGCCCAGAACATGGTGACCGGATTCCCCGGGCCGCGGCTGCGCGAAGCCGTCGACGCGGTCACCGCCGCCGACGGGCTGATCGCGGTCACGCCGGTGTTCACCGGCTCCTACAGCGGGCTGTTCAAGTCGTTCTTCGACGTCATCGACAAGGACGCGCTGGCGGGAACGCCGGTGCTGGTCGCCGCCACCGGCGGCACCGCCCGGCACTCGCTGGTCCTGGAGCACGCGATGCGCCCGCTCTTCGCGTACCTGCGGACCGTGGTCGTGCCGACCGCCGTCTACGCCGCTTCGGAGGACTGGGGCGCCGGCGGAGACGAGGCGCTGGCCGGCCGCATCGACCGGGCCGCCCGGGAACTGGCCGCCCTGGTCGAGGCGCGGCCGGGTCATTCGGCGGCGGAGGAAACCGTGGTGCCGTTCGAGCAGCAGCTCGCCGCACTGGCCGCCGCGAAGGAGTGATCCGCCGGCCGCGACGGCGGTCTGCGCACTCGCGAGGGTGACCTGCCGGGCTCGGGCTACGGCGATGTCACCCTCGCGGCCGGCGGTTGACGCCGGTCGTCGAGGAACTCGATGACCGCCAGTGCGATGACCGCCACGATCGCGATGCACAGGATCACCACCGGGGTCGGATACGACCATACGAACATCACGATGACCGCCACCGCCACGACGGCCCACTGCAGGACATGCCGGTAGCGCCGCACCCAGCGGCCCACCGCACCGGTCGAGGTGATCCCCAGTCCGAGGCGGAAAGCCGCGATGCCGGACTCCCACACCCCGCGCACCCATTGGGCCCACCGCCCCTGCCCGCTCAGCCAGGCGCCGAGCGCGACGACCACACCCAGGACGAAGACCACACGAATGGTCAGCCGCAGAAATCGGACGAGCTGGTCATAGACCGCGCCGGCCGCCCGCTCGTTCGCCGCCCCGGGCAGGTGGTTCAGATAGACGACGCGGAAGACCGTCAGCCCGATGCCGAGAACGGCCACCGCCACGGCCACCGCCAGAGCCGTCGTCACCACGGCCCGGCGCCTGTGCACCGCCAGCAGAACACCGCCGACCGCCAGCACGACCGTGACCAACGGCAGCCAGTTCCCGGCCAGCTCCAGGATCCGGAACCCGGTCCTGACGTTCTTGATGTCCTCCGACTTCGCCAGGGTGAAGTCGGTGTGCACCGTCGGGATGACGCTCGCTACGCCCAGCCCGCCGCCGGCCAGCTGGTTCTTGACCTGGTCCACCACCGGCGCGAGATCCAGTGTCACCGTGTCGCCGCGCACCTGCACGGCGGTGTTGCTGTCGCCGGTCAGCGCGCCGACGAAGGCGGCGTGCGCCTGCCGGTTCAGCTGCGTCCAGATCCGGGCGAACGCGTCACTGGCCACGAAGGACGCCACCGTCTGGTGCACGAAGCCCTCGAGGCCGCTGTTCAGCGGGTCGCTCAGCGCCCCCAGGGCGCTCTCCAGATCCGGCCGGTCGGAGGGCGCCACGTTGGACAGCAGCGAATTGAGGTCGATCTTCTTCATGACGGCGTCGGTCACCTGGGCGGTGATCGCCGCCTGGACGTCGGGGTCCGAGGCGAGCGGCGCGACCGTCGCCACGTACCGGTCGGTGTCGGCGATCTCGTCGGCCACCCACACGGACACCGCGCTCAGTGGGGCGAGCACCGCGGCGAGCGTGATCAGCAGGGCGGAGAAGAAGGAGCGCACGCGGTGCCGGCGCATCCGCACGCGCAGCTCGGCGAGCTCGGACCGCTCGTCGTCGTCCAGCGAGTGATGGTCGTCCGGGTCGTCGCCGGAGGGCACGGGGTCGGCGCGGGTCGCCATGCGCGTGCTCCCCTCGTGCGACGGTCCGGTCCTGTGGTCATCAGAAAACGACCCCAGGACGCGGCTCGCGCGCCGGAGTACTGCGTATGGGCTCTTCCGCGGTCGGCGGTGAGATCACCCGTCTACACCGCCCGGTGATGATCTGCTCATCGGGTCACGCCAACCGGGTGACGGCGAGTTAGCCGTATGGGGTGCGTGGTTAATGATCGTTTTGTCCGAGCCGCACCTCAGCGGTGCGGCCGAACACTCCGTGACCGTCATCGCCACCTGGGACGGTCGTCCGATGACGGTCGCGGGTGATCTCCCGTTCATCGGACTGCGGCCGGTGCGGGAGGCCGCGGAACGGAGGAGCTGCCGCCGCGTCCGGTTCGGGGACTGGCCGCCGGCAGCTCCCCGGCCCGCCTCCCCGGGCGCCGCGGGCGGTCTTCCCCCACATGGCGGCTGTGGTGACCTGCGCCTAGCGTGGGACTGCGGGGGCGCGCAGTCGCGCAGAGGGAGACGCATGCCATGGTCCGCAGCTCGCAGGACAGCTCCACGCCCGGCCACCTGAGGAGCGGTGGCCGGAAGGGCGCCGACAACGCCGACAACACGGCCGGCGAACCGTCCAACCGCCGATGGTGGGTACTCGTCGTCATCGGCCTCGCGCAGCTCATGGTCGTGCTCGACGCGACCATCGTGAACATCGCCCTGCCGTCCGCGCAGAAGTCTCTGGGGTTCAGCGACGGCAACCGTCAATGGATCATCACGGCGTACGCACTCGCGTTCGGTTCGCTGCTGCTGTTCGGCGGACGGCTCGCCGACCTCATCGGACGCAAGACCACCTTCCTCGTCGGCCTGGTCGGCTTCGCCTTCGCCTCGGCGGTCGGCGGCGCGGCGCCCAGCTTCGAAGTGCTGGTCACCGCCCGTGCCGCGCAGGGCGCCTTCGGCGCGATCCTGGCGCCCGCCGCCCTGTCCCTGCTGACCACGACCTTCACCGACGCCAGAGAACGGGCGAAGGCGTTCGGCATCTACGGCGCGATCGCCGGCGCCGGCGCCGCGGTGGGTCTGCTGCTCGGCGGCATCCTCACCGAGTACCTCGACTGGCGCTGGTGCCTGTACGTCAACCTGATCTTCGCCGCCATCGCGTTCGTCGGCGGCTGGCGCCTGCTCCGCCCGGGAGCCCCACCCGACCGGACGAGTCTGGACGTGCCCGGGACGGTGATCGTCTCCGCGGGCCTGTTCTGCATCGTCTACGGCTTCTCCAACGCCCAGCGGCACTCCTGGACGACCCCCAGCACCTGGGGATTCCTGCTGGCCGGCGTCGTCCTGCTGATCACGTTCGTGCTGTGGCAGCAGCGCGCCAGGCATCCGCTGCTGCCGATGCGGGTGGTGAGCGACCGAGACAGGGGAGCGTCGTTCCTGGCGATGTTCCTGTCGGGCGCCGGCATGTTCGGCGTGTTCCTGTTCCTGACGTACTACATGCAGCGAACCCTGCTGTACTCGCCGATCAAGACCGGACTGGCGTTCCTGCCGCTGGTCGCCGTGCTGGTCGTGGCGTCCGTGGTCGCCCAGAACTCGCTCGTCCCGCGCATCGGCGCCAAACCCATCGTGCCGACGGGCATGCTTTTCGCGGGCGGCGCCATGGCGTGGCTGACCGGCCTCAACGCGCACAGCACCTACGTGGCACACATCATGCCGCCGCTGATGCTGCTGGGCCTGGGCCTCGGCCTGGTCTTCGCCACCTCCATGAACCTCGCCACGGCAGGGGTGCGGCCGAACGACGCGGGTGTGGCGTCGGCGATGGTCAACACCAGCCAGCAGGTCGGCGGCTCCGTCGGCACCTCCCTGCTCAACAGCCTCGCCACCACCGCCGCCACCAGCTACCTGGTCGGCAAGCGCCCGACCCCCGCCGTGGTGTCGCAGGCGCAGCTCCACAGCTACACCGTCGCCTACTGGTGGTCGGCCGCCTTCTTCGCCGTCGGCTGTGTGATCACGTTCCTGCTGTTCCGGGCAGGCCCGCCACGGGCCATCCAGGCCGCGGCGAAGAGCGAGGAACCGGCGCCCGCTCCCGTATGAGGACAGCTCCAGGCGACCGCGGGTACCGCATCGCGGAACGCCCGTCCGGAAGATGGCGCATACAGCTATCGTTCCCGGCATGACAGCCCACGGGAGGGACACCGCGTCCGGCGGCGGCGAGCCGGCCGTTGTCGCCGCGCTCGACGCGGCGAGCGTGCGGAGGTACACCACCGGCCAGGTCATCCTCGACGACGTCAGCTGGACCGTCAGATCCGGCGAGCACTGGGCGCTGCTCGGCGCCAACGGCGCGGGCAAGACCACGCTGCTCCGGCTGATCGGCGCCCTCATGCACCCCACCACCGGCACGGTCGAGGTGCTCGGCCACCGTCTGGGACGGGTCGACATGCGTGAGTTGCGCGCCCACATCGGCCTGGTGTCCTCGGCCCAGAAGGTCCCGCTGGACGCGACCGCTCACACCGTCGTACTGACCGGTCATACCGGCACCGTGCAGCCGCTGTGGCGCAAGTACGACGACGAGGTGCGCGAGCGGGCCCGGGCGCTGCTCGCCGAGCTGGAGATCAAGGAGCTCGCCGACCGCGCCTACGGGGTCTGCTCCGGCGGTCAGCGCACCCGCATCCTCGTGGCCCGGGCGCTGATGGCCGACCCGTCACTGCTGCTGCTCGACGAGCCGTTCAACGCGCTCGACCTGCCGTCACGTGAAGATCTGATCGACGCCATGCACCGCCTTGCGGTCACCCGTACGGGTCTGGCGACGATCACCGTCACCCACCACCTCGAGGAGCTGTCACCCGCCATCGGCCACGTGCTGCTGCTCAAAGACGGCCGCGTGCTGACGTCGGGGCCCGCCGAACAGGTGCTGACCGGTGGCCTGATGACCGCGTGTTTCGGCCGTCCGATCGAGGTCAGCAGACACGAAGGACGCTGGCTGGCCCGCTCGGGACGCCGCTGAGCACCACGTCGGGGCATCGGCGTGTCGCCCGCGGGCGGTCGGCCCGCGGGTCCGGGTTGTCAGCGCCGCCAGGGGACGTCGGCGCCCTCGGGTCCGTGCAGCCCGTCGGCGATGATCCGTGAGATCTCGGCGAGCTGCCGGGTCTGCTCGTCGCTGAGCCGGTCGAAGATCGCCGCCCGCACCGCGGTGACGTGGCCCGGCGCGGTGCGCACCACCTCGTCGTAACCGGCCTCGGTCAGTACGACGATCTGGCCGCGGCGGTCGGAGGGGCAGCTCTCGCGTCGCAGCCAGCCGTTGCCCTCCAGGCGGGTGACCGCGTGCGACAGTCGCGAACGGGTGATCTTCGACCGCTCAGCCAGTTCGGTCATGCGCATCCGGCGGCCCGGCGTCTCGGAGAGGGTGCTGAGCAGGGCGTAGTACATGTGCGGCATGCCGGCGTCACGCTGCAACTGGCGGTCGAGATGGTCCTCCAGCAGCGTGGTGGCCTGCAGATACGCCCGCCATGCCGCCTGCTCGTCTTCGGTCAGCCATCTCATGGTGTTCATGATAGAGCAACTTCTTGAAGCTTCAATGAAATGCCACTCGATGGTGTGACGCAGGTCACCTTATGAGCGGGAAATATCCGGGGACCCTCTCCCCGTTTAGTCCTATGAGCGAAGCGGGGACTTGTTTTCCGTTTCAACTTATGCGGCTCTCACCTGGGAGCAGCAAGGAGCCGACCGGGGGATCGGAGGGGAGCCCGTCGTGATGACCGACCTGGATGCCATGGACGCCACGGTCAAGCCACGCACGGCGCGGCTGCGCGCCGACGCCTCACGCAACCGCGAGCGCATCGTCGCCGCGGCGACGGAGGCGCTGGTCGAGTTCGGCCCCGACGTCCCTCTCGACGAGGTCGCACGCCGGGCCGGCGTCGGCAACGCCACCCTCTACCGCCACTTCAGCGACCGCGGCGAACTCATCCGCCAGGTCACCCTCTCGGTGATGGCGCGCACCGCCCAGCGGGCGGAGGACGCCCTCGCCGAGGAACCGGACGCCTTCTCCGCGCTCTACCGCTTCGTCTTCGAGGCGGCCGAGGAGCGCATCGGCGCCCTGTGCCCCATGCTCTCGGAGGCCTTCGACCGCGAGGACCCCGAGGTGGCCGGACAGGTACAGCGCATGGAGCGCGCGATCATCGCCATCGTCGATCGCGCCCAGCGCACCGGTCAGCTGCGTCCCGACATCGCCGTCGGCGACCTGATGGTCGCTCTCACCCAGCTGACCCGGCCGCTGCCGGGCACCGGCTGCGTGGGCTTCGACCGCTTCGTCCACAGGCACCTGCAACTCTTCCTCGACGGGCTTCGCGCGCCGGCGCGGTCGGTGCTCGTGGGGACAGCCGCGACTCTGGAGGATCTGAAGGCCGGTCGAAAATAGTTCGCATCTCACGCCAGTCGGGTTATAGCGTTGGCGGCTTCGTCAACGCCGTACCGTCGGTGCCACCGGATCAGGTCACCGCACATGGCCGGTCCACGGGCCGATCGCGACCCGAGAAGCCACCGAGGTCAGAGAAGACCGCTCGTCCTCACGGACACCGGCGCAGGATCCACGACTGCGATCCACGGCCGGACGAACTCGCTGACAAACGTCCCCACGTCCTTGTCACTCCGCATCCTTAGTGAGACCAGTTATGCCTGAAATGCTCAAGCCCGAGCTCAAGCCGGAGCTCCAGCCCGATCCAAAGCGGTGGACGGCGCTGATATTCATCGCGCTCGCCCAGCTGATGGTCGTGCTCGACGCGACCGTCGTGAACATCGCGCTGCCGTCCGCCCAGGCCGACCTGGGCATCTCCGACGGCAACCGTCAGTGGGTCGTCACCGCCTACACCCTGGCCTTCGGTGGCCTGCTGCTCTTCGGCGGTCGTGTGGCCGACCTGTGGGGACGCAAGAACGCCTTCATCGTCGGTCTGTTCGGCTTCGCCGCGGCCTCGGCCATCGGTGGCGCCGCCGTGAACACCGGCATGTTGCTCGGCGCCCGCGCCCTGCAGGGTGTCTTCGGCGCGCTGCTTGCGCCCGCCGCGCTGTCGCTGCTCGCGGTGATGTTCACCGACGCCAAGGAGCGTGCCAAGGCGTTCGGCATCTACGGCGCCATCGCCGGTGCCGGTGCGGCCGTCGGCCTCATCCTCGGCGGTGTCCTCACCGAGTACCTGAACTGGCGCTGGGCGCTGTTCGTCAACATCGCCTTCGCCACCGCCGCCATCATCGGCGCCGGCCTGTTCATCCGTGAGCCCGCCCAGGGGCGCAACCGCAACCGCCTCGACATCCCCGGCGTGATCCTGGCCAGTGCCGGCTTGGTCGCCCTGGTCTACGGCTTCAGCAAGGCGGAGTCCGACGGCTGGGGTTCCGGTCTGACCATCGGCATGTTCGTCGCCTCCGCGGTCCTGCTGGTTTCGTTCGTGCTCGTCGAGAGCCGGGTGAAGGCCCCGCTGCTGCCCCTGCGCGTCGTGACCGAGCGCAACCGCGGCGGTGTCTACCTGTCGCTGGGTCTGGCCGTCATCGGCATGTTCGGCCTGTTCCTGTTCCTGACGTACTACCTGCAGATCGTGATGGGCTACTCGGCGCTGAAGTCCGGGTTCGCCTTCCTGCCGATGGTCGCCGGCATGATCGTGGGCTCCACGCAGATCGGCGCCCGTCTGATGCTGCGCGTCCGCCCGCGCTACCTGATGGCCCCTGGCTTCCTGGTCGCCGCGATCGGTATGGCCATCCTGGCCCAGATCAAGGTCGACTCCAGCTACGCCGCCATCCTCCTGCCCGGCTTGATCCTGATGGGCCTCGGCATGGGTACCGCGTTCATGCCGGCCATGAGCCTGGCCACGCACGGGGTGCGTCCGGAGGACGCGGGTGTCGCGTCCGCCATGGTCAACACCTCGCAGCAGGTCGGCGGCTCCATCGGCACCGCGCTGCTGAACACCCTGGCGGCCAGCGCCACCACCGCCTGGATCAAGGGTCACGTCTCCGGCCCGGCCGACCTCAAGAACAAGCTGTTCATCAACGAGGCCGCCGTGCACGGCTACTCCGTTGCCATCTACTGGGCGACGGGCATCCTGCTCCTGTCGAGCGTCCTGGCGTTCGTCTTCGTCAACGCCAAGGTGCAGAACGTGCCAGAGCGTGCCGAGGGCGACGACTCCGTCGAGGACGTCGCTGTGCCGGTGATCGCCCACTGACGCGCACGGGTGACAGGACCGGACCGGTCCTGACGCGGTGGCGTCGCGAGAGCGGCGCCACCACCGTGTGAGAACGAAACGACGGCAGGTCCCCGCCGCTCCGGTTCAGCCGGAGGGGTGGGGACCTGCCGTTGGTCGTACGGGCGTCTCATCCGCCCCGTGAATCACCCTCGCGGGTGACGGTGGGCCGGGGCCGAGAAGGCCCGGCGGCATCGCCGTCGCGGACGACCCTGCCGTTACAGGCCCTGCGGCCAGTTGTACGAGGTCGGCACCTGGACCTTGGTCGAGGACGAGCCGTAGACGATCGCGATCTCGTCGTGCGCCGCCAGCTTCAGCGCCGCAGGGTCGCCGGCCTGCTCCTTGCCGTTGATGTAGACGTGCAGTTCCTTGCCGCCGCCCGTCTTCAGGGTGCCGAGGCTGTCCTTGGTGATCGGCACGTTCCACTCGGTCATGAACTCGCCGAGGGTGAAGTCGGCCTTCACAGGCGACTCGATGTGCACAACACCGGAGGTGTCGTGCGTGTGCAGCGGGCTGATCTGCTGCTTGACCAGGTCGATGCCGATCTCGGCGGGAACGGTCACCTGCTTGCCGTCCACGAACACGTCCAGGTGGCTGTGGATGTGCAGCACCTGGCCCTCCTGCCCGAGCATCGGCAGCCCCGCGGCCTTCACCTGTGCCGACGCGTCGGCGGGGGCGGGCCAGGAGAGCGAGGACGCGGCCGGCTTGCTGTCGCTCCCGCCGGGAGTGGTGGCGGAGGCGTCGGCCTTCTTGCCGTCCGAGCCGCACGCGGCCAGAGTCACGGCTCCGGCCAGGACGGCCACGCCGATCGCGATGCGTCGCTTCTGCATGAGGGGGGTGTCTTCCTGTTCAGCCGAGCTGGACGGAGCGCTTGGCGAGGCCCATCCAGAAACCGTCGATGATGCTGCGCTGGCTGCCGAGATCCGACTCGGCAGCGCCGAGCGTAACGAACAGCGGGGCGAAGTGCTCTGTGCGCGGATGCGCCAGCCGCCCGGCGGGCGCGGTGTGTTCGAAGTCCAGGAGGGCGTCGACGTCCTGGGCCTCCAGGGCGCGGTGACCCCAGTCGTCGAACTCCGCGGACCAGCTCGGGGTGCCCCCGGAGTGCCGGAGCGCGGCCAGATTGTGGGTGAAGAAGCCGCTCCCGACGATGAGCACACCCTCGTCGCGCAGAGGGGCCAGCCTGCGGCCGATCCGGAAGAGCTCCTCGGGTTCCAGTGTCGGCATGGACACCTGCAGCACCGGGATGTCGGCGTCCGGGTACATCTCCACCAGAGGCACGTAGGCGCCGTGGTCGAGACCGCGGTCGGGCACGTCCTGGACCGCGTGTCCCGCACCCTTCAGCAGCCCGCGGACCTTCTGTGCGAGCGCCGGTGCGCCGGGCGCGGCGTATGTCACCCGGTAGTAGTGCTCGGGGAAGCCCCAGAAGTCGTAGACCAGCGGCACGGTGGTCGTCGCGCCCATGGAGAGCGGGGCCTCCTCCCAGTGCGCGGAGACCATCAGGATCGCCTTGGGGCGGGGGAGACCGGCCGACCATGCCGCGAGCTCGCCGGGCCACACGGGGTCGTCGGCGAGCGGCGGGGCGCCGTGCGAGAGATAGAGCGCCGGCATCCGCTCCGGTGTCGCTGTGGTCATCGCGGCAGCCTCCTTGAAGTTTCAAGCGTACTCGACGATAACGCTGTTTGCTTGAAGCTTCAAGGAAGGTGTTCGGCTCGTCACTGCCAGGAGTCCCGTGTGGGGAAACGTGCGACGTTCGCCGCGGCGGGAATCAACGGCTCACGTCAGACGCTTCTCGAACCACATGACGTCGTGGTACTCGCCGAACTTCCGGCCGACCTCGCCGTACACCGCGATCTGCTGGAACCCGAGCCGGCGGTGCAGCCGTATCGACGCCTCGTTCGGAAGGGTGACTCCCGCGTACGCGCGATGCAGGTCCTCACGCTCCAGGGCGGCGAAGAGCTGTTCGTAGAGAACGGTGCCGATACCCCGGCCGCCGGCGCCGGGGGCCAGGTAGACGGTCGTCTCCACGGATGTGGCGTACGCGGCCTTGGGGCGGAAGGGGCTGCTGGTCGCGTAACCCAGGATCTTTTCCGGTGCGGCGGTTTCCCGGGCAACCATGAGGCGGTAGGGGCCGTCTTCCGGGTGGGAGAGCAGCCACGGCCGGCGCTCCTCCGGGGTGAGGGGGACTACGTCGAACGTGATCGCCGTCTCACGGATGTAGTGGTTGTAGAGGTCGGTCAGAGCCTCCAGATCGGCCTCCTTACCGGGGCTGACCTGCACTTCTGTACGATCCGACACCATTCGGCCTCTCTATGTGGCGGCACAGGGTACTGCATGATCATAAAAAACAGGTGACGACTTGGGAATTGTGTCCGGTTTCCAGTCGTTATCTCGATCGGATGGGGCAGCCGGAAGGCGAGAGCCAGTACCTGGCGGAGGCCGACACCAGCCGCCCCGACCACCCAGACCGCACGCACCTTCGTAAGGGAGCTCGCATGGCAACCCGTGCCGTCGCCCGTCGTAACGCAGGCGGGAACAGCAGCGTTCGCGCCGCAGGCGGGGAGGTCGCTGACCGCGACCTCGTCGGCATGTACCTGGACGAGATCGCGCGCACACCGCTGCTCGATGCCGCCAGGGAGGTCGAGCTGTCCCGGGACATCGAAGCGGGCGTCTACGCAGAACGCATTCTCGCCGCCGACATCGACCTGCCCGACAAGGCGGGCGGCGAGGCCAGCCGGGAGGAACTGGAAGCCCTCGTCGCCGCAGGTGAGCGGGCCAAGGACATCTTCATCCGGTCCAACCTCCGCCTCGTCGTCGCCGTGGCCCGCCGTTACCCGCGCAGCGGCCTGCCGCTCCTGGACCTGATCCAGGAAGGCAACGCCGGCCTGGTGCGCGCCGTGGAGAAATTCGACTACGCCAAGGGCTTCAAGTTCTCCACGTACGCGACCTGGTGGATCCGGCAGGCCATCACCCGGTCCATCGCCGACCAGTCCCGCACGATCCGGCTGCCTGTCCACCTCGTGGAGGAACTGGGCCGCATCCGGCGCGTGCAGCGCGAGTTCAACCGGGAGAACGGCCGTGACGCCGAGCCCGCGGAGATCGCCGCCGAGCTCAGCTCCACCCCGGAGCGCGTCGCCGACGTCCTGGACTGGGCCCGCGACCCGGTGTCGCTGAACATGTCGGTGGACGCCGAGGGCGAGACCGAATTCGGTGACCTCGTCGAGGACGGCGCAGCGCCGTCCCCGGAGGACTCCGTGCTGGTCATGCTGCGCCGCGAGGAGCTCGACGGGCTCATCGACCGCCTCGACGACCGCACCGCGTCCATCATCCGCGCCCGCTACGGCATCGTGGACGGCCGCGAGCGGACGCTGACCGAGGTGGGCAAGGAGCACGGCCTCACGCGCGAGCGCATTCGCCAGATCGAGAAGCACGCCCTCGCCGATCTCAAGCGCATGGCGCGCGCAACCGGCCTGGACTACGAAGCCGCCTGATCACCCGACCAGCGGCCTGAACTCCTCCAGGCCCCATAGACCCGAACCCCGGTGCACCCCCCCCGCGCCGGGGTTCGGCCTGTCCGGGGCCCGCGACCTCGCCGCCGGATGAGACGCTGCTTCCCATGAACGACGACTCGGCGTCCGGCGACGCCGCGGGGTCAACCGGCCCCCACCCCCAGGAGCCCCACCACGAGGGACTGGGCACGCGGCTGAACTGGCTGCGGGCCGCGGTCCTCGGCGCCAACGACGGGGTCGTCTCCACCGCGGGCCTGGTCGTCGGCGTGGCCGGGGCGACCGACTCACGCTCGGCGCTGCTGACCGCGGGCCTCGCCGGCCTGCTCGCCGGATCGCTGTCGATGGCGGCCGGCGAGTACGTCTCGGTCAGCACGCAACGAGACTCCGAGCAGGCCGCCCTCGCCTTGGAACGCGAAGAGCTCGCCACCACCCCGCAAGCCGAACTCGACGAACTCACCGGCCTTCTCGAGGAGCGGGGCATCAGCCACGACCTCGCCCGCGAGGTCGCCGAGCAACTCACCGAACGCGACGCGCTGGACGCGCACGCCCGAGTGGAACTGGGCATCGACCCCGACGAACTCGCCAACCCCTGGCACGCGGCGTGGGCGAGCTTCGTCTCGTTCACCGTCGGCGCGCTGCTGCCGCTGCTGGCGATCGTGCTGCCGCCCAAGGACTGGCGTCTGGCAGTCACGGTGGTGTCGGTACTCGTGGCCCTCGTCGGCTGCGGCTGGATCAGCGCCCGACTGGGAGGAGCACCGGCGCGGCCGGCGATCCTCCGCAACGCCATCGGAGGCGCCCTCGCGATGGCCGTGACCTACGCGGTGGGTGCGCTGCTGGGGGCGGCGGGGGTCTGACGGCAGGCGGCGAACACCGGGCGCACCTGTGTTCGCTACTGCGGTTGCAAGGTCACACCGGCTCGCGCGCCTGCAGAGCGACGCCGACAGCCACCGCCCCCGCGCACACGAGTCCTGCCCACAGCACGGCGTGTTCGCCGGTCCACGCACAGGCGAGGACCCCCAAGGCCGCGACAGGCAAGGTGAGTTGCTGCGCCACGCCGTGCTTACTGTGGCGCGAGTGCAGCAGCCACACGGTGAACAGGAAAACCGCGGTGGGAATCGTGACCGACCAAGCCGCCGTCCGCAGCGAGATGTCGCCGCTGCCCACCGCCTGCTCCACGGCGATCTCCAGACCGGCGCCGATCGCGGCGGCCGAGGTGAACACGGCGTAATGCCCGTACCCCCACAGGAATGCCTGGCGATTGGACACGAGGTAGTCGTGGATGGGCACGGCGAAGTAGATCCACCAGGCGGAGAAAACGATCAGCAGCCCGCCGGCCGCGATCGGCAGCAGATCGCCGAGCGCGCTGTGCTCATCCACTGCCGACTGCACCGCGACCGTCGCCGCGGCAACCGACTCACCGAGCACGATGATGGTGAACAGGCCGTAGCGTTCCGCGATGTGGTGCGGGTGCCAGGACGTAGGAGCCGCACGTTCGGCCAGCGGAGGAACGACCAGTTCAGCGGCCGCGAGCACGAGGAACGCCCACCCGGGCGGCGCACCGTGCGGCAACAGCAGCACCATCCAGCCGGCCTGGCAGGCCGTCACTCCGATCGCGTACCGCACCGCCGTCTTCCGCGCCCCGGCCGCGTCCTCTCCCTCCGCCGAGCGGGCAGCTCGGAGCCACTGCGTCACCAGCGCCAACCGCATCACCGCGTAGCCGATGGCGACCAGTTGGAAGTCGCCGTCGTCGAAACCGCGCGGCACGCCCGCCGCCAGCAGCAGCACCCCCACGATCTGCACCAGCGTGGTCACCCGGTACGGCACATCATCGGTGTCATAGGCAGAGGCGAACCAGGAAAAATTCATCCAAGCCCACCAAATGGCGAAGAACAACAAAAAATAACCGGCCACTCCATGACCGGCGTGGCCGTCGGCAATCGCATGCACCAGACGGCCGCCGGCCTGTGCGACAGCGACGACGAAGCACAGGTCGAAGAACAACTCCAGGGGCGTGGAGGCGCGGTGCTCCTCGTCGCGGCTGCGCGCGGTCATCCGCCGCACGGCGTCACCCGTGCGGGCAGCAGGACTCGGCGATCCGGAGGAGACACTGGAATGGTTCATGCAGGACACCATGGGCCAGACGGGACCCCGAGCGCACCTCAACTCGACCGGTCAGGCTCCGGGCCCTCCAGAACGCCGGTCCGCAGAAACGTCTCCAGCAGCCGTACATATGGGCCGATGGCGATGCCCTGCGAGGCCAGCCACGCGTCAGAGTAGTACTTCTCGACATAGCGTTCGCCCGGATCGCAGAGCAGGCCCACGACGCTGCCGCGCTCTCCGCGATCACGCATCTCCGAGATGATCCGGAACGCCGCCCACAGACCGGTTCCGGTGGACGCTCCCGCCCGGCGTCCCAGGAGGCGCTCCAGGACGCGGACGGCGGCGATCGACGCCGCGTCCGGCACGCGCATCATCCGGTCGATCGCCCCGGGCACGAAGCTCGGCTCCACCCGCTGGCGGCCGATCCCCTCGATCCGCGAAGCCGTGTCCGTCGTCGCCGAAGGGTCGCCGTCCCGCCAGCCCGGGAAAAAGGCCGAGTTCTCCGGGTCGGCCACGCAGATCCCCGTGGTCGCCTGGGCGTAGCGGACGTACCGGGCCAAGGTCGCCGAGGTGCCGCCCGTCCCCGCGGTCGCCACGATCCAGGCCGGGACGGGATGACGTTCCTCGGCCATCTGCCGGAAGATCGACTCGGCGATGTTGTTGTTGCCCCGCCAGTCCGTCGCCCGCTCCGCGTACGTGAACTGGTCCATGTAGTGGCCGCCCGTCTCCCGGGCGAGACGGGCCGCCGTCTCGTACACCTCGCACGCGTCGTCCACCAGATGACAACTGCCGCCCTGGAACTCGATCAGCTCCACCTTGGCCCGTACCGTCCCACGTGCCATCACGGCCACAAAGGGGACACCGATCAGCCGGGCGAAGTAGGCCTCCGAAACGGCCGTCGACCCGCTGGACGCCTCGATCACCGGGCGGTCGGGGCGGATCCACCCGTTGCACAGGGCGTAGAGGAACAGTGAGCGGGCGAGCCGGTGCTTCAGCGAGCCGGTCGGATGCGTCGACTCGTCCTTCAGATAGAGGTCGACGCCCCAGTCCGCCGGAAGCGGCACTGACAGCAAATGGGTATCGGCGGACCGGTTGGCGTCGGCATGGACCTTCGCCACAGCCTCGCTCAACCAGCGGCGGTACGGGAGGTCGCTTCGGTCGATGTCCAGGACCTCCGCGACCGCGGCTGGGTGCGCCGGGGCGGGGGGCTGCGTCGGCTTGGGGGTTTCCATGAGCCCAGGTATATCGGTCTGAGAGCCTCAAACGGACACTTGGGGTATCTCCGTACACGGGCTTGGGGAGGTCGGCCGGACGGGTATCCGGCGACTCGCCGTACTCTGGATCCATGAGCAGTGCCGACGAACCCGAGCCCACGCCCGACGCCGGTTCCGACGGCGCCTCCGAGGCCGCGGGAACCGCGTCTCCTGGCTCCGCCTCACCCTCCGGTCCGGTCGCAGGCTCGGCGCAGGGCGGCTCGGCCTTGGTGTTCGACGATCCGCTGGACCGTCCGTCCCCGGACGACTCCGATCGCGGTTGGGGCGGGGCACACTCGGGCTCCGCGGACGACGACTTCACGCGGTTCTTCAACGAGAAGCCGCCCCACCACCTCTGAAGCCGTCGAGCGGCCTCCTGGGTGGCCTCCTTGACGTGCGTCCAGGCGCCCCTGGCCAACTGGGCAAGTTCGTTCAGCACAGTGCCACCGCCAGAGGTGAGGTCGCGGCCGCGCCTGACAGAGCCGCCGCTGTCTTCCGAGGCACGCTGAGCACGAGCAGCGCACCGCCCGCGCCCGTGCCGATCCCTTCCCGGGCCATGACCAGACCCGAGGACTCGTCCTGGTCGGCGAGCACGCTGATCACCCTGGCGCTCACAGCCACCACGCGGCCGCCTGCCAGCACGTCCACCCGGTCGCCGGGGTGAAGAAGGCGAGCCGCGGCCGCGTCCGCGATGCGGACCGGAGCGCGTACGTAGACCTCACGATGAGGCGCGGCAGAGGTGGTGGCAGGAACTGCCGGACCACGTGAGGCGGCGGCGACGGGTCGTGGCGGGGCACCGTTCGCGGCGGAGACCACCAGTACGGCGGCGGCCACGGAGAGCCCGACGGCGATCGGGCGTCGTCGGCGTCGGACCGCTCGGCGTAGCAAGCGTTTTCCGCCACGCCCTCCCAGCCGGATCGGTGGGAAGTCCGGCACGTCCCAGCGAGGCGGCGCGTAGGGCGGGGGCGTGGTGAGCGGGGCCAGGCAGCTCAGGGCGGCGGAGGAGTCCGTTCGCGGTGAGGGCCCGGGGAAGGGGTTGGGGGAGTGGACGGACGAACGCATGAGAAAGCACCGCCTGGCGGGAGAGGACGCCGGCTCGAATCGGTCGGCGTCCCCACGATCGCGCACTTCGGGGACAGCGCTCAGGGCCCTGTGGACAACTCGGCACCTGTGGAAAACCTGGCCACTCGCGAGGGTGAACCGTCCGCAGAGCCGGCCTCGTGGCAAGGTCTCTTCAGGCTCCAGCCCCGAGCCCGTCCGCCTACGGCAGGGCGATCCCCGGATCCTGCCCGCCGAGCGAATTGACACACAAGCAGTCCCGCTGGTCGTTCCCGGGTAGGGCGCCGACCACGTCGAACAGCACGTCCCGCATCCTGCCGACGTTGGCGGCGAAGACTTCGAGGACCTCCTCGTGGGAGACGCCCTCGCCGGCGTCGGCGCCGGCGTCGAGGTCCGTGACGAGGGTCAGCGACGTGTAGCAAAGCCCCAGCTCGCGGGCGAGGACGGCCTCGGGGTGTCCGGTCATCCCGACCACGGACCATCCCTGGGCGGCGTGCCACAGCGACTCCGCGCGGGTGGAGAAGCGCGGCCCCTCCACCACGACGAGCGTGCCGCCGTCCACGGCCTCCCAACCCGCCGTCCGCGCCGTGCCCACGGCTGCCTTCCGGCCGACCGGGCAGTAGGGATCTGCGAAGGTCACGTGGACGACGTTCGGCACCTGGCCGTCCGCCCGGACCTCGCCGTCGAAGTACGACTGGGCTCGCGACTTCGTACGGTCCACGAGCTGGTCCGGGATCAGCAGCGTGCCGGGGCCGTACTGCGCGCGCAGACCACCGACTGCGCACGGGCCGAGGATCTGGCGGGCGCCGACCGAGGCGAGTGCCCAGAGGTTCGCCCGGTAGTTGATCTTGTGTGGCGGGAGGTGGTGCTTGCGGCCGTGGCGCGGCAGGAACGCGACGCGTCGTCCGCTCACCTCGCCGAGGAACAAGGAGTCACTCGGCGCACCATAAGGAGTGTCGACCGTGACCTCGGTCACATTGTCGAGGAACGAGTAGAAGCCTGATCCGCCGATGACACCGATCTCGGCCTCTGCCTGCACGTCACTGCTGCTCTGCGCCATGTCCGTCACCCTAGTCGGGGCCGTGCGGCACGACGAAACCCCCGCCGCGGGAACGACGGGGGTTCGTAAGATCTTCGGTCCTCCGCAGCGGTGACCTCTGCGCTCAGGCGGCCGACGTGCTGCTCGAGGACTTGGAGGACGAGGTCGTGGAGCTCGTGGACGACGAGCTGGTCGAGCTGCTGCCGGAGTCCGAGCTCTTGCTCTCGGACGAGCCGCTGCTCTTGGTGGCGGGGCTGCTGCTCGACGACGAGCCGCGGCTGTCGGTCCGGTAGAAACCGGAGCCCTTGAAGACCACGCCCACCGCCGAGAAGACCTTGCGCAGGCGTCCGCCGCAGTTGGGGCACTCGGTCAGCGCGTCGTCGCTGAACTTCTGCACCGCCTCAAGGGCTTCGCCGCACTCGGTGCACTGGTACTGGTACGTCGGCACTTGATCCTCCTGGCACTCTCATTCGTTGAGTGCTAACGACGCTCAATAGTGCAGTATTTCCCGCCGTCAGTCCACCGCGACCGGCGGACGGTGACCGATCACACCCCCGGCCACCACGCCGCGGGGGCGGGAAACCAGGCGTCCGCGCAGCCCCAGCAGCACCACCAGCGCCGCTGCGGTGCCGATCAGCGGCACAGTGAAGCCGGCGTGCGATCCGGAGTGGTCGGTCAGCAGTCCGGCGATGGTGACGGCCGCGGCCTGCCCCAGAGCCACCGAGCCCGTCAGCCAGGTGAAGGCCTCGGTGCGGGCGGCAGCCGGGACCAGGTCCTCGACCAGGGTGTAGCCGGTGATGATGGCGGGGGCGATGCACAGGCCCACGACCATGCCCATCGCGCCGAGCAGCGGCGTGGAGGAGATCAGCCACAGGGGGAAGGACGCGGTGGCAAGGCCCGCGTACGCGGCCAGCAGTCGCAGTCGCGGTCCGCGGCGCCACGAGATCGCGCCGTAGACGACCCCGGACAGCATGTTGCCCGCGGCGAAGATCCCGTAGAGCACGCCGTTGATACCCGGGTTGCCGATCTCCTGGGTGAAGGCGGCGAGTGACACCTGCATGCCGCCGAAGACGGAACCGATGCCGAGGAATGCGACCGCCAGGGCGCGGACTCCCGGCACCGACAGAGCTGAGGTGTGCCTGGCCGCGTCCCGGGCGGAGGACGACTGTACTCGCGGCGCGGATCTGCGCTGGGCCGCGAACAGGCTGCCGCCGATGACGGTCAGCGCCGCCTCGGTGACAAGCCCGGCCGCGGGGTGGACGCCGGTGCACAGGGCCGTGGCCAGGACCGGGCCGATCACGAAGGTGAACTCGTCGGTCACAGACTCGAAGGCCGCGGCCGTCGCCATCAGCGATGAGCGCGACTGGTCCAGGGCTGCTGCCCAGCGCGACCGCACCATCGGGCCGACCTGTGGGACCGTCGCGCCTGCCGGTGCCGCCGCGGCGAAGAGCGCCCAGATCGGGGCGTGGGCTAGCGCGAGGGTGATCAGGACGGCGACGGCCGCGGCATGCAGGGCGATGCCCGGTACGAGCACCGCTCGCTGTCCGAAGCGGTCGGCGAGCCTCCCCGCGCGAGGTGCGCACAGGGCCATCGACACACCGGTGACCGCCGCGGAGGCGCCGGCGGTCGCGTAGGAGCCGGTGGTGTGCTCGATCAGCAGCACCATGCTGATCGTCAGCATGGCGAAGGGCTGGCGGGCCGCGAACCCGGGCAGGAGGAACGTCCACGCGCCCGGGGTCGCCAGCAGGTGCCGGTAACCGGGCTGACGGGTCTCGCCGCTGGTGGGCGCTACGGACAGGGAGGAAGAGGTGGGCACCTTGGATGCCACAGCCTGATCTTTCTGCTGCCTGGTAGCGCGGGCGCAGCTCACAGCTTCCGCCTCGCGCCGAGGACCGTCCGCTCAGCGCGGCTCACCGCGCCGGCCCTGCGTCAAGCAGAGGTTGTACTCGACAAATACCGGTCCATCATACGTATTCCTGTACGCGGCCGGTGCGGGTGACCTGCGCCACGCGGCGTCGACGGTGATCGCTACTCGCCCAGCCAGCCGGCGAGCTTGCCGCCGCGCCCGACCGCGCGCAGGCGGTTCTCGGCCGCGTCGCGCACCGGGTCCGTCGTGACGACGAGCAGCTCGTCGCCGCGTCTCAGCATCGTCGACGGAATCGGCACGAAGCTCGTCCCGTCGCGCACCACGAGGGTGACCGCGGCGCCGGCCGGCAGGCGCAGCTCGTTCACCTCTACACCGTGCATGCGGGAGCCCTTCGGGATGGCGACCGACAGGAGGTGGCCCTGGAGGCGTTCCAGCGGCGCCGACTCGATGCCGAGATCGGCGGCACCGGGGCCGTCCGCGCTGGTGAGTCGCAGCCGCTTGGCCACCCAGGGAAGGGTTGGGCCCTGCACGAGCGTGTAGGCGATCACAAGAACGAAGACGATATTGAAGATCCTCCGACTGTCGGCCACGCCTGACACGCGCGGAATGGTCGCCAGCACGATCGGCACCGCGCCCCGCAGTCCCGCCCACGACATGATTGCCTGCTCGCGCCATGGGAGGCGGAACGGCGTCAGGCTCGCGATGACGGACGCCGGCCGTGCGACAAAGGTGAGGAAAAGTCCGATGACGATCGCGGGAACGATGTCGTCACCGAGCTCGTGCGGTGTGACAAGCAGACCGAGCAGGACGAACAGCCCGATCTGTGCGATCCACCCGAGTCCTTCGGCGAATCCACGTGTGGCGGGCCGGTGGGGGAGCTTGGCGTTGCCGAGGATGAGCGAAGCGACGTACACGGCGAGGAATCCGGAGCCGTGGCCCAAGGCGCAGGCTGCGTAGGCGACGACAGCGATCGCCATCACCGCGATCGGGTAGAGGCCGGAGGCGGGCAGTGCCAGGTGCCTCAGCCCGAAAGCCCCGATCCAGCCGACGGCCAGGCCGACCGCGGCGCCGATGGTCAGCTCCAGGGTGATCTCGCCGATCAGCCGGTACCAGTGCTCGACCGGCCCCGCGGTGGAGAAGGCCACCACGAGGATGACGACCGGTGCGTCGTTGAATCCGGACTCGGCTTCGAGCACCCCTGTCACGCGCTTCGGCAGGGGCACGTGTCTCAGGACGGAGAAGACCGCGGCGGCGTCGGTCGACGAGACGACCGCACCGATGATCAGTGCGGGTCGCCAGTCGAGGCCCACCACATAGTGCGCCGCGGCCGCGGTGATGAACACGCTCATCAGGAGGCCGGCGCTGGACAGGACGAACGCGGCCGGCACGACGGGCTTGATTTCGTGCCACTTTGTCCCGAGACCACCCTCGGCGAGGATCACCACCAGTGCTGCGTAGCCGAGCACCTGGGTGAGTTGGACGTCGTCGAAGGTGAAGCCGAAGAGACCGTCCTGGCCGATGATCACACCGATGCCGAGATAGATCAGAAGAGTGGGCAGACCGCTGCGGGAAGCGAGCCGCACGGCGACGACGGCGACCAGCAGGACCGCGGCGCCGATCAGCAGAATCTCGTTGAGGTGGTGGACGGTCAGGGGCCTGGTCCTTTCAACTTGATTGCCTTACCTAACATTTTACCTGCCCTTGACGAAGCCCCGTCCACCGGATGGGTCAATCGGACACCGTGTCCTGCGCCCATGGGCCGTGCGCCTATGGTTGCCCTTGCACCACGAGCACGTGATCACCGTTCCGCTCTGCCCCTGCGAAGGACAGCGATGCCCGCACGGAAGAAGTCCCGCCGCGTACGCCTCATCCTGATCGCGTTCGCACTGCTCCTGGTCGCGGGCATCGGATACGGCTCGTACTGGAGTGTCAGCACCGTCCGTGCGTCCTTCCCGCAGACGAGCGGCTCGCTCAAGCTCAAGGGCCTCTCCGCGCCGGTCGACGTGGAACGCGACGGAAGCGGCATCCCGCAGATCTACGCCGACAACCCCGAGGACCTCTTCCGCGCCCAGGGCTACGTCCAGGCGCAGGACCGCTTCTACGAGATGGACGTACGCCGCCACCTCACCTCCGGCCGTCTGTCGGAGATGTTCGGGAAGGGGCAGGTCGAGACAGACGCCTTCCTGCGCACCCTGAACTGGCACGGCATCGCGCAGCAGGAGTACGACCACCAGCTCGACGCGAAGACGAAGTCGTACCTGCAGGCCTACAGCGACGGCGTCAACGCGTACCTCGGCGACCACAGCGGCGCCGCGCTGTCCGTGGAGTACGCCGCTCTGTCCTTCAGCAACAACTACAAGCCGGAGCCCTGGACGCCGGTCGACTCCGTCGCCTGGCTGAAGGCCATGGCCTGGGACCTGCGCGGCAACATGCAGGACGAGATAGACCGGTCGCTGATGACCAGCCGGCTCAGCCAGGCGCAGATCAAGCAGCTGTACCCGGCCTATCCGTACAGCCGGAATCGTCCGATCGTCGACGCCGGCACGGTCAACCCCATCACCGGCGCCTACGTACCCCCGGGATCGAAGGGTCCGGTGGCGCTCAACGCCGCCGTCGACACCCAGCTCGCGGGCCTCTCGAAGATCATCGACCAGATGCCAGCCCTCCTCGGCCCCACCGGCAGCGGCATCGGTTCGAACTCCTGGGTCGTCTCCGGCAAGTACACGACCACAGGCAAGCCGCTGCTCGCCAACGACCCGCATCTGGCTCCCCAGCTGCCGTCGCTCTGGTACCAGATGGGGCTGCACTGCCGCACGGTGAGCAAGGCCTGCCCCTACAACGTCGCGGGATTCACCTTCTCAGGGATGCCCGGTGTGATCATCGGCCACAACCAAGACATCGCCTGGGGCATGACGAACCTCGGCGCGGACGTGACCGACCTCTACCTGGAGAAGGTCACCGCCAACACCTACCTGCGCGACGGCCAGCAGCAGTCGTTCATCACCCGTCAGGAGACCATCAAGGTGGCCGGCGGGAAGGATCGGACGATCACCGTCCGGCAGACCCAGGACGGAATGCCGCTGATCTCCGACCGCAACGACGAACTGCGTACCGTCGGAACGGTCGCCCCCGTCACCGACCCGCCTGGCGGCGTCAACGGCGGCTACGCGGTCGCGCTGAAGTGGACCGCGCTCACCCCTTCGAAGACGATGGACGCGGTCTTCGAGCTGGACCGGGCGACCGACTTCCACGAGTTCCAGGACGCGGCATCCGACTTCGCCGTCCCGTCGCAGAACCTGATCTACGCCGACACCCAGGGCAACATCGGCTACCAGGCCCCCGGCCAGGTGCCGATCCGGCCCGCCGGTGACGACGGCGCCTGGCCGCAGCCGGGCTGGGACTCGCACTACGACTGGACCGGGAAGTACATCCCGTTCAAGTCGATGCCGTACGAGTACAACCCGGATCGCGGCTACATCGTCACCGCGAACCAGGCCGTCATCGACCAGAGCAAGTACCCCTACCTGCTCACCACCGACTGGGGATACGGCGCCCGCAGCCAGCGGATCAGCGCGCTCATCACGTCGAAAATCAAGGACGGCGGCAAGATCTCCATGGACGACATGCAGTCCATGCAGAACGACTCCATCGACGACATCGCCCGCCTGATCGTCCCGCAGCTGACCAAGCTCGCCATCCCCAACGACAAGGGCAACTACGTCCGCGACGCACAGCAACTGCTCGTCGGATGGGACTACAACCAGGATTCCGACTCGGCTGCGGCCGCGTACTTCAACGCGGTCTGGCGCAATGTCCTCAAGCTCGCCTTCGGCAACAAGCTCCCGAAGGAGCTGCGACCCGAGGGTCAGTGCCTGAGAGTGCCACCCGCCGGGCAGACCGGGCCGGTGGACAACCTCGACGGCGCCTCGAAGACCGTCGAGGAGTGCGGCGAGCGTGATCCTTCCGAGGCGCAGCCCGACGGCGGCGACCGGTGGTTCGAGGTCGTGCGCAACATCTGGAACCAGCCGAACAACCCCTGGTGGACGATGTCGACGACCTCGTTCTTCGGCGTCGACACCAACAAGGCGCACCGCAGCAACCGCGACGAACTCCTCGTGCAGGCCATGAAGGACGCGCGGTACGAGCTGACCGCCAAGCTCGGCAAGGACATCAACACCTGGAGCTGGGGCCGGCTCCACAAGCTGGACCTGAAGAACCAGACCCTCGGCACCAAGGGCCCCGGCTTCATCAAGTGGATGCTCAACCGCGGCCCGTGGCAGCTCAGTGGCGGCGAGGCGGCGGTCGACGCCACGGGATGGAACGCGGCCGGCGGCTACGACGTCGTCTGGGTGCCGTCGATGCGGATGATCGTCAACCTGCAGGACTTCGACAAGTCCCGCTGGATCAACCTCACCGGCGCGTCCGGACACGCCTACAACGCCCACTACACCGACCAGACCGACAAGTGGGCGAACGGAGAACTGCTGCCCTGGTACTTCTCCGACGATCGCATCGGTCAGGCGACCAAGGCGAAGATGGCGCTCACCCCGTGATCCGATGAGCTGCCCGGTCCGCTGAGTCGACCAGCCGGTGGGTTGATGATCGACTCAGCGGACCACCTGGTCATCGGGTGAAGTGGTGAACGCCGCCCGGGGTGATGGCCGCGTCGACAAGATGATCATGTGGTTCACGGGGGACGGTGTCGACGACCTCGTTCGTGTACAGCAGCACCACCAGCGCCGGCCGCGTCCCGGCGGCCGCGAGTCGCGCCAGGACGCGGTCGTAGGAGCCGCCGCCGCGCCCCAGTCGTACACCGGCGCTGTCCACGGCCAGGCCCGGCAGCAGCACGGCCTGCGCCCCGGTGACCGCCTGCGGACCCAGCCGCTCGCCGGTCGGTTCCAGGAGGCCGCGTCCGGTGCGCTCCAGGGCCGCGGCGCCTTCGTACTCCGCCCAGTCCAGGTCGTTGTCGGGCAGCAGCACCGGCAGCAGGACGCGGGTGCCCCCGGAGCGCAGCGCCTCGATCAGTTCGTGAGTGCGCGGTTCGGAGCCCATTGAGACATAAGCCGCGACTGTCCTGGCTCTTGCCAGTTGCGGTAGGTCCCGTACCCTCATCTCCAGCGCGACGCCCGCCGCCTGCCGTTCATCGGCGGTCAGCCCGCGCCTGGCTCTCAGGAGGTCCGCCCGCAACGCCGCCTTCCGGCCCCGGGTACCGCTCATACCATCCACAACCGCCACCTATTAGCCAGCATCTATCGAATATTCATCTTCTACGCATTCGCGGTCGCTACAGTGCGAGCCATGACGCATTCACGTTCCCGGATCAGCAAGGCTGTCATCCCCGCAGCGGGTCTGGGGACCCGGTTCCTGCCGGCGACCAAGGCGACGCCCAAGGAGATGCTGCCGGTGGTCGACAAGCCGGCCATCCAGTACGTCGTCGAGGAAGCCGTCGCGGCGGGACTGTCGGATGTTCTGATGGTCACCGGTCGCAACAAGCGTCCGCTCGAGGACCACTTCGACCGCAACTACGAGCTCGAGGAAGCACTCACTCGCAAGGGTGACGCCTCGCGTCTGGCCCGCGTCCGTGAGTCCAGTGACCTCGCGACGATGCACTACGTCCGCCAGGGCGACCCCAGGGGACTCGGGCACGCCGTCCTGTGCGCCGAACCGCATGTCAGCGACCAGCCCTTCGCGGTCCTGCTCGGCGACGACCTCATCGACCCCCGCGATCCCCTGCTGGCCCGCATGATCGAGGTGCAGGAACGCCACGGGGGCAGCGTGGTGGCCCTGATGAAGGTCGACCCCGAGCAGATCCACCTCTACGGTTCGGCGGCGATACTCCCCACGGACGAGGGCGACGTCGTGCGGGTGACCGACCTGGTGGAGAAGCCGGAGGCGAGCCAGGCCCCGTCGGCCTACGCGATCATCGGCCGGTACGTGCTCGACCCCTCGGTGTTCGAGGTGCTGAAGAAGACCCAGCCCGGACGCGGCGGCGAGATCCAGCTGACGGACGCCTTGCGTGAACTCGCCCAGCAGGAGGCCCTCGGCGGACCGGTGCACGGCGTCGTCTTCACCGGCCGCCGCTACGACACCGGCGATCGCGGCGACTACTTGCGTGCGATTGTCCGACTGGCATGCGAACGTGATGACCTGGGACCGGATTTCCGGACCTGGCTGCGTTCGTACGTCATGGAGGAGATGCAAGAGTGAGTCACGGCGACCGCGTGTGGTCCGTCTCCGAACATCTGGAAAGCATCCTGACCCAGCTCAGGCCGCTCGAACCGATCGAGCTGCAACTGCTGGACGCCCAGGGCTGCGTACTGGTCGAGGACGTGACGGTGCCGGTCGCGCTGCCGCCCTTCCCGAACAGCTCCATGGACGGGTACGCCATCCGCGTCGCCGACATCCATGCGGCGACCGCCGAGCATCCGGCCGTCCTCGAGGTCATCGGCGACGTCGCGGCCGGCGCGGGCGAACTGCCCACCGTCCGGCCGGGACAGGCCGCCCGGATCATGACCGGCGCGCCGGTGCCGCCCGGAGCGGAGGCCGTCGTCCCCGTCGAGTGGACCGACGGCGGCACCGGCGGCGGCCCCGCCGTCACCATGACCGCCCACAGCGCCGACCCCACCGGCGCCGCCGGCGAGGTGCGGGTTCACCGGCCCGCGGAGCACGGTCAGTTCGTGCGTGACCGGGGCAGTGACGTCGCGGCGGGCGAACTGGCGCTGACCGCGGGCACGGTCCTCGGGCCGCCGCAGATCGGCCTGCTCGCGGCGATCGGGCGCGGGAGCGTCAAGGTCCGCCCCCGGCCGCGCGTCGTGGTCCTTTCGACCGGCAGCGAACTGGTCCAGCCCGGTGAACCGCTCGAACCCGGCCGCATCCACGACTCCAACAGCTTCGCCCTCACCGCCGCCGCCCGCGCCGCGGGCGCCATCGCCTACCGGGTCGGCGCGGTCAGCGACGAGGTGGAGACGCTGCGCGCCACCATCGAGGACCAGCTCATCAGGGCGGACATCGTCGTCACCAGCGGCGGCGTCAGCGTCGGCGCCTACGACGTGGTGAAGGAGGCGCTGTCGTCCCTCGGCGACTCGTTCGGGGAACTGGGTGACGGGGCTTCGGGGTTCGTGGAGTTCCGCAAGCTCGCCATGCAGCCGGGCAAGCCGCAGGGCTTCGGGCGCATCGGCCCCGAACGCACACCGCTGCTCGCGCTGCCGGGCAACCCGGTGAGCGCGTATGTGTCGTTCGAGCTGTTCGTGCGTCCCGCGATCCGCACGCTGATGGGCGCACCGTCGGTTCATCGGGAAGTCGTACGGGCCGTGTGTGTCGCGTCGATCGACAGCTCGCCGGAAGGACGACGGCAGTTCCTGCGCGGACATTACGACCATAGGACCGGCACGGTCACTCCTGTGGGTGGTGCGGGGTCTCACCTGGTCAGGGCACTCGCACAAGCCGACTGTCTGATCGTCGTACCGGAGGCCGTCACCGCCGTCCCGGCGGGCCAGGACGTCGACGTCGTCCTGCTGGATTAGGTCCACTTCAGGACGCATACGCGGCAGCCTGTGGGGCCCCGGTCCGGGCGTGGCGCCGTGCCGGTACGGTGTCTGCCCAGGAGACCGTCACGGGAGAACGATGAGCAGCGGCCAGCACCACCTCACCCACATCGACGAGGCCGGCGCGGCCCGCATGGTCGACGTCTCCGGCAAGGACGTCACCGCGCGCACGGCCCGCGCCAGCGGCCGTGTCCTCGTCGCTCCCCGCGTCGTCGAACTCCTCCGCGGCGAGGGGCTCCCCAAAGGCGACGCCCTGGCCACCGCGCGCATCGCCGGCATCCTCGGCGCCAAGCGCACGCCCGACCTGATCCCGCTGTGCCACCCGCTCGACGTCTCGGGTGTCACCGTCGACCTCGAGGTCGCCGACGACGCCGTCGAGATCTCCGCGACGGTGAAGACCTCGGGCCGCACCGGGGTCGAGATGGAGGCGCTGACCGCCGTCAGTGTCGCGGCGCTGACCGTCATCGACATGGTGAAGGCCGTGGACAAGGCGGCGGTCATCACCGATGTCCGGGTCGAGGAGAAGTCCGGCGGCAAGTCCGGCGACTGGCGGCGACCGTGACGGGGGCGGCCGCACGTCGTCCGCTGCGGGCGCTGGCGGTCACCGCGTCCAACCGTGCCGCGGCCGGCGTCTATGAGGACCGCGGAGGGCCGCTCATCGTCGCGGCTCTGCGTGACCTCGGCTTCACCGTCGACGGCCCGCGGGTCGTTCCCGACGGGGAGCCGGTGGGGGAGGTGCTGCGGGAAGCGGTCGCCGCCGCCTACGACCTCGTCCTCACCACGGGCGGCACCGGGATCTCGCCGACCGACCGGACACCGGAGGTGACGCGCGCCGTGCTGGACTACGAGGTCCCCGGCATCGCGGAGGCGATCCGTGCCGCCGGCCGGGAAAAAGTGCCCACGGCCGTGCTCTCCCGTGGCGTCGCGGGGGTCAGCGGACGCACCCTGGTGGTGAACCTGCCCGGTTCCACCGGCGGGGTGAAGGACGGCCTCGCTGTCCTTGCTCCGATTGTCGTACATGCCGTCGATCAGATCCATGGCGGCGATCACCCGAATGTCCACGTGGATGATCACAAGAATGATCATCCGGAATCCGCTCCTGGGAGACCGAGCTGAACGGGTCCTGGCCGGCCGAACTGGTGGACGGTGATGTCACCCTCCGCCCGATCCGGATGCGCGACCAGCGCGCGTGGCGCGAGGTCAACCGCCGCAACCGCGAGTGGCTGCGGCCGTGGGAGGCGACCGTGCCGCCCGCGCCGCCCGGTCACATCGCGCAGCGCCCCACCTATCGTCAGATGGTCCGCCATCTGCGCAGCGAGGCGCACGCGGGCCGCATGCTGCCGTTCGTCATCGACTACCAGGGCCGGTTGGCGGGTCAACTCACCGTCGCCGGCATCACCTGGGGATCGATGTGCTCGGCACACATCGGTTACTGGGTTGACGAAGCCGTCGCCGGGCGCGGCGTGATGCCCACATCGGTGGCGCTCGCCGTCGACCACTGCTTCCGCCGTGTCGGCCTTCACCGCATCGAGGTCTGCATTCGCCCCGAGAACGGCCCGAGCCGGCGCGTGGCGGAAAAGCTCGGCTTCCGCGAGGAAGGGCTGCGGCCGCGTTATCTGCATATCGACGGCGGCTGGCGGGACCACCTCGTCTACGCGCTGACCGCGGAGGAAGTGCCGGAGGGCTTGCTCAACCGCTGGCGGCAGGCGCGGCCGGGAACCCACGCCTGAATAAAACGATTGTTCGAATTCGAAGTCAATCGCAAAAAAATCTCGGCCTATCAGCCAGATCGTGCGACACACCGGGCCAAATTGCGTATGGCGTGTCTCGATCACCCCTACCGTGTAGCCCGTGAGCAGTAGCGGCCTCATCTACGCAGTCATTGTCGGGGCCTGGGCTGCCTATCTGGTGCCGATGTGGCTCCGTAGGCAGGACGAGCTCAACGAAGCGCGTCCGACCGAACGCTTCAGCACCGCCATCCGGCTTCTGTCGGGCCGGGCGGCGATGGAGCGGCGCGTCGCGAAAGCGCGAGCTGAGTCCGTCGGACCTGATCCCGACGTGGACGCGGACGACGCGGACGACGCCGACCTGGGCAGTGCGGTCGACGTCCGCGCCCTCGCCGTGCCCGCGACCGACATCGGGCGGCCGGTCGCCCTCGCCCGCCCGGCGCACCCGCAGACGGACTCGCGGGCGCTGCTGCTGGCACGCCGGCGCCGCATGACCACTCTGCTGTTCGCCGCGTTCACCATCGGTGCCATCGCCGCGGCCGTCGGCGGTGTCGCGCTGCTCTGGGCGCCGGCCATCCCTGCCGTCCTGCTCACCCTCTACATCCGCCAGATGCGTCGCCAGGAGCGCCGCCGCTACGAGGTGCGGCTGGACCAGCGCCAGGCCGCCGAGGCCGCGCGCCGCCTGCGGGCCCGCGCGCAGGCACCGGCGCCGCACGCCCGTGACGAGCGGCCGGCCGCCCAGGAGCAGTCGGGCCCGGTGCAGCAGCCGCGCGCCCAGGCGCCGCAGCCCGCCTCTCCCGCGCCTTCGCCGCGCACGGCCGACCGCCGGGCGCTGGTCGAGCAGACCGACCACGCGGAGTGGGTCGACCAGCAGCGTGCCGAGCAGACGACCGACGACGGCTGGGAGCCGGTCCCGGTGCCGCTCCCGACCTATGTGACCGCTCCGGTCGCCCCCCGCACGCCGGGCGGCATCGACCTGAACGCCCCGGACACGTGGAGCTCGGCTCGTTCGGGCACCTCCCCGGCCGACTCCGCGCCGTCCCGTGAGCACCGTCCGGCGCCGCGTGAGGGCCACGACGCGCGCGAGACGCGGGATCAGCAGCCGCCGGTCCGCCGGGCCCGTGGCAGCCGCACTCCGCTCTTCGACCAGTACGCCGACCCCGACCGCCCCCGCGCCGCCAACGAGTGACGGGGGCGGCGCCCCGGCGCACGTGGACCAGCCGATATCGCGTTCACGAGCACCCTCGCCGGGATGCTAGAGTTTTCCTCGTTGCAAGGGCCTGTGGCGCAGTCCGGTAGCGCACCTCGTTCGCATCGAGGGGGTCAGGGGTTCGAATCCCCTCAGGTCCACAACAGCTCAAAGCCCCTCCCGGGATTGTCCGGGAGGGGCTTTCGCATGCCCTACAGCAGCGAAGTGCACCCGCTACCTGGTGAGTGCTGGGCGACGGGATGTCAGTGGTCAGCCCTGGAGGGTCTCCGTCAGCAGCCAGACGCCTCCGCTGAAGAAACCCGCTCCCCAGAGCAACAGGAAATATGGAACGGCCATGGTCGTGATCCTTTGGAGGGATTCCCGGCCGGACAGGTCGGCCGGCTTCGGGGGCGGGCCGTCGCGCCGGAGCTTACGGAGCAGGATCCCGCCCCCTACGAGAGCGGCAGCCCCGAGCAAGAGAAAGGGGAGGTCGAACGAGAAGGGTGGTGCGCCCACGATGTCGCAGCGCCCGTTCTCCAACACCGTGCCACTCGGACAATCAGCCATGGCCCGCCCCCTGTTCGACCGCGTGTGATCGTAGCCCGGGGGGGAGGGAGACCGCAGCTCGTATGCCCGTGTGGTGACGCGGCGGACGGCGCCCTGTCAGCGGCCCGACTGATTGTCGTACAGCAGCGAGGTACAGCAACCTTCGCACCCGCACGGCTGCGTCGTTTGAGGCCGGATCAGATTCCGAGCGCCCGGGCGTCGGGGTGCGCGCTGGGGTGCGGCGCCACGCGGGCCGGCTGCGGGCAGGCGTTCGTCAGGCGAGGAAGTAGGCGATCGCGGACAGGGTGGCCATCGACAGCAGGGTCGAGAGCAGCACCGTGTCGCGGGGGAGCTCGCTGTCCAGGCCGTACTCGGAGGCGAAGATGAACGCGTTCTGGGCCGTCGGCAGGCCGGAGCACAGGACGACGGCGAACAGGGCGTGCCCGCCGAGGCCGAAGACCCAGCGCGCCAGGGCGTAGGCGAGGGCGGGCTGGACGCCGGTCTTCAGGACGACGAGCAGGCGGCGCTGGGTCCTGCCGTCGGGCGAGGTGCGGGTGCGGGCGTTCAGGGACATGCCGAGGGCGAAGAGCGCCGAGGGCACTCCGGCGCCGCCGAGAGTGTGCAGTGGTGACGTCACCACCGACGGCAGAGCGTCGCCCTTGCCCAGGGCGGCGACCATCAGGCCGGCGGCGGAGGCTGCGACGACCGGGTTGCGGAAGGGCAGTTGCACGATGCGCAGCCACAGCTTCCCGAGACCGCGGTGAGTGTCGAGGTCGATCAGGATGATGATCAGCGGTGTGATGAACAGCATCTGGAACAGGGCCGCGGCGATGATGAACGACGTGTCGTGGAGGACGTTCACTGCGACGGGTATGCCGAGGTTCGCGGAGTTGACGTAGGCCGCGCACATGGCGCCTATCGACTGGTCGGCGAGTCGCCGGCGGAACACCCAGCGGCTGAGCGTCAGCCCCAGTGCGAAGACGGCCAGCAGGGCCACCGCGAAGGCCGCCACGCCGGGCGTTGCCACGTCGCCCACGTGCGATCGCGACATGGTGAGGAACAGCAGCGACGGCATGGCGAAGGTGAACGCGAAGCGGCCGAGCACGGTTTGGGCCTCGTCGCCGAGGATCCGGTAACGGCCTGCGACCCAGCCGAGGGCGGTCACAGCCCAGATGGGCAGGAAGCCGGTGAGTACGGAGCGCACGCTGTCGCCCGCCTAGTGCGCTTGTCGCATGATCGCTTCGTTCACGGCCCTTCAGCATGCCGGATGCCGTCGTGGCACCCCCACCTGGGGTGGGAGGGGTGGAATCGCCGGTGACGACCGGGGCGTTGAGACTCCTGGCGGACTGTCGGACCATGTGACCTGAGCCACACTCGCCCGATAGCGAAATAATCGGCTCGCCCTAAGAGCTTGATATTTCAAGATCTTATGAGGGAGTCGCCATGTCGGCAGACGCAAGTCCGGCGAGCGCCGCCGGTATCCGCACGAAGGTGCGTGTTCCGCTTCGGTTCCCTGACGGCTGGGGGACGACCGTGGACGTCTTCACGTTCACCGGACTCGCCGACGGCAAGGAGCACCTGGCTCTCGGGATCGGCGACTACGCGACCGTGGACGTGCCCCTGGTGCGTCCGCATTCGGAGTGCCTGACGGGGGACGTGTTCGGGTCCGAGCGCTGCGACTGCGGGCCGCAGCTGCGGGAGGCGGTGGAGCGCATCTCCGGTGTCGGCGGGTACCTGCTGTACCTGCGGCAGGAGGGTCGCGGCATCGGCCTCTACGCCAAGCTCGACGCGTACGCCCTGCAGGACCAGGGGCTCGACACCTATGAGGCGAACCGCGCCCTGGGCCACGGTGACGACGAGCGTGACTACACGGCCGCGGCGCAGATGCTGGCGGCGCTCGGTGTCGACGAGATCACCCTGCTGAGCAACAACCCCGACAAAGCGGAGCAGCTCTCCCGGCTCGGTGTCACCGTGCGGGAGCAGGTGCCGACGGGGGTGCACGTGTCCGCGGCCAACGTTCGGTACCTGCGCGCCAAGGTGGAGCACACCGGTCACACCCTGGCCCTGCCGGCCTGAGAGCCGACGCGCGCGGGACCGGATGCGGAATCTGCGGGTTGCGCGTCAACCACGTGATACGGCCCACGATCGAAACGGTGGCGTTTCGATCGTGGGCCGATTACTCTCTTAGGTGTACGACATCGTTTCGACAGTGCGTACGCACGCCGTGCACGTAGGGAAGACAAGGAGGGCAGGTCATGTCGCCGGAGGCAGCCGCCGCGCGTCGCACCCGTCTGACACCCGAGCGTGAACGGGAGCTGTACACGGCGGTCGTCGAACTCCTGCGGGAGGTCGGCTACGAGGCGCTGACCATGGACGCCGTCGCCGCCCGCACCCGTGCCAGCAAGGCCACCCTCTACCGCCAGTGGAAGGGCAAGCCGGAACTCGTCGCGACCGCGCTGCGGCACCACAAACCGGTGTCACCCGCGGACATCGACACCGGTTCACTCAAGGGTGATCTTCACGAACTCGTCAGAGCGCACGACGAGAACGAGATCAAGCGCGACCAGGAGGTCATGCGGGGGCTGGCGCACGCCGCCTTCCAGAACGAGGACCTCTTCCGCGCGCTGCGGGAACTGCTCATCGAACCGGAGCTCGCCAGCTTCCGCGACCTGGTGCAGCGCGCCGTGGACCGCGGCGAACTGGCCGCGGACAACCCAGCCCGCGGCTTCGTCCCGCATCTGCTGTTCGGCGGCGCGCTCGCACGTCCGGTGATCGAGGGCATCGACCCCGATCCGGAGTACACGCACCGCTACATCGATGCCGTGGTCGTCCCTGCGCTCGGGCTGTCCTGACCCGAGGGAAGCCCGCGTCGGTCTGAAGAAATCCCTTCCGAAGAACCGACTTCACAACAAACCACCATCGCACCACCGCTCCACCTGACACGCCGCTCTCGTCGTCGGGCTGGTTACACACGCCCATATCCGCCCCCCCCTCTCGACGGGAGCTCCTGCCTTCATGGCCACATTCCTGTACAAGCTGGGCCGGCTCGCCTTCCGGCGACGGCGCTATGTCGTCCTCGTCTGGGTGGCGTTGCTGGCACTCGCCGGTGTCGGAGCCGCGACCGCGCCGAAGGCGCCCAGCGACAACTTCACGGTTCCCGGCACCGAGGCTCAGCACGCCTTCGACCTGCTCCATGAGCGCTTCCCCGGCACCAACGCCGACGGCGCGTCCGCGCGCATGGTGTTCAAGGCCCCCACCGGCCAGAAGATCACCGCGGGACCCGGCAAGGCCGCGGTCGAGAAGGTCGTCACCGATCTGAAGAACACACCGCAGAAGGCCACCGTCGCCGACCCGTTCACCGCGAACGCGGTCAGCAAGGACGGCACAACGGCCTATGCGTCGGTCACCTACACCGCCAAGGCGACGGAGATCACCGACGCCACCCACACCGCGATCGAGAACGCCGCGCAGCACGGCAGGGACGCCGGGCTGACCGTGGAGACCGGCGGCACGGCCCTGCAGGCGTCACCGGAGACCGGCAACAGCGAGGTCATCGGTATCGGCATCGCCGCGGTGGTGCTGCTCATCACCTTCAGTTCGCTGGTCGCGGCGGGGTTGCCGCTGCTGACCGCGATCATGGGGGTCGGTGTCGGCATCGCCGGGATCACGGCGCTGGCGACCACGCTGGGACTGTCGAGCACCTCGTCGACGCTCGCGTCGATGATCGGACTGGCGGTCGGCATCGACTACGCCCTGTTCATCGTCTCCCGGCACCGGCACGAACTCATGGAGGGCCGTGACGGTGAGGAGGCCGCCGGCCGGGCGGTGGGGACCGCCGGGTCAGCGGTGGTCTTCGCCGGCCTGACGGTGCTGATCGCGCTGGCCGGACTGTCGGTGGTGAACATCCCGATGCTCACCAAGATGGGACTGGCCGCAGCGGGAACCGTCGCACTGGCGGTGCTCATCGCCCTCACCCTGATTCCCGCCCTGCTCGGCTTCGCCGGCACCAAGGTGCTCACTCGCAAGGTGCGCAAGGGACGTGCGACGGACGAGGGCAAGCCGAACATGGGGACGCGCTGGGCGCGGCTCGTGGTCCGCCGGCGCATACCGTTCCTGATCGCCGGTGTCGTCGCCCTCGGCCTTGCGGCCCTGCCGGTGACCGGGATGCAGCTCGGGCTGCCGGACGACGGCTCGCAGCCGGTGAGCACCACGCAGCGCAAGGCGTACGACATGCTGTCCGACGGCTTCGGGCCCGGCTTCAACGGCCCGCTGATGGTCGTCGTCGACGCCGCGCACAGCGACCGGCCGCAGCAGGCCGCCGAGCACGTCAAGCAGACCATCGCAGGATTCCCCGACGTCAAGACGGTGACCGCCCCGGCGTTCAATCCGAAGGGTGACACCGCGACCCTGACCGTGGTGCCGGCCTCGAAGCCGAGCAGCACGGAGACCGAGGACCTGGTCCACACCATTCGCGGTCACTCGCACGAGTTCACCGAATCGACGGGTGCGGATGTGCTCGTCACCGGTACGACGGCGATGAACATCGACGCCTCGCAGCGGCTGAACGACGCTCTGGTGCCGTACCTGGCGCTCGTGGTCGGTCTGGCGTTCCTGCTGCTGATGATCGTGTTCCGGTCGGTGCTGGTGCCGCTGAAGGCGGCGCTCGGCTTCCTGCTGTCTGTGCTGGCCGCGCTCGGCGCGGTGGTGGCCGTCTTCCAGTGGGGATGGCTGGCGAACCTGATCGGCGTCGAACAGACCGGTCCGATCATGAGCATGATGCCGATCTTCATGATCGGTGTGGTCTTCGGACTGGCGATGGACTACGAGGTCTTCCTGGTCACCCGGATGAGGGAGGCGTACGTCCACGGCGAGAAGCCGCGTCAAGCGGTGGTCACCGGATTCACCCACGGCGCCCGCGTGGTGTCGGCGGCCGCGGTCATCATGATCAGTGTGTTCGCCGGGTTCATCGGATCGTCGGAATCGATGATCAAGATGATGGGCTTCGGGCTGGCCATCGCGGTCGCGTTCGACGCGTTCATCGTCCGTATGACCATCGTCCCGGCGGTGCTCGCGCTCCTCGGCCGCGCCGCCTGGTGGCTGCCCGGCTGGCTGAGCCGCGCGCTGCCGAAGGTCGATGTCGAGGGCGAGCAACTGCGCAAGAACCTCGAGGCGGCGCACGCTTCGCGCGCCGAGAGTGACGAACCCGAGCCGGTCACCGTCTGATCGGACGATCAGCTCGTCGTGTCCCCGGTCGGTTCTTTGCCGACCGGGGACACGACGTTCATGGGGTGGCAGGACGGGGGACACCATCCGGTCGTATGACCGGGCCTACGATGCGGCGACATCACGGACTTCGTGCGCACCGGGGGACCGATGGCACTTCAGGACATTCCCTCGCGCGGCGCGGACCGCCTGCGTGCGGCGGTCATCGCCGCATGTGTGACGGCGGTGGCGTTCTGCCTGGGAGACGTCGTCGCCCGCCAGTACCCGTTCGGGCCGCGGACGCGGGACGTCAACGACCTCGGCAACCAGTTCGTCCCCTTCCACGCCCACCTGTGGGACCTGCTGCACGGCAGGGCCGACGGCGGCTGGCTGCTCAACTGGCAGTCGGGGTACGGCAGCAGCTTCCTCCCCGACTTCGGCACATACCTTTCAAGTCCGTTCGCCCCACTCGTCGCGGTGTTCCCGCGGGACCAGATCGACCTGGCCGTGTACGTCATCACGGTCCTCAAGATCGTCTCGGCCGCCGCCGCCATGGCGTGCCTGCTGCTGACCCTGCGGCCCGGTCCGCGCTGGGCGGCGGGCGTTCTCGGTGCGTCCTACGCGCTGTGCGGCTGGACGCTGATGCTGGCCTCGTACAACCCCATGTGGCTCGACGGCCTCATCGCGTTCCCGGTGCTGTGCATGGTCGGCGAGTGGGCGCGCGAAGGGCGGCGGCAGATCTGGGGGATCGTGATCGTCGCCCTGTGTTGGACGGCCAACTTCTACATCGCCTACATGGCGACCATCGGTGCCGCGCTCGTGCTGGTGGCCCGGCTCGTCACCGACCAGGACCCGCGGACCACCACCCGCGTGCGGCTGCTGACGCTGGTCCGGGCCGCCGTCACCACCGTGCTCGGCGTCGGCCTGACCGCGCCGCTGCTGCTGACCATCGTCAAGGGCACCAAGCTCGCCTACCCGCTCCACCACGCGGTCTTCCACCCGCTGCCGTGGACGGACCTGCTGGTACGGCTGCTGCCCGGCACCTACGGGTTCTCCAGCCCGTCGACCTATGTGGACACCGCGGCGCTGCTGCTGGCGTTCGTGCTGCCGTTCCACTCGGCGGTGCCGCGGCGCACCCGGGTGGTGTGGACGGTCATGGCGATCGCCATCGCCGCGTCCTTCCAGTGGCGTCCCACCCATCTGATGTGGCACGCCTTCACGACACCCAACGGCAGCCCCTACCGGCAGACGTTCGTGCTCAGTGGGGTGCTGGTGATCGCCGCCTGGCTGGCCCTCTCGCACGCCCTGCCCAGCCCGCGGCAACTGGCCTGCGGCGCCGGGGTGATGGCGGTGGTCGCGGGCATCGCCGCGCTGGGGGCGCCCGGTTCGCTGGCGGGCCTGGGCACCTACCCGATGCTGGGCGTCGGGCTGGTGGCCGCGGTGGGCGCGCTGTCCGTGCTCCGGCGGGCCGCCGACAGCCTGGAAGGACCGGCCCGGCGCACCGTACCGGCGGCGATCGCGATCGGCGTGCTCGTCGTCGCGCAGGTGGGGCAGATCGCGCTCAGCAACGCGTGGATCGACCGCAAGCGGGTCGCCGCCATGGACGACTACGCCGTGTGGGGCCAGCGGCAGGACTGGCAGCGCGAGACCATCGCCTCGGCCGACGACTGGCCCGACCGCCGCACCGACCCCGGGCGCGAGCAGACCGTCGGCAACGACCCGATGGCCGTCGGCGGTCAGGGTGCGCAGTACTACAGCAGCCTCACCGCCGACGTGTACACCCGCACCATGCTGGCGCTCGGCGACGGCTGGACCTCGCACGGACGCAACCTGCAGAGCCTCGACAACCCGGTCACCGACGTGATCTTCTCCGTCGGCGCCCGGCTGCGCTCACCGCGCGACCCGCACACCTCGCACATCCCGCAGACGGCTCCGCCATCCGTCGTCCACGAGGACGTGCCGCCCCTGGTCACCGTGCGTACGGCCGCGCCGCCCGCGAGGTTCGTGCGGTCGCCCTACCGCAACCAGGAACTGCTGCTGGGCAGCGGCGTCTACACCGCCGGCCGCATCGCCCTCACCGACGGCTCCGGAAAGCCGGTGCCGCTGTCGGCCGGCGGTGTGTACCGGACGCCCGGCGGCAAGGCGGGCGGCAAGGGCCGCGACTACCGGATCGCGACGTCGTGCCCGGCGCGCACCGACGTCTACTTCTGGGCGCCGAACTTCATGGGCGACGTGGGCATGGACGGCCAGCAGCAGCTGATCTGGCGTGGCGCGCTGCCCAGCCACCGTGCGCCGATGCAGCGCCTCGGCCCGACCCCGGAGGGTGGCCGCCTCTTCGTGCTGCTGCACGCCTCGCCGGGGGTCAGCACCGTCTCTCCCCAGGGCGTCGGGTGCCTGTCGCTGTCGCGACTGGCGGCGGCGGAAAAGCGGATCGCGGCCTCGGCCGCCACCCAGGTGCACGTCACCGATGACGGGATCAGCGCTCGGCTGCCGCAGGGCGCGCGAGGGTTCGCGGTGATCGCGGCGCCGGCGATCACCGGATGGAGCTGTTCGGTGGGGAACGGGTCGCAGCCCGGGCGCTCCTACATGGGGCTGCTGTCGGTGCCGCTGGACGGGCGCAGCACCGGCATCTCGTGCGCGTTCACCCCGCCGGGTCTGCACCTGGGCGAGGCGGTCGGCGGCGCGTGCCTGCTGGGGGTCGTGGGGCTCGCCGGCTTCGGGTGGTGGCGGTCGCGGCGGCGGCCGGCCGGCGCCGGTGGCTCGCCCGCGCCCGCGGAACCGCCGGTGCTGCCCGAAGAAGCGGTCATCTGACGAACGGACCGCGCATGTCACCCGATCCGGTGGCATGCGCGGTCCGTCGATCCGATGTCGGATCAGCATCAGATCAACGTCGGCTGGTGTGCGCCGCGTTCGAAGGCCAGCAGCCAGCGCTTGCGGTCCAGGCCGCCGCCGTAACCGGTGAGGCTGCCGTTGGCGCCGATCACGCGATGGCAGGGCACGATGATGCCGACCGGGTTCTTGCCGTTGGCCAGGCCCACCGCCCGGGAGGCACCGGGCTGCCCCAGCACGTCGGCGAGTTCGCCGTACGAGACGGTCTCGCCGTAGGGGATGTCCCGCAGGGCCGACCAGACGCGCTGCTGGAACGGCGTGCCCGACAGCCGCAGGTCGAGGTCGAAGCCGGTGCGCTCGCCCGCGAAGTACTCCGCGAGCTGGGTGACGACCTGCTCGAAGACCGGATGGTCGTCGAGCAGGCCGAAGGTCTCGTCGCCGGGCCGGTGCCGCTGCTCCGTCATGTACAGGCCCGCGAGCCCACCCTCCCGGGCGACGAGCGTCAACGGCCCGCAGGGGCTGTCCACGACGGTGTGAACAGTCCCGGAGGGGGCGGCCGTCGGTGAAGCGGCCGCGGTGGCCGGAATGGCCTCAGCGGCCGGGGTGGTGGTCGTCATCGCGCCACACCTTTCATCGGAGGAACGGCGGTCACCGGAATGCCCGTCGGAAGAATGCTTGTCGGACCGGCGGCCGGTTCGCCGTCCGGCGGCAGGATGTTGATCGGATGGTCGCCGGTCGCCCACAGGTACTGCGTCGCGTAGGCGCGCCACGGCTGCCAGGCGGCGGCGTGCCGGGTCAGGGCCGCGGGTGTCGTGGGCAGGCCCAGGTCGCGGGCGGCGTAGCGGACGCCGAGGTCGGTGGCGAGGAACGCGTCGGGGTCGCCGAGCGCGCGCATGGCGATGGTCTCCACCGTCCAGGGGCCGAACCCGGGCAGCGCGGCGAGCTGCTCGCGGGCGCGCTGCCAGTCGCTGCCCACGTCGAGGTCGAGCTCGCCGCCCGCCAGCGCCCGTACCAGTGCGGCCAGGGTGTTCCGGCGGCTCTGCGGCATGGCCAGGGAGGCCGGGTCGTGGTCCGCGAGGGCGGCGGGGGACGGGAACAGGTGGGTGAGGCCGCCGGCGGGGTCGGTGACGGGCTCGCCGTACGCGGCGACCAGCCGCCCGGCGTGGGTGCGGGCCGCGGCCGTCGAGATCTGCTGCCCCAGGACCGCCCGCACCGCGAACTCCGGTCCGTCGGCGACCCTCGGGACCCTCCGTCCCGGGGCCTTGGCGACCAGCGGCGCCAGCACCGGGTCGGCGGACAGCAGCGCGTCCACGGCCACCGGGTCGGCGTCCAGGTCGAGCAGGCGGCGGCAGCGGCTGATCGCCTGGGCGAGGTCGCGCCAGTCGGTCAGCCACAGTTGGCAGCCGATGTGGTCGGGTTGCGGCCGCAGCGCGGCGATGCCCGGGCCGTGCGGCAGGCGCAGGGTGCGCCGGTAGGCGCCCGCCCGCCACTCCTCCACACCCGGCACCGCCGTGGCGGCCAGGTGCCCGAAGAGGTTGTCCGGGGTCAGCGGGCGGCGGAACGGCAGCCGCAGCGCGAGCGTGCCCGCCGTCGCCGCGGGCCGGCCCTTGGCGAGGCGCGCCCGCAGCTCGCTCGGGGACAGCGCGAAGACCTCGCGCACGGTGTCGTTGAAGGTCCGGATGCTGGCGAACCCGGCGGCGAAGGCGATCTCGCCCATCGGCATGGTCGTGGTCTCGGTCAGCAGCCGTGCGGTCTGGGCGCGCTGGGCCCGGGCGAGCGCCAGGGGGCCCGCGCCCAGTTCGCCGAGGAGCTGCCGTTCGATCTGGCGCTCGCTGTAGCCGAGCCGGGAGGCCAGGCCGGGCACGCCGTCGCGGTCGACGACGCCGTCGGCGATCAGCCGCATGGCGCGGGCGACCAGGTCGGCCCGCTCGTTCCACTGCGGCGAGCCCGGGCTGGCGTCGGGCCGGCAGCGTTTGCAGGCCCGGAAGCCGGCTTGCTGGGCGGCGGCCGCACTGGGGTAGAAGGTCATGTTCTCGACCTTCGGCGGCACGACCGGACAGCTGGGCCGGCAGTAGATGCGGGTGGTCAGCACCGCCGTGAAGAACCACCCGTCGAACCGGGCGTCCTTCGACTGGACGGCGCGTACGCAGGCGTCGAAGTCCGTATGCACCCCACCAGCATCGCCCGTCGTCAGGGTCCTGGTCTGGCGAGAATCCGACATCGAGGTCCGCCGCAGGTCCGCGCGGTGCCCGGGAGCCGGAGGACGAGAGGCCGCACCCCGGTGGCGGGGTGCGGTCCGCTCAGTCGGCGACCCGGCTCGCGGGCTCGAACCGCAGGTCCTCGTACTCGGGGTGCCGCTGCATCCAGCCGTCGATGAACGGGCAGATCGCCACCACGCGCAGCCCCAGCTCGCGGGCCTCGTCCAGCGCCGTGCGGGCCAGAACGGACCCCACGCCGTGCCCTTCGCAGGCGGACTCGACCTCGGTGTGGACGAAGACGATCATGTCCGGGGTGCGCATGTAGGTGGCCATCCCGGCGAGCTCGCCGCCGATGCGCGCCTCGTACCGCCGCGCGTCGGGGACGTCGGTGACGGTGACGTCCGGCGTGCTCACGACCGGTAACCCTCGACGGTCGAGGAGGGCCGCACGCGGGCGCCGCTCGGGTCCTCGCCGGCCTCCTTCAGCGCCCGGCGCTGCCGCAGCAGGTCCCAGCACTGGTCGAGTTCGCGCTCCAGCGCCGCCAGGCGCTCGTGTTCGGTCCCGCCCTCGATGGAGCCTTGGGCGAGGAGGTCGCGCAGAGTCTTCTCGTCGGCGACCATCTTGTTGATGCGGCTGAGGATGGCCGCTTCGGCGTTGACGTCGTGGGGCTGTTCCACGGAAAGGCACCTCCAGAGTTCCGTTTCCGGACGGTCCGGCTCTTCCACTCTTGCAGGTCGCGCGCCGCGCCGCAGACCGTCCCCCTGGGAACGTCGTCCGCCGCCTCTGACCCTCACTCCGCCGCGGCGGCGCCGGCCTCAGTCTGCTCGCGCACCCACTGCTCGATCTCGGCGCGCACCCGGCGGTCCATCGCCAGCGACATCTCGGCGTCCACGATGTTCTTGGCGAGCGGGCGCAGGCGCTGCAGGGCCTCGGCGATGCGATGGGCCTCGTCGGGCGGCAGGTCGGCGAGCGAACTGAGCACATGGGTCTTCACGACCTGGGTGAACAGTTCGGCGATGGCGTCGACGTGACCGCGCACCTCGCGGCCCGCGGCCAGCACGGCGGACAGCGGCACGCCCTCGCGCACCAAGGCGGCGGACGCGTCCAGCAGACGGCGGCTGATGTGCAGGACGTTCTCGCCGTCGACCGCGATGTAGCCGATCTCCAGGGCCGACGTGAGGTTCTCCGGACTGACGTCCTCGCCGAAGTAATCGGCGAGCTCCTGGGGGGTGAGCCTTACCGGGGTCTCGTCGGACCAGGGCGCGGACAGGGCGCCCTCCAGACCGAGCTGTTCGGCGACGCCGTCGAGGGTGCGGCCCTTCTCCCAGGCGGCGATGAGGTCGGCGATGCCGCCCAGGGTGTGGCCGCGCTCCAGAAGGGCGGCGATGGTGCGCAGCCGGGCGAGATGGTCCTCGGAGTACCAGGCGATGCGGCCGTCGCGGCGCGGGGGCGGCAGCAGGCGGCGTTCGCGGTAGAAGCGCAGGGTCCTGACGGGGATTCCGGCCGCCTCGGCCAGTTCCTCGACGCGGTACTCGCGGGTCCCGGTGCCGTCGTTGTCGTCCACCCGGTCAGCCTATGCGCTGGCGAACGCGTGATCGGCCCGCTCCTGGGCGCCGCGCCCGGTGCGGGGAGCGGCCAGGAGACTTACCGGGCGGTAAGAATTCCGCCGATCCCCTACCGCAGGTAACTCGCGTGCCCTACAGTCCGACTGTACGACCGTGCCAGTGATTGCTGGCGTGATTGTCGGACGAGACGGTAACGCGGAAAGCTCAGGCGGTTCAGTCAGTCGGTCGAAGGGCGGTGCCAGGTGGACGGCGACCTCGAACACGTGCGGGTGGCGGTGATCGGGTCAGGGTTCGGCGGACTGGGGGCCGCCGTCAGACTGCGCAGGGAAGGGATCACCGACTTCGTGATCCTGGAACGCGCCGACGCGGTGGGCGGGACCTGGCGGGACAACAGCTACCCCGGTTGTGCCTGCGACGTCCCCTCCCACCTCTACTCGTTCTCCTTCGCGCCCAACCCGGACTGGCCGCGGGCCTTCTCCGGGCAGGAGCACATCCGGGCGTACCTCGAACGGGTCACCGACACCTTCGGGCTGCGGCCGCATCTGCGGTTCGGCGCCGAGGTGCTGCAGGCCCGCTGGGACGACGGCGCCCGCCGCTGGCACCTGACGACGGCGGCCGGCGAACTGACCGCGGACGTGGTCGTCTCCGCCACCGGGCCGCTGTCGGACCCGAAGATCCCGGACATCCCCGGGATCGAGGACTTCCCCGGGCGGGTCTTCCACTCCTCGCGCTGGGACCACGACTTCGACCTCAAGGGCAAGCGGGTCGCCATGGTGGGCACGGGGGCCTCGGCGATCCAGATCGTGCCGTCGATCCAGCCCGAGGTGGGCCGGCTGACCGTCATCCAGCGCACCCCGCCGTGGGTGATGCCGCGGATGGACCGGCCGATCGGCGCCGTCGAGCGCCGGCTGCACGGGATCGTGCCGGGCACGGCCAAGGCCAGGCGCGGACTGCTGTGGCTGATCCGCGAGTTCCAGGTGGGCGCGTTCGTCAAGCGGCCCAAACTGATGAAGGCCGCTGAGCAGATCGCCCGCAACCACCTGCGGCGCTCGGTGAAGGACCCGGACCTGCGCGCCCGGCTCACCCCCGACTACACCATCGGCTGCAAGCGCATCCTGCTGTCCAACACCTACTATCCGGCGCTCGCGCAGCCGAACACCGAGGTGCTCACCTCCGCGCTCACCGAAGTGCGCGGCTCGACGGTGGTCACCGCGGACGGCGCCGAGCGGGACGTCGACGCGATCATCTTCGGAACCGGCTTCCACGTCACCGACATGCCGATCGGCGACCGGGTGATCGGTGCCGACGGCCGCAGGCTCAGCGAGCACTGGAAGGACGGCATGGCGGCCCTGCGCGGCTGCACGGTGGACGGATTTCCCAATCTTCTGTTCATCATCGGTCCGAACACCGGACTGGGGAACAGTTCGATGATCCTGATGATCGAATCGTCGCTCAACTACGTCGCCTCCTACCTGCGGGCCCTGTCGGCGAGCGGCGGCGCGGCGCTGGACGCCAAGCCGGACGCAGTGAAGGCGTGGAACGACGAGATGCAGCGACGGGCGTCGCGCACGGTGTGGAACACCGGCGGCTGCAAGAGCTGGTACCTGGACGCCAACGGCCGCAACACCACCGCCTGGCCGGGTACCACCGCCGAGTTCCGGCGGGCCACCCGCGAACTGAAGCTGTCGGAGTACGAGGTGCTGGCGCCGGTCGCCGCCCAGGAGCGATCGGTGGAGGCCGTCTCATGACCCTGCCCTACGAGGCGGTGCGTGCCCGCCGTGAGCACACCGTCGTATCAGCGGACGGAACGCGCCTGCACGTCGAGGAGTACGGGCGGGCCGATGGTCCCACCGTCGTACTGGCGCACGGCTGGACGTGCTCCACGCTCTTCTGGGCGCCGGTCGTGCGGCTGCTGGCCGCCGACCACCGCGTCGTCGCCTACGACCAGCGCGGCCACGGCCGCAGCGGCGGGCCGGCCACCCGCACGGGTTACAGCACGGACCTCCTGGCCGATGATCTGCAAGCCGTACTGGAAACCGTCGTCCCCGACGGTCAACAGGCCGTGCTCGCAGGTCACTCCATGGGCGGTATGACGATCATGGCGGCATCCGGGCGGGTGCCGGTCACCACCCGCACGGCCGCGGTGCTGCTCGCCAGCACCGGCAGCGGGCGCCTGCTGGGCAGCACCGAGGTGCTGCCGCCCCGGTTCGGCGGGCGGTGGCTGCGGCGCGTCCTGCACCGTCAACTGCTCGTCTCCCGGCTGCCACTCGGACCGGTGACCCCCGTCTCGAAGGCCGCGCTGAAGTACGGCGTCCTGGGCGCCGCGTCGTCACCCGCGCAGGTGACCTTCACCGCGCGCATCGTGCACGCATGCCGCCCACGTCACCGCTCGGCCTGGGGACAGGTGCTGGCCCTGCTCGACCTGGACCGCGAACTCGCCGCGATCGGCGCGCCCACCGCCGTCCTGGTCGGCACCTCCGACAAGCTCACCCCCAAGTCGCACGCCCACCGCATGGCCGCCGCCCTGCCGCAGCTGGTCTCCCTGACCGAACTGCCACACCTCGGCCACATGACACCGATCGAGGACCCGCCCGCCGTCGCGCAGGTCATCCGGGACCTGGCCGCCCGGCACCTGGCGCCCGCCGCGGACCAGGCGGCCGGGAAGCCCGAACAGCAGCAGGAGCTGGCGAAGGAGGAGAAGACCGCATGAGCGGACGATCGCTGGACGGCCGGGTGGCCGTCGTCACCGGAGCGGCCCGCGGCGTGGGGGAGATGATCGCCCGCAAGCTCGCGGCCCGCGGCGCACGGGTGGCCCTGGTGGGCCTGGAACCCGACGAGTTGAAGAAGGTCGCGCAGTCGCTGCCCGGCGACGCCGCCCACTGGACCGCGGACGTCACGGACCGCGAGGCGATGAAGACGGTGGCCGCCGAGGTGCTCGCGCACTTCGGCCGCATCGACGTCGTCGTGGCCAACGCCGGTGTCGCCACCGGCGGTCCGTTCCTCGACTCCGACGCCGACGCGTTCGACCGGGTCATCCAGGTCAACCTGCTGGGCAGTGTCGCCACCGCCCGCGCGTTCCTGCCGGCGCTGGTCACCACCCGTGGCTACCTGCTGCAGATCGCCTCCCTCGCCGCGATCACCCCCGCCCCGATGATGGCCGCGTACTGCGCGAGCAAGTCGGGCGTGGAGGCGTTCGCGCACAGCCTGCGGGCCGAACTCGGCCACCGGGGTGTGGGGGTGGGCGTCGGCTACCTCAGCTGGACCGACACCGACATGGTGCGCGGCGCCGACGAGGACGAGGCGCTGCGCCTGATGCGGTCGCGTCTGCCCTGGCCCGCCAACCGGACCTACCCGCTGGAGCCCGCCGTCGACCGGCTCGTGGAGGGCATCGTCCGCCGCTCGCCGCACGTGTACGGACAGTGGTGGCTGCGCGGGATGCAGCCGCTGCGCGGCTATCTGCCGTCGATCATCGGCGGACCCATGGGACGCCGCGAAATGCGGCGTGCGGCACCGGCGCTGGCGCGCAACGCCGGTGCTCCCAGGGGCCTGGTCGGCCGCGGTGGGGCGGCGGACGAGGCCGAGCGATCATCGATCGATCACGCTCGGTAACAGTAACCGGCCGCTGACCTGCGGTAATTGTCCCAGGATGCGGGGGTTGTCCGGTCATGTCACTCTTGTCGAGGCCCCATTCCCACACACTCCAGGAGGAGTAACCATGGGCGCTTTCGATCAGTTCAAGGACCAGGCCACCCAGTACGAGGAGCAGGCCAAGGGCGCGGTCGGCAACAAGCGCGACAAGTCCGCCAACCCCCAGCAGCAGGAGCGCATGGACCGCGAGCGCGGCCAGCGTGACCCGCAGCGCGGCTCCGAGTTCGAGGACCGTGCGCGTGAGCGCATGGACCGGGACGCCGAGGAAGAGCAGGACTGGGCCTGAACGGCCTGACTTGAACGGTCGCCGACGACGACGGCGCGTGCGCCGCAGTCGGACGCAGTGACACGGGAAGGGGCACCCCCCGGGGTGCCCCTTCTTCGCTGCCCGCGACAGGTCGCCCTGCCGAGCCGTCCGGAAGAGTCTGCCGAGCCGTCCGGAAGACCGGAAGGGGGGGAACCCCGGTCAGCGCGGCGGGAGTTCGGGGCGGGCCCGGTTGGGTCGCGTGGACAGGTCCGGCGGCACGGCGGCCGGATGCCGCTCCAGCAGGTCGAGTGCGGTCCGCACGGCCACGGCGAGTTGGCCGTGGCGGCCCTCCGCCCAGTCGAGCGGCGTACGCAGGCACTCGATGTCGGGCGAGACGCCGTGGTTCTCGACCGCCCAGCCGTAGGCGTCGAACCAGGCGGCGTTCATCGGCACGGTGATGACGGTGTTGTCGCCCAGCCGGTGCCGGCCGGTCATGCCGACGACCCCGCCCCACGTGCGCAGGCCCACCACCGGTCCCAGGCCCAGGAGTTTGAAGGCCGCGGTGATCATGTCGCCGTCGGACGACGTCGCTTCGTCGGCGACCGCCACGATCGGCCCGCGCGGCGCGCTGCCGGCGTACGAGACCGGCTGGGCGTTGCGCGTCAGGTCCCAGCCGAGGACCTTGCGGGTCAGCTTCTCGATGACGAGTTCGCTGATGTTGCCGCCGGCGTTGCCGCGGACGTCCACCAGCAGCGCGTCGTACGCGACCTCCTTGCGCAGGTCCCGGTTGAACTGCGCCCAGCCGGAGCCGCCGAGGTCCGGGATGTGCAGGTAGCCGCAGCGGCCGCCGCTCAGCCGCCGCACGACCCTGCGGCGCCGGGCGACCCAGTGCTGGTAACGCAGCGGCCGGTCGTCGATCAGCGGGACGACGGCGACCCTGCGCGGCGCGCCCCGCCCGCCCGGCGGGAGGAACGTCAGCTCCACGGTGGTGCCCCCGGCGCCCGACAGCAGCGGGAACGGCCCGGCCTGCGGGTCGACCGGGCGGCCGTCGACGTGGGTGAGCACCGCGCCCTCCCGGATGCCGGTGCCGGCCAGCGGCGACCGCGCCTTGGAGTCCGAGGACTCGCCGGGCAGGATCCGCAGCACCGTCCACGTGCCGTCCTTGTTGTGCTGGAAGTCCGCGCCGAGCAGGCCGATCGGGCGCTGGTAGTGCGGCGGCCCCTCGCTGCGGCGGGCGGGCTGCACATACGCGTGCGAGGTGCCGAGTTCGCCGAGGACCTCCCGCAGCAGGTCGGCGAACTCGTCGGGCGTGGAGACGCGTTCGACCAGCGGCCGGTACTGGTCGAGGATCGCCGGCCAGTCCACGCCGCACATGTCGGGCGCCCAGAAGTAGTCGCGGATCAGCCGCCCGGCCTCGGCGTACGACTGACGCCATTCGGCGGTCGGTTCGACCTCGTGCAGGATGCGGCGCATGTCGACGTAGACGGTCGAGTCGTCGTCGCCGCGCTCGGTGGCGGGCAGCACCGCGAGGTCGCCCTCGTCGAAGACCGCCAGACGCTGGCCGTCGCCGCTCACCGCGTACCAGTCCATGTGGTGGACGAGTTCGGTGCGCTTGGACTTCCCGAGGTTGAAGTAGTCCAGCGTGGGCCGCGCGGAGGGGTCGGCCGGGTTGACGAACGTCTCGCCCAGCGCGCCGGAGATCGGCCAGCGCAGCCACACCAGGCCGCCCTGCACGGGTTCCAGCGCCGAGTACTTCGACGCGGCCACCGGGAACGGCGTCACCCGGTTCGGCAGACCCTCGGCCTCGACGACCACCGGCCCGTCGCCGACCGCCTCGCCCGGGTCCAGGCCGGAGCCGACCGGACTGCCCTCGACGCGCAGGGCGAAGGGCGAGGGCGTCGCCGAGTTCAGCGGCACGAGGTAGGGGCGGCAGCCCAGCGGGAACGACAGGTCGCCGGTGTGCACGTCGTACACCGGGTCGAAACCGCGCCACGACAGGAACGCCAGGTAGCGGCCGTCGCGGGTGAACACCGGCTGCTCGTCCTCGAAACGGCCGTTGGTCACGTCGAGGATCGTGTGATCGGACAACCGGGCGATCTTGATGGAACGCAGCGAGCGGCCCACCCCGGGGTGCGACCACGTCAGCCACGCCGAGTCCGGGGAGAACGCCAGGTCGCGCACGGGACCGTTGGTCGAGCGGATCAGCTCCTGGACGGTGCCCGCGGGCCGCGCGACCGGCGGGCGGCCGTGCGTCAACCGGTCGTCGTCGAAGTCACCCTCGCCGGTGGCCGGCCCGCGCGTCCCCGAGCCGACGGAGCCGTCGCCGTCGTCCCCCACACCGGTGCTCACCAGCAGCAGCCGGCCGTCGTGCGAGGCGACGGCGAGAGTGCCGCCGTCCGGCGAGGACACCAGTTCCAGGGCACGGCCCAGGCGTCCTGTCGCCAGCCGGACGCGGACGTCGTCCACGTCCCGCACGTCGCCGGAGCCAGACCCGGCCCCTGACCCGTCCGCCGATCCGGCCGCGGGTCCCGTCGCCGCGCCGCCCCCCGGGCCGCCGTCCCCCGAGCCGCCCTCCTCCGAGCCGTCGTCCGCCGAGCCGTCGTCACCGGCACCGCCGTCCCCCGCGCCCCCCTCCACCAGCGCCTCGGGCCGCGGCCCGGGCCGCTCCGTGCCGCCGCCCTCCCGACCGGACGGGCCCACGCCGGAACCGTCCGCCCGGGAACTGCTAGCGCCGGATCCGTCCGCCCCGGAACCGCTCGCCCCAGCCCCGTCCGGCCCGGTGCGCTCCGGCCCCGTGCCGCCGTCCGGCGGCCCCGGACCGTCCGGTCCTGCGCCGGTCCCCTCGTCCTGCCCGGTCCACCGCGTGGACCCCCGGCGGGCCCCCGCCCCCACCTGCACCGCGTCCCCGGCGGCCGCCGCACCGGCCGCCACCTCAGCCACCTCGCCGAGGCCCCCCTCATCCAGTTCCCCCAGTTCCTCCCGCTCACGGGACAGCGTCCGCGCCGCGCGGCCCGGCAGCGGCGCGAGCTCGATGCCGTCCTCGCCCTCCGCGTCCGTGACGTACGCGATCAGGCCGGTGTCGCCCAGCATCCTCGGCAGCCGCACCCGGGCGCCCGGCTCGTCGGCGATGGTGCGGGCCGGGCCGTCGCGGTGGGTGAGCCAGTACAGGCTGCCGCGGACGCACACCGCGCTCGCCCGCCCGGTGCGGTCGGTGGCCAGTCCGTCGACGTTCGAGGCGGCCGGCACCTGGTACGGGCGGCGCCCGCTTCGGGGCCCGCCCAGCCGGATGTCCAGGCGGCGCGGCAGGGCGTCCGGGTCGGCCAGGTCCTCGACCACCCACAGCTCGCCCGCGCACTGGTACACCACGCGCTCGCCGTCGGTCGACGCGCTGCGGGCGTAGAAGTCGGCGTGGTCGGTGTGGCGGCGCAGGCCGCTGCCGTCGGTCGCGCAGGAGTACAGGTTGCCGATGCCCTCGTGGTCGGACAGGAACGCGATGCGGCCCGCGACGAACATCGGCGACGCCAGATGCCCGTCGATGTCCGGGACCAGCCGCTCACCGTGCAGCCACAGGCGCCCGGTGGCACCGCCGCGGTACCGCTTCCAGGCGTGCGGCTCGTGCGGCGGCGTGCCGGTCAGCAGCAGGGTGCGGCGCTCGGTGCCGCCGCCCCGGGCGCACGGCCGGTCCTGGACGGCGATGTCGGAGACCGGACCCCACGGCAGCGGGGCGCCGGGCTCGCCCTCGGCCGGGACGCTGTGCGCCCACGTGTGGTACGCGAACGGCTTGCCGTGCGACGACACGGCCAGCACGTGGCCGTCCGGCGTCCACGAGCACACGCGGGTGTCGGTGCTGCCCCAGTACGTCAGCCGACGCGAGGGGCCGCCCTCGGCCGGGACGAGGTAGACCTCGGGGTCGAGACTGCGCCAGTTCGTGAACGCGATGGTGCCGCCGTCCGGCGAGAAGCGTGGTGGCCCCACCCGTGTACGGTCCGCGGTCACCCGCCACGCGCGCCCGGGAGGTCCGCCGGGCGGCCCGAGCGGGGCCACCCAGATGTCGTCCTCGGCGGCGAAGCAGACGAGGTCGCCGTTCAGGTGCGGGAACCGGAGGTACGCGCCATCGCTCACCCCTCCCATGGTTCGGGGCGCCCGGAGGCCCAGCAACTTTTCGGACAGGGGTGCGCCCCCGCGATACCCCGATCCGCCGTACACGCGCCCCGCGCTCCGGCGGCCGACCGCCCGCGCCCTGCCCGCGCCCGGCACCCCCAGGGGCCCCGCGCCGCACAAGGGCGCCCCCGCTACTCCTGCCCCTGCTCCCGCAGCCGCCGCTCCGCCGCCGCCAGCCGCGCCAGCGTCCGCTCCCGGCCCAGCGCGACCAGGGACTCGAAGAGCGGCAGGCCGACCGTGCGGCCGGTGACCGCGACCCGCACCGGAGCCTGCGCCTTGCCGAGCTTGAGGCCGTGCGCCTCGGCCACCGCCTCCAGCGCGGCCTTCAGCGGCTCCGCCTCCCACACCGCGCCGGACAGCGCCGCCGAGGCGTCCCGCAGCAGTTCCCGGGCGCCCGGCTTCATGGCCTTGGCCCACGACGCCTCGTCGTCCACCGGCTCGTCGAGGAAGAGGAAGTCGACGTTCGCGGTGATGTCCGACAGCACCGCGAGCCGGGTCTGCGCCAGCGGCGCCACCTGCGCGAAGACCTCCGGGTCGTACGACTCCGGCGCCCAGGGGGCGTGCGGCGCCATCAGCCACGGCGTGCACTCGGCGACGAAGTCCGCACCGGACAGCGCCCGGATGTACTCGCCGTTGAACGCGGTGAGCTTCTTGAGGTCGAAGAAGGCCGACGAGCCGTTGACGTCCTCGATGCGGAAGAGCCGCTCCAGCTCCTGGTAGGGCATGATCTCGCGGTCGCCGCCCGGGCCCCAGCCCAGCAGCATCAGGTAGTTGACCATGGCCTCGGGCAGGTAGCCCTCGGCGAGGTAGTCCTCCAAAGCGACCTTGTCCCGGCGCTTGGAGAGCTTCTGCCGCTTCTCGTTGACGATCACGGGCAGGTGCGCCCACACCGGCGGCCGGGCGCCGAGGGCCTGCCACAGCAGCTGCTGCTTGGGCGTGTTCGACAGGTGCTCCTCGCCGCGGATGACCTCGGTGATGCCCTCGTCGAGGTCGTCGACCACGTTGGCCAGCAGGAACACCGGCGAACCGTCGCCACGCGCGATCACGAAGTCCTCGATCGCGCTGTTGGGGAACGACGGCTCGCCGCGGATCAGGTCCACCACGACCGTCTCGCCCTCGTCCGGGGTGCGGAAGCGCAGGGCGCGGCCCGGCTCGTGGGCGAGCCCGCGGTCGCGGCAGAAGCCGTCGTAGCCCAGGTGCGGGGAGCCGGTGCGCTCGGCGAGCTGCTCGCGGGTGCAGTCGCAGTAGTACGCCGCGCCCGCCGCGTGCAGTTTCAGGGCGGCCTCGCGGTGGCGGCCGGCGTTCGCGGACTGGAAGTACGGGCCCTCGAAGTGCGGGTCGGCCTGCGAGATGCCGATCGCGGCGAGCGCGCTGACGATCCCGTCGATCCACTCCGGCTTGTTGCGGGCCGCGTCGGTGTCCTCGATCCGCAGTACGAAGGTGCCGCCGGACTGTCGTGCCACGGCCCAGTTGTAGAGCGCGGACCGCGCGCCTCCGACGTGGAACATGCCGGTCGGGGACGGTGCGAAACGGACGCGGGGCGCGGCATCAGACATGGGCCACAGCCTATCCGGCCGATCACCGGTGCCCGCGGACAATGACCTGGCCGCGGGGCTCGCGTAACGTGCTCCGGACGTTGACCGGTGAGGAGCAACCGGTGAGGAGCAACCCGCGGGTTGCGCACAGTGGACGGGAGCGGGCCGATGGCACTGGACGCGGACGTCGTGGTGGTGGGAGGCGGGCTGGCCGGGCTGGTCGCCACCGCCGAGCTGGCCGGGGCAGGACGCAAGGTGATCCTGCTCGACCAGGAACCGGAGGCGTCGCTGGGCGGGCAGGCCTTCTGGTCGTTCGGCGGGCTGTTCCTCGTCGACTCGCCGGAGCAGCGCCGTATGCGGATCAAGGACAGCACCGAGCTGGCGCTGCAGGACTGGATGGGCACCGCGGGCTTCGATCGGCCCGAGGACCACTGGCCGCGGCGCTGGGCGGAGGCGTACGTGCACTTCGCGGCGGGGGAGAAGCGGGCGTGGCTGCGCGAGCGCGGCATAGGCCTGTTCCCCGTGGTCGGCTGGGCCGAGCGCGGCGGGTTCCTGGCGACCGGCCCCGGCAACTCGGTGCCGCGCTTCCACATCACGTGGGGGACCGGCCCCGGCGTCGTGGCGCCGTTCGAGCAGCGGGTGCGGGACGCGGTCGCCGCGGGCCGGGTCGAGATGCGCTTCCGGCACCGGGTGACCGCGCTGTCGGTGACGGACGGCGTGGTGGACGGCGTCAGCGGCGAGGTGCTGGTGCCCAGCCTGGTGGGCCGGGGGGAGGCCAGTTCGCGCGAGGTGGCGGGCGAGTTCAGCCTGAAGGCGCAGGCCGTGGTGGTCACGTCCGGCGGCATCGGCGGCAACCACGACCTGGTGCGGGCCGCGTGGCCCGAACGGCTCGGCACCCCGCCGCAGAAGCTGCTGTCGGGGGTTCCGGCGCACGTCGACGGGCTGATGCTCGGGGTGGCCGGGAAGGCCGGCGCCGGTCTGATCAACGGCGACCGGATGTGGCACTACACCGAGGGCATCGAGAACTGGAACCCGATCTGGGCCCGCCACGGCATCCGCATCCTGCCCGGCCCGTCCTCGCTGTGGCTGGACGCGACCGGCCGGCGGCTGCCGGTGCCGTACTTCCCCGGTTTCGACACCCTCGGGACGCTCGAGCACATCATGCGTACCGGGCACGAGTACACCTGGTTCGTCCTCACCCAGAAGATCATCGAGAAGGAGTTCGCGCTGTCGGGCTCCGAGCAGAACCCTGACCTGACGGGCAAGAGCGTGCGCGAGGTGCTCAAGCGCGCGCTGCCCGGCGCTCCGGGACCGGTCGAGGCGTTCAAGCAGCACGGCGTGGACTTCGTGGTGGAACGCGAACTCGGCGCGCTGGTCCGGGGGATGAACGCGCTCAGCGGCGAGGGGCTGATCGACGAGACCGAGCTGCGGCGGGAGATCGAGGCGCGCGACCGCGAGATCGCCAACGCCTACACCAAGGACCTGCAGGTCACCGCGATCCGCGGCGCCCGCAACTACCTGGGCGACAAGCTCATCCGCACCGCCACCCCGCACCGGCTGCTGGACCCGAAGGCCGGACCGCTGATCGCGGTGCGGCTCAACATCCTCACCCGCAAGTCGCTCGGCGGCCTGGAGACCGACCTGGACGCCCGCGTGCTCACCCCGGCGCCCGGTGCGGGCGAGAGCCGCGGCGAACCGCTGCCCGGGCTCTACGCGGCGGGCGAGGCGGCGGGCTTCGGCGGCGGGGGGATGCACGGGTACCGCTCGCTGGAGGGCACGTTCCTCGGCGGCTGCATCTTCTCCGGGCGCGCGGCGGGCCGTGCGGCGGCCAAGGTGACCGCGTAGGGCGCGCGGCGGACGGGGATTCGGCAGCGGAATCCCGAACCGGGCCCGGAGGGTGCGTACATGCCCTCCGGGCCCTGTTCACGCGGCAGTTGGCAACTGATGTGACGGGACGTCAACTCGCCCCGGATGTCCGCCACTCCTGCTTCAAGCATTGACAGGGACAGGGCGGCTCCGCACTATGGGAGCGCTCCCACGTTAAGAGCGTGTAACCGAACCATGAATCACCGCACCACCTCCCTTGACCTCTCGAACCAGCTTCGACGGTCCACCCCCCATATGGAGGTTGTTCGCACATGGCAGTCCCGATAGTCCGACGCAGAACGGCCGCGTTGGCGGCGGCAGGCGCGCTCGTCGTCGCCTCCGGTGCCGTGGCCGCTGCGATGAGCACCACCGCCTCGGCCGCCACGGCCGGCTGCTCGGTGAACTACAGCGTGAACCAGTGGGACAGCGGGTTCACCGCGCAGGTCACCATCACCAACACCGGCCCCGCACTGAGCACCTGGACCCTCGGCTGGACCTTCGCCGGCAACCAGAAGGTCACCCAGGGCTGGAACGCCACCATCACCCAGAACGGCCAGGCGGTCACCGCCAAGGACATGGGGTACAACGGCGCGATCGCGACCGGCGGCACCACGAACTTCGGCTTCAACGCCTCGTACAGCGGCACCAACGCCTCGCCGACCGCGTTCACGCTCAACGGCGTGGCCTGCGGCGGCTCCGGCAGCACCGGTGGCAGCACGACCGGCGGCAGCACCACGGGCGGCAGCACGACCGGTGGCAGCACGACCGGCGGCAGCACCACCGGCGGCAGTACGACGGGTGGCAGCACCACGGGCGGCAGCACCACGGGCGGCAGCACGACCGGTGGCAGCACCGGCGGCACCACCCCGCCCCCGCCCGGGCAGAAGCTGGACAATCCGTACGTGGGCGCCAAGGGCTACGTCAACCCGGAGTGGTCCGCCGAGGCCGCCGGCGACGGCGGCCAGGCCATCGCCAACCAGTCGACCGCCGTGTGGCTGGACCGGATCGCCGCGATCAACGGCGTGAACGGCGGGATGGGTCTGAAGGCCCACCTCGACGCCGCGGTGCAGCAGGCCGCGGGACAGCCGCTGACCGTGGAGTTCGTGATCTACGACCTCCCCGGCCGTGACTGCTCCGCCCTCGCCTCCAACGGCGAGCTCGGCCCCACGGACATCGACAAGTACGAGACGCAGTACATCGACCCGATCACCTCGATCATGTCGGACTCGAAGTACGCGAACCTGCGGATCGTCAACATCATCGAACCCGACTCGCTGCCGAACCTCGTCACCAACGCGGGCGGCACGGCCGGTTCGACGGACGCCTGCGCGACCATGAAGGCGAACGGCAACTACGAGAAGGGCGTCAGCTACGCGCTGGCCAAGCTCGGCGCGCTGCCGAACACCTACAACTACATCGACGCCGGCCACCACGCCTGGCTCGGCTGGGACAGCAACCTCGGTCCCTCCGCCCAGGAGTTCTACAAGGTCGCGACGACGGGCGGCGCCAGCCTGGCCGACGTCCAGGGCTTCATCACCAACACGGCCAACTACAGCGCCACGGTGGAGCCTTACGTCAAGATCACGGACAACGTCAACGGCACGACCGTGCGCCAGTCCAAGTGGATCGACTGGAACAACTACGACGACGAGCAGTCGTACGCGGTCGGCCTGCGCAACCAGCTGATCTCCGACGGCTTCCCGTCCAGCATCGGCATGCTGATCGACACCGGCCGCAACGGCTGGGGCGGCTCCGCGCGTCCCACCGGTCCGGGCGCGACCACCAGCGTCGACACGTACGTCAACGGCGGCCGGATCGACCGCCGTATCCACGCCGGCAACTGGTGCAACCAGTCCGGTGCGGGCATCGGTGCCCGTCCGACGGCGGCGCCCGCGGCGAACATCGACGCCTACGTGTGGATCAAGCCCCCGGGCGAGTCGGACGGTTCGAGCTCGGCCATCTCGAACGACGAGGGCAAGGGCTTCGACCAGATGTGTGACCCGACCTACGGCGGCAACGCGCGCAACGGCAACAACCCGACGGGTGCCCTGCCGAACGCGCCGCTCGCCGGCCACTGGTTCTCGGCGGAGTTCCACCAGCTCCTGCAGAACGCGTACCCGCCGCTGTCGTAAGTCCTGAAGAGCCTGAAGAGGCGGACGGCGGATCCCCCCACCGGGCCCGTGACGGGGCCGCGTCCTGGTCGACCCGACCAGGACCGCGGTCCCGGAGCGGGCCTGCCGCCTGTCCGGGCGCCGTCCAGGTCCCCGGGGTCCATGACGCCCCGCCCGCGGCCCCCGGACCTGCCGGTCCTCGCCGTCGTGCACCATGGAGGGCGGAACGACGACACGCAGGCGGGCACGGGTACGGCACCCATCGCCCCGCAGGCCGGGCAACGCAGGAGGCACCGCTCATGGGCTTCGGGGACGTCCACGGGACGGTGGCGGACGGCTGGCAGCCGGTACGCGAGACCTTCGCGCACAACTTCTCCCGCCGCGGCGACCGCGGCGCGGCCGTCAGCGTCTACCACCAGGGGCACAAGGTGGTGGACCTGTGGGGCGGCACCCGCGACTTCGACGGCGGCCCCGGCGGCAAGCCGTGGGAGCGGGACACCGCGCAGACCGTGCGGTCCGCCACCAAGGGCGTGGCCGCGGCCTGCCTGCTGCTGCTCCACCAGAGCGGCCGGCTCGACCTCGACGCGCCGGTGGGCGCGTACTGGCCGGAGTTCAAGGCCCAGGGCAAGGACCGCGTCACCGTGCGGGACGTCCTCGCGCACCGGGCCGGCGTGCCCGCGCTCGACGTGCCGCTGACCCCCGCCCAGGCGCTGGACGGCGTGTCCGGCCCGCGGGCGCTGGCCGCCCAGGCGCCGCTGTTCCCGCCCGGCGCCGCGCACGGCTACCACGCGCAGACCTACAGCTGGCTGCTCGGCGAACTGGTGCTGCGCGTCACCGGCCGGACCCTGGGGCGGTTCGTCGCCGAGGAGATCGCCTGGCCGCTCGGCCTCGACCTGTGGATAGGCCTGCCCGCGGGCCAGGAGCACCGTGTCGGCCGCATCGGCGCGACCCCGGCCCCCGAGCCCACGGCCTCGGGCGCGCTGCGTGCCCGCCCCAAGCCGGCCGTCAACGACGCCTACGCCGACCCCGAGTCGCTGACCCGCCGTGCCTTCGCCGCGATCACCCCGCTGCCCGACGAGAACGACCCGGTCTACCGGGCCGGCGAACTCGCCGCGTCGGGCGGCATCGCGACCGCCCGCGCGCTGGCCCGCTGCTATGCGGCGTTCGTCGGCGACGTGGACGGTGAGGCCGGCGGTGAACCCGGCGGTCCGGGCGCGCGAACGTCACCGGACGGGCACCGGCTGCTCGCCCCGGCCACCGTGACGGCCGCCCGCACGGAGGAGTCCGCGGGTCCGGACCGCGTCCTGGTGGTCAACACCCGCTTCGGGCTGGGCTACATGCTGCACGGCCCGTCCTCCCCGCTGCTCGGCCCGGCCTCCTTCGGGCACCCCGGCCGCGGCGGCTCGCTCGCGTTCGCCGACCCCGACCACGCGGTCGGCTTCGGCTACGTCACCAACGGCATGCAGCAGAACGTCACCGCCGACCCTCGTGCACAGGCTCTGGTCAGGGCCGTTCGGGAGTGCCTAACCTGACCCGATGAAACGCTTCGACACCTACGGTGTGATGGTCACGGGCGGTGCCCGCGGGATCGGCGAGGCGACCGCGCGGCGCTTCGCCGCGGAGGGGGCCGGTGTGCTGATCGCCGACCGCGACGGCGCGTCGGGCGCGCGCACGGCGGCGTCGATCCGGGAGGACGGCGGGCTGGCCGAGCACATCGTGTGCGACGTGGCCGACCGCGACTCCGTGGACGCGGCGGTGGCCTGGGCGGCGGCCGCCTTCGGCACGCTGGACGTGCTGGTCAACAACGCGTACTCGTGCACCGACCACCACGAGGACTTCGGCGACGAACGGGACGAGGAGTGGCTCCTCGACCTGGACGTCAGCCTCGTCGGCGCGATGCGCTGCGCGCGGGCCGCGCTGCCGCACCTGGCGAAGGCGCCGGGCCGGCGCGGCGCGATCGTCAACATCGGCTCGGTCAACGGGCTTTCGTATTTCGGCAACCACGCGTACAGCGCGGCGAAGGCCGGGCTGGTGTCGCTGACCCGCACCCTCGCGCAGACCGCGGCCGCCCAGGGTGTGCGGGTGAACCTGGTCGCCCCCGGCACGATCCGCACCCCGGTGTGGGAGGGGCGCGAGGCGACGCTGACGGCCGCGGCCCGGATCTACCCGCTGGGCCGCGTGGGCGAGCCGGCCGACATCGCGGCGGCGGTCACCTTCCTCGCGTCGGCCGACGCGTCGTGGATCACGGGGGTGACGCTGCCGGTGGACGGCGGCATCCTGGGGTCGAACGCGGGGTTCACCGATGCGTTGGCGGCTGAGGCCGCGGCCGACTCCCTGGGCTGAGGGCCCTCCTCACGTGCCCGGGTGCCGGGTCGGGTCTGCCCCTGCGGGGGGCGTTGTGGTGTGGCGGCGCGTTGTGGCTGGTCGCGCGGTTCCTCGCGCCCCTGGGGTGGGCGTTCGGGGTGTGTGCGGCCTCTTCATGCGTGCCCGGGCGCCGGGTCGGGTCTGGCCCTGCGGGGGGCGTTGCGGTGTGGCGGCGCGTTGTGGCTGGTCGCGTCGTTCCCCGCGCCCCTGGGGTGGGCCTTCGGGGTGTGTGCGGCCTCTTCATGCGTGCCCGGGCGCCGGGGTGGGGTCTGCCCGTGCGGGGGGCGTTGCGGTGTGGCGGCGCGTTGTGGCTGGTCGCGCCGTTCCCCGCGCCCCTGGGGTGGGCGTTCGGGGTGTGTGCGGCCTCTTCATGCGTGCCCGGGTGCCGGGGTGGCGTCTGCCCCTGCGGGCGCGTTGTGGCTGGTCGCGCCGTTCCTCGCGCCCCTGGGGTGGGCCTTCGGGGTGCGTGCGGGCACTCCTCGCGTGGCCGGGCGCCGGTCAGCCGGCGAGGAGGAGGGTGATGCCGGTGACGACCAGGGCGGCGGCGAGGAGGCGGGGGCGGCCGAAGCGCTCCTTGAAGACCAGGGTGCCGATGGCCGCGCCCACCAGGATGGACGTCTCGCGCAGGGCGGCCACCGGCGCGAGCGCGGCGCGGGTCTGGGCCCACACCACCAGGCCGTACGCGGCGGTCGACATCGCACCCCCGAGCAGCCCGCGGGCGGCCACCGGGCGCAGCTCGGCCAGGAGGTCGGCACGGCGGGCGGTCGCCGCAGCCACGGGGATCGCCATGCCCTGCATCAGCATCAGCCACGCGATGTAGCCCACCGAGGTGCCCGACGCGCGGACACCCACCCCGTCCACCACCGTGTACGAGGCGATCGTCAGCCCGGTGCCGACGGCGGCCGCCAGCGCGGGCCAGTTCGGCCGGCGTCCCCGCAGCCCCCACAGGGCGACCCCGCCGAGCCCGGCCGAGGCCACCAGCACGCCCGCCGCCTGCCACGCGTCGGGCCGTTCCGAGACGAACACCGCGGCCAGCACCGTCACCGTGACCGGCGCCACCCCGCGGGCCACCGGGTAGACCTGCCCGAACTCGCCGAGCTGGAACGACCGCATCAGCAGGTACTGGTACGCCAGGTGGATCGCCACCGAGGCGGCCAGGTACGGCCACGCCGCCCGGTGCGGGGCCGCCGCGAACGGCAGCATCACCAGCGCGCACAGCGCCCCGCCCCCACCCACGAGGGTGAAGGCGAGGAGCTGGTCCTTGATGCCGTGCGCGATGGCGTTCCAGGCAGCGTGCGTCACGGCGGCGATGAGGACGACGAGGACGACGACCGGGCTCATCCGCGGCGGCGCCCGCCGGTTCGAACGTCCGCAGCCGTCACGGCGGAACGGGCCGCCGCCGTCACTGCGCTGCCAGGACCTGGGCCACGATCGGGCCCGCGGAGGTGTTGCCGTGGCCGCCGCCCTGCACGATCGCCGCCGCGGACACATGACCGCTGTACGCGGTGAACCAGCCGTTCGTCGTGGGGGCGCCGTCCACCTCGGCGGAGCCGGTCTTGGCGCCCGCGCCGGAGCCGAAGCCGCGCATGACGCCGCCGGCCGTGCCGTAGGTGATCGTGTCGTGCATCATCGCCCGGAGACCGGACGAGACGCCCGGCGGGAGCGAGCGGGACGGGACGATCTGCCCCTGGACCAGGCCGCGGTCGACGATCAGCGGCTGGTGGAAGGTGCCGGTGGAGGCCGTGGCGGCCACCGAGGCCATCACCAGCGGGCTCATCGCGAGCTGCCCCTGGCCGATCATCTCCGAGGTCAACTCGTCCTGGTCGCCGCCCGGGTCGGGCATGGTCGGCTGGTTGGCGGGGGTCGGGGTGCCGACGCTCCACGGCTGGGTGAGGCCGAACTGCGCGGCGGTGTGCCGCAGTCCGCCGTCCGGCAGGTGGCCGGCCTGCGTGATGAACCCGGTGTTGCAGGACACCGCGAAGTCCCAGCGCAGGGTCGCGCCGGGGTTGTCGTGGACGCCGCTGTCGTTGTGGTAGATCCGGCCGTACTTGTAGTTCCTGGCGTTGACGCACGGCGCCGGGGAGTTCGGGGTGAGGCCGCCCTCCAGCAGGGCCGCCGCGGTGACGATCTTGAACGTCGAACCGGGCGCCGCGCTGCCCTGCAGAGCGGTGTCCCAGCCCGCGGCGGGGGCGTAGGCGGCCGCGAGGACGCCGCCGGTGCGTGTGTCCAGCGCCACGACGCCCGCCTGGTCCTTGCCGGCCACCGCCTTCTCCGCCGCCGCCTGCAGCTTGGAGTCGAGAGTGGTCGTCAGGCGCTTGCCCTTGCCCTTCTGCAGGGTGACCAGGGTCTGGCCCTCGGAACCGTCGGCCTTCTGGACGTACGTCCTGACGGCGGGCGTCCCGCCGGAGAGCTGGTCGCCGTACTTGGTCGCGAAGTCGTCGAAGATCCGGGCGAGGGAGGGGTACTGCTGCGCCGTCATGGTCGTGCCGTGGCGGTCCACGATGTCCAGGTCCGGCGTCCTGGCCTGCCCGGTGACGATGGTGTCGCCGTCGGCCAGCCCCGGGTACAGCACCGAGGACGCCCAGGTGACGGCGGGATCACCCTTGTCGTCGCGGCCGACGGTCAGCGAGGAACGGTACTGCAGGGCCGTGTCCTTGCCCTGATATCCGACGTGCGCGATGACGGTGTACGGCATGGACGTCGCCGAGGGCGTGCCCGGGGTGATCTCCACTTTGGTGATATGGCCGTCCGAGGCGAATCCGCGCAATGCGCTGGTTGCCGTCTGCACTGAGTCCGTCAGTCCGGCCGCCCTGGAGATGTCGCCGCCCGCCCACGCGGTGAGGAAATCCGTCGCCGTCTCGGAGACCTCCTTGGCCGACAGCGCGTTGTTCGCGGCCGTCGAGGAGGTCCCGGTACTGCTCTTGCCACTGCTCCCGCCCCCGCCGCCGGTGTCCAGCGCGCTGAAGATGTTGAACGCGCCGAACGCGGCGACCCCCACCATTCCGGCGAACACCGTGCCGATGATGCCGATTTTGACACCTCTTGCCATGGGCACAGCCCAATCCCCCCTCCCCTTGAACGCGTTCAATGAACGCGCTTACCGGACTCTACGGGAGCGGCCGGAACCCTCGGGTCTCGGCAATGCAACGGGTTCGTGCCGAAACCCTATGAAGAGGAACCGCGTTGACCGCTTTCCACTCGCCGCCCGCACGGGCCGCCCGTCCGGGCCCGGGCCGGAATCGGATGCCGCGTCCGCGCGTCCCTGGAACGCTGGCCACATGCCTCGACGGATCATGTTCGTGCAGCTGAAGACGGGTTACGACACCGACCGCGGGCCCTCGTGGATCGGATGGGTGGACTTCTCGAGGTCCTGGGGCACGGCGTACTTCCGCGGGCGCACCCTGCGCCGGACCACGGGCCTGTACGACGCGAACTTCCACGACGTCGGGACCGGCGAGGAGTTCTGGCTCTCCGGCCCCAGACGGGACCGCGCCGACACCCGCTACGGTCCCCTCCCCCCGGAGATCGAGCCGGCTGCCGCCACCGCCTACCGCGCCTTTCTGGACGGCGCGCCCCTGCCGGGCCGGGAGAACGGCTGAGGGCCGGGTCGCCCGCGCGTGATCCGGGAGTCCGGACGGCCCGGGACCTGCCGGAGTGTCCGCAGGGCCCTGGGGTGCGGTGAGGCGGTCGAGGTGTCGGTGACGGGACCCCGGCCTAGCGTGGGGGTATGAGCGGCAGCGACGGCGCACTGACCCGGAACGCGGAGGTGATAGACCGCCTCCCCCGGGAGCCGCTGCCCGTCGTGGGGTTCTGGGGCCGTGGTCAGGACCGGGCGCTCACGGTACGGCTCGGCGGCCGGGAGCAGCGTGCCGTCGCGACCGAGGAGTACGCGTACAGCGACGGCCGGGTCGCCTACCGGATCCGTCCCGCCGAGGCCGACGGTCCGCAGGTCCGCGTGTGGTGGGACGACGCCGCGATGCGGTGGGGGTGGCTGCCGCCGGGCCGTGACGGCCGGACGGCGCCGCGGTACGGCGGGCCCGGCGAGGTCCGGAGCCGCCGGTGGCCCGAGGACGACTGGCCGATGCTCTGGGTCCACGTCCGCGGCCGGTGGCGGCCGGCACTGCTGTACCAGCGGGAGGACTGGCCGGACGGCACGGTCGTCTACACGGTCGGCGTCGACCCCGAGGGTGCCGCGGGGTCCGCGGACCGGGAGGAGCTGCGGCTGACCTACGACCCGCGGGCGATCCAGCCCCGCGAACACCTGGTGCGCGCCGACGGCTCCCAGGCATGACGAGGGCCCCGCGCCCGGCGTACCGGTGCGGGGCCCCGCGGTGTCTCCACGTCATCGCGTATCAGCTCGCCGACCTGGCTAGATCCAGGAGTCGAGCCACATTCGGGCCTGCCACCCGGAGTACGGGATCGTCATGCCCGTGTAGATCGGGAAGAAGTAGATGAAGTTGCGGCTGGCCAGTGCCGTGGGCCTCTGACCAGCCGATACGTGTTCGTTTGGGCCGCCGCTACGCAGCCTGGGCCGTGTGTGGGCCGTGATCTTGCGTACCCGTGGTCCTGCTCACGGGCTTTCCAGCGCTTGGCTACTCGGCTAGAGATCGAACAGCGGTTCTTGGGACTCCGGCTTGGGTGCCAGGACTGCGCGCATGCGGCTGATGCTCTGCCGCCACTTTGGACCATCGGGCGTCTCGTCCCAAAGTGCGGCAAGCTCGGATGCCTCTGCGGTCACGCGGTCGAGCACCTCAACGGCAAGCGGGCGCAGATCGTCGGCGAAGCGCGGAAGGTCTCCCTTGGGACCGTAGCTTGTGCTGATCGGCTCACCCCCCGGGTACTGCGCTGCGATGAGAGCAACGGCAGCGACGGCTTCCACCCCTTCTGGGCATTCCAAGTAGTCCCGCGGCCGGATTGCGCGTGCCAGAGTCGCCCTGACAACGCCCTCGCGTTCGTCCTGGGCTGTCTCGTCCAGGGTGTAGGCGAAGTCCGCGGCTGTGTCGTTCTCGAACGGGCCGATGTCCCATGTCCCCATAGCGACTCCTCGCGTCAAAGTGCAGTGATCGTCGCATTGGCCACCGACAGCGGCGCCAAAAGGCGAGTGGCGCTCCCCGTGTGCGACCCAGCCACAATCAGGCGTCCAGGCCACCAAGCGGCCTGGACGCCTGGTAGACACTCTCGACTGCCTTTCGAGTCCTTCCCTCGCTACTCGGCATCAAGTGCGTATACGTGCGGAGCGTGAACCCCGGATCGGCATGGCCGAGGTACTGGCTCAGCGCGCGGATGTTCTCCCCCGCGTCCAGCAGGACCGAGGCGTAGAAGTGCCGCAAGGCATGCATGCCGTGCTCTCGCGCTGCGGCGTACCGGTTGCCCTGTTCGGCAGCCGCGATGACGCCGGCAGCCGACAGAGCAGGCTTCCACATGAAATCGTTGAAGTAGCTCGCCCGGATGTGCTCACTGCTACTGCCAGTGAAGATGAGCCGCTTCGCCACGATCGGCCCATCGGGCGTCCGCCAGGGCAGCGCAACCTCGACGGCCGGGAATGCCTCCATGTGAGCCCGGAGCGCGCTAGCGACGGCCGGAGGGAGCGGAACGTCTCGCACCTTTCCGCCCTTGGGCAGGGCGAACACGTGCTTTCCGCGAATGCGCTTGAGCTGGTGGCCGACGGTCAGCCAGCCTCCTGCGAAGTCGATCTCGTCCAGGGAGAGGCCGAAGATCTCGCCTTGTCTGAGTCCGCATCCCGCTCCGGGGTCTACGGTCGCTCGCACACGTGCCGGCAGTGCTGCCCGCACTGCGAACACCTGCTGTGCCGTCCAGGGGCTGACGCGGGGCTTTCCCGGTTTCGGTAGCTGCACAGTCCGCGCCCGACATGGGTTCTTCGAGATCAGGCCGTCATCCACAGCGGCGCTCATCGCTGCGGAGACGGTTCCCACGATGATGCGGCGGTGCGATTCGGCGGGCACGGTCTTCTCAAGCTCGCTGATCCATGTACGGATGTGCTCGGGCTTGAACGAGCCGAGGGGGCGAGTGCCGATGTGGGGATAGGCGTGCAGCCGAAGCCGTCGTTCGGCGGCTTCTCGGCTGTTGATTTCGCCGGTATGCGACTTCACCCAGCGCTCCGCGTACTGGCGGAAGGTGATGCGGGCCGCCCTGGGATCGACGTAATGGCCACGCATCATGTCGGCCTCAGTCTGGGCGAGCCACTGCTCTGCCAAGCGCTTTTGGCGGTCCGGGAAGCTCTTGCTCTTCTCGGTGCCGTCCGGTCCGATGTATCGGGCCCGGTAGCGCAGGCCGGTGCCGTAGCGCTCTGTCTTCACGGGACGGCCTGTGCCGTCGGGGTTGGTCCTGTACCAGCGGTCTTGGATGTGGCCTGCCATGTGGGGCGACTCCTAGCGGACATGGCTGCGGCCGGTGGCGAGCGTCGTGGCTCGCCACCGGCCGCGGTGGTCGATGGGTGGCGGTTAGGCGGCTTGGGTGGCCTGTTCGTCCGTCCAGGCGCGTACGGCGGCGGGGTCGTAGCGCACGTGCTTGCCGACGCGGAATCCGGGCGGCCCGGTGCGCTTCTTGCGCCAGGCGTAGACGGTCTCCAGCGGCACGCTGAACAGGTTGGCGATGTCTTCGGGGGTGAGGTACCGGTCTGGGAGACCGCCGCGAAGGGTGGCGCGGGGGTCGGGTTGAGCGGATTGGAGTCGGCTCATGGGGTCCTCAACAGTCGAGTCGGAGGCGCGGTCGGGAGCTCTTGGGGCCCGTGCTGTCCGAGGTTCGGATTTCTGCGTCACTGCGTCACCTGCGTCATGCGGACTTGTGACCTGCGGATTTTGGTGACGCAGGCGCGTAAGGCTGCGTCATCCGTGCGTCATCGGGTGACGCAGGTGACGCACGATGACGCAGAGCCCGCCGTCTGCGTCATCGCTGTTCCCGCAGGTCAAGCGGCGTTTCGTGACGCAGGTGACGCAGGTGACGCAGGATTTCCTACTTAGGAAAAAAGAGGGGGTGTTTGTAGTCGTCTGGGTGTGCCTCAGAGCGTGAAGAAGGAGCCGCTGCGCGGCGCGACCCTTCGGCGGCCCATGGGCCGAACAGCAAGAGGAGCACCCCCGCGGCGCGGCTGGTGCTCTTCTTGCTTGTCCGCCCGAGCGGCCGTCAGAACGCTGCCTGTTGCTCGGGTGGCGGTTGTGCGGCGGGGCGGCTCATTTCGAGGTAGCGGCCTTCCTTGGTGCGGCCAGAGTCGATGAGCACCCCGCGGGCGGCCAGAGTGGGCTGGAGGCGCTTGAGGCGGTCGGAGAGTACCTTCCCCGTAGTCGGCCACCCTTTGGGCAGGGGACGGCAGTCCTCGCCGTTGTAGAGGCGGCTGAGGGTTTGCAGCCACTCGGTAGAGGTCATCCGCTCCTCGATGCCCGGGGTCATGGTTTCGGCGTGCTGGAGGACTGTCTGCGCGAGCAAGTCCCCCTCGATCACGTCGTCATTCAGGTCATCCAGGCTGGCCCGGTACGCGGCCAGGGCCCCGATGCCGGTGGCCCCGTCGAGCTGCGCACACAGATGCGCGAAGTCGGCCATCCGCAGGTCTGTGGGCGTCTCCGCGGCAACGGCACGGACCTTGACCGTCAGGTCCAGGAGCGATCCAAGGATGACGGGTAGGGCTTCGGCGTACTCCGCCCACAGTTCCGCTTCCGTGCGGCGGACGCCGGGCCGCTCCAGCCGCAGCGGCAGGAGCCGTTCAGCGAGGTCCGGCCGGATCACGCCCACGTCGATACCGGTCAGCAGCAGCGGTCGGCGGTAGCGGGCGCGGAAGACATCCCCATCGGTGAACAGGGCCCGCTTGACGTTCTCCGCGCCGGTCACGATGCAGCACATCGCATCCGACAGGTCGGGGGTCATGTGGGAGAGGTTGTCGAGCGCCGTGACCCATCCGGCAGCCACGGCCGCGATCAGGTTCTCTTCATCCTTCGGGGCGCGCCGCAGGTCCCCGCTCATGCCCTCAATGATCCGGATCAGCATCCGCCCCCCGGTGGACTTGCCCGCGCCCTGCGGGCCGGTGAGGAACGGGGCCGGCACGGGAACGGACGGGGCGAGGCAGCCGATCAGCCACGCGATGGCCAGGCATTCGGTCTCGGCGGTGGCAAAGTTGCACAAGCCCAACAGCAGATCGATGCCCTTGCCGTCGGTGTCCTTGACGGGCAGGGGGAGTTCTCCAGTGAGCTGGGTGCGACGCCAGCACACCTCGCGCGGGTCGGGCGTTTGGATGTCCCAGCCGGTGGGGTGGATACGGACTGACTGCCCGTCGTTGCGTCCCAGGTCCAGCCACGTCGCGCCGTCGAAACCGGGGGCGACGCGGATGTGTACCGGCTGCACCTCCTCCGACAGGGCCAGGGCTTCGATCAGGTCCAGCGCCTCTTTCAGAGCGGTGCCGTTGAAGACTCCGCAACCGTCCTTGAACAGCCCCACCATGAGTTCCTGTCGGTGGCTGCCCGTCGTGCCCTGGGAGCGGATGGGACGGGCAACAGGGTGGCCGTTCTTCTGCGCGTAGACGGTCCCGTCGGCGGTGCGGAAGTACCGGAAGTGCGCGCGGGCGTAGTCGGCGATGATCTCGCGTGCGGGGTTCTTCTCGTCGTCCGACACGATCACACCCCCAACCGTGCTCGGGCGTTGGTCCATGCGTCGGTGCAGTGGCGGGCACTCTCGCCTTTGGCCTGCGCGGCGGTGAACAGCCGGGCGATGTGGGCGTCGGTGAGGCACCCGCACCGGCCATGGGCGGACAGCACCGCGAGGAACGTGCGGTAGACCGTGGCGTGCACGCCCGCGGACGCGGCCGTGATGGTCTGTTCAGCCATCGCGATACCGCGTTCCAAGTAGGTCGGCGTGCGGTGCGGGCAGGCACCCGCACCGGCCGGCGCGGGCACGGCAACCGGTCGCACAGCGGCGGGCGCTTTCACCGCCAGAGCGCGCACGGCATCCGGCAGATCCGCCAGCATGCCCGTGCCGTGGCCCAGCCAGCGGGCGTAGGCCATCGTGGACTTGATGTCCACGCCCGGCCGGACCGCGTTCGCAGACTGCATCGCCCCGCGGTAGATCCAGTGCTCACCGCGGGTCGTCGGAACCGTCCGGGTGGCGGGCAGGGTGTCGCGGGCCCACTCGATGGCCGCCGCGTTGTCCAGGTCCACCACCGTCAGCCCAGCACCGCCCGGGTGATAGGCGATACAGACGGCCCGGCGCCACGCGTTCGCCCACGGCCGGGAGGCCAGGATGGTGGGGTCGGTGGTGGCGGCGGCCCATCCGTGGCACGGGCGCGGGCAGGCGCACGGGCCGGGGGTCTTCATGTTCGGTCGGCCGCCGCATGCGTTGCGCGCACACGCGGGGCAGTTCGCGAAGGGCACTTTGCCCTTGCGTAGCGGCAGCACGGGCACGCCACTGGACGCAAGACGCAGTGCGGTCGGATCGGTCATGCTGGATGTCTCCAGTTCCTTGGTTGGTGCTGGGAGTGAGGGGCGACCGCGGTCTTTGGCGAGAGGCGGTCGCCCCGAGCGTCATCGGGCTTGCCGGGCACGTTCGTTGAGGCTGAGTTGTTCGGGGCGGGTGCGGGGCACGCCGGTCACCCAGGGGAAGGGGTTGATGTCGGCGGCGGCGGTGAAGACCCGAAGGGCCGCACCCTTCGGGGCGTCGGGCAGGGCGTAGACGCGCCCGCCGTTCAGGGACGCCAGCAGTCGCGCGGCGTGATGCTCGCAGCCGTTCGCGCCTGCGTTGGTGGCGTCCAGGATGGTGACGGCTGGGGCCCCGGTGCACGGCGTGTGGTCGTCGGGGTGGGCTACCGGGCAGCGGGCCGTGGTGGATGTGAAGGCCTCGTTCACGCGGGTCTCCTGATCACACAGGCGGGATGTTGGCGGGGAGTCCGGTCAGGACTTTGGTGCGCCAGTTGAGGGCGTAGGGCAGGCAGTTGGCGCAGTTCTTGTGGGTGGTGTGGCCGGGCATGGGGGGTCGTCTGCGGGCGTGGTAGGACCAGGCGGCGGAGTCGGCGGATGCCATGAGGTGGCCTACGCGCTGGAGGCCGAGGGTTTTGAAGCCGAAGCCGTGCAGGGGTATGCCGTGCGCGGCCAGGGTGGTGACGATGGCGGCGCCGTCGTTGGTGGATTGGCGGCGGCAGACCGACCCGAGGCCGACGAGGGGTTCGCGGGTGAGGTCGATGCCGGCGCGCTGGTAGAGACCGACGCAGTGTTCGTAGTCCGGGAGCTCCCAGCCCTGGAGGACGGGCACGATCGGCAGGTCCGGGGCCAACTCGCGCAGGTGCAGGTAGTTGGCGACGGTGCGGTGTTGGTGTTCGGCCACGGATAGGCCGGTGCCGGTGAAGGTCTGTCCTGCGAAGGTGCCGCCGTGGATGATCGCGGGTTCGCACATCCAGTCCTGGGGTGCGGCCCAGTCGAACGGGCCGACCTGATCGCGGATGCGCCGCAGGTCGTCCACGTAGTGCTGCGGGGTGATGGTCCAGGTGCCGAAGCGCTGGAGGATGGTGAAGCCACCGGAGTCGATGGCGTAGCGGCCGATGGCACGCGGCAGGCTGCGGGCGGTGCCCACGCCGAAGTGCTCGTACTTCAAGAACAGCGGCACGTCGGTGAGGGTGACCCAGTGCCGTTTGTGGGTGGTCAGGTAGAACCTCACGCGGCCTCCTTCGAGGCGTCGGCGCAGGGCCAGCAGCAGCCCAGCGAGCGGGGGATGACGTAGCCGCGATCGCGGCGGCAGGTGGAGCAGGTGCGGCGGGCCCGCATCGCCGCGGACAGCGCGTGCCAGCGGCCCGCGGTCATCGGCCGGACGGGCTTCGCGCGGCTGCGGTCGTAGAGGAGTGCATAGCGTCGTCCGCGTCGCCAGCGGATCTCAGCGACGGGATCGACGCCGCCCGGGCGTAGGCCTGCCGCACGTGACTGGCGGCGGGTCAGCAGGCCATCGGGGGCGCATCGGTAGGGGTAGACGGGCAGGGCAGGCACGTGCGCTTCTCCTCCCGTGTTGGTGACTGTGTGTGCAGGGAGGGAGGCATGGGGGACCCTGGGAACCCGGGTTGTCGGGGGTTTCCGCAGGTCCGGGCCGGGTGCCTCCCTGACTCCCTGTGCGGGTGTTCGTGCTGATCAGGTCAGGGAGGCGGGGTCAGGGAGGCAGTCAGGGAGAACTCCCTGCCTCCCTGACCGCCTCCCTTCACTCAGCGTCACTCTCGGCGGTGTTCTCGGTCCGGTCGTCCAGTGCCTCACGGACCCTGCCCCGGTCCACGACCATGCGCCCATCGGACTTGCGGACCGCGCCGGAGGGGGCGAGGACCTCGCGCAGATCGGCGAACGTCCACTCCCGGTACTCGCGGCCGTTGCGCTCGGAGAGGCGGTGCAGCACCTCTTGGGTGCGCATCCGCTCCGCCTGCCCGAGCACCGCGTAGATGTCGGCGAGGTGGTCCACCACAACACCGACCGGAGCATCGGCAGCAGCGGCGGGCGTGATGCCTTCGCGCAGTGCCAACGCCCGCTGGACCACGGGTGTCACCTGGTCGACCTCGGCGTCCTTGCGGACGTAGTAGGCCCGGACCAGCTCGAACGCGTTCGACGTGAAGCCGACCGTGAGGGCGGTGCCGATGTTTTCGGCGGGGTTGAGGGTGGTGGCGGTGATGCCGGCGCGGTGCTTGCCGGTGCCCAGCAGACCGTCGTTGGCGACGTGGTCTCCGACCGCGAACGCCACCCGATGGGAGGTGTTGCGGGTGACGTCCTTCGGGATGCTGGACGCGGTCGGGGAGACGGTGACGAACACCAGCGTGATGCCGACCTTCCGGGCCTTCTTGAGCACCTTGATGGCCAGCTCAGCGGCTTCCTCACCGTACTTCTTGTGCTCGAACAGCTCGTGGCACTCATCGAACACCACCACGCGCGGACGCATGCGCGGGTCGCGTTCGGCAAGGTCGCGGGTGAGCTTGACGGTCTCCCCGCCCATCTCCTCCAGCAGCTTGCCGCGGCGGGTCACCTCGTCGCGCAGGTCCCGCAGCGCATACAGGGCGTCTTTGACCTGCTCGTCCTCGTCGCCCTTGACCAGCGTGCGCAGACGCTCACGCATCGGGTCGTAGTCCACGTTGTAGGCCATGACGTAGACGTCGATCTCGACCAGCGGGTCGAGCATCGCGCCCAGCAGCAGGCCCACGACCAGGGACGACTTACCCGAGCCCATGATGCCGCCGACCATGTAGTTGGAGGCCATGAGCTTGCCCATGACCGGCTCCCCACGCTGCGAGACACCGACCGGAACGCCCTTGAAGTAGTCCGCGGACCCCTCCGTGAGCAGGGGCCAGGCGGGCACCTTCCCGGACAGTGAACCCTGGTCAGCCACCCACAGATCGAGGGTGCCGGGTGCGGTGCTGGGCTCGGTCGGCCACACCTCGACGGGCAGGCGCAGCAGGTTGTGGGCGAGCACGTCCTTGTGCTTGTTGATCATCTCGACAGTGACGCCCATCGGGAGCTGCAACTGGGTGTGCCAGCCCTTCCCCAGCCGGGTCGTCGGCTGGACCCATCGGGCCTGCCAACCAGCCTTGAAAGCCTGGTTGAGCGGACCGATACCCAGGTGCCGCAGGGCGTCCAGGATCGCGCCCTCATCCGGCACCACATCCCGCTGCTCCTGCTCGGAGGCGGGCAGGGCCCAGTTCGGCGCGGACTGCCCCTTGCGGCCGATGTTCCAAAGCGCCGCGAGACCCAGCCACGGTCCGAAGAACGTCGCAGGTCCCCACACGATCGACGCCAGCCACACCAGCGTGCTTATCGCGTGGATGGTGAACATGATCGGGGCGATGGTCAGGCCCGGCTGCTTCTCGGCGATGGCCAGCACGATGCCCAGGGCCAGCAGGCCGCCCGCGGTTCCTGTGGTGCCGACCGCAGCGGACTTCACCACCCGCGGGGCGGCGGTCAGCAGCTCCATACGGCGCTTGTGGCGGTCCTCGCGGGCCTTGGCTGCCGCCTGCGCCCACTCCAGGGCCACCTCGTGTTGACCGGCTGCCTCAGCGGCGCGCATCATCCGCTCATGTCGGGCGACCGTGCGCGCATCCCACGCGCGCTTTGCCACGATGCGAGCACCCCCCACCACATAGGCGGTGTGGCGGGCAGCAAGTCGTACACCGGTCTTAGTGCGGTCGTGGGTGACGACGTGCAGCGTCACACCCGCGGCACGCTTGAGGCGCACCCCCGTGGGCCGCGCGGCGGGGCGTTCGTCGGAGGGGATGACGACGCCCTCCAGCACCCGCGGAGCGTCCGCAGAGGTGGGGTCGGTGTCGTGCTTGGTGAGGTCGGTGACGGGCCGGGCCCGTCGTGTGCTGATGTCGATGATCTCGGTCATGCTGGGCTTCCCTGCTCTCTGGCATGAGGTGTGGGGCCCGGGCCGGCCGGATGTCTTGGCGGATAGGCGGCCGGTCCGGGGCGGATTCACTTGCTGGCGTCGGCGCGCTTGCGTGCGCCGTCCAAGATGCGATCGAGCTTGCGTTGCAGGTCGCGCTGATCAACGTCCTCACCCGCAACGCCACGCTTGGCCATACGGGCGATCAGCCACGCCACGCGGGCGGCTTCCGCGCCGGTCAGCGGCGGGTCGTCGGGATGGGTGCGGATCACTTCCGCCCCCGGATGTCGCGGTAGATGCCGTAGACGACCAGCGCCACCAACGCGATGCACGCGGCGGCGATGGCCAGCGCCACCGCAGCGAACGCCACGGTGACCATGAGCATCGAGCCGCCGACCGCGATGGCCAGCCACTTACCTGCCTGACCGGCGCCGGACTTCTGGATGACGATCGGCGCGGGCGGGGCCGGAGCCTGTTGGGCGTTGATGATGTGCTGGGCTTGCAGCGCGGCCACGATGACCGCGAACTGGTCGCCCTGCCGGGCGGCTTCCACCGCTTCGGCGGAAGCCTTGCCGATCTCGGACACGTCGGTGCCTCCGGTCTTCCGGGTCAGGTGGGGGTCGGCGGGGGTCATCCGGTTGCGCCATCGGCCGTCAGGCGCTTCCACGACGCCCGCAGCCGGGTCTCTGAGGCGCTGTGACCGGCAGCGCGGAAGCGGGAAGCGGCCTCGCGGTAGGAAGGCGGCGGGGTCTGGGAGGCGAGGATCTGCCCGATGATCGAGTCCAGTTCGTCATCCGACAGCGCGGGCGCGTCCAGCGCGGGCAGGGCCGGTAGCGGCTCAACCGGGCCCCACACCGGCAGTTCCCACATCGGCTGTGAGCCGGGCGTGACACGGCCGGTCACGCTGGCCAGAGCCGCCGCAGACTTGTCGTCCAGACGTGCCTTTTCCAGCACCGCCCACGCCTCCGAGAGCGCGGCGGCGGTAGCGGCCTGCACCTTGGCGACGCGCGCGCCTGCCTCCGTCACGGCGGTCAGGCGGGTCTCTTCGGTCGTGGCGTCGGCCTGCAGCCGAGCCCGCGCCACGGCGGCTTCATCGCGCGCCTCTTGCTGGATAGTGCTGATCTTGTCCAGCGCCCCTGCGGTAAGCGCGGTGCGCTCCCACAGGCTGTGGACAAGCCACAGCGCCTTCGCAGCCAGGGGCAGCCAGGCGACGGCCAGCCACGCACCCGCGGAGGCTTCGGCGAGCAGCGCGTGAGCGACCAGAACAGCGGTCGCGAGCACGCCGAACGACCAGCCGACCGCGGTAACGGGGCGGGAATGGTCGCCCTGTGCGGCAAGGCGACGCTCGTAGGCGAGGGTTGAGAGCCATCCGCCGTCCAGGCCGAGACCGACGACCAGGGCGACCTGCCACGGCATTGACTGGCCCAGCCACATCACGACCACGGCCAGGGTGAGGACCATGGACACGAGCGTCATGGCGACGGCCGGCGCGACCGTCAACAGCCGCTTGAGGTTCTTCCGGGTGCGGTTCATGCCGCCACCTGCTTTCCCCGCGGGCGGCGGCGGGCCGGGACGGTGGGGCGGGCCGGGACGAGGTTCAGGAGCTCCGGCATCGTGCGGCCGATGGTCTCGACGGCCAGTGCGGTGGTGCGGTCGTACAGGCTCGGGTCGTCGGCGAGGATGTCGCGCGCGGCGGCCAGGCGGGCGGCGCGCTCTTCCTCGCTCTCGCCCTCCTCGCCCAGCCACAGGTCCAGCGGGGTACCGATAGCGAGCTCAACGAACTCCGTGGCGTTGGCGGCCACGTGACCAGCGACGATACTTCTCATGGGTCGTGCACTCTCCTAGGTAGATAGGGGAACGGCCCGAACAAGCGCCCCCGGAGTTGCACCTCCGGGGGCGTTCGCCGTTCTGGGGTGCTTCCTGCGGCCGCACGCCGACCACCGCCACGACAGGCGCGGTGGACGACGTGCAGCACAGGTCTGCAAACGCGCAGCTCAACAGCCACGCAATCCGCCTTTTCGACTCGGGGAGACGGGACCCGGTATGGAGTTCTCAAGCAACCAGCGCTTCCTTCGGACCCGTGTCACGGAGCCCTCCAGGCGCATCCGAGCAGCCCAAAGAAGGGCCGTTCGATGTAGCTATTGTCCGTACAATGGCTACAGTCAGGATGTTGGCAGCGAGAGGTGGCGTCGTCAAGGGCAATGCCCGCATTGACTGGACAATGCCTACAACCTGCGGCTTTCATGGAGGCGTGACGGTGAACCGACTCGGGCGAAACCCGATGTACCAGCAGATTGCGGACGTCATCCGCAGTCAGATCGACACCGGACAACTGGCCCCGGGCGCCAAGCTCCCGACGGAGGCAGAGCTCCGGGAGGAGTACGGCGTCTCACGCGAGACCGTGCGCAAGGCGCTGGGCCTCCTCGTCAACGAAGGGCTTGTCGTCTCAGCGCGACCGCAAGGGCACTTCGTGCGGCGACGGCAGCCGATGGTATTCCGCCCGCAGGCGGAGTTCCGTGAGCGGCCGTACACGCCAGAGATGGACGCCTTCGTGACGGAGTACAGCGCGGAGGGACGCGAACCCCGGCAGGAGATCGAGGTTGCCATCGTGGAGCCGCCGGCCGACGTGGCCAAGCGCCTGCGGCTGGAGCCGGGCGAGCTCGTCGCGGTGCGCAAGCGGGTCCGGTACCTGGATGGCGAGCCGTTCAACACGAACGACAGCTACTTCCCGCTGAGCATCGTCCGCGACTCGGAGATCATGCGGCCGGAGAACATAACGCGGGGAGCCAACGAGGTGCTGGCGGACCTCGGCTACCGCCAGGTGCGTGCGCTGGACGAGCTGTACGTGCGGATGCCGGTCCCAGACGAGGTGCACCGCCTGGACCTGGGACCCGGAACGCCGGTCGGTGTCCACCTCACGACAGGGTTCACGGAGAAGGGCAAGCCGGTCCGCGTCGCGATCACGACGCTGCCGGGGGATAGGCACGTCGTGTCGTACGAACGCCGTTGGGAAGCGCCGGACGGGGAAGCATGACCCCCTTGCACATCCGGCCCGCTCAACCTGACGAACTCACAACCGTGGAGAGCCTGCTCATAGAGGTGAGCGAGTGGCTTGCCTCGCGGGGCATCGATCAGTGGCAGTTCCCCCCACACCGCGACCGCATCACGGCAGCCCTCCACCGCGGCGAGGTCTTCCTCGCCGAAGTGGAGGGGCGGCCCATCGCCACCCTGCAATTGGATAACCACGCCGACCCGGAGTTCTGGACCGCGGTGGACGAACCCGGGAACGCCCTATACGTGCACCGCATGGCCGTCGCCCGCGACTTCGCTGGCTTTGGTGTCGGTGGTGCCCTGCTGCGATGGGCGTCAGACCGTGCTGCTTTGATGGGTAAGGCGTGGCTGAGGCTCGACGCATGGAAAGACAACCTTGGACTGCACCGTTACTACGAGAGCCAGGGCTTCACGCTTATACGGGTGATCAACCTGCCCCATCGAGGTTCTGGAGCGCTCTTCCAGCGGCCAACCCGCTGAAGTCTCGTCTACGGGCCTGTACCCACTCGCTGCACCAAGACAGCGCCACCACGATGCCAGTCCGTTCGATGAGGGCTTAAGTGGTGCGGCGGCCAGTGCTTTCCTCGTCATAGTTGATCATGTTTCGAACCATCTCATATGCCGGGGTCAGATCATACGACACACTATCCATCAGCTCGCGAGCTCGGGCTGGGTCGCCGTCCCTGAGTGCCAGGTAGGCAAGCATGTGAGAGACGGGCTCCCCTTTCTTATTTGCCTCCACTAGGTATGTGCGCGCCTTTTCGTAATCTCGTTTACGGAGGCAGAGCTGACCCAAATGGTAGAGCGCATGGCCCTCGCCATTCTGTGCCGCCTTAGCGTAAATCCTGGTTGCAGCCTTGATTTTTCCTTGTCTCTCGTACAGAAATCCTAGGGCGGTGGCGCCTCGGTATTGCCCAGCATCCATGGCGCGTCGATACCAGAGCATGGCCTTATTTGGCTCCATGAGCGCCTCTTGAACCATTCCCATCTCGATGTAGTACTCGGGCTTTCCGGAGGCTAGAGCTTGGTTGATCCAAGACAGGGCTTCGCGCGGATCCCGGCTCTTGCGGCAGCGAGTAGAAAGATTAGCCATCGCTCGCACATCTCCGTCGGCGGCTGCTTCACGAAATAGTGCGTCAGCTTCTTCGTCGCGATCGGCCTTCTCCAGAAGTAGTGCCAGATTGTTTTTTGCGTACTCCGAACCCATAGCTATCGCTTTTCTGTACAACTCTTCTGCTTCGTTCGCACGGCCATTCTTTGCTAGCAGGGCAGCGAGATTGAAGGCGGCATACTTATCGTCAGCCTGAGCCAAGCGTTCGCGGTAGAGAGACTCTGCCTCCTCTGGCTCGCCTAGCTGGTTGAGAACCCCGGCCAAGTTGTTCGCCGCTTCAGCGTTGCCGGCCCTTATCGCCTGCCGGTAGGAAGAGGAAGCTGCCTCTAGGTCCCCATTTTCTTCTTGTGCGACACCCAAGAAGAACCAAGCGTCATCGTTATCGCCTTCGTCAATCGCCTGCCGAAGCCACTCCTCGGCTTTCCGGTAGTCGTCTTGATGAATGCAAAGGCGCCCCAGTACAGTCTTTGCTACGGGCGAATCTTTCTGCGCAAAAGAAAGAAATAGTTCTTTTGCTTCATCCAATTGGTCGTGAACTAGAAAATAGTTTCCGAGGTTGCGCATCGCGTGACCGTCGCCCTCTTGGGCTGCCTCTAGAAACCAATATGACGCTTCGTCTTCGCGACCGGAGCGACTCAGTACCAAGCCCAGGTTGTTCTTGGCTAGTAAACTTCCCTGAGAGATCGCCTTGCGGTACCAAAACTCGGCCTCTTCCAGGTCGTCGCGCTTGGCGGATATGTAGCCTAGGTGGAATGAGCCCTCGGAAATACCGGCAGATGCCAGACGCTCGTATGCGCGGGATGCGTAGTCGTATTTGGCTGCCTTTTCGGCTCTATGTCCTACGCTATGCGTGACCTCTAGGGAAAAGTCATCGACAGCCGAATCCCATACTTCCTGTGGTAGTGATGGGTCTTTTTTGTCGCGAGCATGGGCTTCCGCAAGGTACTCGAAAGATCTATATGTTTCTTCCCCTACTGGTATTAGCAAGCTGCTTGTAGCATGTAGGGGCTCGAGTGCCCAATGGATGGCATCAAGCAGAGACTCGGGACGTAGGCGAGATCCGCCACGCTTATCTAGGTAGATGGCATGCAGTCGTTCTAGCAGTTGTTTAGAAATGGGCTCCCGGACCCCGGCGCGTCTCAAATCGACCGCAGCTGAAACAAGGGCGGCGCCGCGAGGGTGAAGGCCTGGCGACCAGGCATTCTGCCATTCGCGATAAAGCTGCGGGCCCGCCGCCAGATATTCTGCGATCCCATACTCGGATGCGTAGCGGCTTGCGTCCTTTACTCGCGGGTCTTTAGACCGACTTGCCCGCTTTACCTCGTCATCGCTCCATTGCCGGTCTATGTAGAGTATGTGAGCCCTCGCCGTGACCCCTCTGGCTGCCCTGACAAGGGCTCTAGCCTCGGCGCTATGACCTCTTTCGTGTCGAGGTGACAGCAAGTCTAATTGATCAGCGCGCATAGTCCCGATGAGGACGGCGCCAGACCGCAATGCTTCATCCAGCGTGCTCGTCGAAATGGATGGGCGGCTAAGGAACCTATCGAGTTCGTCAAGCCAGATCACTTTGTCGCGCGACCGCGCAAAGGCCACACACTCTGCAAACTCCAGTCCATCTTCTGGCCGAAATGCGAGATATTCGGGAAATTTACTTTTGATGGCCTCGAAAGCAGTGCGTGACTTCCCCGATGTGGGGTCGCCTACGAGCAGTACGAATGCGCCTGGCTGCAATACGGCGTAGAGGTCCTCATCGATATCCCTGCGCACGTACTCTGGAAATTGAGTTTGGTTCCATGTAGCCGCTGGGTGTACGCCAAAGCTTACAGGGTCGCGATATTCCCGGAAGCGGAGAGTCCTGTCTAGGGCGAGCAGATGTGCAGTATTGGCCAACTCTTCCGGCGATCTTGCTCCGCGGCTGGCGTAGTAGATTTGGACGCCGTGATTTTGCTGGAAGGCCGTTCCGTGATCGTGAACGTCAGCAGATTGAGACGGCTTAGATGAACCGGCAGCTTCCCATTCAGATTCAGGTTCCATTTTAGCTCTTGCGGTAATTCTGGATGCCGCTGATCTGCTGGAAATTCACGCCGTTATCTTGAACCGTTGCGCTCTGGTGAATTTCTCTCGCCTTAACTGGTGCGGAACTGTCTTCCAGATCCCTGAGTAGCTCCTTTAGAGGGGCTATCGCGCCGGGGTCTCTGGAAATCGCTGTGCACAGGAGGGCGAATACTTCGCTTCTCCTCTGCTCAAGCGCTTCAGGAGAGTTGTTTGCAATCGCCCGCTGCCGAAGTTCGTCAAGGCTTTGCCCAGCCGTTTGGGGGTCCCCTTCCGTTCTAGAAAAAATGTGAATGAGTCGCCCCTTAGCGGCGTTCCACCCGTCAGTGAGCATTGTCGCCAAAAGTGTTTGTGCAGCTGGCGCTGCAAACTGAGCAAGTTCCAACTCGTTCACGGTTCCCCCCTACACACGTAGCTACCTTTGCCGAGGCTAGCGTTGCGTGCGGCGGTATGTCGCGCGATTGAGCAAAGATGCTTGCTCCGTTGAGTCGAGGGGGTGATGCCATCGAAGGTGCAGATGGCGAGCCTGATCTTGTGAGAGTCACGAGAAGATGAAGGACAAGGTGGCCACCTCAAAGTTGCGTCCGAGTTGCTCAGCCCACCCCCGGCTGGCTGGACGTCCGTCCGCCGGCTCAGACCCGGAACGGTTCTTGTGGTGGCCGCGACATGATCATCCCCCCTGCCCAGGTGTTGAGGCGAAGCGCCTGCTCGGGAGGGATGTAACCGGCTCCGTGTAAAGACGCCCATTGCGTACCTTCCTGGGCCGTCCCTGGGCCGTCTGACCACGGCCCAGGGCCACCATGGACCACCAACAACGACCGGGGGCCCCGCGCCCGGCGTACCGGTGCGGGGCCCCGCGTCGTCTGGTTTCAGCTCGCCGACCTGGCTAGATCCAGGAGTCGAGCCACATTCTGGCCTGCCACCCGGAGTAGGGGATCGTCATGCCCGTGTAGATCGGGAAGAAGTAGATGAAGTTCCAGATGATGAGCAGGACGAGGGTGCCGGCGCCCACCGCGCCCCACATCCGGCGGCCCTCACTGGCGCCCGGTGGGCCGAGGAACGCGCCCACCATCATCGCCACCGCCAGGCACAGGTAGGGGACGAACGCCACCGCGTAGAAGTAGAAGATCGTCCGGTCCTGGTAGTGGAACCACGGCAGCCACCCGGCGCCCAGCGCGCACAGGATCGCGCCGGCCCGCCAGTCGCGCCGCATCGCCCACCGGAACAGCAGATAGACGATCGCGAAGCACGCCGACCACCACAGCAGCGGCGTCCCCAGCGCCAGGATCTCCCGCGAGCAGCCGGACGTCGTGTGGCAGCCGTCCTGCCCGTACTTCGGCGACTCGAAGTAGTACGACACCGGCCGCCCCAGCACGATCCAGCTCCACGGGTTGGACTGGTACGGGTGCGGGGTGTGCAGGCCGACGTTGAACTTGTAGACCTCGTGCTCGTAGTGCCACAGGCTGCGCAGCGGCGCCGGGATCCACGACCAGGTGCCGCCGCGGTCGTCGGCCCAGTGCCGGAAGTAGCCGTTGCCGGTGACGAACCAGCCGGTCCACGTCAGCAGGTAGGTGACCAGCGCGACCGGCAGCATCGACAGCACCGACCAGCCGAGGTCCTTCCGCAGCACCGCCAGGTGCGGGCGCCGCGCCCCGGCCAGACGGCGCGAGCCGACGTCCCACAGCACGGTCATGATCATGAAGAAGGCCAGGAAGTACAGGCCGTTCCACTTGCTGGCCGCGGCCAGTCCCAGGAAGAAGCCCGCCGCGAGCCGCCACGGCCGCCAGCCCATGCCCGCCCGGTCGCCCGTGTGCTGGTCGGGCCCGGCGAAGCCGTCCTCGCCGACCGGCAGCGCCGCCGCCAGTCTGGCTCTGGCCCAGTCCCGGTCGATCAGCAGGCACCCGAACGCCGCCAGCGCGAAGAACATGATCACCAGGTCGAGCAGCGCGATCCGGCTCATCACGTAGTGCAGGCCGTCCACCGCCATCAGCGTCCCGGCCACGCAGCCCAGCGCCGTCGAACGGAACAGCCGCCGCCCGATCCGGCACAGCATCAGCACCGACAGGCTGCCGAGCAGCGCCATCATGAAGCGCCAGCCGAACGGGTTCAGGCCGAACATCCACTCGCCGGCCGCGATCACCCACTTGCCCATCGGCGGGTGCACGACATAGCCGGGGGCGTCGGAGAGGGGGATGGTCTGCGGGTGCGCCAGGATCTGAGGGTTGGAGATCTTGCCGTCCGGCCAGCTGCCCTCGTAGCCGAGCTTCAGCAGCGCCCAGGCGTCCTTGGCGTAGTACGTCTCGTCGAAGACGACCTCGCGCGGGCTGCCCAGGTGCCAGAAACGGATGCCGCCGGCGACGGCGGCGACGAGCAGCGGACCGAGCCAGCCCGACCACCGCGCCAGCCGGTGGGCCGCCACCGGGCCGAGGCCCAGCATCTCCCACATGCGGGTCCCGGGCTCGGGAAAGGGCGGGACCAGGCGTTCGCGGGTGTCGGTCCGGGGACGCTCGGCGTAGCCGAAGCGACGCAGGCGCCGCGCCCAGGGACTGGCGTCGGCCTGCACCCGGACCTCCTCGTCGACGCGGTCCTGCGTCGCGGTGTCACTCGTCACCGGGCCATCGTAGGGAAACCACCTGAGAAAGCGATGTGCCCGGCGGAGGGCGGCGGTATTTGCCCCCTATCTCCGTGTGACGGCCCCGCCGCCGGCCTGTGGGCGCTCGGCCGGCCGTCTCCGTGCCCGGCAACCGCGGGGTGCCTGGTCGCGGGGCCTGCCCGCCCCTCGTCCCCGGCCGGCCGCTCCCTGGTCGCGGGACTGCCGCGCCGGCGGGCCGGACCGCCCGCCGCCGTGCTCGAAAGCACACGCACCCGCGGCCGAAGGCACTCGCTCCCGGCCTCGACCGCGTCCGCCGGCGTGGCCCGCGGCCCGCCCGTGCGGGGCCGGGTCGCCGCCGGTGGGAGGATGCCGGGGTGAACAGCAGCGCAGCCGAAGGCGTCCTCGTCCTGGCCGGAACCCCCATCGGCGACCCCGCGGACGCCCCGCCCCGGCTGGTGACCGAGCTGGCGGGCGCGGACGTGGTCGCCGCGGAGGACACCCGGCGGCTGCGGCGGCTGGCCCAGGCCCTGCAGGTGGAGATCGGCGGCCGGGTGGTCTCGTACTTCGAGGGCAACGAGGCGGGCCGGACGCCCGAGCTGGTGGAGGCGCTGCTCGGCGGGGCGCGCGTGGTGCTCGTCACGGACGCGGGCATGCCGTCGGTGTCCGACCCCGGCTACCGGCTGGTGGCCGCCGCGGTCGAACACGGCATTCGCGTCACCGCGGTGCCCGGCCCGTCGGCGGTGCTGACCGCCCTCGCGCTGTCCGGGCTGCCGGTCGACCGGTTCTGCTTCGAGGGCTTCCTGCCGCGCAAGGCGGGTGAGCGCGCGGCCCGGCTCCGGGAGGTGGCCGCCGACCGCCGCACCCTGGTCTACTTCGAGGCGCCGCACCGGATCGCCGACGCGCTCGCCGCCATGGCCGAGGTGTTCGGGTCCGAGCGGCGGGCCGCGGTGTGCCGCGAGCTGACCAAGACGTACGAGGAGGTCCGGCGCGGTCCGCTGGGGGAGCTGGCGCAGTGGGCGGCCGACGGGGTGCGCGGCGAGATCACCGTGGTGGTCGAGGGCGCTCCGGAGCCCGGTCCCGGCGACCTGGAACCGGCCGAGCTGGTGCGCAGGGTCGCGGCCCGCGAGGCGGCGGGGGAGCGGCGCAAGGAGGCGATCGCGGCGGTCGCGGCGGAGGCGGGCGTGCCCAAGCGCGAGGTGTTCGACGCCGTGGTGGCCGCCAAGCACGGCACCGCCTGACGGCACGGCCGACCACCAGACCACCCGACCGTCTGATCACCTGACCGTCTGACGGCCCGGCCGTGTGATCATCGCCCCCGTTGTCCACAGGTTCCGGGCTTCGTCCACAGGCCCGTCCGGAGGGCACCCGGCGGACCTAGACTTGGGACAAGGCAAAGCAACAGCCCCCAACTTCCACATACGCGCCAAATCTCCCCCAAGAGTCGGATGCTGGGCTGCGGTATCCGTCCGGGAGGCGTTCGCTGGGAGGTGGGAAGTCCCGGTCCGGGCACCTCGCTCGGAGGGCACGCAGGAGCTGCCATGAGCGACACCGTCGGAAGCGACCGCGGCACGGAAGGACAGACCGTCACCGAGGCGTACTCGTTCGCCTGCATGAACTGCGGGCACTGCTGGGAGCAGACGTACGAGATCGAGCACCACAAGGACACCGCGGGGCGCCCGTACGTCACCTACCGCGCCGAGGGCGTCGAGGTGCCCTCACCGCTGACGCGGCCCACCTGCGACAACTGCGACGGTCACCGGGTGCGCATCATGGGGTCCGGGCAGGTCTCGCACGCCGTGGCGCAGCGCTGGACGCTGGAGCACAGCGACCGCGAGCGCGGCGTGCACCGCACCCGCCACTGGCCGACCCTGCACCTGATGCACCGCAAGCAGGGCCGTGCGCCGCGGGACGCCGAGGGCTCCGGGCCCCGGATGACGCCGTGACGGTCTGACGCCCGGCCGCCGCCGACGCCCGGCCGCCGGGGTCCCTAGGATCGGGCGCATGGCGACGCACGAAGAGCACAGCAATCCCGCGGGCGGCACCGGCTCCACCGGCGCCCCCGCCCCGGCGCGGGCGACGACCCCGGCGGCGAAGGACGCGGACCGCAGGAAGGCCGCCCCGCCCGCCCCCGAGCCGCTGCGGATCGCCGTCGCCGACTCGCACACCCACCTGGACATGCAGTCCGGCACCGTCGAGGAGGCGCTCGCCGCGGCCGCCGCGGTCGGCGTCACCACGCTCATCCAGGTCGGCTGCGATCTGCCCGGCTCGCGGTGGGCCGCCGAGACCGCCGCCGCCCACCCGGCCGTCTGGGCCGCGGTGGCCCTGCACCCCAACGAGGCCCCGCGGATCGTCCACGGCGACGCCGAGGCCGGCTCGCCGCGCGCCGCCGGCCGCACCCGCGACGGCGGCGGCACGGCCGCCCTGGACGAGGCGCTCGACGAGATCGACGCGCTCGCCGCCCTGCCGCAGGTCCGCGCCGTCGGCGAGACCGGCCTGGACTACTACCGGACCGGCCCCGAGGGCGTCGCCGCCCAGCACCACTCCTTCCGCCGCCACATCGCCATCGCCAAGCAGCACGGCAAGGCCCTGGTCATCCACGACCGGGAGGCACACGACGACGTGCTGCGCATCCTCGACGAGGAGGGCGCGCCGGACACCGTGGTCTTCCACTGCTTCTCCGGTGACGCCGCGATGGCCCGGGTGTGCGCCGAGCACGGCTACTACCTCTCCTTCGCCGGGACGGTCAGCTACAAGAACGCGCAGAACCTGCGGGACGCCGTCGCCGTCGCCCCGCTGGACCGGCTGCTGGTGGAGACCGACGCGCCGTTCCTGACGCCGGTGCCCTTCCGCGGCCGCCCCAACGCGCCCTACCTCATCCCGCTCACCGTGCGGGCGATGGCCGAGGCCCGCGGGATCGGCGAGGACACGCTGGCCGAGGCGATCGCCGCGAACACCGCCAGGGCCTTCGACTACTGACGGGCGCCGGGCGGTCCTCCGGTGCCGGGGGGCCGCCCGGCGGGCCGATAACCTTGCGGTGTGAGTACGACACCCCCCGACGACCAGGACTCCCTGCTCGGCCCGGCCGACATCCGCGAGCTGGCCGCCGCGCTGGGCGTGCGCCCGACCAAGCAGCGCGGCCAGAACTTCGTCATCGACGCGAACACCGTGCGGCGCATCGTCAGGACCGCGGGGGTGCGGCCGGAGGACACCGTCGTGGAGGTCGGCCCCGGCCTCGGGTCGCTGACGCTGGGGCTGCTGGAGGCCGCCGACCGCGTCACGGCCATCGAGATCGACGACGTGCTGGCCGGTGCGCTGCCCGCCACGGTGGCCGCCCGCCTGCCGGAGCGTGCCGACCGCTTCGCGCTCGTCCACAGCGACGCCATGCAGGTCACCGAACTGCCAGGGCCGCCGCCGACCACCCTGGTGGCGAACCTGCCCTACAACGTGGCGGTCCCGGTGCTGCTGCACATGCTGGCGACCTTCCCGACCATCGAACGCACCCTGGTCATGGTCCAGTCCGAGGTCGCCGACCGGCTGGCCGCGCAGCCCGGCAACAAGGTCTACGGCGTGCCGTCGGTGAAGGCCAACTGGTACGCCGAGGTCCGGCGGGCCGGCGCGATCGGGCGCAACGTCTTCTGGCCCGCGCCGCACGTGGACTCCGGCCTGGTGTCGCTCGTCCGGCGCGATCCGCCGAGCACCACCGCGTCGCGCGAGGCGGTGTTCGCCGCCGTCGACGCCGCGTTCGCCCAGCGGCGCAAGACGCTGCGCGCCGCCCTGGCCGGCTGGGCGGGGTCCGCGCCGGCCGCGGAGGCCGCGCTGGTCGCCGCCGGGATCTCACCGCAGGCCCGCGGCGAGGCCCTGACCGTCGAGGAGTTCGCCGCGATCGCCGAGCACCGGCCCGCCGAGGCCGCGGGGGCCCGGGCGGTCCGCCCGTGACGCCGCCAGCCGTGACGCCGGCGCCGCCCGCGCCCGGCCGCGACGAAGCACGCCCCGTCGCCCGCGCCCGCGGCTCCGTCGTGCCGGAGCCCGCCGCTTCCGTCCGTGGGGCCGCGACCCCCGCAGCCCGTGCCGTACCGTCACCGTCCCCGAGGAGCGTCCGCCCGTGAGCGTCAACGCCGTGACCGTCCGCGTTCCCGCCAAGGTCAACGTCCAGCTCGCCGTGGGCGGGCGCCGGCCGGACGGTTTCCACGACCTGGCCAATGTGTTCCTGGCCGTCGGCCTCTACGACCACGTGACCGCGACCCCGGCCCAGGAGTTGCGCATCACCGGCGAGGGGCCGGACATCGCGTCCGTGCCGCTCGACGCGTCGAACCTCGCTGCCCGCGCCGCCGTCGCCCTCGCCGAGCGCCACAACATCACGCCGCGCGTGCACCTGCACATCGGCAAGGACATCCCGGTCGCCGGCGGCATGGCCGGCGGCAGCGCCGACGCGGCCGCCGCGCTGCTCGCCTGCGACACCCTCTGGGGCCTGGGCTCCTCCCGCGCCGACCTGCTGGCGATCTGCGCCGAACTCGGCAGCGACGTTCCGTTCAGCCTGGCCGGCGGCGCCGCGCTCGGGGTCGGGCGCGGCGAGATCCTCACCCCGCTCGAGGTCGGCGGCTCCTTCTCCTGGGTCTTCGCCGTCGCCGACGGCGGCCTGTCCACGCCCGCGGTCTACCGCGAGTGCGACCGGCTGCGGCGCGAGCAGGGCACCGGCGACGCCGCCGGGGACGTCCCCGTGCCGGAGGCCGACCCGCGTCTGCTGTCCGCGCTGCGCGACGGCGACGTGCACGCGCTGGCCGCCGCCCTGCACAACGACCTCCAGGCGGCCGCCCTGTCCCTGCGGCCCGAGCTGGCCGGCACGCTCCAGGCCGGCACCGAGGCAGGCGCGCTGGCCGCGATCGTGTCCGGTTCCGGGCCCACCTGCGCGTTCCTCGCGCCCGACGCCGACACCGCCGGCAAGATCGCCGCCACCCTCGGGTCCTCCGCCCGCGCCGCCACGTCCCCGGCCCCCGGCGCCTCCGTCGTGGCCTGAGGCCCGGACCGGCCTGAGCCCGGCCCCGGCCGGGTCTCCGTCCCGGAAGCCGGGCGGCCCCGGCACGGCCTGAGGTTGGTCTCGGGCGGGTCTCCGTCCCGGAGGCCGGGCGGCCCCGGCCTCCCTCGGTTGCCCGGCAGTCCCGGCCTCCCTCGGCTGCCGCACCCCCGCGGGGGACCGGCCCCCCGTGGTGGGCCAGTAGGCTGGAAGGCCGTACACCCGAGTGAAGCGTGGAGAACCGCCGACGTGGCCGTCAATCTCGTCAATGTCGAAGGCGTCGGCAAGACCTACGGGACCCGCACGCTGCTGGACTCGCTGAGTCTGGGCGTCTCGGAGGGCGACCGCATCGGCGTCGTCGGCCGCAACGGCGACGGCAAGACCACACTCATCCGGATCCTCGCCAAGCTCGAGGAGCCCGACTCCGGCCGCGTCACCCACCAGGGCGGACTGCGCTTCGGCGTGCTGACCCAGGGCGACACCCTCGACCCCACGGCCACCGTCCGGCACGAGATCGTCGGCGACCGGCCGGACCACGACTGGGCGGGCGACTCCCGGATCCGCGACGTCCTGACCGGCCTGTTCGGCTCGCTCGACCTGCCCGGCTTCCCCGACGGCCTCGACACCGTCATCGGCCCGCTGTCCGGCGGTGAGCGCCGGCGCATCGCCCTGGCCCGCCTGCTCATCCAGGAGCAGGACCTGATCGTCCTCGACGAGCCGACCAACCACCTCGACGTCGAAGGCATCGCCTGGCTCGCCGGCCACCTCCAGGCCCGCCGCTCGGCCCTCGTCTGCGTCACCCACGACCGCTGGTTCCTCGACCAGGTCTGCACCCGCATGTGGGACGTGCAGCGCGGCGCCGTCTACGAGTACGAGGGCGGCTACAGCGACTACGTCTTCGCCCGCGCCGAACGCGAGCGGATCGCCGCCACCGAGGAGGCCAAGCGGCAGAACCTGGTCCGCAAGGAGCTGGCCTGGCTGCGCCGCGGCGCCCCCGCCCGGACCTCCAAGCCGCGCTTCCGGATCGAGGCGGCCAACGCGCTCATCGAGGACGTCCCGCCGCCGCGCGACACCGCGGAGCTGATGAAGTTCGCCAACTCCCGCCTCGGCAAGACGGTGTTCGGCCTGGAGAACGTCACCGTCACCGCCGGTCCCAAGGAACTCCTCGCCCACGTCACCTGGCAGCTCGGCCCCGGCGACCGCTTCGGCCTGGTCGGCGTCAACGGCGCGGGCAAGACCTCGTTCCTGCGGGCCCTGGCCGACGCCGCCCGCAGCGACGGCGACGAGCAGCCCGCGCACGGCCGGGTGGTCGTCGGCAAGACCGTCAAGCTCGCCTACCTCTCGCAGGAGGTCGCCGAGCTCGACCCGGCCCAGCGCGTCCTGCAGGCCGTGGAGTCGGTGCGGCAGCGCGTCGACCTCGGCAAGGGCCGCGAGATGACCGCCGGCCAGCTCTGCGAGCACTTCGGCTTCACCAAGGAGAAGCAGTGGACGCCCGTCGGCGACCTGTCCGGCGGTGAGCGCCGCCGACTGCAGCTCCTGCGCCTGCTCATGGACGAGCCCAACGTGCTGTTCCTGGACGAGCCGACCAACGACCTCGACATCGAGACGCTCACCCAGCTCGAGGACCTCCTCGACGGCTGGCCCGGCTCCATGATCGTCATCAGCCACGACCGCTACTTCCTGGAGCGCACCACCGACCGGACGTACGCGCTGCTCGGCGACCGGACCCTGCGGATGCTGCCGCGCGGCGTCGACGAGTACCTGGAGCGCCGCCGCCACGCGATCGAGGCGGCCACGCCCCCGCCGCCCGCGGCCAAGGAGAAGCCGGCCGCCGACACCCGGGCTGCCAAGAAGGAACTGCAGCGCGTCGAGCGCCAGTTGGACAAGATCGGCGACCGCGAGAGCCGCCTGCACGCCCAAATCGCGGAGAACGCGACCGACTTCGAGAAGGTCGCGACCCTCGACGCCGAACTCCGCTCCCTGCGCGACGAACGCGAACTCCTGGAGAGCCGCTGGCTGGAGCTGGCCGAGGACGTGTAGCAGGGCGGTAACGGAACCGCGGTGGGCCGGCTGCGGCGTGTCGGGCGGGTGGTAGAAAGAGTGACCGCCCACCCACCCCGATCCGATGTACGAAGAGGACCCTGCTGATGTCGCAGCCGCCCCCGCCCCCTGGAAATCCGCCCCGGTTCGGGGCGCCGGACGGTGCCGCGCCTCCGCCTCCGCCGCAGGGCCCGCCGCAGACGCCGCCGGCCGGCCAGGCGCCGCCCCCGCCACCGGGGTTGCAGAAGGAGCAGCAGGCCCCCGCGGGCGGCGGGTACGGGTACCCGGCGCCGCCGACTCCGACCCAGGTCGGCCCGCAGGCGCCGCCGCCGGTTCCGCCGGCCGGTGACAACCCGTACGCCGCGCCGGTGCCGCCGGGTCAGAACCCGTACGCGGCGCCGACGCAACCGGCCTACCCGCAGGCGCAGTTCCCGCAGCAGCAGCCGCCCCCGCCGTACCCGAGCGGGCAGCAGGCGCCGCCGCCCGGCTACGGCTACCCGGCCCCGCAGCAGGGCTACGCGCAGCAGCCGTACGGCCAGCAACCGCCGTACGGCCAGCAGCCCTACGGCTACGGGCAGACCCCGCCGCCCGGCGGGTACCCGCAGCCGTACCCGGGGGCGCCCGCGGGCGGCGGGTCGAAGAACAAGGTGGTCGTGATCGTGGCGGCCGTGGTCGCGGCCGTGCTGGTCATCGGTGGCGGCGTGTACTTCGCGACCAAGGGCGGCGGCGGGGACGGCAAGCCCACGCATCAGGCGTCCACGGGCGGCACGAAGAGCGCCAGCGGCGGCCCGACCGGCGGCGGCCACAACTCCGCGCTGACGCTCAAGTGGCAGGTCAACGGCGACACGGTGGCCGAGAAGGACAACCTGAAGGACGTCGTCGGGGTCTGGTACACCGACAAGTACGTGGTGAAGAACCAGATCGGCAAGGTCGTGGCCTACGACAAGTCGACCGGTGCCCCGGCCTGGACGCTGCCCGCGCCGTCCAGCGGCGACTGCACCGCCTCCCGCGAGTCGTTCAACAACCTGACCGCGATCCAGTACGGCTCCTTCTGCGACAAGATCATGGTCATCGACCTGACGACCGGCAAGGCGGCGTGGACCAAGGAGCTGCCGGGCGGGGCGGGCGCCGGCAAGAGCACCTTCGACTACAGCGAGATGGCGATCAGCGGGGACACCGTCGGCGTCTCCTGGCTGGAGGGCTCGGTCGCGTACCGGCTGAGCGACCAGAAGACGCTGTGGCAGGGCGGCGACGGCGAGTGCAAGGACGGCGGGTACGCGGGCGGCAAGCAGTTCGTGGCGGTCGTCAACTGCGGCTGGACGACCTACAAGGTGCAGGTGATCGACACGGCGAACGGCGGCAAGCCGAAGTGGTCGTGGACGGCGCCGTCCGGCACGCAGGTCACCGCGGTGGTGTCGACCGACCCGGTGGTGGTGATCCTCGGTACCGAGACCAAGCTGAAGACCGACGTGGCCGTGCTCGACAACGGCCGTCTGAAGTCGCGGATCTCGCTGGGCACCGACAAGTACGACATCGACACCGACGGCACCGAGCAGGACTCGGTGCACAACGTGCTGGTGTCCCAGGACACGGTGTATCTGTCCCTGCAGGGGCGGCCCGACGCCAACGGCCAGGTGCTGGCCGGCATCGTGGCGTTCGGCCTGGCGGACGGCAAGCAGAAGTGGGTCGCGCGGCCCAGCGACAAGCACGGCATCACCGGCCTGAGCTTCGCCGGGGACAAGGTGCTGGCCTACGAGCCGGCGGACTACGGGGTGCAGGGCGCGCTGGTCACGGTCGACCCGGCGACCGGCGCGATCTCCCCTTACGCGACCTTCCCCAAGGAGGCCTACGACACGCTGGACACGGCCGGGACCGGTGAGTACCCGGAGTGGAACGGCGGCCAGTTCTACATGATCAACCGGACGATGTACGCGGGCAACACCGACCAGAAGTACGTGGTCGCCTTCGGCTGACGGCCGGTCAACCGGGCGGCGGCCGCCACTCGTCGGCGGTCCCCGCCCGGCTGTCGTCCGGCTCCCGGCCCGCCCGCCGGCAGCATCACGCGCCCCCTGCCGGGGTCACGTTTCCGGAATTGCCGGAACGTATCCGCCGGTTGGGGGCGCGCGCGGTTCCCGGACCGTGTAGCTTCGCGGCGGATGGAGCGGGTCTGTGCCAGGGGCATGGTTGGAACCGGTCCCGCCGCGGTATGCACTGGGCAAACGGGACCGGCGGCGGTCCGGGTTCCGGGGGATGGGGGATTCCCGAGATGGGTCTACGGCTCGTCGTGGTCGACGACCACCGGCTGCTCGCCGAGGCGCTGGCCTCTGCTCTGAAGCTGCGCGGTCACCGGGTGCTGGCGGCGGCCGCGCCCGCGCAGGGCGCCGCGGAACTGGTGCTGAGCCGCTCACCGGAGGTGTGCCTGCTGGGCACCGCGGCGCCGTCGGAGCCGGGGGTGTTCGATCCGGTGGTACGGATCAAGCGGGAGCGGCCCGCGGTCGCCGTGGTGGTGCTGGGTCCGGTGCCCGATCCGCGGGGGATAGCGGCGGCGTTCGCCGCGGGCGCCTCGGGATACGTGCGGCACGACGAGCGCATCGAGGGTGTCGAGCGGGCGATGGCCAAGGCACGGGCGGGTGAGGTGGCGGTGGCGCCGGGCCTGCTGCAGGGCGCGTTCGCCGAACTGCTCAACCCGGCGCGGCAGCCCGACGACGAGGGCGTGCGGCTGCTGGAGATGCTGACGCCGCGCGAGGTCGAGGTGCTGGTGCGGGTCGCCGAGGGCGAGGACACGCGGGTGATCGCGGCGGGGATGCGGATCGCGCCCAGCACCGCGCGCACCCATGTGCAGCGGGTGCTGATGAAGCTGGGAGTGGGCTCCCGGCTGGAGGCGGCGGCGCTGGCCGCCCGGACCGGGCTGCTGGAGCGCGCGGCGGGCGACCGGGCCTGACGCGGGCCTGACGGGTCCGCCCCGGCTCCTCCGCCGGGATGCGCGCCGATTCCCTCGCACCGCCTCCCCGACGTGTTCGACTCCTGTTCGGCTTTGTTTGTTTGTGCCCGTACCGGGCTTTCGCTGAGCGTCTCTGCCCGCCATGAACTTCGTGCTGCCCCGCGCATTGACTCAACTGTTCTGTTGTGGTTCATTGTGTGCGGTTCTGTTGAGTGCACAGGGTGTGAGGTGCCGCAGGGTGAAGAAGACGACGACGCGGCTCGCGGACGGCCGTGAGCTGATCTACTACGACTCGGCCGACGCCGTCGTCCGCGACGCCGTCGATCTGCGCCCGCTCGAGCCCGTCTCCACGGACTCCGACCTGCGGGCCGACCGGCTGCTCGGCGACACCGTCGCCATCGCCTCGCACCGGCAGGGCCGCACCTACCACCCGCCGGCCGACGAGTGCCCGCTGTGCCCGTCCCGCGAGGGCAGGCTCAGCGAGATCCCGGCGTCGGACTACGAGGTGGCGGTCTTCCAGAACCGCTTCCCGTCGCTCACCGGCGACAAGGGCCGCTGCGAAGTGGTGTGCTTCACCTCCGACCACGACGCCTCGTTCGCGTCGCTGAGCCCGGCCGGCGCCCGGCTGGTGCTCGACGTGTGGACGGACCGCACCCAGGACCTCTCCCAGATGCCGGGCGTGGTGCAGGTCTACCCGTTCGAGAACCGCGGCGAGGAGATCGGGGTCACCCTCGGCCACCCGCACGGCCAGATCTACGGGTACCCGTTCGTCACCCCGCGCACGTCGCTGATGCTGCGCAACGCCGCCGAGCACCTGCAGCGCACCGGCCGCAACCTCTTCGACGACGTGGTCGCCGACGAGTTGGCCGACGGCCGCCGGATCGTGCTGGAGGGCGAGCACTGGACGGCCTTCGTGCCGTACGCCGCCCACTGGCCCTACGAGGTCCACCTCTACCCCAAGCGCCGGGTGCCGGACCTGCTGGGGCTGGACGAGGACGCCCGGGCCGAGTTCCCCGGGATCTACCTGGAGCTGCTGCGCCGCTTCGACCGGATCTTCGGCGAGGGGCAGCCGCCCACCCCGTACATCTCGGGCTGGCACCAGGCGCCGTTCACCGCGGCGGACCGCCGGGACTTCGCGCTCCACCTGGAGCTTTTCACCATTCGCCGCACATCGGGCAAGCTGAAGTTCCTCGCGGGTTCGGAATCGGGCATGAGCGCCTTCGTCAACGACGTGCCACCGGAGTCCGCGGCCCAGCGACTGCGAGAGGTAGCGAGCAATTGAGCACCGCCCAGAAGAAGCTCCTGGTCACCGGCGGAGCCGGATACGTCGGCGGCGTGGTCGCCGCTCACCTCCTCGAGGCCGGCCACCAGGTGACCGTGCTCGACGACCTGTCCACGGGCTTCCGGGTCGGCGTCCCGGAGGGCGCCCGCTTCGTCGAGGGCCGCATCCAGGACGCGGCGAAGGTGCTCGACGGCTCGTACGACGCGGTGCTGCACTTCGCCGCCTCCTCGCAGGTCGGCGAGTCGGTCGCGAACCCGGAGAAGTACTGGCGCAACAACGTCGCCGGCACCCTGGAACTGCTCACCGCCATGCGGGAGTCCGGGGTCCGCACGCTGGTGTTCTCCTCCACCGCGGCCACCTACGGCGAGCCGGACCAGGTGCCGATCACCGAGACCGCCGCCACCGCGCCCACCAACCCCTACGGCGCGACCAAGCTCGCCGTGGACCACATGATCGCCTCGGAGTGCGCCGCGTACGGGCTGTCCGCGGTCTCGCTGCGGTACTTCAACGTCGCGGGCGCCTACGGCCGGTACGGCGAGCGCCACGACCCCGAGTCCCACCTGATCCCGCTGGTGCTGCAGGTGGCGCAGGAGCGCCGTGCCGCGATCTCGATCTTCGGCGACGACTACCCGACGCCCGACGGCACCTGCCTGCGCGACTACATCCACGTCGCGGACCTCGCCGAGGCCCACCTGCTCGCCCTGGACCACGCGCCCGCAGGCGAGCACCTGATCTGCAACCTCGGCAACGGCAACGGCTTCTCGGTCCTGGAGGTCGTGGAGGCCGCCCGCCGGGTGACCGGCCACGCGATCCCGGCGACCGTCGAGCCGCGCCGGGCCGGCGACCCCGCCGTCCTGGTGGCCTCCGCGGACCGCGCCCGGGAGCGGCTGGGCTGGCAGCCGCGCCGCACCGACCTCGTGGAGATCATCCGCGACGCATGGAACTTCGCCACTTCAGCAGGGGAGGACGGCGCGCAATGACCGACGCCGCGTTCGAGATCGCGTTCAAGAACGTCTTCGGGCGCGCGCCCGAGGGCGCGTGGTCGGCACCGGGCAGGGTCAACCTGATCGGTGAGCACACCGACTACAACGACGGCCACGTCATGCCGTTCGCGCTGCCGCACGCCACCCGCGCCGCCGTCGCCCGCCGCGACGACGGCCTGCTGCGGCTGCACTCCGCGGACATGGACGGCGGGGTCGTCGAGCTGCGGGTCGCCGACCTGGCCCCCGGCACCACCGAGGGCTGGGCGCGCTACCCCGCGGCGGTGCTGTGGACGCTGCGCCAGGCCGGTCACGACATCGGCGGCGCGGACCTCCACTTCGACAGCAGCGTGCCGGTCGGCGGCGGCCTGTCGTCGTCGGCGGCGCTGCAGGTCGTCACCGCCCTGGCGCTGACCGAGCTGCACGGCGTGACGGGCCTGTCGCGCCAGGAACTGGCCCTGCTGTGCCAGTCCTCGGAGAACACCTACGTGGGCGCGCCGGTCGGCGTCATGGACCAGACCGCGTCCGCCTGCTGCACCGAGGGCCACGCGCTCCACCTGGATGTGCGCGGGCTGGTGCAGCACCAGGTGCCGTTCGACCTGGCCGCGGAGGGCCTGCGACTGCTGGTGTGCGACACCCGGGTCAAGCACGCGCACGCCGACGGCGCCTACGGGAAGCTGCGGGCCGGCTGCGAGTCCGCGGCCGGGACGCTCGGGCTGCCCGCGCTGCGGGACGTCGCCTTCGACCAGCTCGACGCGGCGCTGGAGTCCCTGCCGGACGAGCGGCTGCGCCGGCTGACCCGGCACGTGGTGACCGAGAACCACCGCGTGGAGGAAGTCCTGGCGCTCCTGCGGGCAGGCCGCACCCGGGACATCGGCCCGGTGCTGACGGCCGGCCACGCCTCGCTGCGCGACGACTTCCAGGTCTCCTGCCCCGAGCTGGACCTCGTGGTGGACACCGCGCTGGCGGCCGGCGCGCTCGGCGCCCGGATGACCGGCGGCGGCTTCGGCGGGTCGGCGATCGTGCTGGTGGAGGAGTCGGACGAGGCGGCCGTCGCCGCCGCGGTGGAGGCCGCGCTGCCTCAGGTCCGGCAGTTCGCGACGGTTCCGGGGCCCGGCGCGCACCGCCTCTGGTGATCGTCCGCGCTGCTGGGCGGGCAGGTCAGAGGTGTAGACCAGTGCAAACGCGCGGAAGAACAGGCCGGTAACTTCCGGCAAGACGGTTCCATATCGCCGCCGAACCCCTACGCTTTTCCCACAGCGCCGGTGGGGGCCGGTGCTCATCAGGGGGCGAGACGCAAGGGGTTCGGCACCCGGACCGGGACGGCGGTCCCGGTCCGGGTGCCGGATCCCACGCGAGCAGTGCCCCGCCACTGGGGGAGTGCCCTGTACCGGGAAAGTGGTGTCCCGTGGGAAGAATCCGCGTTCTCGTCGTCGACGACCACCGCATCTTCGCCGAGTCCCTGGCCGCCGCGCTCGCCGCGGAGCCGGACGTCGACGTGTCCGCCGCGGGCAGCGGTCCCGCCGCCCAGCGGTGCCTGGACCGGGCCGCGGTCGACAACCGGCGCTACGACGTCCTGCTGGTCGACGCCGACCTCGGCGCCGGGCCGCGTCCGCCGGTGACGCTGGCCGCCGTGCCCTCGCTGACCGCGGGCGCCCGCCCGCTGGAGCCCCGCGACCCGGTCATGGACGGCCTGGCGCTCGTGGAGCGGGTGCGCGCCGAGCACCCGGGAACGCGTACGGTCGTGCTCGCCGAGCGGGACGACCCGCTGCGCGCGGCCCGCGCCCTGCAGGCCGGCGCCTCGGGCTGGGTGGCCAAGGACTGTTCGCTGTCGCGGCTGCTGGCCGTGGTGCGCGGCGTGCTGCGGGACGAGACGCATCTGCCGCCGGCCCTGCTGACCGGTGTGCTGCGGGAGTTGACCTCGGCCCGGCGCAACCGCACCGAGAGCGAGCGGCTGGTGGAGTCGCTGACGCCGCGTGAGCAGGAGGTGCTGCGCTGCATGGTGGCGGGCCTCGGTCGCAAGGCGGTCGCCGAGCGGCTGTTCCTGTCCCCGCACACCGTCCGCACCCACATGCAGAACGTGCTCGGCAAGCTCGGTGTGCACTCCACGCTCGCCGCGGTCGCGTTGGCCCGCCGGGCCGGGGTGGGACCGGTCGAACTGGTGCCGTCAGCCGGGGACGTTGTCGAACGGCGCGGTCAGCTGTCGTAGCAGACCGGCGAGTTCGGTGCGCTGACGGTCGCTGAGTTCGCCGAGGATGGCCCGCTCCTGGGCGAGCAGGCCGGCCAGCGCCTGGTCCGCGCGGTCCTGGCCCTCCGCCGTCAGCCGGACCAGCACCCCGCGCCGGTCGCTGGGGTCCGGAAGCCGTTCGACCAGGCCCTTCTTGGCCAGCCGGTCGATGCGGTTGGTCATCGTGCCCGAGGTGACCAGCGTCTGGGTGAGCAACTGCCCCGGGGAGAGCTGGTAGGGCGCGCCCGCGCGGCGCAGCGACGTCAGGACGTCGAACTCCCAGGGCTCCAGGCTGTGCTCGGCGAACGCCAGCCGCCGTGCCCGGTCCAGGTGACGGGCGAGCCTGCTGACCCGGCTGAGCACCTCAAGCGGTTCCACGTCGAGGTCGGGGCGCTCACGGCGCCATGCAGCGACCAGCCGGTCGACCTCGTCCTCCATGGGATCAGTGTAATAGGTCTGTCGACATGAAGTCTCTTGACATCAAGATACTTGGCGGTGGAGTCTGGAACGAGAGGGCCGCACACCCGGCAGTCCCCCCGCGCCGGTGCGTCGGCTTCGCGAACCACCCCAGGGAGTACGAACGATGCAAGCAGCTCCGACGTGGGACCCGCAACAGTATCTCCGGCACTCCACCCACCGCACCCGCCCCTTTCTCGACCTCCTCGCCCGCATCCCCGACCTGCCCGGCGGCAACTCGCCCCGGATAGCCGACATCGGCTGCGGTCCGGGCAACGTCACCGCGCTGCTCGCCGACCGCTGGCCCAGCGCCCGGATCACCGGCTTCGACAGCTCACGGGAGATGCTGGCCGCCGCCGAGCACTACGCCGGACCCACCGCCGGCGGCGGCAGCCTGGACTTCCGGCGGGCGGACGCCGCCCAGTGGGTCCCCGGCGAGACCTTCGACCTGATCGTGTCCAACGCCGCGCTGCAGTGGGTGCCCGGGCACGCGGACCGCTTCCCCGACTGGCTGGACCGCGTCGCGCCCGGCGGCGCCCTCGCCTTCCAGGTCCCCGGCAACTTCACCGCCCCCAGCCACGCGCTGCTCGCCGAGCTGTGCGAGAGCCCGCGCTGGCGCCACCGGCTGAACGGCCACGGCCGCCGCTACGTCCACATCCTCAGCCCCGCCGACTACCTCGAACGCCTCACCGAGCTCGGCTGCGAGGCCGTCGACGTCTGGGAGAGCACCTACGTGCAACTGCTGCAGGGCGAGGACCCCGTTCTGGACTGGACGACGGGCACCGCGCTGCGGCCGGTGCTCACCGCGCTGGAGGACGACCCGTCCGCGAGCTCGGAGTTCGTCGGCCAGTACCGCGACCTGCTGCGCAAGGCCTACCCGGCCGGGCCGCACGGCACCGTCTTCCCGTTCCGGCGGATCTTCGCCGTCGCCCGCACCGCACAGGAGCCGCGCGCATGATCGCCGCCGTCGACCACGTCCAGCTCGCCGCGCCGCCCGGCAGCGAACCGGAACTGCGCGCCTTCTACACCGGGGTGCTGGGCATGACCGAGCTGCCCAAGCCGCCGGTGCTGGCGGCCCGGGGCGGCTGCTGGTTCGCCGCCGGCGGCGCGGTGCTGCACCTGGGCGTCGAGGAGGACTTCCGGGCCGCCCGCAAGGCCCACCCTGGCCTGCGGGTCACCGGCATCCACGCCTTCGCCGAACGCCTGCGGGACAAGGGCGCGACGGTGGTGTGGGACGACGACCTGCCCGGGCACGCGCGCTTCTACAGCGAGGACCCGGTCGGCAACCGCCTGGAGTTCCTGGAGCCGCTCGCGCCGGACGGCGCCTCCTCCTGACAGCCGGGGGCCTGTCCCGGCACGAAGACCGGGCCGGGCCCCCGGGCGCCGGGGCGCGGCGTGCGCCCGCCCTACAGCGTCAGGAACGCCCCGCCGACCAGCGCGGCACCGGCCGCGGCCAGCGTCCAGGCCGTACGCGGCATCCGCAGGCCGCCGCCGACCACGACCGCGGCCAGCAGCAGCGCCCCGCCCAGCGGCAGCCAGGCGAACAGCACGCCGCCCAGGCCCGCCCTGATCCCGGTGTCGGTGCCGGGCTTGAGCACCACCGGCACGTGCGCGCCGACCTTGTGCCGGACCGGCAGGCTGACCGTCACCTTCGGGCGGGCGGTCGCGGCGCCCTCGGGCATGAACGGGCCGGTGCAGCTCGAGTCGCCGCAGGCGGCCAGCGTCACGGTGCCGCGCTCGCGGCCCTTGGTGAGCATCACGTGCTGGGCGGTCTGCCAGGAGGCCCACACCCCGGAGGCCAGGATCAGCGCGGTGATCGCCCCGAGGCCCAGCACGCGGGCGAGCAGCACCAGACCCCAGGCTCTCTCGGCGACGCGCCGGGAACGGCTCCTCTTGACCATGCGGGCGATCTTTGGCCATGGCATGCCGCCGGGTCAACCTGGGGCCGGCAAGCGGCGGTTCAGCTGTTGTACGTGCTCTGCGCCCGCTCCAGACCGTCGCCGATCAGCGCCTCGACGGCGTCGGCGGCCCGGTCGACGAACCAGTCCAGGTCCTTGCGCTCGGCCGACGAGAAGTCCTTGAGCACGAAGGCGGCCACGTCCATGCGGCCCGGCGGGCGGCCGATGCCGGCCCGCACCCGCAGATAGCCGGCGCCCAGCGACTTGGTGATGGACTTCAGCCCGTTGTGGCCGTTGTCCCCGCCGCCGAGCTTCAGCCGCAGCGTGCCGTAGTCGATGTCCAGCTCGTCGTGGATGGCGACGATCTGCTCGGTCGGCACCTTGTAGAAGTCCTTGAGGGCGGTGACCGGGCCGCCCGACAGGTTCATGTAGGACATCGGCTTGGCCAGCACCACGCGCCGGCTCGACGGTCCCGGCGGGCCGATCCGGCCCTCCAGCACCTGGGCCTGGGTCTTGCCCGAGCGCTTGAAGGTGCCGCCGATCCGCTGGGCGAGCAGGTCGGCGACCATGAAGCCGATGTTGTGCCGGTTGCCCGCGTACTCGGGCCCGGGGTTGCCCAGGCCCACGACCATCCAGGGCCCTGCCATGCTGCTGGGGGTGCTCATCGAAGTCTCCGTCCCGGACATGCGGCCGCCGCCGCACCCCAGGAGGGTACGACGGCGGCCGGTGCTGCGGGTGCAGCGGTCGATCGAGGTGGGATCCGCGGGCGGATCAGGCCTCGGCGGCTTCCTCGCCCTCGGCGGCGGCCGGAGCGGCCTCACCCTCGGCCTCGGCCTCCTCCTCGGTCTCCTCGACCTCGACCTGCGCGGCGACGATCTGGATGACGACCGCGTCCTCGTCGACCGTCAGCGTGGTGCCCTTCGGCAGCTCGATGTCCTTGGCGAGGATCGAGGCGCCGGCCTCCAGGCCCTCGACGGAGACGGTGACGCCCTCGGGGATGTGGGTGGCCTCGGCCTCGACCGGCAGGGCGGCGAGGACGTGCTCCAGCAGGTTGCCGCCCGGGGCCAGCTCGCCCTCGACGGCGATCGGGACCTCGACGCTGACCTTCTCGCCGCGCTTGACGGCCAGCAGGTCGACGTGCTCCAGGAAGCCCTTGATCGGGTCGCGCTGCACGGCCTTGGGGATGACCAGCTCGGACTTGCCGTCGATCTCCAGGGAGATCAGCACGTTGGCGGTGCGCAGCGCGAGCAGCAGCTCGTGGCCGGGCACGGAGACGTGCTTGGGCTCGGCGCCGTGACCGTAGATGACGGCGGGGACCTGGTTGGCGCGGCGCACGCGGCGGGCGGCGCCCTTGCCGAACTCGGTACGCGGCTCGGCGGCGATCTTGACCTCGGCCATGATGCTCAACTCCTCGTGGTGGGGAACCTGGCGGTGGAACAGTCGGTCGCCCGACCCACGACAGGCCGTTCTCCTGCGAGGAGCGCGTCGATAACGGAGGACCGGGTCCGGACACGCGTCCGGGGCCTCCCTCGCCGAGCAACGCGGACAGCGTAACCGGCGGGAAGGCCCCGGACGAAATCGATCAGTGCCCCGGGATCAGTGGGAGTCCTCGAACAGGCTCGTCACCGAGCCGTCCTCGAAGACCTCGCGGACCGCGTTGGCGATGGTGGGCGCCATCGACAGCACGGTGATCTTGTCGAGGTCGAGCTGGCCCGGGGTGGGCAGCGTGTCGGTCAGCACGAACTCGCTCACCTTGGAGTTCTTCAGCCGGTCCGCGGCCGGGCCGGAGAGCACCCCGTGGGTTGCGGTCACGATGACGTCCTCGGCGCCGTTGGCGAACAGCGCGTCGGCGGCGGCGCAGATGGTGCCGCCGGTGTCGATCATGTCGTCGACCAGCACGCACACGCGGCCCTTGACGTCACCGACGACCTCGTGGACCTTCACCTCGTTGGCGATGTTCGGGTCGCGGCGCTTGTGCACGATGGCCAGCGGGGCGCCGAGCCGGTCGCACCAGCGGTCGGCGACGCGGACCCGGCCGGCGTCCGGGGAGACGATCGTCAGCTTGGAGCGGTCGACCTTGGAGCCCACGTAGTCCGCCAGGACCGGCAGCGCGAACAGGTGGTCCACCGGGCCGTCGAAGAAGCCCTGGATCTGGTCGGTGTGCAGGTCGACCGTGAGGATCCGGTCGGCGCCCGCGGTACGGAACAGGTCCGCCACCAGCCGCGCCGAGATCGGCTCGCGGCCGCGGTGCTTCTTGTCCTGCCGGGCGTAGCCGTAGAACGGCACGATCACCGTGATGCTCCGCGCGGAGGCCCGCTTCAGAGCGTCGATCATGATGAGCTGTTCCATGATCCACTGGTTGATCGGGTTGGTGTGGCTCTGGATGAGGAAGCAGTCGGCGCCGCGGGCCGACTCCTCGAACCGCACGTAGATCTCGCCGTTGGCGAAGTCGAAGGCGCGGGTCGGCACGAGCTCGACGCCCAGTTCGCTTGCCACCGCCTCCGCCAGATCGGGGTGGGCGCGGCCGGAGAAGAGCATCAGCTTCTTCTCACCGGTCGTCTTGATCCCGGTCACTGCACCGTCTCCTTGGTGTTCGACTGGTGTTCGACGCAGCGTCGGCCGAGGTTCGGCGAGCTGGCGGAATGGTGTGCAACCCACACGGTACGCCCCATCCGCTGCACCTGTGCACCTCAGAGGCGGTGCTGACCGGTGAGTGAGACGACGCTCACGCGCGCCGTGTGAGACGGTCCTCACACGGCGCGCGCGACGCTCACTCGCTGTCCGGATCCCCCTGCTGAGCGGCGCGTTCGGCCGCCTGGGCGGCGGCGCTGCCGGGACGCTTGCGGGCGACCCAGCCCTCGATGTTGCGCTGCTGCCCGCGGGCGACGGCCAGCGAGCCGGCCGGTACGTCCTTGGTGATCACCGAGCCGGCCGCGGTGTACGCGCCGTCGCCGACCACGACCGGGGCGACGAACATGTTGTCCGAGCCGGTCTTGCAGTAACTGCCGATGGTCGTGTGGTGCTTGGCCTCGCCGTCGTAGTTCACGAAGACGCTGGCCGCGCCGATGTTGGTGTACTCGCCGATGGTGGCGTCGCCCACGTAGCTCAGGTGCGGCACCTTGGTGCCCTCGCCGATGGAGGCGTTCTTCATCTCGACGTAGGTGCCGGCCTTGGCCTTCAGGCCCAGCCGGGTGCCCGGGCGCAGGTAGGCGAAGGGGCCGACGCTGGCCTGCTCGCCGATCTCGGCCTGCAGCGCGACGGTGTTGGACACCGTGGCGCCGGCGCCGACGGCGGTGTCGGTGAGCGTGCAGTTCGGGCCGACCTCGGCGCCGCTGCCCACGCTGGTGGTGCCCATGAGCTGGGTGTTGGGCAGGACCAGGGCGTCCGGCTCGAAGGTGACGTCCACGTCCACCCAGGTGGTCGCCGGGTCCACGATTGTGGCGCCGTCCAGCATCGCCCGGGTCAGCAGCCGGTCGTTGAGCACCCGGCGGGCCTCGGCGAGCTGCACCCGGTTGTTCACGCCCGCGATCTCACGGTGGTCGGGCGCGGTGTAGGCGCCGACCCGGTGGCCGCCCTCGCGCAGGATCGCCAGGGTGTCGGTGAGGTACTCCTCGCCCTGCGAGTTGTCCGTGGTCACCTTGCCGAGCGCCTCGGCCAGCAGCGCCGCGTCGTACGCGTACACACCGGAGTTGATCTCCGTGATGGCCTGCTGGGCGACGCTGGCGTCCTTCTGCTCGACGATCTCGGTGACCTGGCCGTCGGCGGCACGGACGATCCGGCCGTAGCCGGTCGGGTCGGGCACCTGGGCGGTGAGCACGGTGACGGCGTTGCCGTCCGTCTCGTGCAGGCGGACCAGGGTCGCCAGGGTCTCGGCGGTCAGCAGGGGGGTGTCGCCGTAGGTGACGACCAGCGTGCCGTCCAGGACGATGCCCTGCCGGGTCAGCTCCTCCAGGCCCATCCGGACCGCGTGCCCGGTGCCGTTCTGCTCGTGCTGCACGGCGATCAGCGCCTGCGGGTCGAGGGCGCCGAGGTGCTCGCCGACCTGCGCGCGGGCGTGGCCGACGACGACGACGAGATGCTCGGGGTCCAGCGCGCGGGAGGCGGCCACGACATGGCCGACCAGCGAACGTCCGCTGATGGTGTGCAGGACTTTCGGGGTGGCCGACTTCATGCGGGTGCCCTCACCGGCGGCGAGGATGACGACGGCAGCCGGACGGTTGGGGCTCACGACGGAGACTCCTCGGCTTCGGGGTGCTGGACCCCCGCAGGATACCGACGCGGTGTACCGGGGGTGACCGCCGGTCGTACCGGCTCCCCACGACTGCTCCGCCGCCAGGACTCGAACCCGGACTTAAGGCACCAAAAGCCCCAGTGCTGCCAATTACACCACGGCGGATCAACTCGACATCCCGGGCCCGCTGTCGGACCCCGTCGGGACGGTCGGACCCATCATGCCGTACGGGCGGGGGTGGTGGCGACGGTGATCCGGGGTAGACATCCCCGTTGATGGATGAAGGCGGGCCTTACCTCGTGTGGTCCTGTTGCCCGGCCACACCCCGCTGCAATACTTACGGAGCCGTAGGTTCCGTGTGCTTACGCCATCACCAGCTTTGACCTGCCCTCACTTCAGCCGACAAGGGACAGACATGACCACACAGACGGACGTGATCACCGAGTCCCGGGAACCCGGGCCTCAAGGACAGGAGCCGGACAATCCCAGCGCCACCCGAGGTGGCGAGAGCAAGCGCTCGATCGAGCAGATCGCGCTGCTCCTGTTCATCTGCATCCCGTTCGTGGCTCTGGTCGCCGCCGTCCCGCTGGCCTGGGGTCGCGGGATGAGCTGGCTCGACCTGGGGCTCATGGTCGGCATGTACTTCCTGGGCTGCCACGGCATCACCATCGGCTTCCACCGGCACTTCACCCACGGGTCGTTCAAGGCCAAGCGGCCGCTGAAGATCGTGCTGGCGATCGCCGGCTCGATGGCCGTCGAGGGCCCGATCGTGCGCTGGGTCGCCGACCACCGCCGGCACCACAAGTTCAGCGACGCCGAGGGCGACCCGCACAGCCCGTGGCGCTACGGCGAGACGCTGCCCGCGCTGATGAAGGGCCTGTGGTGGGCGCACATGGGCTGGCTCTTCGACGAGGAGCAGACCCCGCAGCAGAAGTACGCGCCCGACCTGATCAAGGACCCGGCCATCCGCCGGATCTCCCGCGACTTCTGGGTGTGGACCGCGGTCTCGCTGCTGATCCCGCCGCTGGTCGGCGGCCTGGTCACCATGTCGTGGTACGGCGCGTTCACCGCGTTCTTCTGGGGTTCGCTCGTCCGGGTGGCGCTGCTGCACCACGTCACCTGGTCCATCAACTCCATCTGCCACGCGGTCGGCAAGCGCCCGTTCAAGTCCCGTGACCGTTCCGGCAACGTGTGGTGGCTGGCGGTCCTGTCCTGCGGCGAGTCGTGGCACAACCTGCACCACGCCGACCCCACGGCCGCCCGGCACGGCGTGCTCCGCGGCCAGATCGACTCCAGCGCCCGCGTCATCCGCTGGTTCGAGCAGGCCGGCTGGGCCACCGACGTCCGCTGGCCGGACGCCGACCGGATCGCTTCCCGCCGCCAGGAGCCGGCGAGCGAAGCGGCATGATGGACATGTGAGCGACCGCAACAACGCACGGGGGACGGCCGGCGGTACCGCGGGCCCGTCGGCGCGACGCGCCCGGCGGGTCCGCATGACCGGCAAGGAACGGCGCGAGCAGCTCCTCGACGTGGGACGGGTGCTCTTCGCCGAGCGCGGCTACGAGGGCACGTCGGTCGAGGAGATCGCGCACCAGGCCGGGGTGTCCAAGCCGGTCGTCTACGAGCACTTCGGCGGCAAGGAAGGCCTCTACGCCGTCGTGGTGGACCGCGAGATGCGCCGCCTGCTGGACATGGTCACCGGCGCGCTGACCGGCGGGCATCCCCGCGAACTCCTGGAACAGGCCGCCTTCGCCCTCCTCGACTACATCGAGCAGTACACCGACGGCTTCCGCATCCTCGTGCGGGACTCGCCCGTCGCCCAGTCGACGGGCACCTTCGCGTCGCTGATCAGCGACATCGCCACCCAGGTCGAGGACATCCTCGGGCACGAGTTCTCCGAGCGCGGCTTCGACGCCAAGCTCGCGTCGCTCTACGCCCAGGCCCTGGTCGGCATGGTGGCGCTCACCGGCCAGTGGTGGCTGGACGCCCAGCACCCCGGCAAGGCCGACGTCGTCGCCCACCTGGTCAACCTGTCCTGGAACGGGCTGTCGGGCCTGGAGCCCCGCCCGCGGCTGATCGGCCACCGCAAGAGCTGACCGGGCGCCGCCCGGACCGCCAGGGACCGGCGCTGACCGGCGCGGACCGCCGCGGACCTCGGCGGACTCCGCGAACGACGAGGGCACCGCCGCGACGCGCGGCGGTGCCCTCGGACGAGCCGGTCCGGAGTGGCGGACCGGCCTCGCGTCTCAGCCGGTGTTGCGCAGACCCGCCGCGACACCGTTGACGGTCAGCAGCAGCGCCCGGGACAGCAGCGGATCCGGCGTCTCGTCGGCCTCCACGGCCGCCCGCTGGCGGGCCAGCAGCGACACCTGCAGGTAGGAGATCGGGTCCAGGTACTGGTCACGGATGCGGAACGTCCGCGACAGCGCCGGGCTGCCGGCCAGCAGCTCGCTCTCCCCGGTGATCCGCAGCACCTCCTGCACGGTCAGGTCGTGCTCCGCCTCGATCGTGGCGAACACGTGCTTGAGCTCGTCGGGCACCAGCGTGTCCACGTAGTGCCGGGCGATCCGCAGGTCGGTCTTGGCCAGCGTCATCTCGACGTTGGACAGGAAGTTGCGGAAGAAGTGCCACCGGCCGAACGCCTCGTCGATCACCGCGTCCAGCCCCGCCTCGCGGGCCGCCTTCAGACCGGACCCGACGCCGTACCAGCCGGGCACGATCTGCCGGGACTGCGTCCAGCCGAACACCCACGGGATCGCCCGCAGGCCGTCCAGACCCGCGCCGGAGTCCGGCCGGCGCGACGGGCGCGAGCCCAGGTGCAGCTCGCCGAGCTGGTCGACCGGCGTGGAGGCGAAGAAGTACGGCGGCAGGTCCGGGTCCTCGACCAGCGCCCGGTACGCCGCGTGCGCCGCCTCCGAGACGATGTCCATCGCCCCGTCCCAGCGGGCCAGCGCCTCGTCGGACTGTCGCGGCGCGGTGTGCATGGCCGACGCCTGCAGCGTCGCCGCGACCGTCAGCTCCAGGTTCTCCCGGGCCAGCGACGGGATCAGGTACTTGTCGGAGATGACCTCGCCCTGCTCGGTCACCTTGATCTCGCCCTCCAGGGTGCCCCAGGGCTGGGCGAGCACCGCGGTGTGCGAGGGGCCGCCGCCGCGGCCGACCGTGCCGCCCCGGCCGTGGAACAGCCGCAGCCGCACCCCGTGCCGGTGCGCGACGTCACGCAGCCGCCGCTGCGCCCGGTGGATCTCCCACTGCGAGGTGGTGATGCCGCCGAACTTCGAGGAGTCGGAGTAGCCGAGCATGACCTCCTGCACGTCGCCGCGCAGCGACACCAGCCGCCGGTAGGACGGGTCGGAGAGCATCTCGTCCAGCAGCTTGTCGGCGATCCGCAGCTCGTCGGTGGTCTCCAGCAGCGGCACGATGCCGATCTTGGCGACCCCGGCGTGCAGGTCGATCAGCCCCGCCTCGCGGGCCAGCACGGCCGCCGCGAAGACGTCGTCGGAGCCCAGGCACATGGAGATGATGTAGGACTCGACGACCTCGGGGCCGAAGCGCTCGAACGCCTCGCTGATGGTGTGGAAGACCCCCAGCGTCTTGGCGCCGGCCGCGTCCAGCGGCGCCGGCGTCGGCGCGAGCGGCCGGCGCGAGCGCAGCTCCTTGGCGAGCAGCTTGCGCCGGTAGTCGCGCGGCATGTCCGCGTACCGCCACGACTCCTCGCCCAGCCGGTCGAAGAGCTGGCCGAGCGCGTGGTGATGGGCCTCGGCGTGCTCGCGCACGTCCATCGTGGCGAGCTGCAGGCCGAACGCGGAGAGCGTGCGGATCGTCCGGTCGAGACGGCCGTCGGCGATCAGGCCGCCGCGGTGCGTCCGCAGCGAGTCCTGGATCAGCTTCAGGTCCTGCAGCAGCCCGCCGGTGCCCAGGTAGTCGCGGCCGGCGACGTGCGGAGTGCCGCCGGCCAGCCGCTCCCGGGTGTTGACGAGCTTCTGGCGGATGCAGGTGGCCTTGAGCCGGTAGGGCTCCTCGGCGTTCAGCCGCTTGTAGCGCGGGCTGATCTCGGGCAGCGCCACCAGGTCGTCGGAGAGGGAGTCCAGCAGCTCCTGGCTCGCGCCGGAGTTGCGGATGGAGTTCGACAAGGCGCCGCGCAGGAAGTCCACCAGCTCCAGCGCGTCGGTGATGCCGTGCTCGTGCTGGAGGATCAGCACGTCCCAGGTGACCTGCGGGGTGACGTTCGGGTTGCCGTCGCGGTCGCCGCCGATCCAGGTGCCGAAGGTCAGCGGGCGGGTCTCCGGCGGCAGCGGGAAGCCGACCCGCTCCAGCTCCGCCGCCAGGTCCTCCAGGACGTCGCCGACCGCACCGGCGTGGAGTTCGTCCAGGTAGTAGATGGCGTTGCGGGCCTCGTCCGCGGGCTCGGGCCGCACCACCCGGAGCTCGTCGGTCTGCCACAGCAGGTCGATGTTCTCGGCCAGCCGCAGGTCGGCACGGCGCCGGTCGCCCGCCGCGTTCGCCGAGCCGTCGCCCTCGCTCTGCTCCAGCAGCTCGGCGATCCGGCGCAGCTTGTTCAGCACCGAGCGGCGGGCCGCCTCGGTCGGGTGCGCGGTGAAGACCGGGCGCACGTTGAGGTTCTTGACCGTCTCGCGCACATGCGCGGGGTCGCCGTCCTTCAGCAGGTCGGCGGTCTGGGCGAGCAGGCCGCCCTCCTCGGCCCGGCGGTCGCGCAGGTCGCGGCCGCGGTGCACCTGCTCGGTGACGTTGGCCAGGTGGAAGTAGGTGGAGAAGGCACGGACCAGCTTGGCGGCGGTCTCCAGGTCGGTGTCGCCGAGAAGGGCGGCGGCTGCCTCGCCGTCGCTGCGGGTCAGCGCCCGCACCTTCTCCACGAGGTCCAGGAGTTCCTGACCCTCCTGCCTGACCAGGGTGCCGCCGAGCAGCTCGCCCAGGCGTCGGATGTCGGCCCGGAGGGCGGTGCTGCTGTCCGGGGGGGTGTCGGCACTGCTCACAGGTGCGGCTCCTTGTGCAGGTGATGGACGGGATGTGACGGAGCACGTCGTGCTCACGGACCGCGCTGTCCGACCCCACCAGGATAAGTGGCGGTCCTGTGGCCGAGACGGGCCGCCCACCAGCCGGACACCCGGACGGGGCCGGTGCGCCGCCCGGCGCACCGCCTACGCTGGACGCCATGAGTACGACGGGGGCGCACGTACCGGACGACGGGGCTGGAGGACGGCCCGGGTCCGGCTGGTGGTGGTGGCCGAGGCGGCGCAGCCTCGTCTTCGACGCGGGTCTGGCCGCGGTGTCGGCGCTGGAGTGCGCCTTCGAGGGCGCCACCTTCGCGCAGAAGACCGGGATCGCGACGACACTCGGCGCGCTCTTCGGCATGCTCGTGGGCGCGGTGCTGCTGCTGCGCCGGCGCTGGCCGGTGGCGGTGGTGCTGGTCGGCATCGCGGTCAGCCCGGCCCAGATGGGCTTCCTGCTCTCCCTCGTCGGCCTCTACACGCTCGCGGCCTCCGAGGTGCCGCGGCGCATCACCGTCGCGCTCGCCTCGATGAACGGCTTCGGCACGATGCTGGTGGCGTTCCTCAACTTCGAGGACAGCATGCGCGACTCCGGCAGCCACTCGATGACGATGCTGGTGACGCTGATCGTCTCCGCGCTGATGGCGCTCGGACTGACCGCGCCGCCGGTGCTGCTCGGCCTGTACGTGCGGGCCAGGCGGCGGCTGGTGGAGAGCCTGCGGGAGCGGGCCGACGGCCTGGAGCGCGAGCTGGAACTGCTCGCGGAGAAGGCGCTGGAGCGGGCCGAGCGGGCCCGCGCCGACGAGCGCACCCGGATCGCGCGCGAGATGCACGACGTCGTCGCCCACCGGGTCAGCCTGATGGTGGTGCACGCGGCCGCGCTCAAGGCCGTCGCCCTCAAGGACCCGCAGAAGGCGTCCGCGAGCGCGGAACTGCTGGGCGACATGGGGCGGCAGGCGCTGACCGAGCTGCGGCAGATGCTCGGTGTGCTGCGCACCGCCTCGGTCGCCGTGTCCGGCACGGCGGCCGGGACCGGGGCCTCGTCCTCCTCGGTCCCGGACGGCGCCACCGTGGTCGCGGTGGCCGGCGCCGCCCTGACGGCCGCGGGGACCGAGGAGGACGAGGGCCCCTGCCTGGAACAGCTCGCCGCACTGGTGGAGGAGTCGGCGGCGGCCGGCATGGGCGTGGAGTTCCTGACCGAGGGCGAGTCCCGGCCGTGCGGCAAGCGGATCGAGGCGACCGTCTACCGCGTGGTGCAGGAAGCGCTGACCAATGTGCACAAGCACGCGGCCGGCGCCAAGGCGCGCGTCCTGCTCGTCTACCGCGAGGCCGAGGTGGCGGTGCTGATCACCAATGGCCCGTCGGACGGATCGGCTCCCACCCGGCTGCCCAGCGGGGGCCACGGCCTGGTCGGCATGCGCGAGCGTGTCACCTCCCACGGCGGCGGCTTCGCCGCCGGGCCGACCCCCGAAGGCGGCTTCCGGGTCTCCGCGATGATCCCGCTCGCGGCCGTCTGAACCCTCAGCGGGTGGCCGGGGGGCCTGATCCTCAGGGGAGTGGCCAGGGACCCGTATGACGCTCAGGGCGCGGCCGGGGGCCGGGTGAGCCTCAGGGCGCGTCGGGCTGCTCCGGCACCTCGGGCACCTCGGGCTGCTCCGGCGGCTCGGGGTCCCGGCCGGTGAGCGCGGCCAGGGTGCTGCGGATGTGGGCCAGATGGGCCCGGATCTCGTCCCGGTGCTGCTCGTGCTCGCGCAGCGTGCGTTCCGCCTCGCGGCGCACCCGCTCCTCGTGGACCCGGGCCTGCGACAGCAACGCGGTCGCGCGCGCCTCGGCGTCGGCCTGCTGGGTGCGCAGCGCCTCCTCCGCCTCGGTCCGCTCCCGGTTCGCCTCCTCCAGCCGCCGCTCGGCGTCCGCCAGCAGGTCGGCCAGCCGGCCGTCCACCACGGCCTCGCGCTCGGCGAGCTCCCGCTCCAGCACGTCCAGCCGGCTCTGCCGCGCCTGGTCCGCCTCGTCCTTCTCCCGGCCGAGCCGCGCCTGCACCCCCTCCATCGCCGAGGTGGCCTCGCCGCGCACGGCGTCCGCCTCGGCGCGGGCCTGCCCGAGGATCTCCGCGGCCCGCCCGCACGCCTCGTCCATGACGGCCTGCGCCTGGTCCTCGGCGGCGGCCAGCCGTGCGGAGGCCGCGGCGCGGGCCTCGTCCTGGAGGGCGCGACGTGCGGTGTCCGCGGCGTCCCGGGCGTACTGGGCCTCGGTCTCGGCCCGTTCGCGGACCGCCGCGGCCTCCTCCTCCACCGTCCGCAGCAGGTCCACCGCGCCGGGCCCGAGGGACTCGTAGCCCGTCGCCGCCAGCGCGTCCACCTGCCGGCGCAGCGCCGTGCACTCGGCGTCCATCTCGTTCGCCAGGACGGTCAGCCGGGCCGCCCGCTCCCATGCCGCGTCCCGGTCCTCGGAAAGCTCGTCCAGGAAGCGGTCCACCTGGTCGGGGCGGTACCCGCGGCCGCGGACCGTGGAGAACCGCCCCTCCGCTGCTTCCGGTGTGGTCGTGTCACTGCTCATGCCGTGTGCCCCTCGCCGTCGGGCCGGTCCGCGTCATGGCGCCTGGTCGCGCGCTGTCCCCTTGTCCGGATATGACCGAATTGTACGGGCTACGCCACTCCCGTCCCTCTCCTACCCCGCGACGCGCCGGACAACGAAAGGGCCGGGTGGAGGGGTTCCTCCACCCGGCCCTTTCGTCCCGCCGCCGCGGGCGCGGCGCACGGCATGACGTGCCGTTACAGCAGTCCGTCCAGAGCAGCCCGTCTAGAGCAGCCCGTCCCACATCTGCTCGATGAGCACCGACCACCAGTTGTCCGGCGAGGCGATGGCCGCCGGGTCCTGCGCGGCGAGCTGCGCCTGGAAGTCGACCGTCCAGCGGCCGGCCTGCTCCGGCGTCAGCCCGAGCCGCAGCCGCCACATCCGGCCCAGCAGCGCCAGGCAGCGGGCGAACTCCGGCAGGCTGGAGTTCACGAACTGCGGCGCCTGCGCGGGCGTGCCGCCCGGACCGGCCTCCAGCGGCACCGCCACGATGTGCGCGGTCCCGTACTGCACGCAGAGCTGACGGCCGAAGTCGTTGCCCATGACGAGGTACGAGCCCGCGTCGGCGGCCGCCTGCACACCGCGCTGCGCCGCCAGTTCGGCCAGCGTCGGCACCGGCTGCCCCGGCTGGGCCTGCGCCCAGAAGAAGGGCCCGAAGTCCACCGGCAGCCCGGCCCACACCAGCGTCTGCGCGACGATGTCCGGCACGCCGGCCCGCGAGACCGCGCGCTGGTCGAAGCGGAACACCGCCTGCGGGCCGAACGCGCCCGCCAGCTCCTGCCCGATGACGTCCAGACCCACCGGCGGCACCCGCACCACGGAGTGGGCGTCCGGCATCGGGACGCGCTGCGGCTGCGGACGGGCGGGCGCACCCGCCACCTGGTGCAGTTCGCCCTGGTGCGTCAGCAGGTGCTGGACACCCTGCCGGCGCCCGGCGTGGTCACGGCCGTAGGGCGCGGTGTGGCTGATCCGCACCTGCGGCCAGGTCTCCCGCACCATCCGGGCGCAGTAGCCGCCCGGCAGGTCGCACGACTCCAGCTCGGTGTGCAGCTCCAGTACCTGCTCCGGGCGGATGTTCATCGACCGCAGCTCGTGCAGGATCTGCCACTCCGGGTGCGGCGTACCGGGCGCAGAACGGCGGATGAGCTGCTGCTCGCTGCCGTCCTGACCGCGGTAGCGCAGCACGGCCATGTAACCGGGCCCGACCGTGGGCACGGCGGGGCCGCCCTGCGGGTACCCGTAGGCCGGCGGCGGGGGTGGCGGTGCGCCCGCGCCCGGTCCCGGCGGCGGGGTGCCGGGACCGGCGAGCATCGTCGCCGCGTAGTGCGGGTTGCCCGGTGCCGGGGGAGGTGGCGGCGGACCGCCCGCGCCCGGTCCGGGGGGCGGGACGCCCGGTCCGGCGAGCATGGTGGCGGCGTAGTGCGGGTTGCCGGGTCCGGGCGGCGGAGTGCCGTTGCCCGGCGGCGGGGGCGGCGGAGTGCCCGCGCCCGGTGCCGGGGGAGGCGGCGGTGGGCCGCCCGCGCCCGGCCCCGGCGGGGGAGTGCCGGGTGCGGCCAGCATCGTCGCCGCGTAGTGCGGGTCGTTGCCCGCGGGCGGGGCGGGCGGGGACCCGGGCCCCTGAGGCGGGGTGTTCGGCCCGGGCGAGGCCATCATGGTCGCCGCGTACGCCGGGTTGCCCGCGGCGGGCGGCGGGGGCGGCGCGTCCGCGGCGGGCTGCGGCGGACCGGCCGCCGGCGGCACGCTGCCGCGCGGGGCCCTGGCGGTCTCCAGGTCGGCGATGTCCGCAGCGCCGGGCACGTGCGGTGCGGGCGCGGCGGGGCCGCCCTGCGGATACCCGTACGACCCGTACGCGGGCGGCACAGGGGGAGTGCCCGCGCCCGGTCCGGGGGGCGGGTAGCCCACGCCCGGGGGCGGCGGCAGCGGGACGGCGGGGCCGCCCGGCGGCGGGTACGGCGAGCCGCCCATGGTGTGCGGGACGCCCTGCGCGGGCGGCGCGGGCGGGCCCTCCGCGGGGGCGATCATCGTCGGGGGCAGGGCGCTGCCCTGCGGCAGCAGTTCGGTCCGCGCCTCGGCGGCGGCGCCGGGCCCGTCCGGCCGCCGGCCGGTCTCGCTGATCGGCGGCGCGAAGACGGTGGCGGGCACCGCGACGGACGAGCCCTGCCCCGAGTCGCTGACCGTCTTCCCGGCCCAGCCGCCGCCGTCGTCGGCGGAGGCGGCGGGGGTGGGGGTGTCACCGGGCTTGCGGTAGTCGATCCCGCCGGACGGGGCGGAGTCCTGGCCGGGCCTGCGGTAGTCGATCCCGACGGACGGGGTCGCGGAACCTGTGTCGGCCGATCCGGCACCGGCGGCGGCTGCGAGGCCTGCCTGCGCCGGTACCCCCGCACCGCCGGACGCGCCTGCGTCGGCCGTGGCGGGGTCGCCCGTCGCGCGCTGGGGCCTGCGGTAGTCGATTCCGCCGGACGGTGTGGATCCGAGGTCGGCCGCGCCGGCACCCGGGGCGGTGAGGCCCGGGCCTGGGTCGGCCGTGGCGGGGTCGCTCGTGGCGTGTTCGGGCCTGCGGTAGTCGATGCCGCCGGACGGGGTGGATCCGAGGTCGGCCGCGCCGGCACCCGCGCCGGCTGCCAAGCCTGCCTGCGCCGGTACCCCCGCGCCGCCGGACGACGTGCCCGCACCCGCGCCGGAGGCGTCCCTGCGGCGGTCGGGGATGCCCATCCGGTCGGCGGCGTCCTGCAGCCACTGCGGCGGGCTCAGCAGGAAGGACGTGGCCTCCAGGTCGATGCGCTGGGGCGGTTCCGGAACCGCGTCGTTCGGCACGGCGCCGTACTCCTCCTCGTAGCGGCGGACGAGTTCACCGACGGGCAGGGCCGGCCACAGCGTGGCCTCGCCGCTGTCCCGGGCGATGATCACCCGGACCAGGCCGTCGTCGGTCAGCGGCCCGCCCTCGCGGGTCTCGGACCACACCACGAAGCCGAGGTCGAACTCGCGGACCCGGACCTCCCGGGCCTGGTACGACGGGACGTCGCCGTTGATCCAGCGCTCGGCGCGCTCCTGCGCCTCTGCGAAGGTCACCATCGCGGCCTCACCCCTCCACCGGGACGGCGGTCGCGAACCCGCCGTCCACCATCAGGTTCGCCACCGTCTCCAGCTCCGGCGGGTTGCCCGCCAGCCGCAGCAGGAACTCGTCCAGCGAGTCGCCGCAGGGCAGCAGCAGTTCGGCGACCCGGTCCGCCGGGGAATCCCAGCGCTCGCCGTCGCGGATGTCGTCGTACGCGCAGAACCAGACGGAACCGAACCGGTCGCCCTTCACCTTGACGGCGAGCACGCCGCCCTGGAGATAGCCGATCGCCAGGTAGTCCTTCGTCAGGTGGTCGCGCAGGCACTTGTTGACGTAGATCAGGTCGTTGACCGCGGCGTCGTCGCGCACGGTGAAGAACGGCTGGTCGAGCAGCAGGCCGAGTTCGGGGTCGAGGGCCACGCCCTTGGGGGCGCAGCCGCCGGCCGCCTTGAGGAAGGTGCGGTAGGCGCCGGGCAGCCGGTAGCCCAGCTCCTCCTCGACGTCGCACACCTGCTGCTCCGTCACGGCCACCGCGTCCTTGGGCAGGCCGAAGTGCACCGGGCGGGTCTCCTGGAGCGGGCGGGTGCCGCGCTTGGCGTGGTCGGCGGTGGAGGTCGCCAGGCCACCGTGGTGCCGCAGCAGCGCCTTGACCTCGACGGGTATCAACTCCAGGCGGCGCGTGCCGTGCACGTGGTGCCACGTCCAGCCGTGCGGGGTGGCGACGGGGGACAGGCTGCCCCACAGCTCGTGCCCGGCGGCGTGCAGCGCCGCGTTGGCCGACACGTGGTCGGTCAGCCGCAGTTCGTCGACGCCGAAGCCCTCGGGGGGTTCGGCGATCTCGGCGGCGGCGCGGGCGTACGGGGAGAAGTCGGGGTAGCCGTCGTCGTCGACCCAGACGCCCTGCGGGTGTCTGGCCGCGCGGACCGGGTCGGGAAAGTGCACGACCTGTCCGGAGTAGGCCGCGTTGGGCGGCGCGGAGTGCTCCGCGGCTCCGGGCCCGGGAGGTGCTCCCAGCCCTTGCCGGCCTGTCGTCATGGCGGTTGCCCCCTGCTGCATCTGGCTGATGACGACAGCCTAGGGGGTGTGGCAAGGGAGCTGAACTCCCTGGTCCGGCAGCCGTCGTCGGGGTGGAGGCCGGCCGGGTCAGTCGTTCTTGGCGGCGTCGCGGAGCTTGGCGACCTGGCGGAGCGGGACGGCGTCGCGCAGGGTGGCCGGCTTGTGGTCGGCGCGCAGCGTCTCGTACGCCGCGGTGGTGTCGCCGACCCTGATCACCGTGACGAGCACGGTGCCCGCCTGGCCCTTCCTCGTGTCGCCGATGGTGTAACTGGCCTGCTGGTCGCCGTAGGTGGTCGTCGCCGGCACCGGCTTCACGGCGAAGGTGGTGCTGACGCCGTTGCGGGTGGAGGAGAACGACGTGCAGGTCTTCAGCGACGTGGTCAGGTCGTCCAGCACGGCTTTCGCCTCGCCCGCGGTGTAGGAGGCGACCACGGTGAGGCTGATGGTCTTGGCGTTCTTGTCCGACGCCGCGGTGTCGGTGATCATCGCGCCGACGTAGACCTGCCGCGGGTGCTTCGGCTGGCTGCTCCACTGGTCGGCCACGGGCTGGCAGGCGGGCCGGTCGGCCGTCTGCGGGCCGCCGAGCAGCTGGCCCTTGGAGCCCGCGGGCAGCACCTGGACGTGGGGGACGTCCTTGGACGTGAGCAGCGCCTGCGTCAGGTTGGCGGTGGAGACCGCGCCGGACGCCCGGACGTTCTTCGGCTGGTCCTTGCCGCTCTTGCCGTCCCCGCCGCAGGCCGCGGTCAGCGCGAGCGCGGGCAGCAGGGCGGCGGCCACGACCGCCGTACGTGAACTACCGGTGAGTAGGCGACTGCGTGCACATATCCGCATCGAATCGATCCCCATGTGTCGTGTCCGTCCCCGCGGCCCGGGGCCCCGCGCGTCCCGGCACGGGCTGAGCGGGCGGACGGCCCGCTGCCGCGCGACTCTACGGCACCGGGCGCGCCCGCCTGGTGGTGCACTGCTCACAGAACGGTCACGACACGGCGTTCACCGCTGCCGGGCCAGGACCGCCCGCAGCTTGGCGTCCTGCTTGCGGGCGACCGCCAGCGGCACCGGTCCCGCGCCGCCCGCCGACCGCGTGGACAGGTAGGAGGTGATGGTGTCGCCGGTGCGGACGACCGTCACCAGCGCGGCGCCGGTCTTCTTGTCGGACACGTCGGTCATCAGATAGGCCACCGCCTCGTCGCCGACCGTGACCTTCGGGCCGCCCGCGATGCTGAACGGCGTCCGGGTGCCGTCGCCGCCGGTCGCGGTGAAGCGGGTGCAGGTGGTGAGCGCGGTCCGCAGCGACGCCATCACCTTCTGGGCGTCACCGGGCGCGTGGCTGGCGACGAGCATCTGGTTGACGGTCGTCGGCACGACCTTCGCCGCCCCCGGGCCGAAGGACCCGGAAGACCCGGCGGACCCGGCGGACCCGGCTGACCCGGAGGACGCAGCCTGCGGGGCGGGCGCGAACTCGGCGCCCACCGAGGCCATACGGTGGATCCGCGGCTGGGTGCTGGCGGTGTCGGCCAGCGGCTGGCAGCCGGGGATGTCGGCGTGCAGCACCGCCTGGCCGCCGGAGTCGCCCTGGGCGGACAGGTCGTCGGGGTTGAACTCCTCGGGCGCGGTGGTCTGCACGCCGTCGGACGACGAGGACTGCTCGATCACCCAGCCGGGCAGGTCGGTGTCGGTGACCAGGGCGCGGCTCAACTGCTGCACGGTGAGCGGCGCGTGACCGGCGAGCGTGGAGAGCGTCGTGGGGGACGCGCTCGGTGTGCCGTCGGTGTGGGAGGAGCCGGTGGAGCAGGCCGCGAGCAGCAGCAGCGCGGGCAGCGCGGCGCTCGCGGCTGTAAGGGACTTGCGCATGGGGTCACGTTCCCTCGGGTTCGGCGGTGGGGGGATCCGCGGGTGCGGGGCCGGATTCCGATCCTCCCGTCGGCCGCCGACGGCGTCCATGGCGTCGGCGCAGGTTGTGGACCCGCTGTGCCGGCTCTGTGAAGCCAAAACGTGTACACGGCGTGTCGGTCGCACCGACGGACCGTCACACGGTGGTGACATGGCCCACACGACACGCGCGCGGCGCGGTGCGGCGCTTCCCCAGCGGACGGCGGATTTGGCACTCTGATCGCCCTGCGGGGGAACGCCCGCCGTGGCGGGCGCATGGAGGGAAAGTACGCACGACATGACACTTCACCTGTCGGCGGCGGAGTCCGCCGATCCGAGGCTGACCTGGAGAGCGGCACACGATCCCGTCGGCCCGCCGGTCCTGCGGCACCGCAGGGACGGCATCCTGCCCGCGGTGGGCGCCGCGCTGTCCATCCGCGACGAGGTGCTCTCCTGCACCGGCGCCAAGGGCGAACACGCCCCCGTCCTGCACCCGATCGTGCAGGACTTCCTCGACGCGCTGCCGGTCGCGCAGCGGGAACGTTTCACCGGGCGCTGCCCGGAGGCCGTGCTGATCTCCCGTCATCTCACGGCGGTCGAGGCCGGCCGCGGCAAGCGGGCCTCCCGCAAGCCGCTCACCCAGAGCGAGGCCCGCAAGGCGCTGCGCGGGGCCAAGCTGACGGCCCGGCGGATACGGGAGGCGGGCGACCCCACCCACGGCACGTACGTGGCGCCGTGCCGGTCCTGCGCGCCGCTCCTCGCCCACTTCGGGGTGCGGCCGGTCGACCCGGGCGAGGGGCGCGGGTGACGGCGGGCCCGTCCGGCGGCACCCGCTTCCCCGTCGGCGTGGACGCCGCGCTGCGCGCCGCGGGCTGGCAGCCGGGCCGCTGGGACATCAAGCAGGCGGAGGAGTGGGCCGACGCGCTGCGGGCGCACGTCTCGCCCGGCGGTCACCGGCACGCGGTGTTCCCGGCGGCGGTCGAGGCCTGGGCGGAGTTCGGCGGTCTGACGGTGCCGGCCGCCTCGGGACCGGGCCGGCAGATCGCGCCGGTCACCGTCGTCGTCGACCCGATGCGCGGGCTGCACCTGGCCCGCACCCTCGGCGACCTGGGGCGTGCCCTGGACACCGAGATCAGCCCGCTCGGCGAGGAGCCGGGCTCCGGGGCGGTGCTCGCCGTGGACGCGGAGGGGCGCGTCTACGCCGTGGACCACACCGGCGACTGGTACGTGGGTCCCGGCATCGACCTCGGGCTCACCCACCTCCTGTCCGGCGTCACTCCGTCGCGCCTCGCCGTCGCCCCGTAGGCCCGGTGGCAGCGACCTGCCAATCTCCGTGTACACGACACCGGCCACGGAGACCCGCAGGTCGCCGCCGTGCGGCGTTTCCGACCCTGACACCGGTATGAGACTCAAGTAGCAGTCCCCTAGGGGGAGGTACCTACTTTCGGCTCCCTGTGGTTCGTGCTGCCGGATGACGAACGGGCCTTATGCGCTCCCTACTGTCATAGGGCGGGGTGTGACGCCCCACTCCGGCAGGGGGTGGGGACAGCCCCACCCTCGATACGGAGACCCGCCCCATCGTGGACGGGACCCCGTCTCCCGCAGGCTGAGACGTACGCCGACCCGTGCGGCTCGCACCCGTCCCCGAACCCACATCAGGAGATACCAGTGACATCGGCCATGACGATTCCCACGGCTGGGGGCAGCGGAGAACGTTCGGCCGTCGCCGCTGCAGGCCGCGCCGTCACCAAGGCGTACGGCATGGGCGAGACCCGCGTCCTCGCACTGGACGCCGTCGACGTCGACATCGCCCGCGGCCGCTTCACCGCGATCATGGGCCCGTCGGGCTCCGGCAAGTCCACCCTCATGCACTGCCTGGCCGGCCTGGACACCGTCTCCGAGGGCCGCATCTGGATCGGTGACACCGAGATCACCGGCCTGAAGGACAAGAAGCTCACCCAGCTCCGCCGGGACAAGATCGGCTTCATCTTCCAGTCGTTCAACCTGCTCCCGACCCTGAACGCGGCGGAGAACATCACTCTGCCGATGGACATCGCCGGCCGCAAGGTCGACCGGGACTGGATGGACCGCGTGGTGGAGACCGTCGGCCTCGGCGGCCGGCTCAAGCACCGCCCCACCCAGCTCTCCGGCGGCCAGCAGCAGCGTGTCGCCGTCGCCCGCGCCCTGGCTGCCCGCCCCGAGATCATCTTCGGTGACGAGCCGACCGGAAACCTCGACTCCCGCGCCGGCGCCGAGGTCCTCGGCTTCCTGCGCCGCTCGGTCGACGACCTCGGCCAGACCATCGTCATGGTCACCCACGACCCGGTCGCCGCCTCCTACGCCGACCGCGTGCTCTACCTGGCGGACGGCCGCATCGTCGACGAGATGGCCAACCCCACCGCCGAGTCCGTGCTGGAGCGCATGAAGTCCTTCGACGGTCGCGGGAGGACGTCGTGACCGTCCTCAAGACCTCCGTGCGCAACTTCTTCGCGCACAAGGGCAGGATGGCGCTGTCGGCGATCGCCGTGCTGCTCTCGGTGGCCTTCGTCTGCGGGACGCTGGTGTTCACCGACACCATGACGGCCACCTTCGACAAGCTCTTCGGCTCCACCGCCTCCGACGTCACCGTCTCGGCGAAGAAGGTCGACCACGAGCAGCACACCGGCCTGCCGGACATGGTGCCCGCCGCGCTGCAGGACAAGCTGACGCACGTCAGCGGCGTCGCCACGTCCGACCCCGACGTCACCAGCCAGGACGTCACGGTGGCGGACGCGCACAACAACAAGATCAGCCCGTCGTCGGGCGCGCCGACCGTCGTCAGCAACTGGGACCCGACGGAGACCCGCGCCGTCGAGCTGTCCTCCGGCCACCTGCCGCAGGGCCCGAACGACGCGGTGCTGGACGCCGACACCGCGAGCAAGAAGCACCTGAAGATCGGTGACACGCTGCGCGTCATCGCCGCGCCCGGCGACTTCGACGTCACCATCTCCGGGATCGTCACCTTCAAGACCACCAACCCCGGCGCGGCCGTGGTCTACATCGACACCGCCACCGCCCAGTCCAAGCTGCTCGGCCGGACCGACGCCTACACCGGCTTCGGCCTGACCGCGGCCAAGGGCGTCAGCGACGACCAGCTCAAGGCCAACGTCAAGGCGGCCATCGGCGGCGGCTACACGATCGACACCGCGGCCGAGACCAAGAAGAAGGACAAGGACGACGTCGGCGGCTTCCTGAACTTCATGAAGTACGCGATGCTCGGCTTCGCCGGCATCTCGGTGCTGGTCGGCATCTTCCTGATCGTCAACACCTTCTCGATGCTGGTCGCCCAGCGCACCCGCGAGATCGGCCTGATGCGTGCCCTCGGCTCCAGCCGGCGGCAGGTCAACCGGTCGGTGCTGATCGAGGCGGTCATGCTCGGCGTCACCGGCTCGGTGCTCGGCATCGGCGGCGGCATCGGCATCGCCGTCGGCCTGATGCACCTCATGGGCAAGGCCGGGATGAAGCTCGACACCTCCCAGCTGACGATCAAGGCCACCACGCCGATCGTCGGCCTGATCCTCGGCGTCGTCGTCACCGTTCTCGCCGCGTACATCCCCGCCCGCCGGGCCGGGAAGATCTCCCCGATGGCCGCGCTGCGGGACGCCGGCACCCCGGCGGACGGCCGGGCGGGCCGGATCAGGGCCGCGATCGGCATCCTGATCTGCGCGGTCGGCGTGCTGGCGCTGATCGGCGCGACCCAGGCGAGCAAGGCGTCCTCGGGCGGCGGTCTGCTGGGCCTGGGCGTGCTCTGCTCGCTGGTCGGCTTCGTGGTCGTCGGCCCGCTGCTGGCCGGGTTCGTGGTCCGCGGCGTCAGCGCGGTCGTGCTCCGCTTCTTCGGCCCGATGGGCCGGCTGGCCGAGCGCAACGCGCTGCGCAACCCGCGGCGCACCGGCGCCACCGCCTCCGCGCTGATGATCGGCCTGGCCCTGGTGGCCGGCCTGTCGGTGGTCGGCTCCTCGATGGTGGCCTCGGCCGACGACCAGCTCGACAAGTCGGTCGGCGCGGACTTCATCATCACCGGAGCGGGCAACGGCGCCCAGCCGATCACCGCCGCGGAGAAGACGGCGCTCAAGCAGGCGCAGGACATCCAGCACCTCACCGAGTACACCATCGTCAACGCCGCGATCACGGCCCCCGACGGCAAGGTGATCAACGGCGACCTGAGCGCCGCGGACCCGAGCTACGCCGACGACCTGCGGCTGGAGACGGTCCAGGGCAAGCTCCAGGACGCCTACGGCAAGGACGCCATGTCCGTGCCGGAGGGCTGGGCGAAGGACCACCACGTCAAGCTCGGCGACGAGCTGAAGGTCACGATGACCGGCGGCCGGCCCGCCACCCTCGCGGTCCGCGCGATCACCAGCGACGACACGTCCATCGAGCACGGCTCGATGTTCACCAACATCGCGACCGCGCGCGACCACCTGCCCGCGAACAAGATGCCCGGCGACTTCATGCTCTTCGCCAAGGCGGCGGACGGCAAGCAGGACCAGGCCTACGCCTCGCTCAAGACGGCGGTCCGGAACTACCCGGAGATCGACGTCCGCGACCAGGCCGACTACAAGGACCTCATCCACAAGCAGGTCAACCAGCTGCTCTACATGATCTACGGCCTGCTCGCGCTGGCGATCATCGTCGCCATCCTGGGCGTCGTGAACACGCTGGCCCTGTCGGTGGTCGAGCGCACCCGGGAGATCGGCCTGATGCGGGCGATCGGCACCTCACGCCGTCAGCTGCGGCGGATGATCCGGCTGGAGTCGGTGGTCATCGCCCTGTTCGGCGCGCTGGTCGGCCTGGCCCTCGGCCTCGGCTGGGGCGCCACCGGGCAGCGGGTGCTGGCCTCGCAGGGCCTGCAGATCCTGCAGATCCCGTGGTCGACGATCATCACGGTGTTCATCGGTTCCGCGGTGGTCGGCCTGCTGGCCGCGCTGCTGCCGGCCTTCCGCGCCGGGCGGATGAACGTGCTGAACGCGATCGCCACGGACTGACCCGCGGGCGTCCGGCAGGAACCGGGCCGGGCCCCGGAGCGCGGTTCCCCCCGCGCTCCGGGGCCCGGCCGCCGTGCGTCCCGGGGTCACCCGCGCGGGGCGGTGGCGGCCAGGCCGGGCACCGGCACCTCGACGTGCGTCAGCTCCATGAGCACCGCGGCCCTGGGCAGCAGCGGCCCGGCCAGCGCCGTGGTGACCAGCGCCATGACGACCATCATGGTGAACATCTGGCCGTCCAGGATGCCGAGCTGGACCGCGGTGTCGAGGATGATCAGCTCGGTCAGGCCGCGGGTGTTCATCAGCAGGCCGAGCGCCCGGGACTCCAGCCGGCCCAGCCCGAGGATCCGGGCCGGGACCATCGCGCCCAGCAGCTTGCCGCCGCACGCCACGACGAGGATGGCGGCCAGCTCCAGCCACTGCCGGGTGTGCAGCCCGGCGATGTCGACGCCGAGGCCGGTGATGATGAAGAACACCGGCAGCAGCACCGTGCTGACGTTGTCCAGTGGCTTGCGCAGGTGCTCGGCGAGCTGCATGGCGGGCTCGCGCGGCATCACGATGCCGAACAGGAACGCCCCGAAGATGCTGTGGATGCCGATCCAGGTGGTGGCGTAGCCGGACAGGAAGGTGCCGGCCGCCAGGACCACCAGCAGGTCGCGCCACTGCCCGCGGGCGCCCAGGCGGGCCACCAGCCAGGCCAGCGCCGGCCGCACCAGGAGGAACATCGCGGCCACGTACACCGCGCTCAGGCTCAGCACCTGGAGCAGTTCCCGGGAGCCGCCGGAGGCCGCCAGCGCGGAGACGTACGCCAGCATGCACCAGGCGAGCAGGTCGTCCACGGCGGCGCTGGCCAGGGCGAGGGAGCCGACGCGGGTGTGGGTGATCCGGTTGTCGGCGAGGATGCGGGCGAGCACCGGGAAGGCGGTCACCGACATCGCCGCGCCCATGAAGGTGGCGAAGGTCAGGAACGGGACATGGTGCCCGGCCACCCGGTCGTGGTGGGGGTACAGCAGCGTCGAGACCGCGACACCGAGGCCGAAGGCGAGGCCCACCGAACCCAGCGAGACCGCGGCGGCCATCCCGCGGTGCGGCCGGATGAGTCTCTTCTCGAACTCCCAGCCGATCATGAACATGAACAGCATCAGCGCGACCTGGGAGACGGCCGACAGCAGCGGCCGCACATCGGCGGGGAACAGCCGGTGCGGCAGATCGCCGGGCAGCCGCCCGAGCAGGCTGGGGCCGAGCGCGATGCCCGCGAGGATCTCGCCGATCACGGCCGGCTGGCGGACGCGCTTGCACAGGGCGGCGAGCACGACGCCGGTCAGCAGGACGACGGCGATCCCCGCCGCCATCGTGGCGAGCTGCAGGTCGGCGTTCGGGGCGAGGCTGGAGAAGGCGAGGGACCTGGGACTGTTCATCGGCGGTGTGCTCCTGGGAACGGGCCCCGCGACTGCGGGGAACGGACGTGTGCCGTGGGGCGCTGCTCGGCAGGAGCGCGGGCCGGAGGGCGCGCGCTCCGGTGCCGCCCGGGAGGAAGGACTCTCCGGCTCGCCGGCGGCGCAGAGGATGAGTCGTTCGCCGTCACACCCGACGGTGACGGGGGCGCTCCGGCGTGGGGGCCGGACCAGTCGCTGAGCGTAGGCAGCGGGGCGTCACCGGAGACGCTCCGTGTCAGGAAACGGTCAGCCGCCCGGCCTGCGGTCGGCCCCGCCGGCCGCCGCCGCGCCCGCACGGCCGTGGGAGCGTGCGCGCTTGGCACGTGGAGGACGGGGACGGCACCCGAGGTGCCCGGCGGCGGCCCGGGTGGCGCTTGCGCGAGAGGCGGGCGGCGGCCCGTGCACGGGAGGCGGACGGCGTCCGGGGCGGCGGCGACGTAGGCTGGAGCACCCCGGCCCGTGAGACGTGTCGGGTGGTTCGCGTTGCCCCCACTCCCCCCGGGACGGAAATGAGTCTGAACGGTCTGGTCGGCGTCCTCACCGAGGACCCCGCCCTCGCGGAAGCCGTCGAAGCCGCCACCTCCGGCACCCGGCCCCAGGTGGACCTCGTGGGCCCGCCGGCCGCCCGGCCGCTGGCCGTGGCCGCCCTGGCGGCGCGGGCCGGCCGGACCGTGCTCGCGGTCACCGCGACCGGCCGCGAGGCGGAGGACCTCGCCGCGGCTCTGCGCACCCTGCTGCCGCCGGACGGCGTCGTGGAGTACCCCGCGTGGGAGACGCTCCCGCACGAGCGCCTCTCCCCGCGCAGCGACACCGTCGGCCGCCGCCTGGCCGTGCTGCGCCGGCTGACCCACCCCAGCGCCGACGACCCGGCGGCGGGTCCCGTCCAGGTCGTCGTCGCCCCCATCCGCTCGGTGCTGCAGCCGCAGGTCAAGGGGCTCGGGGACCTGGAGCCGGTGTCCCTGCGCACCGGGCGGACCGCCGACCTCGGCACGGTCGTCGAGGGGCTGGCCGCCGCGGCCTACTCCCGCGTCGAACTCGTGGAGAAGCGCGGCGAGTTCGCGGTGCGCGGCGGCATCCTGGACGTCTTCCCGCCGACCGAGGAGCACCCGCTGCGGGTGGAGTTCTGGGGCGACGACGTCGAGGAGATCCGGTACTTCAAGGTCGCCGACCAGCGCTCGCTGGAGATCGCCGAGCACGGCCTGTGGGCGCCGCCCTGCCGTGAGCTGCTGCTGACCGCGGACGTGCGGGAGCGCGCCGCGGTGCTCGCCGAGCAGCACCCCGAACTGTACGAGCTGCTGGGCAAGATCGCCGAGGGCATCGCGGTGGAGGGCATGGAGTCCCTGGCGCCGGTGCTGGTCGACGACATGGAGCTGCTGCTGGACGTGCTGCCGGCCGGCTCGATGGCCGTGGTGTGCGACCCGGAGCGGGTCAGGACCCGGGCCGCCGACCTCGTCGCCACCTCGCGGGAGTTCCTGGAGGCGTCCTGGGCGGCGTCGGCCGGCGGGGGCGAGGCGCCGATCGACCTGGGCGCCGCGTCCCTGTGGTCGATCGCGGACGTAAGGGACCGGGCCCGCGAACTGGACACCCTGTGGTGGTCGGTGAGCCCGTTCGCCGCCGACGTCGAGGGTGCGCTGCCGGACGACGGCGACACCCTGCGGCTGGGCATGCACGCCCCCGAGCTGTACCGCGGCGACACCGCCCGCGCGCTCGCCGACACCAAGGGCTGGCTCGCCGACGGCTGGCGCGCGGTGTTCGTCACCGAGGGGCACGGCCCGGCCGCGCGCCTGGTGGAGGTGCTCGGCGGCGAGGGCATCGCCGCCCGGCTCGACGTCGACCTGGCCGACCTGGCGCCCTCGGTGGTGCACGTGGCCACCGGCTGCATCGAGCACGGCTTCGTCGACCCCGCGCTGCGGCTGGCGGTCCTCACCGAGACCGACCTGTCCGGCCAGAAGTCGTCCACCAAGGACATGGGCCGCATGCCGTCGCGGCGCCGCAAGACCATCGACCCGCTCACCCTGGTCAGCGGCGACTACATCGTGCACGAGCAGCACGGCGTCGGCCGCTACGTGGAGATGGTGCAGCGCACCGTGCAGGGCGCCACCCGCGAGTACCTGGTGGTGGAGTACGCGCCGGCCAAGCGCGGCCAGCCCGGCGACCGGCTGTTCGTGCCCACCGACCAGCTCGAACAGGTCACCAAGTACGTCGGCGGCGAGGCGCCGTCACTGCACCGGCTGGGCGGCGCGGACTGGACGAAGACCAAGGCGCGGGCGAAGAAGGCCGTCAAGGAGATCGCCGGGGACCTCATCCGGCTGTACTCCGCGCGGATGGCCGCCCCCGGCCACTCCTTCGGCGCGGACACCCCGTGGCAGCGCGAGCTGGAGGACGCCTTCCCGTACGCGGAGACGCCCGACCAGCTCACCACCATCGCCGAGGTCAAGGAGGACATGGAGAAGACCGTGCCGATGGACCGCCTGATCTGCGGCGACGTCGGCTACGGCAAGACCGAGATCGCGGTGCGGGCGGCGTTCAAGGCGGTCCAGGACGGCAAGCAGGTGGCCGTGCTGGTGCCGACCACGCTGCTGGTGCAGCAGCACTTCGGCACCTTCTCCGAGCGTTACGCGCAGTTCCCGGTCAACGTGCGGGCGCTGTCGCGCTTCCAGACCGACACCGAGGCCAGGGCCGTGCTGGAGGGCCTGCGCGACGGCTCGGTGGACGTCGTCATCGGCACGCACCGGCTGTTCTCGTCCGAGACCAAGTTCAAGGACCTGGGCCTGGTCATCGTCGACGAGGAGCAGCGGTTCGGCGTCGAGCACAAGGAGCAGCTGAAGAAGCTGCGGGCCAACGTCGACGTGCTCACCATGTCGGCGACGCCGATCCCGCGCACCCTGGAGATGGCGGTCACCGGCATCCGCGAGATGTCGACGATCACCACGCCGCCCGAGGAACGGCACCCGGTGCTGACGTTCGTCGGACCGTACGAGGAGAAGCAGATCGGTGCGGCGATCCGCCGTGAACTGCTGCGCGAGGGCCAGGTCTTCTACATCCACAACCGGGTGGAGTCCATCGACCGGGCGGCCGCGCGGCTGCGGGACATCGTGCCCGAGGCGCGGATCGCGACCGCCCACGGGCAGATGGGGGAGTCCCAGCTCGAACAGGTCGTGGTCGACTTCTGGGAGAAGAAGTTCGACGTCTTGGTGTCGACCACCATCGTGGAGTCGGGCATCGACATTTCCAACGCCAACACCCTCATCGTGGAACGCGGCGACACCTTCGGCCTCTCGCAGCTCCACCAGCTGCGCGGCCGCGTCGGCCGGTCCCGGGAACGCGGCTACGCCTACTTCCTCTACCCGCCGGAGAAGCCGCTCACCGAGACCGCGCACGAGCGTCTGGCCACCATCGCCCAGCACACCGAGATGGGCGCGGGCATGTACGTGGCGATGAAGGACCTGGAGATCCGCGGCGCCGGCAACCTGCTCGGCGGCGAGCAGTCCGGTCACATCGCGGGCGTCGGCTTCGACCTCTACGTGCGCATGGTCGGCGAGGCCGTCGCCGACTACCGGTCGGCGCTGGAGACCGGCGGCGAACCGGAGGAGACGCTGCTGGAGGTGAAGATCGAGCTGCCGGTCGACGCGCACGTCCCGCACGACTACGCGCCGGGCGAGCGGCTGCGGCTGCAGGCCTACCGGTCGATCGCGGCGGCCACCTCCGAGGACGACATCAATGCGGTCCGCGAGGAGCTCACCGACCGCTACGGCAAGCTGCCGGAACCGGTGGAGAACCTGCTGCTTGTCGCGGGCCTGCGGATGCTCGCCCGCAAGGTCGGGGTCAGCGACGTCACCCTGCAGGGCGCCAACGTGCGCTTCGGACCGGTGGAGTTGCGCGAGTCGCAGGAGCTGCGGCTGCAGCGGATCTACCCGCGGTCGGTGATCAAGCACGCCACCCGGCAGGTGATGGTGCCGCGCCCGTCGACCGCGCGGATCGGCGGGAAGCCGGTCGTGGGCCGCGAACTCCTGCAGTGGACGGCCGAGTTCCTCACCACGGTGCTGGGGAGCTGACGCCCGGACGACCGGGTCCGGCGGTGTGCCCGGCCCAGGGGCTCAGCGCCGGTGCCGTGGTGGCCGCTGGCGTGGACGTCGTGCTTGGGCGCGCGGTCGGGCACGAGACCGGCTGACCCGGGGAAAGTTGCCCGCCGCGGGCGAGTGACCGCTGCGCGGCGGGGCGGTGAACCCGAAGGCGGCACGGGATTGGTCTGGACTATTGACAGGTCCAGACCAATGCGCTGGACTGCGATGCGACCCCACCGAACCCCCATAAGGAGTGGTCACTTGTCCAGACAGCGGATCGTCGCGTTACTGGCCGCACTCGTGGCCGTCGTGGGCCTCGCGGTCCTGATCCCGATGGCCTCCACCGCCTCGGCGGCCACCTGCGCCGCGGCGTGGAACTCCTCCTCGGTGTACACCGGCGGCATGGCCGCCTCGTACAACGGCCACAACTGGTCGGCGAAGTGGTGGACGCAGGGCGAGACGCCCGGCAACGCCGACGTCTGGGCCGACCAGGGCGCCTGCGGCGGCTCCTCCGGCGGCAGCGGCGGCACCACCGGCGGGTCCGGCGGCTGCAGCTACCCGGCCTGGGTCGCGGGCCGTTCGTACGTCACCGGCGACATCGTGCAGTACACCAACGGCAACGACTACATCGCCACGCACGACAACCCGGGCTACGACCCGACGATCAGCACCTGGTACTGGAGCCCGTACACCTGCTCCGGCAGCGGCGGCACCACCGGCGGCACCACGCCGCCGCCCAGCGGCGGATTCGTGGTCACCGAGGCGCAGTTCAACCAGATGTTCCCGAACCGGAACTCCTTCTACACCTACAGCGGCCTGACCGCCGCGCTCAGCGCCTACCCCGGCTTCGCCACCACCGGGAGCGACACGGTCAAGAAGCAGGAGGCCGCGGCGTTCCTGGCCAACGTGGCCCACGAGACCGGCGGCCTGGTCTACGTCGTCGAGCAGAACACCGCGAACTACTCGCACTACTGCGACACGACCCAGCCCTACGGCTGCCCGGCCGGGCAGTCCGCGTACTACGGCCGCGGGCCCATCCAGCTGAGCTGGAACTTCAACTACAAGGCGGCGGGCGACGCCCTCGGCATCGACCTGCTCGACAACCCGAACCTCGTCCAGACCGACGCGGCCGTCGCCTGGAAGACCGGCCTCTGGTACTGGGACACCCAGTCCGGCCCGGGGACCATGACCCCGCACAACGCCATGGTCAACGGCGCCGGGTTCGGCGAGACCATCCGCAGCATCAACGGCAGCATCGAGTGCAACGGCGGCAACCCCGCCGAGGTCCAGGACCGGGTCAACGACTACCTGTCCTTCACCTCCATCCTCGGCGTCCCGGCAGGCGGCAACCTCTCCTGCTGACCCCGCCCGGCGGGCCGTCGCCCGTCGGCACGCCGTGACGGTCCCCGTGACGCGCCCCGTCCCCCCACCGGGCGGGGCGCGTTAGGGTGCCGGGGTGACGATCACCGCAGCGGGTACCGCCGTCCGTCCGCTCGCACCGGGCCGGCGCGCCCGGCTCCTCGTCGGCGACATCGACGGCGGCACGCCCCGGCTGGTCCACGAGACGACGGGCAGCGCCCTGGAGGCGCCCAACTGGTCGCCCGACGGCCGCTGGCTGGTGTTCAACCAGGACGGGCTGCTGCTGCGGATCGCCGCCGACGCCGAGCCCGGCCGCGGCCCGGGCCCCGAGGTCATCCCCACCGGCGCCGTCACCGACGCGAACAACGACCACGTCATCTCGCCCGACGGCCGCACGATCTACCTGTCCGCGGGCGACGGCCACATCCACGCCGTGCCCTTCGAGGGCGGCGAGCCGACGCGCGTCACCAACCTCCCCGCGCCCGGCGACGGCAAGGCCCACCCGTTCCGGCACTTCCTGCACGGCGTCTCACCCGACGGGCTGACCCTGGCCTACGTGGGCGTCGAGCCGTACGGCGGCGACGACTGGGGATACCGCAACATCTACACCATCCCGGCGGCGGGCGGCCCGGACACCCGGCTGACCGACACCCGTTCCCCCGCCGACGGGCCGGAGTTCAGCCCGGACGGCGCCTGGATCTACTTCAACTCCGAGTACGGCGCGACGATCCCGGGGCACGCGCAGATCTTCCGGATGCGGCCGGACGGCAGCGAACTGGGCTGCCTCACCGACGACGACCGGGTCAACTGGTTCCCGCACCTGTCGCCCGACGGCCGCCACCTGCTCTACCTGAGTTTCCCGCCCGGCACCGAGGGGCATCCCGCCGACCGCGAGGTGATCCTGCGGCTGGTGGACCCCGACGGCGGTCTCCCGCGCGACGTGCTCGCCGTGTTCGGCGGCCAGGGCACCCTCAACGTCAACAGCTGGGCGCCCGACAGCCGCCGGTTCGCGTACGTGGACTACCCGGAGGACGACGGCGAGTAGCCGGTGCACGGCGTGTACCCGGTGCACGGCGTGTACCCGGTGGACGGCGCGGCCGCTGGGTTCGGCGGCCCGCGCCGCCCTCCGGGTCAGTCGCGGCGCATGATCACGTAGCCCTCGGAGTTCGCGATGACCGAGTACGTCACCCCGGGGTGGAGCTGCGTGGCGTAGACGGCCGGATCCGGCACCCACCCGTCCGAGTCGTCGAACGCGATGTACTGCGGCACCACCCCGGGGGTGTCGCCGATCCAGTACACGGTGGTGCGGTGCACGAGCCGGCTGATCGGCCCGACGTTGGCCTCCACGGTCGCGCCGTCCGGGATCTGGTCGAGCAGCCTCTCGACGGCCTTGGTGTGCGCGTCGACCTTGTACGTCTGCCCGTGCGACAGCGTGGCCAGCGGCAGGGTCAGGGTCAGCGCGAGGGCCGCGCCCGCCACGGCGGCCGGGGCTCCGGAGGCGTACGAGCGCAGCCACGGCATCCGGCTGCGGCGGGACCTGTCGGCGGCGTCGACCAGGGCGAGGAAGACCACCGGCATCAGCACCGCGCTGTAGTGCCAGTCGGTGCCCCAGTAGTGGTCGTCGTGCGAGACGAACCGCCAGCCGAGGGTGGGGAGCGCGGCGAGGAACAACGGCGAGCGCAGGGCCAGCAGGCCGCTGGTGGGCAGTAGGATCCACAGCAGCGTGTGGACGGCGGTGCCGAACGGGATGTGGCCGGGCATCGGGGCGCCGTGGCCGTTCAGCTTGTTCCAGTAGTCGTAGCCCCCGGTCTTGTTGAAGGCCGGGATGATCACGCCGAAGGCCAGGGCGGAGGCCGCGACGCCGAAGGCCGCGACGCCGATGGCCCACGGGCCGAAGCGCTGGCCGTCGGACAGCGGCTCGTCGGTGTCGGTGTCGGGGTAGGTATCGGAGTCGGCGTCGGCGTCGGAGTCGGCACCGTCGGCGTCATGGACGTCATGGACGTCATGGACGTCATGGACATCATGGGCGTCACGGGCGTCGTCGGGACCGGGGGCCGGCTCCGGGGCGGGCTCCTGCCGGGTGCGCCACCACACGATCACCCCGATCGCGGCGGCCGTGACCCCCATGTCCTCCTTGACCAGGACCAGCGGTACCGCCCACCACAGGGCGGCGGTCCACCTCTTGCGCAGCACCGCCTCCAGGGACAAGGCCAGCAGCGGCATCGCGAAGGCGATCTCGTGGAAGTCGAACTCGACCGCCTTCTGCACGCCCCAGGACAGCGCGTAGGCGGTGCCGATCGCCAGCCCGCGCCCGCGGCCCAGCACGTACGCGGCACCGCGGGTGACCGGGATGATCGAGAGCGCGAAGAGCACGGCCTGCGCGGCCAGCAGCGTCACCGGGCTCGGGAAGACGCGGTAGAAGGGCGCGATCAGCGCGGTGATCGGGCTGAAGTGGTCGCCGAGGATGTTGAATCCGGGGCCCTTGAGGTCGGCGACCGGTGCGTGCAGGTGGGCGTAGGACTTGACCGCCTGCTCGAAGATGCCCAGGTCCCAGGACATCGTCAGCATCCGCCGGTAGCGGGTGACCGACAGCAGCAGGTAGCCCACGAAGAAGACGACGGCCAGCAGGTACGGGTCCAGGCGGGCGCCCGGCGGGCGGAGCCGCGTTCCGTGGCCGGCCGGTGACTGCTCGGCGCCGGCGCCGGCGGGCGCCGAGTCGCGGGCGGAGGTGCTCTCCGCGGCGGCCCGGGCGCCCTGCGCCGGTATGACGGCCTCGGCCCTGTCCATCGTTGTCCTCCCGTGGCATCGGGTCGGGGTCTGCCGGAAAAGATACGGGACGACGCTGTGCCGGCGGGACCCGTGGGACACCGCGGACCCGCGCCGGCGACGTGAACCGGCCGCGGGCGCCCCCCGCGCGGACGAGCACCGGGCGCGCGGGCGACCGTGCCCGGGCCGCCGCCCAGGCGTTCTCCAGGTCACCGGGGACGGCGTGCCCGGCGTCACACCCTGCGCAGGATCAGGCAGTTGTCGGCGCGGGCCACCAACGTCCAGCGGGAGCCCGGGTGCAGGGCCCGGGCGTGCCGCACCGGGTCGTCCAGCCAGTCCGTGGCGTCGCCCAGCGCGATGTACCGCGGGACCACGTCCCCGCTGCCGCCGATCCAGTAGACGGTGGTCCGGTGGACGAGGCGGCTCAGCGGGCCGACGTCGGACTCCACGGTGGCGCCGTCGGGGATGCGGTCCAGCAGCCGCTCCACGGCCCGGGTGCGGGCGTCCACCCGGTAGGCGGCGGCGTGCGTCAGCCCGGCCAGCGGGAGCTGCACACTGAGGGCCAGCGCGGCGCCGGCCGCGGCGGCCGGCATCGCCGCGGCGTACCCGCGCAGGGGTCCTCGTGGCAGCCGCGGGCCGGGCGACGGCGACGGACGGGGAGCGGGCACACCGTGCTCGTGCGCGTCCCCATCCCCATCGCCGTCGCCGTTGCCGTCGTCACGAGCACCCGCCGCGGTGGCGTCGCGTCCCGGTCCGTCCTCGCCGGGGGCGTCCTCCACGCGCGAGCCCCCCGCGGCCGAGCCCCCCTCGCGCGGGACCCCCTCGTGCAGAACCCCCTCGCGCGTGCCGGACACGGGATGCGGGCCGCGGCGTTCGAGGGCGGCGATCGCGTCGACCAGGGCGAGGAAGACCACCGGCATCAGCACCGCGCTGTAGTGCCAGGCGGTGCCCCAGTTCTCCGGGTAGTGCGAGACGAACCGCCAGCCGAGGGTGGGCAGCGTCACGAGCAGCAGGGGCGAGCGCAGCGCCAGCAGCCCGCCGGCGGGCAGCAGCACCCACAGCAGGGTGCGGACCGCGGTGGCCGCCGGGATGTGCCCAGTGAGCGCCCCCTCGCCGTTGATGTGCGCGAACGCGTCGTAGCCGGGGCCGTGGAAGGCCGGGATCAGCCACCTGATCTCCCAGGCCGAGGCCGCGATCCCGAACGCCACCAGGGCCAGCGCGTAGGTGCCCGCCGTCCCGCCGCGGCGGGCCCGCCGCTCGTGCCGCGTACGGATCCGGACCAGCAGGCCGATCATGGCGGCGGTCGCCCCCAGGTCCTCCTTGACCAGGACCAGCGGCACCGCCCACCACAGCGCCGCGGCCCACCTGCCGCGCAGCACCGACTCCAGGGAGAAGGCCAGCAGCGGTACCGCGAACGCGACCTCGTGGAAGTCGAAGTCCACCGCCCGCTGCACACCCCACGACAGCCCGTAGGCCGCGCCCACCGCCAGTCCCCGCCCGCGTCCGAGGAACCGCTGCGCGACGCGGGTGACCGGGACGACGGCGAGCGCGAACAGCAGCGCCTGGGCGACGAGCAGGGTGAGGGGCGTCGGGAAGACGCGGTAGAACGGCGCGATCAGCGCGGTGACCGGGCTGAAGTGGTCGCCGAGGACGTCGAATCCGGGGCCCTTGAGGTCGGCGACCGGTGCGTGCAGGTGGGCGTAGGACTTGACCGCCTGCTCGAAGATGCCCAGGTCCCAGGACATCGTCTGCATCCGCCGGTCGCGGCTGACCGACAGCGCCGCGTAGGCGCAGAAGAACGCCGACGCCAGCAGGCAGGGGTCGGGCCGGCCGGTGCGCGGGGCGGGCACGTCCCGGCCGGTGGCCACCACCGCCTGCGCCGGAATGGTGGTCTGCCCGTGGCGGACGGCTTCGGCTCGCTCCATGCGCGGCCCTCTTCCTCTCGGGTGTTCCCGCGTGCGGTCCGGCGCCTGCGCGGAGGCCGCCGGTACGGACGGTCTGGGTCGGATTGCTGGAGGTTTCATCGGTTCTGTGCGAAATTGCGCGTTCTGAAGATACGCGGTCACCCCCTGTCGGACCGGTGATGCGCGCGCACCGTAGGCTCCCTGCCTCGACGGGCGGGCCGCCGGACACCGGTGGCCGCCGACTTCCTGGGAGGGTGGCCGTGAAGGCGTGGATCAGGGCGCACCGGCGCCTGCTGCTGATGGTGGGCGGGGGAGTGGCCGCGGCGGCCGCGGTGACGGCGATCGTGGTGGCCGTGGTCGGGCCCGGCGGGAGCGGGCGGCGCCAACTGCCACCGGCGCGCGCCCGGGTCTACACCGCGCAGCAGGCGTGCCTGCTCACCGGTGAGCGGGGGATCGCGGACCCGGCGGCGGCGCCGGTGTGGGCCGGGATGCAGGAGGCGTCGGCCAGCACGCACGCGAAGGTCACCTATCTGGCCATGGCCGGCGAGCAGACGCCGGCCGCGGCGGGGCCGTACCTGTCCACGCTGGCGGCCCGGCAGTGCACGGTCGTGCTGACGGTCGGTGCGGCGCCGGACGGCGCCGCGGCCGGGGCCGGGGCGCGCTTCCCGCACACGCGGTTCGTCGTGGTCGGCGCGAGCGCCGGCGGGCCGTCGAACGTGACCGCGGTCAGCGGCACGAAGGAGGCGGTCGCCTCCGCGGTCGAGGCGGCACTCGCGAACTGATGAACCGTCAGGACTTTTGTGTGTGGGCGAACTGACGGGACGCCAGCGCATGTGACAGGGGTTCGTCAAGTGCCGCAAGTAAATTCTGTGCCTGTGTTCGGGCCGGACAATCGGCACAAGGGGCACGGTTGACCGTGGTCAGGCAAAGGATGTCTATAAATCTCTTGGGAGATCTTCTCCTGGGGTGACAGCGACGGGCAGGATCTGCGCGTTTTCTGTGTCGATCCTGTCTGGAGCCTGTGCCGTGCGCGCATCCTTCCGTCGTCGCTCACCGCGACGCACCGCCCTCCGTCGCCTGTGGCTGCGGTGCACGGCGATGCTGGCGTTCGTCGCCCTCGCGTTCATGCTGGCGACGGAGCAGGCAGCCGCCGACGGCTCCACGCTGCCGGCGCTGTCGGTGCCCTCCCTGTCGTCGCTGACGGCCTGGCTGAAGCACCCGCACTGGAGCCGGGTCCCCGAGCAGACGGGCGGCACGGCGGCCGGCCGGAGCCACCGTGCGTCCGCGGCCTCCACCCGGTCGGGCAGCGGCGTCGGCCACCCGCCGGGCCACGCGCCGGGCGAGCTCGACGCGTACCACCCCTACGCCAAGTCGGTGAAGGCCGGGCGCAGTTCGGTGGTCGGAGGCTGGTCGGCGAAGACCAGCAAGCGGGACGCCGCCCACTCCGGGCGGACCGTCACGGTCTACGACAACGCCGACGGCTCGCACACCCGCCAGGTCTCCCTCGACGCCGTCAACTACCAGGACGCGCACGGCGACTGGCAGCCGATCGACACCCGGCTCAGCCGCGGGGCCGACGGCAGCCTGCACGAGCGCGCCAACTCCCTCGGCGTCGTCTTCGCCCAGCGCGCCGCCGATCCGCGCCTGGGTGTCCTGACCACGGGCAGCGGGCAGTCGGTCGGCTACGCCCTGGGCGGCGCCGCCCCGGTGGCCGGCACCCTCGCCGCCGACGGCGCCGCGGTGACCTACCCGGGCGTGCTGCCGGGCACCGACCTGGTCGCCGCCGCCTCGCCGACCGGCGTCAAGGAGGCCGTGGTCCTGCACTCCGCGCAGGCCGGCAACACCTGGACCTTCCCGCTCTCCCTCAAGGGCCTCACGCCGTCCCTCGCCCGGGACGGCTCGATCGAACTGCGGGACGCCGCGGGCAGGATCGCCGCCCGGATCCCGCGCGCCTACGCCTACGACTCCCGCGTCGACCGCCGCTCCGGCGACCCGACCACCACGTACGCCGTGCACTACGCGCTGGTCGACGACCACGGCACCACGGCGCTGAAGGTGACCCTCGACCCGTCCTGGCTGCACGACCCGGCCCGCGTCTTCCCGGTGACCGTCGACCCGACCATCACCGACGGCTGGACCACCACCTACGCCGAGTCCGGCAACACCGGCGACCACTCCTTCGAGCAGACCGTCAAGGTCGGCTCCTACGACTCCGGCACCCACTCCGCCAACTCCTTCGTCAACCACTGGTACGGCGGCTGGGACGGCTCCAAGGTCACGGTCACCGCGGCCGACCTGCACCTGTTCGACACCTGGGCGTCCACCTGCACTGCCGAGCGCTTCGACGTCGCGCTGGTCACCAGCGCCTGGACGCCGACCGGCGTCACCACCTACCCCGGCCCGTCCAAGGGCTCGTCGATCGGCAACCTGACGCCGAGCGTCCCCGACGCCTGCGCCAACACCGGCGCCGACCGCACGGTGGGCGACTGGGTCGACGTGCCGCTGACCGTCTCCGCCATCCAGGGCTGGGTGAACGGCACCACGCCCGACTACGGCCTGGCCGTCTACGCCGCGACCACCGACGCCCTGCACTGGAAGCAGTTCGGCTCGTTCAGCGACGCCTCCAAGGGCCCGTACCTGACGGTCACCTACACCGGCACGACGCCGCCGCAGGTGTACCAGCAGTACCCGGACAACAACGCCGTCGAGTACACCACCACCCCCGAACTGACCGCGTGGTCCGGCGGCGCCAACTCGCAGGCCAACACCACCACCAAGTACGACTTCCAGGTCTACGACAACACCAACACCAAGGTCGCCGACTCCGGGCTGCTCGCCACCGGTGACTGGACGGTGCCGGCCGGCAAGCTCAAGTGGGGCCAGACCTACTCCTGGACGGTGCAGTCGTACGACGCGAGCCTGTACTCGGGCGCCACGTACTACGCGATGTCCATCCAGGTCCCGCAGCCGCTGGTGACCTCCGGCCTGTCGCAGAACAGCAGCGACCACGGCTTCGACCCGTCGATCGGGAACTACACGACCTCCGACACCGACGCGACGATCTCGGTGGCCGGCCCCAGCCTGGACGTCGACCGCGACTACAACTCCCGTGACCCGCGGTGGACCGGCGCGTTCGGCGCCGGCTGGTCGAGCGTCTTCGACGCCCGCGCCACCGAGCAGTACAACACCGCGGGCGCCGTCGTCGGCAACGTCGTCACCTACCCCGACGGCTCCCAGGTCGGCTTCGGCAAGAACGGCGACGGCAGCTACTCGCCGCCGTCCGGCCGGTTCGCCACCTTCAAGGCCGTCACCGGCGGCTACACGCTGACCGACAAGAACGACACCGTCTACACCTTCACCCAGTCGCTCGGCTCCGGCGGCTACGGCATCACCTCCGTCACCGACGCCGACGGCCGCTCCGTCACCTTCACCTGGAGCGGCGGCCACATCACCACGATGACGTCGGTCACCGCCGGCCGGGCCCTGCACCTGACCTGGCAGACCCCCTCCGGCGCGAGCGCCGCGCACGTCGCGACCGTCGTCACCGACCCGGTCGTGGCCACCGACCCGAGCTCCGCGCTCACCTGGACCTACGGCTACACCGGCGACCAGCTCACCACCGTGTGCTCGCCGATCTCCACCACCCAGTGCACCACCTACGGCTACACCGCCGGCTCGCAGTACCAGAACGCCTCGCTCGACCTGGGCCCGCACGCCGCGTGGCCGATGTCCGAGGCCTCCGGCACCGCCGGCAAGGACGCCGTCCTGGCCAACCAGGGCACGGAGAACCTCACCTACAGCGGCGTCACCCTCGGGTCGGCCGCGGGCACCGGACCGCTCACCGGATCCACCGCGACCGCCGCCCTCTTCAACGGCACGAGCTCCTACGCGACCATGCCGTTCGACATGGGCAACGACACCGACTCCGGTGCCCTGTCCCTGTGGTTCAAGACCTCCGCCGGGCCCGGCGTGCTCTACTCCTACGCCTCGCAGCCCGTCACCGCCGGCGACTCGCCCGGCGCCTACACCCCGGCCGCCTACGTCGGCACCGACGGCAAGCTCAAGGCCGAGTTCTGGTACAGCGGCGGCATCGCGCCGATCAGCAGCACCGCCTCCGTCGCGGACGGCAAGTGGCACCACATGGTGCTGTCGGCCGCGGGCAACTCCCAGACCCTGTTCCTGGACGGCGCCAAGGTCGGCTCGGTCACCGGCAGCGTCTCCATCAAGCCCGGCGTCGCCTTCGGCAAGAACCAGCCGTACAACACCCTCGGCGCCGGCTTCCTCGGCGGCAACTGGCCGGACGAGCCGCACCAGAGCAGCACCGACCCGACCGGCACAGCGACGTACTTCAACGGCGCCATCGCCGACGCCGCCTGGTTCGACCGCCCGCTGGTCGCCGCCGACGTCGCCACCCTGCGCGGCTACGGCACGCACGCCGCCAGCCTGCTGAGCAGCATCAAGCGCCCGTCCGGCAAGACCTACCAAGCCATGGCCTACGACGCGGCGACCACGACGCTCACCCAGCTCACCGACGAGAACGGCGGCGTGTGGAAGCTGGCCACGCCGACCGTGGCCGGCTCCAGCCAGACCTACCGCGGCGCCGTCCTCGGCGGCGCGCCCGCCACCTACTTCCGGCTCGGCGAGGCCGCCGGCGCCACCACCGCGCTGGACGAGACCCGCGGCGGCACCGGCACGTACAACGCCGTCACCCTCGGCCAGACCGGGCCGTTCAGCGACCAGAAGGCCGCCACCTTCAACGGGACGTCGTCCTGGGTGCAGGTGCCCGACGTGCAGACCGGCCACACCGCCGCGTCCGCCGAGCTGTGGTTCAAGACCACCCACGGCGGCGCCATCCTGATGAACTCGCAGAGCGGGCCCATCGGCGGCACCGTCTCCTCCACCACGCCCCAGCTGTGGATCGGCAGCGACGGCAAGCTCTACGGCGGCTTCTACACCACCTCCGGCTCCGTCCAGCTCGGCACACCCGGGACCGTCATCGACGGCCAGTGGCACCACGCGCTGATCAGCGCGACCGGCACCTCCCAGACGCTGTACCTGGACGGCACGCAGGCCGCGACCAAGACCGGCACCGCGGCGCTGACCAACTCCAACCGCACCTACACCTACCTGGGTTCGGGCACCACCGGCGCCGGCTGGAGCGGTCTGACCAACGGCACGGTGGCGTACTTCAACGGCTCGCTGGCCGAGGCCGCCACCTACCGCACCGCGCTCACCTCCGACGACGCCGCCGCGCACGTCGAGGCCGCGAAGAACTCCGCCGGGCTGCTGCCCGTCGAGACCGTCAAGGTGACCGGCCCCGCCCCGGCGACCGCCGTCTCCACCTACAAGTACGACCTGCTCAACAACGAGCGCGAGCTGAGCGAGACCGACGGCCTCGGCTACACCACCAGCTTCGGCTACGACACCGGCGGCTTCGAGCACACCGTGGTCGACCCCAACGGCGCGATGACCGTCACCGGCCACGACCCGCGCGGCAACGTGGTGTCCTCCACCACCTGCCAGGACCAGGCCGCCAACCACTGCTCCACCGAGTACTACACCTACTTCCCGGACGACACCACGGCGCAGCTCACCACCGCCGACGCCCGCAACGACGTGCTGCTCACCGAGCGGGACGGCCGGTCGGTGTCCGCCACCGACACCACCTACCTGACCACCCACACCTACAGCACCACCGGCGACGAGACGGGCGTCACCACCCCGCCGGTCGCCGGCTTCCCGGCCGGCCGTACCACGTCCACCGTCTACAGCGACGGCACCAGCGCCTTCCCGGCCGCCGACACCGGCAACGTGCCCAAGGGCCTGGCGGTGCGCACCACCAGCCCCGGCGGCGCGGTGAGCTCCGTGGCGTACTTCCACAACGGCGACGTCGCCTCGACCACCGACCCGCTCGGCCTGGTCACCTCCTACACCTACGACGGGCTCGGCCAGGTCCTCACCAAGAAGGTCGTCTCCGACACCTACCCGGCGGGCCTGACGTCCAGCTACGTCTACGACGCGGCCGGGCAGGTCACCCAGGAGAGCGACCCGTCGATCACCGACCGCGTCACCGGCGCCACCCACAGCGCGGTGAGCACCACGCAGTACGACGCAGACGGCGACGTCACCTCGCAGACCGTCGCCGACGGCTCGGGCGGCGACGCCCCGCGCACCGAGAACCAGACGTACAACCAGTACGACCAGGTGCTCACCGACAGCGACGCCAACCAGGCGGCCGGCGCGGCCAACGGCAACACGACGACGTACACCTACGACGCGTCGGGCAACAAGACCAGCGAGGTCACGTCCTCCGGCACCACCACGCAGTACACCTACGACGACGACGGCCACCTGCTGACCCAGGGCATCCAGTACACCGGCGACCCGGTCAACCCGCAGCCGGCGAAGCTCCTCGTCGAGTCCTCGCGCGCCTACGACCCCGCCGGGCGGCTCGCGTCCATCACCGACGCGATGGGCAACACCACCGCGTACACGTACACCGACAACGGCCTGACGGCGAAGATCACCAAGACCAGCGCCGACGGCAAGAGCAGCAGCGTCCTGACCGCCAACGCCTACGACGCGGCCGGGAACCTGCTCAGCCAGACCACCGACAACGGCGCGACCGTCACCAACTACACGGTGGACGCCGCGTCGCGGACCACCGCCACCACCGTCGACCCCACCGGCGTCAACCGGACGACCACCGTCTCGTACACCCCGGACGACCTGGTCGCCACCCAGACCGACCGTGACGCGTCGGGCAACCAGACCACCACCGCGCACACCTACGACGCGGCCGGCGACCAGCTCAGCGAGAGCGTCTACGGCGACACCACCGGCCACCCGTCGGGCTGGTGGAAGCTCGACCAGGACTCGGGCAGCACCGTGCCCGACGCCTCCGGCACCGGCTACACCGCCGCCGCCACCGGCGCGACCTGGGGCAACGGCGCCGCGACCTTCGCCGGCACCAGCGGGCAGCAGATCGCCACCAACGGCCCGGTCGTGGACACCACGGCGTCCTACTCGGTGTCCGCGTGGGTGAACATGGCCTCGCTGCCCACCAAGAACGCCACCGTGGTCTCCCAGTCGGGCACCACCAACAGCGCCTTCATGCTGCAGTACAACTACGCGCACACCAGCGCGCCGCTGTGGAGCATGGAGACGACCAACGGCGACACCACAGGACCGTCGTTCCCCTCGGCCTACTCCACCGCGGTGCCGACGTCCGGCACCTGGACCCACCTGGTCGGCGTCTACAACGCGGCCACCGGCGGCCTGCAGATCTACGTCAACGGCACGCTGTCCGGCAGCGGTTCCACCACCACGCCGTGGAGCGCCGGCGGCCCGCTGACCATCGGCGCCGCCAAGTACAACGGCAACCCGACCGACTTCCTGCCCGGTTCGGTCTCCAACGTGCAGGTCTACCCGCGCGCGCTGACCGCCGCCGACGTCACCAAGCTGTACGGCAACGGCCGCACGGGCGGCACGGTCGGCTCCGCCTCGGTGAGCACCACCAAGTGGACGTACGACCAGCGCGGTCTGCCGACGTCCATGACGGACGCGAACCTCAACACCACCGACTACTCCTACGACGAGGCCGGCAACCTCGCGGTCACCACCGCTCCCGCAGTCCAGGTCGAGACCGGCGGTGGCACACCGACCACGCAGCGGCCCGTCACCACCAGCGGCTTCAACACCTACGGCGAGGCCGTCGAGGAGGTCAGTCCCAACGGCGACCAGACCACGACCGCCTACGACGCCGACGGCAACAAGGTCTCCGAGACGCTGCCTCCCTACACCCCGGCCGGCTCGTCCACCCCGCTGACAGCCACCACGTCGTGGACGTACGACAGCGACGGCAACCAGACCAGCGTCACCACACCCGGCAACGAGACCACCCACTACCTGTACGACCAGCTCGGCGACGTCGCCCAGACGACCCTGCCGGACGGCACCAGCACCCACGCCGTCTACGACACCAACGGCGAGGCGCTGTCGGTGACCGACGCGAACGGAGCCGTCACCCAGGCGACGTACGACTACCTCGGGCGCCCGCTGACCTCCACGGTCCTCGAACGCTTCCCGACCGCCGCCACGCTGACGTCCACCAACTCGTACGCGCCCACCACCGGCAACCCGTACGGCGCGTACCTGTCCTCCACCACCACCCCCGGCGGCGTCACCACGTCCTACGCCTACAACCGGGTCGGTGAGACCACGGCCGTCACCGACGGCGCCGGGAACACCACCTCGTACGCGTACGACTACCAGGGCGACCAGACCAAGGTCACCTCGCCCGACAGCACCTGGACGCAGACCGAGTACGACCCGGCCGGACAGGCCACGTCCCAGGAGCAGTACGACGCGACCGGCACCCTGCTGCGGCAGACCTCCCAGGTCTACGACGGCACGGGCAACGTGTTGGCGTCCACCGACGCCAACCACCACACCACCCACTTCACCTACGACGCGGCCGGCACCGTGACGCAGGAGGTCCAGCCGGTCTCCGACACCGAGTCGATCACCACGAGCTTCGGCTACGACGCGGCCGGCAACCAGACCCGCTACACCGACGGCCGCGGCAACTCCTGGTACGACACCTACACCCCGTGGGGCCAGCAGGAGACCGTCCGCGCACCCGCGACGGCCGACTACTCCTCGGCCGCCGACTCCACCACGACCAACGTCTACGACATCGACGGGCAGCTCGTCTCCAGCACCCAGCCGGGCGGCGTCAGCACCACGATGACGTACGACACCGTGGGCAACCTCAAGACGGCCACCGGCAGCGGGGCCGACGCGGCGACCGCCACCCGGCACTTCACCTACGACGCCGACGGCCAGATCAAGACCGCCGCCACGGACGAGGCCGGCACCACCGGCGCCCGCGACCACCAGGACGCCACCAGCGAGTCGTTCAGCTACGACGACCGCGGCGACCTGCTGTCCGCGGACGGGTCCGCGGGCTCGTCCAGCTTCACCTACAACCAGGACGCGTCCCCGCTCACCCGCACCGACGCGGCCGGCACCACGTCCTACGGCTACGACACCGCGGGCCGGCTGCACACGGTCGACGACGCGTCCTCCGGCACCGAACTGACCTACGGCTACAACACGATGGACCAGGTCAACTCGGTGAAGTACGGCGCCACCGGGCAGACCCGCACCTACACCTACGACGGCGCGCACGAACTGACCGGCGACACCCTGGTCCAGGGCGCCTCCACGCTCTCCGCCATCAGCTACGGCTACGACGCCAACGGCAACCTGACGAGCAAGAACACCGTCGGCGTCGCCGGGGCCTCGAACAACACCTACACCTACGACTACGCGGACCGCCTCTCCTCGTGGAAGAGCGGCAGCACCACCACCGCGTACAAGTACGACGCCTCGGGCAACCGCATCCAGGTCGGCTCGAACGTCTACACCTACGACGCCCGCGACCAGCTCACCTCCGACGGCGTCCACAGCTACGCGTACTCCGCGCGCGGCACGATGACCTCGGACACCAGCACGGCCCAGGGCACGGTCGCGTACACCACCGACGCGTTCGGCAACCAGATCACCGCGGCCGACCACTCCTACACGCTCGACGCCGCCGGCCGGAACATCACCGACACCAACGCCGCGGACCAGTCGACCCGCACCTTCCAGTACTCCGGGGCGAGCGACACCATCGCCTCCGACGGCGCCTACCGCTACAGCTACGACCCGTCCGGCGGGCTGGTCGGCGTCAACGCGGGCAGCGCGCCCGGCGACGGGGTGCTCGCGGTGACCGACGCCCACGACGACGTGGTCGGCACCTTCACCTCCGGCGCCACCACCCTCAGCGGATCGGCCAGTTACGACCCGCTGGGCAACGTCACGGCCACCACCGGCGTGATGGGCCTGCTCGGCTTCCAGTCCGGCTGGACCGAGGCCGACACCGGCAAGGTCGGCACCGCCTCACGCTGGTACAACCCGGCCACCGGCACCTTCCTCAACAAGGACTCGGTGACGCTGAACCCCGTCCCGAACGAGGCGGCGGCCAACCCGTTCGCCTACGTCGGGGACAACCCGCTGGACGGCACCGACCCGAGCGGCCACTGGGGCTTCTCCAGCCTGTGGCACGCCGCGTCGCACGCCGTGTCCCACGCCACCTCCTGGGCGTCCAGCAGCTTCAGCTCGAGCTGGGACGACTTCAGCTCGTTCGTCTACCACTACACGCCGCCGATCGTGCACCGCGTGGTGCGCGCGGCCAAGCACGTCATCCACCACGTCGTGCACCGGGTGCAGGACTACTACCACGCCACCGTGCGCCGGGTCCGCCGCGTCTACCACTACGCGGTACGGCACGTGAAGCGGTACTACCACGCGGCCGTCCGCAAGGTCTCCTCCGCCTACCACGCGGTCAAACGCAAGGTGCAACGCGTGGTGGCGAAGGCCAGGAAGATCGCCCACGCCGTCGCACAGAAGGCCAGAACGGCCATCCACAGAGCGGCCAGCGCGGCGCGCACCGCCTACCACGCCACGGTGAAGGCGGTGAAGACCGCCGCCACGTACGCCAAGCACCACGCGGCGGCCATCACCTCGTTCGTGGTCTCCACCGCGGTGTTCGCCGGCTGCGAGGCGGTGACGGCGGGCGTCGGATCCATCGGCTGCGCGGCGGCCGCGGGGGCGGCGGGCTCGCTCGTCGAGCAGGGCTTCAACTGCGCGGAGCACGGCGGATCGGCGTGCAGCGCCGGGTCGTTCGCCAAGTCGGCGATCACCGGCGCGGTGAGCGGCGCCATCGGCGGCGCGCTCGGCTCGCTGGGCGGCAAGATCCTCGGCAAGGTCGCGCCGAAGGCGATGGAGGCGGTCGGCGGACTGTTCGGGAAGGGCGCCACAGAGGCGGCGGAATCCGGTGCGGCGGACGCGACGGACGAGGCCGCGGCGAAGGCGGCGTCCGAGGAGTCGGGTTCGGCCGCGGACGGTGAACAGGGGACGACCTGCACCAAGCACAGCTTCACGGGCGGCACGAAGGTGCTGCTCGCCGACGGCTCGACCAAGTCCATCGACAAGGTGAAGGTCGGCGACACCATCGCCAACTCGGTGCCGGGTGTTGCCGGTACGGAGGCGCACAAGGTCACGGCGGTGATCGTGACGAAGACCGACCACGACTTCGTGGACCTCACGATCAAGGAGCGGACGCGCACCGCGGTGAAGGCGGTGGCGGCGAAGGCCGCGAAGAAGGCGGCGTTCGGCCTGGCCGCGTCGGCGGCCGTGCTGGGCGCGCTGGCCGGCACGCACCACGCGGGCGCGGACCACACCGGCGCGGACCACGCGGCGCCGGCGGCTGCGGTCGTCAGCCAGGCGGCGGTCTCACCGGGGACGGCCGGGGCTCAGGCAGCGTCCAAGGCATCCTCGCCTGAGGCGACGGCCAAGGCCGCCCACCTCACGACGACCTTCCACCACCCCTTCTACGACGAGACCCGCTCCTCCTTCGTCGACGCGCGCGACCTGCACGCCGGCGACGTCCTGCAGACCCCGACCGGCACCGCCGAGGTCACCGGCGTCCGCATCTACCACGCCAACACCACCACCTACGACCTCACCATCGGATCCCTCCACACGTACTATGTGGAGGCCGGGGCGACGCCGGTCCTGGTGCACAACTGCCAGTTCAGCGACCGGGCCACTGAGATCAATAACGTTCTTGACGACGGGACACCCGGTGGCAAGATGCTCGCCAAGAACGGGACAACTGCCGTAACCCGGGCGATGAAGCCGAACGGGGATATGGTCGACGTCGTCGCGGCCAACGGCGACGGACTGACGGAAGCGCAGATTGCCTCTCTGCGGACGGGGGGGAAGATTCCCGAGATTGCCGCCGACAACGACCCCGCCCTGCACGCAGAAATCAATGCTCAGGCCTACATCGACAAGATGGGGTGGACGAAGATCGCTGGCGGAACCAACAGGAACACCTGCCCTTATTGCGAGAACGACATTCGTGATGCGGGAGGTTGGCTGACGGGGCCGTCGGACAAGAGGCAGCGCATCCAATTCATGCTCGATGGTATTTTGAAGACCAAATATCCCAAGGGGCAGAGGTCGTACGAGTATGGATCCGAATGACGCTGCGGTCGCCGAGGCCAACTCCGGTCTCAGCGCCCGGGGCATGAGGGACGTCGCCTACGCCGCGGTGGTGAAGTACTCGGCCATCGCGGCCAGCAGGACTGTCGATTCTCCCTTCTATCCTGCCGACGGCCGGTTCTTGGACGTCATGCGGATGGCGGGGGAGGGTGCGTGGACTCCGGACGACGTGTCGTTCTTGGGGCAGGTGAGCGAGGTGGTCGGCGACTACCTGGATACGTTTGAGGAGGAGCCCGACGGGTGGGGTTACTACCGCTACATGGCGGCGATGCTCGTCCTGATCGCTCTGCCCAACCTGATCGGCGGGCCGGGAAGCGACACAGTGGCCTCCCTGTGGGAGTTCACGCGTCGGTTCGCCGATCACGTCGACTGGGATCTCGGCCGTGCGCAGGGGCAGCACCCCGCTACGCCTGAATTGTCCTTCCGAAGGAGGGAGGGCGTGGTGTGGTTGCGCAACGCCGAACTCGCCCGGGCCGGCGGCAACACCACGGTGATTGCTGCGGAGTCGGCGGCCTGGGGCCGTACGTTCGTCGCCGCACTCGACGTGATTGCTCGTTGATTGTCGGTTGAGGTGGAGGATCCTCAGGATCCGTCGTGACCGCCCCTCCGCACAGCCGCGTCCCGTGGACGCGGGGTCTGGTTCGTCCCGGGCTATGCGTGCCGGGAGGTGTGGCCTCGTAGGTGCCGGCTGGCGTGCTGTGCTGTGCTGTGCATGTGACGTTGCCTTGGGCTTCTTGACGGCAACGCCAGCGGACACTGGAGCCCCCGCCGATGGTTTCAGGGTGGGGGCTCTGGCGTCTCTGCGCGGGGCGGTCAGCGGGGAAGGGCTGCCTGCATGGTGGGTCCAGCGGCGAGGAGGCCGGCGGTCATGCGCGGGCGCGTCGTAGCGCGGTATGAGTGGCTGCCGTGGTGGGTCCCTCCTCGGCCGGCGCCAGAGGCGAACCAGGGTTCTCCAGAGGCCGCCAAGGCCGAGCGCAAGCGTCACGACTGAGCCTTGGGGGTCCGGGCGAACCCTGATTCGGTGAAGCTGCCCGACCGAGGGGGGGCCCACCCGCTCCGACCAGCCGTGTGCCGGTAGACCGGATCGGCAACCCGCACGACAGGCACGGCCGTTGACGGCAACGGCGACGGGAACCCACGCCAGCACACATCGACGGACGCCGACGGACCGCTGATTCCTCCCTCACCCGCGAAAACGCAGGCGGGAACGGTCCGCCTCCCACACGTACTATGTGTAGGCCGGGGCGACGCCGGTCCTGGTGCACAACTGCGGAGTTGAAGACAGGGCCGGTGCGACCGCGGAATGGGTGCCGGAGGCTGGTGATCAACGGGCAGGAGCCTTGCCCCGAGGCTACGAATGCCTGGGGCGGATGGTGAGGACGTGATGGCGAAGTTCGACGGTGCCTTCGGTGATGAGATGATCGACCGAAAGCTCTCGCTTCCGAGTTTTGCCGACAAGATGGAGCACGCCCAGCGGCAGGCTGGAACGGCGGCCTATCACGGACTCACGCCAGTTTATGAATTTCCCACCCAGGCGACTGCCGACGACGCTCGGAAGCTGTTGGATAGCTGGGGTATTACGACCATCGTCACAAGGCAGGCAAATTAGTGATTGAAAGCTATCTTGCAAGGGCCGTGCTCTCTGCCATTATGTTGCTCGATCATTCATCAGCCGATGAGATCGATCGCGATGTTGCTTCTCAAGGGCTTGAGAACATTGCATCTGACCTGAATCTGATGAACGAAGCGGAGCGTCAGGAGTTCAGGCGTATACTCGGCGGTATTGCTGAGGAAGAGCCGGACTATGCGCCATACATCGAAGAATTGCCCAACCTCCTGGGCTGGTGAGATCGGAGAATGGCTGGCACATACGGGCCGGCTCGTATGCGCCAGCAGCCGGTGAAACGGTGGCGGTCCCATCGGAATATGTATCCGATGGGACCGCCACCGTGTCTGACGGCAGTAGCTGACGGGAACGTCAGCGGACGGGGGCCGCACGAACCGGCGGGTCGTCGCCGTCGTTGGGCTCAAGGGCTGGCCGAGGTTGCCGAGGGGGTGGCCCAGGGGGTCGATGGCCTGGCGCTGGAGGCGCAGGCGGTCGTGGCGTAGACAGCGGGCGTTCGCGCCGATGTGGGCGTGACCCAGCAACGTTCGATCGCCGCGTCCAAGAGGGCTGTCCGGGGCCCTCGGACTGCATGGTCGTGGTGGTTGTCAACGTTCAGGTGATGCTTGACGATTCGGCTTCGGGTGATGCTTGACGTCGGGGCTTGTTCTCATAGGGGATGTGGCCGGAGGCGCGGTGGCGGGTGAGTTCCTTGGTGTGGGGTAGTCGCGTTGCCGTTGCGTTCGCTTCGAAGGGCTTCGGTAACCATGCGGAGGGCAAACTGGTGAACAATTTTGCTCTCGATGAGGGCGGGTCAGTTGCGGAGGTTTACTCGGAGCGGCGAGCCGCGAGCGAGGTGGTCGGCGACTACCTGGATACGTTTGAGGAGGAGCCCGACGGGTGGGGTTACTACCGCTACATGGCGGCGATGCTCGTCCTGATCGCTCTGCCCAACCTGATCGGCGGGCCGGGAAGCGACACAGTGGCCTCCCTGTGGGAGTTCACGCGTCGGTTCGCCGATCACGTCGACTGGGATCTCGGCCGTGCGCAGGGGCAGCACCCCGCTACGCCTGAATTGTCCTTCCGAAGAAGGGAGGGCGTGGTGTGGTTGCGCAACGCCGAACTCGCCCGGGCCGGCGGCAACACCACGGTGATTGCTGCGGAGTCGGCGGCCTGGGGCCGTACGTTCGTCGCCGCACTCGACACGATCGGCCGGTCGTAAGGGGAGTGTCTCGTGATCGATCCGCTGCCTGAGTTGCCGAAGCCTGAGTTCGGTGTGGTTCGCCTCGCGGCTCCGCCGGAAGTGGCGGACGGAGTGGCCGGGGCGCTCCGCGAAGCCGGAGTCCTGCGGGGGTTGACCAGGTACGAGTACCGCGCACTTGCGGAGACGGAACTCCTCGAAGGCCGGGGTTCGAGCGGCTTGGTGGCCTTCGGGAGGAGCGGGCTCCTGGGAAGGATCTGCGTCGACGTCGCCACGGGCGAAGTCGTCCACGTCCCCAAGGCCGAGTCGGCGCGGGTCACGCACGTCAACGCGGACCTGCAGACGTTCACGCGATGCGTGTCGGCGGTGATCGCCCGCTTCCCGTTCTACCGGGAGGACGAGGGTGCGGAACGCTTCGAGCGGGTGGCGGACGAACTGCGGGGCCTGATCGCAGGCGTCGACGAAACGGCCCTGACCCATGACGGGTTCTGGGACGGGCTGTGCGAGGACGTGGCCCTGGGCGACTACGCGGACTGGGGTCGCGATGGCTGAGCCGCTCGCGCGGGCGCAAGAGAGGCGGGACACCCGGAAGGGCGCTGAAGCAGTCTTCGAGGAAGAGCATCTCGAGACGGGCTTCCCGCTTGCTTCGGCGGAGGCTGTTGATCTGATGATCGACGCACTCATCGCCGGCCACCCCAGTCACAACATGGCGAGGGTGTTCTCCCTGGACCGAACGCCTCTGTCGTCGGGCGGTCCGGATCACGAGTTCGTGGTCGGGATCGACCCCGATGCGCAGGTTGGCATTGTCGGCTTCGCCGACGGTGAGGGCAGTTTCGTTCCGAGTGGCGTGGCCGACAAAGCAGAGATGACGTACATGCTGCTCACGTACCCGAGGAACTTCCTGGAATCACCGGAGATTTCCATCGAACTGGTTCGCCAGGTCACGAAAGAGTTCGTTCTCTCCGGCGGTCTTCGACCCACGTGCATTGAGTGGCAGGAAGAGCCGTACTGAGATCAAGCAATGTCGCCGGGAGCATGCGGATGTGGCTGGTGCCGTCCACCGGCTGGCTCAGGTTCACCGTCGGCCACGTCGAACGGAGTTCCCCCGGGGAACTGCCTGCCGCGGTCGGCGAGGCCTCAGCGCTTCCGGCGTGAGCCGCGGGTGGAACGGAGAGCGGGACGTGGTGGTCGGCAGCGGGAATCCGGAAGAGTTCGTGCGTGGCGCGTCCCCCGCCCAGGCAGTCGCGTTCGCTGCGGCCTGCGCGGAACGGGCGGCCCCCATCCTGTTCTGGGTGGTATCCGCCGACGATCGTACGGGCGATCTGGAGGCCTACATCGGCGCGTTGGACGCGCTGTGGGCACCGGACGGCCGCACGGCCGGGCAGTTCCAGGAGACGCGGGACACGCTTGCCGTGGTGCAGGAGCTGGCCGTCGGCGATGACGTCGTCGGGGCTCGTGCGTTCGCTTGTGCGGCAGCCGTGGCCCTGCCCGGCTCTGGGTGTCCCCGCGGGGCTGGGGGCCGGCGCTCTGCGGGACTGCTCGTCGACGCTCCGCACCTTCGCCTTCCGGCTCGAACGGCGTCGCGCCACGCCCCTGCCGGCGGCAGAGGCAGAGCTCCAGCGGCGGGACATCGCCGACCTGTCAGCGAGGGGCGACGGCGGGGAGGTGCCGGTGACCGAACTGCGGCAGAGGTCGGCAGCGGCCGGGCGGAATCGGCTTGCCCTCGCGGTCGAGCGCCTCGGTCCGCCCCGCTGAGCCCGCCCACCGGATCTCGCCGCCTCGGCAGCGGCTAGGCCGCGCAGTGCCGACGGCCGGGCACCCTGCGAGAATCCCGCCCATGGAACCTTCGAGGCCGGTCCCGACGAGGATGCCGGGCAGGTTCGGCGGCACCGGCTCGAGGCGGTGAGCGCCGTGGGGGAGGGCCGGCCGGAGTGGCGTGACGACGAGGCGCTCTGGGCGCGGATCCGCGCGATGACCCCGGGGCAGCGTCGTCGGTCCGCGTACTTCGCTCTGCGACGCGTCCAGGGGCCGCTGGTCGACATCGCCGTCCCGGACGAGTGGGGCATCGACTCTGGGGCGCTCGCCTCCCTGCTGCGTGCGGGGGCCGGGCTGCCGGTCGCCCGGGCCGGCGCGGAGCTGAGGGCGGCGAGAGCCGCGCTGATGGCCGCGCCGCTGTTCACGGCGGAGGTCGAACCGGAGTTGGTCGAGAGCTTCCAGTTGGAGGCGCTCAACGGGTGGCTGATGTTCGTCGACGCACTGGGGGAGATGAGCGAGGCGGACACCGAGCGGATCGTGCGGCTGGCCCGTGAACTGGCCGTCTACCTCGACGACGTCCTGGAAGGCTCGCTCACGGTGGTCCCCGGGGAGGAGGCCCGCGCTCGCTGGGTGGCGGACGCCGACGAGGAACCGCGTGCCTACGGTCTGGGCTACTTCGGCACCAGGAACCTGGAGGTCGAGGCCGCCTGCCACGAGGCCCTCGGCGACCTTCCCGCCGACGCCGACCCGCTCGGATCCGCGGCGGACTTGAGCCTCGAGGCGGCCTGCGACGCGTACGGAACCGAACTGAGCGCGGTGCTGGCGACGTTCACGGACGCCGGTGCCGGGCACTGAGACGGACCCGGGCGCACCGCGACGCGTACCGGCACCCCCGCGCACTCCCGCGCACCCCTGCACCCCCCCGTCCCCCTCAGGCGGAGCCGTAAAATCTTCGGAGCCGGGCAGGTGAGCTGCAGGGCCCGGCGCTCAACGCCCGGGCAGGGCACGAGCGTTCGGGAAAGGACGCCCGCATGGACAGACGGATATCGGGGAGCCTCGCCTGTGCCATGGCGCTGACCGCGGCCCTCGGTGTGGCCGGGTGCAAGCCCACGGTCGGGGCGGCGGACCCCACGAGCAGTGGCCAGGCGGCGGACGGCAACGGGCCGGTGGTGAGCGACGGCCGGGCCGTCAGCCCGCTGGACAACCCGGACGGCACCAAGGACGGGCTGAAGGCCATCACCTCCGCCGCGGACGAGGCGAAGGCCCGGGCGCTGATCCAGAAGGTGGCGACCAAGGGCCGCGGCCCGAAGACGGGTTACTCGCGGGCCGAGTTCGGCCAGGCGTGGATGGACTCGGCGAACGGCGTCGCGTTCGCGCACAACGGCTGCGACACCCGCAACGACCTCCTCAAGCGGGACGGCCTGGACCTCCACTACCGGTCGGGCTCCAAGTGCGTCCTGATCTCGCTCACCCTGGACGACCCCTACACCGGCAAGGCGATCCACTGGACGAAGTCCAAGGCGACGACCATCCAGATCGACCATGTGATGCCGCTGTCGTACGACTGGCAGATGGGCGCGGCCCACTGGTCGAAGGACAAGCGCGAGCAGATCGCCAACGACCCGCTCAACCTCATCCCGGTGGACGGCCCGTCCAACGGCGCCAAGAGCGACTCGGGACCGGCGTCCTGGCTGCCGCCGAACAAGCAGATCCGCTGCTCGTACGCGGTCCGGATCGCCCAGGTCTCGCTGAAGTACGCGCTGCCCGTCACCACCGCCGACAAGCAGGCGATGCTCGCGCAGTGCGGCGGCTGAGGGACCCGCGTCCCGCGGGCCGGGCACCCGCCGGCCCGCGTGCCCGACGGGTGCCCGGGGGCCGTCTCACACCGGCAGCGCCCGCGCCCAGGTCCCGTCCTCGGTGAGGTAGGTGTCGAGGGCGAGCCCGGCGCCGGCCAGCGCGGCGGTGAACTCCGCGGCGTCCAGCGGCCGGGACAGGAACGTCTGCGTCCAGCGTGCGTCGGGGAAGACGTACTCCACGTGCACCGAGCGCACGCCGGGCGCGACGGGCTCGGAGGACAGGACCCGGGAGACGCCGTCGCCGAGGGACGCCTCACGCGGCAGCCCGGTGTGCCAGCCGTCGCCCTCGCGCTGGACGAGGACGCAGCCGCCGTCGGCGACATGGCGTCGGCAGGCGCGCAGCAGGGCCTGCCGCTTCTCAGGGTCCGGGGCGTGCACGAGGAAGGACGCCAGCAGCACCGCGTCGAAGCGCTCCTCGCCGAGGTCGAGGGTCTCGATCGGGGAGTGGACGGTGCGCACGCCCGGGACGCGGGCCTCGACGCGGTCCAGCATGGCGCGGGACTCGTCGACGGCCGTCACGGCGAAGCCGCGGGCGGCGAGCGGTCCGGTCACGCGGCCGGCGCCGGAGCCGAGTTCCAGGAGGGTGGCCCCGGCGGGCACGGCCTGCTGGACGACGTCGGGTTCGTTGCGCACGGGCAGCCGTACATAGAGGTCGACGGCGCACCCGTCCGGCGTGATCGCGCCCGGTCCCGTGCCCTGATGTCCTTCGCGCGGTGCCTCGGCAGGTAGTGACTCGGTGCGCGGTGACTCGGTGCGCCGTGATTCGCTACGCGGTGATTCGCTCATGCCCGCCATCCGAGCACGGCCGGCCTAAAACCCCGGTAACGGCCGCCCTCGGCGGCCCTCTTACCCCTCTCACCACCCTGATTGTCAACGCGTTCGGGTGACGGTCATACTTGCTGGGCTCCGTGAGGCGATCACCGGAGTCCGGGCCGTTCTGACACGGCCGGCGATGAGCCCACCGAACCTGATGAGGTCCCGTGTCGCACCGACGCCTGCCCAAGCCCCGCTGGCACCGCTACGCCGCCATTGCCGCCGGTGTCATCGTCATCGCCGGCGGTGCGGCCTGGGCGGAGGCCGCCTCCGGCGGGAACGGCGGAACGGCCACGGGCGCGGCGGCGTCGTCGTCGCCCGGCGCCACCGGCCCGTCGGACCAGGCGTCGTCCGGGGCGCTCAAGCCGCTGGACGGCACGGCGAGCCCGTCGGCGATCCCCAGCGGCAGCGCCTCCGCCTCGGCGTCGGCCACCGCGAGCGGCGGCACGGCCACCACCACGCCCGTGAAGGCCACCATGCCCGCCCGGGTCACCAGCCAGCCGTCGTTCTCGGGCCGGGTCTCGCAGCCGTCCACAGCGGCCAAGGTGTTCACCGGGCTCGCCTTCGACACCTGCACGGCGCCCTCGGCCACCACGATGAGCGCCTGGCGCGCCCACTCTCCGTACGGCGCCGCGGCCGTCTACGTCGGCGGCCGCAACCGCGGCTGCGCCCAGCCGCAGCTCACCTCGTCCTGGGTGCGGACGGTGACCACGGCCGGCTGGAAGCTCGTCCCGCTGTACGTCGGCGCGCAGCCGCCGTGCCAGACCAGCTCCAACCCGGAGCGGATCACCGCCACCAACGCGACCTCGCTCGGCACGACCGACGGGGCCGACGCGGTGGCGAAGGCGCAGGCGCTCGGGATGCGGGCGGGCAGCGCGATCTACCTGGACATGGAGGCGTTCGACTCCAGCGACACCTCGTGCGTGTCGTCCGTCCTCAGCTACATCCGGGCGTGGGACCGGGCGCTGCACGTCCACGACTACTGGGCCGGCTTCTACGGCTTCACCTCCTCCAGCGCCGCCGTCGTCGCCCAGGCGAAGAGCACGACCCCCGGCATGCCCGACGCGCTCTGGTACGCCAAGTACGACGGCAACGCGTCCACCACGACCGGCTTCCCGTTCTCCTCGGGCCTGTACACCGGGCACCGGCGCGGCCACCAGTACCTGGTGAACCAGAAGGAGTCGTACGGCGGGGCGAGCGTGACCGTGGACCGCGACGCGTGGGACGCGCCGGTCGCCGTCGTCTGACACCCCGCCGACACCCGGACGGACGGCGCGAACCGGGGCGCAACCGCCCGCTTCCGGCGCGGGATCCGCGCCCCGGGCGGCGTCCCGGGTGATCGGGTTCTGCGGAGTGCTGGATATCGGCGGGGCCGGGGAAATAGGCTCGGGGCGATCATTTTCGTCAGCGCGAGGTTCGTTCTCCTGCCGGGAGGCACCATGGTCCGCCGTCGCACCGCCGTCTCGTTGGCCGCCGCAGCGCTGCTGCTCGCATCCCCCGCGCTCACCGCGTGCGGATCGAGTCCGGCGCACGCGGGCGCCGCGGCCGTCGTGGGCGACCACCGGATCACCATGGCCACGCTGCAGTCGCAGGTCAACGACCTGCGCAGCGCAGCCGCCAAGTCGCCGCAGGGCCAGCAGCTGCTGGACTCGGCGGGCAATCTGCCGAGCCAGTTGCTGGGCCGGCTCGTCGAGGACGAGGTCCTCGACCGCACGCTGACCGACGCCGGGCTGTCCGTCACACCGGGCGAGGTGCAGCAGGAACACACCGCCGCGCTCCAGCAGTTCAACGGGAACGAGGCCGAACTCGACACCACGCTGCTGACGCAGTACGGCGTCGCGCCCGGCGACATCGACCACTTCTTCCGCCGCAACGTCGCCTTCTCCAAGATCATCCAGAACCTGGGCTACCAGCCGGGCAGCGACGGCGGCAACGCGGCGCTGCAGCAGGCGGTGGTGAAGACCTCCCAGCGCCTAGGCGTGCGGATCAACCCGCGCTACGGCACCTGGGACGCGAAGAAGGGCACCATCGGTACCGAGACCGACCCGTGGGTGGTGAGCAAGACCCAGGTCGCGGCGCCCACCGGCGCGTGATCCGGCTGTCCGCGCGGCGGGGTACGTTCGAGGGGTGAACGACGTGAACGCCCCCGCGGAGCCCGACGGCGCCGTGCCGCCCGGCCGCCTGGTCCTGCTCACCACCAGCCACCGGGTCGCGCCCGGACAGCTCTCCTGGCCCGCGTGGCAGGTGCTGCGGGAGGCCGACCTGGTGGTGTGCGCCGATCCGGGGCACCCGCAGCTGCCCTATCTGCGCGAGGCCGGCGTCCGCTGCGAGGTGGCGGACCCGAGCGGGCGCGAACTGGTCGACGCCACCGAGGGCGGCCGCACCGTGGTGTATCTGCCGCCGTCCGGCGGGGCGTCGCCGGCCGTCACCGACGAGCTCGCGCGGCTCGGCGGTTCGGGACGCGTGCAGATGCCCGACCTGGAACTGCTGCCCGGTTCCTGGGATCTGCCCGGCGCACGGCTGATCGACCTGGTGCAGGTGATGGACCGGATCCGGGCCGAGTGCCCGTGGAGCAGCCTGCGTACCCACGAGGACCTCGCCAAGTACGGCATCGAGGAGATGTACGAACTGGTCGAGGCGATCGAGGAGGGCGACCGGGAGGCGGTCAAGGAGGAGCTCGGCGACGTCCTGCTCCAGGTGGTCTTCCACGCCGCGATCGCCGAGGGCGACCCCGAGGAGCCGTTCGGCATCGACGACGTGGCCGCCGGGCTGGTCGCCAAGCTCGTCCACCGGCATCCGCACATCTACGGCGACGAGGTCGCGGAGACCCCCGAGCAGGTGCAGGCGAACTGGGTGCGGCTCAAGGGCGTGGAGAAGGCCCGCGACTCCGTCACCGACGGCGTGCCGCTGGCCTCGCCCGCGCTCGCGCTGGCCGCCAAGCTCGCCGGGCGTGCCCGTGGCGCGGATCTGCCGCTGCCGGTCACCCCGCCCGCGCCGCTGTACGACGACGAGACCGCGCTCGGCGACCACCTGCTCGCCGAGGCGGCGACCGCGCAGAGCGCCGGCGTCGACCCCGAGGCCGCCCTGCGCCACGCCGCCCGCCGCTACCGGGAGGCGCTGCGCCGGGCGGAGACCGAGGCACGCGAGGCGGTGTCCGGCCCGGACCCGGCCGACACCACGCCCTGGGGTGAGGCCGACCCGGGCGCGGAGCGGGACATGCGGCCGGGGGAAGAAGGGGAAGAAGGGGAAGAGGCGGAGGCCGGCGACGCGACCGAGCGCCGCGACGACGGGAACGGCTGACCGTGCACATCGACGTCCCCTCCGCCTGGCCGGCCGACGAGGCCGCCGCGCTCGCCCTGCAGGACCGGCTGCGGCCGCTGGCCGACCACCGCGGCCCGGGCCCGGCGCACCCGCGCCTGGTCGCCGGGCTGGACGTGGCCTACGCCGGCGACGGGCGCGCCACCGGCGATCTGGTCGCGGCCGCCGTCGTGGTGATCGACACCGCCACGCTGGAGGTGGTCGAGCGCGCCACCGCCACCGCGACGAGCACCTTCCCCTACATCCCCGGTCTCTTTGCCTATCGGGAACTCCCGGTGCTGGTCGAGGCGTTGCGCGCCCTGCGGACCACGCCCGAGCTGCTGCTGTGCGACGGGCACGGCCTGGCCCACCCGCGGCGCTTCGGACTGGCCTGCCACCTCGGGGTGCTCACCGGCCTGCCGACCGCGGGTGTCGCCAAGACGCCCTTCGTCGGCACCTTCGACCCGGCGGCGCTCGGCGGGTCCCGCGGTTCGTCCGCGGACCTGGTCGACGCGGGCGAGACCGTCGGGCGGGTCCTGCGGACGCAGGACGGCGTGAAACCGGTCTACGTCTCCACCGGCCACCTCGTCGATCTGCCGACGGCCTGCGCGCAGGTGCTCGCCCTCGCGCCCGCCTACCGGCTGCCGGAGACCACCCGGCAGGCCGACCGCCTGAGCAGGGACGCCCTGGCCGCGGCGGCCGGGCGGGTCACGGCGGCCGATACCGTCGAGGGGTGAACGACCCCCGCCCCGACGCCCGCCCCGCCCGCGACCCCCGCCCCGCCCGCGACCCCCGCCCCGTCCGCGACCCCGGATCCGCTCCCGAACCGGCGGCCCCCGAACCCGCCGCCCGTGACCCCCACCGCCCCGGCGCCGGCACCCCGGCCGCGCCCGTCGCCGTCCCCGGCCCCGAGGGGATGCCCGAACTCTTCTCGTGGGAGTTCGCCACCGACCCGTACCCCGCCTACGCGTGGCTGCGCGAGCACGCGCCGGTGCGCTGGACGCGGCTGCCGAGCGGCGTGGACGCCTGGCTGGTGACCCGGTACGCGGACGCGCGAGAGGCGCTGGCCGACGCGCGGCTGAGCAAGAACCCGGTGCACCACGCGGACGAGGCCGGCGCGCGGGGCAAGACCGGCATTCCGGGGGAGCGCGGCGCGGACCTGATGACGCATCTGCTGAACATCGACCCGCCGGACCACACCCGGCTGCGGCGGCTGGTGTCGAAGGCGTTCACCCCCCGCCGGGTCGCCGCGTTCGCCCCGCGCGTCGCCGAGCTGACGGACCGCTTCATCGACGGGTTCGCCGCCGAGGGGCACGCGGATCTCATCCACGCGTTCGCGTTCCCGCTGCCGATCTACGCGATCTGCGACCTGCTGGGCGTGCCGCCCGAGGACCAGGACGACTTCCGTGACTGGGCCGGGATGATGATCCGTCACGGCGGCGGCCCGCGCGGCGGCGTCGCGCGCTCGGTCAAGCGGATGCGGGCGTATCTGGTGGAGCTGATCCACCGCAAGCGCGGCGACCTCGGCGACGACCTGATCTCCGGGCTGATCCGGGCGAGCGACCACGGCGAGCACCTGACGGAGAACGAGGCCGCCGCGATGGCCTTCATCCTGCTGTTCGCCGGGTTCGAGACGACGGTCAACCTGATCGGCAACGGGATGCACACCCTGCTGCGCCACCCCGCGCAGCGCGCCGCCCTGCAGGAGTCGCTGGCGCGCGGCGAGGAGGGCCTGCTGGAGACGGCGGTCGAGGAACTGCTGCGTTTCGACGGTCCGGTGGAGCTCGCCACCTGGCGGTACGCCACCGAGCCGCTGACCATCGGCGGGCAGCCGGTGGCCGCGGGGGACCCGGTCCTGGTCGTGCTGGCGGCGGCGGACCGTGATCCCGGGCGGTTCGCCGGGCCCGACACCGTCGACCTGGCCCGCCGCGACAACCCCCATCTCGGGTACGGGCACGGCATCCACTACTGCCTGGGCGCGCCGCTGGCCCGGCTGGAGGCGAGGACCGCGCTCGCCACGCTGCTGACCCGGCTGCCCGATCTGCGGCTCGCCGCGGAACCGGAGGATCTGCGCTGGCGCGGGGGTCTGATCATGCGTGGACTGCGCACCCTGCCGGTGGCCTTCACGCCGGAGCCGGCGGCCGTGCGGGGCAGGCACGGTGACACACCGTCACCTCCGTGACCGCGACGTGATGACCGCTACATCGACTTGTGATCCGTTGGCCAACACCGCTACGTTCTGCGATCAGCGCGAGGCATCCACGGCTCGCGCCGCGCGCCGCCCCACAGGCTCGGGCTGCCGCCGGGTGGCCGCACCGCCGCCCCCACGGCGGACGCCCGCGCCGGCGCGTACGGCCAAACGAAAGGCGTACCGCATGCTCTCGTCCGGTAACGGCAGGCACCGGCGTCCCCGTCCCACCCCGGCCGCCGTCGTGACCGTCGCGACCGCGGCCGCGACCGGCGCCGGGATCGCGCTTCCGCTGCTGGGGGCGACCGTCGCCCAGGCCGCGGACAGCAGCACCTGGGACAGGGTCGCCGTCTGCGAGACCGGCGGCCTGTGGAGTGCGAACACCGGCAACGGCTTCTACGGCGGGCTGGCCATCACCCAGACGACCTGGGTCGAGTTCGGCGGCGGCGAGTACGCCGACCGTCCGGACCTGGCGTCCCGCGCCCAGCAGATCACCGTGGCCGAGCGGATCCTCGAGGGGCTCGGCCCGGACGCGTGGCCCGGCTGCGAGAAGAAGACCGGGCTGCAGAAGGACACGTCCAAGCCGGACGTGGACCCCGGCACCCCTTCGCCCAGGCCGACCCTGCCGGGCCTGCCGCTGCCCACACTGCCGGACGTCCCCGCGACGCCGACGGCCGGTTCGCCGAGCGGTGACAGCACCGCCGGCACGCCGTCCACGTCGCCGGCGACCGGCCCCGCCGCCTCCGGCGGCCAGAACGGCTCCGGCGACGCGAACGGCTCCGGCGGCTACGGCGATCAGGACGGCTCCGGCGACACGGGCGGCTCCAACACCGACCCGGAGTCCGCGCCGCCGACCACGGGGGCCACCACGTCCGGTGACGCCCAGGGGACCACGCCCGGCGTCCCCGGCACACCGCCGTCCACCACGACGCCGGCCGACGGCGCGACCACGCCCGCGGACCCCGGCCAGGGCGGCGGACGGCACGCCAAGCCGTACAGCCCGACCGACGAGGAGCTCGCGGCCGCCGACCGGGCCAGCCGCACCGAGCTGTACTCCACGACCGGTCAGGACGCGACCGGCTCGTCGTCGGCTACCCCGGGTAACGCCAACAAGGGCGACAACTCGGGCACTTCGGGAACGGGCGCCTACCGCATCGGCCTCGGCGACACGCTCTCCTCGATCGCGTCGGGCCATCACGTCCAGGGTGGGTGGCACGCGCTCTACGACACCAACCACCAAGTGATCGGCGACGACCCGAATCTCATCAAACCCGGACAGATCCTCAACCTCGGCTGAAATCAAGGGTCATGGCGGCCGGAAGACAAAACGGACGAACCGCTTTCCGTCGCCCCCTCCGGGATGTGACAAGGGTCTCCCCGGCCGCTGTGACCGTCCGCTCGCGGAGCGCTGAGATCGACCCCTCCGACCTGCGGTTTACCCCACCGGCCGAACATGCGGGCGCAGTTGGCGCCCGATATCGGATCGTTTGAACTCCTCGCGAGGGTGTGTTTAACGTCTTCTCGCTCGCCACAGCGAGCCCCGCCGGATCGGAACGCCGAGTCCTGCCGCCGGCCGACGGGAACAGTCGACGCGAGAGCGCCGTAGGCAGGAGCGGGGGACCCACAAGTCTTCCGCCGGACCGGCGGACGTACGCGCGCAGCACCGGACAGCAATCCGCTGCGGTACGTACGGAGCCGGGCCGGCTAGGGGTGAAGCCGATAGCGCCGCGACGCGGCCAGGCCGGGCAGCTCACGTCCGAACCCGACAGCTGACCTCGCAGGCGTCGGTGAGGACTAACACCATGGGTAAGCACCGTCGTCCCTCGAGCAAGACGCTCGTCCGTCTCGCTTCCGTCGCCGGCGTCGCCGGCACCGCGATCGCCGTTCCGCTGATCGGCGCCACCTCCTCCTCCGCCGCCTCGGTCGCCACCTGGGACGCCGTGGCGCAGTGCGAGTCCGGCGGCAACTGGCACATCAACACCGGCAACGGCTACTACGGCGGCCTGCAGTTCTCGCAGTCCAGCTGGGCCGCGGCCGGCGGCCTGCAGTACGCCTCGCGCGCCGACCTGGCCACCAAGGACCAGCAGATAGCCGTCGCCGAGAAGCTGCTCGCGATGCAGGGCCCGTCCGCCTGGACCTGCGCCCCGGCCGGCGGCCTGACCGCCGGTGGCCCGTCCCCCGACATCAACACCGGCGGTTCGTCGAGCTCCTCCAGCTCGTCCTCCTCCACCCAGGCCAGCTCCTCCAGCTCGTCGAGCACCAAGAGCTCCACCTCGTCCTCGACCTCCTCCCACAGCGCCACCTCGTGGAAGAAGAGCACCTGGACGCACCACGCCAAGGGCCACGGCAGCTACGTCGTCCACGCCGGCGACACCCTGTCCAAGATCGCCAAGGCGCAGCACGTCTCCGGCGGCTGGCACAAGCTGTTCGAGCTGAACAAGGACACGGTCAAGAACGCCGACCTGATCTACCCGGGCCAGCACCTGACCCTGGGCTGACCGCCGGCCGAAGACCGGCCGACCGCCCGCTGACGCCCGGCTGCTCACCGGCCGGCCACGCGACGATTGCGAACCGTCCCCCCGCGACCCCGCCCCCGCACGCACTCCCCCTGGATCCCCAGGCGTGCCGGGGGCGGGGTCGTCGTCACCCCGGCTCGTCGCCGCGGCTCGTCGCCCCGGCCCGTCACCGGGCTCGTGGCCCCGCCGCTGGGCCGTCCGGGCGCCCGACTTCCGTCTCAGGGGTCGGGCCGACAGCCGGTCCACGGGTCCCGGGCGGTTAGGCTCGTCCCGAAAAAGGCGAGAAGACATCTCAGCTCTCTGAAGGAGACAACGTGCCGTCCATCGACGTCGTCGTAGCCCGGGAAATCCTCGACTCGCGAGGCAACCCCACCGTCGAGGTCGAGGTCGGCCTCGACGACGGCAGCACCGGCCGTGCCGCCGTGCCGTCCGGCGCCTCCACCGGCGCCTTCGAGGCCCTCGAGCTCCGTGACGGCGACAAGAACCGTTACCAGGGCAAGGGCGTCGAGAAGGCCGTCCTCGCGGTGATCGAGCAGATCGGCCCGGAGCTCGTCGGCTACGACGCCACCGAGCAGCGGCTGATCGACCAGGCGATGTTCGACCTGGACGCGACCCCGGACAAGTCCTCGCTCGGCGCCAACGCCATCCTCGGCGTCTCGCTCGCCGTCGCGCACGCCGCCTCCGAGGCGTCCGACCTGCCGCTCTTCCGCTACCTCGGCGGACCGAACGCGCACATCCTGCCGGTGCCGATGATGAACATCCTCAACGGCGGCTCGCACGCGGACTCCAACGTCGACATCCAGGAGTTCATGATCGCCCCGATCGGCGCGGAGTCCTTCTCCGAGGCCGTCCGCTGGGGCGCCGAGGTCTACCACACGCTCAAGGGCGTGCTGAAGTCCCGCGGCCTGTCCACCGGCCTGGGCGACGAGGGCGGCTTCGCCCCGAACCTCGGCTCCAACCGCGAGGCCCTCGACCTCATCCTCGAGGCCATCAAGCTCGCCGGCTACACCCCCGGCCAGGACGTCGCGCTCGCGCTGGACGTGGCCGCCTCCGAGTTCTACAAGGACGGCGCCTACGCGTTCGAGGGCAAGTCCCGCTCGGCCGCCGAGATGACCGAGTACTACGCGGAGCTGGTCGACGCCTACCCGCTGGTCTCCATCGAGGACCCGCTGTTCGAGGACGACTGGGACGGCTGGAAGACCATCACCGACAAGCTCGGCGCCAAGGTGCAGCTCGTCGGCGACGACCTGTTCGTCACCAACCCCGAGCGCCTGCAGAAGGGCATCGACAACGGCACCGCCAACGCGCTGCTGGTGAAGGTGAACCAGATCGGTTCGCTCACCGAGACGCTGGACGCGGTCGAGCTGGCCCAGCGCAACGGCTACAAGTGCATGATGTCGCACCGCTCCGGCGAGACCGAGGACGTCACCATCGCCGACCTGGCCGTCGCGGTGAACTGCGGCCAGATCAAGACCGGTGCCCCGGCCCGCTCCGAGCGCGTCGCCAAGTACAACCAGCTCCTGCGCATCGAGGAGATCCTGGACGACGCCGCGGTCTACGCCGGCCGCAGCGCCTTCCCGCGCTTCAAGGGCTGATCACCCGGCAGCACAGCTCGGCACCGCACCGCACTGCGGCTCGTGCCGTCACCGCCGCTCCGTACGTCCCCGCACCCGGTCCCGTACCGTGGGCGGGGACGTGCGCGTGACGGCGACGAGGGGAGTGACTCGTGGGGGCGGACCGGTTCTCCACCGCGGCCCGGCTGAAGGCCATCGGGCAGGAGGCGCAGGCGCGGGTGTACCGGGCCGCGACCCGGCGCCCGGTGCGGCGCAACAAGCTGACCGGCCGCGCCGCCCTGCTCGCCCTCGTGCTGTGCGCCCTGGTGGTGGCCCTGGCCTATCCGATGCGGCAGTACGTCGCCCAGCGCTCCGATATCGCCGACCAGCGCCGCCAGGCGCGCGAGGCGGAGAACAAGGTGGAGCAGCTGCGCCAGGAGAAGGCCCGCTGGCAGGACCCGGACTACGTCCGCGCCCAGGCCCGGGAGCACCTGCACTACCTGATGCCGGGGGAGACCGGCTACCAGGTCGCGGGCGCGCCGGCCCCCGCCGGCGACCCGGCGGCCGAGCACCGCGCGACCAGCGAGGCTGCGGCCCACCGCCCGTGGTACGACAATCTTTGGAACGGCGTGGACCGGGCCGACGCGGCCGCCGCCCCCCGTTCGCACTGACCCGCACCGCACTGACCCCGCACCGCACTGACCCCGCATCGCGCGGGACCGCGGCCGGCGCGCCCAGCGCCCGGACCCGCGCCCGACCCGCGCACCCGACATGCCTCCCGCGGAGGCGGAAGGCTTCAGAACGGCTCATGAACAGCTCCGAGGACTCCATCCCGACTCCGCCGCCGGTCCCCACGCCGCCCAGCGCGGCCGACATCGCCGCCGTACGCGCCCAGTTGGGCCGCCCGCCGCGCGGTCTGCGGGCCGTCGCCCACCGCTGTCCCTGCGGCAACCCGGACGTGGTCGAGACCCAGCCGCGGCTGGAGGACGGCACGCCCTTCCCGACGCTGTACTACCTGACGTGCCCGCGCGCGGCCTCCGCGATCGGGACGCTGGAGGCGGACGGCGTGATGAAGCGGATGACGGCCCGGCTGGCCGGGGACGAGGAACTGGCCGCCGGCTACCGCGCCGCGCACGAGGACTACATCGCCCGCCGCGACGCCGTCGAGGTGCTGGAGGGCTTCCCCAGCGCCGGCGGCATGCCGGACCGGGTCAAGTGCCTGCACGTGCTGGCCGGCCACGCGCTGGCGGTCGGCCGCGGCGTCAACCCGCTCGGCGACGAGACGCTCGACCTGCTGCCCGACTGGTGGGCGAAGGGTCCCTGCGTGACGGTGACCGAGGACGGCACCGTCACGGCGCCCGACCCCGAGGCGGGCGGCTCCGCGACGGCGGCCGCGACGACCCCCGACGCCACCCCCGAGGAGTCCGCGTGAGCACGCGCGTCGCCGCTGTGGACTGCGGCACCAACTCCATCCGTCTGCTCGTCGCCGACCTCGACCCGGAGACCGGTGAACTGCGCGACCTCGACCGCAGGATGCGGATCGTGCGGCTCGGGCAGGGCGTGGACCGCACCGGGCGCCTCGCGCCGGAGGCGCTGGAGCGGACCTTCGCGGCGTGCCGGGAGTACGCCGAGGTGATCCGCGAGCACGGCGTGCCCACCGAGCGGATCCGCTTCGTGGCCACCTCCGCCTCGCGTGACGCGGAGAACCGTGACGACTTCGTGCGCGGCGTGGTCGCCATCCTGGGCGTCGAGCCCGAGGTGATCAGCGGCGACCAGGAGGCGGAGTTCTCCTTCACCGGCGCCACCCGCGAACTCACCGGCGAGCACGGCCTGCAGACGCCCTATCTGGTCGTCGACATCGGCGGCGGCTCCACCGAGTTCGTCCTCGGGGACGGTTCCGTGCGGGCCGCCCGCTCGGTGGACGTCGGCTGCGTGCGGATGACCGAGCGGCACCTGGTCCACGACGGCGCCGTCACCGACCCGCCCACGCCCGGGCAGGTCGCCGCGATGACCGCGGACATCGACGCCGCGCTGGACGAGGCGGCCCGTTCGGTGCCGCTCGACGAGGCGCGCACCCTGGTCGGGCTGGCCGGTTCGGTGACCACGGTCGCCGCGCTCGCGCTCGGCCTGGAGGTCTACGACTCCACCGTCATCCACCACTCGCGGGTGCCGCTGGAGCAGGTCCGGCGGATCAGCGCCCGCCTGCTGGCGGCCACCCACGCCGAGCGCGCCGCGCAGCCCGTCATCCACGAGGGCCGGGTCGACGTGATTGCCGCCGGGGCGCTCGTCCTGCTGCGCGTCATGGAGCGCGTCGGGGCCAAGGAGGTCGTGGTCAGCGAGCACGACATCCTCGACGGAATCGCCTGGAGCGTGCTCAGCTGAGGGTGCGCCGTTCCTGGTGAGCGGCCTGCCGGGTGTCCGGATCGTGGTCCGGCGACAACCTTTGTGAAACTCTTCACATGAAGTTCCCGGACGGAGGCCCGACTTTCCAAGGTCCACCGCCCCAATTCCCCTGGAATCCCTGGCGCGTCGGGGATTCCGGGGGCCCGCGCACCGCACCGTCCCAGCCGTCCGCCGGACGATCAACGCTGCTCAGCGCCATGTATAAACGGCGGGGGACCGCTGCGGCCCGCGCGGCGGACCGAGCCCCAGGTCATGAAGCCGCGCAGTGTAGCACAGGGTGTCCATCACCTTGTGAAGGGGCTCACGAGGACCCCCCTCGACCGTGCTCCATACTCAAAGCATGAGCACCACGGAGCGTCCACGGATCCTCGTAGTAGGCGGCGGTTACGTCGGCCTGTACGCGGCGCGTCGCATCATGAAGAAGATGCGGTACGGCGAGGCGACCGTCACGGTCGTCGACCCGCGCTCGTACATGACGTACCAGCCCTTCCTCCCCGAAACCGCAGCCGGCAGCATCTCCCCGCGGCATGTCGTCGTCCCGCTGCGACGCGTGCTTCCCGGGGCGGAGGTGCTCACCGGACGGGTCACCACCATCGACCAGGACCGCAAGGTCGCCTCGGTCGAGCCGCTCGTGGGTGAGTCCTACGAGCTGCCCTTCGACTACCTGGTGATCGCGCTCGGCGCGGTCTCCCGGACCTTCCCGATCCCCGGCCTGGCCGAGAACGGCATCGGTATGAAGGGTGTCGAGGAGGCCATCGGCCTGCGCAACCACGTCCTGGAGCAGCTGGACAAGGCCGACTCCACGACGGACGAGGACGTCCGCCGCAAGGCTCTGACCTTCGTCTTCGTCGGCGGCGGGTTCGCCGGCGCGGAGACCATCGGCGAGGTCGAGGACATGGCCCGCGACGCCGCCAAGTACTACCCGAACGTCAAGCGCGAGGACATGCGCTTCATCCTCGTCGACGCCGCGGACAAGATCCTCCCCGAGGTCGGCCCGCAGCTCGGCAAGTGGGGCCTGGAGCACCTCCAGGAGCGCGGCATCGAGGTCTACCTCAACACCTCGATGAAGTCCTGCGTCGACAAGCACGTGGTGCTCGCCAACGGGCTCGAGGTCGACGCCTCCACCATCGTGTGGACCGCCGGTGTGAAGCCGAACCCGGCGCTGGCCCGCTTCGGCCTGCCGCTCGGCCCCCGCGGTCACGTGGACACCGCGGCGACCCTCCAGGTCCAGGGCACGGACTACATCTGGGCCGCCGGCGACAACGCCCAGATCCCCGACCTCGCCGCCGGCGAGGGCGCCTGGTGCCCGCCGAACGCCCAGCACGCGCTGCGCCAGGCCAAGGTCCTCGGCGACAACGTGGTCTCGGGCATGCGGGGCTTCCCGCAGGGCGAGTACAAGCACGCCAACAAGGGCGCCGTCGCGGGCCTCGGCCTGCACAAGGGCGTCGCGATGATCGTCCTCGGCAAGACGAAGATCAAGCTCAAGGGCCGTCTGGCCTGGTACATGCACCGTGGCTACCACGGCCTTGCGGTGCCGACCTGGAACCGCAAGATCCGGGTCCTCGCCGACTGGACGCTGGGTATGTTCCTCAAGCGCGAGGTCGTCTCGCTCGGTGCGATCGAGCACCCGCGCGAGGAGTTCTACGAGGCCGCCCGTCCGATCCCGGCCCAGGCCGCCCCGGCTGTCCCGGCCCCGGCCGCGCCCGCCGAGAAGGCCGCCGCGTCCTGACGACCCGACGTCCGCCCGCCGCCGGCGCCTGAGCGCGCCGGCGACCGCGGCCGGCCGGCGGCTCAGTGACACGCGGCGACACAGCGCACAGCGCACGACGCCGAAGGGCGCCCGCCATCCGTGGTGCGGGCGCCCTTCGGCGTATCCGGGAACACCCGCGAACGGCCTCCCGGGCCGCCGCCGCGGGCCCCGGGACCGCCGGCCTGGGGCCTTCCGGGTCAACTACGTGTATCCGCAAGGTAGATATCCGGGTCAGGGTCGATTTCCGGTCGTAACCTCAGAGCATGGCTGACGCGGCTTCTCGCATCCTCGAACTCGCCGAGCACGCCCTCTCGACTGCGTTCCCGCTGCGCGTACGCGCCTGGGACGGCACCGAGGCCGGGCCCTCCGGCGCACCCGTACTGGTCCTCACCCGGCGCAAGGCCCTGCGCCGCCTGCTCTGGCGGCCCGGAGAACTGGGCCTGGCCCGCGCCTGGGTGGCCGGTGACCTGGACATCGAAGGCGACCTCTTCCAGGCACTGGACCTGCTCTCCGGACTCCTGTGGGAGCGGCCGGAAACCGGCCCCGCCCCCGGCCCCGTCCGCGGCACCGCCGAGGCGGTCCGCCGGGCCGCGACGGTGCTGCGCGACCCGGGGACGTACCGGCTGGCCCGCAGCGCGCTGGCCCTGTCCGGCCCAGGGCTGCCACCCGCCGCGCCACCGGAGGAGGTGCGCCGCCGGACCGGCATCGCGCACACCAAGCGCCGCGACAAGGCGGCCATCTCCCACCACTACGACGTCGGCAACGACTTCTACGAACTGGTCCTCGGGCCGACCATGGTCTACTCCTGCGCGGTATGGGGCCCGGAGGCCGCCGAGGCGGGCCCGGCCGGCCTGGACGACGCACAGCGGGCCAAGCTCGACCTGGTCTGCCGCAAGCTGGACCTGCGGCCCGGACAGCGACTGCTGGACGTCGGCTGCGGCTGGGGCTCGATGGTGCTGCACGCCGCCGAGCACTACGGGGTGCGCGCCACCGGCATCACCCTGTCCGTCGAACAGGCCGCGTACGCCCGCAAGCGCATCGCCGACGCCGGGCTCACCGCGCAGATCGAGATCCGCGTCCAGGACTACCGCGACGTCAGGGACGGCCCGTACGACGCGATCTCCTCGATCGGGATGGCCGAGCACGTCGGCAGCGAGCGCTACCTGGAGTACGCCCGCACCCTGTACGGGCTGGTGCGGCCGGGCGGACGGCTGCTCAACCACCAGATCGGCCGGCGGCCGCTGCGCGACGAGGAGGGCTACCACGTCGACGAGTTCATCGACCGCTACGTCTTCCCCGACGGGGAGCTGTCGCCCGTCGGCACCACCGTGGCCCGGCTGGAGGAGGCCGGCTTCGAGGTGCGCGACGTGGAGGCGCTGCGCGAGCACTACGCCCGCACCCTGCGTGCCTGGGTGGCCAATCTGGAGGCCGGGTGGCCGGCCGCCGTCGCCGCGACCTCCGAGGGCCGGGCGCGGGTGTGGCGGCTGTACATGGCGGCCTCGGCTGTCTCGTTCCAGCGCAACAGGATCGGCGTGAACCAGGTGCTGGCGGTGCGCACCCCCGAGGACGGCGATTCGGGGATGCCGGCGACCCGCACGGCGTGGCTGTCCTGACCGCCTGGGCCGCGGCGGCCCCCCGCGGCCCTCCAGCACCCCGCAGAATCGCGCCGCATCCCGCCGAACCAGGGAAAACGTTGCCCCCACGGTGGGTTCCCGCCCGGTCGCGGAGAGCGAAATCACGTCACTTGTGCGTAAGGGCTGTTGCTGCTGTGAAACTGCCCTGGGGTGCGGCGAGACCGCTCTGTTGCACCTGACGTCGCGTCAGTAACCCCTAAAATAAGACAACATGGCTACCGAGGCGTCCTGTTCACGACGCCTGAGACGGATACGCTTTCACTGCGCCCCGCCGGCCCGGATGGTGGAACGCAGACACGGCGAGCTTAAACCTCGCTGCCCCCACGTGGGCGTGCCGGTTCAAGTCCGGCTCCGGGCACTCGCAGGGCCCTTTTCAGGGCTCCGCGGACGCCCGGAGGCGGCCCGCGGACGCCACCGTCGCGGCCGCCTCCCGCTCACTGAGGCCGGTGTGCACCGCGGCCGTGACGAGGGCGGGAGCGAGCGCCGCACCGAAGCCGGAGTCGTACGCCCGGCAGGCCGCCCAGAACAGCCGGCCGTTGCGCTCTCCTTCGTGTGAATCGAGCACGAACCGCACGAGCGCGGCCGCGCGCTTCTCCATCGGATGACGCGGCCTTTCGTCCTCCGGCTCGCGGAGCGGCGGTGGAGGCGGCGCCGCCAACTGCAGCAAAGTCGGCGGCGCCTCGGCCAGCGGATGGGCCCCGGTCCCCGGCGCCAGCAGATACCGGCCGGCCACGGTCCGGGAGCCCGGCCCGACCACGTAACCGCCGGTTCCGCGGATGTCGATGCCCGGCGCCAGCCGGCCCGCGGAGTTGGGCACCGGGCCCGGCGCGGTGAACCACAGGTGCCGGCCGCCGCTCGGCGTCAGCACGGTAACCGTTTGCGGCACGGTGAAGCCGTGCGATTCGGCCAAGGTCCGCAAGGCGGTAACCCCGTCGGTGCCGTGCTTGACGTCCAGGTCGACCCCGACGAGATGCAGTGGCGCCCGGCCGCACGCTATCCCGTAACCCGTCGCCCAGGGCGCGACCGCGAACAGCGCGCGGACGGCGGCCGGATCGGTGGTCGCGTCGTGCACGCCGTGGCCGGGGCGGCCGCACTCGCCGCGGCAGGCGGTCGTCCGCGCCTCGTCGCGGTGCGGCGAGCGTACGGCGGGGAGTTTGCTGCGGGACAGGGGGATGACGGGCAGGCCGCGCGCCGCCGTGATCAGGGCCGCGTGCAGCGCACGGGTGTGGTCGGGGCGTGGCATGGCCTGCTCCCTGGTGTTCGAACGCGTGTTCGTCTGCACTCCTCAGTGATACCGCGCCGGCCGCCTCACGTCCACCGCGTATGGCCGCGACGCGCGGGGGGCAGGGAAGCGGTGGCGAGGGGGTGGCCGGCGGGGGGGGGGGGTGACTGGGGGCCGTGACCGGGGGGAAGATCCTCCTCCAGGCGTACGCACGGCTTTTTGCCAAGCCATTACTCTTGAGGAACTGTCGCAGCACGCGGCCATGGAGGAGTGAGATGAGGAGCAGCAACCCGGTCTTCTCCCGGCGGGGTTTCACCCGCGGGAACGAGTACGCCGGATTCGGCACGGGTGCCCCGCAGGGCGGCAACCCCCAGTACAGCGGCAACCCGTACGCCGCGCAGGGCGGCGGCCCCGCCCAGCCGCGCAACCCGTACGACCAGGCGCAGCCCCTGTCTCCCCAGCAGCTCGAGGAGATGTACACCGCTCCGGCGGCCGGCCCCGCGCAGACCGGCCGGATGACGATGGACGACGTCGTGGTGCGCACGGCGATGACGCTGGGCACGGTGGTGCTCGGTGTGGTCGTCGGCTGGTTCGCGCTCGGCGACCACGTCGGGATCGCCTTCGGCGCGGCCTTCGTGGCCTTCGTGCTGGCGATGGTCCAGTCGTTCAAGCGCGTGCCGTCGCCCGCGCTGATCCTCGGCTACGCCATTTTCGAGGGCGTCTTCCTCGGTGTGCTCAGCCGGGTCTACAACGACGCCTGGCAGGGCGCGCCCGTGCAGGCCGTGCTCGGCACGATGGCGGTCTTCGCCGGCATGCTCATCGCCTACAAGGCGCGGATCATCCGCGTCACCGCCCGCTACCAGCGGATCGGCATGGCGATGGCCATCGGCTTCATCCTGGCCATGTTCGTCAACCTGCTGTTCGCCGCGTTCGGCAGCGGTGACGGCCTGGGCCTGGCCACCGGCGGCCTCGGCATCGTCTTCGCGCTGCTGGGCATCGCCCTGGGCGCGTTCTTCCTGTCGCTGGACTTCAAGCAGGTCGAGGACGGCATCCGTTACGGCGCCCCGCGCAACGAGTCGTGGCTGGCCGCGTTCGGCCTGACGCTCTCGCTGGTGTGGATCTACCTCGAACTGCTGCGGCTGATCGCGATCCTGCGCGACTGACACGCCGGCCGCGGCCGGACACTGGACGGACGGCCGTGCTGTTCGAACGGCGAACGGGCCGCTGGGAAGCAGGTGCTTCCCGGCGGCCCGTCGGCGTCGGTGAGAGGGGTGTGTTCGGAGGAGGGGGCCCGGGGGGCCCGGTTCTACAGGAGGTTGCGGGCGGCCCGGCGCAGGTCGTACTCATGGACCAGAGCCTTGGCGTAGCCGTAGGAGAGGTCGTGCTCGCTGCGGAGCCAGCTCACCTTCTCGTCGAAGCGGAGGAACGACGGGCCGTCGGCGACGGCGCGCAGCCAGTCGCTGACCTCGCGGCCTGTGCATTGGGGAATGCGGTCGAGCAGGTTCCGGTGGGTTTCGTCGGAGAAGTGCGTTTGGGACATCGGCGCCTCCGGTATGTGGTCCGGTCACCCCACCGTGCCCGAATGGTCGGGTGTTGGCAACCATCCGACGCCACCGGAAAGGCGTGCGGGTCGCGTCCCGCGCGCCGGTAAGGTCACCGGTATGCCGGATCGCGCCACCTTGCACACCGCCGTCGAACGTCTCGCCGGCCGGCTGCGGTCGCTGCCGCAGCGCCGCCTGCAGGCGGGAGCGGCGGCCGAAGGACTCGAACTCGCCCGCTGGCTGGCGTCCCAGGCGCAGTCGCTGGAGTTCCCCGGGCGCGAGCCGTATGTCGTCCCGGACGACGGGATCTTCGTCGTCGGCGACCAGCTGGCCGTCGCCGGGCACGAGTTGAACGCGGCTCTGGAGGCGGGGCCGGAGGGCGGGGCCGCGGTGCTGACGGAGGCGCTGGAACGCGTCGCGCGCGCCGCGAAGGCCGTGGGCTGAGTCCGGCAGGAGGTCCTGCGACAGGTCCCGGGGGACGTCCGGCGGGGCCGGGTGCCGTCGCGCGTCAGAGCGAGGCGACGACCCGGTCGGCGAGGACGTACACGCTCTCCTCGCCCACGGCGAAGGTGAGCGCGTACGCGCCGGCTATCGCGGAGCCGCCGCGCAGCACCGGCACCTCCCCGCGGTCCAGTGCCTCGGAGAGCCGCAGGGCGGTCTCGCGGTGGCCGGGGGTCATGCACAGCGTGGTGCCGTCGGCGAACACGTACACGTCGAGGGTGCCGAGCGGGCCCGGCCGCACGTCGGCGAGCGGGATGCGCGCGTCGGCGAGATCCGAGAGCCGTTCCGCGGTCTGGTCGCGGGAGGCCACGACCGAGGACGGTACGAAGTCCGGTCCCGACGGGTGCGGGATCATGCCGGGCTTGGGCAGCGTGGCCTCGGTCGCCTCCGGCTCCGACGCCGCGTCGGCGGCCGCCTCGGCGCCGGAGTCGAGCCCGGCGAAGTCCGCCTGGCGCGGCAGGTAGGGGAGCACCGGCGGGATCTCGTAGTCAGGGGAGTCCGGCAGGTCGGCGGGGTCGGGGAGGCCGGCCGAGCCGTACAGGCCGCCGCGGAAGAATCCGGTGTCACCGGCCGCCTCGCGGGCCTCCTGCTCGGCCCAGAACGCGCGGGCCTCCGTGAGTTCCCGCTCCCGCTCGTCGGCAAGGGCGCCGGCCACGGCGGCACGGATGTCGGTGGTGGCGTCCCGCGGGGCCGGCACGCGGAGGGCGGCGAGTTCGCGGCGCAGTGCGGACAGCTCACGGCGTACACCGCGGGCGGAAAGCAGCGCGGCGGAACCCGCGGCCACGGCGAGACCCGCGGCCACCAGCAGGACGGTGAAGTTGACACTCACTGACGTACTCCCGACTGATGCGACCCGAGCACTGCCCACCGTTTGGGTGGGTGAAACATTCCCTCACGTCACTCTGCCGGTAAACCCCTGGCCCGCGCAGTGCGGAACGTCATGAATTGAACGGGTCTGCGCCGACGGCCATGTGCCGACGGGAGTTCCTGACCTGCACAAACGAGTCGCCCCCGGGAGAAATGACGTCCCGGGGGCGATTTCATTGCGACTTATGTCACACCGCATGCGGCTTGCATGCGCACCATAACGGTGCGTGCAAAGGTGCAGGTGAAAGAGGAGGTGAACAAGGCTGCTCGGATGCCCTGCCCGGCAGGTGGCGCCCTCGTTCCTCGGGCGACCCCTACCGTCCGCCGCGGCTCAGCTCAGCCGCTCCAGCTTTGTGGTCGCGTTGAGCTTCGCCTTCGCGTCCGGCAGGTGCCGCCCTCGTTCCTCGGGCGACCCCTACCGTGCGCCGCGGCTCAGCTCAGCCGCTCCAGCTTTGTGGTCGCGTTGAGCTTCGCCTTCGCGTCCGGCAGGTGCCGCCCTCGTTCCTCGGGCGACCCCTACCGTCCGCCGCGGCTCAGCTCAGCCGCTCCAGCTTTCTGGTCGCGTTGAGCTTCGCCTTCGCGTCCGGCAGGTGCCGCCCTCGTTCCTCGGGCGACCCCTACCGTCCGCCGCGGCTCAGCTCAGCCGCTCCAGCACCATCGCCATGCCCTGGCCGCCGCCCACGCACATCGTCTCGAGGCCGAACTGCTTGTCGTGGAACTGGAGGCTGTTGATGAGCGTGCCGGTGATGCGCGCGCCGGTCATGCCGAAGGGGTGGCCGACGGCGATCGCGCCGCCGTTGACGTTCAGCCGGTCGAGGTCGATGCCGAGGTCCCGGTAGGACGGGATGACCTGCGCGGCGAACGCCTCGTTGATCTCGACCAGGTCGATGTCGCCGATGGACATCCCCGCCCGCTTCAGGGCCTGCCGCGACGCCTCGACCGGGCCGTAGCCCATGATCTCCGGGGACAGCCCGGAGACGCCGGTGGAGACCACCCGGGCCAGCGGGGTGATGCCCAGCTCGCGGGCCTTGGTGTCGGACATGACGACCAGCGCGGCGGCGCCGTCGTTCAGCGGGCAGCAGTTGCCCGCGGTGACCGTGCCGTCGGGGCGGAACACCGGCTTCAGGCCCGCCACGCCCTCCAGGGTGACGCCCGCGCGGGGGCCGTCGTCCTTCGCCACCACCGTGCCGTCCGGCAGCGTCACCGGCGTGATCTCGCGCTCCCAGAAGCCGTTGGCGAGCGCCGCCTCGGCCAGGTTCTGCGAGCGGACGCCGAACTCGTCCTGATCCTGCCGGGTGATGCCCTTGAGTGCCGCGAGGTTCTCCGCGGTCTGGCCCATCGCGATGTAGGCGTCCGGCACGGCGCCGTCCTCGCGCGGGTCGTGCCACTCCCCGCCGCCCTGCTCGGCGCGCTTGGCGGTGCGCGCCTGGGCGTCGGCGAACAGCGGGTTCATCGTGTCGGGCAGGCTGTCGGAGTTGCCCTTCACGAACCGGGAGACCATCTCGACGCCGGCCGAGACGAACACGTCGCCCTCGCCCGCCCGGATCGCGTGCAGCGCCATCCGGGTCGTCTGCAGGGACGAGGAGCAGTAGCGGGTGACGGTGCAGCCCGGCAGGTGGTCCATGCCCATCCGCACGGCCACGATCCGGCCCAGGTTGAAGCCCTGCTCGCCGCCGGGCAGTCCGCAGCCCAGCATCAGGTCGTCGATCTCCCGCGGGTCCAGCTGCGGGACCTTGGCCAGCGCGGTCTGGATGATGGTGGCGGCCAGGTCGTCGGGGCGCAGCTCCTTGAGCGAGCCCTTGAAGGCGCGTCCGATGGGTGAACGGGCGGCTGAGACGATGACGGCTTCGGGCATCGCGGCACTCCTCGGCGGCTGCGGCGGGACTCGGTCGGCGGACTCCCCAGGAAGTTACCCGCAGGTATCGCGACGCGTCACCGGACGGTCGCTGTGATGCGGGCTACTTTCTGAGCGCTTGCTTACCCCGATGCTACGCCGACCGGTGCGCCGCACCCCCCGCCGCGTCCGACTCCGCCGTGTCCTGCCGCTCCGGCTCAGCGGCCGCCCCCGCGGCGTCCTGCTGCGGCTGCTCCTGGTCCAGCAGGCGGCGCCGCCGCCGCTTCAGCAGCGCCCAGCGGCCGCGCGGGCCGCTGCCGGCCGAGGCCGGGACGACCTCGGTGCCGCCCTCGGAGGCCGCCGCCGCGGCCGCCTGGGCGACCGGCAGGATGTCCTCGCCGCGCCGGGCGTCCAGCCGCTCGTCCGGCTCCGGCCAGAGCCCCAGCGAGGCGCACAGGGTCGGGAACACGGCCATGGCGGCCGTGGCGTAGCCCTCGGCCGAGGGGTGGTAGTTGTCCGGCCCGAACAGCTCGCGCGGCCGGGCCTCGAACTCGGGGCCCAGCAGATCCCCGAGCGACACCGTGCGCCCGCCCAGCCCGACCACCGCGATGGTCTGTGCGGCGGCGAGCTGGCGGCTCGCCCGGCGGGCCAGCCAGCGCAGCGGCTGGTAGACCGGCTCGACGGAGCCCAGATCAGGGCAGGTGCCGACCACCACCTCGGTGCCGGCCTCCCGCAGCCGCCCCACCGCGTCCGACAACAGCCGCACCGAGGTGGCCAGCCGCATCCGGTGGGTGACGTCGTTGGCGCCGATCATGATCACCGCGACGTCCGGCGGCGGGACCGAGGAGTCCAGCAGCAGGGCCACCTGGCGGGCCAGGTCGTCGGACTTCGCGCCCGGCAGCGCCACGTTCACCAGCTTCACCGGCCGCTCGGCGACCGCCGCGAGACCCGACGCCAGCAGCGCCCCCGGGGTCTCCCGGGCCCGGCGCACCCCCTGGCCCGCGGCCGTGGAGTCCCCCAGGAAACCCAGCCGCAGCGCGGGCTCGTCGGTGCGGTCGGCGAACGCCGAGCCGTACCGGCCGTCCGCACGCGGCGGCGTCGCGTCGAAGCCGCCGACGACCCGCTTGGCCAGCCGCGCCTCGGTCAGCAGCAGCCCGACGGCCGCTCCGCCGAGCAGGCTGATCCCGCCACCGCCGTACGCCGCCGCGGTCGCGATCCGCCGTGCCACCCTCGCCCTCGACATCGACCAGGCCACCTTCCTGTGCTCGGGCCGTACACCAACCTGGTGCCCCGCGGAGCTTCGTCACCAACGTCAACGCCCACCGGAGCGCGGACGTTTCGCGCGGCCCGCCGACTGCACCCATGCGGCCCGCCGACCGCACCAATAGGCTGGCCGCACCATCACGGAGAACCCGGAGACTACGGTGCAGTTTCACGACTCGATGATCAGCCTTGTCGGCAACACCCCGCTGGTGAGGCTCAACAGCGTGACCGAGGGCATCCAGGCGACGGTCCTGGCCAAGGTCGAGTACTTCAATCCCGGCGGTTCGGTGAAAGACCGCATCGCGCTGCGCATGATCGAGGCCGCGGAACGCAGCGGCGAGCTCAAGCCGGGCGGCACCATCGTCGAGCCCACCTCGGGCAACACCGGCGTGGGCCTGGCCATCGTCGCCCAGACGAAGGGGTACCACTGCATCTTCGTCTGCCCGGACAAGGTCTCCATGGACAAGATCAACGTCCTGCGGGCCTACGGCGCCGAGGTCGTGGTCTGCCCGACCGCCGTCGACCCCGAGCACCCGGACTCGTACTACAACGTCTCCGACCGGCTGGTCCGGGAGACGCCCAACGCCTGGAAGCCCGACCAGTACAGCAACCCCAACAACCCGCTGTCGCACTACCACTCCACCGGGCCCGAGCTGTGGGAGCAGACCGACGGCCGGATCACCCACTTCGTGGCGGGCGTCGGCACCGGCGGCACCATCTCCGGCACCGGCCGGTACCTCAAGGAGGTCAGCGACGGCCGGGTGCAGGTGGTCGGCGCGGACCCCGAGGGCTCGGTCTACAGCGGCGGCTCGGGCCGTCCCTACCTGGTCGAGGGCGTCGGCGAGGACTTCTGGCCCACCGCCTACGACCGCGAGGTGGCGGACGAGATCGTGGCGGTCTCGGACAAGGACTCCTTCCAGATGACCCGCCGGCTGGCCAAGGAGGAGGGCCTGCTGGTCGGCGGCTCCTGCGGCATGGCGGTCGTCGCCGCGCTCGAGGTCGCCGAGCGGCTCGGCCCGGACGACGTGGTCGTCGTGCTGCTGCCGGACAGCGGCCGCGGCTACCTGTCGAAGATCTTCAGCGACGAGTGGATGAGCTCGCACGGCTTCCTCGACGAGGGGGAGGGCGAGCCCCGGGTCGCCGACGTGCTGGCCAACAAGCAGGGCACCATCCCCAACCTGGTCCACATGCACCCCGACGAGACGGTCGGGCAGGCCATCGAGGTGCTGCGCGAGTACGGCGTGTCGCAGATGCCGGTGGTCAAGCCGGGCGCCGGGCACCCGGACGTGATGGCCGCCGAGGTGGTCGGCTCGGTCGTCGAGCGGGACCTGCTGCACGCGCTGTTCACCAAGCGCGCCACGCTGGAGGACCCGCTGGACAAGCACATGTGCCGTCCGCTGCCGCAGGTCGGCTCCGGCGAGCCGGTGGGCGACCTGATGAGCGTCCTGGAGAGCGCCGACGCGGCGATCGTGCTGGTCGAGGGCAAGCCGACGGGTGTGGTCAGCCGGCAGGACCTGCTGGCCTTCCTGGCCGGTCACGGCGCCGCCTGAGGCGCGGGGGAGGCGGGAGCCGCCGTCCGGGCCAGGGTTCGTGGAAGTGGTACACCCCCGACACGTCCGCGCAGCACGCGCTTAACAAGGCTCCGGCACATTGGGTGATGTCGCACCGGGCGGTGAACACCGGGGGGCCGTGGGGGACCCGCGGTGATCCGGCCGGCGCGGCGCACCGACGGCACCAGGGCATCCGGAGCGGCTCCCGGACCCCATGGTCGCCCGGGACGCGCCCGGCCCTGACCGGCCCGCGTCCCCGCGGGAACCGCCGTCGTCCCGTCCTCCGAGCGTGTCTCGGAGGTGCGGCGGTTCCCGCCTCCCTCCCTCCTGGTCCTACGACCAGTCGTCCCTGTCCTGCTTGGAGTCCTGCTTGGACCTCCGGCCGAACAGGCCGCCCACGCTCTGGGCGACGTTGACGCCGACGATGCCCGCCCAGGTGATGAACAGCCCGGCCGCTCCCGCCTGGACCGCGCTGATGGCCGACAGCGGGATGGCCAGGATCAGGGTGAAGCCGGCGAACCCGTAGCGCGCGAAACCCGCTCCGGCCCGCGGCGGCCCGATCGGGCGGCGGTCGGCGCGGGCGAACGAGGTCTGCTGCTGGGCGAGTTCGCGGCGCACCCGCTGCTCGACATGGCTGTCGACACGCTGGGCCACTTTCTCCATGAACGAGTCGACCAGTTCCGACTCGTACTCCTCCCCGAGGGCCTTGCGCGCCTGCAAGGTGGCGGAGAGTTCCTTGTTCAGTTCCGGGTCGCGGGCGTCCATGGCCCCACCGTAGGGACCGGGGGGTGTGGGCGACACTGGGGTTAGCCCCCGACTTCCTCGGGGGTCTGCCGTCCTTGAGGAGGATCCGCGATGCCCCACACGCCTGTGCTCACCGCGCTGCGGGCCGGCACGGACGGACGGGACCGGGAGGACGCCGTCACCGTCGACGGGCGCTCCTGCGGCTACGAGGAACTGCTGGGCGCGGCGGGCGCGGTCGCCCGGCGCGCCGCCGGCACCAAGGCGTTCGCGATCGAGGCCGGCCCGAGCCTGGAGACGGTGGCCGCCGCGGTCGGCGCGCTGCTCGCGGGCGTGCCGATGGTGCCGATCGCCCCCGACGCGGGCCCCGCCGAACGCGAGCACATCCTGCGCGACTCCGGCGCCGAGGTGCTGCCGGTGGACTTCCGCGAGCGCGCCGACTTCGCCGGGGAGCCGGCCGGACCGGCCGCGCTGGTGCTGTACACCTCCGGCACCACCGGTCCGCCCAAGGGCGTGGTCGTCGGGCGGGACGCCATCGCGGCCGACCTCGACGGCCTCGCCGCGGCCTGGGCGTGGACGGCGGAGGACACCCTGGTCCACGGACTGCCGCTGTTCCACGTGCACGGCCTGGTGCTGGGCGTGCTCGGCGCGCTGCGCACCGGCAGCCGCCTGGTGCACACCGGCCGGCCCACCCCCGCGGCCTACGCGGCCGCCGGCGGCAGCCTGTACTTCGGCGTGCCCACGGTCTGGCACCGGGTGGTCCGTGACGAGCCGGCGGCCCGGGCGCTGTCGGGCGCGCGCCTGCTGGTGTCGGGCAGCGCGGCCCTGCCGGCGCCGGTCTTCCACGGCCTGCGCGAACTCACCGGCCACGAGCCGGTGGAGCGGTACGGCATGACGGAGTCGCTGATCACGGTCAGCGCCCGCGCCGCCGGCCCCCGGCGGCCGGGCGCGGTCGGCACCCCGCTGCCGGGGATCACCACCCGGATCGCCGAGTCCGCGGACGGCATCGGCGAACTCCAGCTCCAGGGGCCCACCCTGTTCGACGGCTACCTGGGCCGCCCGGACGCCACCGCGGCCGCGTACACGCCCGACGGCTGGTTCCGCACCGGCGACATCGCGTCGATCGACGAGGACGGCACCCACCGGATCGTCGGCCGCGCCTCCACGGACCTGATCAAGTCCGGCGGTTACCGCATCGGCGCGGGCGAGGTGGAGAACGCCCTGCTGGCCCATCCCGCGGTCACCGAGGCCGCCGTCGTCGGCGCGCCGCACGCCGACCTCGGGCAGCAGATCGTGGCGTACGTGGTCGCCGAGGGTGTCGGGGAGCAGGAGCTGACGGACTTCGTGGCGTCCCGGCTGTCGGTGCACAAGCGGCCCCGCCAGGTGCGCTTCCTCGCCGCGCTGCCGCGCAACGCCATGGGCAAGCCACAAAAGAGGTTGCTGCCGCCGCTCTGACCGGATAGGCGTAGGGCAGGCCCCGGAGTTTCTCCTTGCCGGTCGGCAAGTAGGCTTTGTGGCTCACCAACCGAACACGTCAACACCGGACGGCGACCCCCGTCCGGGTCGCCGATACCCGGGAACCGCTCCGAAGGGTGGCGGTGATACGTCCTGCCATGGAGGCAGCACCGCATGTTCCACCGCATCGGACGCACTGTCGTCCGCCATCCCGTATGGACGATCGTGGCGTGGGTGATCGCCGCCGTCGCGATCGTCGCCACCGCGCCGAGCCTGCCGTCCAACAGTGACGAGAGCAGCTTCCTGCCGAGCAGCTACGAGTCGATCAAGGCGATGAACCTCCAGGAGAAGGCCTTTCCCCAAGCCTTCACCCCGGCCGCGATCGTGCTCTACCAGCGCACCGACGGCAAGCCGCTGACCACCGCCGACAAGTCCGACGTCGCGCGGATCACCAAGGGCCTGACCGACAAGAAGATCGACCAGGTCCAGAAGATCGTCGACGGCAGTCCCTCCAAGGACGGCAAGTACGACACCGCGCTGGTCCAGATGGACAAGAAGTCGGTGGGCCAGCCCAAGCAGGCCGACGCCGCCAAGGCGCTGCGCACCGACTCCACCCAACTGGCCAAGGGCACGGCCCTGAAGGTCCTCGTCGGCGGTCAGGCCGCACAGGGCCTGGACCAGCAGGACGCCGGCAAGACGTCGGACGCCGTCGCGCTGTTCGGCTCGCTGCTGATCATCATCGCGACCCTGTCGATCATCTTCAGGTCACCCTTGGTGGCGATCATGCCGCTTGTGCTGCTGATCGGCGTGGTCTTCACGGTCGCCAACGCGCTGATCGCCGACGCCACCAAGATCTTCGGACTCCAGGCGAACAGCTCGATCCAGGCCCTGCTGATCGTGGTGGTGCTGGGCGTCGGCACCGACTACTTCCTGTTCCTGATGTTCCGGTACCGCGAACGGCTGCGCGCCGGTGACGAACCCAAGCAGGCGATGATCAACTCCGTCGCCCGGGTCGGCGAGGCGATCGCCTCGGCGGCCGGCGCGGTCATCATCGCCTTCTGCGCGCTGGCCCTGTCCACGCTCGGGTTCCTCACCCAGCTCGGCCCGGCGCTGGCCATCCTGGTGGCCGTCACCCTGGTCGCGGGTCTGACGCTCTTCCCGGCGATCTGCTCGCTGATCCCGCCGCGGGTGCTGTTCTGGCCCGGCAAGAAGTGGCGCGAGGAGCCCTCCGGCACCCGGTACGCGTCCCTCGGCCGCCTGATGGCCCGCAAGCCGGCGATGGTCGCGATCGTCTCCGGCGCGGTGATGCTGGTGCTGGCGATCGGCACCTTCGGCTACAAGGCGTCCTACGACCTGGCCTCCGGCTCCATCCCCAAGACCAAGGAGTCGATGGTCGTCCAGGACACCCTGTCCACGGCGTACTCCGCCGGCGCGGCCGAGCCGACCAACGTCTACCTCACCAGCAAGGACGGCAAGGCGCTGTCCGGCGACCTGAACGCCTTCGCCGCGCAGCTGCGCGGTGTGAACGGCGTGGCGAGCGTCGCCTTCGACCAGGCCAAGGACGTCAACAAGGCCGGCACCACCGCGAACTACACGGTGACGCTGAAGTACGAGGCCTCCTCCGACCAGGCCATCGCCACGGTCGGCGACGTCCGCACGGTCGCGCACAAGGACGCGCCTCCCGGCACCGAGGCGCTGGTCGGCGGTTCGTCGTCGATCTTCAAGGACATCAACGCGGCGGTGAACCACGACTACCGCACGGTCTTCCCGGTGGCCGCGGTGCTCATCATGGTGATCCTCGGCCTGCTGCTGCGCAGCGTCGTCGCGCCCTGGTACCTCATCGCGTCCGTGGGTCTCGGCTTCGGCGCGACGCTCGGCACCACGGTGTGGATCTTCGGCCGCGGCGACGGGCTGATCTTCCTGCTGCCGATCATCATGTACCTGTTCGTGGTGGCGATCGGCACGGACTACAACATCCTGATGATCGCCCGGCTCAGGGAAGAGGCCCAGGAGGGCCGGCAGCCGCGTGAGGCGGCCAGCGAGGCACTCAAGCACGCGGGTCCGACGATCGGCGCGGCCGGCTTCATCCTCGCCGCGACCTTCGCCACCCTGATGCTCTCCGGCAACGACTTCCTGACGGAGATGGGCTTCACGGTCGCGTTCGGCATCCTGGTCGCCGCGTTCGTGATGGCCATGTTCTTCACGCCGAGCCTCACCGCCCTGATCGGGCACGCGGCGTGGTGGCCGGGCCACGCGGACCGGGCGAAGAGCGTGCCGCAGGCGGGTGCCGGGCACGGTCCGCAGGACCCGCGCGACCTGGAGCTGGACGAGTCCCAGCGCCGGTGATCCCGCCGCGCCCGGCGGCGGTCCCCTGAACTCCCCCGGGAGGCGGGGCCGCTGCCGGTTCTGCGATCGAGTTTGTGGCCGGGTCTGCGGCCGGGTCTGCGGCCGGGACGGGTTGTCCACAGGGGCCGGGCAGGTGTCGATCACCTGCCCGGCCCTTTCGGCTACTCTGACGGGACATCGGCGGTTGCACAGAGTGACGGCGGGTGCGCGGGGGCGAGCGTGAGGGTGAGCCCTCGCGCGGGGTCACGGACGCGGGCGCTCGGGCGCGGGTGTCCAGGGGATCCCGGGGGCTGGCGGTCACGGGGGAGCCGGGGAGAACGGGGGAGGGCGTGATGGGGGATGTGACGCGGCGGGCGGAGAGCCGGGCCGGGCGCGGCCGGGCGGCGGAGCCCGCACAGGTGGCCGTGGCTGTCCCGGTGCCGGTGCCGGTGCCGGTGCCGGGGCCGCGCTGGCGGCGCTGGGTGCTGGTGGCGCCGGGGCTCGCCCTGGTGGGGGTGGTTCTGCTCCTCGCCACGGCGCTGGTGGACGACCGGCACGGCGAACGGGCCTCGGCGCTGTGCCACCACCTGCCGGTGCCATGGACGCTGTTCGCGACGGCGTGGATGTCGCTGGTGTGCGGCGTGGCGGCGGTCGTGGTGTGCGTGCTCTTCTTCAGGGCGGCGCGGCGGGCGGGTCAGCAGGGAGCGGAGTGCTGGCAGGGGACCCTGGCGGTCTGCATATGCGCGGGCGACGCGCTGGCCCTGCTCTTCGAGGCCGTCGCGGTCTACGGGGTGCACGCCGAGGCCGGGGAGCCGTACTGGAGTTGCGCGGGGGCGCGGGTGCTGGGCGCGGTGCTCGGGGGCTGAGCCCGGCGGGGTGCCGGGCGGGGTCGGCGGGCTTGCCGGACTGCATATCTTCATGCAGAGTCAAGGGCGACTGAATAGCAACCGGTGGCGGCCGGACGGACAAGGCCAGGGACGGACGACGATGGGCAGCGGGGACGACGCCACGGGCGGTACGGACACCGGCGGTGGGACGGGCCAGGCATCGGGCCGCCTGCTGCGGCTGTTCGAGGCGCACCGGCTCACCCCGACCCAGCGGCGCATCGCGCACTGCCTGGTGCGCAAGGCGGACGAGGCGCCGTTCCTGTCCAGCGTCGAGGTGGCCGAACTCGCGGGCGTCAGCCAGCCGTCCGTGACGCGGTTCGCCGTCGCCCTCGGCTTCGACGGCTATCCCGCGCTGCGCCGGCACCTGCGGGAGGTCGCCCCGGTCGCGGCGGCGCCCGAGGCCGCCGGTTTCAACGAGTACCAGCAGGCCGTGCACGCCGAGATCGAGAACCTGCGGCTGCTCGCGACGCTGCTCGCGGACCCCGAGCCGGTCGCCCGGGCCGGGGCGCTGCTGGCCGCGTCCCGCCCGCTGCCGGTCGTGGGGCTGCGGGCGGCGGGCGCCCAGGCCCGCGGGTTCGCCTACTTCGCGGCCAAGGTCCATCCGGACGTGCGGCTGCTCGACGAGGGCGGCACGATGCTCGCCGACCGCCTCGACGCGGCGGTGCGGGCCGGGGCCAGCGCGCTGCTGTGCTTCGCCCTGCCGCGGCACCCGCGGGAGACCGTGGACGCGCTCGCCTACGCGCGGGAGTCCGGGCTGACCGTGGTCACGGTGGCCGACAGCGCCTTCGCGCCGGTGGCCGCGCACAGCGACCTGCTGCTGCCCGCGGCCGTCGGCACCGGACTGGCCTTCGACACCGCGTGCGCGCCGATGCTGCTGGGCCGGGTCCTGCTGGAGTCGATGTGCGACGACCTGCCGGACGCCCAATCCCGGCTGGAGGAGTTCGACGCGCACGCCGCCGCCCGCGGCGTGTTCGTGGACTGAGGTCCCGGCGCGCCGCGGCCCGCCGCCCGCCGCGGGCGGCGGTACTCCGTTTCCTCACGAGAATCTGAGAAACGCCCCGTACTCTCCCCAGCACACATGACGGTGACGAAGGAGGGAGCGCGGCGTGGTGCGCGGGGCCTACACATTGGCACGGGTGGCCGTGACGGTACGCGCGGCCGGGAGCTGGCTGTGGTGGCTGGGCGTGGTCGCGGCGGTGCCGGGCACGGCGGTGACGTTCAGCCCGGCCGGGCGGCGGATCGGGGTGATGGCGGGCGCGGCCCTGTTCATCGTGGCCGCGGCGGCGGCCTACCTGATACGCGGCGGGCGGTACGAGGCGCGGGCCCGGGCGGCGTCCCGGGCCGCCAAGTCGGTGTACCTGCAGGACCGCAGGGTCACCGTCCGCACCTGGGTGCGGCGCCGCCGGTGGTGGCTGCTGCTGGTGTTCCTGGTGGCCCTGGGCTCCAGCGCGCTGCTGCCCTGCGCGGGCGGCATGCTGCTGGGCGGCGTCGGGGCGGGCCTGTGGGCCAGGTCGCTGCGCCTGGCCCGGCTGGAGCGGGCCCAGGACGCGCTGCTGTGGGTGCGCCCCGACGGCGACCGGACGGCCTACCAGCTCACCGGCATCGCCGCCGGTGACGCGGGCCCCGGCGGCGGCCGCCGCCGCTGAGACCCCGCGCGGGCGCTCAGTTGCCGCGGCGCAGCGGCGGCAGCGCGCCGCCGCTCTCCGCGATCAGCTCGGCCTCGGACTGCGCGGTGCGCACCGGCGCGAACTCCACGGTGCCGTCCGCACGGACGGCGTAGCCGTGGACGGCGGGGCGGGGCAGCGAGTTGTAGGCGAAGTGGTTGGAGAAGTAGTAGGCGCCGGTGTCCAGCAGGGCCACGTGGTCGCCGGCCTCCAGCAGCGGCAGCGGGCGCCCGGTGGCGACCAGGTCGCCGGCGAAGCAGCAGGGGCCGGCGACGTCCTGGACCACCGGGTCGCCGGATTTCTCCTGGCCCTTGGCGTCCAGCGCCAGCACCCGCAGCGGCCAGGCGTCGGGCACGAACACCGTGCGGGTGGCGACCTGGGCGCCGGCGTGTGTGACCGCGATCGGCCGCCCGCCCGCGGACTTGGCGTACTCCACGCGCGCCAGCACGGTGCCGTTCTTGGCCAGCAGGGAGCGGCCGAACTCGGTGACCAGGCCGTAGCGCCCGTCGAAGAGCCCGGGCACCTCGGCCCGCAGCAGGTCCGCGTAGTCCGCGAAGGACGGCGTCGTGTCGTCCGAGCCGAAGTTGACGGGCAGGCCGCCGCCGATGTCCAGGACGGTGACCTGCTGCCGGCGGGCCGCGGCGTTGATCCGCTCGGCCAGCTCGTACGCGGCCTTCACCCCGGCGGCCATCAGCTCCAGCGGCACGCCCTGCGAACCGGTGTGGGTGTGCAGGCGGTTGAGCCACGGGCGCTCGGCGTAGGCGCGCAGCACCCACTCCTCGGCGCCCGGGTCGCGCAGTGCCACGCCGAACTTCGAGGTGGCCGTCGCGGTGCTCATCGCGCCGATGCTGCCCGCGCCGATCTGCGGGTTGACCCGCAGCCCGACCGGGGAGCCGGAGCCTTCGGCTCCGGCGCGCAGGGCGTCGATGCGGGCGAGCTCCTCGGGGTTGTCGGCGTTGAGGGCGATGCCCAGGGCGAGGGCCTCGCGCAGTTCGGCGACGGTCTTGGCGGGGGAGTCCAGCACGATGCGGTCGGCCGGGATGCCCGCGGCGCGGGCCAGCGCCAGTTCGCCGGGGCTGGCGACCTCGGCGCCCAGCCCGCACTCGCCGAGCAGGGCGAGCACCGGCACCAGGGACGCGGCCTTGACGGCGAAGGTGTGGGTGATCATCACGCCGGGCGTGGCGAACGCGGCGTGCAGGGACGTCGCCGACTCCTCGATGCCCGTGATGTCCAGCAGGCCCACCACCGGTTCCCGCTCGCCGACCAGCCCGTGCTCCACCGCGGCACGCAGCGCGTGCTCCCGCCGTATCCCCAGCTCACCGTTCATGACCGCCATCCCATCACCTCGTCTCGCGGAGCCGCCACCCGGTCCACTGGGCGGACCTTGTTGACTAAAGCTATTCACCGAACCAGGATGTGAATGGACAACATCACGACGAGGAGGCCGGACCGATGACGGGACCGAGGCCGGTGCGCGCACCGCGCGGCACGGAACTCAGCGCACAGGGATGGCAGCAGGAAGCCGCGCTGCGGATGCTGCAGAACAACCTCGACCCCGAGGTCGCCGAGCACCCGGACAAGCTGGTCGTCTACGGCGGCTCCGGCAAGGCCGCCCGCGACTGGAACTCCTTCGACGCGATGGTCCGCACCCTGCGCGGCCTGAAGCAGGACGAGACGATGCTCGTCCAGTCCGGCCGCCCGGTCGGCGTCATGCAGACCCACGAGTGGGCGCCTCGCGTGCTCATCGCGAACTCCAACCTGGTCGGCGACTGGGCGAACTGGGAGGAGTTCCGCCGCCTGGAGGCGCTCGGCCTGACGATGTACGGGCAGATGACCGCGGGCTCGTGGATCTACATCGGCACCCAGGGCATCCTGCAGGGCACCTACGAGACGTTCGCCGCCGTCGCCGAGAAGAAGTTCGGCGGCAGCCTGGCCGGGACCATCACCCTGACCGCCGGACTCGGCGGCATGGGCGGCGCCCAGCCGCTGGCCGTCACCATGAACGGCGGCGTGGTGCTGTGCATCGACTGCGACCCGCGGGCCATCACCCGCCGCATCGAGCACCGCTACCTCGACGTGCGGGCCGACTCCCTCGACCACGCGCTGACCCTGGCCACCCAGGCCCGCGACGAGCGCCGGCCGCTGTCGATCGGCGTCCTGGGCAACGCCGCCGAACTGGTGCCGCAGCTCCTGGCGATGGGCGCCCCGATCGACATCGTCACCGACCAGACCTCGGCCCACGATCCGCTGGCGTACCTTCCGCTGGGCGTCGACTTCGACGACATGGCCGCCCTGGCCGCCGAGAAGCCCGCCGAGTTCACCCAGCGCGCCCGGGAGTCGATGGCCCGGCACGTGGAGGCCATGGTCGGCTTCCAGGACGCGGGCGCCGAGGTCTTCGACTACGGCAACTCCATCCGCGGCGAGGCCCAGCTCGCGGGCTACGAGCGGGCGTTCGCCTTCCCCGGCTTCGTCCCCGCCTACATCCGGCCGCTGTTCTGCGAGGGCAGGGGCCCGTTCCGCTGGGCCGCGCTGTCCGGCGACCCCGCGGACATCGCGGCCACCGACCGGGCGATCCTCGACCTGTTCCCGGAGAACGAGTCGTTGGCCCGCTGGATCCGCATGGCCGGCGAGCGGGTCCACTTCCAGGGCCTGCCCGCCCGCATCTGCTGGCTGGGCTACGGCGAGCGCGACCGGGCCGGCGAGCGCTTCAACGAGATGGTCGCCGACGGCACCCTGAAGGCGCCGATCGTCATCGGCCGCGACCACCTGGACTGCGGCTCGGTGGCCTCCCCCTACCGGGAGACCGAGGCGATGCTCGACGGCTCCGACGCGATCGCGGACTGGCCGCTGCTCAACGCGATGGTCAACGTCGCCTCCGGCGCCTCGTGGGTGTCCATCCACCACGGCGGCGGCGTCGGCATCGGCCGCTCGATCCACGCCGGGCAGGTCACCGTCGCCGACGGCACCGCGCTGGCCGGCGAGAAGATCCGCCGGGTGCTCACCAACGACCCCGGCATGGGCGTCATCCGCCACGTCGACGCCGGTTATGACCGGGCCGACGAGGTCGCCGCCGACCGCGGGGTGCGCGTGCCCATGCGGGAGGGCGGCGGCCAGTGACGGGCGGCACGCACGACGCGGCGGGCAGCGGCGCGGGGGCCTCCTCCGCGCCGGAGCCCGCGGGCACCAGGGCCGCCGACGGCACCGGCACCGCCCACGGCACGGCGCCGGGCACGGGCGGCAGCGGCTTCCACCAGATGTGGCGGGACCTGCGCGCCATCGGCCGGCACGCCGGGTCCGGCGGCTACCGCCGCTACGCCTGGACCGCGGCCGACACCGACTGCCGGGCCTGGTTCCGCCAGGAGGCCGCCGCCCGCGGCCTCGCCCACGAGGTCGACCGCAACGGCAACCAGTGGGCGTGGCTCGGCGACCCCGCCCAGGGCGACGCCGTCGTCACCGGCTCGCACCTGGACTCGGTGCCGGACGGCGGTGCCTTCGACGGGCCGCTGGGCGTCGTCTCGGCGTTCGCCGCCGTCGACGAGCTGCGCGCCCGCGGAGCCCGCCCGGCCAGGCCGCTCGCCGTGGTGAACTTCGGCGACGAGGAGGGGGCCCGCTTCGGGCTCGCCTGCGTCGGCTCCCGCCTGACGGCCGGTCAGCTCACCCCGGAGCAGGCACGGGAGCTGCGCGACGCCGACGGCGTCAGCCTGCCGCAGGCGATGGAGGCCGCGGGCCACGACCCGGACGCGATCGGCGCGGACCCCGAACGCCTCGCCCGCGTCGGCGCGTTCGTCGAGCTGCACATCGAGCAGGGCCGCGCGCTCGACCTCGGCGACAGCCCGGTCGGCGTGGCCTCCGCGATCTGGCCGCACGGCCGCTGGCGGTTCGACTTCCACGGCCAGGCCAACCACGCCGGCACCACCCGGCTCGAGGACCGCCACGACCCGATGCTGACGTACGCCACCACCGTGCTCGCCGCCCGCAAGAAGGCGCGGCTGGCCGGGGCGCTGGCGACCTTCGGCAAGGTCGCCGTCGAGCCCAACGGCGTCAACGCCATCGCCTCCCTCGTCCGCGGCTGGCTCGACTCGCGGGCCGCCGACGAGGACACGCTGGCCGCCGTGGTCGGCGCCATCGAGCAGGCGGCACGCGAACGCGGCGCCCGCGACGGCGTCGACGTGCAGGTCACCCGGGAGTCCTTCACCCCGGTGGTGGAGTTCACACACGAACTGCGTGACCGAATCGCCTGCCTGGTCAGCGGGGACGCCCCGGCACCCGTCCTGCCCACCGGCGCGGGACACGACGCCGGAATCCTCTCCGCGGCCGTGCCGACCGCCATGCTGTTCGTACGCAACCCCACCGGCATCTCGCACTCCCCGGCGGAATCGGCGGCCGAGGACGACTGCGTCGCGGGGGTGACGGCACTGGCCGACGTACTGGAGGGTCTCGCGTGCAGGTGACGTACTGGCTGGAACACGCCTGGCTCGGCACTCATGTCGAACCGGGAGTGGCCCTGACCGCGGACGACGGACGGATCACCGAGGTGCGCACCCAGGTGCCCGCCCCGCCGCCCGGGGCGACCGCGCTGCGCGGCCTGACCGTGCCGGGCCTGGCCAACGCCCACAGCCACGCCTTCCACCGCGCCCTGCGCGGCACCGTGCAGGTCGGCTCCGGGACCTTCTGGACCTGGCGCGAGATCATGTACTCGGTCGCGTTCCACCTCACCCCCGAGTCCTACTTCGAGCTGGCCCGGGCGGTGTACGGGGAGATGGCGCTGGCCGGCATCACCTGCGTCGGGGAGTTCCACTACCTGCACCACCAGCCCGACGGCACGCCCTACGGCGACCCCAACGCCATGGGCGAGGCGCTGATCGCCGCCGCCGCGGAGGCGGGCATCCGGATCACCCTGCTGGACACCGCCTACCTGCACGGCGGGCTGATCCGCGGCGGCTACCGCCCGCTGGAGGGCGCCCAGCAGCGGTTCGGCGACGGCACCGCCGACCGCTGGTACGAGCGCTGGTCCCAGCTCAAGGGCGCCGACCACGCCAGGATCGGCGCGGCCCTGCACTCGGTGCGGGCGTTCTCCGACCGCGACGGCTACCGGAAGTTCGCGCAGTGGACCCGCGAGGTGCCCACCCACATCCACCTGTCCGAACAGCCGGCCGAGAACGAGGCGTGCGTCGCCGTCCACGGCCGCACGCCCGCCCGCCTGCTCGCCGACTCCGGCTTCTGGGGCCCGCACACCACCGCCGTCCACGCCACCCACCTCACCGGCGAGGACATCTCGCTGCTCGGGCGCGCCAACAGCACCGTGTGCATGTGCCCCACGACCGAACGGGACCTCGCCGACGGCATCGGCCCGGCGCCGCAACTGCGGCGGGCCGGCGCCCGGCTGAGCCTGGGCAGCGACAGCCACGCGGTGATCGACATCCTGGAGGAGGCGCGGGCGCTGGAGCTCGACGAGCGGCTGCGCAGCCGCACCCGCGGCCACTGGACCTCCGCCCAGCTCCTGCGCGCCGCCACCGAGGACGGCCACGCGTGCCTGGGCTGGCCCGAGGCCGGGCGGCTGGAGACCGGCGCGCTCGCCGACTTCACCACCGTCGCGTTGGACTCGGTGCGCACCGCGGGCCCGCGGCCCCGGCTCGCCGCCGAGGCCGTGGTGTTCGCCGCGAGCGCCGCCGACGTGCGGCACACCGTCGTCGGCGGCCGCCAGATCGTGCGCGACGGCGTCCACCAGCTCATCGACGACGTGCCGGCCGCGCTGGCCACGGCGATCGCCGCCGCCACCGGCGGCGCCCCGACCCGCTGACCCCACCCCGGGCGGGCCCCGCGGCCCGCCCGCGAAACGGAGAACGACGGCCATGACGGCCAGCACGCTCATCACCCACATCGGCAGCCTGGTCACCAACGACCCGAACCTGCCCGGCGCCGATCCCGCCTCCGGTCCGCTCGGACTGCTGCGGGACGCCGCGGTCGTCGTCGACGGCGACCGCGTCGCCTGGGTCGGGCCGGCCGCCGGCGCGCCCGCGGCCGACGGCGTCGACGACGTCTTCGACGCGGAGGGCCGGGCGATGCTCCCGGGCTTCGTCGACTCCCACTCCCATCTGGTCTTCGCGGGCGACCGCACCGCGGAGTTCGCCGCGCGGATGTCCGGCCGCCCCTACACCGCGGGCGGCATCCGCACCACGGTCGCCGCGACCCGCGCCGCCTCGGACGCCGAACTCTCCGCCACCGTCGGCCGGTTCCTGGCCGAGGCGCTGCGGCAGGGCACCACCACCGTGGAGACCAAGTCCGGCTACGGCCTCACCACCCACGACGAGGCCCGCGCCCTGCGCGTCGCCCGCGAGCACACCGACGAGACGACGTACCTGGGCGCGCACATCGTCGCCCCGGAGTTCGCCGACGACCCGGCGGGCTACGTGGCCCTGGTCACCGGCGAGATGCTGGACGCCTGCGCCCCGCACGCCCGCTGGGTCGACGTCTTCTGCGAGCGGGGGGCCTTCGACGGCGACCAGGCCCGGGCGATCCTCACGGCCGGCCAGGCCCGCGGGCTGACCCCCCGGGTGCATGCCAACCAGCTCACCCACGGCCCCGGCGTCCAGCTCGCGGTGGAGCTCGGCGCCGCGTCCGCCGACCACTGCACGCACCTGACCGGCCAGGACGTCGACGCGCTCGCCGGCAGCGACGGCGCCACGGTGGCGACGCTGCTGCCCGGCGCGGAGTTCTCCACCCGCGCCGTCTACCCCGACGCCCGCCGGCTGCTCGACGCCGGCGTGACGGTCGCGCTGTCCACCGACTGCAACCCCGGCTCGTCCTTCACCAGCTCGATGCCGTTCTGCGTGGCCGTCGCCGTCCGCGACATGGGCATGACTCCGGACGAGGCGGTGCACGCCGCCACGTACGGCGGCGCGCGGGCGCTGCGGCGCACCGACGTCGGCGTGGTGAGTCCCGGCGCCCGGGCCGACCTGCTGCTGCTCGACGCGCCCAGCCACGTCCACCTCGCCTATCGCCCGGGGGTGCCCCTCACGAGCGCCGTGTGGCGGGCCGGGCAACTCGCCCACCGCGCCTGAGCGGCCCCGCGGACGCCGCGTGGGCCGGACCCCGAAGGGCCGGCCCACGCGGCTGGTGACGTGCTGGTGGCGCGCTCTACTCCTCGACCATCAGGCCGCGCCGCAGCCGCAGCAGCGTGCGGCTCAGCAGGCGCGAGACGTGCATCTGCGAGATGCCGAGCTCCTCGCCGATCTCGGACTGGGTGAGATTGCCCACGAACCGCAGGCTGAGGATCGTCCGGTCGCGCTGGGGAAGCTGCGCGATCAGCGGCCGGAGGGACTCGACGTACTCGACGCCCTCCAGGTCGTGGTCCACATAGCCGATCCGGTCGGCGAGCGCCCCCTCGGGGTCGTCCTCGGTGGGCTGGGCGTCCAGCGAGCTCGCCGTGTAGGCGTTGCTCGCGGACATGCCCTCGATGATCTCGTGCTCCGGCAGGCCGAGGCGCTCGGCCAGCTCCTGCACGGTCGGGGTGCGGTCGAGCTGCTGGGCCAGTTCGTCCCCGGCCTTCGCCAGGTCCAGCCGCAGCTCCTGCAGCCGCCGCGGAACGCGGACCGACCAGCTGGTGTCGCGGAAGAAGCGCTTGATCTCACCGACGATCGTCGGCATCGCGAAGGTGGGGAACTCCACCTCGCGGCTCAGCTCGAACCGGTCGATCGCCTTGATCAGCCCGATCGTGCCGACCTGGATGATGTCCTCCATCGGCTCGCTGCGGGTGCGGAACCGGGACGCGGCGAACTTCACCAGCGCGAGGTTCAGTTCGACCAGCGTGTTGCGGACGTAGGAGTACTCGTGCGTGCCCTCTTCGAGGGACTGGAGACGGGCGAAGAGCGTCTTGGACAGAGCACGGGCGTCGACCGGCCCGATCTCCTCGTACGGCGGGATCTCCGGCAGGTCCTCCAGACCCGCGGGCAGACCCGTGGGCGTCACCGTCGTCGTCGCGACGTCGCTGCGGACGGCCGCGTCCCCTTGCTGTTCCTGCTCGTGATCCAGGCCGAGCCGGGGTGTCATGTGCTCATCCCTCTCTTGCCGCGGGCGGATGGCTGTGCCGTGGCTTTCGGCCTCCGTAAGCCGTACTCAACCCCTACCCCGTTTCCTCCGCGTGGCGCAAGTTCCAGGGAGATCCGGGGAGAGACAGTGCAAGTTCGGCGGAGACAAGGTGCCGACTACCGTCCGGTGCGGTAAACGCGTATGGTCAAAGCGCTTCACCGGGATCACGAAGGAGCGCAACATGGACCGCGAGGCCGTTGGCACGGCCGATCTCGGCAGGCTGCATGTCGAAGTGGGGCAGCACGGCCGGTCGGCGGTCTTCACGCCGTCGGGCGAGCTGGACCACCACACCGCAGAACTGCTCTCCGGGCCGCTGACCGCTGCCCTGGACGCCGGCACCTCCCGGCTGGTGGTCGACTGCAGCAACCTCGTGTTCTGCGACTCCACCGGGCTCAACGTGCTGCTCGCCGCGCGCCTGCGCGCCGAGCAGATGGACGGCGGGGTCCACCTCGCCGGAATGCAGCCGACGGTCGCCCGAGTGTTCGAGATCACCGGCGCGGACGCCGTCTTCACCGTGCACGACACGCTTGACCAGGCACTTCAGGAATAGGCCGCCATACGGGGGTGGGGGCGTTGCGCAGGCTTGAGGTGATCCGCGCGGTACGGGCTTTTCTGCCGACGCGGACGTGTTCCCGGAGATCGACCGGGCAGGAGACAGACGGACCCACACCGGACATCCGTGAGGTGAGGCTGAGATGAGCACCACCCGGCCCTACGCCGCGGACGACCGCGGTCCGGACACGGGCGACTCCGGTGAGGGACCCGGTATGGACGGACCAGGATCATCCGCACAGCGTCAGATGCTGCGACTGGCGCTCTCGGGTGAGAGCGGCATCGTCCCGCGAGCCCGGGACTTCACGCGCCAGGCGCTCCAGGAATGGGGCTGGCTGCCGGCCTCCACGGCCGACCGCCGGGCCGCCGCCGAGGACGTGCTGCTGGTCGTCTCCGAACTGGTCACCAATGCGTGCCTGCACGCCGGCGGCCCGGAGGAACTGAGACTCTGGCGCCACCCGAAGGCGCTGCGCCTCGAGGTCGTGGACGGCGGCAGCGGCGATCCGGCCCCGCGCACCCCGCACCGCTCGGGCCGCCCCGGCGGTCACGGCATGTTCATCGTGCAGCGCCTGTGCCTCGACTGGGGTGTGGTGCGCAACGCCGAGGGACCGGGCAAGACCGTGTGGGCCGAACTGGCCGCGCCCGCCTAGACCGGTTCTTCACCGAACGCAGGCGCGCGGGTCCCTGACGGCCCGCGCGGAGCCCGGGGGCCCGTGGGACGCCCCGCGGGCCTCAGCGCTGTTCCGAGGCCCGCCGGGCCCTCCAGAGTCGCCGAACCCCTTAAATGTGCCGCGCCGGCCTGACCGGGCTCGTGCGGCCTCTGGGACCCCCTGGGACCCCCTGGGACCCCCTGGGACCCGCACAGCGGCCCGGGACCCCGCTGCGGCCCCGGGGATGCCCCGGAACCCCCGCTACGGCCCCAGCACCCCCACCAGCGCGTTCACGGCCGCGGGATAACCGCCCTCGCCCGGGGTGCCGTAGCCGACGATCAGGCCCTGCGGGCGGCCGGGCCCGGGTTCGTGCCAGTGGTCGCCGAGGGTGCCGACGGCCAGGCCCGCCCGTGCCGCCCGGGCCCGCACCTCCGCCTCGTCCGGGCCGCCCGGGCCCAGCCGCACCAGCGCCTGCAGGCCCGCCGCGATGCCGCTCGGCGCGTACCGGCCGGCCAGGCGGGACGCCAGCAGGTCGCGCCGGCGGCGATAGCGCAGCCGCCCCGCCCGCACATGCCGGTCGTAGCCGTGGTCGCGGATCAGCTCCGCCAGGGCGAGCTGCCCGATCGCGCCGGTGTGGATGTCGCTGTAGAGCTTCGCCTCCGTGACCGGTCCCACCAGCCGGGGCGGCAGCACCATCCAGCCCAGCCGCAGCGCGGGCCCCAGGGTCTTGGAAGCGGTGCCCAGGTAGACGACGTGGTCGGGGGCCATGCCCTGCAGCGCGCCCACCGGCTGCCGGTCGTAGCGGAACTCCCCGTCGTAGTCGTCCTCGATCACCAGGCCGCCCCCGCCGCGGGCCCAGGCGGCCAGGGCGTGCCGCCGCGCCGGATGCAGGGTGACGCCCGTCGGGTACTGGTGGGCGGGGGTGACCACGACCGCGTCGGCGGTCACCTGCGTGCCCAGCAGGTCGGTGCGGGCGCCCAGCCCGTCGGTGGGCAGCGCCACCACGCGCCCGCCGTTCCTGCGTACCACCTCCCGGTGGAAGGGCAGCCCCGGGTCCTCCATCGCCACCACCGGTCCGGCGACGGCGACCAGCAGCGCGAGACCCTGCACGTACCCGGAGGTCACGACGATCCGCCCGGGCTCGGCGACCACCCCGCGGGCCCGGCCGAGGTACTCCGCGAGCGCGGTGCGCAGCCGGACGCTGCCGCGCGGGTCGCCGTAGTCGAACGCGGCGGAGGGCGCCGCGGCCAGGGCGCGCCGGGTGGCGCGCAGCCACGCCGAGGCCGGGAACGAGGTGACGTCCGGGCTGCCCGGCCGCAGATCGTGCCGAGGGGCCTCGGCGGCCGTCGAGGACGGCGGGGGCGCGGGCGAGGAGGCGCCGGGGCGCTCGGCGACGACCGTGCCGGACCCCTGGCGCGCGGTGAGATAGCCCTCGGCGATCAGCTGGTCGTAGGCGGCCTTGACCGTGCCGCGGGACAGGCCGAGCTGCTCGGCGAGCCGCCGCGTGGAGGGCAGGCGGGCGGCCGGGGCCAGGCGCCCGGTGCGCACCGCGTCGCGCAGCGCCCGCTCCAGCGCGGCCCGGCGCCCCCCGGTGCCGGGCGGGGCGGAGACGTCCAGATGAAGGTCCACCCCGGGCGAAGTGGGCCAGGAATCAGCCATGGAACTGGATCTTATCGGCGGTCCACCCGGCCCGTAGCGTCGAGGCCATGAGCACACAGAGCATCGAGAACCCGCCCGCGGACGCCGCGGCCACCACCACCATGGGTACGGCTGCGGCGGCCGTCGTCCCGCCCGTCCGCCTCGCCGTCGACTCCCTCGCCCCGCACATCAACCGGGCCATGAACGCGCTGGACGCCGCCTCCCGCGAGGTCGGTCTGGAGGCGTCCCTGCTGGAACTGGTCCGCGCCCGGGCCTCGCAGCTCAACGGCTGCGCCTACTGCGTCGACATGCACTCCCGGGACGCGCGGGAGGCGGGGGAGAGCGAGCGGCGGCTGTACGCGCTGGCGGTGTGGCGGGAGACGCCCTTCTTCACCGCGCGGGAACGGGCCGCCCTGGAACTGACCGAGGCGGCCACCCGGCTGTCCGAGGGGCCGGTGAGCGACGAGGTGTTCGCCCGCGCCGCCGCGCGGTTCGGCGAGACCGAGCTGGCCGAGCTGATCTGGACGATCACGGTGATCAACGCCTGGAACCGGCTCGGCGCCACCGCGCGGCCCTGGCCGCTGGGCTGAGCCCCGCCGCGCGCGGCCGGGCTGAGCCCCGCCGCGCGCGGCCGCGGCGGACGGCGCACGACGGGCGGGCACCGGTGACCGGTGCCCGCCCGTCCGTCGCGCGCGCCGGGGTCAGCGCACGTTGCCCATCAGGGCGGTGACGCGCTTGCGGTACATCCACACCGCGAAGCCCGCGACGCAGGCCAGCGCCGCCTCCATCGCCACGATGCCGCTGCCGTTGAGGTCCACACCGGCCAGGGACAGCAGGCTGGTGGTGCAGTCGCCCGCGGTGACCGCGAGGAACCACACGCCCATCATCTGGCTGCCGTACTTCGCCGGCGCCATCTTCGTCGTCACCGACAGGCCCACCGGCGACAGGCAGAGCTCGCCGACGGTCTGGATCAGGTAGATCGACACCAGCCACAGCGGCGTGACCTTGGTGCCGCCCGAGGCGAGTGCCATCGGGATGACGAAGACGAAGAACGAGGCGCCGATCAGGATCAGGCCCATCGCGAACTTCACGGTGGTGCTCGGCTCCTGGTTGCGCCGGGCCAGCCAGGTCCAGCCCCACGCCATGACCGGGGCCAGCGCCATGATCCACAGCGGGTTCACCGACTGGTACCAGGACGACGGGAAGCCGAAGCCGAACAGCTCGCCGGAGGCCTTGGTGTCGCCGAAGATCGACATCGTCGATCCGCCCTGGTCGTAGATCATCCAGAACACGGCGGCGGCGACGAAGAACCAGATGTAGCCGCTCATCTTCGACTGGTCGCCGGCCGACAGGTCGCGGTCGCGCTTGATCCGCACCAGGACGGCGACCGGGATGAGCAGACCGATGACCGTGATCGGCACCAGCGCCCAGTTCAGGGTGTAGCTGCCGCTGAGCACCACGACCGAGTAGAACGCGACCGCGGCGACCAGCCAGGCCAGGCCCTTGCGCAGCGTGGTGCGGCGCTCCTCGGCGGTCAGCGGCTTGGGCACCACGCTGCTGCGCGGGTTCAGGTGCCGCGTGCCGATCAGGAACTGCAGCAGGCCCAGGCCCATGCCGACCGCGGCCAGCGCGAAGCCGAGGTGCCAGCTGTAGTTCTGGCCGACCGTGCCGATGACCAGCGGCGCGGCGAAGGCGCCGATGTTGATGCCCATGTAGAAGACGGTGAAGCCGCCGTCCCTGCGCGGGTCGTCCGGCCCGTCGTAGAGGTGGCCCACCATCGTCGAGATGTTGGCCTTCAGCAGGCCGGAGCCGAGCGCGACCAGCGCCAGACCGGCGAAGAAGGGGCCCTCACCGGGCAGCGCCAGGGTGAGGTGGCCGGCCATGATGACCGCGGCCGAGACGGTGACGGTCTTGCGCGGCCCCCACACGCGGTCGCCGAACCAGCCGCCGGGCATGGCGAGCAGGTAGACCATCGCCATGTAGATGGAGTAGATCGCGGTGGCGGTCGCGGCGTTCATCGCCAGGCCGCCGGCCTGCGAACCCTTGTCGGCCGCCGGTCCGCCGGCGATCAGGTAGAGCGGGAGCAGCGCGCGCATGCCGTAGAAGCTGAAACGCTCCCACATCTCGGTCATGAAGAGGGTGGCCAGTCCGCGGGGGTGGCCGAAGAAGGTGGCGCCGGACGGAGCGCCGGTTGCGCGCTCGGGGGCGTCCTTCGTCAGGCTGGTCGCCATATGGTGAGTCCTCGTGGGGAAGGTCCCGTGGGCCGGGAGGCCGGGAAGCCCCGGCGCCGGACGGCACGGCATCATCGCCAGGCCCGGCTCCGCGGCAGGACTGCGCCGCATCCGGTCCAGTGCATGACTATCCGGAGACGGGCGTTTAAATACTGTATGGCATCCATACATGTGGTATGAGCGCCTATGCGATCTGCATCACAGTGCGCGGCATGCGTCCCAAAGTACGCGGAAAGTCACGGTCATCAGCTTTGATAGGGGAAGTTCCCGGAACGTCGTCCGAGATCGCGTCATGATCGGGGAACCCCCCGGCGGGCAATTCCGTCAGGGTCCGGCGACCCGCGCGGCCGCCGTCCGTCCCCGCCCGTCCGCTGTCGCGACCTCCGGGTCGCGGCTGCTCCGTGCGGACTACCATCAAGCCCATGACCCGCGTACTTCTGGCCGAGGACGACGCATCCATCTCGGAACCACTCGCACGCGCACTGCGCCGTGAGGGCTACGAGGTCGAGGTGCGCGAGGACGGACCCACCGCTCTCGAGACGGCGCTGCTGGGCGCCGTCGACCTGGTGGTGCTCGATCTGGGCCTGCCCGGCATGGACGGTCTCGACGTCTGCCGGCGCATCCGCACCGAGGGCCACTCCTTCCCGGTCCTGGTGCTCACCGCCCGCGCCGACGAGGTCGACACGGTCGTCGGCCTGGACGCCGGCGCCGACGACTACGTCACCAAGCCGTTCCGCCTGGCCGAACTCCTCGCGCGGGTCCGGGCGCTGCTGCGCCGCGGCACCACCGAGCCGGCCCAGCCCTCCACCCACGGCGTCCGCATCGACGTCGAGTCCCACCGCGCCTGGATGGGGGACGACGAACTGCAGCTCACCGCCAAGGAGTTCGACCTCCTGCGGGTCCTGGTCCGGGACGCCGGCCGGGTCGTCACCCGCGAACAGCTCATGCGCGAGGTCTGGGACACCACCTGGTGGTCGTCCACCAAGACCCTCGACATGCACATCTCCTGGCTGCGCAAGAAGCTCGGTGACGACGCGGGCAACCCGCGTTTCATCTCCACCGTCCGCGGTGTGGGCTTCCGCTTCGAGAAGAACTGAGCCCGCTCCTCCATGAGACGCCGACTGATCGCCTCCACGCTGGCCGTGGTGCTCGTCGTCATCGGCGTCTTCGGCCTGTCCCTCGTCCTGGTGGAGAGCCGGACGATCCAGAGCAGCGCCAAGGACGGTGTGGAGTCCGAGGCGGTCCGGCTGACCGGGGTGGTGGAGAACCGCATCGCGGCCGGCGAGTCCGTCAACGCCCAGGGCCTCGACCGGCAGATCGCCGACAACCGGTACGCCATCGTGCGCGTCCCCGGCCACCCCGAGGTACGGCTGGGGGAGCGGCCCAAGGGGGCCGTGCTGTCCTCCACCGAGAAGGGCGACCACGGTGAGTCGGTCACCGTCGAGGAGTCCCGCTCCACGGTCAGCCAGGAGGTCGGGCGCACCCTGCTGGTGATCCTGGCCGTGGCGCTGCTGGCGGTCCTGGCCGCCATCGCCCTGGCCGTGCTCCAGGCCCGGCGGCTGACCAGCCCGCTCACCGACCTCGCCGAGACCGCCGAGCGCCTCGGCTCCGGCGACCCGCGGCCGCGGCACCGCCGCTACGGCGTACCGGAACTCGACCGGATCGCCGACGTGCTCGACGCCAGCGCCGAGCGCATCGGCCGCATGCTCACCGCCGAGCGCCGGCTCGCCGCCGACGCCTCGCATCAGCTCCGCACCCCGCTGACCGCGCTGTCGATGCGGCTGGAGGAGATCGTCGCCACCGCCAACGACCAGGAGACGGTCAAGGAGGAGGCGACGATCGCCCTCGGCCAGGTCGAGCGGCTCACCGACGTCGTCCAGCGGCTGCTCACCAACTCCCGCGACCCGCGCAGCGGCTCCGCCGTCGACTTCGACCTGGACGAGGTGATCCGGCAGCAGGTCGAGGAGTGGCGGCCGGCCTACCAGGGCGAGGGCCGCTCCATGGTGCTCACCGGAGCCCGCCGGCTGCGGGCGGTCGGCACACCGGGCGCGGTCGCCCAGGTGCTGGCCACCCTGATCGAGAACTCGCTGATGCACGGCTCGGGCACCGTCACCCTGCACACCCGCGTGACCGGCACCCAGGCCGTGGTGGAGGTCAGCGACGACGGCCCCGGCGTGCCGCTGGACCTGGGCACCCGGGTCTTCGAGCGCTCGGTCAGCGGCCGCAACTCCACCGGGCTCGGCCTGGCGGTCGCCCGCGACCTCGCCGAGGCGGACGGCGGGCGGCTGGAACTGCTCCAGCACCGGCCGCCGGTCTTCGCGCTCTTCCTGGCGCAGGAGATCACCCCGCATCCGCGGGGGGACGACCTCATCGGCTGAGCCCAGCGGCCCAGCGGCCCAGAGGCTCAGCGGCTCGAAGACCCCCAGCGGCCCAGCGGCCCAGAGGTCAGAGGTGCTTCTTCGTCGGCGCGCTCGGGTCGGGCCGGTCCTGCGGCAGGGCCTCGGCCAGTATCGCCTCGGCCTGCCCCACCGCCCCCGCGCCGGGCAGCGCGCGGAACACCCAGGAGCGGTACGACCAGAAGCGGAAGAGGGTCGCGACCCCGATGCCGACGAACTTGAAGATGTTGCTCTGCAGCCCGCTGTCCCAGCCGAAGCCGTAGGTCGTCAGGTACAGGATGCCGTTCTCGATCACCAGGCCGATCGCGCTGAACAGCAGGAACAGCCCCATCTCACGGGTGCGTCCGGCCTTGTCGCGGTCACGGTAGGTGAAGTACCGGAAACCCACATAGTTGAAGACGATGGACACGACCGTGGCGATGATGGACGCCCGGACGGTCTGCAGGCCGGTGTTGTTCCGGATCAGGTTGAAGACACCGATGTTGACCAGCACCCCGGCGCCGCCGACCGCGCCGAACTTGGCGATCTCCCGGCGGATCAGCATCACCCTCGAACGCAGCGTAAGCGGTCCGCTCATGGTGATCGTTCGGCCCTGTCTGTTGGGGATCTGGCGGGTTCTGCCGGGGTCTGCCGTGCGTCTGTCGTCCGTCTGGCGGGGTCCGTCGGCGGTCGCGCGCCGGGCCCGGCCCGGGTGCGCGGAAGAGTGCAGCCCCCACATGCTAACCGTCTCGTGCGATCGTACGGCGATCGCGACTCGTTGTTCGTCGGGTCGTACGGCAGATACCCTGGTAAAAGCCATCCGGCGGGGCCGGGGCACGCACTGGTCCCCTCGTGCCACCCGCGTACCTTGGCAGGAAGAACCGTGACATTCCCCGTAGTCGGCATGGTCGGCGGCGGCCAGCTGGCCCGCATGACCCACGAGGCGGGCATCCCCCTCGGCATCCGCTTCCGCATCCTCAGCGACACCCCCCAGGACTCGGCGGCGCAGGTCGTCTCCGACGTCACCGTCGGTGACTACCGTGACCTGGAGACCCTGCGGGCGTTCGCCGCCGGCTGCGACGTCCTCACCTTCGACCACGAGCACGTGCCCACCGAGCACCTGCGCGCCCTGGAGGCCGACGGCATCGTGGTCCGGCCCGGTCCCGACGCCCTGGTGCACGCCCAGGACAAGGGCGTCATGCGGGCCCGGCTCGACGCGCTCGGCATCCCCTGCCCGCGGCACCGGCTCGTCGCCGACCCGGCGGACGTCTCCCGGTTCGCCGCCGAGGGCGCCGGCTACCCGGTCGTGCTGAAGACCGTGCGCGGCGGCTACGACGGCAAGGGCGTGTGGATCGCCCGCTCCGAGGCCGACGCGGCCGAGCCCTTCCGGGCCGGCGTGCCGGTGCTCGCCGAGGAGAAGGTCGACTTCGTCCGGGAACTGGCCGCCAACGTCGTCCGCTCGCCGCACGGCCAGGCCGTGGCCTACCCGGTCGTGGAGTCCATCCAGGTCGACGGCGTCTGCGACACCGTGATCGCCCCGGCGCCCGGACTGCCCGACGACGTGTCCGCGCACGCCCAGCACATCGCCCTGACCGTCGCCCGCGAGCTCGGCGTCGTCGGGCACCTGGCCGTCGAGCTGTTCGAGGTGCGGCGGCCGGACGGCACCACCGCGGTGCTGGTCAACGAACTGGCGATGCGCCCGCACAACAGCGGCCACTGGTCGATGGACGGCGCCGTCACCTCGCAGTTCGCCAACCACCTGCGGGCGGTGCTCGACCTGCCGCTCGGCGACCCGCGCCCGCGGGCCCGCTGGACCGTGATGGCCAACGTGCTCGGCGGCGACTTCCCCGACATGTACCCGGCCTACCTGCACTGCATGGCCCGCGACCCGGGGCTGAAGATCCACATGTACGGCAAGGACGTGAAGCCCGGCCGCAAGGTCGGCCACGTCAACACCTACGGCGACGACCTGGCGGACGTGCGCGAGCGCGCCGCCCACGCGGCCGGATACCTGCGAGGAACGATCGATGAGTGAAGCGTCCCAGGCGTCTCCTGCGGGCCGGCCGCTGGTCGGCATCGCGATGGGCTCCGACTCCGACTGGCCGGTGATGGAGGCCGCGGCGCAGGCACTCGACGAGTTCGGCGTCGCCTACGAGGTCAACGTCCTGTCCGCGCACCGCATGGTGCACGCGATGGTCGAGTACGGCGAGCAGGCCGCCGACCGCGGGCTGAAGGCCGTCATCGCGGGCGCCGGCGGTGCCGCGCACCTGCCGGGCATGCTCGCCTCGGTGACGCCGCTGCCGGTCATCGGCGTCCCGGTGCCGCTGAAGTACCTCGACGGCATGGACTCGCTGCTGTCCATCGTGCAGATGCCGGCCGGCGTGCCCGTGGCCACCGTCTCCATCGGCGGCGCCCGCAACGCCGGGCTGCTCGCGGTGCGCATCGTCGCCGCCCACGACCCCGAACTGCTCGCCCGCATGAAGGAGTTCCAGGCGTCGCTGACCGAGCAGGCCACCGAGAAGGGCCGGCGGCTGCGGGCGAAGGTGTCGGGCGCCGCCGGGTTCGGCTTCGCCCAATAGGCTCTCGGGCATGGACCTTCACGCCCGTGCCCGTGACCTGCTCGCCGCCCACCCCGTCGTGGACGGGCACAACGACCTGCCCTGGGCCCTGCGCGTCCAGGTCGGGTACGACCTCGACCGGCTGGACATCGCCGCCGACCAGAGCGCGCGCACCCACACCGACATCCCGCGGCTGCGGGCCGGCGGGGTGGGCGCGCAGTTCTGGTCGGTGTACGTCAGCACCGAGCTGACCGGGGCCGACGCGGTCACCGCGACCCTCGAACAGATCGACGTGGTCCGCCGGATGACCGCACGCCACGACGGGGACCTGCGGCTCGCCCTCACCGCCGACGACATGGAGGCGGCTCGCGCCGCCGGCCGGATCGCCTCGCTGATGGGCGCCGAGGGCGGCCACAGCATCGACAACTCGCTGGGCGTGCTGCGGAGTCTGTACGACCTGGGCGTGCGCTACATGACGCTCACCCACAACGACAACACCGCCTGGGCCGGTTCCGCCACGGACGAGCCGGTGCCCGGCGGCCTCACCGCGTTCGGCGAGGAGGTCGTGCGGGAGATGAACCGCCTGGGCATGCTGGTCGACCTCTCCCACGTCTCGCCCGACACGATGCGGGCGGCGCTGCGGGTGGCCGAGGCGCCGGTGCTCTTCTCGCACTCCTCGTCCCGCGCGGTCTGCGACCACGTCCGCAACATCCCCGACGACGTGCTGGCCGCGCTGCCCGCCAACGGCGGCGTCGCGATGGCCACGTTCGTCTCGAAGTTCGTGCTGCCCGCGGCGGTCGAGTGGTCGGAGGGCGCCGACGCCCACATGCGGGCCAACGGCCTGCACCCGCTGGACATGTCCCCCGAGGGCATGGCGGTGTTCGGCGCGTACGAGGAGGCCCACCCGCGCCCGAAGGCGACCGCCGAGACGGTCGCCGACCACCTGGACCACATGCGCGAGGTCGCGGGCGTCGACCACATCGGCCTCGGCGGCGACTACGACGGCACCACCCTCACCCCCGCCGACCTGCCGGACGTCGCCTCCTATCCGCACCTGATCGCCGAACTCCTGCGCCGCGGCTGGTCCGACGACGACATCGCCCGGCTCACCTGGCGGAACGCCGTGCGCGTGCTGCGGGACGCCGAGACCGCCGCGGCCGGGCTGCGCGCCAAGCGCGGCCCGTCGGTGGCGACGATCGCGGCGCTGGACGGCACCGGCGCGTAACCGCGGCGCGCACCACGGCGGTCGCGGAAGCGTGGTCCGGCCGGCTCCACGGAGACCCCCCACCCCGGGCCGCCCGGGCCGGGCGGCCGCCGTCAGAGCACCTTGCGCCGGATCAGCGCGGACAGCGCGACCACGGCCGGGACCAGCGGCAGCCACACGGTCACGATGCGGAAGCCGAGGACCGCGGAGGCCGCGGTCGCGGTCGGCGAACCGGCGGCGACCAGGGCCAGGCCCAGGGCGGCGTCCACGGACCCGATGCCGCCGGGGCTGGGCACCGCGGCGGCCACGCAGGTCGCGGCCAGGTAGGCGATCGCCACGTGCACGGCCGGCACCGGCATGTCCAGGGCCAGCGCCACCGCCGCCATCGACGCCGCCTGCAGCACGGGGAAGGCCAGTGACCCGCCCCACAACGCCAGCACCCGCGAGGGGCGCGTGTGCAGCGAGCGCAGGTCGGCCAGCGCGGCGGTCAGGAAGCCGCGCACCGCCCGCCGTACCCGCTCCATCGCCGCGAGCACCACCACCGCGGCCGTCAGCCCGGCCACCGCGATCGCGGCGAGCAGCACCAGGCCCGAACGGGCGGGCAGCACACCGGGAGTGTGCAGCGCGTGCGGGAACGCGGCCAGCAGCACCAGCAGCAGGCCGACCCGGCTCGCCGACTCCGCGAGCGAGTACAGCGCGAGCGCCGCCGAAGCCCGGATCAGCGGCACGCCGTGCGCCCGCAGGAACCGCAGGTTGACCGCGCTGGCGCCGATCCCGGCCGGGGCGAGCTGGCCCGCCGCCGTGGCCGCGAACTGGGTCGCCACCAGGCGTGCCGGCGGCAGCGGTTCGAGCACGGTGCCCTGCCGGGCGCAGGCGTTGGCGACCCAGCCCAGCCCGGTGGCGGCCAGCGCGGCGAGCAGCCAGCCGGGGTGCGCGCCGAGCAGGTCGCGGCCGCCGTCGGCCACCACCGCCCAGTGCCCGGCCGTCCAGGCGCCGACCAGCAGGGCCGGCACCAGCCCGGCCAGGGCCCGCCACGGCACCCGGCGTCGCGTCCGCCGCGCGGGCGGGGTTGTCAGTACGGCCACCGCTGTCGGAGGTCCCCTCATCGGCTGCTCTGGAGGCAGCAGCAGCTTCCCTCCGCCGGGCTACGGTACGGCGTCCGGTGACCGACGGGCGGTGGAGGGGGCGGTGACCGGGCGGGGACGGACCCCGCCCGGTCGGCGGACCGAGCCGACGCGGGACGGGCTCAGTGGGCGCAGAGACAGAAGGGGTGGCCCTCCGGGTCCGCGTACACGCGCCAGTTGCGGGAGCCGTCGTCGTCTCCTTCCAGCAGCGTCGCCCCGAGGTCGAGGACGCGCTTCTCCGCCGCTTCGAGCTGGGCGCGCTCCACGCCGATGTCCAGGTGGAACTGCTGCGGGCGTTCGGGGTCCGGCCAGGCCGGCGGCTTCAGGCCGGGGGCGAGCTGGAAGGAGAGACGCTGTCCTCCCTCGCGCTCCAGGTCCACCCAACTGCCGTCCTCCTCGACCGAGATGGTCCCGCCCACCAGCTCGGCGTAGAAGGCGGCCAGTGCCGTCGGGTTGTGGCAGTCCAGGACGACCGAGCCCAGTGTGCCGATCACGGTGCACTCCTCTCGCTGAAGGTGTCGCCGGCCGGTCGCCGCCGACGGGGTGCCGTCGGCCGGGTGTCCCCGCGCACCGGAACGAGGGTGCCGGTGCGTGGCACCAGCGCCCGTTGCCCCCGTCACCCCGTTACCAGTGCAGGGCCACCAGCCGGTAACCGTTACTCCATGATGGCGGTACAGCGGTAACGTGACAAGGATGGAGCAGCCTGGAGTCCGCGATCCCGCGCCGGCCCCCCTCGATGTGGTGCAGGACCTCGTCAACACGGTCGACCTGGAGGGCGGGGACGAGGGGTGGCGGACGCCCGCCGACCTGGCGGCCTGGCTCCGGGCGCGCGGGATCGTCCCCGGTGAACCGGACGCCGGCACGCTGGCCGCGGCCGTGGTGCTGCGGGAGGCGCTGCGGGACGTGTGCTCGGCGCACACCGGGGTGGACGTGCCGGCCGACGCGCTGCGGGACCTGAACGCCCTGCTGGCGGCGGCCCCGCTGCGACTGGTGGCCGACGCGGAGGGCGGCGCGCGGGTGCGGCCGGCGGCGGGGCTCACCGGCCTGCCGGCCCTCACCGCGGAGGTGGCCGCGGCGGTGTCGGCGGCCGTCGCCGAGGGCACCTGGCAGCGCCTCAAGGCGTGCGCCGCCGACACCTGCCGCTGGGTCTACTACGACCGCAGCCCGGCGGGCCGCAGTCGCTGGTGCACGATGGCGATCTGCGGGAGCCGGGCGAAGATGCGGACGTATCGCCGGCGCCGGTCCACCGCCTGACGGCTGGGATCTGAACGGCGCCGGCGAAGGGTGTCAGGCGGCGGGCGCGGTCCTGCGGTGCTCGACCGCCAGGTAGCCCACCGCTATCACGATCAGGGCGGCCAGCGCGAGGCTGACCGGGCCGGTGCCCCATCCCAGGCCGCCGCGGTGGACGGGCACGCCCATCCAGTCGGCGAAGGACGCGCCCAGCGGCCGGGTCAGCACGTACGCCCACCAGAACGCGGCGACCGCGTTCAGGCCCATCAGCCGGGCGAGCGCGGGCACCGCGATCGCCACGGCGAACAGCACGCCGGAGGAGAAGTAGCCCAGGCGCAGGGTGCCCGCGGTGAGGTCCCCGCAGGCCGTGCCGAGTGCGAAGGTGGTCAGGACCGTCGCCCAGTAGAACCGCTCCCGGCGGGGCGTGCCGATGCTGTGGATCGACAGCGTGCCCTCGCTGCGGTACCAGGCCACCAGCACCACGACCAGCAGCACCGAGAAGGCCGCGGTGGAGACCGCGTAGGGCACCCCCGCGATGACGTGGACGACGTCCGCGGCCATCGTCCCGAAGACGCTCACCATGACGACCGCGAACCAGTAGGTCCACGGGGAGTAGCGCGTCGCGCGCAGTTGGAGGGCGAGCGCGCCGACCAGGCCGAGCAGGCCGATGGCGCCGGCCACCACCGGGTTCAGCGCGCGGCCGAGGAAGTCCGAGGTGGTCTCGCCCATGCCGGTGGTGAGCACCTTGGTCAGCCAGAACCAGGCGGTGATCTGCACCGGCACCTTGACCCCGGCCCGCGCCACCGCGGCACCGCGCCGGTGTCGTACCGGGCCTGCCGCGACCGTGTTGCCGTGTCCGGACTGTTCCATGGGGCACCTGCCGCCTCTCCGGCGCAGGATGCGCCGCCGCCGTTCGTCTACAGGACTGTAGACGAACGGCGGCGGCGCCACGAACGCGGCTCCCACGGCTTTACCCGCTCTATGCCTGGGCGTTGACCTGCCCTGAACGTGCCGGCACCTGCCGCCGGCACCTGCTCCGTGCCTGCCGTCAGGCCTGGGGGCGGCCCATCGCGCGGAAGGTCCATCCGGCCTTGCGCCACAGCTCGGGGTCGAGGGCGTTGCGGCCGTCCAGGATCAGCCGCTGCCCGGCGACCTCGGCGAGCGCGGCGGGGTCCAGCTCGCGGAACTCCCGCCACTCGGTGAGGTGCAGCACGGCGTCGGCGCCGCGCACCGCGTCCAGCGCGGTCGGCGCGTAGCCCAGGGTGGGGAACAGCCGCTTGGCGTTCTCCATGCCCTTGGGGTCGTAGACGGTGACCTGGCCGCCCTGCAGCTGGATCTGCCCGGCGACGTTCAGCGCGGGGGAGTCCCGCACGTCGTCGGAGTCCGGCTTGAAGGCCGCGCCGAGGACCGCGATGCGGCGCCCGAGGAAACCGCCGCCGACCGCCTCGCGTGCCAGCTCCACCATGTGCGTGCGGCGGCGCATGTTGACGGAGTCGACCTCGCGCAGGAACGTCAGCGCCTGGTCGGCGCCCAGCTCGCCGGCCCGGGCCATGAACGCCCGGATGTCCTTGGGCAGGCAGCCGCCGCCGAAGCCGATGCCGGCCCGCAGGAACTTGCTGCCGATGCGCTCGTCGTAGCCGATCGCCTCGGCCAGCTTGGCGACGTCGCCGCCCGCCGCCTCGCACACCTCGGCCATCGCGTTGATGAAGGAGATCTTCGTGGCGAGGAACGCGTTCGCGGCGGTCTTCACCAGCTCGGCGGTCGGGTAGTCCGCGACCACGAACGGCGTGCCCTCCGCGATCGGCCCGGCGTACACCTCGCGCAGCAGCGCCTCCGCGTGCTCGCTCGCGACCCCGACCACGACCCGGTCGGGGTGCAGGGTGTCCTGCACCGCGAAGCCCTCGCGCAGGAACTCCGGGTTCCACGCGAGCTGCGCGTCCTCGCCGGCCGGCGCCAGCTCCCGCAGGGTCTGCGCGAGGCGCTCGGCGCTGCCCACCGGCACGGTGGACTTGCCGACCACCAGGGCGGGCCGCCGCAGGTGCGGCGCCAGCATCGCGAAGGCGCTGTCCACGTAACTCATGTCGCACGCGTACTCGCCGTGCTTCTGCGGGGTGTTGACGCAGACGAAGTGCACGTCGCCGAAGTCGGCCAGCTCCTCCCAGGAGTGCGTGAAGCGCAGCCGCCCGCTGGAGCCCTCCAGCCCGGCGACGTGCCGGGAGAGCAGTTCCTCCAGGCCCGGCTCGAACATGGGGGTCCGGCCGGTGGCGAGCAGATCGGTCTTCGCGGGGTCGATGTCGAGACCGAGCACCTCGAACCCGAGCTCGGCCATGGCGGCGGCATGGGTGGCGCCGAGGTAGCCGAGTCCGACGACAGTGAGCTTGAGAGGCATGTGCCGAGCATAGTCGGCACAGGCTCGGCCAAATCAGGGGTGAGGTCGAAGCTCCGGGGCCACAATGCGTCCAGAGGCCGCAGGGTGGATCGGCGCGGCGGGCGCGGTGGGGGTGGCTGGGCATGGACGAGTGCAGCGGCAGAGACGGCGACGGCCGGGACGAGCGTGACGAACACGACGCGGCGGGGACGGACGAACGCCGCGAAACCCTCGAAACGCTCATCACGAGCAAGGAACGGCGGGCCGCCGACCCCCAAGCCGCCGGCGTCGCGGGCCAGGGCGGGTCCGAGGCGGCGGACGGGACCCCGGCCCCGGCGGACCCCGGCGCCGCCGGCGAACCCGGTGAGCCCGGTGAGCCCGGTGAGCCCGAGCCGGACGACGGTTCCGCCGCACCGGACAGCCCGGACCGCAGGGCCAGGCGCAGGCGCCGCACCCGCCGGGTGCTCTACGCCGCCCTCGGCCTGCTGTGCACCGGCGTCCTGCTCGTCGCCGGAACGCTCTACTGGGCCTACGAGCACTACACCGGACGCGTCGAGCGCATCCCCAACGCGTTCCCGACGAACGTCCCGCAGGCCGCGCTGCCGCCGCCCTCCAAGGACGGCAGCGAAACGTTCCTCCTCGTCGGCGTCGACGCCCGCTCCGACCTGCCGACCACCGGCAAGGACGCCAAGGCCCCGGAGTGGAAGCCGGGCGCCCAGCGCAGCGACACGATGATGCTGGTCCACCTGCCCGCCGACCACAAGCACGCCTATGTGGTCTCCCTGCCCCGCGACTCCTGGGTGCCGATCCCCGGTCACGGCAAGGCCAAGCTGAACGCCGCCTTCTCCTGGGGCGGCCCGCCGCTGCTCATCGACACCGTGCAGCGCCTGACCAAGGTGAAGATCGACCACCTTGCGGTGATCGACTGGAGCGGCTTCAGGAACCTCACCAACGCAGTCGGCGGCGTCGACATCACCGTGGACAAGACGGTCAAGCGCTACAACGGCCCGGGCGGCTACTGGGTGGCCGGCACCCACCACATGAACGGCGACGACGCGCTGGACTACGTGCGCGAGCGGTACGGCCTGCCGCGCGGCGACCTCGACCGCACGCACCGCCAGCAGAACTTCCTGCGGGCCGTGCTGTCGAAGATGCTCTCCGGCGGGACGTTCTCCAACCCGCTGAAGCTGAAGCGCACGCTGGACCAGGTGACGTCCGTGGTGAGCGTCGACGACCGCCTCTCCGACGGCGACCTGCGCGGCCTGGTGTGGAACATGCGCCACCTGCGCTCCTCGGACATGGTCTTCATGAACGCCCCGGTCGCCGGCTTCGACACCATCCAGAAGCAGTCCGTGGTGCTGCTCGACCCCAACGGCACGTCCGCGCTGTGGGAGGCGCTGCGCAACGACACGATGGCCGACTACGTCGCGACCAACACCCTGGACACGCTCGGTGACCACGTCTCGTGACCGAGGGAACTGTCAACTCCTGTGACGAACGGCGCTGATGGGGCTCCGTTCGTCTCAACTCTGTAATAAACCTCCGGGATGCCGTGACGTCTCGGCCATGTTTGCGCGGGTGAAGCGCCCGCATGGGTGTTTTGGTGCCAATTGACAAGCGCTCAGGCCCACTTGTAGAGCTGGTCCGTCATCTCCAGTGGACGGGGAGTTCTACGATCGCGCTGGGTGGCGACTCCGCATGAGATCCGATCCCGTGAAGGGAAGACGTGTCCAAAAACCGCCGCACCGCCATAGCGGTGCGTTCCATCGGCGTTGCCTCCGCCGCAGCCGCGCTCGCGCTGGGCGTCGCAGGCAACGCGTTCGCGTGCAACGTCGCGGACTTCAGCGCCGGCATCAGCTGTGACCACCAGACCGGCAAGGGCAACCTGGTCGTCCACGACACGGACGGCACTCGCCCGGTGACCATCACGGTCAAGACCGACAGCGGCGAGCAGGTCGCGACGCAGGAGTTCGACCAGGGGAACGACTTCACCATCGCCGTGCCCTGGACGCCCGGGACGCACTACGTCGTCCTGGCCTCGGTCAAGGGCTACTTCCAGGACGAGCAGGTCACGAAGGGCAGCACCACGGTGCCCAGCGACGCGTGCTCCGCGCCCACCACCGCGCCTCCCACCACCCCGCCCACGACGCCGCCGACCACCGCGCCGACGACGACGCCGACCACCACCCCCACGACCTCGGCGAGCAGCACCACCTCCGCTCCGGCCGTCGCGGACACCAACGCGCCGTCCCAGGCGGCCGGCGGCAGCCAGAACCTGGCCGAGACCGGTGGCGGCAGCAACACCGGCATGATCGCCGGCATCGCGGCCGCGCTGGTGGCCGTCGGCGGTGGCGCGGTGTTCGCGCTGCGTCGCCGGAACCCCGCGCGCCACTGACGCGGCACCCGGGCCGCCGGTCCTCCGGCCGGTCCCGCGCCTGACACGCCTCGGGCCCGGCTCCCCCACGGGGGAGCCGGGCCCGACGCGTGTCTGCGGCCGTGCGGCTAGCCGGCGCTGCCGCCGACGGTGACCTTGTCGTCGTTCTGCAGCTCGCCGAAGAGCGTCTTGGCCTTCGTCATGTCCCACTTCACGGCGTCGCCGTCGTTGGGGGTCATGTAGTTGGAGTTGGCGATCGGCACGGTGATGGAGTGGCCGCCGCCGCCCGTGACACCCTTCATCGCCCAGAACATGGACGTCAGGTCCCACAGGCTCATCTTCTTGTCCACGATCAGGGTGTCCAGGCCGGAACCGATGACCGGGTACAGCTTGAACGGGTTGAGGACCGTCGACGGCGACGCGGCCTGGTGGGCCAGCGTCGACAGGAACTTCTGCTGGTTGCGCATGCGGCCGAGGTCCTGGTCGGCCTCCTGGTGCCGCTGCCGGACGAACGCCAGCGACTGCTGGCCGTTCAGCTTCTGGCAGCCCGCCTTGAAGTCGGCGCCGGACGCCTTGTCGTGCACGGCCTTGTCCAGGCACATGTTCACTCCGCCGAGCGCGTTCACCAGGTTCACGAACCCGGCGAAACCTATCTCCGCGTAGTGGTCGATGTGGATGCCGGTGTTGTACTCGATGGTGCGGGTGAGTAGTTCAGGGCCGCCGTCGGCGTAGGCGCGGTTCAGCTTGTGCGTGGAGGCCGCGTACCGCTTGTGCGACTGCTGACCGGTGAACGCCGGGATCGTGACGTACGAGTCACGCGGCAGGCTCAGCATCGTGGTGCCGTTGCTGCCGGTGTGCAGGATCATCATCGAGTCCGTGCGCTGGCCCTCGGCGGCACCGGTGTGCAGGTTCTTCTCGTCCTGCTTGGTCAGGCCCTCGCGGCTGTCCGAGCCGACGATCAGGTAGTTCGTGCCCTTGCCCGTCGCCGGCCGGTCCTCGACCTTGCTGAGGTCGACCTCGCGCCGCACCTTGGAGTCCGCCCAGAAGTACGTGGACACGGAGACCACGAGCAGGACCACGACCAGGCCCAGCGCGGTGTAGCCGATCTTCTTGCGGGTGCTCCAGCGCGGCCGGCGTGCGCCGCCGCCCGGGCCGCCGCCCGTCGAGGGCGGCCCGTAGCCGCCCTGGGAGCCACCGCCCGGCTGGGGGCGGCGGACCTGCGACGGGACCCCGCCGGTGGCCGCGGCCCTGCGCGGCGACAGTTCGGGCGGCAGCGGCGGCTCGGAAAGCCGGCGCTGCTCGGTGTCATCGCTCCAACCGTTCATGTCGGCCAGTGTGCCCGGACAGCGGCGACGACCCGCAATCCCCGGAGGTTCTGTAGCAGACCCGATGCATACGACCACGGGCCGCACCGGTTGTGTAACGGACATAAGGTGGAGGGCGTGATCGACTCATCCGCCGCTCAGGAGGGCATGCCGGACCCGCTGCCCACCCCGGCAGTCCCGGTGATCCCGGGCAAGCCGACCTCCGCCTCCCGCATCACGCTCTCCCACATCATGAGCGCCCACGACACCAATCTGCTGGGCACCGTGCACGGCGGCGTCGTGATGAAACTCGTCGACGACGCGGCGGGGGCGGTCGCCGGCCGCCACTCCGGCGGACCCGCGGTGACCGGCGCCATGGACGAGATGGCCTTCCTCGAGCCGGTCCGCGTCGGCGACCTGCTCCATGTGAAGGCCCAGGTCAACTGGACGGGCAAGACCTCCATGGAGATCGGCGTGCGGGTCGTGGCCGAGCGCTGGAACGAGTCGGGTCCCGCCAAGCAGGTCGCCAGCGCCTATCTGGTCTTCGTCGCCGTCGACACCGAGGGCCGGCCCCGCCGGGTGCCCGAGGTGATCCCGGAGTCCGACCAGGACCGCCGCCGCTGCCAGGAGGCCCAGATCCGCCGCACGCACCGCCTCGCCAGGCGCCGCGCCATCGTGGAGCTGCGCCGCGAGCGGGCCGCGGAGGGCCTCGACGACTGACCCGGACGCCGGGCGGTTGCTCCGGCGCCGGCGGCCCGTGCGGCCGGCGCGCCGCCCTGACCCTTCACAGGTCCCGCCCGGGTCCCGCCCGGAATCCGCCCGGGCGCGGCCTCGGAAGGCCCGGGCACGGCCCGCGGCCGCGTCAGGCGCACACCTCCTGGTCCCCGGTGACCGCGGTGCCGGCCGGCTGCGGGCGGGCCTTCGGTGCGACCGGGGTCACCTTCGTGAAGTCCGTGCCCAGCGTGACCTTCATCACCGCGCCCTGACCCGGGGCCGGCTGGAGCCGGGCGCCCGGCAGCGCGGTGGCCAGCGTCCGCGCCGAACGGTCCCAGCGCGGGTCGTACTGGATGATCGTGCGGCCGGTGCGCACCAGCGCGGTGGTGGCCGGGCCCGGCGTCGCGAACCCGGTGGCGTGCAGCGCCTTCTGCGTGGACGCGGCCAGGCCGTTGGTCGCGGTGCCGTTCAGGACCCGCACGCTGATCGTCGCCGGATCGACGTCCACCGGCGTGCCGGCGGCCGGCCGGTGCGGGGCGCTCTTCGGCGGCGGCGGGGCGATCGGCTGGTCGGCGCGGATCGCCGCCCACAGCCGGCCGGCCTTCGCCGGGTCCCACTTCACGGTGGACCCGATCCCGGGCACGGGGTAGTCGAGGACGCTCAGCGGGACCGAGACGAACTCCGAGGAGCCCGGCGAGAAGCCCTTCATGCCCTGGGCGAGCGCGATCAGGTCCGAGGTGCTCAGGCCCTGGTCGACCCGCACCGAGTCCAGCACCGTCGAGGCGACCCGGCTCAGCTCCAGCGGGTTGCTCAGCACCGACCCGCTGGTCATCTTGTGGATCACCTCGGCCAGGAACTTCTGCTGCCGCTGCATCCGGCCCAGGTCCGCCGAGCCGTCCACATGCCGGGACCGCACGTACTGCAGGGCCTGGCCGCCGTCCAGCGTGGTGGTGCCGGCGGGCAGGTCCAGGCCCGTGAAGGAGTCCTTCAGCGGCGTCACCGTGCACACCGGTACTCCGCCGATCACGTCCACGGCCTTCATGAAGCTGGTGAAGTCGACCTCCAGGTAGTGGTCGATGTGCACACCGGTGAGCTGCTCGACGGTGTGCACGGTGAGCTTCGGGCCGCCCAGCGCGTACGCCTGGTTGATCTTCGCCGGATGGGTCCCGGTGACCGCGGTCGGCACGGCCGAGGTCCCGGCGGCCGGGTCCGAGGGGGACGCCGATCCCGGGACGGGCGGCGCCGAACCCGCGGCGCCCGCCGTGGACCGGGACACCCGGGACCCGGGCGAGATCCGCAGCGTCGAGGCGTCGGGCAGCCGTACATAGGTGTCCCGCGGGATGCTCACCACGCTCGCCCGCCGGTGGTCCGCCGACAGGTGCACGAGCATGATCGTGTCCGTGCAGTGGCAGGGCGCGCCGCCCAGGTGGAACTCCCTCTTCTCGTCCGGCGCCAGCCCGTCCCGGCCGTCGGTGCCCACCAGCAGGAAGTTGGTGCCCTTCGTGCCGTGCGGACGCCCCTCCATCCCACCGAAGGCGTCGACCCGGTCGATGGAACCGCTCACGTCGTCGACCACGGCGTGCCCGAGCCCGCTCGCGGTGATCACCAGCAGCGCCAGACCGCCGGCCAGCCGCAGACCCCAGCGCTGGGGACGCCGCTGCCGGGGAGCCGGCCGCGGCGCGGGCCGCCGCGGACCCCGCGGATCGGCGACCCGGCGGCCGCGCGGATCGGCCGGGGGACGGATCCGCGGGTCGGCGGTCTGCCGGCCCCGGGGATCGGCGGTCTGCCGGCCCCGGGGACCCGCCGTCGCCCGCCCTTGCGGGGCCCCGGCCCTGCGGACCCGCGGATCGGCCGGCGCCTGCCCGCGTCCGTCCGCCGGTGGCCTCCCCCGGCCCTCGACGGGCGGTCGCTCGCGGCGCGGTGCGGGCGGGCGGCCGCGGACATCGACGGACGGGGGACGTCGCCGGGTGGGCGGCACGGGCAGGACCTCCGGGGGAGGGGGCACAGAACCCGTTCAGGCTAGGGACAAATAGGACTGTCGGTCTTGACCCCACGCGCTGGGGTCCCTCGTAAGCGGTAACGTTTCCCGTGATGAACGCCGCCACGAATCCCGCGCCCCCGGCCGTCTCCGTGATCATGCCGGTCCTCAACGAGGAGCGTCACCTGCGCAACTCGGTCCGGCACATCCTGGAGCAGGACTACCCGGGCGAACTCGAAGTCGTCATCGCCCTGGGCCCCTCCACGGACCGCACCGACGTCATCGCGGCGGAACTCGTCGCCGAGGACCCGCGGGTGCACACCGTGCCGAACCCCACGGGCCGCACGCCCGCCGCGCTCAACGCGGCGATCAAGGCGTCCCGGCATCCCGTCGTCGTCCGCGTGGACGGCCACGGCATGCTCTCCCCGGACTACATCGCCACCGCGGTCCGGCTCCTGGAGGAGACCGGCGCGGCGAACGTCGGCGGCATCATGCACGCCGAGGGCGAGAACGACTGGGAGCACGCGGTCGCGGCCGCCATGACCGCCAAGATCGGCGTCGGCAACGCGGCGTTCCACACCGGAGGCGCGGCCGCCCCCGCCGACACGGTCTACCTCGGCGTCTTCCGGCGCGAGGTGCTGGAGCAGCAGGGCGGCTACAACGTCGAGTTCGTCCGCGCCCAGGACTGGGAACTCAACTACCGGATACGCGAGGCCGGTCACCTCATCTGGTTCTCGCCCGAACTGCGGGTGTCCTACCGGCCGCGGCCCAGCGTGCGCGCCCTGGCCAAGCAGTACAAGGACTACGGCCGCTGGCGCCGTGTCGTCACCCGCTACCACCGCGGTTCGGTCAACCTCCGCTACCTCGCCGCTCCTGCCGCCCTGGTGGCCAACGCGGCCGGCGTGGTGGTGGGCGCGGCGCTGACGCCGTGGGCGCTGCTGGTCCCGGCCGCGTACCTCGCCGGCATCACGCTCGGCTCCCTCCCGGCCGGCCGCGGTCTGCCGTTCGCCGCCCGGCTGCGCATCCCGCTCGCCCTGGCCACCATGCACATGTGCTGGGGCTACGGCTTCCTGACCAGCCCCCCGTCGCTGGCCCGTCGGGTGATCGCCAGCCGGCGCCCGGCCGTCGTCGGCGATCCGGCGCCGCAGGCACGGGAGACGGCCGCGGAGACGACCGCCGACCGCTGACGACCGCCGACGACCGCGTTCACCCGCACCCGCGAGCACACCGAGCACCGAGCGCCGGGGAGCCCCGACCAGGGCTCCCCGGCGCTTCTGCCCACGGCGGGGATCCGGCTCAGAAGCGGTAGGCCGGCTCGACGTACATGCAGTTCTTCGTGGAGTCCTCGGCGCCGTTCATCGCGTCCGAGTCCGTCGGCACGGAGCCCGCCGTCGGCAGCGTCTTCGCGTAGTCGGTGCCGGCCTTCCAGTCGGCGCCCACCGTCACGGTGATCGCCTGCACGTCGGCGGAGGCCTTGACGCTCTTGGCCGGGAAGCCCAGCGCCTTGGCGACGGACAGCGCGTCCGACTTCCCCTGCGCGCCGCCGCTCGTCGGGTAGACGACCGTGGTGGACGGGCTCGGCGCCTGCTGCTGGACCGAGGCCGCCTTCGCGAAGCCCTTGGCGATCAGGGCCTGGGAGACGTCGGCGGCCCGGTGCCCGGTCGGGACGCCGCCCGCGGTGCCCGCGGTGCCGTTGAGGACGCTGACGGGAATGGTCCCCGGGGCCTCGGCGGGCGGGCCCGCCGGCGTGGTGGGCGTCGGCTTCGCACCGGGCGTCGCCGCCTTGCCGTTGGCGTCCATCGCCACGTCGTTGCGCATCAGCGACCACACTGTGGAGGCGCTGGGCGCCACCACGTAGTGCGCCTGCGGGTCCTTGGGGTCCGCGACGTGCGGCATCGTCAGCATCGTGGTGCGGTCCGGCGGGATGCTCTTGAGCTGCATGCCGAGGTCGTAGAGCTTCTTGGGCGTGCCGATCTCGGAGGACACCTCGAAGGCCTCCATCGCCTTGGTGGCGATGTCGTTGAGCCGGCCCGGGTTGGAGAACAGGTTCTGGCTGCGCAGGTTGCGCAGCAGCGAACTCATGTACATGTGCTGCGCCTTGGAGCGCATCGCGTCACTGCCGAAGGCGTGCCGGGTGCGCAGCCACTGCAGCGCCTGCTGGCCCTTGACGGTGTGGGTGCCCTTGGTCATGTGCAGGTGGGAGCCGCCGGGCTGCGCCTTCGTCGGATGGTCGTCGACGTTCTGCTGCACGCAGACCTGGGCTCCGCCGAGGACGTCGGCCATCTTGACGACACCGGCGAAGTCGATCTTCAGCCAGTGGTCGATGTACAGCCCCCCGGTCAGGTTCTGCACGGTGGCCAGGGTGCAGCCGGCGCCGCCGCGGGCCAGCGACGCGTTGATGATGTCGTTGGTCGCGGGGTAGTCGCGGTGCGTCTTGGGGTCGGTGCACCGGGGTATGTCCACCCGGGTGTCGCGCGGGATGCTGACGAGCGACATGTTGCTGCGGTCCGCCGACAGGTGGGCGATCATGATCACGTCGGCCCGTTCGCCGACGCTGTCCGACGCGCCGCCGAGCTTCTTGTCCTCGGGGTCCGCCCGCGAATCCGAGCCCAGGATCAGGATGTTGAGCGGGGTGTCGCCGTTGGCGTTGGCCTTGGACTTGATGGCGTGCGTGTCACCGCTGACGCGCTGGCCCTTGCGGATCTTGCTCGCCAGGTACTCGTAGTAGCCGAACGCGGCGCCCGCGGTGCCCAGCACGGCGACCGACGTGCCGATCGCCACCCACTTCAGCGCCCGGCGCTTCCCGCTCTTGGCCTTCCGGCGCCCGCGCTGGCCGCCCCTGCGGTGGCCGGGGCCGGTGAGCCCGTCCGGGCCGCCGGGACCGCCGTCGCCGCCGCCCGCCCGGTGCGACCCCGGACGCGGCGACCGCTGCCCGGGGATCCCGGGCGCCTCGGGGGCGTGGGCACGGGCGTCGTCGCGGAACAGCCCGTCGTCCCATCCCAGGTCACCGGGGTTCGGGGCGGTGCCGTAGCCGTCGCCTCCCATCGTCCCGTCGCGCATCGAGTCCTCCCCCTGCTGCGGGCGTTCAGCCCTCTCACCGGCTGTCCGTTCGCAGCCATCCCTGTGTCAGACGGTCGAGAGGCACGCGAAGTTGCATCTCTGGCCCGGACTTCACAGGAACGCCGCGCCCCTCGCCGGAACTCACCCCACGCAGGCGGTGCTGTCGGCGGTCGTCAGGGCGAGGTTCCTCGGCGGCGTGGACGGCAGCGCGATGGGAGTTCCGGGCGCGGTGTAGTCCTTGCCCAGGGTCAGCGTCATGTACGTCAGCGCGGGCACGTTCTTGGCGCCCTCGTGCAGGGCGGACGCGGGCAGGCCCATGATCGCGGCCAGCGACCGCGCCTGGTCGGCCTGGTTGGGCGCGTAGTCCAGCCGCGTGGTGGCCAGGGTCGCGCGCGCGTCGCCGCCGTTGGCCGAGCGGTTGACCCCCTTGTCGTTCTGCAGCCAGAGCAGCACGTCCTGGGAGGCGCCGAAGGAACCGGTGCCGTTGAGCACGGTCACCCGGGTGTTGTGCGGGGTGGCCTTCGGCCCGGTGAGCCGCGGGTCCGGCGCCGCCGGGGGCGCCGACAGGGAGATGTCGCGGGAGATCAGGGAGAACACCTGCTTGGCGGCGGGCGCGTCCAGCGTGACCGCGCCGCCGCTGCTCCCGGAGGCCACCGGCACCGTGGCGAACGTGATGTGCCGCAGGTCCACCTTGCCGATCTCCGCGGCCAGTTCGCCGAGCGCGCGGGTGCTGCCGAGCGCCGGGTCCACGGTCAGCGAACGGGCCGCCGCGTCCGGGAGCGCCTTGGCCGCGGCGCCCCCGGCCCGGGACTGCCGCAGCAGCGCCGCCAGGTAGGCCTGCTGGAGCCGGGCCCGGTCCACCGCGCTGTTGCCGGGCGGGGCACTGCGGGTGGTGAGGAAGGCGGGGGCCTGCGCGGCCGTCAGCCGGTGCTGGCCCGCGGGCAGGTCGAGGTGCGCGGCCGGGTCGGACAGCGGGTCCTTCAGGCACACCTGGACGCCGCCGGCCGCCGTGGTGAGCTGCTGGACCGCCGCCGCGTCCGCGAGGACGACATGGTCGACCTTCACGCCGGTCAGCAGGTCGACCAGGCGCATCGTGCAGGCGGCGCCCCGCCCGTCGACGCCCATGCTCTGCCGGAACGTCGGCGACGCGCCCTTGACGGGCGTGGCCGGGACCACCTTCGCCGTGCCGGTCTGCGGGCCGACCGGGCAGTCGGGGATGGCGGTGACGAGGTCGCCGGGGATGGTCAGCGCGGTGGCGTTGCCGCGGTCGGCGGACAGGTGCAGCAGCACCGCCGAGTCGGCCTGGCCGGCCGCGCCGCCGCTCTGCCCCGCCGTGCCCTGCCCGGTCGTGCCGATCAGCAGCACGTTGAGGGGGCCGCTGGTGGACAGCGTGGCCGCGGCCGCCTGCCCGACGTCGACGGTGTGCACGCCGCTTCCGCCCGAGCCGCGCTGCGCGACGGCGAACCCGACCCCGCCGACGACCAGCGCCAGCCCCAGTGCCCCGGCTCCCAGGACCACGCCCCGGCTGCCGGACGCACGCGTCTTGGGCTTGCGGCGGCCGGAGTTCGGGGCGGCCCTGCGACCTCCGCGCCGGGCCGCGGCCCGGCCGCCGGGGGCGGGCGCCGCGCCGCTGCCGGACGTCGCCGGAGCGGGGCCTGCGGCCGGGCCGCCGGTGAAGGGCTGCTCGGTGAAGGGCGCCTCGGCGAAAGGCGCCTCGGCGAAAGCAGCCTGCGGGGAGGAGGACGCGGCGGTGCCGTCGGCGTGCCCGCCGGACCCCGGCGTGGCGGGGTACCGCTCGGGGGCCGGGGCCGGCGGGTCCATCCGCAACTGGTACTCGCCGGTCACCGGGTCCAGTACCCACTGGTCCGCCGGGTCCACGGCCTCGGGGCCTTGTGTGTCCACGGGCGCTCGGGTCCTCCATGCTTCGGCGTTCTGAACCGCAAGCTACCCCACGCAGGTGGCGCTGTCCGCCTCGGTCTTCTGCAAGCCGCCCGGGAGGGTGGCCGGTGCGTCGATCGGGGTGCCCGCGGCGGTGAAGTCGCCACCGAGTGTGAGGGTCATGGGGGCCGACGTGCCGCTGTCCACGGTGGGGTGCAGCGCGGCGGCGGGCAGGCCCATCATGGCGGCCAGCGTGCGGGCCCGGCCGGCCTGGGCGGAGGTGTAGCGCAGGGTCGTCGTGGCCTGCGGCGCGGGCGCGTTGCCGCCGTTGTCGGCCCGCCCGACGCCCTCGACGTCGTGCAGCCACAGCACCGTGCTCCGCACGGCGCCGTTGATCCCGCTGCCGTTGACCACCGTGACGGCGACATCGGCCGGAGCCGCCTTGGGGCCGCTCAGCCGGGGGTCCGGGGTCCGCTTCGGTGCGGCCTTGGCCGGCCGCCCGATCGGGACGTCGTCGCGCAGGGCCGCCAGCAGCCCCGGCGCCCGCGTGCGGTCGACCACCACCGTCGCGTGCACCTTCTCGTTCGGGTTGTCGACGACGGGCAGCGTGGTGAACGTGATGTGCTTGGGGTCCACCTGGGCGAGATTGCGGGCCAGGCTGCTCAGCTTGCTCACCGAGCCGATGGAACTGTCCACCGTGAGGGCCTTGGTCGCCGTGTCGGCCAGCGTGAACAGCTTGGCCGGACTGGTCAGCGTCCCCTGGGACTTGATCCTGCGGATCAGCGCCCCGAGGAAGTTCTGCTGCAGCTTGATGCGGTCGAGGTCGCTCTGGTCGCGGAGCGCGTGCCGGGTGCGGACGAACTCCAGGGCGGTCTCACCCTCCAGACGGTGCCTGCCGGCGCCGAGGTCCAGATGCGACTTGGGGTCGACCAGGGGGCGTGACAGGCAGACGTCCACACCGCCGACCGCGGTCGACAGCGTCTTCACCGCCTCGAAGTTGACCATCATGAAGTGGTCGATCCGCAGCCCGGTCATCTGCTCCACCAGCCGCATCGTGCAGCCCGGGTCGCGGCCGTCCTGCCCCAGGCTCTCGTTGAACTTGGGCGCGGTCAGCCCCTGGGGGACGCCCGGGATGACCCGGACCGAGCCGTCCTTCTGCTTCGTCGGGCAGGCGGGGATGGCGGTGACGATGTCGCGGGGGATGCTTACCGCCACAGCGTCGGAGCGGTCGGCGGAGACGTGGAAGAGGATCGTGGTGTCCGCGTGGCCGACACTGCCCGCGTCCCCGTACGTGTCGCCCATCCCCTGCCGGCTGTCGGTGCCGATGACCAGGATGTTCATCGGGCCGTCGTGGGTGACGCTCTTGCTGCCGGCGTCGCCGACGTCCACCGTCGTCAGGTTGCCGTTGAGGTGCTCGTAGAGCAGATAGCCCCCGACGCCGGTCGCCGTCAGGATCAACCCGAGGGCGCCCGCGGTCCAGATCAGCGCCTTCTTCCGGCGTGACACCCCGGGCCTGACCTTGCGCCGGCCGCTGCCGCGCCTGCGCGGACCAGGCACCGAGGGCGGCGCCGTCCGGCCCGGGCGCGGCGTGGTCCGGCCGGGCGGCGGCAGCGTTCTGGACCGGGGGGTCGCGGTACCCGCCGGGCCCGGGCCCGCGGTCCGGCTCCGCGCCTGCGCCGGCACTCCCCGGGCCGCCGCCGGCCGCCGTCCGTCCTGCGCGGGGTCCGGCCGCAACTGGTAGGTCCCCGTGCGGGGATCGAGGACCCAGCGGTCCGCGGGGTCCGTGCTCCTACCGCCGTGCGTGTCCAAGGTTCCTCGGGTCCTCCCGTCCGGGATCGTCCGATCGACCACCCTAGCGGCACAGTTGACGGGAGATGTCCGTGTTCGAATGCTCTGCGCCGCGCAGACCAGGACATAGTCCCGCAAGGCGCCGAAGGTTTGAGCTCGGCTTTCAGCAGGTTTTCACTCGTCTTTGCCGCAGATGTCGCGATCGGCCGTCGTTCCGTCGAAGGTCGGCGTGGACGGCGGCGTCGAACCCGCCGAGGGGGAGGCCGTACCCGAGGGGGGACTTGAGGGCGAGCCGGTGGGGGAGTCCGTGGGCGAGGCGGTCGGGGAGACCGTCGGGGACGAGGGCGAACCGGGCGTGCCACCCGACACGTTGACCGGCTGGTCGGCGCGCAGCGCGGCGAACAGCTGGTCGGCGGCGGGCTGGAGGAGCTGGTCGCGGTTGTGATCCGCGGCGTACGGCTCGCGCGGCGCGGTGAGGAAACGTATCGCCCCGGTCGGCGTCTTCTGCAGACTCTGCGCCAGGCCGTACAGCTCGGACAGCGAGTCCAGACCCGGGTCGGCGGTCAGCGACTTGGTGGCCGCGTCGAGCAGCGGGTACAGCTTCACCGGATTCAGCAGCACGCCGTCGCTGCGCACCTTCTTCACCAGCGAGGCCAGGAACGCCTGCTGGCGCTGCATCCGCTCGGTGTCACTGCCGTCGCCCAGGCTGTACCGGGCGCGGACGAACCCCAGCGCCTGCTCGCCGTCGAGCTTCTGCCGGCCGGCGGGCAGGTCGAGGTGCGCCTTCTGGTCGTGCACCGGCGCGGCCAGGCACACCTCGACGCCGTCCACCGCGTCGACCATGTTCTTGAAGCCGGTGAAGTCCACGATCAGATGGTGGTCGACGCGGATGTGCGTCATCTCCTCCACCGTGCGGATGGTGCAGGCCGCGCCCGCCGCCTCGAACGCCCAGTTGAACTGTTCGAGGCGGGGCCGGGTGGTGCTGCCGTCGGGCTTGGTGCACTCCGGGACGTGGACCATGAGGTCCCGCGGGATGCTGACCGCCGTGGCGTTGCCGCGGTCGGCCGACAGGTGCAGCAGGATCGTGGTGTCCGAGCGCTGGGTGCCGCTGTCCTGGCCGTACTTCTCGTTGCCGTTGCCCCGGTTGTCGGAGCCGATGAGCAGGATGTTCTCCGCGGCGGTCGGCGTCTCCGGCGGACGCTGCGACGCCTGCACCTTCAGTTCGGTCTCGGTCACCGTGTCCGTGGTGATGTTGCCGTCGAGGTGGCGGTAGAGGTACCAGATGCCGCCGGCCAGGGCCAGCACCGTCAGGGACGTGCACAGGGCCAGGATCCGCAGCCAGCGGTGACGGCGGCGGGGCGGCGGGCCGGCCGCGGCGGGAGAGTCCGGGAGCGGGGAGTCCGCGGCGGCCGCCGGGGTGCCGGCGGGGGTGGAGTCGCCGTTCGGGGGCTCTGCTGGCGTGGTCACGTCGTGGCCGTCCCTGAGTAGGTCACCGATGCCGGTGCCCACCGGGGTTCCTCCCGGGGATCGGATCCGAATGCCCGACCGGCATTCGTTCAGACTGTCGAGCGGCCCGGTTGGTTGCCTCAGTTCCCTTGTCCGATAGGGGAGTTGCGCAGGTGAGAGACGTGGCGGGGGTGACGGGGGAGCGGCCGGACCGCCGTCGTCAGGCGGTGTGGGTGACCCGCTCGGCTTCCTCGCGCTTGGCCAGGGCCTCGGCCGGGAGCCGGTCGAGATGACGGCACAGCACGACGGAGGCATCGGCGGCCAGTGGTGCCAGCAGGCCGGCGGCCAGACCCTCCCAGCCGTCGTACGGCAGTCCCGACAGCAGCCGCGAGCCGCGCTCCAGGCCGCGCGCGGCGGCGTCAGCGCGGGCCCGGGCGGTCACCTCGGCGCCCGTGAGCGTCTCGCCACCCGGCAGACGCAGGGCGGGCGCGTCCGGACGCGGCGGCTCGTACGCCACGAACCGGTCGCCCTGGCTGGGCACTTCGAGCGCGTAGTCCGCGAACCCGGCCGGCGGCTGCGGGAACCGGCCGCCGAGGGGCCGCAGCGCCAGAGCCACCCGCTCGCCGCCGCAGGCCCGTGCCGCGTCCAGCGTGTCGGGGCCGCTCACCACCAGATCGGCCGCCGCCGGGTCGCCCCCCATCTCGACGACCACTCCGACGGAGAAGCCCGCCAGCACCCACACCGCGGTCTGCCAGTGCGCGGGCAGCAGCAGCGCGAGGCGGTCGCCGGGCTGTGCGCCCAGGTCGTCCTGGAGCAGGTTCGCCGTCTTCGCCACCCAGTTGGCGAAGGTCGCCACCGACAGTTCGACGCGCTCACCGGTCGCATCGTCGTAGAAGGTGATCAGCGGGCGGCCGGGGTCGGCGCGCAGGGCGTCGGAGAGGAGGTCCGCGGGCGTCGGGGAGGTGGCTGTCACGACCGCCAGGCTACCTGGCATGATCGGACCCCCGTCCGGCCCCCGTGCGTCCGCCGTCCGGCCCCCGTCCGTCCGCCGCCAGACCGGCACCCGCACCGCGCCGTCCGGCCGCCGCGCCCGTCCGATGGCGGTACGCCCGGACGGGTCATGGGGTGGGGCGTTCGTGACGGCATGAGTGACGGATCATCAGATAGTGATTCATCAGCTTTGTGGCTTATGTCAAGATCTCCCCCATGCGTGCACCCCGTGAGGCGACGACAGCCCCTTCCCCGACGGCCCCGGCCACCGAAGCCGTCCTTCTCGTCGGCGGCAAGGGCACCCGGCTGCGGCCGCTGACCGTCCACACCCCCAAGCCGATGGTCCCCGCGGCGGGCGTGCCGTTCCTCACCCACCAGCTGGCACGCGCCCGGGCCGCCGGCATCGAGCACATCGTGCTCGCCACGTCCTACCTCGCCGAGGTCTTCGAACCGTACTTCGGCGACGGCTCCGCGCTCGGTCTGCACCTGGAGTACGTCACCGAGACCGACCCGCTCGGCACCGGCGGCGCCATCCGCAACGCCGCCCACCGGCTGCACTCCGCCCCGGGCGACCCCGTGCTGGTCTTCAACGGCGACATCCTGACCGGGCTGGACATCCGCGCTCTCGTGGCCACGCACCGCGGCGCCGGCGCCGACGTCTCCCTGCACCTGACCCGGGTCCCGGACCCGCGGGCCTTCGGGCTGGTGCCCACCGACGCCGACGGCCGCGTCACCGCCTTCCTGGAGAAGCCGCAGGCGCCCGAGGAGATCGTCACCGACCAGATCAACGCCGGCGCCTACGTCTTCACCCGGTCCGTCATCGACGCCATCCCCGCCGGGCGGCCGGTCTCCGTGGAGCGCGAGACGTTCCCCGACCTGCTCGCGGCGGGCGCGCACCTGCAGGGGATGGTCGACTCCACCTACTGGCTGGACCTGGGCACCCCGCAGGCGTTCGTCCGCGGCTCCGCCGACCTCGTCCTGGGACGGGCGCCCTCGCCCGCGGTGCCCGGCCGCTGCGGTGAACGGCTCGTGCTGCCCGGCGCCGACGTCGCCGAGGACGCCAAGCTCTCCGGCGGCACCTCGGTCGCCGCCCGCGCCGTCATCGGTGCCGGCGCCCGAGTCGACGGCAGCGCGATCCTGCCCGGCGCGTGGATCGAGCCGGGGGCCGTGGTCAAGAACTCCCTGGTCGGCGCGGGCGCCCGGGTCGGCAGCCGAACGATCCTGGACGGCGTGGTCGTCGGCGACGGCGCCCACGTCGGCCCCGACAACGAACTGCGCGACGGCGTCCGCGTGTGGTGCGGGGCGCGGATCGAGCAGGGGGCGATCCGCTTCTCGTCCGACATGTAGTGCCGGCGGCGCGGCCGCGCCGCCGGGGGACGGGGGCGGGCCCGGATCGGCCGAGGCCGACGCGGCAAGGGGTTCCGGGCGGGACGGGTCGGTGGACGCCGGTTTCGGGGCCGGGCTGTCGGAGGGGACGAGTACGCTCGGCTGCGTGCCAGCCATCCCCGCCAGCCGCGCCGGTGGTACGTCCACCGCCACGCGTCGGTGGGTGCCGTCCGGGCCGCTCGACGTCCGCCGCACCGTCATGCCGCTGCGCCGCGGCGGGACCGACCCGGCGTTCCGCATCACCCCCGACGGCGCGGTGTGGCGTGCCAGCCGCACCCCCGCCGGCCCGGCCACGCTCCGCATCACCGGCAGCCCCGCCGCACTGGAGGGCCACGCGTGGGGGCCCGGCGCGGACTGGCTGCTCGACGCGATGCCCGGCATGCTCGGCGCCCACGACGACCCTTCGGCCTTCGCCCCGCGCCACCGCGTCGTCCACGCGTCGCACCGCCGCAACCCCGGGCTGCGGCTCACCCGCACCGGTCTGGTCCTGGAAGCGCTCATCCCGGCCGTCCTGGAGCAGAAGGTCACCACCATCGAGGCCTACCGGGCGTGGAAGCTGCTGCTCTTCCAGCACGGCGAGCCGGCGCCGGGCCCCGCGCCCGCCGACCGGATGCGCGTCATGCCCGACGCCCGCGGCTGGGCCCGTGTGCCCTCGTGGGACTGGCACTGCGCGGGCGTCGACAACAAGCGCGCGTCCACCGTGATGCGGGCCGTCCGCCTCGGCGCCCGGATCGACGCGCTGGCCGCGCTGGAACCGGCCGAGGCGTCGCGCCGCCTCCAGTCGGTCCCCGGGATCGGGCCGTGGACGGCGGCGGAGACGGTGCAGCGCAGTCACGGCGCGGCCGACGAGGTGACGGTCGGCGACCTGCACCTGCCGCATCACATCGGTTTCGCGCTCACGGGGGAGCGGCGGTCGGACGACGAGACGATGCTGGCGCTGCTGGAGCCGTACGCCGGGCAGCGGCATCGGGCTGCCCGTCTGATCGTGCTGGGGGCGCCCAGTCCGCCTCGGCGGGGGCCGCGGCTCGCCCCCAATCCGCCGAGCTGGCGGTCCTGAGGCACGTTGGGCCCGTGCGTGTGGGGTGCCCCTGTCCATAGGCTCGGGCAGCCCGGGCCCGGCTTGTTTTCCCACCCACCCACCCGCCCGTGACCGTCGTCCGTCAGGTGTGGGTCACTTGTTCATGGGTCGGTGCCAGTCCGGGAGTGCCCCCGCAGGAACTGTGCACCCGCCCGCGTCGAGGAGTGGACGAACGCGGCACGCACAGTTCCGAGGAGGTGCTCCCGGACTGGCCCCGACCCACCCACCAGAGACCCGAGCCTGACGTAAGGGAGCAACGGGTGGGCGGGTGGGTGAAAAAAGCCCTAGGCAGGGCTGCCCGAGCCGATGGACAGGCTCAACGCACCGCCAGGAACGCCTCAGGACCCCGCCCCACCCGCGCCGGAGGCGAACCCGCGGGACGGCCGACGGCCACCGCCCCCATGGGATCCCAGTCCGACGGCAGATCCAGAACCTCCCGCACCACGTCGCGGCAGAACATCGTCGAGGACACCCAGGCGGAGCCGAGCTGCTCGCCGGCCAGCGCCACGAGGAAGTTCTGCACGCCGGCCCCGGTGGCCACCACGAACATCTCGCGTTCGGCGGCGGCCCGGCGCTCGTCGGGATAGGGGTGGGCGCCGTCGGCGACCAGGCAGGGGACCACGAGGTAGGGGGCGCGGCGCAGCACGTCCCCGCGGCGGAGCCGCTTGGTGACGCTGGACTCGGAGAAGCCGTCGCGGCGCAGGTCCGCCTCCCAGGCGTCCCGCATGGCGTCGAGGAGCCGGGTCCGGACCTCGGGCGTCTCCAGGAGGACGAACCGCCAGGGCGTGGTGTGGTGCGGGGCGGGCGCGGTGACCGCGAGGGCGACGGCCCGGCGCACGGCCGCGGGGTCCACCGGTTCGTCGGTGAACTCGCGGACGGTGCGGCGCAGCGAGACGGCCTCGCGGACCGCCTCGGAGGTGCCGAGCCGGAACATGTCGTCGGCGGCCCGCCGGACCAGCGGGCGGGCTCCGGGGTCGTCGGCGCCGGGGTCGGTGTCGACCGTGCCGGGCAGGCCGCGGACGACGGCCACCGGTACGCCGGAGGCCTTGCCCTTGACGAGGTCGCCGGCGGCGGCGAGTTCGTCGGCGGTCGCGGTGACCGTCACGTTGAGCTCGTTGCCGTGGCTGTCCCGGGCGCCGCGCAGGTCGTCCAGGACGTGTACGCCGGAGGCCCCGACGGCCACGTCGGTCAGGCCGTTGCGCCAGGGGCGGCCGAAGGTGTCGGTGACGACGACGCCCACGCGGACGCCCAGCTCCTGGTGCAGTCCCTCGCGGATGCGCCGCGCCGAGGCGTCCGAGTCCTCGGGGAGCAGCAGGACCGTGCCGGCCGCGGTGTTGGAGGCGTCGACGCCGGCCGCGGCCATCACGAAGCCGTGCCGGGTCTCCACGATCCGGGTGGGGCCGCGGCGGGCGACCAGGCGGACCGCCTCGGCGTCGATGGCCGCCTCGCGGTCCTCGGCGTGCATCACGCGGCCCTCGGCCTTGCTGACGATCTTGGAGGTGACGAGGAGCACGTCGCCGTCGGCCAGGTTCACCCCGGTCGCGGCGATCAGCTTGGCGATGTCGTCGCCGGGCTGCACCTCGCCGATGCCGGGGACGCCGAACACCTCGTAGCGGGCGCCGGACGCGGGGGCGTTCACGCGCGTACCTCCTCGGCCAGGGTGAGCGCCTCGCGGGCCATCCGCGTGGCCGCGGCCAGGTCGCTCATCAGCAGTGGGACGGCCCGGCAGCGGATGCCGGCCTCTTCGACCTCGGCGACCGCGCCCGCGTCCACGGTGTCCACGAGCCAGCCGTCGAGCAGTCCGGAGCCGTAGTGGGCGGCCACCGCGGCGGCGGTGGACTCGACGCCGACCGCGGCCAGCACCTTGTCGGCCATGCCGCGCACGGGGGCGTCCCCGACGATCGGCGACAGGCCCACCACCGGCACCCCGGCCTCGGCGATGGCCTCGCGGATGCCGGGCACGGCGAGGATGGTGCCGATGCTCACCACGGGGTTGGACGGCGGGAAGACGATCACGTCGGCCGCGGCGATCGCCTCCAGCACGCCGGGGGCGGGCTTGGCCGCCTCGGCGCCCACCGGCACCACGGCGTGCGCGGGGACCGCGGCGCGCAGCCGCACCCAGTACTCCTGGAAGTGCACGGCCTTGCGTTCGCCGTCGGTCTCGACCAGCACGTGGGTCTCGACGCGGTCGTCGGACATCGGCAGCAGCCGCACACCGGGCTGCCAGCGGGCGCAGAGCGCCTCGGTGACGGCGCTGAGCGGGTAGCCCGCGCCGATCATCTGGGTGCGCACGATGTGGGTGGCGAAGTCGCGGTCGCCGAGCCCGAACCACTCGGGTCCGACACCGTAGGCGGCCAGTTCCTCCTTGACCGCGAAGGTCTCGTCGGCCCGGCCCCAGCCCTGCTCCTCGTGGACGCCGCCGCCCAGGGTGTACATGACGGTGTCGAGGTCGGGGCAGACCTTGAGCCCGAACAGGTGAATGTCGTCACCGGTGTTGCCGACGACGGTGATCTCCGCCTCCGGCGCCGCTGCCTTGAGGCCGCGCAGGAAGCGCGCACCTCCGATACCTCCGGCCAGAACCACGATTCGCATGGGCCCCAGTCTTGCAGCAGCGCCGGCCGTGCGGGCGGGTCACACCCTGCTGGGGGCGCTCGCCGGGCGCCCGGGCGCCGCCGGCGTGCAGGCGTAGGGGGTCATCTCGGTGAGGCCGGGGAAGTAGACGTGCAGGCTGACCGCCGGTTCGAGGGAGTCGTTGACCACCTCGTGGACGTACCCCGGCGCGAACACCCGCTGCGCGCCGGGGGTCAGGGCGCGGCCGGTCTCGCCGCGCGGGGTCAGGGCCCGCTCGCGCAGGCCGCCGTCCAGGACCGTGAGCACGCCGGAGGAGCGGCCGTGGTCGTGCAGTCCGCTGCTCTGGCCGGGCAGCCAGCTCAGCAGCCACACCTCATAGCCGGGTCCGGTCTGCAGGCGGGCGTACCAGCGGGTGGTGGCGTCGTAGCGCACCAGCGGCGCCCAGCGCGCGCGGTCGGCCGCGACGGAGCGGGCGAGTCCGGCGAACTCGGCCACGGTGGCGGGGTGTTGGGGCACCGGGGGGAGCAGGTGGGGCAGCGCGAGCGGGTCACCGGCGATCGCGACGTCGGAGTACGCGGAGTCCATGGGGTGCGTTCCTTGTGATGCGCGTGATGCGGACGGTGCCGGGTCCGGAAGACGGCCCGGGCAGGGATCAGCGGCAGCGACAGGAACAACAACAGCTCGGCGCGAGCGCGACGCAGCAGGACTCGCCCAGGCGAGTCCGGAGGGGTGCGTGCAGCTCGGCGTACATGCGGTCAAGGAGACCGGGATGATGGACCACTTGTCAAACTGATGTCCGCTATGTCCCGCAACTTCACCTGATCCGGTAACCGGCAGTGCTGAAAGGTTTGTGCATGGCATGGTGGGGATAGGTGGTGCGGCATCCGTGCAGATTCCTTGCAGATCCGCATCCGGTCCGGGAGAACGCGCCGCTCCGTGTGACGTTGTACTTCCGTGATCGAAATGTGATCCACAACGCTTCTCGCCGGAGGGCGGAACGCGGCGGCCGGCCGCGGCGTCTGACGGAGTGTGAGCGTGGCTCTGCCGGAGTCGGGTTGACACATGCGGGTTTTTGGGCTGATTTCAACACTTTCTGTCACCTCTTGGTTCAGCGGAGTGAATAACGGGCCCAATAGCAGATCTCCGCTTGACTGGCCCGGATCCACGCACTTGTAATTTCACTCGTGTCGTTTCAGCCGGACAGGGTGACGGCAGGCAACATCACGGGGAAGCACAACAGACGAGGGGCGCGCATGACCGAGCAGTTCCAGTTGCTGCTGGCCGAGGAGGCCGACGAGGAACTCGGCTGGCAGGAGCGCGCGCTCTGTGCGCAGACCGACCCCGAGTCGTTCTTCCCCGAAAAGGGCGGATCCACGCGTGAGGCGAAGAAAGTCTGCCTTGCCTGTGAAGTCCGTTCCGACTGCCTGGAGTACGCGCTCGCCAACGACGAGCGCTTCGGCATCTGGGGCGGCCTGTCCGAGCGCGAGCGCCGCCGCCTGAAGAAGGGTGTCGTCTGACGTCCGCACCGGCCACCGTCTGACGTCCGCACCGTTCACCGGTTGATGTCACCGGTTGACGCGGCCGGCGCTCCCTCCGGCGTCCCGGGGGCCACGCCAGGCGTCCCGAGGTGTCCCGCCGTGCCTTTCCCGTCCGCCCGACGACCGCGCCCGGACGCCGGAATCCCCTGCCGCAGCCCGTGCTGCCCGCCCTCCGGCGGGGCAGGCGGGCTGCCGTTGTTCTCACACCCGGACGGCGCCGGCTGTGTGAGCCGTTAGTGTGGGGGGCCGTCCGAGACGTCCGCCGTGCGCCAGTGCCGCGGCCGCGTCCACCGCAGTCCAGCGAACCGGGGCCCGAACCTCGATGTCCGTGAACAGCCCAGCACCGGCCGCCCATCCGGCCGGCACCCCTGAGTTCCCGCGCCACGTCGTCACCGCGGTGCTCGTCGCCCACGACGGCGCCCGGTGGCTGCGCCAGGCCCTCGACGGGCTGCTCACCCAGGACCGCCCGGTCCAGGACGTCATCGCCGCCGACACCGGCAGCGCCGACGAGTCCGCGCGCCTGCTCGTCGACGCGCTCGGCGACCAGCGTGTGCTGCACCTCGCCCGTCGCACCGGCTTCGGCGCCGCCGTCGACGAGGCCGTGCGCACCGTCCCGGCGCCGACCCCCGAACAACTGCCCTACCTCGCGCCCCACAGCAGTGGCTGGGATCCCGTCAGCCGCACCTGGAACGACGAGCCTTACGACGAGGGGGACCGGCCGCACGGCGAGCCCGTCCAGTGGCTCTGGCTGCTGCACGACGACTGCGAGCCCGACCCCGGCGCCCTCGCCGCGCTGCTGCGAACCGCCGACAGCACGCCGTCCGCGGCGGTCATCGGCCCCAAGCTCCGCTCCTGGTACGACCGCAGGCAGCTGCTGGAGGTCGGCGTCAGCATCGCCAGGAGCGGCCGGCGCTGGACCGGCCTGGAACGCCGCGAGCAGGACCAGGGGCAGCACGACCAGGTGCGCCCGGTGCTGTCGGTGTCCTCCGCGGGCATGCTGGTGCGCCGCGACGTGTGGGAGGAGCTCGGCGGCTTCGACCGCAGGCTCCCCCTGATGCGCGACGACGTCGACTTCTGCTGGCGCGCCCAGGCCGCCGGCCACACCGTCCTGGTGGCCCCCGACGCGGTGCTGCGGCACGCGGAGGCCGCCTCCCGCGAGCGCCGCCCGGTCGACTGCGCGGGCCGCTCCGCGGTCAACCCGCACCGCGTGGACAAGGCCGGCGCGGTCTACACGCTGCTGGCCAACACCCGTGGCCCGCTGCTGCCGTACGTGTTCCTGCGGATCGTCGTCGGCACCATGCTGCGCACCCTCGCGTACCTCGTGGGCAAGGTGCCCGGGCAGGCCGTCGACGAGATCGTCGGCCTGATGAGCGTGCTGCTGCGGCCCGGCCGGCTGCTGGGCGCACGGCAGAGACGCGGGCGCGGGACCGTGCCGCCGTCCGAACTGCGCCCGCTGTTCCCGCCGCCCGGCGCCACCGTCCGCGCCACCGTCGACCAGGTCGTCAGCAACATCGCCGGCCGCGCCGACGCCTCCACCGCCGCCGTCGGCCGCCACGGCGGCGGCGTCGAGTCCGGACCCGGCGACGAGGACGGCGAGTTCCTCGAGGTCGAGCAGTTCGCCCGCCTCAAGCGGCTGGCCCGCAAACCCGGCCCGGTGCTCTTCGCGGTGCTGCTGGTGGTCTCGCTGGCCGCCTGCCGCTCGCTGCTCGGCGGCGGCACGCTCTCCGGCGGCGCCCTGCTGCCGGCCGGCTCCGGCGCCTCCGACCTGTGGGGCAGCTACGCCGGCTCCTGGCATGCCCTCGGCACCGGCGGCACCCAGTCCGCACCCCCCTACCTCGCGGTCCTGGCGCTCTTCGCGACCGTGCTCTTCGGCTCCACCAGCCTCACCCTGACGCTGTTCCTGGTCGCCTCCGTGCCGCTGGCCGGCGTCAGCGCCTACTTCGCCTCGCGGCCGCTCGTCGAGTCGCGGCTGCTGCGGGCCTGGGGCTCGGTCGCCTACGCCTTCCTGCCCGCCGCGACGGGCGCGCTCGCCGGCGGCCGCCTGGGCACCGCCGTCCTGGCCATCCTGCTGCCGCTGATGGCCCGCGCGGCCGTGGCCTACGCCGGGCTGCAGCTCAGCCCGGCCGCGATCGAGCGCGGGGTGCGGCCGGGCTGGCGCTCCACCTGGGCGCTCGCGCTGATGCTCACCTTCACCACCGCCTTCACCCCGGTCACCTGGCTGATCGCCCTGACCCTGGCCGCGGCCGTGCTCGGCTGGCGGCTGGCCACCGGCGCCGCCCAGCTGGTCGTGCCGCACGTGGTGCGCTCGGCCGCCGTCGTCGTCACCCCGCTCGTGCTGCTCGCCCCCTGGTCGCTGACGCTGCTCAGCCACCCCGGGCGCCTGCTCCACGAAGCCGGCCTGGTCTACGGCACCAAGAGCGCCTCCGGCGTCGACCTGCTGCTGCTCAGCCCCGGCGGCCCCAAGGCGTCCGGCGGATTCCTGCTGGTCGGCGTGGTGCTCGCCGCGCTCGCCGCCCTGATGCGCGGCACCCGGCGCACCGCCATCACCGCCGCCTGGGCCGCGGCGCTCGCCGGCCTGCTGTTCGCCGTCGTCGAGAACGGCGAGGACTGGGCGGGACCCGCCACCCTCGTCTACGGTCTCGCCCTGCTGGCCGCCGCCGCCGTCGGCGCGGAGGGCGCCAAGGAGCGCATCGCCGCCAGCGGGTTCGGCTGGCGGCAGCCGGTGGCCGGCCTGATCGCGCTGGCCGCCGTCGCCGCGCCGCTGCTCGCCGCCTTCACCTGGGTCGTGGACGGCGCCAACGGCCCGATCCGGCGCGGCGACCCGCAGCAGGTGCCGGCGTTCGTGGCCGAAGAGGCCACCACCCGCGACCAGCCCCGCACCCTCGTGCTCAACGGCACCCCGGGCGACGTCACCTACGCGCTGGTGCGCGGTTCCGGCGCGCAGATCGGCGACGCGGAACTCGCCGCGGGAGCCCCCGCCGACCCGGCGCTCGACACGGTCGTCGCCAACCTCGTCGCCGGGTCCGGCGCCGACCAGGGCAGCCGGCTCGCCGGCTACGCGATCCGCTACGTGCTGGCGCAGAAGGGCTCGCCGCGCTCCTTCGGCCGCATCCTCGACAGCACGCCCGGGATCTCCCGGGTCAGCCAGACCGACGGCAGCGAACTGTGGCGGGTCGACACGACCGTCTCCCGCATCACCATCACCAGCAACGGCGCCCAGCCGATCGGCGTCCCCTCGGGCCGCGTCGAGGCGCACACCACCGTGCCCTCCGGGCCGTCCGGCCGCGTCCTGCGGCTGGCCGACTCCGCCGCGGCGGGCTGGCACGCCACCCTCGACGGCACCGCGCTCACCCCGACCACGGTGGACGGCTGGGCGCAGGGCTTCGACCTGCCCTCGAGCGGTGGCCGGCTGGACGTCACCTACGAGGAGCCGGTGGCGCACATCGGCTGGCTCGGCGCCCAGGCGTTCCTGCTCCTCCTGACGATCGTGCTGGCCCTGCCGGGCCGCCGCCGCGACGTCGACGACGACCTGCCGGAGGCCGAGGCCCCCGCGGCCGCCATCCCGGCCCAGGCGTCGGGCGAGGGCCGCCGGGCCCGCCGCCTGCAGGCCGCGGCCGAGGCGGAGGCCGCCGCGCAGGCGGCGGAAGGCGACGACGCCCCCGAGGCCGCGGAAGCCGCCGAGGAAGGCGCTCCCGGGGAGGCCGTGCACGCGGCCGCGGGCATGGGCGAACAGACCGCCTACGGCACCGGCGACGGCGCCTACGACCCGTACGCGGCACCGGCCGGCGCCGACTACGGCTACCAGGAGGGCTACGCCGACCCCGCCTACGCCCAGGCCGGCGACCCGTCCGGCCAGTGGGACGGGCAGCAGGGCTACCCCGACCAGAACGCCGGTTACGGCACCGGCCAGGGCACCTACCCCGAGGGTTACGGATACGTCCCGCAGCAGCCCGGCTACGACCCCTACGCCGCCGGTCCCGACGGCGCGCCCGGCTACGGCGGCGAGCAGGGGTACGACGCCCAGGGCGGCTACCCCGGGCAGAACGGCTACCCGGACCAGGGCTACGGCGAGCAGGACCAGTACGGCGAACAGGACGGCTACGGCGAGCAGGGCTACCCCGGGCAGACCGGTCACGGTGACCCGGCCGGCTACTACGCAGAAGGCGACCAGCACCGCGACGGGAGCGACCACCGGTGAACCGCAGCACGATCTCCCTGGCCGGCGCCGTCGTCGCACTCGCCGTCCTCACCGGCGCCGCCTCCCTGACCGGGGGCAGCGACTCCGGCGCGGCGCCCGGTCATGGAGGCGCCTCGGCCGCCCGGCTGCCGGTGCAGCGCACCACGCTGCTGTGCCCGGCGCCCTCGTCCTCGGAGTTCGCCACCACCACCTACACGTCGTTCACGCCGGTCTCCGGCGGGGCCACGGGCGGGAAGGCGTCGCTGGTCCCGGCGGCCCCCAAGGGCAAGCCGATCGCGCCGCTGAGCGCGCCCGGCAAGCCGGTGACGGCGAGCACCGACCAGGCGGACGCCCCGGCGCTCGTCGGGACCGCCGACGGGGCGCTGGCGCCCGGGTGGACCGTCCAGCAGAGCACGGTGGTGGACTCCGGCGCGGCCCGCGGGCTGCTCGGCACCTCCTGCCTGGTGCCGGACAGCGAGTTCTGGTTCGCCGGCGCGAGCACCGCGACCGGCCGTCAGGACTATCTGCACCTGGTCAACCCCGACCAGGCCCCGGCCGTGGTCGACGTCCAGCTCTACGGCAAGGACGGGCAGCTCAAGGCCTCGACCGGCGACGGCATCACGGTGCCGGGCGACAGCTCCGAGCCGGTGCTGCTGTCCACGCTCGTCGCGGACAAGCAGCAGGACCTCACGCTGCACGTGGTGGCGCGCAGCGGCCGGGTCGGCGCGGCCGTCCAGGCCACCGACAGCGGCAAGGGCGCGGACTGGCTGCCGGCGGCCGGCGACCCGGCGACGAGCCTGGTGATGCCGGGCATCCCGTCCGACGCCGGCGACGTGCGCCTGGTCGTCTTCGACCCGGGTTCCGACGACGCGGACCTGACGCTGAAGCTGGCCACGTCCACCGGCTCGATCACCCCGGCCGGGCACGAGACGCTGCACGTCAAGAGCGGGATGACGACCGCGGTGGACCTCGGTGACATCACCAAGGGCGAGGCGGGGTCGCTGCTCATCGGTTCGAGCACCGTGCACAGCGCCGTCCCGGTGGTGGCCGCGCTGCGGGTCACGCGCGGCAAGGGCAGCTCGCAGGATCTGGCCTTCCTGCCCGCGACGGCTCCGGTCGGCAACCGATCCACGGTCGCCGACAACCGGGCCAAGGGCTCGACGCTCGCGCTGACCGCCACTGGCAAGGACACCAGCGTGAAGATCACCTCGTCGGCCGGGACGTCCGGCGGCACGCCGGTGACGAAGACCGTGACCGTCAAGGCGGGCACGACGATGTCGCTGACGCCGCAGGGCCCGGACGGCGGCAAGGGCGCGTTCGCGGTGACCGTGGAGCCCCTGCCGGGCGGCGGCACGCTGTACGCGTCACGGATGCTGGAGCTGCCGCTGAACGGCATTCCGATGTTCACGATCCAGCCGATGCCGGACGACCGGGGGATGGTGTCCGTGCCCAAGGCCGGAGTGCGGCTGCAGATCCTCAACCGCTGAGAAGGCGAGTGGGGAAGCGGGACGGGCGGGCCGGGCGGGACGCGCGGGCCGGAGTGGGGCCGCCCGGGGATCAGTCCTCGCCGTACTTGGGGTCGACGTTCTCCGGGGACAGGCCCAGCAGCTCGGCCACCTGCTCGACGACGACCTCGTGGACCAGCAGGGCCCGCTCGTCGCGGCTCTTGGCGCGGATCTCCACCGGGCGCCGGTAGACCACGATCCGGCTCGGGCGGTCCTTGCCCGCGCCGATCAGCCGGCCCAGCGGCACCGGGTCGCCGTCCGGGGCCGGGCCGTCCTGCGGCCACGGCACCTCCTGGACCGCGAACTCGACATCGGCCAGTTGCGGCCAGCGGCGTTCCAGCCGGTCGGCGGCGTCCCGCACCAGGTCGTCGAAGGCGTCGGCACGGCTGAGGGCGAGCGGCACCTGCGGGGGCGCGATGGGTCCGCGCATCCCGCGCCCATGGCGGTCGCGGTGACGCGGACGCGGTGCGGGTGGGGTCGGTGGGGTGGGTGCCGAGCTGTCCATCGAGGTGAGCCTAGTCCTGTGAGCAGGCACGTACAGCACGGGATCACGCCCTTGTCCGCCAAAGGGCGAAGCGTGGCCCCTTTGCCGCCCGGCGGTGCGGGCCTTGGGATCGCATCAGGCCAGGAATATGACGGAAATACGCCACTTATACGCCACTCGGTGACCGAACGCGTCGCTCTGGGGACAGGTCGACGCCGCGTTACCGAGGGTAGCCGGATCGGGGGTGCCGATCGTAGGCGCAGGTCAGCCCCCAGGGGCCGGATCGATCGATTCCGGACACGGATCGGCGACACGAGCGGGTGACCTGCCGGAGAGTCGTCGCGGCCCGCTCAAGAGTGCGGTACCGTCCAACGTCGTGAGCCCTGTACGTCGCTGTTCGCGCACCGCTTGCGGCCGCCCCGCCGTCGCGACGCTGACGTACGTCTACGCGGACTCCACGGCCGTTCTCGGCCCTCTCGCTACCTACGCGGAACCCCACTGCTACGACCTGTGCTCCGAGCACTCCGAGCGCCTCACCGCGCCCCGGGGCTGGGAAGTCGTACGGCTGGCCACGGACTCCGGTCCGGTGCGGCCCAGCGGCGACGACCTGGAGGCACTCGCCAACGCCGTGCGCGAGGCGGCCCGGCCGCAGGAACGCGCCGCCGGCGGCGGAGCGGCCCGGGACATCGACCCGATGGAGGTCGCCCGGCGCGGCCATCTGCGGGTGCTGCGGTCCCCCGAGTCCTGAGCCGGCGACCCGCCGCGGGCACTGCGGCTCCCGGCAGGGGGTCCCGCTTCGGTAGGTTGTGGCTGCTTCGGGGTGCGAGACGCCTCCCCGACCTTCCGAACACGTGCAACAGAGGTGCGAAGTGGCCGATTTGTCGCAGATCGTCAAGGCCTACGATGTGCGCGGCGTCGTGCCCGACCAGTGGGACGAGCCGCTCGCCGAGATCTTCGGCGCCGCCTTCGCGGCCGTCACCGAGGCGACCGCCGTGGTGGTCGGCCACGACATGCGGCCCTCGTCGCCCGGGCTGTCCCGGGCCTTCGCGCGCGGCGCCGCCTCGCGTGGCGCCGACGTCACCGAGATCGGCCTTTGCTCCACCGACGAGCTGTACTTCGCCAGCGGCCGGCTGGGCCTGCCCGGCGCGATGTTCACCGCGAGCCACAACCCGGCGCAGTACAACGGGATCAAGATGTGCCGCGCGGGCGCCGCGCCCATCGGCCAGGACACCGGGCTCTCCGAGATCCGCGAGCTCGCCGAGAAGTGGGCCGAGACCGGAGTGCCCGCCACCGGCGCGACCCCGGGCGCCATCGGTGCCCGCGACGTGCTCGCCGACTACGCGGGATTCCTGCGCTCCCTCGTCGACCTGTCCGGCATCAGGCCGCTGAAGGTCGTCGTGGACGCCGGCAACGGCATGGGCGGCCACACCGTCCCCACCGTCCTCGACGGGCTGCCGGTCGAGCTGGTGCCCATGTACTTCGAACTCGACGGCACCTTCCCCAACCACGAGGCCAACCCGCTCGACCCGGCGAACCTGGTCGACCTGCAGGCCCGGGTGCGCGAGACGGGCGCCGACATCGGCCTGGCCTTCGACGGCGACGCCGACCGCTGCTTCGCCGTCGACGAGCGCGGCGAACCCGTCTCCCCGTCCGCCGTCACCGCCCTGGTCGCCGCCCGCGAACTGGCCAAGAACCCGGGCGCCACGATCATCCACAACCTGATCACGTCGTGGTCGGTGCCCGAGGTCGTCGCCGAGCACGGCGGCAGGACCGTGCGCACCCGCGTCGGGCACTCGTTCATCAAGCAGGAGATGGCCGCCTCCGGGGCCGTCTTCGGCGGCGAGCACTCCGCGCACTACTACTTCCGCGACTTCTGGAACGCCGACACCGGCATGCTCGCCGCTCTGCACCTGCTCGCGGCGCTCGGCGCGCAGGACGGGCCGCTGTCCGAACTGGTCGCCGCGTACGACCGGTACGCGGCCTCCGGCGAGATCAACAGCACCGTCGCCGACCAGGGCGCCAGCACCGCGGCCGTGCGGGCCGCGTTCACCGGGCGCGAGGGCGTCGCCTTCGACGAACTCGACGGCCTCACCGTCACCGGCGCCGACTGGTGGTTCAACCTCCGCGCCTCCAACACCGAACCGCTGCTGCGGCTCAACGTCGAGGCCCGCGACGCCGCCACCGTCGCCCGCGTCCGGGACGAGGTCCTGGGGATCGTGCGGGCCTGATCCACGGCGATAGGCTGAGGGCACGGAGAGAAGGCCACCGGTACGGCGGGCGGCTCGCCGGCACGTACCCGGCCGTCGCGGTGACGGCCGCGTGCGACCCGGGGCATCCGCCCGGGGCGCCGGCGGCCAGGCGCCGCCCGCCGGCCGCACGGTCCTGAACCTCCCCGCAGCACACCGCCCACACCGTCCGGAGGACCTCGCAATGCCGCTCGTCGAACCCAGCCTGCTGGAGATCCTCGCCTGCCCGGCCTGCCACGCGCCGCTGCGTGAGGACGCCGAGGCGAGCGAACTCGTCTGCACCTCCGACACCTGCGGACTGGCGTACCCCGTGCGGGACGAGATCCCCGTGCTGCTCGTCGACGAGGCCCGCCGCCCCTCCTGACCGGATCCTCGACCGGGCCGCACGAACCGGGCCCTGGCTGACAAGGCCGCCAGGCCGTATCCGACCGGGAGGTCGCAGTGTTCGACGAGTCCCTGCTGGAGGACCCGGACGCCCTCGCCCGCGCCGACGTCCGCGGGCTGCTGCGCGGCGTCGCCGCCGCCGGAGCCCGGGTGCGCACCGCGCTGCGGCTCGCCGAGGAGGCGGGCGTGGCGGAGCTGCGGCCCGACGGACGCCCCCGCACCCTGCTGATCGCCGGCAGCGGTCCCGAGGCCGCCGCCGTCGCCGACCTGCTCGGCGCGCTCTGCTCCGGCACCTGCCCGGTCGAACTCCTCCGCCCCACCGGTCCGACCCCCGAGCAGTCCCGCTGGACCCTGCCCGGCTGGGCCGGCCCGCTGGACCTGCTGCTCCTGCTCACCACACAGGGCACCGAGCAGGGCCTGACCGACCTGATCGAGCAGGCCTACCGGCGTGGCTGCACCGCATGCGCCGTCGCCCCCGCCGGCGCGCCCGTCGCCGACGCCGTGGGCCAAGTGCGCGGCATGGCACTGCCCTTCGCCTCCGACGCCAACCAGGCCGCCGCACCCACCTGGGGCGCGCCCGCCCCCGGCACCGGGCAGCCGCAGACCACCAACGGCCGGGTCTCCGACACCGGCGCGTTCTGGGCGCTGCTCACCCCGCTGCTCGTGCTGACCGACCGGCTCGGCATCCTCAGCGCGCCCACCTCGGCCCTGCACGGCGTGGCCGACCGGCTCGACGAGGTGGCCGCCCGCTGCGGCCCCGCCATCGCCACCTACACCAACCCCGCCAAGACGCTCGCCGCCGAACTCGACGAGACGCTCCCGCTGTTGTGGAGCCAGGGACGGATCGCGGCGGCCGGCGCGCGCCGTTTCGCCACCGTGCTGGCCACCCACGCCGGGCGGCCCGCGCTCGCCGCCGAACTCCCGGCGGCACTCACCGTGCACGGCCCTCTCCAGGAGAGCGCCCGCACCCTGGCCGCCGACCCCGACGACTTCTTCCGCGACCGGGTCGAGGACCCCGGTGGTCTGCGACTGCGGATCGTGCTGCTCCAGGAGACCGCCGACCAGGGCGGATCGGCCGCCCCCGCGGCCCGCGAGCAGGCCTACGCCCACGACACGCCGCTCAGCGAGATCTCCGCCGCCGACGGCACCCCCCTGGACACCGCGGCGGAACTCCTCGCCGTGACGGATTTCGCCGCCGCCTACCTGGCCGTTGCTTCGACCGAGAGACCATGACCGGCATGAATCGCCTGACCAACACCATCCGCCCCTACGCCTGGGGCTCCACCACCGCCATCCCCGAGCTCCTAGGCACCGAGCCCACCGGCGAACCCCAGGCCGAACTGTGGATGGGCGCCCACCCCGGCGCACCCTCCCGCATCGACCGCGGCAGCGGCCTCGTCCCCCTGGACACCGTCATCGCCGCCGACCCCGTCGCCGAACTCGGCGAGGCCACGGTCAAGCGGTTCGGCCCCACCCTGCCCTTCCTCCTCAAGGTGCTCGCCGCCGGCGCGCCCCTGTCCGTCCAGGTCCACCCCGACCTCCCCCAGGCCAAGGCCGGCTTCGCGGACGAGGAGGCCCGGGGCGTCCCGATCGACGCCCCGCACCGCAACTACAAGGACGCCAACCACAAGCCCGAGATGATCGTCGCGCTCTCGCCGTTCGACGGGCTGTGCGGCTTCCGCCGGCCCACCGAGGCCGCCGACCTCATCGAGGCCCTCGGCGTCGACAGCCTCGCGCCCTACGTCGACATCCTGCGCGCCCAGCCCGAGGACCAGGCCCTGCGCGAGGTCCTGGCGGCCGTGCTCGGCGCCGACCCCGAGGCCATCGCCTCGACCGTGCACGCCGCCACCGAGGCCGCCGCCCGCCTGGCCGCCGACCCCGCCACCCCGTACGCGGCCGACTACGCCGCCTACGCCAAGGCCGCGCACAGCTTCCCCGGCGACCGCGGCATCATCGCCGCGATGCTGCTGAACCACGTACGGCTCCAGCCCGGCGAGGCGCTCTACCTGGGCGCCGGAGTACCGCACGCCTACCTCGACGGCCTCGGCGTCGAGATCATGGCCAACTCCGACAACGTTCTCCGCTGCGGTCTCACCCCCAAGCACATCGACGTTCCCGAACTCCTGCGCATCGTCCGCTTCGAGGCGGCCGACCCCGGAGTGCTCCGTCCCGAGGCCGCTCCCGACGGCGAGGAGCTCTACCCCGCGCCCATCGACGAGTTCCGCCTCTCCCGGTACGTCGTCGCCCCCGGCGCCGACCCCCGCACCCTGGACTCCGCCACACCGCAGATCCTGCTGTGCACCAGCGGGACCGTGCGCCTGGAGGACCTCGGCGAGAGCGGCACCGTCCTCAGCCTGGCCCGCGGCGAGTCCGCGTACGTCCCGGCCGGCGGCCGCACCCGGCTGGACGGCGACGGCACCCTCTTCAGGGCCACCGTGGCAGCCTGAGGTACCGCCAACCGACCCGGCTGCAAGAATGTCCGTCCGTCGCGTCCGTAAAGGCGCGGCAAAGCGGACGACGAAGGGACCAGCAGCACCTATGAGCGCCTCAGGCGGAACCAGGGCCATCGTCGCGGCGCTCAGCGCCAACCTCGCGATCGCCGTATCCAAGTTCGTGGCCTTCGCGTTCAGCGGTTCCTCGTCCATGCTCGCCGAAGGGGTGCACTCCCTCGCGGACTCCGGCAACCAGGCCCTGCTGCTCATCGGCGGCAAGAAGGCCAAGCGCGCCGCCAGCGAGGACCACCCCTTCGGCTACGGCCGTGAGCGGTACGTCTACGCCTTCCTGGTGTCCATCGTCCTGTTCTCCGTCGGCGGCATGTTCGCCCTCTACGAGGGCTACGAGAAGATCCGCCACCCGCACCCCATCGAGCACTGGTACTGGCCCGTGGGCGTCCTGATCTTCGCGATCCTCGCCGAAGGCTCCTCCTTCCGCACCGCCGTCAAGGAGTCGAACCACACCCGCGGCTCGCTCTCCTGGGTCGAGTACATCCGCCGGGCCAAGGCCCCCGAACTGCCCGTCGTCCTCCTCGAGGACTTCGGTGCCCTCATCGGTCTCGCCCTCGCCCTGGCCGGCGTCGGCATCTCCCTGGCCACCGACAGCGGGGTCTGGGACGGCATCGGCACCCTGTGCATCGGCACCCTCCTCATCTGCATCGCCCTGGTCCTCGCCGCGGAGACCAAGTCCCTGCTCATCGGCGAGGGCGCCGGCCCCGAATCGCTGGACCGGATCCGCGCCGCGATGGTCGACGACGACACCGTCACCGGCGTCATCCACATGCGCACCCTCCACCTCGGCCCCGAGGAACTGCTGGTGGCCGCCAAGATCGCGGTCCGGCACGACGACACCGCGGCCGAGGTCGCCCGCGCCATCGACGCCGCCGAGGAGCGCATCCGCGCCGCCGAGCCGTTCGCCCGGGTGATCTACCTCGAGCCCGACATCTACAGCGAGGCGGCGGCCGCGGCGGGCCCCGACCCCGACCAGACTCCCGGCGGACGCTGACCCGACGGCCGCTCGAGCCGTACTGGGGCTGACGGGTCGGTCGGTGTAGATTCGTTCGTAGCCAGACGTCGCTGCTGATGGCGGTCGGGCGGTCACAGCACGATGACCGGCCGAGGGAGAGAGGGCCTCCGACGGATTGCGCTGCCGCACTGGGACAGGTGTGTCCGCATGACGAGGCACTCCCCGCCGTCCCGTGGCCGCGCGCTATCCCTGTCCGACGCGAATCCAACCGCGAGGAGCAGCACGCATGACCCTCACCGCCACCGACTTCAAGGTCGCGGACCTGTCCCTGGCCGCCTTCGGCCGCAAGGAGATCACCCTCGCCGAGCACGAGATGCCCGGCCTGATGGCTCTGCGCAAGGAGTATGCCGACGCCCAGCCGCTGGCCGGCGCGCGCATCACCGGCTCCCTGCACATGACCGTGCAGACGGCCGTGCTCATCGAGACCCTCGTCGCCCTCGGCGCGCAGGTCCGATGGGCCTCCTGCAACATCTTCTCCACCCAGGACCACGCGGCGGCGGCCATCGCCGTCGGCCCGAACGGCACCCCCGAGGCGCCGCAGGGCGTCCCGGTCTTCGCCTGGAAGGGCGAGACGCTGGACGAGTACTGGTGGTGCACCGAGCAGGCGCTGACCTGGCCCGGCGTCCCCACCGGCGGCCCGAACATGATCCTCGACGACGGTGGTGACGCCACCCTCCTGGTCCACAAGGGCGTCGAGTTCGAGAAGGCCGGTTCCGTCCCGGCCACCAGCGCCGACGACAGCGAGGAGTACGGGGTCATCCTGGGCCTGCTCCGCCGCACCCTCGGTGAGAACCCGCAGAAGTGGACGCAGCTGGCCTCCGAGATCCGCGGCGTGACCGAGGAGACCACGACCGGCGTGCACCGTCTCTACGAGATGCAGCAGGCCGGCTCGCTGCTGTTCCCGGCGATCAACGTCAACGACGCGGTCACCAAGTCGAAGTTCGACAACAAGTACGGCTGTCGCCACTCCCTCGTCGACGGCATCAACCGCGCCACCGACGTCCTCATCGGCGGCAAGGTCGCCGTGGTCTGCGGCTACGGCGACGTCGGCAAGGGATGCGCCGAGTCGCTCCGCGGCCAGGGCGCCCGCGTCATCATCACCGAGATCGACCCGATCTGCGCCCTGCAGGCCGCGATGGACGGCTACCAGGTCGCCCGGCTCGAGGACGTCGTCGAGACCGCCGACATCTTCATCACCACCACCGGCAACCGGGACATCATCCTGGCCGCCGACATGGAGCGGATGAAGCACCAGGCGATCGTCGGCAACATCGGCCACTTCGACAACGAGATCGACATGGCCGGGCTCGCGAAGATCCCCGGCATCGTCAAGGACGAGGTCAAGCCGCAGGTCCACACCTGGACCTTCGCCGACGGCAAGAAGATCATCGTGCTGTCCGAGGGCCGTCTGCTCAACCTGGGCAACGCGACCGGCCACCCGTCGTTCGTGATGTCCAACTCCTTCACGGACCAGACGCTCGCTCAGATCGAACTCTTCACGAAGCCCGAGGAGTACCCGATCGGCGTCTACGTCCTGCCCAAGCACCTGGACGAGAAGGTCGCCCGCCTCCACCTGGACTCCCTCGGCGTCCGGCTCACCACGCTCCGCCCGGAGCAGGCGTCCTACATCGGCGTCGAGGTCGAGGGCCCGTACAAGTCGGACCACTACCGCTACTGAGCAGCGGCGCACCAGCCCACCGCGCAACGGCCCCCGTCTCGCCCGCGAGGCGGGGGCCTCGCCGAACCCCGAGACCACACGATGCCCCGCGGCCGCTACTCGTTCCACGACACCCACGACCACACCCCCCTCGGTGAAGAACACTTCCACTGCGCCACCGGCCCTTCCGGCTGGCGCTACACCGCGCTGACCATGTCGCCCGAAGGTGACCACGCGGGATCCGTCGACCTGACGATCGACGCCCTGGGCCGCCCCATCCGGCTCGAACTGCACGCCGGCGGCTGGCAGGTACGAGGTGCCGCACTCGACGGTGTCACCTGGGTTCGCACCGATCCGGCCGGCGAGCAGGCACAGGAAGGGAACGTGCCCGCGCACGGGTTCACCGGTGCCTCGCCCGCGTTCTTGATCGCCACCGCGCGGCTCCTGCGCCTGGAACCCGGAGCCCCCGCCGTGCGCGTACGTCTCGTCTCATTCCAGCCCCCCGTGCTCGCCCCGCTGACCGTCGACCAGTCGTGGTCGTTGATCACCAGGACAGCACATCCGACGGACAGCGGTTCGCTGCCTGTGGATAACTTCCGCGTGGCCGACCGCGCCACCGGGGACCAGTACGACGTTCACATCGCCGGCGACGTCGTCCTCGCGGCGCCCGGCATCGAGCTGGAGGATCTGGAGTCCCCGCCGTCCAGCTTCGCCTGATTTGACGTCCCCCGGTCGGGGAGGTAGGTTTGGATAGTTGTCACGAACCGGGCGGGACGTCCGGGGCGGGCACGGAAGATCATTGCTACTTCGTCTGTCGAAGACACCAACCGCCGAATCCGAGAGAAATCTCTGGTCGGCTAGACGTGTCCCCGAAAGTCGGG
>NZ_JAINZZ010000030.1 GCF_019890725.1 Actinacidiphila acidipaludis
TGGCCCTGACGGCCGACTGGCGCGTCGACTCCCTGACGGAACTCGCCGACCGGCTCACCGCCTGACCGCGCCCCGCCGCCACGACGCCCCGGCGCCCGGGACCGGGAACGGCCGGCCCTGCCTCCGGAGCGCTCGCGACGGTCTCATCCGCCACCGCCACCGCCTGTGCGGGGTCGGGCAGCCGGCCCGGAGGCTCCTTGCGGGGTCCGGGCCGACCACGTGGTGGCGAGCACGCGCTGCACCGCGGGCTACAGCGCGGCGGCTCCCGGCTTCTCCATGCCGCGGGCGGTGCGGGAGTCGACGAAGGAGCCGAGGGCCGTCATCTCCCATTCTCCCGAGTACTGCTTGATGAGTTTGGCCATCAGGACGCCGGTGCGGGCCTCGCCGTTGGTGAGGTCGAAGCGGACCAGCTCCTCGCCGGTCGCGGCGTCCATCAGGCGGCAGTAGGCCTTGGCCACCTTGTTGAACTTCTGGCCCGAGTAGGAGTTGACGGTGAAGACCAGGCCGGTGACGTCCGCCGGGAGGCCGCCGAGGTGGACGGTGATCGCCTCGTCGTCGCCCGAGCCCTCGCCGGTGAGGTTGTCGCCGGAGTGCTGGATGGCGCCGTCGAGCACCATCAGCTTGCCGAAGTAGCAGGTGGCGATGGCGTTCCGCTGCGGTCCGTAGGCGATGACGGAGGCGTCCAGGTCGATGGCGCGGCCGCCGAACGCGGGCTCCCAGCCCAGTCCCATCCGCACCGAGGACAGCAGCGGCTTGCCGCCCTTGACCAGGGAGACCGTCTCGTTCTTGCGCAGGTTGACGCGGCCCTTGTCCAGGTTGATCCGGCCGGGCGCCGGTGCGGCCGCCGGGGGAGCGGGAGGGGCCGCGGGCGGCGGCGGGAGGTGGGTGGCGGCCGGGCCGGTGGGTGCGGCGGCGCCCGGCGGCGGGAACGCGGCGGGCGGGGGCGGCGGCACGGTCGCGGGCACCGAGGCCGGCGGCTGCGGGGCGGCGGGCGCGGCCGGTTCCTCGACGCTCACCCCGAAGTCGGTGGCGATCCCCGCCAGCCCGTCGGCGTACCCCTGGCCCACGGCGCGGACCTTCCACGCGCCGCCGCGCCGGTACACCTCGACGACGACCAGCGCCGTCTCGGGCCCGAGGCCGGTGGGGGCGAAGGTGGCGATCTCGGCTCCGTCGTCCGCGCTGCGCACCGTCGCGGTGGGGGTCGTCCCGGAGAACGCCCCGCCGCCGTCGATGCTGGCGGTCACCACGATCTTCTCGATCGCGGGCGGCACCGCGGCGGTGTCCACGGTGATCGCGTCGGGGGCGGAGCCCCCGCCCCCGCGGTACGACACGCCGGGCCCCTGGGGCTGGTTGTAGAAGACGAAGTCGTCGTCGGAGCGCACCTTGCCGTCAGCGGTCAGGAGCAGGCTCGAGACGTCGAGCCGCACGGGAGCGGTGACCTCCACCGTCACCCGCGGCACGGACAGCGGCACATTCGAGCCGGGCGTCATTGCGGTCATGTCCGGGTAACGACCGGCCTTGCTTTGCGGTTCCATTACCCCCGCGGACGGGTGACGGCCCCGGCCGGACGGCCCACCGACCGCTCCACCGCCCACCTCGGACGGCCCACCGCCCGGGCGTCCGTCTGCGTCCGTCTGCGGCCTGTCACGTCCACGCGGCGCGCAGCGCGGTCCCGCGGACCGGCAGGGCCAGGCCCTCGGTGGAGACGGCCGGCAGGGCGAACGCGGCGGCGGTCTCGGCGGGCAGCGGCGCGAAGCCGAGCAGCGCGCCCACCGACTCGGCGGTCAGCGAGTGCCACACCGACGCCTCCCGCAGCATGGCGTGGTCGCCCCCGGCCAGCTCGTAGCGGCACACCTGGGCCCCTGCCGAGCGCGCGCGCCCGGCCATCGACAGCGAACCGTCGGGCGAGGTGACGCGGTCGGCCCGCGCGTGGACGAACACCAGGCGCCGGCCCGTGAGATGGTCCACCGGCTCGCCGGGCGGGCACCACGGCGCGAGGGCCACCACCCCGGCGACGTCGTCGGCGCCCGCGGCGCGCAGCGCGGCCCGGCCGCCCATCGAATGGCCGAGCAGCACGGTGGGGACGCCGCCGGTCAGCTTGGACAGTTCCGCCAGGGCCGCCGTCGCGTCCCGGGCGGCGTCGGCGCGCTCGCCGTTCCAGCCGCGGTGCCGGTAGCGGGCCTCGGCGATCAGCAGGGCCCGCGGTCCGGCGGCGCGGTCCAGGGCCCGGACGAAGGGCCGCATCCGCCACGAGGGCGCGTTGAGCGGGGCCGGCCGCCGCAGGCCGTTCTCCGAGCCGCCGTGCAGCACCAGCACCGCGGCCTCCGGCCGGCCGGCGGGCCGCCGCACCACGACGCCCTGGTACGTGCGCTCAGCGGCCACCGTGCACCCCACTTCCGCGGGCCTGCCCCGCGGGGTCATTCGTAGCAGACCCCGCGGGCCCGCGGTGGGAGGGCGCCGTCCCGCGCCGACCCCGCAGGCCTCGCGGGCATCCCCTCAGTACGGCCAGACCGGCGGCGTCGTGCAGAACGCGCCGCCGAGGTTGGCGTGCGCCGGCTCGTCCGGGTCCAGTTCGCCCTGCTCGGCGACCAGCTTCGCCGCGAACGGCTCGGAGTCGTCCCGCGGTTCGTAGCCGAGGGCCCGTGCGGGCGCCAGGTCCCACCACAGCCGCGTGTTGGCGGACGAGCCGTAGACCACGGTGTGGCCGGTGACGTCGGCGGTGAGCGCGGCGTGGAAGAGCCGTGCGCCGTCGGCGGGGCTCATCCACACCGACAGCATGCGCACCGTGGTCGGCTCGGGGAAGCAGGAGCCGATGCGCACCGAGACGGTGTCGACGCCGTGCAGGTCGGCGTAGAGCTGGGCGAGGTCCTCGCCGAAACACTTGGACAGGCCGTAGTAGGTGTCGGGCCGGAGCGGCGTGTCGATCGGGATGAGCGCCTCCGGGGGCAGCGGGTACGCCCCTTCCGGGCGGGGGGTGAAGCCCACGGCGTGGTTGCTGGAGGCGAAGACGACCCGCCGCACGCCCTCCTCGCGCACCGCCTCGTAGAGGTTGTGGGTGCCCTCGATGTTGGCCCGCAGGATCTTGTCGAACGTCGACTCCAGCGAGATGCCCGCCAGGTGCAGCACCGCGTCGGCGCCGCGGACCGCTTCACGCAGCGCGTCGCGGTCGGCCAGGTCGGCGACGATCGCGTCGGGCGCGTCGGGGATCGGGCGGACGTCGAAGAGCCGCAGCTCGTAGCCGTAGGACGGCAGCAGGCCGCGCATCAGGGTGCCGAGCCCGCCGGCGGCGCCGGTGAGCAGGATGGTGCGGGGAGCGGGCATTCCAGGGGCCTCCTCGGTACCGGACGACCCGCCGAGTATATCCATGGATGGGGTTCATGTACGTGGACGATGAAGCGCCGGGTGACGCCGCGCCGGAGGCCGCTCGTCGGCTTGACCCGTGCCGGTGACCTCGCCTAGCGTGGCAGCGTTCATGAATATGGACGTGGATCAGATGAGCGCACATCACGCGCCTCACGCAGAGGGGACCACGATGACCTCACCCGCACTCGCCGAGCGTCTCGACGGCCTGCTGTTCTTCCCCGTGACGGCCTTCGGCCCGGACGGCGGCCTCGACCTCGACGCCTTCCGCGCGCACGTGCGCGCGGGGGTGGAAGCGGGTGCGGCAGCGGTGTTCGCCTGCTGCGGCACGGGCGAGTTCCACGCCCTGTCCCCCGAGGAGTTCGGCGCCTGCGTGGCCGCGGCCGTCGAGGAGACCGCGGGCCGCGTGCCGGTGGTGGCGGGCGCCGGATACGGCACCGTACTGGCCCTGCGGTACGCCAGGATCGCCGAGGAGGCCGGCGCCGACGGCCTGCTCGCCATGCCGCCCTACCTGGTGGTCGCCGACCAGCAGGGCCTGCTGCGCCACTACACCGCGCTCGCCCAGGGCACCGGCCTCGACGTCATCGTCTACCAGCGCGACAACGCGGTGTTCACGCCCGAGACGGTCGTCGCGCTCGCCCAGGTCCCCAACATCATCGGCCTCAAGGACGGTCACGGCGACCTCGATCTGATGCAGCGGATCATCAGCGCGGTCCGCACCGAGCTGCCCGGCCGGAACTTCCTGTACTTCAACGGCCTGCCCACCGCCGAACTCACCGGCCTGGCCTACCGCGGCATCGGCGTCAGCCTCTACTCCTCGGCCGTGTACGCCTTCTCGCCCGAGATCGCCCTCGCCTTCCACAGTGCGCTCGCGCGCGGCGACGACGCGACCGTCAACCGGCTGCTCGACGGCTTCTACCGGCCGTTGGTCGACCTGCGCAACCAGGGCCGCGGCTACGCGGTCTCGCTCGTGAAGGCGGGGGTCCGGCTGCGCGGGCTGGACGTCGGCGAGGTCCGGCCGCCGCTGTCGGAGCCGGCCGCCGCGCACGTCAAGGAACTCGGCGAACTCATCGAACGCGGCCTCGCCCTGCTCGGCGACCACTGACCGCCGCGCGAGGGCAGCCGTCATGAAGAGCTCCGCCTTCCTCTACCCCTGGGACGTGGCCGGCGACCCGGCCGCCGCGTCCCGCGTCGCGGACCTCGGCGTCCGGCAGGTCACGCTCGCCTCCGCGTACCACTCGACGCGGGCCCTGACCCCGCGCCACCCCCGCCGCCGCGTCGTCACCGCCGAGTACGCGGCCGTGCTCTACCCGCCGGACGAACAGCGCTGGCGGGGACGGACGTTGCGCCCGAGGCCGGCCGGCAGCTGGGTGGACGGGCCCGACGCGTACGGGACGGCGGCCGCCGCGCTGGAGGCCGCCGGACTGGAGGTGCACACCTGGGTGGTGCTGGCGCACAACTCCCGCCTGGGCGAGGAGCACCCGGACACCAACGTGGTCAACGCCCACGGCGACCGCTACCCGTGGGCGCCGTGCATCGCGCACCCGGAGGTGCGCCGCTACCTCGTCGACCTGGCAGCCGAGGCCGCCGTACGCCCTGGCGCCCGCGGGACCGAGCTGGAGTCCCTCGGCTGGTACGGCCTGGCGCACCTGCACGCGCACGACAAGATCGGCGGAGTGCCGCTCGGTGACGCCGCCCAGTACCTGATGTCGCTGTGCTTCTGCGCGTACTGCCGCGCCGGCTACGCGAGCCTGGGGGCGGATCCCGAGCGCCTGGCCGCCGCCGTGCGGCAGGCGCTGGCCCCCGCCTGGGCGCAGGGCAGCACCGACGCGGGCCTGCCGGCCGTCGAGAAGCTGCTCGGCGCCGAGTCGGCCGACGTGGCCCTCACCTGGCGTCTGAACCGGGCCCGTTCGCTCCAGGAGCAGGCTGTCGCCGCGGTGCGCGCCGCCGCGCCGGCCGGGTTCCAGGTGCTGATGCACGCCGACCCGGCGCCGTACCACTGCGGGGCGAACGCCGGTGTGGACCCGGCGCACATCCTCGGCCACACCGACGGGCTCGTGCTGCCCTGCACCGGCGGTCCGGCCGTCCGCGAGGCGATGCTCACCCCGACCGTGCCCCACGCCCGGCCCGGCTCCGTGCTCGCCGCCAACTTCACGGTGGTCGGCGGAATGGGCGGGCGTCCGGGCGAACTCGCCGCCGACGCCGCGCACGCCGCGGCCCTGGGCGCCACCGAACTCCGCCTCTACCACGCGGGCCTGGCGTCCGAGGCCGACCTGGCGGCGGTCCGCGAGGCACTGGCCGGGCTCTGATCCCGGGCGGCCCGGACGGCTGTGGTGGGCGGGAAGTCGGCTTGTTCCGCAGCCCGAACGACGGTGCTGGAACCGCGAGTCGGCCCTTCGGCGACCCGGACTGCCGTGAGGAGGGGGAGACATGACCCGAACGGCCCGGCGGCCGGGGACGCCACCGGGCCGGGCACCCGGGGAGCGGCGATCATGGGGGTACCGCCGCGCCCCGGTGCTGCCCGCCCGTCGGCGGGAGGGCCGTGCATACCCAAGTCGCCACCGGGACTCAGGAGGTTGCCGTGGCGACGGGCAATTTTTCCGGGAGGTTACCAGGCGGTAGGGCCGGGCCACCCCTCTTTGACGGCACGCGTGTTGCCGGTCAGTAGCTGCCGCCCAGCGTGACCGCTCCGCCGGGCCCGTTCGCCACGGCCGTGTACCGGTCCCCGCTGGTGTCGCGGTCGCCGCCCGCGTGGTTGAACTGGCCCGCGAAGGTGTAGGTGCCGGCGGCCAGCGTCTGCCCGGCGTCCAGGTCCCACCGGTAGACCAGGTAGTCGCCCTCGACGGCGACGGACGCGGCGGTCTGCCCCGACACCGAGTCGAAGGACCCCGTGCTGCTGACGCCCGTCGTCCTGGCGATGCGCAGCTCGATGTGGAGCGAGGTCAGCGGGCGGCCGACCGTCAGCCGTACGTCGCTCTGCGTCCAGTAGTCGTTGCTGGCGGAGTCGACCGACCCCACGCACGACACTCCGGAGGACGACCCGGACGTGGCGGGCGGCGCGCCCTTGGACGGGGTGCCGCCGGACGGTGCCGCCGGTGTCGCCGTGCCCGCCGGCGTCCCGGAGGCCGGCGGCACCGGAACGCGCCCCGACGCGTGCTCCGAGCCCCGGCCCGGCTCCACCGGGGCGGTCGAGACCGGGTGCGTGGGGGAGTGCGGCGGGCCGCTCGCCGTGCCCGAAGCGGTGACAGGCGGAGGGGCGCCGGAGTCGCCGGCCGTCGAGACCACACTCCGGCCGGGCGTGCCCGTGCTCCCGGTGACGGCGCCGACCGCGAGCCCGCCCAGGCCCACGGCCCCGGCCACCGCGGCGGCCACCGCCGCCACCCGCATCCAGGGCGCCGGCCGGCTGTCCCGCGGGGAGCGCTCCCGCTCCCCGGCGGGGCCCTGCCCGTCGGGAGCGGCCATCGCCTGCTCGACCCGGGCGAGGATGCGTTCCCGGTCGGGCCGGTGCGCGGCGGCTGCCTCCCGCAACCGTTCCGGCAGTTCGGCCATCACACTCCCCGTCCCGTACGCGTACGGGCACGCGCCGGAGAGGCGGGCGCACCCAGGATCCGTGCCGTGCCCGGGTCCTGTCCGCCCGCGCGCGGTACCGCCGGAACCGTATCGGGCTCGGCCGCCCGCGGCGCCAGCAGTCGCTCCAACTCGGCCACTCCGCGGGAGGTCTGGCTCTTGACGGTGCCCACCGAGATGCCCAGGGCCGCCGCCGTGTCGCGCTCCGAGAGGTCGAAGGCGTGCCGCAGCACCACGCACGCGCGCTTGCGGAACGGCAGCCGCTGCAGCGCCTCCCGCAGGTCCAGCACGGCGGGCACGTCCGGGTCGTCGACGCGTTCGCTGCGCTGCGACCAGAACAGCGCGACCCGCCGCCGCTCGCGCACCGCGCTGCGGATGCGTGAGCGGGCCAGGTTGGCCACCACGCCGCGGGCGTACGCGACCGGGTTCTCGGCGTCCCGCACCCGGTCCCAGCGGCGCCACAGCGCCACCAGCGCGTCGGCCGCGAGGTCGTCCGCCGCGTCCGCCTCGCCGGTCAACAGGTGCGCCAGCCGGGCCAGTTCGGCGTAGTGCCGTTCGAAGAACGCGTGGAACGCGGCCGTATCGTCGTCGACGACTGTGCCCACCGTCACCTCTTCCTGCCCGGACCTCCCGCCACGGCGCGGCGTGAGCGTAGCAGCGGGGAAACGCCCTGGGCAGAGGTCGGGAATCAGTGAATTCCCGGGGCCGGCGGCGGTGTTGCGCCACCGGTGAGCCGGGCGGCCGCCGGCGGCGCCGGGCCTCGGCCGGTCAGTCCGCGACGCGCACGCAGCGCTCGACCCGGGTGACCATCGGGAAGTCGAAGGACCCGGACGCGGTGTCCGCGCGGGAGGCCAGGAACTCCCGCACACGGTCGAGGACTTCGTCGCGCTCGCGGGGCTCCAGGAGCAGGATCGACGAGTGCGTGGCCACGTTGGCGACCAGGGATTCGGCGGTGCGCTGCTGGAAGTGCGGCACGTGGGTGCTCTCCACCGGCGAGAACGCGGGGTGCGCGGTGATGCCGTGGGTCGTCGGCCACTCCACGAACGACACCCGGCTGCTGGAGATCCGGCCCAGCTCGGCGATCCAGCCCACCCGGTCGTCGTCGCTGTTCCACAGGGCCGCCAGCACCCCGCCGGGCCGCAGCACCCGGGCGATCTCCGGCAGCGCCTTCTCCTGGTCGAACCAGTGGAACGCCTGCCCCACCAGCACCGCGTCGACCGAGGCGTCGGGCAGCGGGATGTCCTCGGCGCCCCCGGGCAGCGCCCGCACCTCCGGCACCCGGACGCGCAGCTCGCCGAGCATCGCGGGATCGGGCTCCACGGCCGTCACGCGGTGGCCGAGCCCGGTGAGCACGGCGGTCAGCTTGCCGGTGCCCGCGCCCAGGTCGAGGATGTCCAGGGCCGTCCCCGCGGTCGGGCCCGGCGCCGACAGCACCGGGGCGAGCGCCCAGTTCACCCCGTCCCGGGGGTAGTCGGGCCGGTGTTCGGCGTACGCGGCGGCCTCGGCCCCGAAGGACGAGGCGCGCCGGGCGCGCAGGGCGGGATCGCCGGGCTGCCGGCTCGGGTCGTGGGGCTGCTGGGCTGAGGTGCGCGGCGCGGGTCCGCGATCGGTGGCCATGGCAGCGACCCTACGCACCGCGGGCCGTCACAGGCGGCGGGTGGCCAGCAGCAGGCGGTCCCGGGCGTCGAACAGCGTGTCCTTGATCATCTGCTCGTGCCCCGGGGTGAGCCGGGCCACCGGCACCGAGCAGCTCACCGCGTCCCGCGCGGGCGTGCGGTAGGGGATGGCGATGCCGAAGCAGCGCAGGCCCAGTGTGTTCTCCTCGCGGTCCACGGCGTAGCCCTGCTCGCGGATCTGGGCCAGCTCCTCGATGAGCTTCTCGCGGTCGGTGTGGGTGTGCTCGGTCAGCGGCTCCAGCGTCTCCGGCAGCAGCTTGCGGACCTGCTCGTCGGTGTACGTGGCCAGCAGCGCCTTGCCGAGCGAGGTGGAATGCGCCGGCAGCCGGCGGCCGACCCGGGTGAACGGCCGCAGGTAGTGCTGCGACTGCCGGGTGGCCAGGTACACCACGTTCGTGCCGTCCAGCCGCGCCAGGTGGATGGTCTCACTGGTGTCGTCCGACAGGCGGTCCAGGGTCGGCCGGGCGGCGGCCACCACCTCGTCGCCGTCGATGTAGGAGGTGCCGACCAGCAGCGCTCGTACGCCGATGCCGTACCGGGTGCCCGTGGCGTCGGTCTCGATCCAGCCGAGTTCCACCAGCGTGCGCAGCAGCATGTAGAGGCTGGACTTGGGGTAGCCGACGGACTCCTGGACCGCGGCCAGGCTGTGCATGCCGGGGCTGTTGGCGAAGAACTCCAGCAGCTCCACGGTGCGGACCGCGGACTTGACCTGGGAACCGGCTCCCTCGGCAGCAGCCATCGCCTTAGACCCCTCTTGTTCGCCCGGGAGGCGTGGACGTAGGCTCCCGAGATAGGTTCACATGTGAAGACGTTGTTCAGTATAGAGAACCGCGGATCGTGTGGGCGCGGTACGGCGGCAGTCGCGGCGGCAGGATCGCCGGGGCCGCGGCGGGCTCCGGTCACCCCCGGACCGGCCTCCGACCGTACCGTCACAGGTCGCGGGCGTGGATACGTGGAGGTTAGTTTCGGTGGCAGTACCAGTCTGGAGCGTCGACCCCCGAACCGGGAAGCAGCGGGCCGAGGCCGGTCCCGCCGCCGGCCCGGTCGCCACCGAGGCCACCGCCGACCAGGTCGACGCCGCCGTGCGGGCCGCGGCCGCCGCCCTGCCCGCGCTCGCCGACCGCCCCGCCCGCGCCGCGCTGCTGCGCGGCGCCGCCGGGCTCCTGGAGGAGTCGGCCGAGGAGATCATCGCCACCGCGGACGCCGAGACCGCGCTGGGCGTCCCCCGGCTCACCGGTGAACTGGCGCGCACCGCCTTCCAGTTGCGCACGTTCGCCGACGTCGTCGACGAGGGCGCGTTCCTCGACGTGATCATCGACCACCCCGACCCCGACGCGAAGCCCATCCCGCGCCCCGACCTGCGGCGCTACAAGATCCCGCTGGGCGTGGTGGCCGTCTACGCGGCGAGCAACTTCCCGCTCGCCTTCTCCGTGCCCGGCGGCGACACCGCCAGCGCGCTGGCCGCCGGCTGCCCCGTCGTCGTCAAGGCCCACCCCGACCACCCGGCGACCTCCGAGCTGTGCGCACGGGCGCTGCGCCGCGCCGCGGTCGCGGCCGGGCTGCCCGAGGACACGGTCGTGCTGCTGCACGGCTTCCAGGCGGGCGTCGACCTGGTGCGCCACCCGCTCGTGTCCGCCGCCGGCTTCACGGGGTCCATCCCCGGCGGACGCGCCCTGTTCGACGCGGCCGCCGCCCGCCCCCGGCCGATCCCCTTCCACGGCGAGCTGGGCAGCCTCAACCCGGTCGTCGTCACCGAGGCCGCTGCGGCCGAGCGCGCCGAGCAGATCGGCACCGGGCTCGCGGGCTCGTTCACCCTCGGCAACGGGCAGTTCTGCACCAAGCCCGGCCTGGTCCTGGCCCCCTCCGGTGAGGACGGCGACCGGCTGGTGCGGGCGCTCACCGGCGCGGCCGAGCAGGCGGCGGCCGGCGTGCTGCTCGACTCCCGCATGCGGGACAACTTCGTCAAGGGCGCCGCGGCCCGGGTGGCCCTGCCCGGCGTCACCACCCCCGTCGCCCCCGGCGCCGCCGACGACCTCTCCGAACAGCGCGTCCGCGCCGGGTACGTCGTCGTCGACGCCGCCGACCTCTCCGAACAGGGCGCCTACGACCTGCTGCTGGAGGAGTGCTTCGGGCCGCTGACGGTGATCGTGCGGTACGCCGACGCCGCCGCGCTCGGCGCGGTGCTCGACCGGCTGCCCGGCAACCTCACCGCCACCGCCCACCTCGGTGCGGCCGAGGCCGGCGAGGAGGGCGGCCCGGCCGCCGACCTGCTGCGCCGCCTCACCGCGCTCGCCGGCCGGGTCCTCGTCAACGGCTGGCCCACCGGCGTGGCCGTGACCGGCGCCCAGCACCACGGCGGGCCGTACCCCGCCACCACCTCGACGTCCACGTCCGTGGGCGCCACCGCCATCGAGCGCTGGCTGCGGCCGGTCGCCTACCAGGACACGCCGCCGGCCCTGCTCCCCCCCGAACTGCGGGACGGGAACCCGCTGGGGCTGCCCCGCAGGGTGGACGGCGTCCAGCAGCTCTGAGGCGGCGCCTGCTGCTGGGCTTCCGGAACCTCGGGCCCGGCCTGCGGGGGTGCGCTGCCCGCAGCTTCCCCTGTCCGGCCGTCGGGCTGCCCCCGGCGCGACGAGCCGCAACGCACCGTTGGACGGCGACGGCGCCCCGGAGCACCCCGGATGCCGAAGGGGGGGCGAACCCCAGTACGTTCCGGGCGAGCCTCCCCCGCAGGGGGCTAGCGGTGGAGGGCCGCGCTCAACGCACTCAGCGCCCGGGCGACCGCCGCATCCGTGGCATCCATCCCGTAATGGTTGACACGGAGCATCTCCGCGGCCAGCGCCCCGCCGCCCGCCGCGAGCGCCGCACCCGGATCCGCGGCCAGCGCCGCCGCGACCAGCTCACCGGCGTGCATGCCCTGCGGCGTGCGCATCGTCGTCGCGACCGGCGCCGCGTGCGCCGCCTCCGTCACGAACGGGGTCAGCCCGAGGTCCAGCGCACCCTCGCGGGCGGCCGCCGCCGCGTCCCGGTGCCGCGCCATGACCGCGTCGAGCCCCTCCCGCTCGATCGCGTCCAGGCACGCGTCCAGCGCCAGGATCTCCAGCTGCGCGGGCGCGTGCAGCAGCGCCTTCCGCCCGCCGTCGATCCACCGCTCCTTCCAGTCCAGGAGCGACAGGTACGAGTGCCGCGGCGCCGCCGCGTTGTCCGCCATCCGCTGCCACGCGCGTTCACTGACCGCGACCGCCGACACCCCGGCCGGCCCGCCCATCGCCTTCTGGCCGCCGATCACGCACAGGTCCACGCCCCACGCGTCCGGCAGCAGCGGCTCGGCGGCGACCGACGCCACGGCGTCGAGCATGAACAGCGCGCCGCTGCCCCGCACGGCCTCGCCGATCTCCGCGACGGGATTGGTGTTGCCGGTGGCCGCCTCGGCGTGGACCAGGGACACGAAGTCGATCTCCGGGTGCTCCTCCAGCGCCCGCGCGACCTGGTCCGCGCTCACCGCGGAGTCGAACGGCACCAGCAGGTCCACGACCTTGGCGCCGGCGTCCCGCAGCCAGCCGCCGAAGGTGTTGCCGTAGGGGCCGGTGACCACGTTCAGCGCCGTGGACCCGGGCCGGGCCGCGCCGCGGATGCACGCCTCGAGCGGCAGCAGGGCCTCGCCCTGCGTGATGACGACGTCCTGCCCGGTGGACAGCAGGGCCGCCACCCGGCGCTCGATCGCCGCGAAGTCCGCGGCGGTCAGCGGCGGCAGGCCGAGCAGGCCGGCGTGGGGGTGCGACGCAGGGGAGGGGTCGGACACAGCGGTGCTCCTCGGGAAGATCAGGGCCGTACGTTCCGACCCTAACCGCCGCCTCGTACAGTGCCCTGCATGGCTGATCGCGAGGTGTTGCACATCAGGGGCCGGATCCTGGCCGGACCGGAGGAGGTCCACGACGAGCTGTGGGTCGTCGGCGGCCGCGTCACGTACACCCGGCCCGCCGCCGCGCCGGACGCGACGGTCGACGGGTGGGTGCTGCCCGGCCTGGTCGACGCGCACTGCCACATCGGGCTCGACGCACACGGCGCCGTCGACCGCGACGCCGCAGAGAAGCAGGCGCTCACCGAGCGCGAGGCGGGGATGCTGCTGGCCCGGGACGCGGGTTCGCCCAGCGACACGCGGTGGATCGACGGCCGGGACGACCTGCCGCGGATCATCCGCGCCGGCCGTCACATCGCCCGCACCCGCCGCTACATCCGCAACTACGCCCACGAGATCGAGCCCGGTGACCTGGCCGCGTACGTGCGCCGGGAGGCGCGGCGCGGCGACGGCTGGGTCAAGCTCGTCGGCGACTGGATCGACCGCGACGCGGGCGACCTCGCGGCCTGCTGGCCCAAGGACGCGCTGGCCGAGGCGATCGCCGCCGCGCACCAGGAGGGCGCCCGGGTCACCGCGCACTGCTTCGCCGAGGACTCGCTGGCCGATCTGGTCACCGCGGGCATCGACTGCATCGAGCACGCCACCGGTCTGACCGACGCCACGATTCCGCTGTTCGCCGAGCACGGGGTCGCCATCGTGCCGACGCTGGTCAACATCGCGACCTTCCCGGGGATCGCGGCCGGGGGCGCGGCCAAGTACCCGCGGTGGGCGGCCCACTTGAGCCGGCTGCACGCCCGGCGGTACGACACCGTGCGCAACGCCTACGACGCGGGCATCGCGGTCTTCGCCGGGACGGACGCGGGCGGCAGTCTCGCGCACGGCCTGATCGCCGACGAGGTGGCCGAACTCGTGCGGGCCGGACTACCGGTGACCGCGGCCCTGTCCGCGACGACCTGGGGCGCCCGCAAGTGGCTGGGCCGGGCCGGCCTCACCGAGGGCGCGTCCGCCGACCTGGTGGTCTACGAGGCCGACCCGAGGGAGGACGTGCGGGTGCTGCGCGCGCCCCGCCGGGTGGTGCTGCGCGGCGCCGTCGTGGCGTGAGGGCCGCGCGGCCCGACTCAGGGTTCGGCGCCGACGCCCTCATCATCTTCATCACCACCGCCACCATCACCAGCGGCGGACCGGCCGGGCGTTGACGGGCCGTGACGCGCGCACGGCCCGGCGCGTTGAGCACCTCGGCGTACGCGCGGGCACGTCAACAGCGGTGCGGTGTTCATCCCGTGACAGGGGTGATGGGAGAGAACGACCGTACGGGCAGCAATCGAACATCCACGTGGAAACCACCCGTCAGGGTGAACTCGCGCCGTGTAGCCGCCGGTTCACCCTCAGTGCGTAAACATGGCCGGGTCGAAATCCCCGGCGGGCTGTCCCCTTATCAGCGCACGCCGGGGATGCCATGCCAGCCACAGGGGTTCGCCTACCGTGTACCGCACTATCAACTTCTCCGTATCCACCGCCCGTTCGGCCCGCCGTTCCGCCGCCGTGATCGGAGCGGCCGTCGTCCTCGCGGCCGGTTCCGCCGCCTTCGCGCCGGCCGTGCAGGCCGTTCCCGCCGACAGCCACGGCGGCGGCGAGGGCTCGTCCACCGCGACGGTGCTCCGCGCCGGCCTGGACGTCTCGCTGCTGAACAGGTCCGTCGACGTGCCCGTCAACGTCGCGCTGAACGACGTACGGGCACCCGGCGACGCCCGGGAGACGGCGCTGACCGTGAACGTCGGCCACGGCGTGGAGCACGGTCATCCGGTGACCCTCCTGCGGGCGGCGGTGGCCACCGCGAAGGCCACCGCCGACCACCACGAGGCCGAGGGCTACGCGAACATCGTCAACGCGCAGGTCCACCTGCCCGGTCTGCCGCTGCTCTCCCTCGTCAAGCTGGACGCGATCACCTCCAAGGCCACCTGCGCCCTGGGCCACCACCCGACCGCGTCCTCGCACCTGGTCGGCGTCAGCGTCCTGGGCCGCCACATCGCGCTCGACGCGAGCGGCAGGACGGACCTGAACGTGCCGGGCGTGGGCCGGGTCAGCCTCGACCTCACGAACACCGTCACCACGTCCAGCAGCGCCGCCGCGACCGCCCTGCGGCTGAGGGTGCACGTCAACCCGCTGAGCCTGGGCGTGGCCGAGGTCAGCGGCGACGTCACCCTCGCCCAGGCCACCTGCCGCATGCCGCACTCCGGCGGTTCGAGCGGCGGTTCGGACGGCGGCTGGACCAGCGGCGGTTCCGACGACGGCGGCTCGGACAACGGCGGTGCGGACAACGGCGGAACGTCCGGCGGCCACACCTCCGGCGGCACGACCGGTTCGACCACCGGCGGGTCGACCACCGGCAGCGCCACCAGCGGTGGTTCGACCACCGGCTCGGCCACCTCCGGCGGCACGTCCGGCAGTTCGGGCGCCACCGGCTCGACGGGGTCCACCACGTCGGGCTCCACCACGTCCGGCGGTACGTCCGGCAGCACCCGCGCCCAGACGGTCGCCGACACCGGCAACCTGGCCGAGACCGGCGCGAGTTCGACCACGCCCTACCTGGTGGGCGGCGCCGCCGTCCTCGTCGCGCTCGGCGCGGGTGGCGTGGTGCTGGCCGGCCGTCGCCGCCGCGCCGCCGCGCGCGACGGCGAATAGTCGCGGTACGCCGCTGCGGCCGGACGCGCATCAGGGGGTGCGTCACGGACGGCGGCGGCCCGCGGCACTGACGGCGGTGCGCGGTGCGGGGACGGGGTCCGGGGAGTCCGGCCGCCGCACCGCCCGCCGGTTCAGGGCCCTCCCGCCCCCGGCACGGCCGCCGACGTGCGGCCGGTGACACCGGGCCGGCCGGGAGGGCCGGCGGGACCCGGCGGGTCCGGGAGATCGACGGTCGCGGTCGCCAGCGCGTTCGCGAAGCCGTCGGTGGTCCGCCGGTCCCGGACCGCGACCCGGAGCCAGTCCGGACCGAGACCCGGGAACGTGTCGGCGCGGCGCACCGCGTACCCAATCGCCCGCAGCCGCAGCCGTACGTCGGCCGCGCCGGGCAGCCGCAGCAGCACGAACGGGCCCGCCGGGGACGTGCCCGCGACCTCGACGCCGGGCACCCCGCCCAGACGGTCCACCAGATAGGCCCGGTCGGCGGTGACCGTGCGGGCCGCCTCCGCCGCCTCCGCCAGCGCCTCGGGCGCCATGCACGCCTCGGCCGCGACGAGCGCCGGCGTGGACACCGCCCACAGCGGCTGAGCGGCCTGCAGGCTCCGCACGACGTCGGCGCCCGCCAGCAGATAGCCGATCCGCAGCCCCGCCAGCCCCCAGGTCTTGGTGAGGCTGCGCAGCACCACGAGACCGGGAACGCCGCCCGGCCCGGCCAGCGACTCGCGCTCGCCCGGCACCGCGTCCATGAACGCCTCGTCCACCACCAGCGTCCGCCCCGGCCGGGCCAACCGCGCGACCAGAGGGGCCGGATGGAGCACCGAGGTGGGGTTCGTCGGGTTGCCGAGGACGACGAGATCGGCGTCCTCGGGCACCGCGGCCGGGTGCAGCCGGAATCCGTCCGCCGCCTCCAGCAGCACCCGGTCCACGGCGTGACCGGCCGCACGCAGGGCCGCCTCCGGCTCGGTGAACTGCGGATGCACCACCACAGCGCGACGCGGCCGCAGCACCCGGGCGAGCAGCACGAACGCCTCGGCCGCGCCCGCGGTGAGCAGCACCTCGGACTCGGGCCTGGCGTGCCGCGCCGCCACCGCCTTCCGGGCCGCACCGGCGTCGGGATAGGCGGCGAGTCCCTTGAGCGAAGCGGCGATCCGGTCGGCCAGCCACGAAGGCGGCGTCCCCGCACGGACGTTGACGGCCAGGTCCACCAGCCCCGCGCCGACCTCCGCGTCGCCGTGGTGCCGCAGGTCGTACGTCCTGCCGGCCTCAGCGGGCGGGTGCATGCGGGTGGCCCTCTCCGTGCGGTGCGTGCGGTTCGTGGGGGTGCGGCTCGTGGCCGTGCGGGCCGTGCGTGTGGCCCGGGTCGTCCGGGTGGTGGTGCGGCTGCTGCGGGCGGCCGACCCGGTCCTCGAAGCCGGGCAGCTTGATCCGGTACACGCACGAGTCGCAGTTCATGCGCAGGTCGCCCCGCAGGCTCTCGCGGTAGCGCTCCATGACGAGTTCGGCCAGTTCCGGCTCCGGGCCGATCACGTCGGCGCAGCGCACCTCCGTGTCGTGCGCGGCGGCCCACTCGTGCGCCTGGTCCCGCACCCGGTCCGGCAGCACGCCGGGGAACAGGAAGTACGGCAGCACCACGACGCGGCGCGCCCCCAGCGCCCGGCAGCGGTCCAGCCCGGCGGGCACCGACGGCTGCGCGAGCGAGACGAACGCGGTCTCCACACCGGCCAGCCCGCGACCCTCCCACAGCAGCCGCGCCGCCTTGAAGACCTCGGCGTTGGCATCCGGATCCGTCGAGCCGCGGCCCACCAGCAGCACGGTCGTGTCCGCGCGGTCCGCGCCGGCCAGGGCCTCGTCCAGCCGCCGTTCCAGGACCTGCAGCAGCTTCGGGTGCGGACCGAGCGGCCGGCCGTAGGCGAAGGACGTGCCGGGGTGACGCCGCTCCTCACGCGCCAGCGCCGCCGGGATGTCGCCCTTGGCGTGCCCGGCGGAGACCAGCACCAGGGGCACCGCGGCGAAGTGCCGCACCCCGCCGTCCACCATGGCGGCCACCGCGTCGGCGAGCGGCGGCGGGGACAGCTCGATGAACCCCCCGCCCACCGCCAATCCGGGTTCGGCCGCGTCCAGTTGCGCGACGAAGGCGCGGAACGCCTCGGCGCCGACAGCATCGCGCGTGCCATGGCCGACGAGCAGCAGTGCAGGCGGGTTCACCGGTGGTTCTCCTTCAGGGGATGGTGCGTGTACAGCAGGGCGTTGAGGGCGGCGGCGGCGACCGCGGAGCCGCCCTTCTCGGAGACGTTGCTCACCGCGGGCAGTCCCGACGCGCGCAGCCGGGCCTTGCTCTCCGCGGCGCCCACGAAACCGACGGGCATGCCGATCACCAGGGCGGGCGCGGCGTCCAGCGCGATCAGTTCCTCCAGGGCGGTCGGCGCGCAGCCGATCACCCAGACCGCGCCCGGCCCCACCTCGGCGTAGGCCAGGCGCACCGCGTGGGCGCTGCGGGTCAGACCCGTGCAGGACGACGCGTCCGGCAGCCGGCAGACGGCCCGCCGCGCGGTGATGCCCGCGGCGACCATCTCCACGTCCGCCACGACGGGCGCGCCCGCGTGCAACGCCGCGTGCGCCGACCGCAGCTGGTCCTCGTCCGTGACCAGGTCGTCCGCGTACGACAGATCGGCGCTGGAGTGGATCACCCGTTCCAGCACGGCCCGGTGCAGCGGCGGCAGGTGCGAGGTGTCGAGCCGCGAGCGCAGGATCCGGAAGGACTCCTGCTCGATGGGGTGGACCGTGCGGGTCACGGGGCTCCTTGCGGTCGAGGGCGAGGGAGGGGCCGAGGCAGGGGCCGGGGCCGGGGCCGGGCCGAGGGCGTGGGGTCGCTTCCGGTGCGGGTGCCGGTCGTGCGCGTGGCTCCGGCCGTCCGCGCGTCCCCGGTCATGCCTGCCACCGGTAGCCGCGCGGGGTGACCATCCGGCCGGCGACGGTACGGGTGGCCGTGTTGCCGACGGTCACGACCGTCACCATGTCCACCGTCGTGACGTCCAGGGCGGCCAGCGTGGTCACCTCGGCGCGCTCGTCCGGGCGGGACGCGGCGTGCACCACACCGACCGGTGTGCCCGGGGTGCGGTGCTCCGCGAGGATCGCCAGGGCCTTCGGCAACTGCCAGTCCCGGCCGCGGCTGCGCGGGTTGTAGAACGTCACGACCAGGTCGGACTCCGCGGCGGCCCGCACCCGGCGCTCGATCACCTCCCACGGCGTGTGCAGGTCGGACAGGCTGACGGACACATGGTCGTGACCGAGCGGCGCCCCCAGCAGGGCGGCGGCGGCCAGGGCGGCGGTCACCCCGGGCACCCCCACGACGTCGATGTCGTCGGCGGCCTCGGCGAGCGCGGGCGAGGCCATCGCGTACACGCCGGCGTCGCCGCTGCCGATGAGCGCGACCGCGTGACCGGCCCGCGCCTCGGCCACCGCGGTCCGCGCCCGCTCCTCCTCGGCGCCCAGACCGGACTCCAGCACCCGAGTGCCGGGCCGCAGCAGATCGCGGATCTGCGTCACGTACTGGTCCAGGCCCACGACGACCGAGGCGCGGCGCAGTTCCGCCGTGGCCCGGGGGGTCAACAGATCGCGCGCGCCCGGACCCAGCCCCACCACGGCCAGCCGGCCGCGGGGCCGGCGGCGGGCGACGGCCACCGTCGCCATCGCCGACTTCCGCTTGGACACGACGAGTTCGGGCGCAGGGCCGGTCCCGGCGTCCTGGGCCGGGGCGGCGGCGGAGTGGCCCGCGGCCAGCAGCGCGGCGGCTTCGGCCACGGAGGGCGTGCCCACGGCCCGCAGCGGCGCCGCGGACGGGTTCGGCACGGGGATCCGCGCGAGGTCCGGGGCGGCGAACGTCACCAGTTCCACGTCGAGTTCGGCCGCCGCCTCGACGATGCCGGCCTCCGACGCCTTCGCGTCCACGGTGGCCAGGGCCGTGACGCTCGCCTCGGCCAGCCTCGCGTCCCGCAGCGTCCCGCGCACCAGGCCCAGCACTTCCCCGGCCGTCACGCCACTGCTGGCCCCGACGCCCACGACGAGCGACGGCGGCCGCACGAACACGGTGGCCTCGCGCGGCGGCTCCACCCGGTCCGTCACCCACACGGCCGGGAGTCCGGGGTCCTCGTCGGTGTCCGGCCAGGGCCGCGCGGGCAGCGCCGGGAGCGGCCAGGCCGGGGCCGCGCGCAGCAGGACGGGGTCCCCGTCGAGCAGCGCGCGGGTCACTGCCGCTACGGCGCCCTCCGCGGGGCAGGGCAGGCCGTCCAGGGCGGAGAGGGCGACCGCGTCGGTGGCGGTCGTCACGACCGGCGCCGAACCGAGCTCCGCGGACACGGCCTCGGCCAGGTCGTTCGCTCCGCCCGCGTGGCCGCCGAGCAGGGCGACGGCGTGCCGGTGCGCCTCGTCGACGGTCACCACGCCCGGGTCCGTCGCCTTGTCCGCCAGCAGCGGGGCGAGCAGCCGTACGGTGGCGCCGGTCGCCAGGAACACGACGAGCTGGTCGCACTCCCGGAACGCGGCGCCGATGCTGCGGCTCACGGGGCCCTCGTAGGTCCGGGTGCGGCCGGGCCACGCGGTGGCCAGCCGTTCGCACCCCCGTCGTCCCGCGGCCGTCGCCGCCACCAGCCCGATCACGTCCTCACGTCCTTGTCTCCTCGTCCTGCGTTCGGCGCTGCGCCGAGCTGCGCCCGGTTGCGCTGCGGTGGGGCACCCCTTCGGGCGGCGGTACGCGCGGGAGCGTTCCGCCTCGCGGGGTGTGGTGCGGGGTGCGTTGCGCCCCGCGGGGTGCTGTGCCGTGTGCTGCCCGGTTGTGGCTGGGCGCGCTGGGGGCACCTCCCGGGGGAGGCCTGGGGGACCCCGCGCCTCCATCCGGGCTCGGCGCAAGGCCGGTTGCTGGTGGGGGTCATGGGCGGGTGGCCCAGAGGATGAAGACGGGGTTGGTGGGGGAGAGGCGGGTGGAACCGTCGGGGAGCGGGGCGAGGCGGGAGGAGTGCAGGAGGACGCCGTCGGGGACCAGCCCGGCGTCGAGGAGGGCCGAACGGACCGCGGGCACACGGTCGACGGCCGCGAGGGTGACCACGACGGTGCGGCGGGCGCGCCGGGCGCAGTGCGTCACGATCGCCGGGAGACCGGAGCCGCCGCCTCCGACGAAGACCGCGTCGGGGGTGGGGAGTTCGGCCAGCGCGCCCGGCGCTGTGCCGTGGACCGTCTGGACGTCCACGCCGTGCGCGGCCGCGTTCGCCCGGATCCGCGCCACACCGTCCGCGTCACGTTCGACGGCGACGACGGCCGCTCCGAACCGCGCGCACTCCACGGCGACGGACCCCGATCCGGCACCCACGTCCCACACCAGCTCGCCCAGGCGTGGCCCGAGCCGGGCCAGCACCAGGGCCCGCACCTCGGACTTGGTGACCATCGAGTCGCGGTGCGCGAACTCCTCCTCGGGCAGCGCCCATCCGGCGGGCGCGGGTGCCGGGCCGGCGACGGTCCGGGCGCGGTCGCCGGGCCGTTGCGCACCGGGGGCGAGGCTCAGCACGACGGAGACCGCCGCGGGCCAGTCGCGTGCGGCCGCCTCGCCGGGGCTGACGCGGACGACGGACTCCTCGTCCGTGCCGAGGGCCGTGGCGACCACGAGGGTGCGTTCGGGGCCCGCGGCGGCCAGTTCCGCGCCCAGTTCGGCGGGTCCGGCACCGGGACCGGTGAGGACGGCCGCTTTCGGGTGGGCCCGGCACACGTTCACCGCCGTCCGCAGGCCGCGCCCGTGGGCGCTCACGACGACCGCGTCGTCCCACGACAGCCCCAGGCGCGCGAACGCGACGGCGACCGACGGCGAGGACGGGCGGACATCCAGCGCGGACGGCCCGAAGCGCTCACCCAGCGCCCGCACGATCCCGAAGAACCCCGGGTCGCCGGAGGCCAGCACGGTCACCGGCCGCTCCTCGGCCAGGTACTCCGCGATGACGTCCAGTGCGGGCGCCAGCGGCCCCAGGACCACCTGCCGCACACCCGCGGGGACACGCGCCGCCTCCAGATGCCTGGCCGCTCCCACCACGAGACCGGCCTCGGCGCCGGCGTCCGACCCGGTGTCCGACCCGGCGCCCGGGCGCGAAGCCCGCACCGCCACCGCGCCGGAGGCGGGATGCGTCCCGGTGCCGATGACGGTGATCACCGCGTCAGCCACGGGAGGCTCGGAGGGTGCGGCGGGCGGAGGGGTCGGCGCGGCGGAAGCCGTGGAAGTGGCCGGGGTGGTAGAGGTGCGAGCGGGTGCCGGCGGCGCCCAGGGCGGGGCCCACCAGGAAGAGGGTGTGCTTCCACAGCTTGTGGGCCTTCACGGTCTCCTCCAGCGTGCCGACCGTGCAGCGCAGCAGCAGCTCCTCCGGCCAGGTCACCTGGTACGCGACCACCACCGGCGTGTCCGTCGGGTAGCCGCCCTCCAGCAGCTCCCCGGCGAGCTGGCCGGACCGCGCGGCCGACAGGAACACCGCCATCGTGGTGCCGTGGCGGGCGAACTCCCGCACCTCCTCACCCGGCGGCATCGGCGTCTTCCCGCCGCCGAGCCGGGTCAGGATGACCGACTGGGCGACCTCCGGGATGGTCAGCTCCCGCCCGGCCAGCGCCGCGACGGCCGAGAACGACGAGACGCCGGGCACGATCTCCACCTCGATGCCCAGCTCCGCGCACCGGTCGACCTGCTCCTGCGTGCCGCCCCACAGTGACGGGTCGCCGGAGTGGATCCTCGCCACCCGCAGGCCCTCGTCCCGCGCCCGCCGGTAGACGGCCACCACGTCCTCCAGGGACATGGCTGCCGAGTCCATGATCTCCGCGCCCTCGCGGGCGTGCTGCAGCACCTCGGCCTGCACCAGGCTCGCCGCCCAGATGACGACGTCCGCCTCCGCGATGGCGCGGGCCGCCCGGAACGTCAGCAGGTCGGCGGCGCCGGGACCGGCGCCCACGATCGTCACCCTGCCCACGCCGGAACCGGGCCCAGCGGCGCCCACCGCCTCGGCCGAACCCGGCCGCGCGTCCGAGCCCGCCGGGCCCGGACGCGCCGGCCCCGTGCCCGAACCCGGCCCCGGGCCGGCAACCCCCGCTCCCACGGCCGCCCCCTCGTCCTGCCCGCTCACAGCCCACCTCCAGTGTTTCCCGTGCCGAGCTTGCCGCCGCGGCCGCCGTCCCGGCGCGCGGGCGCGATGAGGGTCGACAGATAGGGCAGCGGACCGTCCAGCAGCAGGGCGGCGGGACGGATGGACTCCTCGGGCAGCCCCAGGGAACTGCCCCACACCGCCCCCTCGGTGCGGCCGGTCGCGCGCAGCGCCGCGGCCACCTCCTCGGCCTGGCGGCCGAACTTGTACGCCACGACCGTCCCGGGCCCCTCCAGGGCGTCCTTGAGGACCGCGGACCCCGCCGTCACCGGGACGAGCGTCAGCGGCTCGGTGCCCTCGGTGAGGACGGCTCCGCTGCGGGCGGCCAGGTCCTGCATCGCCGTGATGCCGGGGACCGTCGCGACGGCGACCTCCGGCAGGAGCCCGGCGACGGTGTGCGCGAGGTACGTGAACGTCGAGTAGACGTTGGGGTCGCCGATGGTCGCGAAGGCCACCGTGCCGTGCTCCCGCAGCAGTTCGGCGACGCGCTCCCCCGCCGCGTCCCACGCGGCCTCCCGGCGTGCCCGGTCGGAGCGCTCGTTCAGGGCGAAGACGACGCGGACGACGCGGGACGCGCCGACGTAGTGCAGGACGGTGGCCTCGGCGCGTCCCGTCTCGCCGCCGTCCATGACCGGTACCACGACCACGGCGGCGGCGCGCAGCGCGTTCACGCCCTTCACGGTGACCAGTTCGGGGTCGCCGGGGCCGACCCCGACTCCCGTCAGACGCATGCCCATGCGGCACACCTTTCGACGAAGCGCCGTGCCAGCGAGGGATCGGCGGACCAGTGCAGGTGGAGGTACGAGGCGTGCAGGTTGCCGACCGCGAAGCCCTCCGTGCGGCGTTCGGGGTGGGTGAAGCCCCACGCGGGAGGGGCGGCGGACGGGCCGGGCCGCACCTGGGTGCGGTGGAACTCGTGGCCGCGGATCCGGCCGCCCTCGGCGGTCAGGACGCTGTCGCCGAGAGCGACGGCCTCGCGGTAGCCGAGGGTGAGGCGGTCGGTCATCGTGGCCGTGGCGTCGAGCACCCCGCACATCCCGGCGCCGTCCAGGTCGCGGACGAGGTAGAGCAGCCCGGCGCACTCGGCGGCGACGGGACCGCGGAAGGCGGCGATCCGGGCGCGCAGCGGCGCGTTCGCCGACAGGGCCGGGGCGTGCACCTCGGGGAAGCCGCCCCCCACGACGATCCCCGCGGTGTCCTCGGGCAGGTCCTCGTCGGCGAGCGGGTCGAAGTGCACGACGTCGGCGCCGGCCGCCGCCAGCAGTTCGGTGTTCTCCGGGTAGGCGAAGCTGAACGCGGCGCCGGCGGCCACGGCGACCACCGGCCGCCGCCCGTTGGCCGCGGCCACGTCCCTCCCGGCCCGAGGCCCGTCCCCGGAAGCCGGGTCCCCATCCGGCAGGGGCCCGTCCCCGGAAGCCGCGTCCAGCGCCTCCGCCGCACTCCACGCCTCCGCCTCCAGCGGCGGCGCGGATCGCGCCAGCGCCCACAGCGCGGCCAGGTCGCACCCGGCGCGGACCCGCTCGGCGGCCGCGCCGATCCACACGGCGGCCTCGGCCCGCCGCTCCGCGGCCGGGACCAGGCCCAGGTGCCGGGACGGCACCCGCAACGCGTCGTCGCGCCGCAGCGCGCCGAGCACCGGCACCCCGGCCTCGTCCAGCGCCTCGCGCAGCACCGCCTCGTGCCGGTCCGAGCCCACGCGGTTGAGGATCACGCCGCCGATGCGGACACCGGTGTCCCAGGACGCGAAGCCGTGCACCAGCGCGGCCACCGACCGCGCCTGCGACGCCGCGTCGACGACCAGCACCACGGGCGCCCTCAGCAGCTTGGCGACCTGTGCCGTGGAGCCCAGTTCGCCGCGCCCGGAGACGCCGTCGAACAGGCCCATCACGCCCTCCACGACGGCCAGTTCGCATCCGGCGGCGCCGTGCAGGAACAGCGGTGCGACGCGCTGCTCGCCGGACAGGAAAGGGTCGAGGTTGCGGCCCGGCCGTCCGGTGGCCAGCGCGTGGTAGCCGGGGTCGATGTAGTCGGGGCCGACCTTGTGCGGGGAGACCGACAGGCCGCGTGCGGCGAACGCCGCCATCAGCCCGGTGGCGACGGTGGTCTTGCCGCTGCCGGAGGCCGGCGCGGCCACGACGAGACGGGGGACGGACGTCACCACTCGATGCCCTTCTGGCCCTTCTGGCCGACGTCCATGGGGTGCTTGACCTTGGACATGTCGGTGACCAGGTCGGCGGCGTCGACGAGGGCGGCCGGGGCGTTGCGCCCGGTGACGACCACGTGCTGGACGCCGGGCCGGTCGCGCAGCACCTCGACCACCTCGGCGGTGTCCACCCAGCCCCAGTGCAGCGGGTACGCGAACTCGTCGAGCACATACAGCCGGTAGGTCTCGGCGGCCAGGTCGCGCCGGACCTGCGCCCAGCCCTCGCGCGCGGCCTCCTCGTTGGACTCGGGGGAGCGCTGCACCCACGACCAGCCCTCGCCCATCTTGTGCCAGGCGACGGTGCCGCCCTCGCCGGAGTCGCCGAGGACCCGCAGCGCCCGTTCCTCGCCGACCCGCCACTTCGCGGACTTGACGAACTGGAACACCCCGACCGGCCAGCCCTGGTTCCACGCGCGCAGCGCGAGGCCGAAGGCGGCCGTCGACTTCCCCTTGCCGATCCCGGTGTGCACGATCGTCAGCGGGCGGTTGCGCCGCTGACGGGTCGTCAGGCCGTCGTCCGGCACGACGCTCGGCTGTCCCTGCGGCATCAGGCGGCCCTCCGTACGTCCTTGACGAGGGCGGACACGGTGTCCGCCCGCAGTTCCTCCAGCGTCACCGCGACGCCGCCCAGCTCCTGGGCGAGGGCGGGCGCGAGGCCCAGCCGCACCGGGCCGGCCTCGCAGTCCACGACCACCGAGGCCACCTGGGCGGCGGCCAGCAGCCGCGCAGAGCGGGCCGCGAGCGCCACCGGCTCGGGGCCGCCGGTGGCGCGCCCGTCGGTGACGACGACCAGCAGCGGCCGCCGTGCGGGGTCCCGCAGCCGCTCCACCCGCAGGACCTCGTGCGCCCTGAGCAGACCGGCGGCCAGCGGGGTGCGGCCGCCGGTCGGCAGGGTCGCCAGCCGGGCGGCGCCGGTGTCCACCGACGACGTGGGCGGCAGGGCCAGTTCGGCGCCGGTGCCGCGGAAGGTGATCAGCCCGACCTTGTCGCGTCGCTGGTAGGCGTCGAGCAGCAGCGACAGCACCGCGCCCTTGACCGCGCTCATCCGCTGCCGCGCCGCCATCGAGCCCGAGGCGTCCACCACGAACAGCACGAGGTTACCCTCCCGGCCCTCGCGCACGGCCTGCCGCAGGTCGTCCCGGCGGAGGACCAGACCGGGCCCGCCGCGACCGCGGGCGCGCTGGTGCGGGGCGGCGGCCTGCACGGTCGCGGCCAGGTGCAGGCGGGTCAGCGGGCCGTCGGGCCGCCGGGCGCCGGTGGTGCGGCCGTGCGCGGTACGGGCCCGGGACCGGCGGCCCGCGGCGCCGTCGCCGAGGCCCGGCACGGTCAGCGGCCGGATCCGGTACGGGTCCGCGGGCGCGGCCGGCTGCCGCTCGGCGGCCGCAGGACCGGGCGCGCCCGCGCGGTCCGGGTCCTCGCCGGGCGCGGTGTCCCGCTGCTCCGGCTCGGCCCGGCCGCCGGGATCGCCGCTGTCGCCTTCGCGGTGGCTGTCGCCGTCGCCGGGAGCGTCCTGCGGCGGGCGGCCGCCACCGCCGCCGTCCGGCCCGCCGGGGCCGTCGTCAGGGTCTTCCGGGCCGTCGTCACCCGCGCCGCGGGCTTGCTCCAGCGTCTCGTCGAGCTTGTCCTCGTCCAGGCCCGGCGCGTCGAACGGGTTGCGGCGTCGCCGGTGGGGGAGGGCCAGCAGGGCGGCCTGCCGGATGTCCTCGGCGAGCACCACCGTGCGTCCCGCCCAGGCGGCCAGCGCCGTCGCGGTCCTGGCCGTCACGATGTCGGCGCGCATGCCGTCCACCTCGAACGCGGCGCAGGTCGCGGCGATCTGCCGCAGCGCGCCGTCGCCGAGACGGACCTCGGGCAGCAGGGCGCGCGCGGCGGCGATGCGCTCGCACAGCTCCAGCTCCTGCACGGCCCACCGCGCCGCGAAGGCCTCCGGGTCGGCGTCGTAGGCCAGACGGCGGCGCACCACCTCGACCCGCTCGTCGGTCTCCCGGGAGGCCGCGACCTCCACGGTCAGGCCGAAGCGGTCCAGCAACTGCGGGCGCAGCTCGCCCTCTTCGGGGTTCATCGTGCCCACGAGCAGGAAACGGGCGGCGTGCCGCACCGAGACGCCCTCGCGCTCGACGTGGCTGGCGCCCATCGCCGCCGCGTCCAGCAGCAGGTCGACCAGGTGGTCGTGGAGCAGGTTGACCTCGTCGACGTAGAGGATGCCGCGGTGGGCCGCCGCGAGCAGTCCCGGCTCGAAGGCCTTCACGCCCTCGGCGAGGGCGCGTTCGATGTCCAGGGCGCCGACCAGCCGGTCCTCGGACGCCCCGACGGGCAGTTCAACCATCCGCGCGGGGCGGGTGAGGCCGTCGGCCGACGGGTCGTGCGGGCCGTCCGGGCACCTCAGGTCGGGGCCCGCCGGGTCGCAGCCGAACCGGCAGCCGGCCACCACGTCCACGGCCGGCAGCAGCGCCGAAAGGGCGCGCACCGCCGTGGACTTGGCGGTGCCCTTCTCGCCGCGGACCAGCACGCCGCCGACGGCCGGCGACACCGCGTTGAGCAGCAGCGCCAGCCGCAGGTCCTGCTGGCCCACCAGGGCACTGAACGGATAGGGAGTGTTCACGCGTCGCCCTCCAGGTCGCCTTCCAGCGCCAGATAGGTCTCCCGCAGCCGCGCCAGCGTCTCCGGGTCGGGTTCGGCCCACAGGCCGCGGTCGGCCGCCTCCAGCAGCCGCTCGGTGATGCCGCGCAGCGCCCACGGGTTGGAGCGCCGCATGAACTCCTGGTTCTCCGGCTCGAAGACGTAGGTGGCGGCCAGCGACTGGTACATCCAGTCGTCCACCACGCCCGCGGTCGCGTCGTAGCCGAAGAGGTAGTCGACGGTGGCGGCCATCTCGAACGCGCCCTTGTAGCCGTGCCGCCGCATCGCCGCCGTCCAGCGGGGGTTGACCACCCGGGCGCGGAAGACGCGGTGCGTCTCCTCGCCCAGCGTGCGCGTTCTGACCTGGTCGGCCAGCGCGCTGTCGCCGACGTACGCCTGCGGCGAGGAGCCGGTGAGGTGGCGGACCATGGCCACCATGCCGCCGTGGTACTGGAAGTAGTCGTCGGCGTCGACGAGGTCGTGCTCGCGGGTGTCGACGTTCTTGGCCGCCACCTGGATGCGCCGGAACGCCGTCTCCATGTCGCCGCGCGCGGCCCGCCCGTCCAGGCCGCGGCCGTAGGCGTAGCCGCCCCACACCGCGTAGACCTCGGCGAGGTCGGCGTCGGACCGCCAGTTGCGGGCGTCGATCAGCGGCAGCAGGCCGGCGCCGTACGCGCCCGGCTTGGACCCGAAGATCCGCGCGGTCGCACGGCGCCGGTCCCCGTGCTCGGCGGTGTCCTCGTCGGCGTGCGCGCGCACGTAGTTGACGTCCGCGGGCTCGTCGAGTTCGGCGACCGCCCGGACCGCGTCGTCCACCAGCGCCACCACGTGCGGGAAGGCGTCCCGGAAGAAGCCGGAGATGCGCACGGTCACGTCGATCCGCGGCCGGCCCAGCTCGTCGGCCGGCACCACCGCGAAGCCGGTGACGCGGCGCGAGGCGTCGTCCCACACCGGGCGGCAGCCCAGCAGCGCGAGGATCTCCGCGATGTCGTCGCCCTGGGTGCGCATGCACGAGGTGCCCCACACCGTCAGGCCCACCGAGGCGGGATAGGCGCCGGTGTCGGCGAGGTGCCGGGCCAGCAGCGAGTCGGCGAGCGCGGTCCCGACGTCCCAGGCCAAGCGCGAGGGAATGGCCTTGGGGTCCACGGAGTAGAAGTTGCGGCCGGTCGGCAGGACGTTGACCAGGCCGCGGGTGGGCGATCCCGACGGCCCGGCCGGCACGTAACCGCCGCGCAGCGCCCGCAGGATGTTGCCGATCTCGTCTGTGGTGCGGACCAGTCGCGGCACCACCTCGGCCGCCGCGAACTCCAGCACCCGCACCGCGTCCGGCACCTCCCGTCCGCCGAGCACGTCGCGCACCACCGCCGGTGCGGCGTCCGGCGCCCAGCCGCCGTCCTCCATGGCCTCCACCAGGCGCCGGGCCAGGTGCTCCAGCAGGTCCACCGTGTCCGAGCCGGTGCGGGCCGGGCCCGCGGCGAGCGCGGTCAGCGACCGCGGAACCTCCAGGCGCGCGCCGGGCCGCGCCAGCAGGTCCTTCTCGACCAGCCCGAAGGAGGCCGCGAGCGCCGCCCGCAGACCCGGCAGCGCGCCCCCGACGCCGCCCCACACCTGCGCCGAACGCAGCACCGCCAGCACGAGGTTGACCCGCGGCTCGCCGACCGGGCCCGCGCCCAGCACGTGCAGACCGTCGCGGATCTGGACGTCCTTGATCTCGCACAGCCAGCCGTCCACGTGCAGCACGAAGTCGTCGAAGGCGTCCTCGCCGGGCTGTTCGTCCACGTGCAGGTCGTGGTGGAGCTCCGCGGCCCGCACCAGCGTCCAGATCTGGCTGCGCACCGCCGGCGCCTTCGCCGGGTCCAGGTCGTTCACCAGGGCGTACTCGTCGAGGAGTTGCTCCAATTTGGCCAGGTCGCCGTAGGAGTCGGCGCGGGCCATCGGCGGCACCAGGTGGTCGACCACCGTCGCGTGGCCGCGCCGCTTGGCCTGCGTGCCCTCACCCGGGTCGTTGACGATGAACGGGTAGACGAGCGGGAGTTCGCCCAGTACCGCGTCCGGCGCGCAGCCCGCGGACAGCCCGAGGCCCTTGCCCGGCAGCCACTCCATCGTGCCGTGCTTGCCCAGGTGCACCACCGCGTCGGCGCCGAAGGTGTTCTCCAGCCAGCGGTAGGCCGCCAGGTAGTGGTGGGAGGGCGGCATGTCCGGGTCGTGGTAGATCGCGATCGGGTTCTCGCCGAAACCGCGCGGCGGCTGGATCATCACCACGACGTTGCCGAACCGCAGGGACGCCAGCACGATCTCCGGCTCGCCGCCCTGCTCGTCCACGTACAGGCCGCCCGGCGGTTCGCCCCAGTGCTCGGTCATCGCCTTCCGCAGCCGCGGGTCCAGCGTGCCGAACCACTCCTGGTAGTCCTTCAGCGGCACCCGCGCCGGCGCGGACGCGAGCTGCTCCTCGGTCAGCCACTCCACGTCGTGACCTCCCGCCGCGATCAGCCGGTGGATCAGCTCGTCGCCCTCCTCCGGGTGGTCGCCGGTGCGGTAACCGGCCTCGCCCAGGGCGCGCAGCAGCCGCACGGCGGAGGCGGGGGTGTCCAGACCGACGGCGTTGCCGACCCGGGAGTGCTTGGTGGGGTAGGCGGTGAAGACCAGGGCCAGCCGCTTGTCCTGGTTCGGCTTGTGCCGCAGCGCCGCGTGCCGCACCGCGATCCCGGCGACCCGCGCGGCCCGCTCGGGGTCGGCGACGTACACCGGCACGTCGCCCTCGCCGGTCTCCTTGAACGAGAACGGCACGGTGATCAGCCGCCCGTCGAACTCCGGGATGGCCACCTGCATCGCCGCGTCCATCGGGACCAGCGCCGCGTCGGACTCCAGCCAGGCGGCGCGCGAGGACGTCAGGCACAGGCCCTGCAGGACGGGCACGTCCAGCGCGGCCAGCGCGCCGACGTCCCAGGCCTCGTCGTCGCCGCCCGCGCTCGCCTGCGACGCCACCGTGCCCCCCGCCGCCAGCACCGTGGCCACGATCGCGTCGGCCTGCCCCAGCAGCGCGTACAGCCCCTCCCCGGCGCCGCGCAGCGAACCGCAGTACACGGGCAGCGGGTTGGCGCCCCGGGCCGCGATCGCCGCACAGAGGGTGTCCACGAAACCGGTGTTCCCGGACAGCTCGTGGGCGCGGTAGAAGAGCACCGCCACGGTCGGGCGGTCCGCCTGCCGCGGGTACGCGCCGTGCACGCCGAACTCCGGCATGGGGCGCGGCGCCTCGAAGCCCTCGCCGCTCATCAGCACGGTGTCGGACAGGAAGCGGGCCAGCTCGGCGAGGTTGTCCGGGCCGCCTTCCACCAGGTAGCGCAGCGACTCCGCGACGACACCGGCGGGCACCGACGACATCGCCATCAGCTCGGCGTCCGGCACGGACTCGCCGCCCAGCAGGACCGCGGGCACGCCCGAGGCGGCCAGCACCTCCAGCCCGCGCTCCCACACCCGGCGCCCGCCGAGCAGCCGGACGACGGCCACGTCCGCGCCCGCCAGGAGCCCCGGCAGGTCCGCGTCCGGGTCGACCCGCGCGGGGTTGCCGATGCGGTACGTGGCCGCCGGGGCTGAGGAGCCGGACGTCCCGGACGTCCCGGATTCCCCGGTGGCGGAGGCGGCGCGGGCCGCGAGCAGGTCGGTGTCCGCGGTGGACAGCAGCAGAACGGTGGTCATGGTGCTCCCGGAGGCAGGAACGGGAGGCCGGCGGGTGCGCCGTCCTCGATGAGCCGCAGCAGCGCGGCGGTGTCCATGTGGGCGTCGATCAGGTCGGCGAGGCGGTCGAGCTGGGCCTCGCGCAGGGCGGCGAACGAGGTGCCGGGCGCCGGCACGAAGCGGCGGCCCGCCTGGGCCGCGACCCGCCGCAGGAACTCCCGGCGGAAGCCGTCGCTCTCCAGCGAGCCGTGCCAGTGCGTGCCCCACACCGCGCCGACCCGGCAGCCGTCGAGGAACTCCTCGTCGCCGCCGAGGAGTTCGGCCACCCCGTGGTGGATCTCGTAGCCGCTGACCGGTTCGCCCAGCGCGCGTCCCTCGGGCCGCGCGAGGGTCTTGTCGGCGGCGAACCGCACCCGGACCGGCAGCAGGCCCAGGCCCGCCACCGTGCCCGCGCGGGACTCCACGTCGTCCTCGATGCGCTCGCCCAGCATCTGGAAGCCGCCGCAGACGCCCAGCACCGGCCGGCCCTCCGCGGCACGGCGGCGGACCGCGTCGGCCAGCCCGCGCTCGTGCAGCCAGCGCAGTGCCCGGACCGTGCCGCGGGTACCCGGCAGCACCACCAGGTCGGCGTCCGCGATCTCCTCCGGCCGGTCCACGAACCGCACCACCACGCCGGGTTCGGCGGCGAGCGCGTCCACGTCGGTGAAGTTGGACATCAGCGGCACGGCGGCGACGGCGACGCGCAGCACCTCCTCGCCCAGCGGCGCCCCGGCGGCCTTCGACTCGCGGGCCCGCAGCCCGTCCTCCTCGTCGATGCCCAGGCCGTGCGCGAACGGCAGCACGCCGAGCGCCGGGCGGCCGGTCAGCTTGTTCAGCATGTCCAGGCCGGGTTGCAGCAGCGTCACGTCGCCGCGGAACTTGTTGACCAGGTAACCGCAGACCAGCGCCTGGTCCTCGGGGCCGAGCAGCGCGGTGGTGCCGAAGAAGGACGCGAACACCCCGCCGCGGTCGATGTCGCCGACCACCAGCGCCGGCAGCGACGCGCGGCGGGCCAGCGCCATGTTGACGATGTCGGTGCGCCGCAGGTTGATCTCGGCCGGGCTGCCCGCGCCCTCGCAGATCACCGCGTCGTGGGTGCGGCCGAGCTCCTCCAGGCAGCCCACGACGGTGTCCAGCAACTCCCGCTGGCGACCGCCGTGGTAGCCGCGGGCGCTCAACTCGCCCACCGCGCGCCCGAGGACGATCACCTGGCTGCTGCTGTCGCCGCCCGGCTTGAGGAGGACCGGGTTCATCAGCGCCGATGGCTCGACGCGGGCGGCCTGCGCCTGCATCGCCTGCGCGCGGCCGATCTCGGCGCCGTCCCGCGTGACGAAGGAGTTGAGCGACATGTTCTGCCCCTTGAAGGGGGCGACGCGCACGCCCTGCCGGACCAGCCACCGGCAGATCCCGGCGGTGACCACGCTCTTGCCGGCGTCGGAGTGCGTCCCGGCGACCAGCAGCCCCTTCACCCGCGGGGACTCGGCCGCCCTCGCCGGACCGCCTCCGCCGCCGTTCGCCGTGCCGTTCACCGCGCCCCCTTCGTACCTGCGGACGTGCGCCGTGCGGACGTGCGCCCTGCGGATGTGCGCCGTGCGGACCCGAACTCCGCCGGCCCGGCCTTCGCCCGGGTGCGCCGCGAAGCCCTCGGCCGCGCGATCGGGAGCCGTACGGTCCCGGACTCGTCAGGCCGGACACCGCGGTTGCCTGCCGCGGACAGCAGCAGGGACGCGCCCAGCGCCAGCGCGCTCACCCGGCGCGAGAGGCGGATCGCCCGCCGGATGTCCGCCGGGCCCGGGGCGGCGAACTCCCCGCCCAGCACCGGCCGGTGCTCGACGCGGCCGCCGTAGGCCAGGGTGCCGCCCAGACGCAGCCGCAGGGCGCCGGCGAACGCGGCCTCCACAGGGCCGGCGTTGGGGCTGGGGTGGAGGCGGGCGTCGCGGCGCCAGACGCGCAGCGCGGAACGCGGGTCGGGCCCCGCCAGCACGGCCAGCGCCGCGGTCAGCCGGGCGCCGGGCCATCCGGCGGCGTCGTCCAGCCGGGCCGACGCCCAGCCGAACCGCAGGTACCGCGGCGAGCGGTGACCGACCATGGCGTCCAGGGTGTTGACGGCCCGGAAGCCGGCCAGGCCCGGCACCCCGGCCAGGCCGCCCCACACCAGCGCGCCGACCACGGCGTCGGAGGTGTTCTCGGCGACGGACTCGACCACGGCGCGCGCGATGCCGTCCGCGTCGAGCCGCTGCGGGTCGCGCCCGCACAGGTGGGGCAGCCGCTCCCGGGCCGCCGCCAGGTCCCCGGCCTCCAGCGCGGCGCCGATCGCGGACGCCTCACGGGCCAGCGACGTGCCGCCCAGCACCGTCCAGGTGGCGGCGGCGGTCAGCGCGACGTGCAGCGCGGGGGAGGAGCGCACGGCCCGCCGGGCCAGTAGGGCGGCAGCCACCGCACCTCCGGCGCACAGCGCCGTGTGGACCGTGCCGGTCGCACGGTCGTCGCGCCACAGCCGGCGTTCCAGCGCCGCCGCCGCGCGCCCGAAGCCGGCGACCGGATGGCCGCGACGCGGGTCGCCCAGGGCGAGGTCGCACAGGAAGCCGAGCGTGGCGCCGTACGCGAAGACGCGTCGGGCACGCGGGGCGGGCATCGGCTCAGCCCGCCGTCACGCTCCGCGGGGGCGAACAGGGTGGTGTGCCTGGGGTGGTGACGGAACGGGTGCCGGGCATGGCAGGGAGTCCTCACTCAGGGTCCGCGCCCTGGTTCGACGTGACCGGCGGTGAGAGTCTCCTGGCTCCCGGATCAACGCACTCCCGGTCTTCCAGCCGGCAAGCCGGCCGTGACGTACGGGTTGGGAGTGCACTCCCCGGTGACAGTGGCGGGACCGCGCCGGATTCACACCGGACTTCCTCTCCTGCCGCCGCATGGCTTCCGGCAGTTCACCACGTGAGCGATACCCGGTCAACTCCCCGTTGACCTGCGCCGACGGAGTGTGGTGAGGTCCACACGCCGCCGGCGCACGAGGTTCACGGGTTCGCGCGGGGTGCTACTTCGAGACGATCAGGTAGATGCCCCACGCGACGGCCGCCGCGCAGGCGGCGAAGCACACGTACGCGCCGGTGCGGGAGAGCGCGGCGGCTCCGCCCTCGCGGCGGGACAGGCCCACCACGCCTAGGGTGAAGACGCCGACCAGGCCGACGGTGGACAGCAGCGTGACGGCGAAGACCGTGAACAGGGCGTGCCAGTCGATGCTCATGGGAGGTCCTTCTCGCGGGGCTTCAGGCGGCCGTGCCGGCGGCCGGGGCCGGGGGCGGCGGGGCGACGGCGGCGATGGCCGCGGTGACGGCGCCCTGCGGCTCCGCCGTGTCGGTCTCGTTGACGTTGGCGCTGGTGACCGGCCGGCGCCGCGAGGCGGTGCGGATGGCCGCGCAGGCCGCGAGGGCGAGCACCGCGACCACGGTGACTCCCCACTTGCCCTGGTCGGCCAGCAGCGCGGCGCCCGCCGCGACCAGGCCCGCGCCCGGCAGGGTCAGCACCCAGGCCGCGACCATCCGGCCGGCGGTGCTCCAGCGCACCACCGCGCCGCTGCGACCCAGGCCCGCGCCCATCACCGCGCCGGAGCAGACCTGCGTGGTGGACAGCGCGAAGCCGAGGTGGGACGAGGCGAGGATGGTGGCCGCCGCGCCGGTCTGGGCGGCGAAGCCCTGCTGCGGCTGGATGTCGGTCAGGCCGCGCCCCATGGTGCGGATGATCCGCCAGCCGCCGAGGTAGGTGCCCATCGCCATGGCGGCGCCGGCGGAGACGATCACCCACAGCGGCGGGTCGGAGTGCGGGGCGAGGGCGTTGCCGGTGATCAGGGTGAGGGTGATCACACCCATGGTCTTCTGCCCGTCGCTGGTGCCGTGGGCGAGCGAGACCAGGCCGGCCGAGGCGATCTGCCCGGCCCGGTACCCGCGTGCCGTGGCCTTCGGGTCGGTCCTGCGTCCGACCCGGTAGGACACGCGGGTGGCGAGCGTCGAGGCCAGGCCGGCCACGACGGGTGCGGCCGCGGCCGGGATCAGGACCTTCATCACCACCGCGTCGCCGTGGATGCCGTGGGTGCCGGCGGCCACCAGGACCGCGCCGATGAGGCCGCCGAACAGGGCGTGCGAGGAACTGGAGGGCAACCCGGCCAGCCAGGTGATCATGTTCCACAGGATCGCGCCGACCAGGCCGGCGAAGATCACTTCGGGCTTGATCCCGGCGGACTCGTCGATGATGCCGCCGGAGATGGTCTTGGCGACGGCGACCGAGAGGAACGCGCCGACGAGGTTGAGTGCGGCGGACATGGCCACCGCCGTCTTGGGCTTGAGCGCACCGGTCGAGATGGTGGTGGCCATCGCGTTGGCGGTGTCGTGGAATCCGTTCGTGAAGTCGAACACGAGTGCGGTGGCGATCACGATTCCGATCAGGAGCGTGATGTGTTCCATGGACCCAGGCATTCGTTCGATCGGACAGTGGCGAGCCGACCGTACGGAGCCATGGTGAACGGAAGGTGAACTGCGCACAGACATGGGGTGCTGACATGAATTCGGCGTTAACGATCTTGGAATCGTCAGTGACTCACAGGTTACCGCTCGTGTTCGGAGCCGCGCGCGACGAGCCCGCCGCCAGCGCCGGGACGGCGGGGCGGCGGGGCGTGGGGGCGGCGGGATGTGGGGGCGTGGGTGCGTCAGGGGGGGCGGTCAGTGGCGCCCGGCCAGGCGGTCGGCCCAGCGGGCCAGGACGTCGGTGCGCGTGCTGCGGGCCGCCCGTTCCCTGCGGTCCGCGGCGCGGTAGGCGGCGTAGAGCCCGTGCACCCCCGCCCAGCGGAACGGCTCCGGCTCCCAGCGCCGCACCCGGTGCCCCACCCACGGCAGGCCGGTGAGCGCGGTCCGCTGCCCCTGCCCGGAGTCCAGCCGGACCAGGTCGCACAGGGTGCGCGCCGCCAGGTTGGAGGTGGCCACCCCGCTGCCGACGTAACCGCCCGCCCAGCCCAGGCCCGTGGTCCGGTCGAGCTGGACGCTCGCGCACCAGTCGCGCGGCACCCCCAGCACGCCCGACCAGGCGTGGTCGATCGCCGCCCCGGCCGTCGCGGGGAAGAGGCGGACCAGGATCTCCCGCAGCGCCGCCACCGTCGCCGCCGAGGTCCGCCCGTCGCTGTCGGTGCGCGAGCCGAACCGGTACGGCACCCCGCGCCCGCCCAGCGCGATCCGGCCGTCGGCGGTGCGCTGCGCGTACATGTAGGCGTGCGCCATGTCGCCCAGCGTCTCCGCGCCGTCCCAGCCGATCGTCGCCCACACCTCGGGCGGCAGCGGTTCGGTGGCGATCATGGAGGAGTTCATCGGCAGCCAGGTGCGCCGCTGTCCCCGCAGGGAGGCGGTGAAGCCCTCGGTGCAGCGCAGGATGTACGGCGCCCGGACCGTGCCGTAGGGCGTGACCGCGTGCCGGGGCCGGATCTCGGTCACCGGCGTCGACTCGTGCAGCGTCACCCCGAGCCGTTCGACCGCCGCGGCCAGCCCCTGCACCAGCTTGACCGGGTGCACCCGCGCGCCGTGCGGCGTCCAGGTGCCGCCGACCGTGCCCGCCACTCGTACCCGGCGCGCCGACTCGGCCGCGCCCAGCAGGACCCGGTCCTTCTCGCCGAACGCCGTCTCCGCCTCGTGATAGGCCTTCAGGCGTGCCAACTGTGCCGGGCTGCAGGCCACTTCGAGGACGCCGCCCTGGTGGATGTCGGCGTCGATGCCCTCCCGGGCGGCCACCGCGACCACCTCGCCGACCGTGTCGTTCATCGCCCGCTGCAGTGCGACCGCCGCGTCGTGGCCGTGCAGCCGGGCGTACCGGTCGCGGCCGGCGATGCCGTTGTACAGCCAGCCGCCGTTGCGCCCGGACGCGCCGTAGCCGCAGAACCGCGCCTCCAGCACGGTGATGCGCAGGAACGGCGCCGCCTTCTTCAGGTAGTAGGCGGTCCACAGGCCCGTGTAGCCGCCGCCGACGATCACCACGTCCGCGTCGCCGTCCCCGGGCAGCGGCTCACGCGGCACCGGGATGCCCGTCCCCGCGTACCAGAAGGAGATACCGCCGTTGACGGTGGTCATAATGCCCCTGCAATCCGTGTGCTCGGTGGGTGGTGTGCGGGACGCTACTGCGCCCGTCCGAGGCCCGGCAACGGACAACGTGTAAGCACCCGGCGTAAGGACGCGACGTGCGTGACACTGTGGAAGAAGCCTGGTCGGACGTGGTGGAGACGGCCCGCAGGAGCGTGGCGGACGGCCTGGTCGTCGGAAGGTCGGGCAACGTCTCGGCGCGGGTGGGCGACCTCGTGCTCGTCACCCCCACCGGCGTGCCGTACGACCGGCTCGGACCGGACGACGCCGTGGCGGTGGACCTGGCCGACGGACGGCAGGTGCGCGGCGCGCTGCGGCCCACCAGCGAACTGCAGATGCACCTGGCGGTCTACCGTGCCACCCCGGCCCGCGCGATCGTGCACACCCACGCGCCGCACGCCACCGCGGTCTCCACGCTGGTCACCGAACTCCCCCTGATCCACTACATGGCGGCGGCGCTCGGCGGCCAGGTCCTGGTGGCCGGCTACGAGCTCTACGGCAGCGACGCACTGGCGGACGAGGTGCTCGGGGCGCTGCGCGAGGACCGCACCGGCTGCCTGATGCGCAACCACGGCACCCTGACGTACGGCGACACCCTCGACGAGGCGTACGACCGCACCGCGCAGCTGGAGTGGATGTGCCGGGTGTGGCTGCTGGCCCGCTCGGCGAAGGACGCGGGCATGCCGCGCACCCTGACCGGACGGCAACTGGACCGGGTCACCGAGAAGCTCAAGGGCTACGGACAGCAGGCGCCGCCGGCCTGAACCGGGCTCGAACGGGCCCCGGACCGGCCCGAACCGGCCCCAGACCGGCCCGGACCGATCCGAAGCAGCCGTGACGCTGCCCGAACGCGCCCCGGAAACCCCGGAAAAGGGCTGGAATGTCACCCACTCGACAGCGGCCCCCTGGCACACGGCGGCGACTTTGCCCACACTGGAGAGGATGCGCCTACGTACAGGAGTGGTCCTGGCGGCCACAGCAGCGGTGGGTGCCGGGACGGCCGCACTGGCGGTCGGCCGGTACGGGTCCGGCTTCGCCCTGAAGCCCTCAGTGGCGGGTCCCGCCCCGGAGGGGCTGATCACCGTCCATGCCGTCGACGGCGACTGGGTGGTGCTCACCCGCACCACCGCCTCCGCCCGGCCCGGCGTCTACGGGCTGTCCGGCACCAAACTGCACGCCACGGTCGGACCGGTCGCCGGGCAGGACGCCTACTCCGTCACCCGCAGGCTGCTGCGCGTGGACCGCGGCGCCCTCGGCGCCGGCGGCTTCGTGCGGATGACCTCCCAGGCCTACGAGGGCGACCCCCGCAGCGCCCGCGACCTCGACTTCGCGGACGTGCAGGTCCCCGGGGAGCTCGGCCCGATGCCCGCCTGGTTCCTGCCGGGCGCCCGCCGCACCTGGGTGATCTGCGTGCACGGCGTCGGCGCCACCCGCGAGCAGGCGCTGCCCGTGCTGCCCGCGCTGCACCGCTTCCGCTTCCCGGTGCTCGTGCCGTCCTACCGCAACGACCCCGGCGCGCCGCCGTCGCCCGACGGCATCGCCCACCTCGGCGACACCGAGTGGAGCGACCTGGACTCCGCCATGCGTCACGCCGTCGACCAGGGCGCCGAGCACATCGTCCTCTACGGCTGGTCCACCGGCGCCACGATGGCGCTGCGGGCCCTGTCGCAGTCCACCGTCCGCGGCAGGGTCAGCGGCCTGGTGCTCGACTCCCCGGTGCTGGACTGGCGGTCCACGGTCCGTGCCTCGGTCCGCACCCGCGGGCTGCCCGCCGTGGTCAGCCCGCTCGCCGAGCGCACCGTCGAGGGCCGGACCGGGCTGCACGCGGCCCGCCACACCGAGGCCCTCGAACCCGAGCGGCTCACCGTCCCCACCCTGATCGTGCACGGTCCCGACGACCACTTCGCCCCCTACTCGGCCTCGCACCGCCTGGCCGAGCAGCGGCCGGACGTCGTGACCCTGCACACCGTGCCCGACGCGCCCCACGCCGCCATGTGGAACGCCGACCCGGACGGCTACGAGGAGACCCTGAGGCGGTTCCTGACACCGCTCATGTGAGCGCTTACCGCCCTGCTGCGAGGCTCCGATTGGGATTCTGGGCGCTCAACGGCGAGACTGATCCGGTGACGTCCCGTAGCCCGCGAGACACTCCGCTCTGACTCGTCCCCCGCCGGCCGCTCACCGCTGCCCGGAGGACCGCCACGACGCGCAGGTCCAGACCTCCGCGCCCCCCTGAGGGCACCCCCTCAGTCCCCGAACTCGCCCGCCTCGCGCGGACCGAACTCGCCACCGCGGCCCGGGTCGCCCGCTGGGCGGGCACCGGGCCCGGCACGGCGGGCCGGACCGGGATACTGGCCGAGCCCGCGGTCCGCCGGGCCGCCGACGACCTCGGGCTGACTCCCGGCCAGATCCGCACCGCGTGGGACCGCGCCCGGCTCGCCGGACTGATCGAACTGCACGGCGGCGCCGCCCGCCCCGGCTGGCGGTTGCGGGCCTGGGACGACGACGACACCGCGGTGCTGCGCGGCTGGGTCGCGCTGTTCGACGCCTGGTCCCTCGCGCATCCGTTCCTGCCCGGCGAGACCACCGGCCCCGACCCGGCCCTGGTGGCCGAAGTCGTCGAGGCGGCACCGCAGTTGATGTCGCTGCTGCACCTGTCCAACGGGCCGGTGCCGATCGACACCCTGCTGGACCTGCTGCGCCAGCGCGTCGCGGAACTGCGCACCGAGCGGCACGAGCCGCCCGCCGAGGCGATGAGCGACCCGATGCCGGCCCTGCTCGACTGGACGCTGGACGCCGCCGCCAGGGTGGGAGCGCTCCGCCCGCGCGACCCGCAGCGCCCGGACGAGGTCGTGCTGACCCCGCTGGGCAGTTGGGCGGTGTGGGTGAAGCTGGAGCAGATCTGCGTCGCCGCGCAGGGCCCCGAGGGGCACATGGAGCAGTCCGCCGCGACCATGCTGCGCGCCTGCGCCCGGCTCTCGCCGGGTCCCGCTCGTGCCGAGTACCGCGCCTGGCTCGCCGCCCGCCCGGTGGGCGGCGCCGTCGCCGAGCTGCTGGAGACCGCCCGCGGCGACGACGCGCTGCTGCGCGGCCTGGCCTTCGAGGCGCTGCGGGTGGTTGGCGACGGGGCCGAGCCCGCGGTCCGCGCGGTCGTCGACGAACCGGTGCTGCGCCCCTACGCGGTGCTGTGGCTGGCCGAGCTCGACGGCGGGGACCCGGACGCCGCGATGGCGCTGCTCAGCCGCGAGGAGGCGACCTGGCTGTGGGTCGACACCGCGGCCGCGGTCGTCGACCACGGCGAGGGACATCTGCTGGTCAGCCATCTGGAGACCGCGGTGCAGGGTTCGCTGCCCGGCCTGCTGGAGGAGGTGCGCGGCGTCGGCCACCCCCGCACCGTGCAGGTGCTGGTCGCGCTCGCCGCCGCGCATCCCGACCCCGCCCTCGCCAAGGCGATGCGGCGGGCGGCGTTCCAGGTGCACACCGGCGAGGCCTGAGCCGCGGGAAGGCGTCCGGGGGGTTCAGCCGGAGGGGGGCTGCGGCACGTAGGTGCCGAAGGTCCACAGATTCCCCTCCGGGTCCCGCACGGTGTACTCGCGGGAGCCGTAGTCCTGGTCGGCGGGCGGCGCGAGGACGGCCGCGCCGGAGGCCACCGACCGGTCGTGGTGCGCGTCGACGTCCTGCACCACCACGTAGAGCGAGGCGGGCCCGAGCTGGGCGCGGGCCCGGCCGTAGGCGGTGTCGGGTTCGTCACGGACCGAGCCGAGCATCACCATGCCGTTGCCGTAGGCCAGTTCGGCGTGCGCGATCGAACCGTCCTCGTTCTCGTACCGGACCACCTCGGTGAAGCCGAAGGTGTCCCGCAGCAGGGAGAGCGCGGCCTGGGCGTCGTGGTAGCGCAACCCCGGGCAGACGGTGAGCGGCTCGGCCATGGAGGTCATCCTCTCGCTCGCGTGGGCCCCCGTCTGTCGAGTATGTGTGATGTGCCCCACATGTGCCCCCGCAGTCCGGGAAAAGGGTCCGACTGCCCCCAGTAGACTGGGCGCATGGCAGTTTTCCTCCTCGATTAGCCGCGGCGTACGACCTCATCGCCCGCTGAACCGTCGTCCGTCCCGCCTGGAGCTCTTCCCGTGATCACTGCCACCGGCCTCGAACTGCGTGCCGGCGCCCGCGTTCTCATCGAAACCGCCTCGTTCCGCGTCGCCAAGGGCGACCGCATCGGCCTGGTCGGGCGCAACGGCGCCGGCAAGACCACCCTCACCAAGGTGCTGGCCGGCGAGGGCCAGCCCGCGGCCGGCAGCGTCACCCGCTCCGGTGAGGTCGGCTATCTGCCGCAGGACCCGCGCACCGGCGATCTCGACACGCTCGCCCGCGACCGCATCCTGTCCGCGCGCGGCCTCGACACCGTGCTGCGCAAAATGCGGGAGAACGAGGAGCGGATGGCGAACGGAAAGGGCGCCACCCGCGACAACGCGATGAAGAAATACGCGCGCCTGGAAACGGAATTCCTCACCAAGGGCGGTTACGCCGCCGAGGCCGAGGCCGCGACGATCGCCGCCGCGCTCGGTCTGCCCGACCGGATTCTCGGCCAGCAGCTGCACACCCTCTCCGGTGGTCAGCGCCGCCGGGTCGAGCTGGCCCGGATCCTGTTCTCCGACGCCGACACCCTGCTGCTCGACGAGCCGACGAACCACCTTGACGCCGACTCCATCGCCTGGCTGCGCGACTACCTGAAGACGTACCGCGGCGGGTTCATCGTCATCTCCCACGACGTGAACCTCATCGAGACGGTCGTCAACAAGGTCTTCTACCTGGACGCCAACCGGTCCCAGATCGACGTCTACAACATGGGATGGAAGCTGTACCAGCAGCAGCGCGAGGCCGACGAGAAGCGGCGCAAGCGCGAGCGCGCCAACGCGGAGAAGAAGGCCGCCGCGCTCAACTCGCAGGCCGACAAGATGCGGGCCAAGGCGACCAAGACCGTCGCCGCGCAGAACATGGCCCGCCGCGCCGAGAAGCTGCTGGCCGGGCTGGAGGAGGTCCGGGTCTCCGACAAGGTGGCCAAGCTGCGCTTCCCCGACCCCGCGCCCTGCGGCAAGACGCCGCTGATGGCCGCCGGCCTGTCGAAGTCCTACGGCTCGCTGGAGATCTTCACCGACGTCGACCTGGCCATCGACCGCGGCTCGCGGGTGGTCATCCTCGGCCTCAACGGCGCCGGCAAGACCACGCTGCTGCGGCTGCTGGCCGGGGTGGAGACGCCCGACACCGGCGAGGTGACACCGGGCCACGGCCTGAAGCTCGGCTACTACGCGCAGGAGCACGAGACGCTCGACCCGGACCGCACGGTCCTGGAGAACATGCGCTCTTCCGCCCCGGACACCGACCTGGCGGAGATCCGCAAGATCCTCGGCTCGTTCCTGTTCTCCGGCGACGACGTCGACAAGCCGGCCGGTGTGCTCTCCGGCGGCGAGAAGACCCGGCTCGCGCTCGCCTCGCTGGTGGTCTCCAGCGCCAACGTGCTGCTGCTCGACGAGCCCACCAACAACCTCGACCCGGCCAGCCGCGCGGAGATCCTCGGCGCGCTGCACACCTTCACCGGCGCCGTGGTCCTGGTGACCCACGACGAGGGCGCGGTCGAGGCGCTCCAGCCCGAGCGGATCATCCTGCTGCCGGACGGCGTGGAGGACCTGTGGGGCCAGGAGTACGCGGACCTGGTGGCGCTCGCCTGACCCCTCCCGGCCGCGCCCGCGCGCAGCCCCCGGCCACCGGCCGGGAGCCTCTCGGGGGCCGGGTGATCATGTGGATTGGATCATTCGGCCCATCGTTGATCCTTCATCTGCGTGAGTCGGGCTGGTACCTGCGCCGTCATCGGGCCGACGTGTGCCGGGCGGACCGCGATCAGGGGCATGACGTCGGAGAACTCCTGACCGACCCTGGCTGACCTGCCGGTATCCGCCGGCGCTCGTTCCGCGGCCGGAATAGGCGGCGTGGGAATTGCCCGCCGCACGCGTTCTTCCGGCGCTGTCCCGGCATTCACGTTGCGCATGTCCCGTGATGGACCTTGTCGAATGGGTGGCCAGGAGGGCGGTTAGGGGTGATCATGAGAGTTCCATAGCGCACTTCCCTGGAGGAGGAACGGGTGGCCGAGACTCTGAAGAAGGGCAGCCGGGTGACCGGCCCGGCGCGCGAGAAGCTCGCGGCAGACCTCAAGAAGAAGTACGACTCAGGTGCGAGCATCCGGGCGCTGGCCGAGGAGACCGGCCGGTCGTACGGGTTCGTGCACCGCATGCTCAGCGAGTCCGGCGTGGCCCTGCGCGGTCGCGGCGGCGCCACGCGGGGCAAGAAGGCGGCCACGGCGGCCTGACCCCGGCACCACGCGGGCCCCGCGGGTGGTTACTCTTCGGTAATCATGCCCGCGGCGCGCACGGAGGTGCCCCGATGTCCGAAGTCAACACCCTGCTCGAACGTGACGGAGTCCGGCTCACGGTCGACGACACCGTCGCGACAGTCACCCTGTGCAATCCGGCCAAGCGCAACGTGCAGTCTCCCGCCCTGTGGCGGGCGCTGATCGAGGCGGGACGGCTGCTGCCGGGGCAGGTACGGGTCGTGGTGCTGCGTGGTGAGGGCGTGTCGTTCTCGGCCGGCCTCGACCGGAAGGCGTTCACGCCCGAGGGAATCGACGGCGAACCCTCCTTCCTGGATCTCGCGCGCGGTCCTGAGGAGGATCTCGACGCGACCATCGCCGAGTACCAGAAGGCGTTCACCTGGTGGCGGCGCACCGATCTCCTCACGGTCGCCGCCGTCCAGGGCCATGCGATCGGCGCCGGCTTCCAGCTCGCCCTCGCCTGCGACCTGCGGGTCTGCGCCGACGACGTGCAGTTCGCCATGCGCGAGACCACGCTGGGCCTGGTCCCCGACCTGACCGGCACCAAGAACCTCGTCGAACTTGTCGGGTACTCCCGCGCCCTGGAGATGTGCGCCACCGGACGCTTCGTGCACGCCGTGGAGGCCGAGCGCACCGGCCTGGCCAATCTCGTCGTGCCCGCCGCCGAACTCGACGCCGCGGTCGCCGACCTCGTCGCCGCGCTGCTGGCGCCCCCGCGCAGCGCCGTCAACGAGACCAAGGCGCTGCTGCGTTCAGCCGTCTCCCTCGACCCCGAGGCCCAGCACGCCGCGGAACGCGCCGCCCAGACGCGCCGCTTCCGCGACCTGGCGGGCATCGGCGACTGACCACCCGCCGGTGAGCGGGGGTCCGGCCGTCACGTGCCCGCCGGCGCCAACCCCGCAACCCTCGGCGGCCGGGCCGGTCAGTGGACGTCGGTGACGACGACGGCCGTCGACACCGGGCCCGGAGCGTCCGTGGCGGCGGCCGCCGTCGCCGCCACGGCCACCGCCCGGGCCACCGTCAGCGGAAGGTGCCCGGCGGCGACGGCGATCTGGACCTGGACCCGGCGGCCGCCCGCGCCGGTGTGGGGGTCGACGACCCGAACACCGGTACCGGCGCCCGCGAGGCGCGCGGTGACGGCGTGCACGCCGGGCACGGCCCGCACCGCGTCCGCCACCGCCGCTGCCGCCTCACCGCTCCCGGCCTGACGGTCCGGGACCTGCGTGCCGCCCGCCCCGGCCGGGACCGCCGTCCCGTCGACTCCGCCCGGGGCCGGCGTCACCTCCGCACCGCCGGAGTCCGGCTCCTCCAGGATTCCGGTGATCCGCAGGTCCACCGCGGCCACCGTGGCGCCGAGCGCGTCCCGGGCCCGCGCCGCCAGCGCGTCCCGCAGCAGCGCGGCCGCCACCGGGAGGGGGCTGTCCATCGTGGCCTCGAACCCGGCCTCGATCCGCAACGGGCCGTGCGCCAGCGCCCCCAGCGGCGCCGCGTCCACCACCTCAGGCCCCGGCCGGTCCGCGGGTCCGCCGTCCACGGACGGCCCATCGCCGGCAGACGCACCCTCCTGGGCGAACGCGCCTCCGCCGGACGCGGCCCCTCCGCCGTCGGCGTCCCGCGCGGGCGTCACCCCGTCAGCAACGCCGTCCCGCACGGGTTCCCGGCCCGCCGCCACCGGCGGCGCGGCCGGGTCGGCGAGGAGTATCCGGACGGCGCCCAGACGGATGCCGGGCAGGGCCGCGGCGCGGCGCAGGACGTCCGCCACCGCGCTCTCGGTGATCCACAGGGGATCGCCCGCGGCCCCCAGCGGAAGCAGCCGGCCGAGGGCCACCTGCTCGCGAACCGTCATGCTGATCCGGTCCATGGTCCCCGCGCCGCCTTCCGTTGGCCGACCACTCGATCGGGGGGCCGGCGGTGCCCTCTGGCCGCATCCCCCCAGCGGAGACGGGCATGCGCCCCTAGTGTGGTGCACGGAGCAGCCCAGACGAAGGGACGACTCGCGATGACCGACAGCGCACAGGGCAGGTCCGAGACCGAAGGTTCCCCGTACCTGTCCGAGGGCAGGACGCTGGAGAAGGGGAATGCCGGCGGCGCCGCGCGCAGGGCGGCACTGGGCGATCCGGCGACCCGCGGCCGGACCACCATCGCCGACGGCGTCGTGGAGAAGATCGCCGGTCTTGCCGCCCGCGACGTGGTGGGCGTGCACGCCATGGGGACCGGCCTGTCCCGGACGTTCGGCGCGGTCCGCGACCGCGTCCCGGGCAGCGGACGCTCCGTCAGCCGCGGCGTCAAGGCCGAGGTCGGCGAGGTCCAGACGGCCCTGGACCTCGACATCGTGGTGGACTACGGCGTGTCCATCGTGGAGGTCGCCCGCGCGGTGCGGGAGAACGTCATCGCGGCCGTCGAGCGGATGACCGGCCTGGAGGTCGTCGAGGTCAACGTCGCGGTCGGCGACGTGAAGCTCCCCGACGAGGAGGACGAGGACGAGCGCGAGACGAGGGTGCAGTAGGTGCGAGGAGGTCCGAGGCAGGACCGGCCGCCCGCGGGCGGCCCGGGACACGGCAGACGCTGCCCGGTGGGATGAGGGGACGGAGTGCGCGGGATGAGCATGGCAGTGATCGGCCTGGTCGCCGGGATGGCGCTCGGATTCGCCGGATACTTCGGCGGGTTCGGGGCGTTCCTGCTGGTGGCGGCGCTGGGCGCGATCGGCTTCGTGGTGGGCAAGTTCGTCGACGGCGACATCGAACCGGGGGAGTTCTTCCGGACACGCGACCGTGACCGCGACCGGCGGCGTTGATGGGGACGCTCGTCCCCGCGCAGCTGCTGCCGGCCGGCGACCGCGGCAGCCTGCGGATCGCCGACCGGGTCATCGCAAGGATCGCCGCGCAGGCGGCCGGTGAGGCGCTGTCCGGCGCCCCCGGCGCCGAACTCGTGCCCAAGGACGCCTCCCCGCACGCCTCGGTGTCGGTGCGCAAGGGCCCCAGGAACGCGGCACGGCTGCGCCTGACCCTCGAACTCGGCTACCCCGTGGACATCGGCGCGGTGTGCGGCATGGTGCGCCGTCACGTCACCAGCCGGGTCGAGGCGTTGACGGGCATGACGGTGCCCGAGGTGGCCGTCGAGGTCGAGCGGCTGCACTCCGCCGCGGTCCGGCGCAAGGGCGAGGGGAGGGTCCGGTGAGCCACGGGACGCCCGGGCCCGGCCCGGCCGGCGAGGAGCCGGAGCCGACCGTCCGCCTGCCCACCGCCGTCGATCCGGGCCCCGGCCCCGGCGGACCCGAGCACGGCGCGGTGCGCCACGTACCGGGACCCGGTGAGCCGGGCGGGGGCCGCGCCCGGCGCTTCTGGTCGTCCCGGCGCATCCCGGCCGCCGTCACCGCCGCGGTGATCTTCGGCCTCAGCGGCCTGTTCCTGTACGACCTGTCCTCGGTGCGGGCCGGCCGCAAGGGGATGTACTGGCGGACCAAGCTCGCCGACGAACTGGCCACCCGGCACCTCGACGACGTCTGGATCATCCTCGGCGCGAGCGTCTGCGCGGCGGTCGGCCTGTGGCTGATCGTCCTCGCCGTGACGCCCGGCGAGCGCTCGGTGCTGCCCATGGCCCGGCGCGGCCCGGACGGTGTGCGGGGCGGGCTGGACCGGCACGCGGCCGAACTCGTGCTGCGCGACCGGGCGATGGAGGTGTCCGGCATCCGCTCGGCCCGCGCCGTGGTGAAGCGGCGCCGCGTCAAGATCCGGGCCGGCGCCCACTTCCGCGACCTCGACGACGTCCGCAGGGATCTGACCGAGGCCATGGAGGACGCGGTGCGGCAGCTCGGCCTGGCCCGCGCGCCGCGGCTGCGGGTGCACCTCCAGCGCGTCGAGAAGGGGGCGTGAGCGCCGTGCGCACCACGATCAACCGCGTCCTGCTGGGCCTCGTCGGCCTGGTGCTGCTGGCCCTCGGACTGGCCGTGCTGATCGGCAGCACCGACCTGCAGCGCCACTGGGACTTCACCCTGCCGTCCTCCTGGCCGTTCCAGGGCCCGAAGGACGTCCTGCTGAGCACGCACGACCGCACCCTGTACCGCTCGCGCGACTGGTGGTGGCCCGTGGTCCTCGGCGGGCTCGGCGTGCTCTTCCTCGGCGCCCTGTGGTGGCTGCTCGCCCAGGCCCGCACCCGGCGGCTGCGCCAGCTGCGGATCGACAGCGGCGACGGGCAGGGCGTGCTGGTCCGCGGCCGCGCCGTGGAGAACGTGGTGGCCGCGGAGTGCGAGGCCTACGAGGGTGTGGAGTGGGCCGGTTCCGCGCTCATCCGCAAGCACGGGACACCGGAGGCCCGGCTGATCCTGGGACTCGCGCCGCACGCCACCCCCGTGGAGGTGGTGAACGGCCTGGACGCCGAGGTCCTGGAACGCGCCCGCACCTCCGCCGGCCTGGACGTGCTGCCCGCCGAGGCCAGGCTGCGTGCGGTGCGACACCGCGCCCGCCGCGTCAGCTGAGGCGGCGGGCGACAGGCGGCGGGTGGAGGCCTGACGCGCTCAGAACCCGTGCATCGCCCCGCCGTCCACCGGCAGCATGAGGCCGGTCAGATAGGACGCGGCGGGGGAGAGCAGGAACGCCGCGGCGCGCCCGAACTCCTCCGGGCTGCCGTACCGCCGCAGCGGGATCGACGCCTCGTGCCGGGCCCGGGCGGACTCCGGGTCACCGCCCAGCGCGTCGAGTTCGCGGACCCGGTCGGTGTCGATGCGCGCCGGCAGCAGGCCCACGACGCGGATGCCGCGCGGGCCCAGCTCGGCGGCGAGGGTCTTGGCGAACCCGGCGAGCCCGGGCCGCAGCCCGTTGGAGATCGCGAGCCCCGGGATCGGCTCGTACACCGACCCGGAGAGCACGAAACCGATGACGCCGCCCTCGCCGAGCACCTCGGCGGCGGCCCGCGCGAGCCGCACCGCCCCGAGGAACACCGACTCGAACGCGCCCCGCCACTGCTCGTCGGTCGCGCCCGTCGCGGGACCCGCGGGCGGCCCGCCGACGCTGATCAGCACACCGTCGACCCGGCCCCAGGCGTCCTGTGCCGCGCCGAGCAGCCGCTCGGCGGTCCGCGGCTCGGAGTTGTCGGCGGCCACCGCCAACGCCCGGTCGCCGCCGCCGAGTTCGGCGGCCACGTCATCGAGCTGCCGCTGGTTGCGCGCCGAGAGCACCACGCGGGCGCCCTCCTCGGCGAGCGTACGGGCCGCGGCGAGCCCCAGCCCGCGCCCGGCGCCGGTCACCACGAACACCTTGTCCTTCAGCCCCAGGTCCATTCTTCAGCCCCTTCCACGCTGCGCCCCGGAGAGCGTCAGTGCCGTGTTGACCAGACCGATGTGGCTGAACGCCTGCGGGTAGTTGCCCAGCAGCCGGCCCCCCACCGGATCCCACTCCTCGGCCAGCAGGCCGACGTCGTTGCGCAGCCCCAGCAGCTTCTCGAACAGCGTGGCCGCCTCGTCCTGCCGCCCGGTGGAGTGCAGCGCGTCGGCCAGCCAGAACGAGCAGGCGAGGAAGGCGCCCTCGCTGCCGGGCAGGCCGTCCACCCCGCCGGAGTCCGGGCTGTAGCGCCGCACGAACCCGCCGTGGTCCAGCTCCCGCCACACCGCGTCGACCGTGCCGAGCACCCGCCGGTCGGAGGCCGGCAGGAAACCCACCTGCGGGATCAGCAGCGTGGCCGCGTCGAGCTGGGACGAGCCGTAGTACTGGGTGAAGGTGTTGCGTTCGGCGTCGTAGCCCTTCTCGCACACCTCCGCGTGCACCTGCGCCCGCATCGAGCGCCAGCGTTCGAGGTCGCCGCGCAGCCGCGGCACCGCCTCGACGGTGCGCACCGCCCGGTCCGCGGCCACCCACGCCATCACCTTGGAGTGCACGAAGTGGCGGCGCGGGCCGCGGACCTCCCACAGGCCCTCGTCGGGCTCGTGCCACTTGGTCTCCAGGAAGTCCATCAGGGCGCGCTGGAGGTTCCACACATGGGCCTCGTCCTTCAGCCCCCGATCGCGTGCCAGGTGCAGCGAGTCGAGCACCTCGCCGTAGACGTCCAGCTGGAGCTGCCCGGCCGCGGCGTTGCCGACCCGGACCGGCGCGGACCCCTCGTAGCCCTTGAGCCACGGCACCTCGTACTCGGGCAGCCGCCGCTCACCGGCGATGCCGTACATGATCTGCAGGTCCGCCGGGTTGCCGGCGGCCGCGCGCAGCAGCCAGTCCCGCCAGGCGTGGGCCTCGGCGAGGAAACCGCAGGACAGCAGCGCGTTCAGGGTCAGGGTGGCGTCCCGCAGCCAGCAGAAGCGGTAGTCCCAGTTGCGGACGCCGCCGATCTCCTCGGGCAGCGAGGTGGTCGCGGCCGCCGCGATGCCGCCGGTGGGCGCGTAGGTGAGCGCCTTCAGCGTGATCAGCGAGCGCAGCACCGCCGACCGCCAGGGGCCGTCGTAGGTGAGCTGCGCCGACCACTGCTCCCAGTCCTGCAGGCTCTGCTCCAGCGCCTCGTAGGGCTGGAGCCGGCGGGGCCGCCGCTCGTGCGAGGGGTGCCAGGTGAGCACGAACGCGATCCGGTCGCCCTCGGCCACCGTGAAGTCGGCGTAGGTGCGCATGTCCCGCCCGTACATCGGCAGCGGCGGCTCGCTCCGCAGCCACACCGAGTCCGGGCCGGCGGTCGCCACCCGGTGGTGGTCGGTGCGGCGCACCCAGGGCACCACGCTGCCGTAGTCGAACCGCAGCGTCAGCTCGCTCTGCATCGGGACCTCGCCCGACAGGCCCTCGACGATCCGGACCACGTCGGGCGCCTTGTCGCGCTGCGGCATGAAGTCGGTGACCCTGACCGAGCCGGCCTCGGTCTCCCAGACGGTGTCCAGGACGAGGGTGTCACCGCGGTAGGCGCGGCTCGAACAGACCACGGCCCCGGTAGGGGCCAGCCGCCACCTGCCGTTGTCCCGGTCGCCGAGCAGGGCGGCGAAGACCGAGGCGGAGTCGAAGCGCGGCAGGCACAGCCAGTCGATGCTGCCGTCCGTGCCGATCAGCGCGGCCGTCTGCAGATCGCCGATCAGCGCGTAGTCCTCGATGCGTCCTGGCACGTCCTGCCTCGCCGCCCTTCGTGTCGGTGCTCCGGAGAGTCAGATCGCGACGGTAGCGCTTCCCCCGGACGGACGGTTGATGCCTGCGGGCGCGTCGCCGTCACCGGCGTCGTCGTCCTGACCGCCGCCGTCACCGCCGTCCCCGCCGCTGTCCCCGCCACTGGAGGCCTCCTCGGCCTGCTTCGCGCGCCCGGCAAGGATCTCGGCGCGCTCCCGGCGCAGCAGCACCACCCAGCCGACCGGCACCATCGCGGAGAACAGCCACCACTGGATGGCGTACGCCAGGTGCGGGCCGATGCTGCTGTGGTCCGGTTCGGGGATGAGCGCGGGCTGCTTGGCGTTGGGCGCCGGGGAGATCGACACCAGCTCCAGATAGCCGCCGACCAGGTGCTCGGGCATGTACGCGCTGACCTTGGTGCTGCTGATCAGCATGATCTGACGGGGCGGCAGGCCCTTGCGGTCGCGGATGCCGGTGGCCGCGGTGGTCTCGTCCGGGCGCAGCCGGCCGACGACCGTCACCTCGCCGGACGGCGGGGCGGGGATCACCGGGAACTTCGTCGGGTCGTCCGGGCCCTCGATCCAGCCGCGGTTGACCAGCACGGCGCGCCCGTCGTCCAGCACGAACGGCGTGATGACGTGGTAGCCGATCTGCTGGCCGCCGGCCTCGTCGTCGGTCCCGCCGTTGCCCGCGGTGCGGTGCCGGGCCACCACCTGGTGCGCGGTGTCGAAGTGGCCGTGCGCGGAGACGGCCTTGTAGAGATCCTCGTGCGGGACGCTGAAGCCGGGGTGGGTCACCGACTCCACCGGGACGGGCGTCGCCTTGAGCGCGGCCGCGATGATCCGGTTGTTCGCCACCCGGTGTTCGTGCCGGTGCAGCTGCCAGAAGCCCAGTCTGATCATCACAGGGATCATCACGAGGCCGAGAAGGGTGAGGATCACCCACTGGCGGGACAACAGGAAGCGGTACACCCCACGACGGTACAACTCGGCCGCGGGCAGTCCGCGCGGAGGGGTCCGGTAGCGGGCGGCGCGTCGGGGAAGTCGGCGACGTCGGCGAAGCCGGGGAAGCCGGGGAAGGCGTCCCCGGGCCCGGACCGGCACCGGGGGCACGACGGCGCCGCGGCGCCGTCGCCGCCGCGTGCCGTCAGGCGCCGGCCGCCGATCCGACGTGGTCTACGATGCCGCCGCCGCCCTCGGCCTTGGCGCAGTGGGCGCTGCAGTACCAGTGCCCGTCGACGTCCACGCCGTGACCGATGATCTGCACCCGGCAGTGCTCGCAGATCGGCGCCATCCGGTGGATCGCGCACTCGAAGCAGTCGAAGACGTGCACAGCGCCCTGGGCACGGATCTCGAAGCTCATCGCATAGTCGTTTCCGCAAACCTCACATCGAGCCATGAGGCACAGGCTGCGATCCGCGGCCCCGCCGGGCAACGCGCGGCCGGGCGCGTCGCCCCCGGTCCACCCGAATAGCCGGACCGCTTCCGGATCGGGGCGCCGGGGCGCCGTCAGCCGTGGACGTCCGGCGCGGGCCGCACGGCCTTGAGCAGCTCGGCGAACCGCCGCTCGTCGATCACCGGGGTGCCGACCTGCCGGGCCCTGACCGCCTTGGTGGTGGGGGAGTCCGGGTCGTTGGTGACCAGCACACTGGTCAGCCGGCTGACCGAGGACGCGACGTGCAGGCCCGCCTCCGTCGCCCGGTCCTCCAGCAGTTCGCGGTCGGTGCCGGTGTCCCCGGTGAACGCCACCCGCATGCCCTGCACCAGCGGCCCGTCCGGCTCCAGCCGGCCCGGGTTGGGATACGGGCACGACGGGCGCTTCCTGGCCGGCCGCCAGGTCTGGTGGCCCGATCCGTACAGCCGGCCGTACCGCGGGGCCGGCACCGGCGCGGGACCGTCCACCCACTCGGTGAGCGGACGGCACACGTGCAGCGGCAGCGGCAGTTCCGCGGCCGCCGCCAGATGCAGGCTGGGCCGGAAGGTCTCGGCCAGCACCCGGGCGTCGTCCAGGGCGTGGTGGGCCCGGCGCTGCTCCACGCCGTAGTGGGCGGCCAGCGACGCCAGCTTGTGGTTGGCCAGCGGGAGCCCCAGCTCCTTGGACAGCACGATCGTGCACAGCCGGTGCTCCACCGGCGCGGCGGACCGCGCGCGGGCGTACTCGCGGGCCAGCATCGACCAGTCGAAGACCGCGTTGTGGGCCACCAGCACGCGTCCCGCGAGGCGTTCGGCGAGCGCGTCGGCGATCTCCGGGAACAGCGGGGCGTCGTCGAGCATCGCGCTCGTCAGCCCGTGGATCCACACCGGACCCGGGTCGCGCTGCGGGTTCACCGGCGAGTACCAGTGGTCCTGGACGGTGCCGTGCGCGTCGAGCTGGTAGACCGCGGCGGACACGATGCGGTCGTCCCGGCCGAGCCCGGTGGTCTCCACGTCGACCACCGCGTAGCCCTCGGGGTACCCCTGCGGCCACGCGGCGGGCCCGGCCGCTCCGGGCACGGGAGCGCCCGCCCTCGGGAGCGGCCCGCCGCCCAAAGCGGGGGGAGGCTCGGTCTGTTCGTCCAGCATGGTCATCGAGGATAGGGGCCGCCGCCGACAGGCGATCATCGGCTCCTCGGAATACCAGTCGGTAACAACGTCTAGCGGGCGCCGCTCGGCTGCCCTTATGGTGCGCTCATGCCGCAACTGCCCGATGTCGTGCTGTGGTCGATACCCGCGTTCGTCCTGCTCACCGTCGTGGAGATGGTGAGCTACCGGATTCACCCCGACGAGGACGCCGCGGGGTACGCCGGCAGGGACACGGCGACGAGCCTGTCGATGGGGCTCGGCAGCCTGGTCACCGACGCCCTGTGGAAGATCCCGGTCGTGGCGATCTACTCGGGGGTGTACGCGCTCACGCCGCTGCGCGTTCCGCTGCACTGGTGGACGGTCCTGCTCATGCTGCTCGCGCAGGACTTCTTCTACTACTGGTCGCACCGCGGCCACCATGTGATCCGCATCCTGTGGGCCTGCCACGTCGTGCACCACTCCAGCCGCAACTTCAACCTGTCGACGGCGCTGCGCCAGCCCTGGACGAGCCTGACCTCGTGGCCGTTCTACCTGCCGCTGATCGCCCTCGGCGTGCACCCCGCGGCCCTGGCCTTCTGTTCCTCGGTCAACCTCGTCTACCAGTTCTGGATCCACACCGAGCGGGTCGACAAGCTGGCGCGGCCACTGGAGTTCGTGCTCAACACCCCCTCGCACCACCGGGTCCACCACGCCTCGCAGGGGGGCTACCTGGACCGCAACTTCGGCGGGATCCTCATCCTCTGGGACCGCCTCTTCGGCTCGTTCACGGCCGAGACCGAGCGGCCGGTGTACGGCCTGACGAAGAACATCACCACGTACAACCCGCTGCGGGTGGCCACCCACGAGTACGCCGCGATCGCCCGGGACGTGGCGGCGGCCGACGGGTGGGGGGACAAGGCGCGGCACCTCGTGCTGGGACCCGGGTGGCGGCCCGAGGCGGTTCCGGCGACAGCCGCGGCCTCGGCGGCGGGAGTCGCGGACGCGGGTGCTCCGGAAGCGGCCGGCGCCGGTGCCGCGGGAGCGGCCGATCCCGCGGGCGCGGCGGCCGGTGTGCAGGACGGCGGGTCCCTCGCCCGCGGGTCCGCGGCGTGACCCGTACCGACCCGGGGACGGCGACCGGGGTGGCCGGTGCGCCCGGCGCCGCTCGGGCCGTTCGCGCGCTCTGGGTGTTCTGGGCCCTCGTCGTGCTGCACCTGGTCGCGATCGGGGCCGGGATCGACCCGCTGCGCCTGGCCACCAAGCCGCTGCTCGTCCCCGCGCTGGCGGCCTGCGCCGCCGCCCGCGGCGGCCCGCGACTGCTGCTCGGAGCCCTCGCCTGCGGCTGGGCGGGCGACGTGCTGCTGGAGATCGGCGGCACCGTCGCGTTCCTGCTGGGCATGGGCTGCTTCGCCGCCGGACACGTCTGCTACCTGCGGCTGTTCGCCGCCCGCGGCGCCCTCCGCGGCGCCCGCGCCCGGTGCGCGGTGTACGCGGTGGTGTGGGCGGTGCTCGTCGTCCTGCTGTGGCCCGGCCTGGACGCCGGCCTGCGGGTCCCGGTGGCCGTCTACAGCCTGCTGCTCACGGCGATGGCCGCCGGCGCCTTCGGCCTCGGCCGGACCGGCGCGGCCGGCGGTCTGCTGTTCCTGCTCTCGGACGGGATGATCGCCGCGGGCCTGGCGGACTGGCCGCGACCGCCCGCCCACGACCTGTGGATCATGCTCACCTACGCGGTCGCGCAGTTCTGCCTGGTCCGCGCGGTGCAGACGCCCGCGGAGCCGGGGGTGCCGGGGAACGCGGAGCGGGACGCCGCCGCGTACGGTGGGAACGCGCCGGCCGACCGGCCGCGCACCCCGCCCCTCACCACGGAGTGACCCTTCATGCGTGCCACCGTCATCCAGGCCCCCCACGACATCCGGGTGGAGGAGGTGCCGGACCCGGTGATCCGGCGGCCCGGCGACGCGGTGGTCCGGGTGGTCCGGGCCTGCATCTGCGGCAGCGACCTGTGGGCGTACCGCGGGGAGTCGGCGCGCAGGCCCGGGCAGCGGATCGGGCACGAGTTCCTGGGCGTGGTCGAGGAGACCGGCGCCGAGGTGACCGGGCTGCGGGCCGGTGACCTGGTCGTCGCCCCCTTCGTGTGGTCCGACGGCGTCTGCGGCTACTGCGCCGACGGCCTGACCACCTCCTGCGTCAACGGCGGCTTCTGGGGCTCGATCGGCGACGACGGCCCGTCCGACGGCGGCCAGGGCGAGGCGGTGCGGGTGCCGTACGCCGACACCACCCTGGTCAGGCTGCCTGCCGAGGCGCTCTCCGACGACCACCTGCTGACCGGCCTGCTGGCGCTCTCCGACGTACTAGGCACCGGACACCACGCCGCGGTCGGCGCGGGCGTGCGGCCCGGCAGCACCGTGGCCGTGGTCGGCGACGGCGCGGTGGGCCTGTGCGGTGTGCTGGCCGCGCGCCGGCTGGGCGCCGAGCGGATCATCGCCCTCGGCCGCCACGAGGTGCGCACCGACATCGCCCGGACCTTCGGGGCCACCGACGTGGTCGCGGCCCGGGGCGAGGAGGCGGTCGCCGCGGTACGCGAACTCACCGGCGGCCAGGGCGCGCACGCCGTCATCGAGGCGGTCGGCACCGAGCAGTCGATGCGCACCGCCGTCGGCATCACCCGCGACGGCGGCGCGATCGGCTACGTCGGCGTCCCGCACGGCAGCGGCACCGGGCTCGACCTCGGCGACATGTTCGACCGCAACATCGCCCTGCGCGGCGGTGTCGCCCCCGTCCGCAGCTACATCGGCGAACTGCTCCCCGGCGTGCTCGACGGCAGCGTGGACCCCGCGCCGGTCTTCGACCTGACGGTCGGACTGGACGGCGTGCCGGACGGCTACCGGGCGATGGACGAGCGCACCGCGCTCAAGGTACTGGTCAGGCCCTGACGCCCGATCACCCGCGCGGCAGCGGCGGTTCAGCCGTCCCCGCGGGCGGCCCGCAGGGCGGAGACGCTCAGCAGCGGGACGTCGACCCGGTCGCCGGTCCATTCCGGCGGCCGGGGCCGCCGCGGGCTGCCCGGCGGAGGAGCGGGCAGAGCCACCGCGTGCGGCAGCGCCACAGTCCCGAAGGGCCTGCGGCCCGGCCCTCCCGGCCCGCCGCCCGGCGGTTCGGAGGGCGGGGGAGGGGCGGAGGGCGGCGGCTGGGACGGCGGCGGAGTGGCGGTCACGGCGGGACCCCGATCGGGCGGGCACGGGCTGACACCCGTTCAACGACCGGGGGCGCGCGGAGGCACTTCCCGGTGGTGGCCGGGGCCGCCACCCGCCCCTGAGTGGGCGGCCCCTGCCACCACCGAGCTCCCGTGATTTCAACAAACTGTTGCGCGGCGCCCGTCTTCGCGTACGCTGCGGCGGGCATCCCCGACCCGGATCCACCGGGATCCGCCCGGTGCTGCCGGCGTCCACCACGATCCGCCCGGATCAGTCGGCAGGGCCGGAACACCGGTCACCCGTTTAGGGTGGAACGAAGGGGAGAGACGACGCGGTGCCCTCGGGCACCGGAGGGAGGCGGACCGTGCTCATCGACACCTATGGCCGTGTGGCAACCGACCTGCGCGTCTCCCTCACCGACCGGTGCAACCTGCGGTGCACCTACTGCATGCCCGAGGAGGGCCTGCAGTGGCTGGCCAAGCCCGATCTGCTGACCGACGACGAGATCGTCCGGATGGTGCGGATCGCGGTCACCGAGCTCGGCGTGAAGGACGTGCGCTTCACCGGCGGGGAACCGCTGATCCGGCCCGGCCTGGTCGGCATCGTCGAGCGGTGCGCCGCCCTGGAACCGCGGCCGAAGCTCTCCCTGACCACCAACGGCCTCGGCCTGCAGCGCACCGCGCAGGCGCTGCGTGCGGCGGGCCTGGACCGGGTCAACGTCTCCCTGGACACGCTGCGGCCGGAGGTCTTCCGCACGCTGACCCGGCGCGACCGCCATCACGACGTCATCGCCGGCCTCGACGCCGCGCGGGCCGCCGGACTCGACCCGATCAAGGTCAACACCGTGCTGATGCGCGGGACCAACGACGACGAGGCGCCCGAACTGCTGCAGTGGGCCCTCGACCACTCCTACGAACTGCGGTTCATCGAGCAGATGCCGCTGGACGCCCAGCACGGCTGGCAGCGCGACGGCATGGTCACCGCCGACGAGATCCTCACCGCCCTGCGGAGCCGGTTCGACCTGGCGCCGGAGGGGGAGACGGTGCGCGGCTCGGCGCCCGCGGAGCGCTGGCTGGTGAACGGCGGCCCGGGACGGGTCGGCGTGATCGCCTCCGTCACCCGGCCGTTCTGCCGGGCCTGCGACCGGACCCGGCTGACCGCCGACGGCCAGGTGCGCAACTGCCTGTTCGCGCGCGAGGAGTCCGACCTGCGGACCGCGCTGCGCTCGGACGCGGGCGACGCGGAGATCGCCGAGCTGTGGAAGGCCGCGATGTGGGGGAAGAAGGCCGGATCCGGTCTCGACGACCCGGCTTTCCTGCAGCCCGAGCGCCCGATGTCAGCGATCGGCGGCTGACTCCCGCTCCTGCCACTCCGGCAGTGTCACCACGTCCTTGAGGAAGCCGCGCATCCCCAGGAACGAGGACAGATGCTCGCGGTGCTCGTCGCACGCCAGCCAGGTCTTGCGGCGCTCGGGGGTGTGCAGCTTGGGGTTGTTCCACGCCAGGACCCACACCGCGGGGGCACGGCAGTCCTTGGCGGAGCAGATCGGCGTCTCGTCGTCCGGGGCGTTCACGTCGTTCACGAGGCCCAGTAAACAACGCCCGGCCGGTCACCCCGAAGGCGGACGGCCCCGGCGGAACCCGGGCGGCCCGGTCGGCCGCGGCGGACCGAGGCAGACATGGCGACGCCGGGCAGCCACGGGGGGAGCCGCCCGGCGTCGGTCCGTCGCTCCGACGGGGGATGCGGAGCGCTTACGCAGTATGTCACGCGCGTACCCCGCCGTGGAGAGGTATCTCCATGATTGATCTGAGCTTTTCTTGAGGTTCGAGGCGGTCCTCGGAACGGCGGTCGGCGGGTCCGTCAGAGGCCCGCTGCGGCACCGTCACCGGCCTGGTCACCGGCCCGGCGCGGGCGGGACAAGGCCCGTCAGGCGGAGCGTTCCGGCTCCGGCTGGTCGGCGTCCGGACGTCCCGATTCCGGCTCCCCGCCGCGTTCCGCCTCCGGCTGTCCGGCCGCCTGGCCGCGCCGCTCGCCCGACATCTCCACCCGGGAGGCCTCCAGCGCCGGCCGGACCGGCGGCGGGATGACGACGGTCGGCATCGCCGGAGGTGTGTTCTCCCGGCCGGCGTTCGCGACGACCACCGCCACATAGGGGAGGACCGCGCCCAGCACGAGCGTCGCCCAGGCCAGGGGCCGCTCCACGTTCCACAGCACCACGGTGAGGATCACCGACACGGTCCTGATGGACATGGAGATGATGTAGCGGCGCTGCCGTCCCCGGACGTCCTCGGTGAGGCCGGTCCGTGCCCCGGTGATCCGGTAGATCCCCGGCTCGTCCTGCTTACGCATTCCGCCCACCGCCTGCTCGATTGCCGGACCCGCCGATCGCCGGTCACAGCATCCCGGCCCGGCTCCCTACCAACGGTACGCCGGACCCCGGCCGCGGAGCAGAGCGGGGTGAGCCATCGGCGGGGCAGCGGATCCGGGGATCGACCGGACGGCCGGGGACGCTACCGCGGCAGCGTTCGCAGCCACCCGGGCGGAACGCCGTCGGTGAGCCACACGCCGTTGGCGCTGACCCGGAAGACGTGGCCCGCGGCGACCAGACCGGCGGCGTCCACCTCCAGCACCACCGGCCGGCCGTGCCGTGAGCCCACCCGCACGGCCGTCTCGGCGTCGGCCGACAGATGCACGTCCTGCCGGGACATCGGCCGCAGCCCCTCCCGCAGGATCAGCGGGAGCGTGGCGGCGGCCGTGCCGTGGTAGAGCACGCCCGGCGGCTCGGCGGGGACCAGGCCCAGGTCGACCTCGACGGAGTGACCCTGGCTGGCCCTGATCCGCCGGCCGTCCTCGGAGAAGGCGAACCGCTTCTTGTCGTTCGTCGCGACGACGTGGTCCAGGTCGGCGCGGGTGAGGCGGCGCCCCGCACGGCCGCACGCCGCCATCAGCTCGTCGACGTCGGCCCAGCCGCCCTCGTCGAGTGTGATGCCGATCTTGTCCGGCTGGTGCCGCAGCACCATGGACAGGAACCGCGACATCCGCACGGTGCGCTTCTCGTCGAGCATGCCCCCCACTTCCCGGGCCCGCGCGGGCCCCTCGTCCGCTCGGTCAGACCCCCTGGCTGACCGAGCTCATGTTGAAGTCGGGGACGCGCAGCGGCGGCGCCGCGGCCCGCGTGAACCAGTCGCTCCACTCCCGCGGCAGCGTCCGCTCGGTCCGGCCCGCCTCCACGGCCCGGCCCAGCACGTCCACCGGTGACTCGTTGAACCGGAAGTTGTTCACCGCCCCGGTGACCTCGCCGTTCTCCACCAGGTAGACGCCGTCCCGGGTGAGCCCGGTGAGCAGCAGCGTCGCCGGGTCGACCTCGCGGATGTACCACAGGCAGGTCAGCAGCAGGCCGCGCTCGGTGTCCGCGACCATGTCCGCCAGGGACCGCTCACCTCCGCCGTCCAGCACCAGGTTGTCACCGGACGGGGCGACCGGCACCCCGGTCAGAGCCGCGGTGTAGCGGCTGCTGGCGAGCTGCTGGAGGGTGCCCTCGCGGATCCACTCCACCGGGCCGACCGGCAGGCCGTTGTCGAACACCGAGGAGTCGTCGCCCGAGGTGTGGGCGATCACGAACGGCGCGCACTCCAGGCCGGGTTCCGCCGGGTCGCTGCGCAGGGTCAGCGGCAGGGGCGTCAGCTTCTCCCCGATCCGCGTCCCGCCGCCCGGCTTGCTGAAGACGGTGCGGCCCTCGGCCGCGTCCCGCGCGCCGGACGACCACAGCTGGTAGATCAGCAGGTCCGCCACGGCGGACGGCGGCAGCAGCGTCTCGTAGCGCCCGGCCGGCAGGTCCACGCGGCGCTCGGCCCAGCCGAGCTGCCGGGCCAGGTCGCCCTCCATGGCCAGCGGGTCGACGTCGGTGAAGTCCCGGGTGGACGCCCCGGCCCATGCCGAACGGGTCCGGTCGGTGGACTTGGCGTTCAGCTCCAGGGTGCCGGTGGGCTGGTCGTGGCGCAGCCGCAGGCCCGTGGAGGTGCCCAGGTACGTCGAGGTCACCGCGTGGTAGGCGAAGCCGTACAGCTCGCGGCCGCCGGCCCGGGCGGTGGCGAACGCCTCACCGAGGGCGGGCGCGAACGCGGCGAACACCTCGGAGGAGGTCTCGGCCGGCGCCTCGGTGAAGGACGCCGCCGGTGCGGCCCCGCCCACCAGCGGCTGGGCGTCCTCGGCGGGCCCGGCGTCGCGCGCCGCGGCCTCGGCCGCCCGGACCAGGGGTTCGAGGTCGTCGGCGGTGACCGCGCTGCGGGAGACCACGCCGGAGGCGGTGCCCTGGGCGCCGTCCACCGTGGCGATCACGGTCAGGGTGCGGCCGCGGGTGACGCCGTTGGTCGTCAGGGCGTTGCCCGCCCAGCGCAGGTTGGCACTGGACTCCTCGTCGGCCAGGACCACGCAGCCGTCCGCCCGGGAGAGCTCCAGGGCCCGCTCGACGATCTCGTGCGGCTTCGTCCGGCTCGTCATCGTCCCGCCTCCTGCGTGGTGTTGAGAATGCTGACGCCCCGGAACAGGGCCGAGGGGCAGCCGTGGCTGACGGCCGCGACCTGGCCCGGCTGGGCCTTGCCGCAGTTGAAGGCGCCGCCCAGCACATAGGTCTCGGGGCCGCCGACGGCCTCCATGGAGCCCCAGAAGTCCGTGGTCGTGGCCTGGTAGGCCACGTCCTTGAGCTGTCCGGCCAGCCGGCCGTTCTCGATGCGGAAGAACCGCTGCCCGGTGAACTGGAAGTTGTAGCGCTGCATGTCGATCGACCAGGACCGGTCGCCGACCACGTAGATGCCGCGCTCGACTCCGCCGATCAGGCCCTCGGTGCCGGGGCCCGCGGGGTCGGGCCGCAGCGAGACGTTGGCCATGCGCTGCACCGGGACGTGCCCGGGGGAGTCGGCGAACGCGCAGCCGTTGGACCGCTCGAAGCCGGTGAGCCGGGCGATGCGCCGGTCCAGCTGGTACCCGGTCAGCACGCCGTCCCTGACCAGGTCCCAGGACTGCGCGGCCACGCCCTCGTCGTCGAACCCGACGGTCGCCAGGCCGTGTTCAGCGGTGCGGTCGCCGGTGACGTTCATCAGCGGGGAGCCGTACTTCAGGGTGCCGAGCTGGTCGAAGGTCGCGAAGGAGGTGCCGGCGTAGGCCGCCTCGTAGCCCAGCGCGCGGTCCAGTTCTGTGGCGTGGCCGATGGACTCGTGGATCGTCAGCCACAGGTTCGAGGGGTCGACCACCAGGTCGTACGCGCCCGCCTCCACCGACGGCGCCCGCATCTTCTCCGCCAGCAGCTCCGGGATCCCGGCCAGTTCGGCGTCCCAGTCCCAGCCGGTGCCGGTGAGGTACTCCCAGCCGCGGCCCACGGGCGGCGCCAGGGTGCGCATCGAGTCGAACTCGCCGGACTCGGGGTCGACGGCGACGGCGGTGAGCGAGGTGTGCAGCCGTACCCGCTGCTGGGTGGTCGTGGTGCCGGCGCTGTCGGCGTAGAACTTGTTCTCCTGGACGGTCATCAGCGCGGCGTCCGCGTGCGAGACGCCCTGTGCGGCGAGCAGCCGGCTGCTCCACTCCGCCAGCAGCGCGGTCTTCTCGGCGTCCGGCACGTCGAACGGGTTCACCTCATAGGAGGAGACCCAGGTGCGGTCGGCGTGCACCGGCTCGTCGGCCAGTTCCACCCGCTCGTCGGACCCGGCGGCCGCGATCACCTTGGCGCTGAGCTTCGCCATCGCCACCGCCTGCGAGGCGACCTTGGCGGCGGCGTCCATCGTCAGGTCCACGCCGGACGCGAACCCCCAGGCCCCGCCGTGCACCACGCGGACCGCGAAGCCGAGGTCGGTGGTGTCCGAACTCCCCGCCACGCGTGCGTCCCGCAGCCGCCAGTCGGCGCTGCGCACCCGCTCCAGCCGGAAGTCCGCGTGCTCGGCGCCCAGCGCCCGGGCGCGGGCCAGCGCGGCATCGGCGAGTGCCCTCAACGGCAACGCCAGGAACGACTGATCGACCTCATGAGGCACGACTGACTCCCCTTCGCTCTGCGTCCTCGCAGTGAATCACGACCAGGTGCCGCCGGGCGCGAGGATTCCCGCGGGCCTGTGGACAACCGCCGCCCGCTCACCGGCCTGTGGACGACACGCCTCCCGCCCGCGCCTGGGTCCGCGCCTGGGCCCGGACGGCCGTGCGGGCGGGCGTTCCTGAGCCCGCGTCACCTCTTGAGTTTGGTCTGGACCAATCCCTATGCTCATGACAACCGCCCTCCCGACAGCACGTGCAACCGCCCTCTCTTGTCCGCAGAGCAGCATCTCCCGCACGACAAGGAGCCCCCCACATGTCCGCACGTCGCACCACCGCCGCGCTCGGCGCCATCGGCGCCGCGGCCCTGGCCGTCACCGGCCTCACCCCCGGCTCGGCCAGCGCCCACGGCGCGCTGAACACCCCCGTCAGCCGGATCGCCGCCTGCTACGCGGAAGGCCCCGAGCACCCGCAGTCGCAGGTCTGCAAGGACCTCGTGGCCGACAGCGGCACCCAGCCGCTGTACGACTGGAACGAGGTCAACATCGCCGACGCCAACGGCCAGAGCCGCCAGATCATCCCGGACGGCCACCTGTGCTCGGCCAACCGCGACAAGTACCGCGCCCTGGACTGGGCCAGGACCGACTGGCCCGCGACGCCCGTGGCCGCCGGCCAGACCGGCGTCAGCTTCCGGGTCACCGCCCCGCACCGCGGCACCATGACGCTGTACATCACCAAGCAGGGCTACGACCCGACCAAGCCGCTGAAGTGGTCCGACCTGGACGACACCCCGATCGCGGTCTACAGCACGGTCGCCTCGGCGCCCAGCGGCTTCTACACCTTCACCGCGACCCTGCCGGCCAGGACGGGCCGGCAGTTGATCTACCAGGTGTGGCAGCGCACCGACAGCCCGGAGGCGTTCTACGGCTGCGCGGATGTCGTCTTCGGCCAGTCGGGCGCGGCGGCGCGGGCCGCCGCGCCCCAGGCGCCCACCGAGGCGCAGATCCTCGCCGGCGAGTCGAAGTCCACCGTCAGCCACCACGGCCACGGCGGTACCGAGACCATCGCGACCAGCGACGCCGCCGCCGGCCGGCCCGCCACCGCGACCCTCGAGGCCGCCCTGTCCGGCAGCGCGGTGCTGGCCTCGGGGGCCCTCGGGCTGCTGTTCTGGAGCCGCCGCAGGGCTGCCGTGCGAGCCCGGGACTGACGCGGCGGCTGTAGGAAACCCACAGGGACCCGCTGGTCAGCCTGTCGAGGCCGATTCCCCGTAAAGGTGCCGGGACCGATAGTTTTCCTATCGTCCAGACGTCTACAGGGAGGGTGATCCGTTGAGCCGCTCGGTTCTCGTCACCGGAGGAAACCGGGGCATCGGCCTCGCCATCGCCCACGTGTTCGCCGACGCGGGCGACAAGGTCGCCATCACCTACCGGTCGGGTGAGCCCCCGGCCGACCTCGTCTCGCGCGGCGTCCTCGCCGTGCGCTGCGACATCACCGACGCCGAGCAGGTCGAGCAGGCGTACAAGGAGATCGAGGCGGCGCACGGCAACGTCGAGGTCCTCGTCGCCAACGCCGGCGTCACCCGCGACCAGCTCCTGATGCGGATGTCGGAGGAGGACTTCACGTCCGTCCTGGAGACCAACCTCACCGGCACCTTCCGCGTGGTCAAGCGCGCGAACCGCGGCATGCTGCGGGCCAAGAAGGGCCGCGTCGTGCTGATCTCCTCCGTCGTCGGACTGCTGGGCTCGGCCGGCCAGGCCAACTACGCCGCCTCCAAGGCCGGCCTGGTGGGCTTCGCCCGCTCCCTGGCCCGCGAACTGGGCTCGCGCAACATCACCTTCAACGTCGTCGCCCCCGGATTCGTGGACACCGACATGACCCGGGCGCTCACCGACGAGCAGCGTGCGGGCATCGTCGCCCAGGTGCCGCTCGGCCGTTACGCCCAGCCGGAGGAGATCGCCGCCACCGTGCGCTTCCTCGCCTCCGACGACGCTTCGTACATCACTGGTGCCGTCATCCCCGTTGACGGCGGATTGGGCATGGGTCACTGATCACCATGAGCGGAATCCTCGACGGCAAGCGCGTCCTGATCACCGGCGTGCTGATGGAGTCCTCCATCGCCTTCCACACCGCCAAGCTGGCCCAGGAGCAGGGTGCGGAGATCATCCTCACCGCCTTCCCGCGGCCGACCCTGACCCAGCGCATCGCCAAGAAGCTGCCCAAGCCGGTCAAGGTCGTCGAGCTGGACGTCACCAACGCCGAGCACCTGGACGGCCTCGCCGAGATCGTGCGCGAGGAGCTCGGCGGCCTCGACGGCGTGGTCCACTCCATCGGCTTCGCCCCGCAGGACGCGCTCGGCGGCAACTTCCTGAACACGCCGTTCGAGTCCGTGGCCACCGCGATGCACGTCTCCGCGTACTCGCTGAAGTCGCTGACCATGGCGTGCCTTCCGCTGATGACGTCGCCCGACGCGACGGGCGACTCCGGCGGTTCGGTCGTCGGACTGACCTTCGACGCGCAGTACGCCTGGCCGCAGTACGACTGGATGGGCCCGGCGAAGGCCGCGCTGGAGGCCACCTCCCGCTACCTGGCGCGCGACCTGGGCAAGCAGAACATCCGCTGCAACCTCGTCTCCGCGGGCCCGATCGGCTCGATGGCCGCCAAGTCGATCCCGGGCTTCACCGAGCTGGCCGACGTCTGGAACCACCGCTCGCCGCTGGAGTGGGACCTGTCCGACCCGGAGCCGGCCGGCCGCGGTGTGGTCGCCCTGCTCTCCGACTGGTTCCCCAAGACCACCGGCGAGATCGTGCACGTCGACGGCGGTCTGCACGCGATCGGCGCCTGAGCCGGCGCCTGCCCGGGGACCCGGGTTTCCCGGGTAAGGGGCGTCCCACCTCGTGGGGCGCCCCTTACGCGTTGCTGAAGCGGCAGAAGAAGGCGTGCTCGCGGGCCTCGGCTGCGGCGGCGTCCGCGTCGCCCGCGTGGATCGCGGCCACCAGCCGGGCGTGGTCGAGGTGGTCCTCGGGACGCAGCTCGCCGCCTATGTCGGCCCGCAGGTAGTCGCGCAGCACCTCGCCCAGGTCCGCGTACAGCGTGGTGAGCACCGAGTTGTGCGAGGCGGCCACCACCGCCAGGTGCAGTGTCGCGTCGGCCTGCACGAACGCCTCGGTGTCGCCGGACTCCCAGGCGTGCTCGCGCCGTTCCAGCAGGGTGTCCAGCTGCGCCAGGTCCGCCGCCGTGCGGCGCTGCGCCGCCAGCGACGCCGCCGTCGCCTCCAGCGAGCCGCGCAGCTCCGCGACGTGCAGCGGCTCGGCGTCCGCGAAGCGCCGCTGCATCACACCGGCCAGCTCGCTGGTGGCCACCACATAGGTGCCCGAGCCCTGCCGGATGTCCAGCAGACCGTTGTGGGCGAGCGCCCGCACCGCCTCGCGCACGGTGTTGCGGGCCACGCCGAGCCGTTCGACCAGCTCCGGCTCGGTGGGGATGCGGGTGCCCACCGGCCAGGCGCCCGAGGCGATCTCGGCCCGCAGGCGGGCGATCACCCGGTCGGCGAGCGTCGCGGACCGGGGCAGGGGTTCGAGATTCATCCCATCATTCTATGATGGTCGGTATGCGTGACGACGAAGCCCTCACCCTCGACCCGGAAGCCACCCGGCCCGCCGCCTCCTCACCTCCCTCCGGCCGGGCAGCGGAAACCGCCGGCCCGGAGCCGTCGGGGACCGCCGCTCCCCAGGCGGCTGTCGCCCCCTGGGTGCGGCGCCTCGTCGTCGTCGCGCTCGTCCTGGCCGCGGTCAACCTGCGGCCGGCCATCACGAGCCTGGGCGCGCTGCTCAAGGAGGTGCGCGACGGACTCGGCATGAGCGGCACCACGGCCGGGCTGCTCACCTCAGTCCCCGCCGCCTGCTTCGCCCTGTTCGGCTTCGCCGCGCCGCGGCTGGCCCGCCGCCACGGCCCGGGAGCCGTGGTGCTGGCCGGCATGGTGGCGATCACCGCGGGTCTCCTGCTGCGCCCGCTCGCCGGGACCACCCCGGTCTTCCTGGCGGCCAGCGCCCTGGCCCTCGCGGGCATCGCCGTCTCCAACGTGCTGATGCCGGTGATCGTCAAGCGCTACTTCCCCGACCGGGTGGGCACCGTCACGGGCGTCTACTCGATGGCCCTGTCCCTGGGCACCGCCGTGGCCGCCGCCGTCACCGTGCCGCTGACCGACGCCATGGGCGGGAGCTGGCGGCTGGGGCTGGGCGTGTGGGCGATCCTCGCGGCGGTCGCCGTCATCCCCTGGCTGCCGCTGGCCCGCGACCGCTCGGCGACGCCGGTCCACCGGGTCCGCCGGCCCCAGCCCGCCGCCGGGGAGCAGGGCGGTGACCAGGCCGCCGACCGGCAGGACAGCGGCGAGCACGGCAGCATCGTCCGCAGCCGCACCGCCTGGATGCTCGCCTGCTTCTTCGGCCTCCAGGGCACTGCCGCCTACGTCACCATGGGCTGGATGCCGCAGATCTTCCGGGACGCCGGGATCTCCGCGGACAAGGCGGGCGTCCTGCTCGCCGTCACCATGGTGATGGGCGTGCCGCTGTCCTTCGTGCTGCCGCCGCTCGCCGCGCGGATGCGCTCCCAGGGGCCGATCGTCGTGGTGCTCGGCGCCTTCCAGATCGCCGGTTTCGCGGGGCTGTGGGCCGCCCCCGCGGCCGCCCCCTGGATCTGGGCGCTGCTGCTCGGCGTCGCCAACTGCGCGTTCCCGCTGGTGCTGACGATGATCGGGATGCGCTCGCGGACCGGCGGCGGTGTGGTGCGGCTGTCGGCGTTCGCACAGAGCACCGGCTATCTGATCTCCATCCCCGGCCCGATCCTGGTCGGTACCCTCAACCAGGTCAGCGGCGGCTGGGGCGTGCCCGTCGCGCTGATGCTCGCGCTCGTCGTCCCCCAGGTCGTGTGCGGCGTCCTGGCCGGGCGGAACCGGCACATCGAGGACGAACTGTGACCCCGGTGCCGAACGCCCCGCGTCCGGTGCGACACTGAGCGCATGCCCGTACTCGAACCGAATCCTCCGCAGCCCCAGCGGCGCCTGCTGATCATCTTCGGCCTGATGATGGGGGTGCCCGCCATCGTCGCGGTCGTCGCCACCATCGCGGCCCGGATGGGCTGAGCACCCGCGACGCCCCTCGCCGGAACCCCGGCGACCGCCTCACCCTGGCCGGCGACCCCGAAGCCGGGGTGGGGACAACCCCACCATCCCTAGGGGGTCAGGGTCAGGGTCAAGTAGGTGGACGACCGGATGGGAGCGGCCGGCGCGCCCCCGTAGCGTCGAAGTGCACTCAGAGATACGGCACTTCGACGGTTCCCCGGAGGCGGTCACCGTGACCACGCAGTCCCCGCACCTGTTCACCCGGCAGCAGCCGGCCAGGACCGGCACGCGGCAGCAGAACGCCGTGCAGACCCGGCTGCCGTGGTGGGCGGTGGCCCTGCCCGCGATCGCCTTCGCGACACTGCTGGCCCTCATCGCCGGCGGCCCCGCGTCCGCCGACGCCTCGGGCGCCGCACCCGGTGCGGACACCTTCGGCCGCATCGCCGCAGCGATCGGCGGCCTCCTCCACCACCTGCTGTGACGGTTGTCCACAGCCCTTCGGCCATCCCGCGCCTGACCGCCGGTTTTCTGGAAAGCTGAGGGGCATGACCGTCGATTCGCCCCGCACCATCGTTCTGCTCCGCCACGCCAAGGCCGACTGGCCCGAGGTCCCGGACCACGAGCGGCCGCTGGCCGACCGCGGCCGGCTGGACGCCCCGGCCGTGGGCCGCCGTTTCGTCGACGACGGCATCAGCCCCGAGCTCGCCCTGTGCTCCACCTCCACCCGCACCCGTGAGACCTGGAAACTCGCCGCGCACGAGATGACGCACCGGCCCAGGACGGTCTACGAGGAGCGGCTGTACGACGCCACGCTCGGCGATCTGCTGGCACTGGTCGGCGAGACGTCCGACGAGGTGTCCTCGCTTCTGCTGGTCGGCCACAACCCCGGCATGCACGCCCTCGCCGACGCCCTGGCCGGTTCGGCCGAGGGCGACACCCTCGCCCGGATGACCCGCGGCTTTCCCACGGCGGCGTTCGCCGTGCTGACCTTCGACGGCTCGTGGAAGTCCGTCGAGCACGGCGTCGCCCGGCTCACCGCGTTCTGGGCGCCGCACGAGGCCTGACGCGCGCCGCCGTCCGGCTCGGAGCCGCCCGGTTCAGGTCTCATCCGGTTCAGATCCCACCCGGCTCAGGGCGTGCCCCGGCCGGGTCGCGCCCGGCTCAGGCGCCGGTCGGCACGCCGTCCAGCGCGTCCGCCGCCTCGACCTCCTCGCGGGTGATCCCCAGCAGGTAGAGCACGGTGTCCAGGAACGGCACGTTCACCGCGGTGTCCGCGGCCTGGCGTACCAGCGGCTTGGCGTTGAAGGCCACCCCGAGCCCGGCGGCGTTGAGCATGTCCAGGTCGTTGGCGCCGTCGCCGACCGCCACGGTCTGGCTGAGCGGCACCCCGGCCTGCGCGGCGAACTCGCGCAGCAGCCGGGCCTTGCCTGCCCGGTCCACGATCGGCCCGGTCACCCGCCCGGTCAGCCGCCCGTCGGCGACCTCCAGGGTGTTGGCGGCGGCGAAGTCCAGGCCGAGCCGCTCCTTGAGGTCGTCGGTCACCTGCGTGAATCCGCCGGAGACCACGCCCACCTGGTAGCCGAGGCGCTTGAGGGTGCGGATCAGGGTGCGGGCGCCCGGGGTCAGCCGCACCTCGGCGCGCACCTTGTCGACGACGGAGACGTCGAGACCCTTCAGCAGGGCCACCCGGGCGTGCAGCGACTGCTCGAAGTCCAGCTCGCCGCGCATCGCCGCAGCCGTCACCTCGGCGACCTCGTCCTCGCAGCCCGCGTGGGCCGCGAACAGCTCGATGACCTCGTCCTGGATGACCGTGGAGTCGACGTCCATCACCACCAGCCGCTGCGCCCGGCGCTGCAGCCCGGCCGGCACCACCGCCACGTCCACGCCGCGGGCCGCGGCCTGCGGCGCCAGCGCCGAGCGCAGCACCGCGGGCTCGGCGCCCGAAACCGCGAACTCCACCGCCGTCACCGGGTACTTGGCGAGCCGGAAGATCCGGTCGATGTTGCCGCCGGCCCCGGTGATCAGTGCCGCTATGGCCGCCGTGGACTCCGCGGTGAGCGGCTGGCCGAGGACGGTCACATGCGAACGGCCCTCACCGCGCGGGCGGTTGTCGCCGCGGCCGGAGATGATCTCGGCCTGCAGCTTCATGCTCTCGGCCCAGCCGTGCACGGTCGCCCGCAGGTCGCCCTCGGCGCCGCGGGCCGGGGCGGTCACCAGCGCGCAGAGCACGATCCGGCCCCGCGTGACGACCTGCTCGATGTCGATCACGTCCACCGTGTACGCGGCGAGCGTGTCGAACAGGCCGGCGGTGATGCCGGGCCGGTCCTTGCCGAAGATCTTGACCAGAAGGGTGGGCACGTCGGCCGGCGGTACGGCTCCGGGCTCGTCACCGGGGCGGAGGGGCCGGCTCTGCGAGGCGTCGTCCATGTCCATGGTTCTCCCACGTTAACCGGCCGGGGCGTCCGGGCGGTCATCCGTCCCGCGTGCCGGACACCCCAGGTCACGGGCATTTCCGGTAACCGCGGCCAATTCCCGCGTACCGCCGGGGAGTCCGGCCGGGCGGGTGTGACGGCGCTGTCGCGCACCGGACACGGAACCCGCACACGAGGGGGCTTTCTGTTACGAGACCGGGGCCTGCAATAGTTCCTCCCGATGTTCGCTATCCCTAGACTCCCCGCAGGGGGACTACACGGGGGACAACCAATGGGGCATGGGGTGCCTGAACTCGTACTCGAATTGAACGGAAAGACCTGGACGCTCGACGCGTCCCGCTCGTACAGCCTGGGACGTGACCCGCAGGGCGATCTTGTTCTCGAAGACGCCCGGGTCTCGTGGCGGCACGCCACCATCCGCCGCGGCGACCGCAGTTGGGTCTTCGAGGATCTCGGCAGCACCAACGGCACCTATGTGCAGGGACAGCGGGTCCAGCAGACCGAGGTCGGCCCGGGGTCGGTGATCCACCTCGGCAACGCCACGGACGGCCCGCGGCTCCTCTTCACCGCCACGCAGGCGGCGACACCGGCTCAGGCCGCACCGGCTCAGCAGGCCGCACCGGTCGCGCAGCCGCACCAGCAGCAGCCGGCCTACGCCCCGGCGCAGGGGCAGCCCGCCCAGGCTCCGGCCCAGCAGCCGCACGCGTACGCGGCTCCGCCGCAGGCCGTACCGCAACAGCAGGCGGTACCGCAGCAGCAGGGCGCCGGCGGGTGGGGAGCGCCGCCCGCGCAGGCCGTACCGCAGCAGCAGCCCGGCTGGGGCGGCCCGCAGGCACCGCACGGCATGCCCCCGGTCCCGCAGCAGCAGCAGCAGATGCAGCCGCAGATGCAGCAGCCGCCGCCGCAGCAGCCCGGCGGCGCACCCGGCTACAGCGACCGCAGCCCGACGACTTTCCACCAGCTCTCGCTGGGCCGCGTGATGAAGATCGGCCGCGCCCTGGAGAACGAGCTGGTCGTCTCCGACCTGCAGGTCTCCCGGTACCACGCCGAGTTCCGCGCGCACCCCGACGGCCGCTACGAGATCGTCGACCTCGGCAGCCACAACGGCACGTACGTCAACGGCCAGCCGATCCAGCGCCACCTGCTCGGCCCGAACGACATCGTCGGCGTCGGCCACTCCACGTTCCGGCTGGTCGGGGACCGGCTGGAGGAGTTCGTCGACAACGGCGCCGTCTCCTTCTCCGCCCGCCGTCTGTCGGTGCAGGTGCCGCAGGGCAAGGCCACGAAGACGATCCTCAAGGACGTCTCCTTCGGGGTGCCCGAGAAGTCGCTGATCGGCGTCATCGGCCCGTCCGGCTCCGGCAAGTCCACGCTGCTGCGCGCGCTGACCGGCTACCGGCCGGCCGACCAGGGCGAGGTGCTGTACGACAACCGCAACCTGTACAAGCAGTTCGCCGAGCTCCGGCAGCGCATCGGCCTGGTCCCGCAGGACGACATCCTGCACAAGGAACTCCAGGTCAGGACGGCCCTGCGGTACGCCGCCAAGCTCCGCTTCCCCGGCGACACCGCGCCCGCCGAGCGCGAGGCGCGGATCGACGAGGTGCTGCGCGAGCTCAAGCTGGACATCCACGCCGACAAGCGGATCACCTCGCTCTCCGGTGGTCAGCGCAAGCGGGTGTCGGTGGCGCTCGAGCTGCTCACCAAGCCGTCGCTGATCTTCCTCGACGAGCCCACCTCCGGCCTGGACCCGGGCATGGACCGCGACGTCATGAAGCTGCTGCGCGGCCTCGCCGACGACGGCCGGACGGTGCTGGTCGTCACCCACTCGGTGGCCGAACTGGCGCTCTGCGACAAGCTGCTGGTCATGGCGCCCGGCGGTTCCGTGGCCTACTTCGGGCCGCCGGACGAGGCGCTGGCCTTCTTCGGCTACGAGACCTGGGCCGACGTGTTCTCGGCGTTCGAGAACTACCGGGACTACGACTGGTCCGGTCGCTGGCGCGGCTCGCAGCACTACCAGACGTACGCGGCCGAGCTGGACTCCGTCGCCCCGCAGCAGGCGCACTACATACCGCAGCAGGCGGCCCGCCCGACCAAGCCGCAGAGCTGGGGCTCACAGCTGTGGACGCTGGTCCGCCGCTATCTGTCGGTGATCATCTCCGACAAGGGCTTCATCGGCCTGATGGTGGTGCTGCCCGCCGTGCTGGGCGTGGTCAGCGTGCTGATCCCGGCCGACAGCGGCCTCGGTCCCGGTCCGCTGCGCGCCCACCTCCAGAACAAGGACGCGGGCACCATCCTGATGATCCTCGCGGTGGGCGCCTGCTTCGCCGGCGCGGCCAACTCCGTCCGCGAGCTGATCAAGGAACGGGTGATCTACGAGCGCGAACGCGCGGTCGGCCTGTCCCGCTCCGCCTACCTGATGTCCAAGATCATCGTGCTGGGGCTGATCACCGCCCTGCAGGGCGCCATCATCTGCGGCATCGGCTTCGCGCCGCGCACGATGCCCACCGAGGGCGTCGTGCTCAAGGCCCATCCGGGCATCGAGATGGCGCTGGTGATCATGGCCTTCGGCTTCACCTCGATGATGGTCGGGCTGATCATCTCCGCGCTGGTGAAGACCGCGGAGAAGACCATGCCGCTGCTGGTCATGTTCGCCATCGTGCAGATCGTCTTCACCGGCGTACTCTTCCAGCTCTACGGGAAGCCCGGCGTGGAGCAGCTGTCGTGGCTGATGCCGGCCCGCTGGGCGGTGGCCGGCGCGGGCGTCACCGCGAACCTCAACGTGCTGCTGCCGTGGGACCCGACGCACAAGTCGGTGGACACGCTGTGGAAGCACACCGCCGGCACCTGGACGCTGGACATCGGCGTGCTGCTGCTGATCGGCGTGCTCTGCGCGTTCGTCGTCGCGCGCCTGCTGCGCCGGCACGAGCCGGAGGTCATGCGCAAGTAGCCGTGACCCTGCCCCGGAAGGGGCCGGGAAAGCGGAAATCCGCACGCGCAAAGGGCGGTGGGACATGGTGTCCCGCCGCCCTTTTGCATGGGTGACGCGCGTGCTGACGCGTGCGGTGAATTCCGTGCCGATCAGTGGCCGATCAGTGGCCGCTCAGTGGCAGATGGGTGGCCGATCAGTAGGCGGAGTTCACGTTGTCCATCGAACCGTACACGTGGTACGCGTAGTTGCACGCGGCGGTGATGTTCGCGACCGGGTCGTAGATGTTCCACGAGGTTCCGGCGACGTGGTACGCCTGGAAGGTCGGGTCGATCACCTGGAGCAGGCCCTTGGACGGAATGCCCTTGGCGGCGTTCGAGTCCCACAGGTTGATGGCGTTCGGGTTGCCGCTCGACTCACGGATGATGTTGCGGTAGATGCCGTTGTAGCTGCCGGGGATGTGGTCGGCGGCCATGATGTCGAGCGAGTGCTTGATCCAGCCGTCCAGGTCGTTGGTGTAGGTCTTGACCGGGGCGGGGGTGGTGGCGGCCACCGGGACCACCTTGAGCGTCGCGCGCTGCGTGGAGCGGTTGGCGGCGGCCCTCTCGGCGGCGCGCTTGACCGCGGCCTGGTGGGCGGCCCGCTTGGCGGCGGCCTCGGCGGCGGCCCGGCGCTCGGCGGTCTTCCTGGCGGCCTCGGCGGCAGCGGCCTTCTTCTTGGCCAGCGCCTCGGCGGCGGCCTTCTTGGCGGCGGCGTCGGCAGCGGCCTTCTTCTGAGCGGCGGCCTGGTCCGACAGCGCCTTCTGGGAGGCGGAGTCGGTCTTCGGGGCGGACGACGTCTTCGTCTGGTCGGCGGTGGCGACCTTGTAGCCGGTGGGGTCACCAACGGCCGCAGCGGACGAAGACCCTCCGGTCGCCTGCAGACCGGTCACTGCGAGAACGACAGCGGTCGCGGCGGCGGCGCCGGCCGCCGTGATCTTGTGCTTCTTCGACAGTCGGCCGATCTTGGGGATCTGGGGGAGCTGCATTGCTGGTTACCTCTTCCGGTTCGGGACCTGAGAATTTTTAGGTGGTCCCAAATCGGGGGTCAACGAGCATTTCTACGAATGACATTCGTAGATGGACGGGAACGCCGGAGGGCGATTTCCCGGGGAATCCCGCCGGTCAGCGCGCCGAGGCCGGGCACGGATATTCCACTAAGCGGCTTAGTATGTGACCCACGCCCTATAGGTGAGGTCACACGGCGGCACCCCCGCTATCGCGCATGGTGACGACGGGGGTGCCGGAGGTGACGCTTTTTCAGAGGCTTCTGAACGCAAGGGAAGAGGGGAAAAGTACGGGGAAAGCGGTGGGAAAGCCGGGAATCGGACATTGTGCGCAGTTCGTGCACTTCCTTCGGTTCCCGCTCAAGTCCCCTCTTATGTCAGGGAAGCAGCAGGTTGACGTCCCCGAACTCGTGCCAGAGGTACCGCTCCCGCAGGGCTTCGGCGTAGACGCCCCGCAGCAGCGCGTCCCCGGAGACCGCACGCAGCATCAGCAGGTGGGAGGCCTCCGGTTCGTGGAGCCCCGTCAGCAGTCCGTCCACCACGCGTACCCCGCGCTCCGGGGTCACAACCAGCTCCGTCCACCCATGTGACGGGCGCACCACGCCCCGCCGGTCGGCTGCCGACTCCAGGGCGCGGACCGCCGTGGTGCCGACGGCGACCACCCGGCCGCCCGCCGCGCGGGCCGCGTTCACCTGCCAGGCCGTGGCCGCGGGCACGGTGTACGGCTCCGCGTACGGCGGCTCGTGCGCCTCGGCGGACGCCACACCGGTGTGCAGCACGATCGGCGCGACCTGCACCCCCCTGCTGACCAGCTCCGTGACCAGCGCGGAGGTGAAGGGGCGCGCGGCGCTCGGCATCTCCGCCGACCCCGCACCGTCGGGCGCGGCCGTGGAGAACACCGTCTGGTACGCCGACAGCGGCTGGTCGCGCTCGGTGTAGGAGTAGCGGATGGGCCGGCCGTGGCGGTGCAGATAGCGGGGGAGGCCGTGCACGGACGGCGCGGCCACCCAGAGCCGGTCACCCGAGGCGTCCAGCGGCGTCTCCAGCCGCAGGTCCGCGCCGCCGCGCAGCCGGATCACCGCGCCCGCGGGACCGCCCGCCCGGCGCACGGTGGAGCCCCGGCCGTCGGGAGTGCGCACCTCCACCACCCAGCGGCCGTCGTCGCGGCGGGTGGAGAAGTGCACCACCACGTCCTCGCCCGGCAGCCGCCCGTCGACCGCCGCCGGCAGCGTCCGCGAGGTGTTGACCACCAGGACGTCACCGGCCCGCAGCAGCCGCGGCAGCTCACGGAAGCCGTGGTGCGTCACCGCGCCGCCGCTCCGCCGGCCCACCAGCAGCCGGACCGCGTCGCGCCGCGGCGCCGGGACCCGGGCCACCAGCTCCGGCGGCAGGCGCAGATCACCGAGGCCCGCGGAGTCCACCCGCGCGGCCTGCTCGTCGCACGTCTCGCACGTGATCACCGCGGTCATCGCGCCTCCAGCAGGTCGGGCGCCACGTAGCGGCCGCTCGCGGCCTTCTCGTCGAGCAGCCGCAGGAAGGCCGGCACGACCTCCTCGGGCAGCGGCCGCGCGGCGAAGTCGGCGTCGTCCGGGACCGCCGCCGCGTACAGGCCGGTCCGCAGGTCGCCCGGGTCCACCCACCACACCCGCACATCCGGCTCCTCCTCGGCCAGCACCGCCGACAGATGGTCCAGGGCCGCCTTGCTGGCTCCGTACCCTCCCCACGTGGGGTACGGCTCCACCGCGGCGTCCGAGCTGACGTTGACCACCGCGCCCGCGGCCGCCCGCAGCGCCGGCAGCACCGCGCGCACCAGGGCCAGAGGCGCCGTGACGTTGGTCTCCAGCGCCTCGCGCAGACCTTCGTCGGTCAGCTCGGCGAGCGGCACCAGCGGCTCGGCGCCCAGCGCGCTGGCGTTGTTCACCAGCAGGTCCACCCCGCCGAGCGCGCCGGCCGCCGCGGCCAGCTCCGCCCGGTGTCCGGGGTCGGTGACGTCCCCGGGACGTCCCTCGACACGCGCCGACGGCGCCCCGCGTTCCAGCTCCGCGACGGCCGCCCGCAGCGCGTCCGCGTTCCGCCCGTCGAGCACGAGGTCCCAGCCGCGGCCCGCCAGGCCCTCCGCCAGCGCCCGCCCCAGCCCCCGCGACGCGCCCGTGATGATCGCCACCGGCATGATCCGCCTCCTTGTCACGGCCTCACGGCCTCACATCCCGGTGCCCGGCACCGTCGCCGGGCCACCTGGCCTCACCGTAGGAACGCGGCACGCCCCGGCGCCTCGGGCGGCCGCACCAGGTCGCGCGGGCACTTGGGCCTAGGCCCCCGACTAGGTCCGACGGACGAGGACGGTCCGTCCGACGCCGCATACGTGCGGTGACCTGCCGCCGGTACGGTGGGGGTATGGCCCCCCGGACGCCGAGAGGCGGAATCGAAGCGGTCAGCGCCGCGGTCCTGGCGATGAACCGCCGGCTGGAGGTGCGCGAGGTGCTCCAGACCATCGTCGCCTCCGCCCGTGAGCTGCTCGGCGCCGAGTACTCCGCTCTCGGCGTGCCCGACGACCACGGAGGCTTCGCCCAGTTCGTGGTGGACGGCGTCAGCGACGCGCAGTGGAAGGCCATCGGGCCGCTGCCCCGCCAGCACGGCGTGCTGGCCGCCATGCTCCACGAGGGCACCCCGCAGCGCCTGGCCGACGTGCGCGACTTCGACAGCTTCGCCGGCTGGCCGCGCGCCCACCCGGTGATGAAGGACTTCATCGGCATGCCGATCGCCGACGGCGACGAGATCCTCGGCGCCGTCTTCCTGGCCAACAAGCAGTGCCGCACCCGGCCCCCCGACGGCGTCTGCGGCTTCACCCAGGACGACGAGGACCTGCTGCGGATCCTCGCCGACCACGCCGCGATCGCCCTGACCAACGCCCGCCTGCACGAACGCAGCCGGGAGCTGACGCTCGCGGGGGAGCGGGCCCGCATCGCGCACGAGCTGCACGACGCGGTCTCGCAGAAGCTCTTCTCGCTGCGGCTGACCGCGCAGGCCGCCGCCGCCCTGGTCGACGGCCACCCGGACCGCGCCAAGGAGGAGATACGGCACGTCGCCGCGCTCGCCGCGGAGGCCGCCGACGAACTGCGGGCGGTGGTGGTGGAGCTGCGGCCCGCCGCGCTGGACGAGGACGGCCTGGTCGCCACCCTGCGCACCCAGGCCGAGGTGCTGGACCGGGTGCACAGCGCCGGGGTCAGCTTCCACGCCTTCACGGTGCGCGCCCTGCCCGCCGCCCAGGAGGAGGCGTTGCTGCGGGTCGCCCAGGAGGCACTGCACAACGCTCTGCGGCACGCGCACGCCGCGACCGTCAGCGTCACCCTCGAAGGACAGGGCAAGGGCGCACGGCTGCGGGTCCGCGACGACGGCCGCGGCTTCGACCCCACGGCCGTCCGGCGCGCGGGCCGGCACCTGGGCCTGGTCTCGATGCGGGACCGCGCCGACGGCGTCGGCGGCCGGCTGAGTGTGGAATCGGAGCCCGGGAAGGGCACCGTCATCGAGATGGAGGTGCCCGGTGGCTGACAACGTCATCCGCGTCCTGCTGGTCGACGACCACCAGGTGGTGCGTCGCGGCCTGCGCACGTTCCTCGAGGTCCAGGGCGACATCGAGGTCGTCGGCGAGGCGGGCGACGGCGCCGAGGGCGTCGAGCGCGCCCAGGAACTGCGGCCCGACGTCATCCTCATGGACGTGAAGATGCCCGGCACCGACGGCATAGAGGCGCTGCAGCTGCTGCGCGACGCCGGCAACCAGGCGCGCGTGCTGATCGTGACGAGCTTCACCGAGCAGCGCACCGTCGTCCCCGCGCTGCGGGCCGGCGCCGCCGGATACGTCTACAAGGACGTCGACCCGGTCGCCCTCGCCGACGCCATCCGCTCGGTGCACGCCGGACACGTCCTGCTCCAGCCCGAGGTCGCGGGCGCGCTGCTCTCCCAGGACCACGGATCACCCGGCAGCGGCCGGGCGGGCACGCTGACCGACCGGGAGCGCGAGGTGCTGGGCCTGATCGCGGACGGCCGGTCCAACCGGGAGATCGCACGGAGCCTGGTGCTGTCCGAGAAGACGGTGAAGACGCACGTCTCCAACATCCTGATGAAGCTGGACCTGGCCGACCGCACCCAGGCCGCCCTGTGGGCGGTCCGCAACGGCGTCCACTGACCCGGCCGCTCGCGCGATCCCGGGCCCGGGCCGCCCCGGGCCCGGCAGGTCCGGCTCTCCGGGAGGCCCGGCTCTCCCGGAAGGGCGGGCTCCTTCAGGGAGTCCCGTTGCGGGTGCCGTCAGGGCCGGCCCTTCTCCCGCTCCTCGACATACGCGTTGTACGCGGCCACCTGCGCGCGCCGCGCGGTCCGCTCCACCGGCCGCAGCAGCTCCGAGCGCGCCGCGATCTGCGAGGCGCTGACCGCCGCGCCGTGCCCGTCGGCGGCGATGGCCACCAGCGCGGCCACCCGCTGGGCGAGCTCCAGGACCCGCACCGCGCGCGGCGGATACCCGGGGGCCAGCACCTCGCGGCCCCGGTCGGCCCGCGCACGGTACGCCTCCAGCGCGGCCTGCGCCGCGGGGCCCGCACCGGCCACGTCCAGGCTCGCCAGCGCCTCCGTCGCGTCCCGCAGCGCCTCGGCGAGCTCGCGCTCGGCCTCGCCCAGCGAGGGCACGTCGGCCGGCGGGGCGTCCCGCACCGGCAGGCACTGCCACTCGACGTCCACATGGAGATCGCCCGCCGGCCCGGCCTCGTGCACGTCCGGCACCAGGCCCAGGGCCACGGCCCCCACGGTGACGACCGCCTCACCGGCCGCCATCGCCCGCGCGTTGAACTCCGGCGGCCCGCTCAGCCCCAGCGGGTGCCCGGCCACCGGCAGCGCCAGCCGCAGGCCCGTCACACCCAGCGCCCGCAGGCGGCCGAGGCCCAGCGTGAGACCGACCGGGGCGTGCTCGCCGGGCAGTCCGGCGATGCGGTGGACGGCGTCCTCCGCCGTGATCCGCCCGGCGACGTCATCCGGTGCGGCAAGTCCGGCAAGCAGGGCATTTCCCCAGGCCGTCAGCCGACCTGAGCGAGGTTCATCAAGCATGCCCCCAGCCTATGGACTGGACGTGGTGCGCGGTGGCGTAAGTTTTCCCCGGGGGTTCCTTCTGGCCCGTGCCGACGTGGGCACACCGGACTGCCGAGACTGCAATGGGAGACAACGCGCTCATGAGCGATGTGCTGGAGCTGGTGGACGTATCCGTGGTCCGCGACGGACGGGCTCTGGTGGACCAGGTCTCGTGGTCGGTGGCCGAGGGCGAGCGCTGGGTCATCCTGGGTCCCAACGGAGCCGGCAAGACCACCCTGCTCAACGTCGCGTCCAGCTACGTCTTCCCCACCACCGGCACCGTCCAGATCCTCGGTGACAAGCTCGGCGGCGTCGACGTCTTCGACCTGCGCCCGCGGATCGGCATGGCCGGCGCCGCCATGGCGGAGAAGATGCCGCGCCGGCAGACCGTGCTGGAGACCGTCCTCACCGCGGCGTACGGGATGACCGCCACCTGGCACGAGGGCTACGAGAAGGTCGACGAGGACCGCGCCCGCGCCTTCCTCGACCGGCTGGGCATGAACGAGTTCCTGGACCGGAAGTTCGGCACCCTCTCCGAGGGCGAGCGCAAGCGCACCCTGATCGCCCGCGCGATGATGTCGGACCCCGAGCTGCTGCTGCTCGACGAGCCCGCCGCCGGGCTCGACCTCGGCGGCCGCGAGGACCTGGTGCGCCGCCTGGGCCGGCTGGCCCGCGATCCGATCGCGCCCTCCATGGTCATGGTCACCCACCACGTCGAGGAGATCGCCCCCGGCTTCACCCACGTCCTGATGATCCGTCAGGGCAAGGTCGTCGCCGCCGGCCCGATCGACGACGAACTGACCTCCCGCAACCTCTCGGTCTGCTTCGGCCTGCCGCTCGTCGTCGAGCGCCGCGGCGACCGCTGGACCGCCGCAGGGCTGCCCCTGTCGTAAAGGGCCTGCCCCACCAGGGGAGTTGGCGACTACGATTGACCTCGTGGACGCATGGGTGTGGTGGCTGATAGCCGCGGTGGGACTGGGCATCCCGCTGGTGATCACGGCAATGCCCGAATTCGGGATGTTCGCGGTCGGCGCGGTGGCCGGCGCGGCCGCCGCGGGACTCGGCGGCGGCATCGTGGCGCAGGTGATCGTCTTCGTCGTGGTGTCGGTGGCGCTGCTGGTGTTCGTCCGCCCGCTCGCCTACCGCAACCGCCAGCGCCCCGAACAGCGCAGCGGCGTCGACGCCCTCAAGGGCCGGCAGGCCGTGGTGCTGGAGCGGGTGGACGGCGGAGCCGGCGGCCGGATCAAGCTCGGCGGCGAGGTCTGGTCGGCCCGGGCACTGGAGAGCGGCCAGGTCTTCGACCCCGGACAGCACGTGGACGTGGTGGAGATCGACGGGGCGACCGCCGTCGTCATGTAGCGCGGGACCGCGGGCAACCGGCCGCCGCGCGAGGGGAATTCGCCGATCCCCGGGCGCGGCTCGCCAGCCGTCTGCGACAATTGATCATGTCGTCGTACGTGTCAGATCCGGCTCAACCGGCGCGGGAGCGGCCATGCAGCCCATCATCATCGTCCTCATCATCCTGGTGGTGCTCGTCTTCATCGCGCTGATCAAGACGGTGCAGGTGATCCCGCAGGCCAGCGCAGCGATCGTGGAGCGGTTCGGCCGGTACACCAGGACCCTGAGCGCCGGACTGAACATCGTGGTCCCGTTCATCGACACCATCCGCAACCGCATCGACCTGCGCGAGCAGGTCGTGCCGTTCCCGCCGCAGCCGGTGATCACCCAGGACAACCTGGTGGTGAACATCGACACGGTCATCTACTACCAGGTCACCGACGCGCGGGCCGCGACCTACGAGGTCGCCAGCTACATCCAGGCCATCGAGCAGCTCACCGTCACCACACTGCGCAACATCATCGGCGGCATGGACCTGGAACGCACCCTCACCTCCCGCGAGGAGATCAACGCGGCCCTGCGCGGCGTCCTCGACGAGGCCACCGGCAAGTGGGGCATCCGCGTCAACCGGGTCGAGCTGAAGGCCATCGAACCGCCCACCTCCATCCAGGACTCGATGGAGAAGCAGATGCGCGCCGACCGCGACAAGCGCGCCGCGATCCTCACCGCCGAGGGCATCCGGCAGTCGCAGATCCTCACCGCGGAGGGCGAGAAGCAGTCCTCCATCCTGCGCGCCGAAGGTGACGCCAAGGCCGCGGCCCTGCGCGCCGAGGGCGAGGCCCAGGCCATCCGCACGGTCTTCGAGTCCATCCACGCCGGCGACCCGGACCAGAAGCTGCTCGCCTACCAGTACCTGCAGATGCTCCCGAAGATCGCCGAGGGCGACGCCAACAAGCTGTGGATCATCCCCAGCGAGCTCAACGACGCCCTCAAGGGACTGGGCGGCATCGTCAACATCCCGGGCGTGCCCGGCCAGGGCGGCGGGAACGGCAACGGCGGCGGCGGTTCGGCGGCCATGCCGGCGCCCCGCCGCGAGTCGCCGCGCTTCGACAAGGACTGAGCGCAAGAACGCGCCGGACGCCGTCGACAAGGACTCCGTACGGCTGACATGATCACTGCGCACCCCTCGACCCCGGTGGCGGGGAGGCTGCACAGCGACCATGGAGATTCCCTATGTCCCCAGCAGAAGCAGTGGCCGTTCTCGCGGCCGGCATGGGCGCGGGCACGATCAACACCATCGTCGGGTCGGGGACGCTGATCACCTTCCCCGTCCTGCTGGCCGTCGGATTGCCGCCCGTGACCGCCAACGTCTCCAACGCCCTGGGCCTGGTGCCCGGTTCGGTGACCGGAGCGATCGGCTACCGCAAGGAACTCGCGGGGCAGCGGCACCGGCTGCTGCGCCTCGGCGTGGTGTGCCTGATCGGCGGCGTCGCCGGAGCGGTGCTGCTGGTCACCCTGCCGTCCAAGGCGTTCGACGCGATCGTGCCCGTGCTCATCGGCGCCGCGCTCGTGCTCGTGGTCCTGCAGCCCCGGCTCGCCCGCATCCTGCAGGCCCGCCGGGACGCGGACGGCGGCGGCGCGCCCACCGACGGCGGCCCGCTCCTGCTGGCCGGGATGCTCATCGCCAGCGCCTACGGCGGCTACTTCGGCGCCGCTCAGGGTGTGATCTACCTGTCCCTGATGGGCCTGCTCCTCGACGAGAGCCTGCAGCGCGTCAACGGACTGAAGAACGTCCTCGCCGCGATAGTCAACGGCGTCGCCGCCCTCGTCTTCATCTTCGTCGCGCACATGGACTGGGCGGCCGTCGCGCTCGTCGCCGCCGGCGCCACCATCGGCGGCGTGATCGGCGCCCGCGTCGGCCGCCGCCTCCCGCCCAGCGCCCTGCGCGCCCTCATCGTGGTCGTCGGCGTCGTCGCCATCGTGCAGCTCGCCCTCAAGTAGCGTCCGCGGTCGGCGTCCTCAGGTGAGGGGCGGACGGAACGACGGACGTTCCGCCCGCCCGGAACCTGCTCCCCGCCGGTCAGGCCGGGAGGGCCAGCCACTCCGGCAGGTTCGCCCGCTCACGGACGCCCAGCGCCAGCAGCAGCGCGTCCGCCGGCGTCGGCTCGAACGGCCGCACCAGCAGCCGCATGCCCGCCTGCTCCGGTGTGCGGTCCGCCTTGCGCTGGTTGTCCTCCGCGCACGCCGCCACCGTGTTCAGCCAGGTGTCGCCGCCCCCGCGGGACTTGGGCTGCACGTGGTCGACGGTCGTCGCGCGCCGCCCGCAGTACGCGCACCGGTGCCGGTCACGCACCAGCACACCCCGCCGCGACCACGGCGCCCGTTGTCGGAACGGCACCCGCACGAACCGGCTGAGCCGGATCACCTGCGGCACCGGGACCTCGACATCGGCCGCGCGGATCCGCAGCCCGGGATGCGCCTGCTCGACCACGGCCTTGTCCTGCATCACCAGGACGACGGCACGCCGCAGCGAAACCGTCGACAGCGGCTCGAAACTCGCATTCAGCACCAGCGTCTCGCGCATCTCCGCCCACCTCCCGGGCCCGATCGCCCCCCTGCGGGCGAAGTGGCTCCACTGTGCCCGCGGGCTGTTCGGTGGACAACGCAATTTCCCCGCGGCGGACGGCGCATGAGCGCGGCACGGCATTCCGGAAAAAGTCCGGCGAAGTTCCGGGGGAAACGAGAGGACCCGGGAGGAGAACGGCGACGACCGTACGGCGGCCCCGCGTGAAAACGAACATGGCTGCGCTCCGGATGCCGTCCCCCGTGCGACGGACACCCGGAGCGCGTCAGCCGGCGCGGACGCCCGGTTGACGGACCAGGGCTCCGGCAGGCGGCCGGGACGCGACAGAGCCCGCCGGCCCACGCGGGCACGGAAGGCTCCCGTCGCGCGACGCACCGCCGCCCCCGCCGCAGCGGTGCCGGCCACCCGGGACCAGCAGCCGCCCGGGCGCATGTTCCGGGGGCCGCCCGGTCACCGGGCCACGCACCACTGTGCGCCGCACCGCACCGCCCTGCAACGGATTAACCACGCACCGGCGTCAGCCGCCCGCGGGCACCTCGTACTCACCGATGAGCTGGGCCCGGGCCAGGGTGTGGAAGCGCAGGTTGAAGCCCACCACGGCCGGTGAGGCGTCCGCGTCCGGGCCGAGCTTCTCCTGGTCCACCGCGTACACCGTGAACACATACCGGTGCGGGCCGTCCCCGGGCGGCGGCGCCGCCCCGCCGAAGTCCCGCGTTCCGTAGTCGTTCCGCACCTGCACCGCGCCCTCGGGCAGCCCGGCGAAGTCCCCGGAACCCGCGCCGCGCGGCAGCTCCGTCACGGAGGCCGGGATGTCGAACACCGTCCAGTGCCAGAAGCCGCTGCCGGTCGGCGCGTCCGGGTCGTAGCAGGTCACCGCGAAGCTCCCGGTCCCCGCCGGGAAGCCCTCCCAGCGAAGCTGCGGCGAGGTGTTGCCCGCCGCGAACACCTGATCGTCCTTGAGCGTCGCGCCCTGCGACACGTCGTCGCTGACCACCGTGAACGCCGGGACCGGCGGGTGGAAGTCATGGGGGAGCGGCCGCCGCGGTTGCTCGGTCACCTCGACACCTCCTGATCGCACGTCAAAGCCTTGCGACTGCGAGCCTAGACGCTAGAACCAGTTCCGCTTCCCGCCCACCTCGGCGAGCCACTGGTGCAGATATCCGGCCCAGTCCGTCTGCTCGAACGCGTGCAGGCTCATCGTGAACGACCGGTGGGTGTCGCTGCCCGTGCTGAACAGCCCGGGCTTCTTGTCCATCTCCAGCACCACGTCCATCTCGTTCCCGTCCGCCACGAACGTCAGCTCGACCTCGCTGAGCCCGCGGTACCGGCCCGGCACCCGGAACTCGATCTCCTGGTAGAACGGCAGCCGCTGCCGGGTGTGGTGGATCCGCCCCTTCTCCAGGTCAGCGCCCTTGAAGGCGAAACCGAGCCGTCCGAAGGCGTCCAGCAGAGCGTCCTGCGCCGGCAGCGGATGCACGTTCACCGGATCGAGGTCGCCCTTGTCCACCGCCCGGGCGATCTGCAGCTCCGTGGTCACCCCCACGTTCATCCCGGTCAGATGACGGCCCAGGAACATGGTCACCGGCGTCTCCCACGGGATCTCCAACGTGAACGGCACGGTGTGCACCGCCCCCGGCCGCAGCTCGAACTCCCCGCCGATCTGCTGCCGGTGGAACTCGATGTTCTGGTGGTACTCGGTGTCGTTGCCCTGGGCGTCCTTCCGCTCCACCTCGACCCGGGCCTGCAGACCCACCGACAGGCCCTGGATCCGCTGCTCGACCGAGCCGCCCTCGACCCGCACCTCGCCGTGGACCACGCCGCCGGGCAGCACGTCCGCCTGGGCGAGCTCGGTCTCCACCGACGCCCCACCCGCACCCAGGCTCGCCAGCAGCTTCTTGAACCCCATGCTCTTGCCTCTCGGTTCGCCGTTCCCCGCACAGATCTCGGTGAACACTACGAACGCGGGGCGTGGCCACGCGGTTCCACTACGCTCGGTCCCCGTGATCAGCGCACCCGACAGGACACCCCTGCCCCGGAGCTTCTTCGACCGGCCCGTCCTGGAGATCGCCCCCGACCTGCTCGGGCGCGTCCTGGTCCGGGACACCGACGACGGCCCGATCGAACTGCGGCTCACCGAGGTCGAGGCGTACGACGGCCCCAACGACCCGGGGTCCCACGCCTACCGCGGCCGCACCGACCGCAACGCCGTGATGTTCGGCCCGCCGGGATTCACGTACGTCTACTTCACCTACGGCATGTGGTACTGCCTGAACCTGGTGTGCGGACCCGAGGGACGGCCCAGCGGGGTGCTGCTCCGGGCCGGCGAGATCGTCACCGGCACCGACCTCGCCCGCGTCCACCGGCCCACCTCCCGCAAGGACAGCGACCTCGCCCAGGGCCCCGCGCGGCTGGCCACCGCCCTGCGGGTGGACCGCTCCCTCAACGGCGCCGACGCCTGCTCGGCCGGATCCGGGCCGTTCCGCATGCTCACCGGCAACCCGGCCGCCCCTGATGCCGTCCGCACCGGCCCGCGCACCGGCGTCGGCGGTGAGGGCGCGGCCCATCCCTGGCGCTACTGGATCGACGGCGACCCCACCGTCAGCCCGTACCGCGCCCACACCCCCCGCAAGCGCGGCCAAACCCGGGAGCGACCGGGGTCCGGGACCGCGTAGGCTCGGACCAGGCTGTACCCACCCCTGATGTACAAGGAGACACGACACCGTGACGGACATCGTCGACGAGCTGCAGTGGCGCGGGCTGATCGCCGTATCCACTGACGAGGACGCACTGCGCAAGGCGTTCGCGGACGGCCCGGTCACGGTCTATTGCGGCTTCGACCCCACCGCGCCCAGCCTCCACCTCGGCAACCTCGTGCAGATCCTCACCCTGCGCCGGCTCCAGCAGGCCGGACACCGGGCGCTGGGCCTGGTCGGGGGCGCCACCGGACTGATCGGCGACCCCAAGCCGACCGCCGAGCGGACGCTGAACGACCCCGCCGTCGTCGCCGAGTGGGTGGGCCGGGTACGCGCCCAGATCGAGCCCTTCCTCTCCTTCGAGGGGCCGAACGCGGCTGTCATGGTCAACAACCTGGACTGGACGTCGGGCCTGTCGGCGATCGAGTTCCTGCGCGACATCGGCAAGCACTTCCGGGTGAACAAGATGATCGCCAAGGAGGCGGTGTCCCGGCGGCTCAACTCCGACCAGGGCATCAGCTACACGGAGTTCAGCTACCAGATCCTGCAGGGCATGGACTTCCTGGAGCTGTACCGGCGGCACGGCTGCACCATGCAGACCGGCGGCAGCGACCAGTGGGGCAACCTCACCGCGGGCATCGACCTGATCCACCGCGTCGAGGGCGTCTCGGTGCACGCCCTGGCCACCCCGCTGATCACCAAGGCGGACGGCACCAAGTTCGGCAAGACCGAGGGCGGCGCGATCTGGCTCGACCCCGAGATGACCACGCCGTACGCCTTCTACCAGTTCTGGCTGAACGCCGACGACCGTGACATCTCGAACTTCGTCCGGATCTTCAGCTTCAAGTCCCGCGAGGAGATCGAGGAGCTGGAGCGCTCGACGGCCGAGCGCCCGCAGGCCCGCGCGGCGCAGCGCGCGCTCGCGGAGGAGCTGACAACGCTGGTGCACGGCGCCGACCAGTGTGCGGCGGTCGTCGCCGCGTCCAGAGCACTTTTCGGCCAGGGCGACCTCGCCGAGCTGGACGAGCGCACGCTGGCGGCCGCCCTGAGCGAGCTGCCGAAGGCGCAGGTCAGCGAACTGGCGCCGGTCGCCGACCTGTTGGCCGCCACCGAGCTGGTCCCCAGCAAGTCGGCCGCCCGCCGCACCATCAAGGAGGGCGGGGCCTACCTCAACAACGCCAAGGTGGAGAGCGAGGACGCGGTACCCGCCGCATCCGACCTGCTGCACGGCCGCTGGCTGGTGCTGCGGCGGGGCAAGCGCAACCTCGGTGCGGTCGAACTCACCGCCGGCTGAGCCCAGCGGACCCTGCCGGCAGCGGACGCGGCCGGAAATCCACGTTTGAGCGGCGGTCGAGCTTGACTCGGCCACCGCTCCTGCGTAATGTAGATCGAGCCGCTGAAACGGTGGGACAGGTTCACACCAGCCCCCGCCGAACGAGCGGCCACCCACTACCCTACGTCTTCCCGATCATCGGGTTGTTTTTTGGTGCGCCGAAATTCAATTCGATGGGGCCGATTATGAATCGGTCGGGGGATCGGGTACGGTG
>NZ_JAINZZ010000031.1 GCF_019890725.1 Actinacidiphila acidipaludis
CGCAATCTCGCCGTCCAGATCGGCGGGCGGTACCACATCGTCCTGATCAGCGGCCCCGACTCCCAACGCGCCGCCGTCCAGCGCGCCTTCGACAAGGCCGTCGAAACCTACACGTCCAGCTGAGCCGCCCCCGCACCTGCGCACCCAGTGCGCACGAGCCCCCCCTGGCGAGGGGCAACCACCCTGGGGAACCCCGCGCCCCTGTTGTGGCGGACGCGGTCCTCCGTCTCGCGGCTCGCGCACGGTAAGGGGGGAACTGCGCTACAGCCCACGGCGGACCGTGGAACGGGGACGGGCTGTCGGGACAAGGCCCAGGCACGCCGCCGGGGGGATTCGGCCCGGGCCGGGGAGGGGGCAACTCCCGTGGAGTGAGGGGATTGTGGTCGCGCGAGCCGGCCCGCAGGGCGTGGTGCATGATGGCCGCATGGCAAGTGACGGGGGACGGGCCACGGCGTCACAGGAGCCCCGCGACACCGTCGCCGGGCGCTACCGCATCACCGGGCGGCTGGGCCGCGGCGGCATGGGCACGGTATGGCGTGCCACCGACGAACTGCTGCGCCGTCAGGTCGCGGTCAAGGAGCTGCACCTCGCCGACCCGGGTCTGGCCGACGTCGAGTCGGACCGGCAGCGTGACCGCGCCCTGCGCGAGGCCCGCAGCGTCGCCCGCATCCGCCACCCGCACGTCGTGGTCGTGCACGACGTCGTGGAGCAGGACGGCCGCCCGTGGATCGTCATGGAGCTGGTCGACGGCCGTTCGCTGGCCGACGTCCTGCGCGAGGACGGCCCGCTGGACCCCCGCGAGGCGGCCCGCATCTGCGGCGCCGTCGCGGGCGCGCTGCTCGCCGCGCACCAGCACGGAATCCAGCACCGCGACGTCAAGCCCGCGAACGTGCTGATCGAGCGGGCCACCGGCCGCGTCGTGCTCACCGACTTCGGCATCGCCCGGATCCCGGGCAGCGCCACCATCAGCGACACCGGCTCCTTCGTCGGCTCGCCGGAGTACACCGCGCCGGAGCGGATGTCGGGGCGCGGGGCGGGCCCCGAGTCGGACCTGTGGTCGCTGGGCGCGCTGCTGTGCGCGGCCGTGGACGGCCGGTCACCGTTCCACCGGGAGTCCATCGCCGAGGTCGTGCACGCCGTGGCGATCGACGACATCACGCCGCCCAGCACCGTCGGGCCGCTGCTGCCGGTGGTCAGGGGGCTGCTGGACCGGGACCCGGCGCGGCGGATGGCCGCCGCCGAGGTGCGGACCGTGCTGATGGCGTACGCCGAGACGGGCACCGAGCCGCCCACCAGGGAGGCGCCGACGCCCGCGCTGTCCCCGGCCGAGCCGGCGCCGGCCACACCCGCGAGCCCGCGCAGGTCCCGCGGCCGGACCGCCGCCGTCCTGGCCGCGGCGGCGCTGATCGCGGTGATCGCCGGGGCGACGGCGGCGCTGGTGGTCGGCCGGGACGGCGGTTCGGGTCACGCCGCGGCCGCGCCGCCGTCCACCGCCGGCACGGCCGCGACCACGCCCACCACCCCGGCCGGCACCGCGACGCCGCGCACCACCCCCGCCGCCTCGGCCTCCCCGGCGCTGCCCAGCGGCTTCCACCTGGTCAGGGACGCGCGCGGGTTCTCCGTCGCCCTGCCGCGGCCCTACGAACGGCAGCTCGCCGCACCCCGCGTCTACTACTGGCTGGCCGGCCACACCTTCCGCTTCGGCGAGCGCACGCAGCGACCCGACCCGCGCGGCGCCTACGCGGTGATGAACGACCAGAACGTCGCGGCCGCCGAGCCGGGCAGCGTGTACCCGGGCTATCGCGACGGAGTGATCACGCCCACGACGATGCACGGCCAGGAAGCCGCGCTGTGGGAGTTCACCTACGACGGCTTCGGCGACGGCTCGGGCGCCCGCCGCACGCTGGACCTGTGCTGGACGGAGAACGGCCGGATGTACGACATCTGGCTGTCGGCGCCGGTGACGAAGACCGAGGCGGCCCGCACGATGTTCGACACCGTCCGCGACACCTTCACCCCCGCCGCGCACGGCTGACCCGCCCCCACGGCTGGCGGGCGCCCGCCAGTCGTAGGGGACCCCGGAGGCGTACGGGGCGCCCCCCGGCCCCGGGACCGGCGCCCCGACCCCGGTCCTGACCTGCGGCTCCGCGTACCGCCGGTTACCCCGCCCCGACCTGCGGCGACCCCATGTCGCCACCGATCGCTGGCGTAGTTGCGCGAATCAAGGAAAAAGTGGCTACTGATGGGTATCCACAGTGTGCCGGGGAGTCGTAACCTCACCGGCATGACGGAAACGCCGGAGCCCGGCAGCAGCCCGAGCGGCAGCGCCAGCAGCGCCCCCACCGACGGCAACCCGGCCGCGCCGACCACGGCCCGGGGCCCGCAGGACGTCGTCACGCCCGACCTGGTCGCCCGCCTCACCCGCGGCGTCACCGGATCGGGCCGGACCGCGAACCACACCCCGCTGACCGGCGAGCGGCTCGCCGAGCTGCCCGAGGCCACGCCGGAGGAGGTGGCCGAGGCGTTCGAGCGGGCCCGCACCGCCCAGCAGGCGTGGGCGGCGACTCCGGTGCGCCGGCGCGCAGCGGTCCTGCTGCGCTTCCACGACCTGGTGCTCGCCCGGCAGTCCGAGGTCCTCGACCTCATCCAGCTCGAGACCGGCAAGGCGCGGCTGCACGCCCACGAGGAGGTGCAGGTGGTCGCGATGGCCGCCCGGCACTACGGCCTCAAGGCGCCCGCGTACCTGCGGCCCAAGCGGCACACCGGCGCGATCCCGACGCTGACCAAGACCGTCGAGCTGCGGCAGCCGCGCGGCGTGGTGGGGCAGATCGCGCCCTGGAACTACCCGCTGGAGCTGTCCGTCGGCGACGCGCTGCCCGCCTTCGCCGCCGGCAACGCGGTGGTGATGAAGCCGGACACCGAGACCGCCCTGACCGCCCTGTGGGCGCGCGAGCAGATGATCGAGGCCGGACTGCCGGCGGACGTCTGGCAGATCGTGATCGGTGAGGGGCCGGTGGTCGGTCCGGCGGTCGTCGAGCACGCCGACTACGTGTCGTTCACCGGCTCCACCCGCACCGGCCGCGAGGTCGCCCAGCGCGCCGCGGCCCGTCTGGTCGGCGCCTCGCTCGAACTCGGCGGCAAGAACGCGCTGCTGGTGCTGCGCGACGCGGACCTGGACAAGGCCGCCGACGGCGCGGTGCGGGCCTGCTTCGCCTCCGCCGGGCAACTGTGCATCTCCGTGGAACGGCTCTTCGTGGACGAGTCGGTGGCCGACGCCTTCACCGAGAAGTTCGTCGCCCGCACCCGGGCCATCCGGCTGGGCACCGCGCTCGCCTACGGCGCGGGCATGGGGTCGCTGGTCGGCGAGCGCCAACTGGCCACCGTCACACGGCATGTGGACGAGGCCCGGGAGAAGGGCGCGAAAGTGCTGGCCGGCGGCCGTCCGCGGCCGGACCTGGGACCGTACGTCTACGAGCCGACGATCCTCGACGGCGTCGAGCCGCCGATGGCGGTCTGCACCGAGGAGACCTTCGGGCCGGTCGTCTCGGTCTACCGGTTCCGCGACGAGGACGAGGCCGTCGAGCGTGCCAACGCCACCGACTACGGGCTCAACTCCAGTGTGTGGAGCCGCGACACGCGCCGCGCCGCCCGGATCGCCGCACGGCTGCGCTCGGGCACCGTCAACGTCAACGAGGCGTACGCGTCCGCCTACGGCAGTGTGCGCGCGCCGATGGGCGGGATGAAGGACTCCGGGCTCGGCCGCCGGCACGGCTCCGAGGGCATCCTGAAGTTCACCGAGGCGCAGACCATCGCCACCCAGCGGCTGCTGCCGATGGCGCCGGCGCTCGGCATGGACGACGAGAAGTACGCCGCGTTCCTCAGCCGTTCGCTGCGGCTGATGAAGACGCTGCGGATGCGCTGACCGCCGCGGCCCCGACCCCGGCCCCGGAATCCGGCTCCCGGACCCCGGCTCCCGACCCCCGTCAACCCCGCTTTTCCCGGAGGACCTTGTGGCTCAGGACGACGGTTACGACTACGACGTGGTCGTCATCGGATCGGGCTTCGGCGGCTCCGTCTCGGCGCTGCGGCTGACCGAGAAGGGCTACCGGGTCGGCGTGCTGGAGGCCGGCCGCCGCTTCGCCCGCGACGAACTGCCCAAGAACTCCTGGGACCTGCGCAACTACCTGTGGGCCCCGGCCCTCGGCCTCTACGGGATCCAGCGCATCCATGTGCTGGGCAACGTCCTGGTGCTGGCCGGCGCCGGGGTCGGCGGCGGTTCGCTGAACTACGCCAACACCCTGTACGTGCCGCCGCCCGCGTTCTTCCAGGACCGCCAGTGGGGCCACATCACCGACTGGCAGGAGGAGCTGGCGCCCTACTACGACCAGGCCCAGCGCATGCTCGGGGTGCGGCTGAACCCCACGCTGACCCCGTCCGACGTCCACCTGCGGGCGGCCGCCGAGCAGATGGGCGTCGGCGACACCTTCCACATGGCGCCCGTCGGGGTCTTCTTCGGCGACGGAAAGGACGCCCGCGGCGACGCCGAGGTCCCGCCGGGCGACGAGACCCCGGACCCGTACTTCGGCGGGGCCGGGCCGTCGCGGCGGGCCTGCACCGAGTGCGGCGAGTGCATGACCGGCTGCCGGCACGGCGCGAAGAACACCCTCAACGAGAACTATCTGCACCTCGCCGAGCGGGCCGGCGCCGTCATCCACCCGATGACGACGGTGGTGGACCTCGCCGAGGACGCCGAGGGCGGCTACCGGGTCACCTCGGTACCCACCGACCGGCGCAAGAAGGGACCGCGGCAGGTGCTGCGGGCCCGGCAGGTGGTCGTCGCGGCGGGCACCTACGGCACCCAGACGCTGCTGCACTCCATGCGCGACGCCGGCCGGCTGCCCGGGATCTCGTCCCGGCTCGGCGAGCTGACCCGCACCAACTCCGAGGCCCTGGTGGGCGCCCAGACCTCGCCCGGCCGGTACCGCAAGCTCCATCCGGGTGCCCCGCTGGACTTCACCCAGGGCGTGGCGATCACCTCGTCGGTGCACCCCAACGACCACACCCACATCGAGCCGGTCCGCTACGGCCGCGGCTCCAACTCGATGGGCTCGCTGTCCACCCTGGCCGCGCCCCACCGCGGCCGGGTGCCGCGCTGGCTGGAGTTCCTCGGCAACAACCTGCGCCACCCGGTGCTGGCCTGCCGTTCGCTGATCACCTACCGCTGGTCGGAGCGGACCATCATCGGCCTGGTGATGCAGACCAGCGACAACTCGCTGACCACGTACCGGAAGACGAAGGGACTGGGCAAGGGGCTGCTCACCGCGCGGCAGGGCCACGGCGCGCCCAACCCGACGCACATCCCCGAGGGCGCCGAGGCCGCGCGCCTGATCGCGGCGGAGATCGGCGGCTTCGCCGGCAGCAACATCGGCGAGGCCACCGAACGGCCGCTCACCGCGCACTTCCTGGGCGGCTGCCCGATCGGGGAGGACGCCGAGCACGGTGTCATCGACCCGTACCACCGGCTCCACGGCCATCCCGGCATCCATGTGGTGGACGGCGCCGCGGTCTCCGCCAACCTCGGGGTCAACCCGTCGCTGACGATCACCGCGCAGGCCGAACGGGCGATGTCGCTGTGGCCCAACAAGGGGGAGGCGGACCCGCGTCCGGCGCAGGGGGAGTCCTACCGGCGGGTGACCCCGGTCGCGCCGGTCGCTCCCGCCGTGCCCGAGGAGGCCTTCGGCGCGCTCCGGCTGCCGTTGCTCGCGGTGCCCGCCGTACCGCCCAGGACTGCGGACGTACCGGCCGGGTCCGGGACGGCGGACGAACCGAGCGAGTCCGGAACGTCCTGAACGCGGTAGTGTGTCCTTCGCAGAGCGGCCGGTCCCAGGCGTCCCTGGGAACCGACCGCCTCTTTGAGTCGTGACCGGGCTGCTGTCCCCTGCCGTCCGATCACTCGCACCGAGGCGAGGTCCCACAGCGGCCGCGTCACTGCGGCCGCATCATCGCATCGGTCACACCCCGCCCAGCTGCGTCTGAGCGGTGTCCATTTCCACGCGTGGTGTTGGGGTACCGCCCCTGGCTGGCACGGACATCACCTCCAACGAAACCGGGGAGCGCCGGTCACGTGCCGTTCGGGTGATGCCGCCCGAACGGGCGCGCCGACCGCCGCCGCGCCTGCCTCCCCCCGCGCGGCGGCACGGGCCCACGGCCCTGTCACACCGTGCGGGTACTCGGGTCGGTCTTCCTGCTCACCGGCTTCGCGGACGGCCTCGTTCCTCGGCCGGCCGCTGCGCCGGTTCGTGCGTCAGCCCTCTGGGGTACTCGGTCGGTCTTCCTGCTCACCGGCTTCGCGGACGGCCTCGTTCCTCGGCCGGCCGCTGCGCCGGCTCGTGCGTCAGCCCTCCGCGGCAGAGTTCCAAGAGCTTCATCGCCACCGCCGTCCCCGGCTTGCCCAGTGCCGTGCCGTACGTGCGGAGGACGTCCAGTTCGCGGGCCAGGTGGACCCGGCGGCCGCCGGAGCCGATCCGGGCGGCCTGGATCTGGCCGGACACGTCCATCCGCTCCCGCACCAGGGCGATGATCCGCGTGTCCAGTTCGTCGATGCGCTCCCGCCGCTCGGCGATCAGCGCCTCGGCCGTCTCCGGGCCGGTGCCCGCGGGGGAGTGGGCGCCGGTGTCCGTCGCGGTCCTGGTGGTGGTGCTCTCGGTCATGGTCTGCTCCTCGGGGTGACCGGCCCCGGGTCACGGCCCCGCGGAAGCGACAGGCGCCCCGGGCCGTGTGGCCCGGGGCGCCTGGGAAGTCGCTGGCTAACTCACGCAGCGCGACCGTGGCAGCCGGACCAGCCGGTGCCATAGGTAAACGCGAAGGTGCGCGGGTTCATGGCGCCAGTATGGACCACGCCCCCCGCGGGGGCGCAAACCCGAAACCGGGCCGGGGGGACGCCCCGGTCCCGGACGCCGGGCCGGCGTCCGTCCACAGGAGGATCTCCGGCCGGGACGTCCGCCATCCGGCCGACGGTAGACTCGGGGGCAGGCCGATTGGCCGCGACCCTGCAGAAACCGCCGGAAGGCCGCCCGTGGCATCAGCGACCCCAGCCGCCCCCGACCACAACCCCGTCACGAACCCGGACGTCGTCCTCGTGGTCGACTTCGGAGCGCAGTACGCCCAGCTCATCGCCCGCCGGGTGCGTGAGGCCCGGGTCTACAGCGAGATCGTGCCCTCGACCATGCCGGTCGCGGAGATGCTGGCGAAGAACCCGGCCGCGATCATCCTGTCCGGCGGTCCCTCCTCGGTGTACGCCGAGAGCGCGCCGACCCTGGACCGCGCGATCTTCGAGGCCGGCGTCCCGGTCTTCGGCATGTGCTACGGCTTCCAGCTGATGGCCACCACGCTCGGCGGCACCGTCGACAACACCGGCGCCCGCGAGTACGGCCGCACCCCGCTGAGCGTCAGCAAGCCCGGGTCGACGCTGTTCGAGGGCACCCCCGCCGAGCAGTCGGTGTGGATGTCGCACGGCGACGCCTGCTCGGCGGCCCCCGAGGGCTTCACCGTCACCGCGTCCACCGACGTCGTCCCGGTCGCCGCCTTCGAGAACGACGCCCAGCGGCTGTACGGCGTCCAGTACCACCCCGAGGTGCTGCACTCCACGCACGGCCAGCAGATCCTGGAGCACTTCCTCTACCGGGGCGCGGGCATCGCCCCCTCGTGGACCACGACCAACGTCGTGGAGGAGCAGATCGCGCTCATCCGCGAGCAGGTCGGCACCCGGCGGGCGATCTGCGGGCTGTCCGGCGGCGTGGACTCCGCGGTCGCCGCCGCGCTCGTGCAGCGGGCCATCGGCGACCAGCTCACCTGCGTGTACGTCGACCACGGTCTGATGCGCAAGGGCGAGACCGAGCAGGTCGAGAAGGACTTCGTGGCCGCGACCGGCGTCCAGCTCAAGGTCGTGGACGCCTCCGAGCGGTTCCTGGACGCGCTCGCCGGGGTGTCCGACCCCGAGGAGAAGCGGAAGATCATCGGCCGCGAGTTCATCCGGGTCTTCGAGCAGGCGCAGGCCGAGATCGTCGCCGAGGCCGGGGTGACCGGCGAACCGGTGGAGTTCCTGGTCCAGGGCACCCTCTACCCGGACGTGGTGGAGTCCGGCGGCGGCACGGGCACCGCCAACATCAAGTCCCACCACAACGTCGGCGGCCTCCCCGAGGACCTCCAGTTCCAGCTCGTCGAACCGCTGCGCAAGCTGTTCAAGGACGAGGTGCGGATGGTCGGCCAGGAGCTCGGGCTGCCCGAGGAGATCGTCCACCGGCAGCCGTTCCCCGGCCCCGGCCTCGGCATCCGGATCGTCGGCGAGGTCACCCGGGAGCGCCTGGACCTGCTGCGCGAGGCCGACGCCATCGCGCGCGAGGAGCTGACCGCGGCCGGTCTCGACCGCGAGATCTGGCAGTGCCCGGTGGTGCTGCTGGCCGACGTCCGCAGCGTCGGCGTGCAGGGCGACGGCCGCACCTACGGTCACCCGGTCGTGCTCCGCCCGGTCTCGTCCGAGGACGCCATGACCGCCGACTGGTCGCGGCTGCCCTACGACGTCCTCGCCCGGATCTCCACCCGGATCACCAACGAGGTCAAGGACGTCAACCGGGTCGTGCTGGACGTCACCAGCAAGCCCCCGGGCACCATCGAGTGGGAGTGAGCGGGAAGGCGGCGCTCCGATCGGGGCGCCGCCTTCTTGCCGGTGCCGTGTGGCGCCCCGATTGAGTGACAGCGCGCGGGTGTACGTATAGGCCTCTGACGCAGTCGTCCGCCGCGTGCCGGGGAGAACCGTTCCTCCTCGGGCGCGGGCAGCGAGAGAGGTGGAACTGATGCTGGACACGTGGCGCGGGACCGCGCGGCGCTACGCGCTGCTGCCGTTGCGGATCTTCCTGGGTGTGACGTTCGTCTACGCCGGACTCGACAAGCTCACCAGCAACACCTTCTTCACCGACGCGGCCAACGGCTCCCTCGTGCAGACCCTGCACGGGACCCACGACACCGCGGCCGTCCCCGCGATGATCGACCTGGCGCTCAAGGCGCCGCACGGATTCGGCTACGCGATCGCCCTCGGCGAGATCGCCGTCGGCCTCGGCATGCTGGCCGGCCTGCTCGGCCGGGTCGCGGCGGCCGGCGGCGCGTTGATCTCGCTGAGCCTGTGGCTGACCGTCAGCTGGTCGACGACCCCGTACTACTACGGCAACGACCTGGCCTATCTGATGGCCTGGCTGCCGCTGGTCCTCGCCGGGACGCCCTACCTGTCGCTGGACGCGCTGATCACCAGGCGCCGGGACGGGCAGAACCGGGTGCCGCGCCAGCACGCTGCCGACGCCGCTCACGACGAGCGCGTACGAAGCGAACACCCTGCGTGAGGATCGCGGTGGCGGCCACCAGCAGCAGGCCGCCGCCGGCCAGCGGGATCGTCACCGTCAGCCGGGACAGGTCCCACACCCGGCAGGCGTCCAGGACGAACGCCACCGTCAGCCCGATCAGCACCAGGCCCATCACCAGCGCCGCCGGCTCGAAACGATGCCGCCGCATCACCGCACCACCTTCACCTGGCCGACGCCCACGTGGACGTCCAGCCGGATCGTCCCGGACGAGACCGTGCCCCTGGGCACGGCGAACGTCCGGGTGCCGTGCCGGCCGCCGTGGACCTGCACCCCGTCGTTCACCGTGCCGGGCAGCACGAGTTCGCCGACGCCCAGGTCGTAGTCGATCGTCACCACGGCGTTCCGCGGCAGCAGCACCTCGGCCTGGCCGGCGCCGATCTCCACCCGCGTGGTGACCGTCCGCCCGTCCAGCGCCACCCGCGTCAGGTCCAGCGTCGCGGTGCCCGCCCCGCGCTCGTACGACGACTGGACGGCGGCCGCGGTCAGCGGCCGCCAGGTGCTGCGGCCCACTCCCTGACCGGACTTCGGCAGCGTGGCCGTGCCGATCAGCGCGGCGATCGTCAGCACCGCGAAGAACGTGGTGCCCCCGCGGGCCCGTCCGGCGAAGGACGCGACGACGAACGCCACGCCCAGCACGCCGAGTGCCGACGCCAGGCCGATCTCCACGCTCACCGCGGTCGGCTGGTACGGCCACGCCACTCCGGTGCCGACGGCGAGCGCGGTCACCGTGAGCAGGAACACCAGCAGCCCGAACAGCCACGAGGAGTGCTCCCGCCGGACCTGCCGCTTGCGCTCCCGCCACACGGCCCGGTCCTCCGCGCCGTACGGGCCGTCGTCGGGGCCCCACAGATAGCCCGGCTCCTTGGTCAGCGGCTCCCGCCACCACGAGGGGGCGGCGCCCGGCTCCGGCGGAGCCTGCACCGCGGGCGGCGCGTCCGGGACCGCGGTGGCCACCCGGCTCCCCCCGCCGGGACCGGTGCCCGGCACGGGCACCTCGCCCGCGGCCGCCATCCGGCGCCGCTGCTGCGACCAGTACACCGCGGCCGCCGTCCCCGTCAGCAGCAGCAGCGAGAACGCCTGGTTGCCGCCGTTGCCGATCATCGACGCGTACAGGCCGCAGCCGACCAGGGTCATCAGCACCGCGGTCAGCGGCGCGCCCTCGATCCGGCCGGACAGCAGCCGGTGCGCCTCGCTCTCGTCCTCGCCGTCCTGCGGGATCACCAGCCAGCCCATGCCGTAGACGATCAGGCCGATGCCGCCGGTGAGCGAGAGCACGACCAGGACGACGCGGAAGATCACCGGGTCGACGCCGAAGAACCGGCCGGCGCCGTGGCAGACGCCCGCGATCACCTTGTCGCGGTCGCGACCGCGGCGCAGGCGCGGCCGGGACGCGTCGCCGTCGTCGCCGGGGTCACCGCGGTCGCCGCCGCCGTTGTCGTTGCCGCCGCCGTCGTCATCAGCGTCCGCGACGTCCTCGGCCGAGACCCGGGTCGCGCCCGTGCGCCCCGGCCGGGGCCCGCCGCCGGGCGCGTCCGCCGACGCTCCGGTGCGCGTGTCCGCACGGCCGTGCCCGGGCGCGTCCCCTGGCCGGGGGCCGTGCTCGGGTTCGTGCTCGGGCTCGGGGGTGTGCCGCCCGGGAGGCTGGTCCGTCATACGACCATGGTGGCGGTTCCGCCGCTCTGCCGGGACCCGGCCCCGACCCTGGTACGACCCTGATCCGTCCCCTGGGGGCCGCACCGGGTTCCGGGACGGGATCGTGGGGTCAACCCTGATGCCGCGGGCCGGGCGGTTGTGTGACGATCGGGGGTATGCCAGCCAGCAGCCCGCCCTCCGGTGTCACCGGAGCGACCTTCCTCGCCCCGCCCGAGCCGGGCGACAGCGGTGTGCGCAAGCTCTACCGCAGTTCCGAGGGCCGCATGGTCGGCGGCGTGGCGCGCGGGCTGGCCGGGCACCTGGGTCTGCCCGTGCTGTGGGTGCGGGTGTTCTTCATCGTCCTCGCGGCCTTCAACGGCATCGGGATCCTCGTCTACGCCATCTTCTGGTTCTTCGTGCCGCTGGGCGTCGGCGGCGTCGCCGAGGCCAAGGAGCCGCGCGACGCCCGGTCCTGGCTCGCGGGCAAGCGACCCGACAAGGGCCAGGTCATCGCGCTGATCGCGCTCGCCGTCGGCACCGGCATCCTGGTCGACAACCTCAACCTGGGGGCCGCGAACCGCGCGGTGTGGCCGCTGCTGGTGATCGCGCTCGGCGTGGCCCTGGTGTGGCGGCAGGCCGACAACGCCCGCAAGGCCCGCTGGCTGGAGATGAGCCAGGGCAAGCGGTTCTGGCCGGTGGCCCGGGCCGCGGCCGGGATCGCGCTGGTCGTCGCCGGTGTGACCGGCTTCATCGTGGTCCGCGGCTCCGGCAGCCACCTCGGCGGCATCCTGCAGGCCGCGCTCGCCGTGCTCGTCGGCGTCGCGCTGATCGCCGGCCCCTACCTGGTGCGGATGACGCAGGACCTGTCCGCGGAGCGCCTGATGCGTATCCGGGCTCAGGAGCGGGCCGAGGTCGCCGCGCACGTCCACGACTCGGTGCTGCACACCCTGACCCTGATCCAGCGCAACGCCGACGACCCCCGCGAGGTGGCCCGGCTGGCCCGCGCCCAGGAACGCGAACTGCGCGCCTGGCTCTACCGGCCGGAGGGCACCGGACGGGACGACGAGCCGACCACCCTCGCCGACGCGGTGCGGGCCGCCGCGGCCGAGGTCGAGGACGCGCACGGCGTTCCGGTGGAGGTCGTGTGCGTCGGCGACTGCCCGCTCGACGAGCGGCTCGTGTCGCAGATGCAGGCGGCGCGTGAGGCGATGGTCAACGCGGCGAAGTACGGTGGCGGTTCGGCCGGCGAGGCGGTGCAGGTCTACGCCGAGGTCGAGGAGGGCCGGGTCTTCGTCTCGGTCCGTGACCACGGTCCCGGATTCGACCTCGACCAGGTCCCCGAGGACCGCATGGGCGTACGACAATCGATCATCGGCCGGATGGAGCGCAACGGCGGGCTGGCCCGGCTGCGGTCCGCCCCCGGCGGCGGAACCGAAGTGGAGCTGGAGATGGAGAGGGTGGCGGCGGCATGAGCACGGACGAGCAGCGGCGGGTTCGGGTGGTGCTCGTCGACGACCACCGCATGTTCCGCACCGGGGTGCAGGCGGAGATCGGCGCCACCGAGGAGACCGGCGTCGAGGTCGTCGGCGAGGCCGCCGACGTCGACCAGGCGGTCAGCGTCGTCACCGCCACCCGGCCGGAGGTGGTGCTCCTGGACGTGCACCTGCCCGGCGGCGGCGGGGTCGAGGTGCTGCGGCGCTGCGCCGCGCTGGCCGCCGACCCGGAGCGGCCGGTGCGCTTCCTCGCCCTGTCGGTGTCCGACGCGGCCGAGGACGTGATCGGGGTGATCCGCGGCGGCGCCCGCGGCTACGTCACCAAGACCATCACCGGTCCCGACCTGATCGGCTCGATCTTCCGGGTCAGGGACGGCGACGCGGTGTTCTCCCCGCGCCTGGCCGGCTTCGTGCTCGACGCCTTCGCCTCCACCGACGCCCCGCCGGTCGACGAGGACCTGGACCGGCTGACGCAGCGCGAGCGGGAGGTGCTGCGGCTGATCGCGCGCGGGTACGCGTACAAGGAGATCGCCAAGCAGCTGTTCATCTCCGTCAAGACGGTCGAGTCGCACGTCTCCGCGGTGCTGCGCAAGCTGCAGCTGTCCAACCGGCACGAGCTGACCCGCTGGGCGACGGCCCGCCGGCTGGTCTGAGCGGGCCGTCCCCGGAGCGTGCGGGCCATGGCACGGTGTTCCGCCGTGTCACCGCACGTCCGGTGCGGGCCGCCGTACAAGGCCCGCGGTCACCGCACCGGCGTCAGTCGTCCTCGTCGGGCCAGAGCAGGGTGTAGTTCGGCACACGGACCGCGCGCTGCTCGACCGGGGTGTCGAGGGACTCCATCGGCACCCCCTCGGGCACCGCGCAGCGGCTGAGATGAATGCCGACCAGGCATCCGTCGCACCAGAAGGCCGCGTATCCCACCCGCTGGTCCGGATGCCCGGTGAAGGTCAGCCGGAGGCCGTCCGCCCCGCAACTGGGACACGGCCGGTGCGTCGCCCGGGCCGGCAGCGCTTTCCAGTGCTGCTCGTACGCCTCCAGCCACGCTCCCCAACTCGCCGTCAGGGCCTGCATCCTCGCATCTCCTGTCATCTCGGCTCGCCCGTCTCCGGGCGACAGACGACACTACGCCGCCGCCCGCGCCCGTGGGTCGCTTTCCCCTAACGGTTGGCGCGGCCTCCGCGCGCGGTCCGGCGCCGCGCGGTTCCGGCCACCGGGCGGACGGTGGACGGGCGGCGGTGTCCACAGGCGGGCAGCCGCGTTCAGAGGGGACGCAGAAGTTGGCGTGCCAGGCTGCTGACCTCGTGTTGTCCGCACGTCCGCTGCCCTGGAGATCCCTGATGAGTCCGACCGTCGTCGACGGCCTGCCGGCCCACATCCTGTTCGTCCACTTCGTCGTGGTGATGGTCCCGTTGACCGCCCTGGCGGTGGTGGCGGGTGCCGTACGGCAGCGGTGGGCCCGGCGGATGGGCGTGCTGCTGCCGGTGACCGCCCTGGTCACGCTGGCGATGGTGCCGGTGACCACCCACGCGGGGGAGTGGCTGGAGCGGCGGTCCGGGCACAGCCCGCTGCTGCGGCGCCACACCGAACTGGGCGACACCCTGCTGCCGTGGGCCCTTGGCCTGTTCCTGGCGGCCACGGTCGTGTGGTGGATCGGCCGCCGCACCGCCCCGGCAGTCGCGCCTGACGGGGTGGACGCGGGGAGCACGACGGACGCCGGGCCGGCGCGGTCCGGCGGCGGCTGGCAGCGCGCCGGATGGGTCCGGACGGTGGCCGTCGTCGCCGCGGTCGCGATCGGGGCCGGCGCCGTCGTCGACGTCTACCGGATAGGCGAGTCCGGGGCCAAGGCGGCGTGGGAGGGCACGACCCAGTCGGCCCCGGCGTCCCACTGACCGCCGGACTCCGGCCGTACGGCGAGCGCGCGTGCCCACAGCGCGTGCCGCCGCCGCGCATGCTGCCGGTCGGCGGCGCGGGGTCGTGCGCCGTCGATCGTTATCCCCTGGACACGCGACGGCGGCATTTGGCACGGTGGTCCGCGCCCGCCCGCCGCACGACGCGGAGCCGGCGCCGATGACCGGGGGCCGATGACCGGGGCCCGATGACTGGGGGAAGTCGATGACCACCGCCGCCGTACCGCACCTCGCACCCGAGGCCGCCGCGTTCTACCGCGCGCAGAGCCTGTTCTCCGACCCGGGTGACATGGTCGGCCTGTACGCGGACCTGCCGCATGGCGTCGGTGAACTCGCCACCGTCGTACGCAACCTGATGATCCATCGGGTGGAGTCCGGGCAGTGGGGGATCCCCGTCGACGAGCAGCGCATGCACGACGACGCCGAGACCCGCTACGTCGACGACATCCTGCGGCTGGTCGCCGGCCGCAGCACCGAACCGCTGACCGGCAGCCGCCCCTACGGAGACCGCTTCGTCGGCATCTGCCGGGACTTCACGCTGCTGCACGTCTCCCTGCTGCGGCACCTGGGGATCCCGGCCCGGCTGCGGTCCGGCTTCGCCGACTACTTCGGCACCGACGGGTTCCACTTCGACCACGTCGTCACCGAGTACTGGGACGAGGGGCGCGGCTGGCTGCTCGCCGACGCGCAGATCCACGACCCAGGCCACTACGCCCTGGACTTCGATCCCGCCGACATCCCGCGCGACCGCTTCCTGACGGCGGGCCGGGCCTGGCAGCTGCTGCGCTCGGGCGAGGCCGACCCGCGGACGTTCGGACTGCCCCCGGCCGGCGGGGACTTCACCGGGCGGTGGTTCGTCGCCGCGGACATCCGCCTCGATCTCGCCGCGCTGAACAAGGTCGAGACGCTGCTGTGGGACACCTGGGGATCCGGCGCGACCGGAGGTCCGGGCGACGGTGGCGCCGACGGGTTCGGCGCCGACATCGGCGAGGACCTGCTCGCGGTGTACGACCGGGCCGCCGCGCTCACCGCCGGGGACGTGCCGTTCGCGGCCGCGCGTGAGCTGTTCGCCGGCAGCGACGAGCTCCGCACACCCCCCACCGTGACCTGTCACGCCCCCTTCAACGGCCGCTCCCAGGTGACGTTGCGGCGATAGAATCGTGCCGCCCGGGTCGGGCGACCGCCGCTCCCGGGCTCCGGCTCCGCCTGCGCCTCGGCGCAACGACCGCGTTCCTGGGGGGACTGTGCTCTTTCGATCTCGCGCGCACGCAGTGGCGCGCCGTCGTGGCCGTCTGATCGCGGCCTGCACGACCGGCGCGGTGGCCGCGGGCGCGCTCGCGCTCGGCCCCGCGGGCGTCGCCCGGGCGGACGGCGCCGGGCCCAGCGGCAGTGCGTGGAAGGCCACTTCGGCGCGCGCCGGCGCGTCGGGCCCGGCCGGTCCCTCCCGCACCTCGGACCTCGCCGGCGCCTCCCGCACCTCCGCCCTGGCCGGCCGGCATCCCACCGTCGTCCTGCCGCACCACAAGACGGTGCTGTCCGCAGCGGCCGCGGCCGACGCCCTGGTCACCCCGCGCTACGACGTGGACGGCGACGGCCTCGAGGACTTCATCACGCAGGAGATCGACGGCACCGTCCACCAGCTCGGCAGCGTCGCCGACAAGTGGACCCCGCTCGGCCAGAGTCCGGTCATGTACCGCGACATCCTCACGCCCGGGAACCTGACGGCGGGCATCGCCGGCCCCGAGGTGCTGTCGCTGACCACCACCGGCCGCCTCTCGCTGTGGGACCACACCGCGTTCCCCACCGGGACGCCGGTGTGGACCGGCATCGGCTGGCAGATCTACAACAAGGTCGTCGCGGTCGGCGACATCGACGGCGACGGCTGGGGCGACCTGCTCGCCCGCACCCCGTCCGGCGACCTGTTCCTCTACAAGGGCACCGGCAGCGCCACCGCGCCCTTCGCCGCCCGCGTCAAGGTCGGCAACGGCTACGGCGTCTACGACCAGCTCATCGGCGCCGGCGACATCACCGCCACCGGCCACGAGACGCTGGTCGCCCGCGACCTCGACGGCGACCTGTGGATGTACACCCTCGACGGCACCGCCGCCGACCCGCTGTCCGCGCGCGTGAAGATCGGCACCGGCTGGAACGTCTACAACCAGCTCGTCGGCGCCGGCGACGAGAAGGGCGCGGTCGGCGGCATCTTCGGCCGCGCGCTGAACGGCGACCTCTACTGGTACGAGGGCACCGGGACGGGCACCGGCACCGCGACGCTCACCGCCCGGTCCAGGATCAGCACCGACTGGAACAGCCAACTGGTCGTCGGCCAGGGCAGCGTCCCGATGTGGGGCAGGAACGACCTGTTCGGCCAGACCTCCGGCGGCAACCTCTATTACTACTACGGCAATCTCGACGGCGCCCTCAGCGCCCGGCTGGCCGTCGGCGACGCCGGAGCGTGGAGGGGCAGCCGCCTGCTCACCTCGGTGTCGCTGTCCCAGCAGGACGAGGAGCCGCTGCTGGAGATCTACAACGGCACGCTCTACAACGACACTCCGGGCTTCGAGACGGTGCGCAGCAGCGGGTGGGGCGGGTACGACTCCGTCTTCGGCCCCGGCGACCTCAACGGCGACGGCAACGCCGACCTCCTCGCGCGCGACACCGGCGGGGTCCTGTGGCTGCTGACCGGCAAGGGCAACGGCACGTTCTACGGCCGGGCCAGGGTCGGTGCCGGCTGGGGCGGCTACAACGCGCTGACCGGCGCGGGCGACATCAACGGCGACGGCATCCCCGACATCGTGGCCCGCGCCGGCAACGGCCACCTCTACCTGTACCTCGGGACCGGCGTCGGCTCCGCGCCGTTCAGGTCCCGCCAGGACATCGGCGCCGGCTGGAACATCTACTCCCGGCTCGCCGCCCCCGGCGACCTCGACGGCGACGGCCGCGCGGACCTCGTGGGCGCGACCCCGGGCGGGCGGCTCTACCGCTACAGCGGCTCGGGCCGCACCGGCACCGCCACCTTCGGGCCCCGCGTCGAGATCGGCACGGCGGGCTGGAACACGTACAGCGCGATCTTCTGAGCCGGATGCCGGGACCCGGGAGCCGGAAGCGATGAGCCGCGGCCGCAGCCCGTGGGGAGGGACCGGCAGGAGCAGCGGCAGCGGTCATCCGGGCCGCGTCGCCCCGGCGAAGGGCATCTCCGAGATGGCGGCGATGCGCACCGGGGCGCCGGGGTGCGGCGCGTGGATCATCTGGCCGTCGCCGATGTACAGGCCCACGTGCGAGACGCCGGAGTAGAAGAACACCAGGTCGCCGGGGCGCAGTTGGGACTCCGGCACCCGCGTCCCGGCGTTGATCTGGGTGTAGGTGGTACGCGGCAGGGACACGCCCGCGGACTTCCACGCCGCCTGCGTCAGGCCCGAACAGTCGTAGGCGCTGGGCCCGGTGGCGCCCCAGACATACGGGAGGCCCAGCGCGCGGTAGGCGAACGCGACGGCCTGGGCGGCCCGGGCCGAGGGCGCGCCGGCGACCGTGGACAGCGGCGGCCGGACGATGGAGCGGTCGGCCGCGGCCGGGCCGGAGCCGGGACCGTCCGAGGCGGCGACCGCCGCCCGGTCGGCCGGGCTGAGCAGGGCGAGCAGCGCCTGCGCCTCCGCGAGGGTGTGCTGCACGGTCTGCTTGCGGTGCGCGAGCCTGGTCTGCGCGTCCTGGAGGGTGGACAGCCGGTCCGCGGCCTCGGCCCGCGTCTGGTCCATGTCGCGCTGCTCGGCGGTCAGCCGGGCCAGTGCCGCGGCCTGCCGGTCGCCCAACTGGTCGAGCATCCTGGCCTGTTCCAGGTAGTGCTGCGGCGCCGAGCTCAGCGCGAGCTGCAGCGTCGGGTCGAGGGAGCCGGCCCGGTACTGCGCCGCCGCGACCGTGCCCAGGGCGTCCCGGGTCGCGTTGACCGCGGCGGCCTTGCGGGCCAGCTCGTCCTGGAGGCCGTTCACCGCCTGCTGCGCGGTGTCCACCTGCTGCTTCGCGTCGTCGTACTGCTCGGCCGCCTGCTCCGCCTCCCGGTAGAGCGCCTCGACCTTCGTCCTCACCTCGGCCGGTGTCGGCCGGGGCTCCGCGTTCCCGGTCTCGCCGAACAGGGACACCGAGGCGGCGGAGGCGAGGGCCACGGTGCAGGCGGCGCGGGAGGCGGTCGTGCGAGGTCGGGGCGGGCGACTGTGGGAGGCCATGGCGGCCGTCCCTCCTTCCGGGGGTGGGGCCCGGCGGCGCCTGCACGGGGGAACAGGACGCCGCCGGACCTCGGCGGAGGTGGCCGCCCGCCGTGGTGACGACGACGGGGCGTCGACGGCGGGGGATCGGCCACCTGTCGAGCGACGCTAAACCTCCGGCGGGCCTTCGCGGGGGCGTTGGACCGGGACTGGTCTGCTTCCGGCCGGGCCCGACCGGAACCGACCGTCGTTCGACGGGTGACCTGCCCGCTTCGGTGCCCGCCGTGACCGATGCGCCCGGAACCCCACCCCGCCCGCCTGGTGGTGCTAAGGGCGCGGTTAGGGTCCCGCCCATGGACACCCTGATCAATGTGTTTGTCGGCCTGCACATCCTGGGCATCGCCGCCCTGCTGGGCGGCTACCTCACCCAGCTGAAGGTGATGGGCAACGGCGGCGCGCAGCTGCGCTTCGTCCCCGGCATGCTCTACGGCGCCGCCACGATGCTGGTGACCGGCGTGACGCTGGTCGCCCTGACGAACGCCCACCACCATCCCGTGGACAACGTCAAGATCGGCGTCAAGCTCGCGGTGCTGGTGGTCATCCTCGGCCTGCTCTACGTCAAGCGCGACGAGGAGCGCATCGACCGTGCGACGTTCGGCGCGGTGGGCGCGCTGACCGTGGTCAACATCTTCATCGCGGTGCTCTGGACGTAGCAGGGCGCCGGCCCGGTCGTCCCGGTCCGGCGCCCGTGGTGCGCGCGTGGCCCGCGGGCCACCGGTGCGCGAGGGGCCGTCAGGCCACGCGGCGCGCGGCCGCGAACGGCATCCAGCTCATCGGGGCGATCTCCACGGTCGCGCCGGTGTGCGGGGCGTGCACGACCTGGCCGTTGCCGAGGTAGATCCCGACGTGGGAGATGCCCGAGTAGAAGAAGACCAGGTCGCCCGGCTGCAGGTCCGACTCGGACACCGCCACGCCGTCCTTGACCTGGTCCCAGGTGGTGCGGCCGATGGTGACGCCCGCCGCGCGGTACGCGGCCTGGGTCAGCCCGGAGCAGTCGTAGGCGTTCGGGCCGGTGCCGCCGGAGACGTACGGCTTGCCGCGCTGCGCGAGCGCGAACTGGATGGCCGCCGCGGCGCGGCCGGTGGCCGGGCCGCTGTAGGTGTAGCTGCTGGTGGCCTTCGACGTCGAGGGCGTCAGCGCGGCGAGCTTGGTCCGCTGGGCCGCGGTGAGGCTGTTCAGCAGCTTCTGTGCGGCCGCCAGCTTCGTCTGCAGGTTCTTCTTCTCGGTGCCGAGCTGGTTCTGCGCGCTGGTGAGCTGGTTCAGGCTCGAGGTGGCCTGCGCCCGCTGGATGTTCGCCTGCTCCTGCTGGACCTTGAAGGTCTGCAGGGCCTGCTCCTGCGTGGTGGAGAGGCGGTCCATCATGTGCGTCGTCTGCAGGAACTGCTCCGGGTTGTCGGAGAGCAGCAGCTGCGTGGTCTGGTCGAGGCCGCCGTCGCGGTACTGCGCGGTGGCGAACTGCCCCAGGACCCGCCGGGTCTCGTTCATCTGCTGGGTCTTCCGGGCGACCTCGGTCAGCAGCTGGTTGGCCTTGGCGCGCTGCGCCTCGGTCTTCTCCTTGGCCTGGTCGTACTGCTGCGTGGCCGTCTCTGCCTGCTGGTTGAGCGAGTCGATCTGCTTCTTCACCTCGGTGATCGAGGGCTTGGCAGGTGCCGCGTTCGCGGTCTCGCTCATCAGGGTGACGGACGCCAGTGCCGCTGCGGTGACTCCGACCGCCGCGCGCGGGGCGGCGCTGGCGAGAATCCGGGTACGCGGCTTGCGGTGCGACGCCACAGCGGGCGACTCCTTCCGTGGACCGCCGACCGGGTTAGCTGACGGGTTCGGGCTGGGAAGGCTCCCCTACGGAAAGACGCTTGTCGGCGTCTGTCCCGATTCACCCCAAAGGTGCTGGTGGGTCCCCGGTTCCGGCCGCCGGCCGGATTAGGCGGAGGTGACGTGCTGCCGGCACTTGCACCGGCGGGAGACAGGTCACCTAGCGGGCTACGGTAATCAACTCTCGCGACTGTTGGGAAGTTTGGATCGCAATGTGACCGAAATCGCTTTGTGATCTTACGGTTGGTGACAGTGATTCAGGGGGTCAATACGGGCGAACGGCCGCGTAGAAGGGCATTTCCGTGATCGGAGCGATCTTGACGACCGTGCCCGTGTGCGGAGCGTGAATCATCTCGCCGTTGCCGATGTAGAGACCGACGTGGCTGACGTCGCTGAAGAAGAAGATCAGGTCCCCCGGCTGGAGGTTGGACTCCGAGACCCGGGTGCCGACGTTCACCTGGTCGTAGGTGGTGCGCGGCAGCGTGATCCCGGCCGCCTTGTAGGCCGCCTGGGTCAGACCCGAGCAGTCGAACGAGCCGGGGCCGGTCGCTCCCCATACGTACGGCTTGCCGAGCTGGTTGCGGGCGAAGGCGATCGCCTGTTCGGCGACCGAGGAGTTGACCGGGGCGGTGGGCGTGGTGCCGCCGGTCTTCGCGGCCGCCTTGGCCGCCGCCTCCTGCGCGGCCTTCTCCTTCGCCGCGAGCGCCGCGGCCTTCGCGCGGGCCTCCTGCTCCTGCTTGGCGGCCAGCGCGGCCAGCCGCGCCTTCTCCTGCGCGGTGAGGCTGTTGAGCAGATGCTGGGCCTCGCCCAGCTTGGTCTGCACGGTCTGCTTGGCGGTCTTCAGCTTCGCCTGCTGCGTGGTGAGCGTCGCCAGGCTCTTGGCCGCCTCCACGCGCTCCTGCGTCGCGGCCACCTGCTGCACCCGGTACGACTCGACGGCCGCCTTCTGCCGCTGTGCGAGCACGTCGGTCAGGTGCAGTTGGTCGAGCAGGTCCTGCGGGCTGCCGGAGAGCATGTAGCGGGTCGTCGAGTCGTCTCCGCCGTCGCGGTACTGCGCGGCCGCGTACTGGCCGAGCTGACGGCGGGCGTCGTTGAGCGTCTGGGTCTTCCGGGCGACCTGCGCCAGGAGTTTGTCGACCTTGCTGTTCTGCTGGTCGGCCTGCTCCTTGGCGCCGTTGTAGTTCTGGGTGGCGACCTCGGCCTGGTGCATCAGGGAGTCGACCTTCGCCTTGACCTCGGCGATGGAGGGCTGGGAGGGGGCGGGCTGCGCGTGCGCGGTCTCGCTCAGCAGGGTCACGGTGGCGAGTGCCGCGGTCGTGATCCCCACCGCGGCACGGGGCCCGGGGGTGCTGAGTAGCGCGGTTCTGGCCTTACGGTGCGTCGCCATGGCGGGCGGACTCCTCTCGGACGCGGACCGGTGCGGCTGGTGCGGGAACGTAGCCCAGGCCCGGCAGCGCTGGGAAGGCCGATGTCCGATAAGGCCCGATACCTTTTCGTAATCTTTTGCTCGAACGCGTGTCTCGTCACTCAGTGTGTTAATGGAGCCCCGCTGCGCGTCCGGCGGCCGGTTCCGCGAACCGGGACGGAGTGTCGGCGGGGCGGCCTAGACTCAGGAGGCGATGAGCAGCCTCTTTGACGACAGTTTCCTGGCCGGTCTCGACGCGGCCCACGGCCCCGCCGACGACGGGCCGCCCCCGCCGCCGGACGGCGAGCACGGCGACGCCGAGCACGTCCCCGAGGGCCTGTTCGGCGACCGTTTCGACGGCCCGCCGCCCGTCCGCGACAGCCACTACCGCAACGGCGCGGCCCGCCCGGCCACCGACCCCGCCCAGCTGCTCGAGGGGCTGAACGAACAGCAGCGCGCCGCCGTGGTGCACGCCGGCGGGCCGCTGCTCATCGTCGCCGGCGCCGGCTCCGGCAAGACCCGGGTGCTCACCCACCGCATCGCCCACCTGCTCTACGCCCGGCACGTCCACCCCGGCTCGATCCTCGCGATCACCTTCACCAACAAGGCCGCGGGCGAGATGAAGGAGCGCGTGGAGCAGCTCGTCGGCCCGCGGGCCGGCGCCATGTGGGTGTCGACGTTCCACAGCGCGTGCGTGCGGATCCTGCGCCGCGAGTCGAAGAAGCTGGGCTTCACCTCGTCCTTCTCCATCTACGACGCGGCCGACTCCAAGCGGCTGATGGCCCTGGTCTGCCAGCGCGACCTGGACCTGGACCCCAAGCAGTTCCCACCGAAGTCGTTCAGCGCCAAGATCTCCAACCTCAAGAACGAGCTCATCGACGAGGAGACCTTCGCCGACCAGGCCGAGAACCCCTTCGACAAGAAGCTCGCCGAGGCGTACGCGCTCTACCAGGCACGGCTGCGCGAGGCCAACGCCCTGGACTTCGACGACATCATCATGACCACCGTCAACCTGCTGCAGGCGTTCCCGGACGTCGCCGAGCACTACCGGCGGCGCTTCCGGCACGTCCTGGTCGACGAGTACCAGGACACCAACCACGCGCAGTACACGCTGGTCCGCGAGCTCGTCGGCACCGGGGGCCCGGCCGCCGGGGCGGAGGGCCCGGCGGACGGCGCAGCGCGATCGGCGGCCGGCTCGGGGGACGCGCCGGCGGACGGCCCGGCGGACGGCCCGGCGGACGGCTCCGCGGAAGGCAGCGGCCCGATCCCGCCCGCCGAGCTGTGCGTGGTCGGTGACGCCGACCAGTCGATCTACGCCTTCCGCGGCGCCACGATCCGCAACATCCTCCAGTTCGAGGAGGACTACCCGCAGGCCCGCACGATCCTGCTGGAGCAGAACTACCGCTCGACGCAGACGATCCTGTCGGCCGCCAACGCGGTCATCGAGCGCAACGCCGGCCGCCGGGCCAAGAACCTGTGGACCGAGTCCGGCAACGGCCCGGTGATCATCGGCTACGTCGCCGACCAGGAGCACGACGAGGCCCAGTACGTCGCCGACGAGATCGACCGGCTCACCGACGCAGGCGACGCCCGCCCCGGCGACGTGGCGGTCTTCTACCGCACCAACGCGCAGTCCCGGGTGTTCGAGGAGGTGTTCATCCGCGTCGGCCTGCCCTACAAGGTCGTCGGCGGGGTGCGCTTCTACGAGCGCCGCGAGGTCCGGGACGTGCTCGCCTACCTGCGGGTGCTGGCCAACCCCGAGGACGGCGTGCCGCTGCGCCGCATCCTCAACGTCCCCAAGCGCGGCATCGGCGAGCGCGCCGAGGCGATGATCGACGCCCTCGCCCAGCGCGAGAAGGTGTCCTTCGCGCAGGCGCTGCGCCGGGTCGACGAGGCGTACGGCATGGCCGCCCGCTCGGCCAACGCCGTCAAGCGGTTCAACACGCTGATGGACGAGCTGCGCACCGTCGTGGAGTCGGGCGCGGGACCCGCGGTCGTCCTGGAGGCGGTGCTCGAACGCACCGGCTACCTCGCCGAGTTGCAGGCGTCCACCGACCCGCAGGACGAGACCCGCGTCGAGAACCTCCAGGAACTCGCCGCCGTCGCGCTGGAGTTCGAGCAGGACCGCGGCGAGGAGGGCAGCACCCTGGCCGAGTTCCTGGAGCGCGTGGCCCTGGTCGCCGACTCCGACGAGATCCCGGACGACGAGGAGGGGTCCGGCGGCGTGATCACCCTGATGACGCTGCACACCGCGAAGGGCCTGGAGTTCCCCGTGGTGTTCCTCACCGGCATGGAGGACGGCGTCTTCCCGCACATGCGGGCCCTGGGACAGGTCAAGGAGCTGGAGGAGGAGCGGCGGCTGGCGTACGTCGGCATCACCCGCGCCCGCGAGCGCCTCTACCTGACCCGCTCGACGATGCGCAGCGCCTGGGGGCAGCCGGCCTACAACCCCCCGTCACGCTTCCTGGAGGAGATCCCCGACGCGCTCATCGAGTGGAAGCGCAAGGGATCCTCGGGGGGCGGCTTCGGCTCGGGCTCCGGCGGCGGTGGAGCGGTGTCCAAGGCCGCGGCGTCGCTGTCCTCGACGCTCGCCGCGCGCAGCCGCGGGGGCTCCGGCGCCGCGGGCTCGCGGGGCTTCGCCACGCGGAGGTCCGGCGATCGGCCGGTGATCTCGCTGGCGGTCGGGGACCGCGTCACCCACGACCAGTTCGGGCTCGGCACCGTCATCGCGGTCACCGGGCGCCCGGGCGACGAGAAGGCCACGATCGACTTCGGGGACGAGCGGCCGAAGCAATTGCTGCTGCGGTACGCGCCGGTGGAGAAGCTGTAGCGGCTGCCGGGCGGTGACCGCTGCCGGGCGGGCGGGGGCGTCGGGCCTCCGGCCGTCCGGGGACGGCGGCGCCTCCCGGGGCGCGGCTCACCGGCGGGGCGGTGCGTCCGTGGTGGGCGCGCGGCCCTTGACGCTCAGCGGGGACGCTCAGCGGAGTCGAGGGCTCAGCGGGGGTCGAGGCCGTGCGCGAGGAGCCAGGGCAGCGGGTCGATCGGGGAGCCGCCGTGCGGGCGCACCTCCAGGTGCAGGTGCGGACCCGTGGTGTTGCCGGTGTTGCCCGAGTAGGCGATGACCGTGCCCGCCTTGACGGACCCGGACCGGATCTTGGTGCTGCTCAGGTGGCAGTACCAGGTCTCGGTGCCGTCGGGCGCGGTGACGATGGCCATGTTGCCGTAGGACGGGTTCCACTGCGTGCGGACCGTGCCGTCGGTGACGGCCATCACGGGTGTGCCCACCTGGACCGGGAAGTCGATGCCGGTGTGCAGGGCCATCCAGTTGACGCCGGCCTGACCGAAGTACGCGCTCAGGCCCTTCTGCGTCACCGGCAGCACGAACTTCGGCCGCAGCGCCTCCTTGCGGGCGGCGGCCTCCGCGGCCGCCTTCTTCGCCGCGGCCTGGCGCTCCTTGAGGTCCAGCCGCTCCTGGGAGCGGCTGGCTCGGGTTGCGAAGTCGTCGGCGTCACGGCTGACGCCGGTGAGCTGCCGGTCGAGCTGCTGCGTCGGCGTCTTGGCGGTCGCGTCGGCCTGCGTCGTGGACGAGCTCTGGGCCATGCCGACCCCCGCGACCGCGGCGGCGCCGACCGCCGCGACGCCCATCACGGCCACCGACGGCACGGCGACCGTCAGCAGCGCCGAGCGCTTGGCGGGTTTGCGGCGGCGGCTGCGGGCGGTCGGCTCACCGTCGGCGAAGCCGTCCGCGGAGTACTCGTCGTTCGCGTAGTCGTGGCGGGCCGTCGGTTCGTCGCGGCCGTAGGAGTACGCCAACTCGTCGGCCAGGTCTGCGGGGTCTGCGGGGTCGGCGAGGTACCTGTCGTCCGCGCCGCTCGGGGCGTCACCGGCGTACGGGTCCGCTGTCAGGTCGTCCGCGTAGGGGTCGGGCGCGTCGGCGGGTGACGCGGCCTGAGCCGCGTGGGCGCCGGGCGCCGGGAAAGCCGTGGTCCGGTCGTCGGCCGCGGGGTAACCCGTGCCGTAGGCCGTGCCGTACGCCGTGTCGTAAGCAGGCGCCGCGGCCGGAGTCGCCGTCGGAGCCAGGTGTTCGTAGACGCCGGTGTCACCCGACGCGTCGTAGCCGTACCCGTATCCGTAGCCGTACGTCGGGTACGCGCCGGAGTCCCAGTCCTGCTGGGGCGTCGGATGCGCCTGCGGGAACGACGTGAACGCGCCGGTCTCGTAGGAACCGGTGTCGTAGGAACCGGTCTCGTAGGCCGACGTGTCGTACGAGCCCGTGCCGTACGAGCCGGCGCCGTAGCTGCCGGTGCCGGTCACCGTGGCGGCCTGGCCCTGGGCCTGGCCGTAGGCGTACGGGTCGTGGGTGGCGTAACCGCCGGTGTCCCAGGACTGCGTGGCGCTCGCGTCGTAACCGAACGAGTAGCCGTAGCCCTGCGTCTGGTCGTGCGAGGGCGTGTACTGCTGCGGGATGGCGTAGGTGCCGGTGGTGTCGTCGCCGAAGGCGGTGCCGACGGTCTGGTGGGAGCCCGTGGAATAGGGGTCGTACCCGTAGGCGTCGTAGTCGGGGGAGTATCCCGACGAGGGACCTTCGTTCACCGCCAGCTTCTCTTTCGCCTCGGCAGCAGGAGAATTAGCGGCGACTGTAGCCCTCCGTACCCGGCCGCGACAATCTCTCCCCGAGACCTGGCGCCCGCCTTGCCCGGTGTTCGGTCGATATTCGACCGTTACATGTCCGTTATGCGGCGTCCGCCGCGCCGGGCCGGCCGGGGCCTCCGGACAGCTCGCGACGGATCTCGGCGGCCACCGCGCCGTGCACCGGCAGGGCGAGATGTCCGATGCCGGTGACTTTGATGTTCTTCGCCGACAGTCCCGGGTGTTCGAGGCGCGCCGACTCCACCGGGATCATGAGCTGGTCGAGGTCGCTCCAGAACGCCACGAAGCGGGTCCGGCACCGGCGGACCGGCTTTGCCAGCTCCTCCAGCACCGCGGAACCCGGGCGCATCTGCCGGGCCAGCGGGTGCGGGATGAGGGCCGGTATCGCCCGCGTGCCGTTGTGCGGTGTACCGAGCGTGACCAGTGTCCGTACCTGCGCGTCGCCGCCCAGGCGCTGGACGTAGTAGCGGGCGATCAGCCCGCCCAGACTGTGCGCGACGATGTCCACCCGGCGCTCGCCGGACTCCTCGCAGATACGTTCGATGTGCGTCCCGAGCACGGCGGCCGCGGTCCGTACGTCGGAGGTCAGCGGTGAGTAGTTGACGGCCTGGATCCGGGTCCAGCCGTTGCGCTGCAGCGAGCGGCGCAGCAGGGCGAAGGCGGAACGGTTGTCCACGAAGCCGTGCACCAGCAGCACGGGCGGCCGGGACTTCGCCTTCGCGCCGGGCCGGGCCGGCGGGCCGTCGCCGGGGTCCGTGCCGGCGTCGGAGGCGGAGTCCAGCGTCATGGCCGGGGGGGCCGTGGCCGAGGGGGTGCCTGCGTCCTGGGCGCCCTGGGGGTCCGGCTCGTCCGGGGGCCGGTCGGGCGCGAGGTGGGAGCGCTCGGGCAGGATCCCGGTCGGATACAGCAGGGCGTGGCCGGCCAGTATGGCCAGGTCGATGGCGGTGACACGGACCAGACCGGCTCCGTGCCCCAGAAAACTGCTGCCGGGCTCTGCACCACCACCCGGCTCGGCCTCAGGCGACTTCGCGGCCATGGCCCACCTCCCGTCGCGGCCCCGAGGGATCGGCGTCGACCCCGCGGGCCCTTTCGTCGGGGGCCGGAGCGGAGGCCGCACCCCGCGCCCTGCGGCTGCGAGCACGGCGTGCGGCTCCAGACTGCGGCTCCCGAGGGAAGTTTGCAGGTCGGCGACCGTCCCGGCGTCCCGTGCCGGATGGGCGGCGGCGGACCTGCGTCCCGTCGTGTGTCTCTCCTGTGTGATTTCCCCCTCGCTGCGTCCCGTAAAACTGACGCGCCCCAGGCCCGGGCGATAACGTTCGTTCACGTAGTGCTGCGCCGCAGCCGTACCCATGGAGGCAGTGATGGGAGTGACCGGTCCGATCCGCGTGGTGGTCGCCAAGCCGGGTCTCGACGGCCACGATCGCGGTGCCAAGGTCATCGCCCGGGCGCTGCGTGACGCCGGTATGGAGGTCATCTACACCGGGCTGCACCAGACGCCCGAGCAGGTCGTGGACACCGCGATCCAGGAGGACGCCGACGCGATCGGCCTGTCGATCCTGTCCGGCGCCCACATGACGCTCTTCGCCAAGGTGATAGAGCTGCTCAAGGAGCGCGACGCGGCGGACATCAAGGTCTTCGGCGGCGGGATCATCCCCGAGGCCGACATTCCCCCGCTCAAGGAGCTCGGCGTCGCCGCGATCTTCACCCCTGGCACCTCCACGGGCGACGTCGTCGCCTGGGTCAACGCGAACGTCCGCCATCCGGCTGACGCATAGGTTTTCTCCCGCTCGGGAGACCGGGCCGCCGCCGGACGGGTGACCTTCACCTGATCGGCCGCACGGCGCCCCCGACCTCTGCGGTGAGCTTCACGGTGAGTAGCGGGCGCCTGGACACGGCCGAACGAGTGATCGTCAGGCTCGGCCGGGGCCCGGTATGGACGAGCCCGAGGGCTGCGGCACGCGCAGTTCCGCCAGCATCAGGGCCCGCAGACGCAGCGTGCCGGTGAGGCGCTGGAAGGCCTCGGACCAGTACGTACCGGCGCCCGGCGAACCGTCGGGCGGCTCCTCCGCCGCGGCGGTGAGCACGGCCACCTGGTCGGCCGCGTCCGGGTCCAGACAGCGCTCGGCCAGTCCCATCACCCCGCTGAAGCTCCACGGATAGCTGCCGCCCTCCCGTGCGATGTCCAGGGCGTCCACCACCGCGCGGCCCAGCGGGCGCGACCACGGCACCGCACACACGCTCAGCATCTGGAACGCCTCCGAGAGCCCGTGCGCCGCGATGAACTCCGCGACCCACGCGCCGCGCTCCGGCCCCGGCAGTATCGACAGCAGCTTCGCCGGGTCGCCGACCGCCGTCACCGGCGCGGCGGGTTTGGGCGGCGGCCCGAGCAGCGCCCGCGCCCAGCCGGTGTCGCGCTGCCGTACCGCGGCACGGCACCACGCGGCGTGCAGATCCGGCTGCCAGTCGTCCAGTACGGGCAGCGCGATGATCTCCTCCGGGGTTCGGCCCCCGAGTCTCGCCGGCCATGTCGACAGCGGGGCCGCGTCCACCAACTGCCCGAACCACCAGGCGCGTTCGCCTCGGCCGCTCGGCGGTTTGGCCGCCACGCCGTCCCTCTCCATCGCCGGGTCGCAGGCATAGGGCGCCTCGACCACGATGCCCTCCGGACTCAGCGAGACGCAGCTCCTCGCCCGCTCCGCCATCCGCGCGGCGAGCGCCGAACCGGGCAGGGCGGAGAGGAGTTCGGCCGCGGTCGTCCTGACATTGCGGCTGCGGTCGTTCAGCGCCTGCTCGAGGAACTCCTCGTCGGCCGGGGACAGCCCGGTGCGCAACGCGTCGAGGAACATCAGACGGTCCTCGGCGCGCTCGGTCCGCCACGACGACTCCAGCAACGCCAGGGCGGCCGCCGCATCGGCCAGGCGCATCCGGGTCAGCAGGGCGATGCGCTCGGCGAACAGCCCTTCCTCCCAGAGCTGTTCCGCGTCCCCTTCCTCCGCGGCGGCCGCGCCCTGACCCGCCCGCAGGGCGAACTTCCAGTCCGGGTTCAGCGCGGCGAGCCACAGGCCGCGCGGTCCGGCGAGGGCGAGGGCGTCGGTCCGCAGGTCCGTGCGGGCCCGGGCGGCGTCCAGCAGCGCGGGCAGCAGGGCGTGCGGTGCGGCATAGCCCTCGCGGCGGGCCGCGGCCAGCCACTGCGGCAGCAGCTCGGCGAGGTTCGGCGTCGCGCCCCGGCGTCCGCGGGCGGCGTCGGCCGTGCGGTCGGCAAGCAGCATCGCCAGCCGGCGACGGGCCGCCTCCGGGAGGTCCGGCCGGCGGTCCGCGGGGGCGAGCCCCGGTCTCGTCCCGGCCGCAGCCGGAGTCACCCCGGCCCGCCGTCGGATCACGCCGGCGGCCGCGGCGTCCAGCAGGGCGACGGCCGCTTCCTCCGCGTCACCCACCACCCCTGCCGGGCGCCGCCGCTCCGTCCCGAGCAGCGCGCTTCCGACCAGGTCGTCCCAACTCCCCATCCCCGTCCCCTTTCTCACCTGTTCCCTGCCCGTGCCCCGTCCCGCGCCCTTCACCGACGTCGCCGCGCCTCGCTCCCCGTCGCGTCCCAGGCCGACCGCGGCTCCCCGCACCGGGGGTGCGGCCCGTCAGGCGGTGAGCGGCGTCGGTATGACGCTCGCCGCGGGCCAGGCGCAGAGGGGACGGAAGCCGGTCGGGCCGAGTTCGCCGAAGGCGGTGAGGGGGTGGCCGCCCGACAGTGCGGCCAGGCGCCACTGAGGACCGGCGCCCGCGATCGGGATCGCGTCCTCACCTGTGGCGTCGGCCACCTGCCACCGCGTCGCCCCCGGTATCGGCACCACGTCCGCCAGCACGACCGGCCACGCGTCCAGCCAGGGGTCGTCGGCGAGCGCCGCCCCGTAGGCGTCGAGCGCGGCCGCGACCGGCATCCCCCGGGGCACCGACTCGGCCTGCGCCGTGCCGTGCTGGGGCCCCAGCACCGCCCGGAGCGGAAGAGCCGACGGGTAGTAGGCGACCTCGGCCTCCAGCACCGCGCCCAGCGGCAGCACCAGCTCGGGCGCCCGCCCCGCCGCGCCGAACGACAGCAGCAGCGCGAACCGGCCCGCCCCCTCGTCGTACAGCCATATCCGCCGCGTGGTCAGCCGGTCGTCGGCCGAGTCGTACTGCGCCAGGACCTGCCAGTGGCCGCGGATCGTCGCGCCGGCCAGCAACTCCGCGCTGTCGACGGTGAATCCCACCCTGGCCCGGACGGTCCCGGCCAGCGGGTCCGGCAGCCGCTCGCGGCCCAGATAGCCGCGGGCGAGCAGATGCAGCAGTGCCGTCTCCTCCAGCATGCGCGACGGCCAGTCGCCCCCGGTGGCCGTCACCGCCCCCAACTCCCGCACACGCGAGGCGAGTCCCGGCGCCTGCGCGTCCACCATGCGCGCCGCGATCTCGTCCCACTGCCGGTACCCGTCGCGGTCGGCCCCCGCCAGGCCGCCCCGCAGCAGGTCGGCGAGCCGCTGCTCCAGCTCGACGGCGCCGCCCTCGACCCGTATCGCCCGGCGGTCCGCGCGCCGCCTGGCCGCGTCGGGATCGGCCGGCCCCGCGGCCTTTCCCGACCCCGAGGACGGCGCCTGCGCCCGCTCGTCCGCCTTCTTGCGGCGAGCCGCCGTCCACTGCTCCACCCACTCCGGCTCCGCCGCGGCGGCGATCGGGCCGCCGTCCCCCTCCGCCCAGAGCAGCAGCAGCCCCAGCGCGTGCTTGCACGGGAACTTGCGGCTCGGGCACGAGCAGCGGAACGCGGGACCGCCCAGATCCACGACCGTCTGGTACGGCGTACGGCCGCTGCCCTTGCACAGCCCCCACACCGCCGCGCCCGCCACCCCCGTGCCGGACCACGGCGCGGGTGTCGCGAGCCTCGCGCCCGCCTTCCGTGAAGCGGCGTCAGGTGCCAGCGCGAGCACCTGATCGGCCGTCCACCGCGCTTCCGTATCCATGTGTACGACCGTAGAACGCGCCACTGACAATCGCCCTGACCTGCGCGGATCGCTGTCGGTGACGAATTGTCAGTGGCGGGGTGCACTGTGGAGATCAGCAACGGACGAGCCCGGGCCGAGCCGGTCCCGGCGAGTGAGTGGGGGAGAGCCATGTCCGATTCGACGAGTGCCGCGACCGGCACCGAGCAGACGCTGCGGCCGCACGCGGAGACCGCTTTCGCGGCCGAGCTCGCCGCGCTCGCCGCCGCGGACGACCGCCCGCGCCCGGCCCGCTGGAGGATGTCGCCGTGGGCGGTCGCCACCTACCTCCTCGGCGGCACGCTGCCCGACGGCACGGTCGTCACTCCCAAGTACGTCGGTCCGCGCCGGATCGTCGAAGTGGCCGTCACGACCCTGGCCACCGATCGGGCGCTGCTGCTGCTCGGCGTGCCGGGCACCGCCAAGACCTGGGTGTCGGAGCATCTCGCGGCGGCCGTCAGCGGCGACTCGACGCTGCTGGTGCAGGGCACGGCCGGCACCCCGGAGGAGGCCATCCGCTACGGCTGGAACTACGCCCAGCTGCTCACGCACGGCCCGAGCCGGGACGCCCTGGTGCCCAGCCCGGTGATGCGGGCGATGGCCGAGGGGCGCATCGCGCGCGTCGAGGAGCTGACCCGGATCCCGGCCGACGTACAGGACACGCTGATCACGATCCTGTCCGAGAAGACGCTGCCGATACCGGAACTGGGCACCGAGACGCAGGCGGTGCGCGGCTTCAACCTGATCGCCACCGCCAACGACCGCGACCGCGGGGTCAACGACCTGTCCAGCGCCCTGCGCCGCCGCTTCAACACGGTGGTGCTGCCGCTGCCGGCCACCGCCGAGGACGAGGTGGACATCGTCTCGCGCCGGGTGGGCCAGATGGGCCGCGGCCTGGACCTGCCCGCCGCGCCGCAGTGGGCCGACGAGATCCGCCGGGTCGTCACGGTCTTCCGCGAACTGCGCGGCGGTGTCACGGAGGACGGCAGGACGAAGGTCAAGTCGCCGTCCGGCACGCTGTCCACGGCCGAGGCGATCTCGGTGGTCACCAACGGGCTCGCGCTGGCAGCCCACTTCGGCGACGGCGTGCTGCGCGCCGGCGACGTCGCCGCGGGCATCCTCGGCGCGGTGGTCCGCGACCCGGCGGCCGACCGGCTGGTGTGGCAGGAGTACCTGGAGACGGTCGTCCGCGAACGGGACGGGTGGAAGGACTTCTACCGGGCCTGCCGCGAGGTGTCGGTATGAGCACCACCGACGACGTCCTCCTGCTGGGCGTCCGCCACCACGGCCCCGGCTCGGCCCGGGCGGTCCGGGCGGCGCTGGACGCGTACCGGCCGCAGGCGGTGCTGATCGAGGGTCCGCCGGAGGCCGACGCGCTCACCGCGCTGGCCGCCGACCCGGCGATGCGGCCGCCGGTCGCGCTGCTGGCCCATGTCGTGGACGACCCGGCGCGGGCGGGCTTCTGGCCGTTCGCCGAGTTCTCGCCCGAGTGGGTGGCGCTGCGGTGGGCGGCCAAGGCCGGCGCCGAGGTCCGCTTCATCGACCTTCCGGCCGCTCACAGCCTCGCCCTGCGGTCGGCGGACGACGAGTCCGGGCACCCCGACGGCGGCGCCACCCCGCCGGCCCCGGCCCACCCGGCCGACTCCCCCGGGGACGCTCCCGGTCCTGAGCCGGACCCGGACGCGGCCGCGCCCACGCCGGACGCCGGCGACCCGGGCGCGGCGGCCCGGATCGACCCGCTGGCCGTCCTCGCCCGGACCGCCGGGTACGACGACCCCGAGCGATGGTGGGAGGACGCCGTCGAGCACCGCGGATCGGCCGGGGAGGAGGGCGCCCCCGGCGGGGAACCCGGGCCGGGCGGCGACTCTGCCGACGCCCTCGCGCCGTTCGCGGCACTGGCCGAGGCGATGGGGGTGATCCGCCAGACCTACGGGGACGGCGGCCACACCCAGGACCCGCTGCGCGAGGCCCATATGCGGCTGCGGGTGCGCGAGGCCCGCCGGGCCCACGAGCGCACCGCCGTGGTGTGCGGCGCCTGGCACGTCCCGGCGCTCGCCGAGAAGACCACGGCCACCGCCGACCGGGCGCTGCTCAAGGGACTGCCCAAGGTCAAGGTCGAGACCACCTGGGTCCCGTGGACGCACCGCAGGCTGGCCCGGGCCAGCGGCTACGGCGCGGGCATCGACTCGCCGGGCTGGTACCGGCACCTGTTCACCGCGCCGGACCGCCCGGTGACCCGGTGGATGACGAAGGTCGCCGGCCTGCTGCGGGAGGAGGACTACCCGGTGTCCTCCGCCCACGTCATCGAGGCGGTGCGCCTGTCCGACACTCTCGCCGCGATGCGCGGCCGCCCGCTGGCCGGCCTCGCCGAGACGACCGACGCGGTCCGCGCGGTGATGTGCGACGGCTCGGACGTCCCGCTGGCGCTGGTCCAGGACCGCCTGGTGGTCGGCGAGGTGCTCGGCGAGGTGCCGCCGGACGCCCCGGCCGTGCCGCTGGCCCGCGACCTCGCCCGCGAGCAGCGCTCCCTGCGCCTCAAGCCCGAGGCCCTGGAGCGCGAGCTGGAACTCGACCTGCGCAAGGACCTCGACGCGGCCCGCAGCCGCCTGCTGCACCGGCTCCGCATGCTGCACATCGGCTGGGGCGAGCCCGCCCGGAGCCGCGGCAGCACCGGCACGTTCCGCGAGACGTGGCGGCTGCGCTGGGAGCCCGAGGCTGCGATCCGGATCGCCGAGGCCGGCATCTGGGGCACGACCGTGGAGTCCGCCGCCAACGCCCGCGCCGAGGACCTCGCCGTCCACGCCACCACGCTCGCCGACGTGACGGCGGTCGCCGAGCAGTGCCTGCCCGCCGGCCTGGCCGACGCGCTGCCGACCGTCATGCGGGTGCTCGCCGACCGCGCCGCGCTCGACGCGGACGTCGCGCACCTCGCGGCGGCCCTGCCCGCCCTGGTCCGGGCGGTCCGCTACGGCGACGTGCGCGGCACCGACTCCGCCGCGCTGGGCGCCGTCGCCCACGGCCTGGCCCGGCGGGTCTGCGTCGGCTTCCCCGCCGCGTGCACCGGCATCGACGCCGACGCGGCCCGCGTCCTGCGCACCCACATGGAAGAGGTCCACCGGGCCGTCGGCCTGCTGCCGGGACCGGACGCCGGGGGCGGACCCGGGACGGCACCGGCCCCGGTGCCCGCCCAGCGTCCCGGCCCGGACCCGGCCCGGGAGCTGCACGACAGATGGGGCGCGGTCCTGCGCACCCTGGCCGAACGCGACGAGGCGATACCCGGACTGCTGCGCGGCGCCGCCGCCCGGCTGCTGCTCGACGACGGCCGGCTGGACGCCGGCGAGGCCGCCCGGCTGATGGGGCTGGCCCTGTCGCCCGGCACCGCCCCGACGGAGGCGGCGGCCTGGATCGAGGGATTCCTGGCCGGCGGCGGCATCCTGCTGGTCCACGACGAACGGCTGCTCGCCCTGATCGACGGCTGGCTCGCCGCGGTGCCGGCCGACTCGTTCACGGACGTCCTGCCGCTGCTGCGGCGGACCTTCGCGGAGTTCGAGCCCGGCGTGCGGCGCGGCGTCGGCGAACTGGTGCGCCGCGGACCGGCCGCCGCCCGCCGCCCGCCGGGACCGGCCGACGCCGGGCTGCCCGGCTTCGGCACCGCCCTGGACCGGGCCCGCGCGGACGCCGCCGCCCACACCGCGCGGCTGCTGCTCGGCACGCTGACCACAACGGACCTGGGGGAACTGGGAGATGACTGACACTCGGCAGGCCGCCGACGAGCGGCTGCGGCGCTGGCGGCTGGTGCTCGGCGGCGGCGCGGACGGCACCGGCCACGAACTGGCCGGGCAGGACGCCGCGATGGACCGCACCCTGGCCGCGCTCTACAGCGGCGCCCCGGGCGGCGGCACCTCCGCCGCCCGCGGCGCCGAACGCTCCGCCGGCCTGGGCGGCTCCGCCCCCCAGGTCGCCCGCTGGCTCGGGGACATCCGCACGTACTTCCCGAGCTCCGTCGTCCAGGTCATGCAGCGCGACGCCATCGACCGGCTCGGCCTGTCGGCGCTGCTGCTGGAGCCGGAGATGCTGGAGGCCGTGGAGGCCGACGTCCACCTGGTCGGCACACTGCTGTCGCTGAACAAGGCGATGCCGGAGACCACCCGGGAGACCGCCCGCGCCGTGGTCCGCAAGGTCGTGGACGACCTGGAGAAGCGGCTGGCCACCCGTACCCGGGCCACGCTCACCGGCGCCCTGGACCGTTCCGCGCGGGTCGGCCGCCCCCGGCACCGGGACATCGACTGGGACCGGACCATCCGCGCCAACCTCCGCCACTACCTGCCCGAGCACGGCACGATCGTGCCCGAGCGCCTGATCGGCTACGGCCGCGCCGACCAGGCGGTGAAGAAGGACGTGGTGCTGTGCATCGACCAGTCCGGGTCGATGGCGGCGTCCGTCGTCTACGCCTCCGTCTTCGGCGCGGTGCTCGCCTCCATGCGGTCGATCGCGACCAAGCTGGTGGTGTTCGACACCGCGGTGGTCGACCTCACCGACCAGTTGGACGACCCGGTCGACGTCCTGTTCGGCACCCAGCTGGGTGGTGGCACCGACATCAACCGCGCGCTGGGCTACTGCCAGTCGCTCATCACCCGTCCGGCCGAGACCGTCGTGGTGCTCATCAGCGACCTGTACGAGGGCGGCATCCGGGACGGCATGGTCAAGCGGGTGGCCGCGATGAAGGCGGCCGGCGTGCAGTTCGTGGCCCTGCTGGCCCTCAGCGACGAGGGCGCGCCGGCCTACGACCACGACCACGCGGCGGCCCTCGCCGCGCTCGGCGCACCGGCCTTCGCCTGCACACCCGACCTGTTCCCCGACGTCATGGCGGCCGCGATCGAGAAGCGCCCGCTCCCCATACCGGACCGGTGAGGGGCGCGCCCTGTGACCGTTCTCACCGCTCACAGGGGACCTGCGATTTAGGCGGCCACGGCCCGCGGCGATAACCTGCAAGACGGACATGCCGCGTACTCGGTCACCGTGTGCGCTTCCCTTGTGACAGTGCAGTCGCGCCCTGCCCGTAGCGGCACGCCCAGGCGGACCAGGCAGCGCTGTACATCTGGCGGCAGCAGCCTGCGAAGCCCTGACACCAGGGAAATCCAGGGAACACCAGGGAAAAGGGAGACGGACGCGCGTGGACCTGTTCGAGTACCAGGCGAGGGACCTCTTCGCCAAGCACGGGGTACCGGTGCTGGCCGGTGAAGTCATCGAAACGCCTGAGGCGGCGCGCGAGATCACCGAGCGTCTCGGCGGCAAGTCGGTTGTCAAGGCGCAGGTCAAGGTCGGTGGCCGCGGCAAGGCCGGCGGCGTGAAGCTGGCGGCCACCCCGGACGAGGCCGTCGCCCGCGCGACGGACATCCTCGGCATGGACATCAAGGGCCACACGGTCCACAAGGTGATGATCGCCGAGACGGCCCCGGAGATCCTCGAGGAGTACTACGTCTCCTTCCTGCTGGACCGGGCCAACCGCACCTTCCTCTCCATCGCCTCCGTCGAGGGCGGCATGGAGATCGAGGAGGTGGCCGCCACCCGCCCGGAGGCCGTCGCGAAGATCGCGATCGACGCCATCGACGGTGTGGACGAGGCCAAGGCCCGCGAGATCGTCGAGGCCGCGAAGTTCCCGGCCGAGGTCGCGGACAAGGTCGCCCACGTGCTGATCAAGCTGTGGGACACCTTCATCAAGTCCGACGCCCTGCTGGTCGAGGTCAACCCGCTGGCGAAGGTCGCCTCCGGCGACGTCATCGCCCTCGACGGCAAGGTGTCGCTGGACGACAACGCCGAGTTCCGTCACCCCGAGTACGAGGAGCTCCACGACAGGGCCGCCGCCAACCCGCTGGAGGCCGCTGCCAAGGAGAAGGGCCTCAACTACGTCAAGCTCGAGGGCGAGGTCGGCATCATCGGCAACGGCGCGGGTCTCGTCATGAGCACCCTCGACGTCGTCGCGTACGCCGGCGAGAGCCACGGCGGTGTGAAGCCCGCCAACTTCCTGGACATCGGTGGCGGCGCCTCCGCCCAGGTCATGGCGAACGGCCTGGAGATCATCCTGGGCGACCCGGACGTCCGTTCGGTGTTCGTCAACGTCTTCGGCGGCATCACCGCCTGCGACGAGGTCGCCAACGGCATCGTCCAGGCGCTGAAGCTCCTGGAGGACCGCGGCGAGAAGGTCGAGAAGCCGCTGGTCGTCCGTCTCGACGGCAACAACGCCGAGCTGGGTCGCAAGATCCTCACCGACGCCAACCACCCGCTGGTGCAGCGCGTCGACACCATGGACGGCGCGGCCGACAAGGCCGCCGAGCTGGCCGCCGCCAAGTAAGCACGAGGACGAGGACTCACACCACCATGGCTATCTGGCTCAACAAGGACAGCAAGGTCATCGTCCAGGGCATGACCGGCGCCACCGGCATGAAGCACACCAAGCTCATGCTCGGCGACGGCACCAATGTCGTCGGCGGCGTCAACCCGCGCAAGGCGGGGCAGACCGTGGACTTCGACGGCACCGAGGTACCGGTCTTCGGCACCGTCAAGGAGGCCATCGAGAAGACCGGCGCCAACGTCTCCGTCATCTTCGTGCCGGAGAAGTTCACCAAGGACGCGGTCGTCGAGGCCATCGACGCCGAGATCCCGCTGGCCGTCGTGATCACCGAGGGCATCGCCGTGCACGACACGGCCGCGTCCTGGGCGTACGCCGGCAAGAAGGGCAACAAGACCCGCATCATCGGCCCGAACTGCCCCGGCATCATCACCCCGGGCCAGTCGAACGTCGGCATCATCCCGGGCGACATCACCAAGCCGGGCCGCATCGGCCTGGTCTCCAAGTCCGGCACGCTGACCTACCAGATGATGTACGAGCTGCGCGACATCGGCTTCTCGACGGCGGTCGGCATCGGCGGTGACCCGATCATCGGCACCACCCACATCGACGCGCTCGCCGCGTTCGAGGCCGACCCCGACACCGACCTCATCGTGATGATCGGTGAGATCGGCGGCGACGCCGAGGAGCGGGCCGCGGCCTTCATCGAGAAGAACGTGACCAAGCCGGTCGTCGGCTACGTCGCGGGCTTCACCGCCCCCGAGGGCAAGACCATGGGCCACGCCGGCGCCATCGTCTCCGGCTCCTCCGGCACCGCGCAGGCCAAGAAGGAGGCCCTCGAGGCCGCCGGCGTCAAGGTCGGCAAGACGCCGTCCGAGACGGCGCGTCTCGCCCGGGCGATCCTCGCGGGCTGACCCCGTACGAGCGGCCGCCGGCCGCTCACCGCTTGACGGCGCGGGTCCGTTCTCCGAAAGAGAACGGGCCCGCGCCGTTCGCGTGGTGCGGGGTCGCCGCGGGCGTGCTCCGGCCCGCGGGCTCGTCCACGGGAGCCGTGCGGCTCCCGGTCCCGGGCCCGAGAAGGACGACGCCCAGCGTCACCACGGCGATCAGCCCGGTCAGCGCGTACGCCCCGAGCGTGCGCTGCCGCGCCCCGCGCTCACCGGCGTCCCGCACCGCGGCCGGGGACCGCGGCGGTTCCGGCTCGCCGTCGAGCAGCGCGCCCAGCCGTTCCGACAGCGGTTCGCCCGGTTCGGGCACCGCGGCCGCCAGCGCCTCCCGCGCATGCGTGATGCGCGCGGCCGCCGCGACCGTGCTCGCCTCCACCTCGGCGGCCGCCTCGGGCAGGTCGAGGCCCAGCCCGTCGTAGAGCAGCACCACGCGGCGGTAGGCGGGCGGCAGATCGAGCAGCGCCGCCTCCAGCGGTTCCTCGGGCTTGCGGGGCTGCGGGCGGTGGCCGGCCCCCGGCAACCAGCGCTGCCAGGGCGCCAGCGCGTACTCGTACGCCGCCGCGCGCACCCAGCCCACCGGGTCGCTGTCCCGCGCCACCTCGGGCCACCGCTGCCAGGCCTGGCCGAACGCGTGCAGCACGGTGTGGCGGGAGAAGACGGGGTCGCCGGTGAGCAGCTCCACCTGGCGGAGCAGCGGGCCGGCGCTGCGGATGTAGAGCGCGTCGAACGCGGCTTCCGGGCCGTGGGGGAGTCCGGAGGACCGCTCCTCCTGACGCGACCGCTCAGGCCGCTCGGGCCGCGCAGACCGCTCAGGCCGCTCGGGCCGCGCAGACCGCTCCGGCTGCTCGGACCGCTCGCCCTGCCGGGCGTCCCCGGCATGCCGCTCCTGCCGGGAGCTCTCCGCCGGCACCGCGCTCGCCGCGGCCGGACGATACGTCGTCCCCCCGGGCCGCACCCGCGCACCGGCCGGCGCTGCGGCAGGTGCCGCAGGTGGGGGAGGTGCCGTGGACGGGACGGGAGGGGCGGCCGGCGGGGCCTTGACCGGGGCTCCGCCACCACCTCCCTTGGGCGGGTTCTTCCGGGGGCTCACCGCGGAGCTCCGTCAGCACGGCGCGGGCGCGCGGCGGTCGGAGTGTCCGATGGTCTGAAAAAAAGACACATAACGCTCATGCTGGGCGACACGGCGACCTTTCGCCCGCTGCTCGGGCGAAACGGGTGTTCTTGGCAGCATGGGACGCTGTGACACATTTCACCGACCCTCCCCAGGCCCCTGCCGCACGCCCCGAGCCGCACGCCCGCTGGGCCGCGGAACGGGTGTCCGCGCTCGCCTCGGGCGTCATCGCCGCCGGCCTCGGCCTCGGCGTGCCGGCCGTGGCCGTCCTGCTGCTCTGGGTCGGCTCGCCCTACCCGGACAACGGGGTCGACGGGGCGCTCCACCTGACCGCCGGCCTGTGGCTGCTGTCCCAGGGCGCCGACCTCGTCCGCACCGGCACGATCTCCGGCGAGCCCACGCCCGTCGCCCTCGCTCCGCTGCTGCTCAGCGCGGTCCCGGCGTGGCTGCTGTACCGGGGCACGGCCGCGGCGGTCTCGGGGGAACGGGGCGAGGGCGACGGCGACGAGGACGCCACCGGCCATGACGCCCGCCACGACGCCCGCCATGACGCCGGCCGCGGTTCCGGCTCCGAGCCGGGGGCCGGCGTGCACAGGGCCGCCGTCGTCGGCGGCTGGGTTCTGACGGGGTACCTCGCGGTGGCCGCGGTCACCGTCGCCTACGCGGTGAGCGGCCCGATCCGGGTCGCCCCGCTCACCGCGCTCTACGTGCCGCTGTTCGCGGCGGCGGCCGTCGCGTGCGGGGCCTGGTCGGGGTGCGGGAAGCCGGCCCCGGCCGACTGGCTCCCGCTGCCGCGCCGGTACGGCGAGGATGTCGCGAGTGCGCTGCGGTCCGCGGCGATCGGCTGTGTCGTGCTGGTGGGCGGCGGCGCGCTGGTCGGCGGTGCGGCGCTGGTCCTGCACGGAGGCGCCGTCGCGCGGTCGTACGGCCGGCTCAGCGGGCCCGACGCCGGGCGGATCGCGGTCCTGCTGCTGGCCGCGCTGCTGATTCCGAACCTGGCGGTGTGGGCGGCGTCGTACGCGCTGGGCGTCGGGTTCTGCGTCGGCGCGGGCAGTGTGGTGGCCCCGGCGGGGGCGTCGGGATACCCGCTTCTGCCGTCCTTCCCGCTGCTCGCGGCGCTGCCCGGGACCGGGGGAGCGGGGGTGCTGGGCTGGGCCACGCTGGTGGTGCCCGCGCTGGCCGCGGGTGCGGTGGCCTGGTGGGTGGGCGGGTCCGGGCTGGGCGCGGGGCGCACGGTACGGGTCGCCTGCGGGGCGGCGCTCTTCCACGGGGTGGGGTTCGCGGTGGCCGCGGCATGGGCGGGGGGTGCGCTGGGGAACGACGTGCTCGCCACGTTCGGGCCGATGTGGTGGCGCGCCGGGGCCGCGGCCGCGGGGTGGGTTCTGGTGATCGCCGTGCCCGGGTCGCTTCTCGTGCGCCGGCAGCTGGGCCACCCCGCGCGGCCCGTAAGTGCCCGCGTCCCGCGCCCGTCGCGGCGCCCCCGGATGCCCCGCCTCCCGCACATCCCACGTCCGACCTTCCGCCGGGCCGCGGTCTCGCCTCCCCCTGCGCCGGTACCGCCCCCCGTCGCCGACCCCCTCCCCTGGCCGACCCCGCCACCTTTCCCCCCGCCCCTGCCGCCCACCCCGCCCTCGCACTCCTGAGGACGCGCTGCCGGTGGCGTGCCCGGGCCGGAGAACCGGCTGCCGGCCGGTGGTCCGGGGCGGATTGCCCCTCGGGGGCGGTCGCCTGGGTGCGACGCCGCCGTGGTTGGTCGCGCCGGGGCACTCCCGGGCCAAGCCGGGGACCCCACGCCCCTACGGATTGCGTCAGGCGCCCGCCCGGCAGCCCCCGCCTGGGGATCGGCGTGGGCAGCTCATGGCGTGGGGCCACCCGGCCCGGGGAGCAAGTTCGGGCTGCTCATGTCGCGGTGCCACCCCGTCCAGGGACCAAGCTCAGGCAGTTCGTGCCGTAGGGCCACTTCGCCCCGGGGATCGGCTCGGGCAGCTCATCCCGCAGGGCCGCCCCGGGCAGGGGCTACTGGCGGAAAGCGGGGAGGTCGCGGACGGGCGACGGCAGAAGCTTGGTGCACGCGTGCGCCGCCGGCTGCGTCAACGCATCCGCCTTGCACGTGTAGTAGTCCCGGTACGCCAGCTGGAACCCGTACGTCGCGCCGACGATCGCCAGCGCCACCGCGCTGGTGACGACACCGGTCCACGCGGCCGTGAGGAACGACCGCTGGGCGTCGGGGCCCGGCGGAGGCGGTGTGGGCCGCGGCGTCTGCGAGGACGCGGCCAGCGCCGCGGCGGCGGCCGCGCGCGCCTCGGCGCGGTCCTCCGGGGACATCCGCAGCGCACTGATCCCCCAGTAGAGGGCCAGCGCGCCCAGCAGCAGGCCGATCGCCGTCCACCCGAGCAGCGCGAAGATCATGCCCCAGCCGCCGCACACCAGCGCGTAGCGCGACCGCCGGTGCGCCGGGTCGGTGGGGTCGAACCGCGGGCCGGTGCCCTGCGGTCCGGTCGGTCCCTGGTTCTGCGGGCGCTGGGCGAACGGGTCGGGCCGTCCGGACTGCGGCTGCCGGCTGCTCCACTGGCTGCCCCACACCGGGGGCGGCGGAGGCGGCGGCCCGTCCTGCGAACCGTCGGACCCCCCGGAGTTCCCGGGCCTGCCGCCCGAGCCCCCCGAACCGCCAGGACCGCCCGATCCGTCAGAGCCTCCGGACCCGCCGGATCCCCCGCGTTCCCGCCCGTCGCCGCCCTCGCCGGCCCCCTGGGGGCCTTCCGGCTGCCGCGGCTGCCAGGGCCGGTCCGGGGCCCCCGCGGGCGGGGGCGCGAACGGGTTGTTCCGCTGATCGCCCTCAGGCGCGCGCAGCACGATGCGCATACGGCCGCTGCTCATGATGTGATGCGCCATCCCCTTGGGCTCGACTCCTCCGGTCAGTGGACGCCCCCGTCCGAACTCCCATTCTCCGCCAGACGCTACCGTCCGCGCGCTCCCCCGTCCCGCGGGGGCCGTCCGAAGTGCCGGTATCGTTGCTGACGGTCGGCGGCCTCGTAGGGTTCCCCGGAATTCGATCGGCCACCGCATCGTACGATCATCCAATACGCACCACCTAAAAGGGAGCCCCCGCCAGTGGCCGCCCGCACCCCCGCTCGCTCTGACCGCGCCGCTGACCCGGACCGGACCGCACGCCTGGTGGTCCTCGTCTCCGGGTCCGGCACCAACCTGCAGGCGCTGATCGACGCGATCGACGCCGACCCGGACTACGGGGCCCGGATCGTCGCGGTCGGCGCCGACCGCGACGGCATCGCCGGACTGGAGCGGGCCGAGCGCGCCGGCCTGCCCACCTTCGTGGTGCGGGTCAAGGACCACCAGGACCGCGCGTCGTGGGACGAGGCGCTGGCGCGGGCCACCGCCGCGTACGAGCCCGACCTCGTGGTCTCCGCGGGGTTCATGAAGATCGTCGGCAAGGCGTTCCTCGCCCGCTTCGGGGGGCGGCTCGTGAACACGCACCCCGCGCTGCTGCCGAGTTTCCCCGGTGCCCACGGTGTGCGCGACGCGCTCGCGTACGGCGTGAAGGTCACCGGCTGCACCGTCCACTTCGTCGACGACGGCGTCGACAGCGGCCCGGTCATCGCGCAGAGCGTGGTCGAGGTCCGCCAGGACGACACGGAGGACGCGCTCCACGAGCGCATCAAGGACGTCGAGCGGCGACTGCTCGTCGACGTCGTAGGGCGGCTGTCGCGCGACGGCTACCGCATCGAAGGACGAAAGGTACGGATCCCGGCATGAGCGCCGACGTCACCACCACCCCCGGCACGCAGACCAAGCGGCCCTTCCGCCGCGCGCTGATCAGTGTGTACGACAAGACCGGCCTGGAGGAGCTGGCCCGCGGCCTGCACGCGGCGGGCGTCGAGCTGGTGTCGACCGGGTCGACCGCGGCACGCATCGCCGCGGCCGGGGTGCCGGTCACCCCGGTCGAGGAGCTGACCGGCTTCCCCGAGTGCCTGGACGGTCGGGTCAAGACGCTGCACCCCAAGGTGCACGCCGGCATCCTCGCCGACCTGCGGCTCGCCGACCACCGCCAGCAGCTCGCCGACCTCCAGGTGCAGCCGTTCGAGCTCGTCGTGGTGAACCTGTACCCGTTCAAGGAGACCGTCGCCTCGGGCGCGAGCGACGACGAGTGCGTCGAGCAGATCGACATCGGCGGTCCGTCGATGGTGCGCGGCGCGGCGAAGAACCACCCGTCGGTCGCGGTGGTCACCAGCCCCGAGCGCTACGCGGACGTGCTGGCCGCCGTGCAGGACGGCGGGTTCGACCTGGCGACCCGCAAGCGGCTGGCCGCCGAGGCGTTCCGGCACACCGCCGCGTACGACGTGGCCGTGGCCTCCTGGTTCGCCGACGGCTACGCGGCGGACGGCGACAGCGGCTTCCCGGAGTTCACCGGTGCGACCTACCGGCGCAAGAACACCCTGCGCTACGGGGAGAACCCGCACCAGGGCGCCGCGCTCTACACCGACGGCTCGGGCGGCGGCCTGGCCGAGGCGGAGCAGCTGCACGGCAAGGAGATGTCGTACAACAACTACGTGGACACCGAGTCCGCGCGCCGTGCCGCCTACGACCACGACGACCCGTGCGTGGCGATCATCAAGCACGCCAACCCGTGCGGGATCGCGGTCGGCGCCGACGTCGCCGAGGCGCACCGCAAGGCGCACGCCTGCGACCCGACGTCCGCGTTCGGCGGCGTCATCGCGGTGAACCGGCCGGTGTCGGTGGCCATGGCCGAGCAGGTCGCGGACATCTTCACCGAGGTCATCGTGGCCCCCGGGTACGAGGACGGCGCGGTCGAGGTGCTGGCCCGCAAGAAGAACATCCGGGTGCTGCGCTGCCCCGAGGCGCCGGCCGCGGTCACCGAGCAGCGGCCGATCGAGGGCGGGCTGCTGGTCCAGGTCAAGGACCGGCTGCAGGCCGCCGGCGACGACCCGGCGACCTGGACGCTGGCCACCGGCGAGGCGCTGTCCGCGGAGGACCTGGCCGAGCTGGCGTTCGCCTGGCGGGCGTGCCGCGCGGTGAAGTCCAACGCGATCCTGCTGGCGAAGGACGGCGCGAGCGTCGGCGTCGGCATGGGCCAGGTGAACCGGGTGGACTCCGCACGGCTGGCGGTCGCCCGGGCAGGCGCCGAGCGGGCGGCGGGCTCCTACGCCGCGTCCGACGCGTTCTTCCCGTTCCCCGACGGCTTCGAGGTGCTCGCCGAGGCGGGCGTCAAGGCCGTGGTGCAGCCGGGCGGTTCGGTCCGCGACGAGCTGGTGGTCGAGGCGGCGCAGAAGGCCGGCGTGACGATGTACTTCACGGGCACCCGCCACTTCTTCCACTGACGCTTGCGGGCCGCGCTCCGCGGCCCGACCGGTCCCTGGGCGGTGAGCCCCCGGGGCCGGCCCCGCGCACCAACGGCCGGCGGCCGCGCCCTCCTCGTCGAGGGCGCGGCCGCCGGCCGTCGTGTCGTCCCGGGCCGCACGGACCCCGCACGGGCCCGCGCGGGCCGGGTGTGGACCTCCGGACCGTCTAGTTGGGGTCCCTGATGACCACGGTGTGCACGCACTTGTCGGCGAACGTCTGCTTCTTGGCGTCCCACAGCGGCCACAGGTACCCCAGACCGCAGGCCAGCGAGTCGAGGACGTGCAGCAGGCGGCGGCCGAAGGCCAGACCGAAACCGAGCGACGATCCGTCGTGCTCGCGCAGCAGCCGGATGCCGACGATGCGCTTGCCGGGGGTCTGGCCGGTGCTGCCCTCGCGGTAGCAGAGGAACAGGGTGGCGGCCAGCATGAGCACGCCGCCGATCACCATCAGCGTGATGGAGCTGCCCGGTACCTTCGGCGTCGGGCAGCTGTCGCGCGGGATGTTCACCTTGTCGCAGTCCCGCCAGCGGTCGGCCACCTTCACCGAGAACCGCAGGTACCCCGCCATGAACAGGCCGTAGGGGACGAGCATGACCATCAGGCCGTCCAGCAGCACCGCGCCCAGCCGGGCGCCCCAGCTCGCCAGCGCGGGCATGCCCTGCGGCGCCATCGGGTAGGGCGGCCGGCCGCCGTAGGGCTGCCCGCCGTAGGGCTGCGCGCCGTACGGCTGACCCCCGTACGGCTGGCCCCCGTACGGCTGCTGGTAGCCGCCCTGCTGCGGGAAGGACGGGTACGCGCCCGGACCCGGCTGCCCGTACGGACCGGACTGCGGGTAGGCGGGCGGCTGCTGCTGGGGATGGTCGTACGGCGGCTGCGGCTGCGGCTCGCCGTAGGGACTGGCGGGGCCGGGAGGCTGACTCACGTGCGCGATCCTTCGAGCGGAGAGGGGGACGGCGGCGGCTGGGCCGAGGGGGGACCGGCACATCGTGGAGCCGGTGCCGGGTGCCGCGCAAGGGACAAACCCGCCCGTTCCGCGGACCGGACGCCACCTGATTGGCCGCCCGCCGGGAGGATCCGCGAGTATGGGTCCATGACCGCCCAGATTCTCGATGGCAAGGCCACGTCCGCCGCGATCAAGGCAGAGCTGACCGCGCGCGTCCAGGAGCTCAAGGCCCGGGGGATCACCCCCGGTCTCGGCACGCTGCTGGTCGGCGACGACCCGGGCAGCAAGTGGTACGTGGCAGGCAAGCACCGCGACTGCGCCGAGGTCGGCATCGGTTCCATCCAGCGGGAACTGCCGGACACCGCCACGCAGGAGGAGATCGAGGCGGTCGTCCGCGAGCTGAACGCCGACCCCGCGTGCACCGGCTACATCGTCCAGCTCCCGCTGCCCAAGGGCATCGACACCAACCGGGTGCTGGAGCTGATGGACCCGGCCAAGGACGCCGACGGCCTGCACCCGATGAGCCTGGGCCGGCTGGTGCTGGGCGTGCCCGCGCCGCTGCCCTGCACCCCCAACGGGATCGTGGAGCTGCTGCGCCGCCACGGCGTGGAGATCAACGGCGCGCACGTGGTGGTCGTCGGCCGCGGCATCACGGTGGGCCGGTCGATCGGGCTGCTGCTGACCCGCAAGTCGGAGAACGCGACGGTGACGCTGTGCCACACCGGCACGCGGGACCTGTCCGCGCAGCTCCGCCAGGCCGACATCGTGGTGGCCGCCGCGGGCGTGCCGCACATCATCAAGCCCGAGGACGTCAAGGCGGGCGCCGCGGTGCTGGACGTCGGCGTCAGCCGGGACGAGCACGGCAAGATCGTCGGCGACGTGCACCCGGGCGTGGCCGAGGTCGCCGGCTGGATCTCGCCGAATCCGGGCGGCGTCGGCCCGATGACCCGGGCGATGCTGCTGCTGAACGTCGTAGAGGCGGCCGAGGCGGCCGAGGCGGCGGAACGTGTCGGCTGAGGAGGCGCGGCCGGAACCGGCGTGGCGGCACTCGCGGCGTGAGCCGGGCGGCCGCCCCGCTGTCACCCGTGGCACCGCGCGGCCCGAGGGCGGCGACCGCGCGGCGAGCGGCGACGCCCCGGCTCCGGCCCGCCAGTGGCCGATCCTGCTGGTCATCGCGGGTACGGCGATCGGCCTGATCGTCACCGCGACCGGAGCGTTCCGGGCGGGCACCATCACCGTCGGGGTCTCGCTCCTGGTCGGGGCGGCGCTGCGCTGGGCGATGACGCGGGTGGGCATGCTGGCCGTGCGCAGCCGCTTCACCGACGTGATCACCTACGGCGTCCTGGGCCTGGGCATACTCATGCTGGCGCTGATGGCCCAGCCCGACCCGCTGATCCGCATCCCGTTCCTCGAGGACATCATCCACTTCAGCGTCCGCTGAAACGTATGACCGGCCCGAGCCCGCGGGATCCGCGAGACCCGCGCGCTGAGTCCGGGAGTGCGGCGTGTAGCACAACGGGCCTGCTTCCGGGCGGAGGTGCGCGAAATCGTACGGGGCGCGGACGGATGTTCTAGCGTGGTCGGCCGGGTGGAGGCCGAATCACGAGGGGTGCGGCGTGACGCAATGGGAGCCTTTGGCGGATCGCATCCCGGTGGACATGCGACGCCTGGCCACGCAGTTGCGCCGCATGAAGGACCGCGGCGGCCTGACCGTACCGGCGCTCGCGGCGCGCACCGCGCAGTCCGTCGAGTCCTGGGAACGCGCCCTGGCCGGGCGGCAGTTGCCGCCGCTGGACGCGGTGGAGGTGCTGGCCCAGGCGAGCGGCGCGGACTACGACCGGGTCGGCGCGCTGTGGAAGCTGGCCGAGCGGGCGTCGACGGGATCGGGTGACCGGGGCCGCGGCAAGCCGCTGCCGAACCCTGACCCGCTCGACCCGCTGGGCGCCGACGAGGGACTCCCGCGCCGCGGCCGCCGGCTGCTGCTGCTCGCCACCGTCGGCGTCCTGGCCGCCGCGGCCCTGGTCGCGGTGCTGCTCACCGCGGGCCCGAGCACCGGCCGCGTCCCGCCGGGCTCGGCCGGCCCGACGGTGACCGGCGTGGGCGTCCCCGAGGGAGGCACGCCACGCGCGCGGGGCACCGGGACCCCGAACCCGGGCGGCGGTCCGGGCCGCGCCACCACGACGGTCGGGCCCTCCGGCAGCGGCACCCCGGCGGGCGACCGGCCCTCGCCCGCGACGGAGTCGCTCTCCCCGGCCCCCGGCACGCCCACCGCGCCCGGCACCGGCGGCGCCTCGGGGAACGTCCCCGCCCCGCCGGGCGCGGGTACTCCGGGCGGCGGCCCGACCACCGCGCAACCTCCGTCGACCGGCGTCCCCTCCGCGCCGCCCAGCAGCTCGCCGTCCCCGAGCCCGAGCCCGGCCCACTCCCGGCTCTGCCTCGGCCTGATCGTGCTCGGCGTCTGCATCGGCTGACGGCGGCCTCGCGCCCGCCCCCGCCGAATCGACGTACGGCCCCGTGGATCAGCCCGTGCCGAACCGCTTGGCGGCCCCCGCGGACCCGCCCCCGCCGAACCGTTTCCGCGGTATCCGGTGACCGTCACCACACGACCGCGCGTCGAGGCGGCGGGCCGCGCGCGATAGCCTGACGGATGGCTCTCTTGACGCCGAGAGATCCACGTGAAGGGCCGCTCGGGCCACTGCCGGGGCGACCGCAACCCGCCGCAGCACACCGCAGCAAAGGCCAGGAGAAGGCAATGACTCGCACTCCCGTCAACGTCACCGTCACCGGAGCGGCCGGCCAGATCGGCTACGCCCTGCTCTTCCGCATCGCCTCGGGCCACCTGCTCGGCGCGGACGTGCCGGTGAAGCTCCGGCTGCTGGAGATCCCGCAGGGCCTGAAGGCCGCCGAGGGCACCGCGATGGAGCTGGACGACGCCGCCTTCCCGCTGCTGCGCGGCATCGACATCACCGACGACCCGAACGTCGCCTTCGACGGCGCGAACGTCGCGCTGCTGGTCGGCGCCCGCCCCCGCACCAAGGGCATGGAGCGCGGCGACCTGCTGGAGGCCAACGGCGGCATCTTCAAGCCGCAGGGCAAGGCCATCAACGACCACGCGGCCGACGACATCAAGGTCCTGGTCGTCGGCAACCCGGCGAACACCAACGCGCTGATCGCCCAGTCCAACGCCCCGGACGTCCCGGCCGAGCGCTTCACCGCGATGACCCGCCTGGACCACAACCGCGCCATCGCGCAGCTCGCGAAGAAGACCGGTGCGCAGGTCGCGGACATCAAGCGCCTCACCATCTGGGGCAACCACTCCGCGACGCAGTACCCGGACATCTTCCACGCGGAGGTCGCCGGCAAGAACGCCGCCGAGGTCGTGGGCGACGAGCAGTGGCTGGCCGACACCTTCATCCCGACCGTCGCCAAGCGCGGCGCCGCCATCATCGAGGCCCGTGGCGCCTCCTCGGCCGCCTCCGCCGCGTCCGCCGCGCTTGACCACGTCCACACCTGGGTGAACGGCACCGCCGACGGCGACTGGACCTCCATGGGCATCGTGTCCGACGGCTCCTACGGTGTGCCGGAGGGCCTGATCTCCTCGTTCCCGGTCACCACCAAGGACGGCGCCTTCGAGATCGTCCAGGGCCTGGACATCAACGAGTTCTCGCGGACCCGCATCGAGGCGTCCGTCAAGGAGCTCGAGGAGGAGCGCGCCGCGGTGCGCGAGCTCGGCCTGATCTGACGCATTGCAGCATTGCAGCAGCGCGGCGACGACGCATTGCCGCGTCCGGCTCGTACGCCTGAGCCGGGGTAAGGGGCGCCGCCTTTTGGTGGCGCCCCTTACGTATGCGCCGGGTCCCGGTCCTCATCCGCCGGGCCCGGGTCATCCGCCGGGCCCGGGTCACCCGCCGGCGGCCCCCCTGGTCGTCAGCACCTCGCAGAGCAGGTCCACCGCGCCGCTGAACGCGTGCTCCGGCGGGGTGCCGTAGCCGATGACGAGGGCGGGCGGTGTGCCGGGCGGCGCGCCGAAGGCGTCCAGTCCGCCGAGCGCCAGGCCCCGGGCGTGCGCCCTGGTGACGACCTCGGCCAACGTTCCTGCCTCGGGCGGCAGTTCGACGAGCATGTGCAGCCCGGCCGCGATCCCGGAGACCCGCGCGCCCGGCACCCGCTCGGCCAGCGCCGCCACCATGCGGTCGCGCCGCTCCCGGTAGTGCAGCCGCATCCGCCGCACATGGCGGTCGTAGCCGCCGGACTCGATGAACTCCGCGAGCGTCAACTGCTCCAGCACCGGCGACTGGTGGTCCGCCAGCCGCTTCTCCCTGACCACCGCGTCCAGCAGGTGCGGCGGCACGGCGATCCAGGCCAGCCGCAGCGCCGGGGCCAGGCTCTTGCTCGCGGTGCCGGCGTAGACGACGTGATCGGGTGCGAGCCCCTGCAGCGCGCCGATCGGCTGCCGGTCGTAGCGGAACTCGCCGTCGTAGTCGTCCTCGACGATGATGCCGCCGGTCGCGCGGGCCCACGCGGTGACCGCGGTCCTGCGCCCGGGCGACAACCGCACCCCCATCGGGAAGTGGTGAGCGGGCGTCAGCACGGCCGCGGCGACGTCGGCGCCCGCGCGTTCCAGGCCCTCGATCCGGGCTCCGTCGGCGTCGACGGGCAGCGGCACCGTGGCCAGGCCCGCGGCCGTCAGCAGGGTGCGCAGATCGGGCAGTCCGACGGCCTCCACCGCGATCCGGCGGGCGCCTCGGGCGCGGAGCACCCGGGCCAGCAGGCCGACCGCCTGGACGTAGCCGGTGCAGATCACCAGCCGGTCGGGGTCGGTGCGCACGCCCCTGACGCGGGCGAGGTAGCCGGCCAGCGCGGTGCGCAGTTCGGGGCGGCCGCGCGGATCGGCGTAGCCGAACGCCTCGTTGGGCGCCGCGACCAGCGCGCGGCGGGCGGCGGCCGCCCACGCGGTGCGCGGGAAGGACGACAGGTCGGGGGAGCCCGGCCACAGCACGTACGGCAGTCGGGTGGCGAAGGGCACGAGGTCGGCGCGTCCGGTCCGCGGCCCCTCCACGGCCCCCGCCGCGGCCGACGGGCCCGCGGGCGGAAGGTTGTGCGGGGCCGGGCGGTCGGCGACCCGCGTGCCCGAGCCCTGGCGGGCGGTGAGCCAGCCCTCGGCCACCAGCTGCCCGTACGCGTCGGCGACGGTGTTGCGGGCCACGCCCAGGTCCTTGGCGAGCACGCGGCTCGACGGCAGCCGGCTGCCGGGGGTGAGCCGGCCCTCGCGGACGGCCTCGCGCAGCGCCTCCTCCAGGGCGGCCCGCGAGTGCCGGCCCGCCAGGTCGAGGAGCAGGTCGTAGGTGCCGCCGCGTCCGGAAGTGGCCCACTGGTACATAAGGCAAGTGGACCATGGGACGGAGCCATTGCGCCTCTACGGTGGGAGCATGACGACGATCTCCGAGACCGCGACCGAGACCACGACTGCGACCACCGTCCCCGCCGACGCGCCCGTGCCCGCGCCTGCCCCGCGGATCAACCTGATGGACAACGCGCCGGACTTCTACCAGGCGATGTTCGCGCTGGACAAGGCCGCGGCGAAGGGCCTCGACCCCGTCGTGCGCGAGCTGGTGCGGGTCCGCGTCTCGCAGCTCAACGGCTGCGCCTACTGCGTCGACAAGCACAGCGCCGACGCCCGGGCGCTCGGTCTGTCGGAGCAGAAGCTCTACGGGGTCACGGTGTGGCGCGAGACGCCGTTCTTCACCGCCCGCGAGCGGGCCGCGCTGGCCCTGGCCGAGGCGGTCACCGGGCTCGGCGCCCATGGTGTGCCCGACGGCGTCTACGACGAGGCGGCCGCGCTGTTCGACGAGAAGGAGCTGCCGCGGCTGATCGCCATGTGTGTGACCATGAACGCGTGGAACCGGATCGGCGTGACCTGCCGGATGTCGCCGGCCACGCGGGCGTAGCCCTCGCGGGCCGGGGGGCTTCAGTCGGCGCGGCCCCGGGCCGGGTGGGTGTCGGGGGCCGCGTCCTCGTCCTCCCCGGCGGGGTGGGTGTCGCGGCCCGGGGTCCCGGCCGGTTCCGCGGGCGGGGGCGGCGCGACCTCGCCGAAGCGCGCGAGGACCAGCGCGCCCAGGACGGCCAGCACGAAGCCCGCGACGGCGACGGGGGTCCAGCCGGCCCGGGTCCGGTCGCCCAGGGCCAGTACGCCCACCAGCGCCGGGCCGATCGTCTCGCCGATCACCATGCCCGCGGTGGCCGCGGTGACCGAGCCGCGCTGCAGCGCCGAGGTCAGCAGCAGGAAGGCGGCGCCGCCGCCGAGCACCACCGCGTACAGCGCGGGGTTGGCGAAGAGTGCGCCCGGGGAGAGGCTGTCGATCAGCCGTACCGCGACCTCGACGACGCCGAAGCCGAAGCCCGCGCCGAGACCGAGGATGGCGGCGCGCGGCCGGTCCGGCAGCCGGCCGGCCGCCCAGCCGATCAGCAGCACGGCTCCGGCGGCGGCGAGCGTCGACCAGCGCAGGGCCGTGCCCCCGTGGCCGCCGCCCTCGGCGCCGGAGGACAGGCCGAGCAGGGCCAGGCCGCCGCACACCGCGCCCACGGCGGCCCACTCGGGGCGGGACAGCCGGGTGTGCAGCATGCGGCTCGCGCCGATCGCGGTCACCGCGAGGCTGGCGGCCAGCGCGGCGCCCACCGTGTAGATGGGGAGGGTGCGGAGGGCGACCAGTTCGAAGAGGAAGCCGACGCCGTCGAGGGCGAGGCCGAACAGGTAGGTCCACTGCCGGACCGCCCGGGCCAGCAGGCGGGTGTCCACGCCGGAGCCCGAACCGGGCGCGCTCGCCCGGGCGCCCGCGGCCTGCAGGACCGAGGCCACCCCGAAACACAGGCTCGCGCCGAGCGCCGCCACCATTCCCCAAAGCACGCCCCACCTTAAGCCGGTCGGGGTGCGCCGCGCGGCACCCCGTCACCGGCCGGTGCGGTGCCGTGCTGTGCCGTGCCGTGCGGCCGTCGGGGCCGCGGGGACCAGGAGGCGGCCCCCGCCGGCGGGACGGCCGGTCGCCGGCGGGGGCGGCGTCCGCGGTCAGGAGGCCAGGGCGCTCCTGAGCTGGTCGAGCGACCAGTCGAGGTCCTCCTTGGTGATGACCAGCGGCGGGGCCAGGCGGATCGTGGAGCCGTGGGTGTCCTTGACCAGGACGCCACGTGCCAGCAGGCGCTCCGAGATCTCGCGGCCGGTGCCGAGCGCGGGGTCGATGTCGACCCCGGCCCACAGGCCGCGCCCGCGGATCCCGGTGACGCCGGACCCGGTGAGCGCGCCCAGTTCCCGGTGGAGGTGGGCGCCCAGCTCGGCCGCCCGCTCCTGGTACTCCCCGGTCCGCAGCATCGCGACGACCTCCAGGCCCACCGCGCAGGCCAGCGGGTTCCCGCCGAAGGTCGACCCGTGCTCGCCCGGCCGGAAGACCCCGAGGACCGCCTGCGACGACACCACCGCCGACACCGGGACCACGCCGCCGCCGAGCGCCTTGCCGAGCACGTACACGTCAGGCACCACGTCCTCGTGCTCGCACGCGAAGGTGCGGCCGGTGCGGCCGAGGCCGGACTGGATCTCGTCCGCGACGAAGAGCACGTTCCGCTCGGCGGTCAGCCGCCGCACCCCGGCCAGGTAGCCGGGCGGCGGGACCAGCACGCCAGCCTCGCCCTGGATCGGCTCCAGCAGCACGGCCACGGTGTCGTCGTCGATCGCGGCCTCGACCGCCGCCAGGTCGCCGTAGGGCACGACCGTGAAACCGGGCGTGTAGGGCCCGAAGTCCGCCCGGGCGTCCGGGTCGGTGGAGAAGCTGACGATCGTGGTGGTGCGGCCGTGGAAGTTGTCCGCGGCCACGATGATCTTCGCCCGGCCGTCCGGCACGCCCTTGACCCGGTAGCCCCACTTGCGGGCGGTCTTGATCGCGGTCTCGACGGCCTCCGCGCCGGTGTTCATCGGCAGCACCGTCTCCATGCCGCACAGGTCGGCGAGTTCGGCGCAGAACGACGCGAACTTGTCGTGGTGGAAGGCGCGGGAGGTCAGGGTGACCCGTTCGAGCTGGGCCTTGGCGGCGGCGATCAGCCGCGGGTTGCCGTGGCCGAAGTTCAGCGCCGAGTAGCCGGCCAGCATGTCCAGGTAGCGGCGGCCCTCGACGTCCGTCATCCAGGCGCCTTCTGCGGTGGCGACGACGACGGGCAGCGGGTGGTAGTTGTGCGCGCTGTGCGCCTCGGCCGCCGCGATCTCGCGGTCGGTCGCGGTGGCTGCCGTAGCCCCCGGGGTGGTGGGGGTGCCGGAAGTGGTGGTCACGTGCGTACTCCGTTCGTTGTGCGTCGGGAGCGAGCAGGAAGCCCGGGCGATCTGCGGCCTGCGACGGTGCGGGGTGGTGTCGGTCGGTGTCCCTGTCCGACGTGTCCGTCGGTTCTATCGTCGCTCGTCCGTGGTGGCGTGAAACCTTACGGCGGAACCCGCCCCCGCGCCGCCGATCCGGCGGAACCGTCCGCCCGCTGCCCCCGGCGCCGCGCCCGGTGCCGCCAGAACCTCCGCGGAGCCTCGTGCGCGCGCGGTCAGGAGGGGTGTGGAGCCGCGGCCCGCACCTGAGAGAATGGCGTCATGGCCTCTGAACGTCCCCGTGCCCTGTCCGGCATCCAGCCCACCGCCGGCTCCTTCCACCTGGGCAACTACCTGGGTGCGATCCGCCAGTACGTGGCGCTGCAGGAGACCCACGACGCGTTCTACATGGTCGTCGACCTGCACGCGATCACCGTGCCGCAGGACCCGGCGGCGCTGCGCGCCAACACGCGGCTGGCCGCCGCCCAGCTCCTGGCCGCGGGCCTGGACCCGGAGCGCTGCACCCTGTTCATCCAGAGCCATGTGCCCGAGCACGCGCAGCTCGCCTGGGTGATGAACTGCCTGACCGGGTTCGGCGAGGCGTCGCGGATGACGCAGTTCAAGGACAAGTCGGCGAAGCAGGGCGCGGACCGGGCCACCGTCGGCCTGTTCACGTACCCGATCCTCCAGGTCGCGGACATCCTGCTGTACCAGGCGGACGCCGTCCCGGTCGGCGAGGACCAGCGCCAGCACGTGGAGCTGACCCGCGACCTGGCCGAGCGCTTCAACACCCGCTTCGGCCCGACGTTCACCGTGCCCGCCCCGCACATCGTGCGGGAGGTCGCCAAGATCTACGACCTGCAGGACCCGACGGCCAAGATGAGCAAGTCGGCGGCCTCCCCGAAGGGCCTGGTCAACCTGCTCGACGACCCCAAGGCGTCGGCGAAGAAGTTCAAGAGCGCGGTGACCGACACGGACACGGTGATCCGCTTCGACGAGACGGACAAGCCGGGCATCAGCAATCTGCTCACGATTCACTCCGCCCTCACCGGCACCACTATCGCGGAACTTGAGGATCAGTACGCCGGCAAGGGCTACGGTGCGCTCAAGACCGATCTCGCGGAGATCTTCGTGGCCTGGGTCACGCCGTTCCGCGAGCGGACGCAGGAGTACCTGGGGGACCCGGAATCGCTCGACTCGGTGCTGGCCAAGGGGGCCGAGAAGGCGCGCGCGGTGGCGGCGGAGACGCTCGCGGCCACGTACGACCGGATCGGGTTTCTGCCCGCCAAGCACTGACCGGCCCGGGGGCGGACGAGGGGGAGGACCCGCGGGGCTGTGACGCAAGTCGCTCCCGGCGGGCCCGAACGCGCGCGACACTGAGACGGGGCGACTTGCCCCGGCGTGACCGAAGTGACCGGCCGCGCCGGTGACCGGCCGGAGACGGCGGGTCACGCTCGGCGAGTCCGGGGACTGATCTGGGAAGGGGTGAACGCACGTGGCAGCGGACAGCACCACGATCGGCGTGTCCATCGCGGTCCCGGAGCCGTACGGGCGGCTGCTCCAGGAGCAGCGGGCCGGTTTCGGCGACCCGGTGGCCCATGCCATCCCCACCCACATCACCCTGCTGCCGCCCACCGAGGTCGCCATACCCGAACTGCCGCGGTTCGGGCTGCACCTGTCCCGGGTCGCCGCCCAGGGCCGGTCCTTCCCGATGCGCCTCGACGGCACCGACTCCTTCCGGCCGCTGTCGCCGGTGGTCTACGTGCGCGTCGCGGACGGCGCCCCGGCGTGCGCCGCGCTGCAGGAGGCCGTGCGGTCCGGGCCGCTGGCACGGGAGTTGCAGTTCCCGTACCACCCGCATGTCACCGTCGCCCACGGCATCGCCGAGGAGGCGATGGACCGCGCGCAGGCCGAACTGGCGCACTTCACGGCGTCCTGGACGGCCAACGGCTTCGCCCTGTACGAGCAGGGCTCGGACGGGGTGTGGCGCAAGCTGCGGGACTACCCCTTCGGCAACGAGGAGCGCCCCGTCCTCCCCCATCAGCAGGGCGTCCACGCCGCCTCGCGGCGGTAGTCACCGCGGCTCGCTCCGGCCGGTGGGGGCACGCCTCACAGGGGCAGGCGGCGGAACAGGGGGCGGGGCATGAGCCGGATCGCGGCCATGACCGGGCGCAGGGCGGCGGGCACCCAGACGACCTCCGAGCGGCGGCGCAGCCCCGCCTCGATCGCCTCGGCCACCGCGCTCGGCGTCGTGGCCAGCGGCGCCTCCGGCCGCCCCTCGGTCATCTTCGTGCGGACGAACCCGGGGCGGACCACCATCACATGGACGCCGCAGCCGTGCAGCGCGTCGCCGAGGCCCTGGGTGAAGGCGTCCAGCCCGGCCTTGCTGCTGCCGTAGATGAAGTTGGACCGGCGGGCCCGCTCGCCGGCCACCGACGAGAGCACCACCAGCGAGCCGTGCCCCTGCCGCTGCAGCGCACTCCCGCACACCAGGGCGGCCGAGACCGCGCCGGCGTAGTTGGTCCGCGCGACGCGCACCGCGGCGGCGGGATCCTGCTCGTCGTGCGCCTGGTCGCCGAGCACGCCGAACGCCAGCAGCACGGCGTCGATGTCGCCCTCGGCGAAGACCTTGCCGAGGACCTCCTCGTGCGTGTCCGGGTCGAGGGCGTCGAAGCCGACGACCATGGCCTCGGCGCCCAGGGCCCGCAGTTCGCGGGCCGCCTGGTCGAGGGCGGGGGAGGGGCGCCCGGCCAGGTAGACCCGGCGGGTGCGGCGGCCGATCAGCCGGCGCGCGGTGGCCAGCCCGATCTCCGAGGTGCCGCCGAGCAGCAGCAGGGTCTGGGGTGCGCCGAACGCGTCTTTCACCGGGGCCTCCGGGGTTCTGGGGCGGGCCGTCCCGCGGGCCGTCCGGCCGCGAGAGCGTCCCGCCCGGGGTTCGTGCCGGTCTCCGGCTCCCCGCGGCGTCACAGCGCGAGGCGCCGCGCGAGGTCGGAGGTCAGCGTGCCGTGCGGGTCGTACCGGGCGCGCAGCTCGCGGAAGTCGTCGAGCCGCGGGTACATCCGCGCGAGCATGTCGGGGCGCAGCCGGGAGTCCTTGGCGAGGTAGACGCGGCCGCCCGCGGCGGCCACCTCCTCGTCGAGCTCGTCCAGCAGCGCCCCGAGTCCTGGCATGGCGGCGGGGATGTCCAGGGCGAGCGTCCATCCCGGCAGGGGGAAGGACAGCCAGCCCGGGTCGCCGTCCCCGAACCGCTTGAGCACGGCGAGGAACGACGGGCAGCCGCACGCGCCGATCCGCCGCACGATCCGGCGCAGTGTCTCCTCCTGGCCGTGGCCGACCACGAACTGGTACTGCACGAAGCCGCCGCGGCCGTAGATCCGGTTCCACTCGGGGACGCCGTCCAGCGGGTGGAAGAAGGCCGGGAGCCGCTGGAGCCTGCCCCGGCTCTCGCGGGGGGCCCTGCGGTACCAGAGCTCGTTGAACAGCCCGACCGTCGCACGGTTCAGCAGGCCCTCGGGGATGATCCGCGGCGGCGCCGGAAGTCGGCCCGGGCGGAAGGCCAGCGGGTCGCGGCGGGCCTTGGCGTCCAGGGCCTCCAGCGGCGCGTGGTCGCCGCGGGTGAGCACCGCGCGTCCGGTGCGGGCGCCGCGGGCCAGCAGGTCGATCCAGGCGACCGAGTAGCGGTAGCGGTGGTCGGTGGCGGCCAGCCGGGCCATCAGGTCGTCGAGGTCGGTGGCGCGTTCGGTGTCGACCCGCATCAACGACGTCTCGACCGGCAGCAGTTCGACGGTGGCGGCCAGGATCACCCCGGTGAGCCCCATCCCGCCGGCGGTGGCCCAGAACAGCTCCGGGTCGTCGCCGGGGGTGACCAGCCGGGTCTCGCCGTCGCCGGTCAGCAGCTCGATCGCCCGCACATGGCGGCTGAACGACCCCGAGACGTGGTGGTTCTTGCCGTGGATGTCGGCGCCGATGGCCCCGCCGACCGTCACGTAGCGGGTGCCGGGGGTGACCGGCACGAACCAGCCGAGCGGCAGCAGCACCTGCATGAGCTTGTGCAGGGACACGCCCGCGTCGCACACGACCAGGCCGTTGACCGCGTCGATCTCGTGGATGCGGTCCAGGCCCGTCATGTCCAGGACGGCGCCGCCGGCGTTCTGTGCGGCGTCGCCGTAGGCCCGGCCGAGCCCGCGCGCGATGGCCCCGCGGCCGCCCTCGGCGGCCTCCCGCAGCGCCGCCACCGCCGCCTCGTAGGAGTCCGGCCGCAGCAGCCGGGTCGCGGTCGGGGCGGTGCGGCCCCAGCCGCTCACGGAGGCGGGGGCGGGGGCGGGGCGGACGGCCATGCGGCGACCGTATCGCTCCGAAGGAGGGGCATTGCCGCTTATGCCTGGTTTGTCACTGAGACGGACGCAGAACGGTAGGTGCCGCCCGGACGCAGACGGTAAAGACAGATACACAGATTGTCCCATAAAGGGCGGTACGACCACTTCTGAGGGAGATCCGCCATGCGTTACGACCATCAGCTGCTTGCCGCACTGCGCCGCTTCGGCGCCGACCCCGCCGTCGCCGGTACCGCGAAGGGCCTGTCCCTCGCGGGAGAGCACGGCGCCGTCTGGATCGCCGCCGGCCTGGCCGGGGCGGGAGCCGACCGCGTCAGACGAAGGGCGTGGCTGCGCGCCACGGCACTGGTGGCCGGGTCCCACCTGGCGAGCATCGGCGTCAAGCGCGTCGTGCGCCGTCCCCGTCCCCAACTGCCCAGCGCCGAACCGCTCGTGCGCACCTCCGGGCGGCACAGCTTCCCCAGCTCCCACGCCACCTCGTCCGCCGCGGCGGCCATCGCGTTCGGCGCGCTGATGGCCCGCGGGCCGCTCGCCCGCGCCGTGCCGGTGGTGCCGTCCGTGGCCGCCGCGGTATGCCTGTCCCGGCTGGTCGTCGGCGTGCACTACCCGACCGACGTGGCCTGCGGCGCACTGCTGGGCGGAGCCATGGCGCGGATCGGCCGCGGCTGGACGCTCGGCACCCTGCCGGACGTTCCGCCGGGCCCGCCGGTGCCACCGGTACCGCCGGTGCCCCCCATGCCGTCGATGTCACCGGTCCCGCACATCCCGCACGTCCCGCCCCTCCCGCCGTCCCTGGCAGGTGTCGGCCATGACTGAACGCTCCGCCGCCGTCATCAACGAACCGGGCGCCGCGGTCGCCGACCTCGTCACCCCCGCCTCCACCGCGAGCCTGGCCGCCGGGCTGCTGCGCACCGCGCGCCCGCGCCAGTGGGTCAAGAACGGCCTGGTGCTCGCCGCCCCCTTCGCCGCCGCCCGGCTGCTGAGCATTCCCGAACTCGCCCAGATCGGCGTGGTGTTCGTGCTCTTCACCGCCTGCTCGGCCGCGGTGTACCTGATCAACGACGCCCGCGACGCCGAGGCCGACCGGGCCCACCCGGTCAAGTGCCTGCGCCCGGTGGCGAGCGGCCAGGTCCCGGCCGCCGCCGCGTACACCGCCGGAACCCTGCTGGCGCTCCTCGCGGCCGCCGTCGCCGCCATGGCCTGCAACATGGCGACCGCCGGGCTGCTCGCCGGGTACGTCGTCATACAGCTGGCCTACTGCGTGTGGCTCAAACACATCCTGGTGGTCGACCTGTTCATCGTCACCACCGGCTTCCTCATGCGGGCCATGGCCGGCGGCGTGGCGCTCGGCATCGAGCTCTCCCGCTGGTTCCTGATCACCTCCGGCTTCTGCGCGCTGTTCATGGTCGCCGCCAAGCGGTACTCCGAACTCGTGCTGATGGCCGGCCAGGACGGCGAGGTCGGCGCCTCCCGCGCCCTCCTCGGCTCCTACACCACCGGCTACCTGCGCTTCGTCTGGCAGCTCGCGGCCGGCGTGGCCGTGCTGGCCTACTGCCTGTGGGCGGTGGAGACCGGCGCCCGCGGCGCCGGCTGGCTGCCCTGGCGGCAGCTGTCGATGATCCCCTTCATCCTCTCGGTGCTGCGCTACGCCGTCTTCGCCGACTCCGGGGCGGCGGGGGCGCCCGAGGACCTGGTGCTGCGCGACCGCGCGCTGAAAGTGATCGGCGCCGCCTGGGGCGCGCTCTACGTCCTCGCCGTGGTCAACAGATGAGCGGAACGTGAGGCCGCGCGGCCCGCTCGCGGCGGAGGCCCTCGGGTTCGCCGCCGCCGGCGCGGCGGCCTACGCCGTGGACCTGGCGCTGTTCGTCTGGCTGCGCGGCCCCGGCGGGTTCGGCCCGCTCACCGCCAAGGCCCTGTCCTTCCTCGCCGCATGCACGGTCGCCTACGCGGGCAACGCGCTGGGCACCTACCGCCGCCGGCCGCCCGCGGTCAGCCGCGCCCGCCAGTACGGGGTGTTCTTCGCGGTGAACCTGGCGGGCGCGGTCGTCCAGTTGCTGTGCCTGGCCTGCTCCCACTACCTGCTGGGGCTGACCACGCCCCGGGACGACGTGATCTCCGGCGCCGGCGTCGGCATGGCGCTGGCCACCGTGCTGCGGTTCTGGGGCACCCGCACCTTCGTCTTCGGGGCCGCGACGGCCCGCGACGAGCGTGCGCCCGCCGCGGGCGGGTAGACGGGCCTGCATGGACTGGTTGACCCGGCTGCCGTGGATCGGCCCCCGCGTCGCCGCCCTGATGCGCACTCACGCCTGGCGGGCGTTCGCCCACCTGCAGACCGCGCACTGGACGCGGCTCGCCGCCGCCATGACCTTCACCAGTTTCCTGTCACTGTTCCCGCTGCTGGCGCTCACCGCGGCGATCGGTGCCGCCCTGCTGTCGCCCCACCAGCTGCACACGCTGGAGAGCAGGATCTCCCAGCAGATCCCCGGCATCTCCGGGCAGCTCGACATCAACGGCCTGGTCGCCAACGCCGGCACCGTCGGCGTCATCGCGGGCGCCCTGCTGCTGCTCACCGGTATCGGCTGGGTCGGCTCGTTGCGCGACTGCCTGCGCGCGGTGTGGGACAGGGACAACGATGAGCGGAACCCCGTCGTCGGCAAGCTCCTGGACGGCGGCATCCTGCTCGGCCTGGGCGTGGCCGTCCTGGTCTCGCTCGGCTCGTCCGGCTTCGCCACCGCCGCGGTCAACTGGACGGCGGACAAGGCGGGGATCAGCCACGAGGGACCCGGGCCCGCGCTGCTGACGGGCATCGGGTTCGTGCTGGCCGTGGTCGCCGACTTCCTGATCCTTGTCTACCTGCTGACCCTGCTGCCCGGCGTCGAGCCGCCGCGCCGCTCGGTCGTGGTGGCCGGGCTGATCGGAGCGATCGGCTTCGAACTGCTCAAGATCCTGCTCAGCGGCTATCTGCAGGGCGTCGCCGGCAAGAGCATGTACGGGGCCTTCGGCACACCGGTGGCCCTGCTGCTCTGGTTCAACTTCATGGCCAAGCTGCTGCTGTACTGCGCGGCGTGGACGGCGACGCCCGTGCACGCGCCGGCCGAGGACGCCGACGACGAGGACGCGGGCGCCGAGCCGGCCGACGAGGGAGTGCACGTGCCCGCCGAGACCGACCGTCGGGTCGCGACGGCCGTCGTGGGAGTCGGGACGGTGTCCGGCAAGGGGGCCGGAGGCCTCCCGGGAGCGGTCCCCGGGCCGGTGCCGGAATCCGTGCCGGAATCCGTCGCGGAATCCGTCCCAGGATCAGTGCCGGGACCCGTATCCGGGTCAGTGCCGGGATCCGCGCCCGGAGCGGCGATCGCCCCGGACACGGCAGGGGTCAGCGCCGGCGACGGGAACCGCCGCGCCGGCGGCGCCCACCGCTGGGAGCCCCGGACGGCAGAACCTCGGAAGGAAGCGGGCGGCGGCGCCGCACGACAATGATCACCACGGCCAGCAGCGCCGCGGTCCCCACCGCGATGCCGGCGGCGGTCCACATCCCGCCCGAGCTCGCACCGGTCGACGCCGCGGCCTTCAGCGGCGGCTCGGTCGACTTGCCGCCCGAGGCCGACGGCGACGTGTGCGGCAGCTTGCTCAGCGGCGGCACCAGCGTGCCGACCGACCGCACCATGGGCGAGGCCTTGAAGCCCCAGTCCAGCAGCGAGGCGGCCTCGCGGTAGACCAGGTTGTGCTCGGTGTGGGCCGGGTTCATCACCGTCACCAGCAGCGTGCGGCCGCCGCGCTGGGCGACACCGGTGAAGGTCGCGCCCGCGTTCGTGGTGTCGCCGTTCTTCACGCCCGCTATCCCGGCGTAGCGGCTGATGTCGTAGTCGCCGCTGAGCAGCCGGTTGGTGTTCTGGATGGCGAACGAGTCGCGGACCTTGGTCGGCTTCCCGGACTTGTCCTTCTTCCAGTCGCCGGGGAACTGGGCCGTCACCGTCGAGCAGTAGGAGCGGAAGTCCGGGTTCTGCAGGCCCTGGCGGGCGAACAGCGTCAGGTCGTAGGCGCTGCTGAGCTGGCCGGGCTCGTCGTAGCCGTCGGGCGTGACGACGTGCGTGTCGTTCGCCTGCAGTTCGTGGGCCTCGGCGTTCATGTCGGCGACGGTCTTGGGGATGCCCCCGTTCATCGCGGACAGGACGTGCACGGCGTCGTTGCCGGAGCGCAGGAAGACGCCCAGCCACAGGTCCTTGACCGTGTAGGTGAGGTTCTCCTTTATCCCGACCAGGCTGCTGCCCTCGCCCATGCCCTTCAGGTCGGACAACGCGACCTTGTACGTCTGCGTCTTCGGGAACTTCGGCAGGACCGTGTCGGCGAAGAGCATCTTCAGGGTGCTGGCCGGGGCGAGCCTCCAGTGCGCGTTGTGCTCGGCGAGGATGGCGCCGGTCTCGGCGTCCGCGACGATCCACGAGCGGGAGGTCAGTTTGGGCGGCAGCGCGGGGACGCCCGGGGCGAGGTTCACCTGAGTGCCGGGGGCCGCCAGCCGGTCGCCGCCCACACTCGACATCTGCGCGGGCGGTCTCGGCGTGGGCGTCGGCTTGGGCGCGGCGGTCGCGGTCCCCGCGAGAACGGTGCCGCCGAGCAGTGCGGCGGTCATGGACACGGCCAGGGCACGTCGGCGGGCGGCGGCGGTCGTCGTCATGAGCACCCGCCGAACGTACAGGGCCGGTCGCCGGGGCCCTACCACCGGGTCCACCCCCATCGGGGTGACACTTCCCACGTCCCCCGGGGGGAACCGGAGGGGTCCGCTCGACATACTGGAACGCATGAAGCTCAGCCGCCGTGCCTCCTGGTTCCTCGTCGCCTTCGGCGTCTGGTCGATGATCGTCTGGACGACCTTCGTCAAGAACCTGTGGAAGGACACCAGCGGGCTCGCCTTCCACCACGGCCGGCACTCCTCGCCGACCGCCTACTTCTGGATCCACCTGACCCTGGCGGTCGTCTCCTTCGTCCTCGGCGTCACCATCGGCACGCTGGGCATCCGCGGGCTGCGCGCGCTGCGCCGCGAGGCGGCCGCCGATCCCGAGCTCGCGCCCGAGGCCTCCTCGCGCTGAGGGGGAGCTCGCTCTCAGGGCGCGGCCCGCTCACGCGTAGGAGGACAGCAGCTCATCCAGCGTCCAGACGGTCGCCTGCACGCCCGAGGTGCGGGCCAGATAGCGGTCCCGTTCGATCAGGATGTTCAGGTCACCGCATCCGAGGCGATTGCACGCGTGCTCGACCAGCGTGCTGCCGGTCCTGCCTCCCGCGAGCAACGCGTCGAGGTGCGCCGCGTTCCACTCGACCTCGTTGAGCGCCCAGGGTGCATCGCCGTTGACGACCGCGCGCAGCATCGCGTCGAAGAGTTCGGCGCAGGCGCGCCGCTGACGGCCGTCGGCGAGCTGGGCTATGTGGTTGCCGGTCTCGATGATCGCGGTCACCGGGAGCAGGAGGTCGCAGTCGCGTGCCTTTTGCTTGACCTGATAGGCCGCGATCACCTCTGCGCGGTCCTGGCTCTTGCCGGGGATCCCCAGCAGGTTGCAGAGGACCGAAGTGTCGACGAACTCAACCCTGCGAGCCACGCGTCACCCGATTCCCAGCAGCCGGTCGAACTCGGTGTAGTCGCGGTCACGACGCGGGCGGGTGTCCAGACGGCCATGGGTGACCACATCGCCGAGCGACCCGGCCGCCATGGCCGCGGGATAGCCGTCGAGTTCCGTCAGCCGGGTGAGGCGACTGGCGCCCGTCTCATGATCACGCCAGCAGACGACCACGCCCTCGTGGTCGTCGGCGTCCAGGGCGGACAGAAGCGCCGGACTGTGGGTGGTGATCAGTACCTCGGTACTGTTGGCCGCCCCTGCCTGGCGGACCAGCCCGAGGACTTCCGAAGCCTGCGACGGGTGCAGGCCGTTCTCCAGCTCCTCGATGACCAGCATCAGCGACCGCTCGTTCCGTTCCGTGCTCGAGGGCCCCAGGTCGAGGCCCCCGCCCCCCGTGAGCAGTGAGGTCGTGATGGCCAGGAAGCGGAGCATTCCGTCGCTCATCTCACGGGCCGGTGTGAGGCCGAGTTGGCCCTCGTTCAGCGCGATCATGACGTCACCCAGTTCGGATCGGGTGACGGCGAGCGTCTCGATCTCGTGGTCGGCGAGGCTCCGCAGCAGTTCGACCAGCCGCTGGAAGAGGGCGTGGTCGGTGCGCTCGATGTTGCCCACCGCGGCCGACAGATTCTCCGCCGTCCGGCGCAGGTTGCTGTCCCGGGCGGGGACGTACTGGCGCATCAGGTGGGGCACCGGGTCGAGATGGAAGACGCCCTCCAGCGTGGAGATCATCGTCTCGGCGGACCTCACGGCGTACCTGCCACCGGGAGTCTCACCGTCGACGCGCAGCGGGAGTTGTGAGGTCAACAGCCGCGAGCCACGGAAGCGCAGCCGGGGATCCCTGCCCGGTTTTCCGTTGTGCCAGGTGGCGACCACGTCGCCGTGTTCCGCGTTCGACTCCCGGCTCACCAGCATGTCCTGACGGCCCTCGGCCGTATGGGCGGTCAGCCGCTCCTCGACGATCTGCACCTCGGGCTCCACCTGAACGGTCACGTCAAGGCGGATCGGCCCACCCTTGGCTCGCACGCTGCAGCCCAGCGTGAAACGGTCGGAGCCATGCGGAACGCACCCCGCCAGCCCGCCGCGCACGGCGCCTTCCGGGCCGCGCCGGCTCTCGAGCGCCTCGGTGATGTCCTCTCCGCGGGCAAGTCGCGACAAGACCTCGAGGCCGTCGAGGGCGTTGGACTTCCCGCTGCCGTTGCGTCCGATGAGGGTGGTCAGCGGCGCTAGTGGGAGGACCTGGTCGCGGAAGCTCTTGAAGGCGGTCAGCCGGACCTCTTCGATGCCCTGAGCAGTCACACGGCTCAAGCTACCCCAGAGTGTCATCACGCAGCCCTTTCCGCACCGGTCCGTCCGCCACGGGACCGTTCCCCGCGGGTACGGTCAGAAGAGGCAGCGGCACCTCGGCCCAGACGGTCTTGCCGACGTCGCGGGAGGAGACGCCCCAGGCGCGGGTGAGGGCCTGGACGAGTAAGAGGCCGCGGCCGGACTCGGCGTCGTCGACGGGCGGCGCGGGTGCGGTGGGCGGCCGGGACTCCCCGCGCGGATCGCTCACCTCGACGCGGATGACGCCCGTTTTCGGATCGAGGGTGAGCGACAGCTCGAAGTCCCGGCCGCCGACATGCCCGTGCGTGACCGCGTTCGCGGCGAGTTCCGCGACCACCGATGCGGCGGCCTCGGACGACGCGCTGTCGTGCGGCACCCCCCAGGCGGCCAGCTGACCGACGGTGAGACGTCGCGCCGTGCCGGCGCCCGCGCGGCTGCCGGGCAGCAGGCGGACGAAGGTGCAGGTCCGGGTGGAGATTTCGTTGTTCACGCGACAGAGCGTGGCCGTCCGTGCGTAGGCTGACCAGTGATCGGACCGGGACGGAGCGTGACCTGTCCGGCTGCCCGCAGCGCGTGTCCGGGAGTCCGGCCACGACGGCCCGAACCCGGGGGCGGCGAAGGCGTATCGCACGGCGGAGGTGGGCCGATGACGGCCGGGACGGGAACTTCGGGTTTCTCGGGACTGCCGGGGCCGGTGCCGGGCGCGGCCCCGGCCGGGCAGTCCGGCAGCGGCACCGAGGAACAGGACTGGGACGACGGCGCGACCGACATCCTCAAGACCGTCGGCCGCCAGGTGAAGCTGTGGCGCGAGCGCGCGGGCCTCAAACAGGCGGAGTTGGGTCGCCGCATCGGCTACAGCGAGGAGCTCGTCTCCTCGGTCGAGCGGGGCCGGCGCGCGCCCAAGCCGGAGTTCCTCGACGCGGCCGACGAAGTCCTCGCGGCCGGTGGGATGTTGGCCGCGTTCAAGGAGGACGTGGAGCGGGCCCGCTACCCGAAAGGTGTCCGGGACCTCGCCAAGCTGGAGTCCCTGGCCGTCTCCATGGGCTCGTACAGCAACCACAACATCCAGGGCCTGTTGCAGACCGAGGAGTACACGCGAGCGCTGTACCGGATGCGACGGCCATTGCTGGATGAGGAGACCATCGACCGGTACACGGCCGCACGCATGGACCGGCAGAGCATCTTCGACTCGTGGCCGGCCCCGATTCTGAGCTTCGTGCAGGAGGAGGTGACGTTGCGACGCCCGATCGGGGGGCGGGACGTTCTGCGTTGCCAGCTTCAACGGCTGCTGGACGTAGGCCAGTTACGGAATGTCGAGATCCAGGTCATGCCGACCGACCGGGACGACCATGCGGGAATGGGCGGGGCACTCCGCTTGATTCAACCCAGGAACGGTCCCACGGTGGGACACGTGGAGGTGCAGAACTTCAGCCGCGTCATCACCGGCCGCACCGAGGTCAGGACGCTCGAAGCCCAGTATGGGATCATCCGCGCACAGGCTCTCACTCCACGGGAGTCCTTGGCGTTCATCCAGAAGGTCCTGGGAGAGCTATGAAGAGTGAGTCTTCTGCTACCAGAGCTGAGTTGCGATGGTTCAAGAGCAGCTACAGCAGCAACGAAGGTCCCGACTGTGTCGAGGTCGCGGCCTGCCCCGAGAAGATCCACGTCCGTGACTCCAAGGACCCCGAGGGTCCCCACCTCACGTTCAGCCCCACGCAGTGGACGGCCTTCCTGGGGTACGCCGCCGCGCAGCAGGTCTGATCGGGCGAGGCTCAGGTCAGGAGCCAGGCCCAGCCGGGCCAGCCGCCGGAGTACCGCCACAACTGGTGGTCGTCCAGCGGGTGCAGGCTGCGCGCCACCGCGCCGAGGTCGTCGTCCGGGCGCAGGCTGTCCACGGTGACCCGGACCAGGACGCCGTGGACCAGCGCGGCATACCCGCGGAAGCCCGTGCCCTGGAGAAGCCAGGCGCCGGGCCCGGCCGGCGTGCAGCCGGGATCCGGAACGATCAGCGTCTCCCCGCTCTCCGACTCCCAGGTGTCCGGCTCCGTCTCGTAGTTCGCGACGACCGTCAGGTTCCGGCAGGGGTCGGTGCCGGCCGGCGAGACGGTGACCACCCCGTCCGAGAACCCGTCGATGTCGCTGTCCTGGAACCCCGGCGACCAGGCTCCGTGAGCGGCAGGCGGCAGGGACCGGCAGTCGACAGGGCCGCGGACGGCGGCAGGGAGAGCGTCTGGGGATGCCGGGGAGCGGCGGTCTCTCCCCGGGCTTGTCGGTGGCGGGATGGCGGTGCCTCTCTCCCGGCCGGGCGCCCTCGCCGGCCGGGAGACGACTTCAGGTCGCGGACTTCCGGGGTTTGCGGCGGCGGCTCGTCGGTGCCGGGGTGCTGGTCGGACGGTCGGGGAGCGGGGTGCGGCCGATCGTGGGGAGGATGAAGTCCTGGATCAGGCCCTTGGCGTCGCGCACCAGGGGGCGGAACGCCCGGTAGCGGCTGAGGGCGATGACGCGGGCGGTCAGCGGGGTGGAGCGGCGGACGAACTCGCGGGTGCGGGCGGTGTCCGGGGTGCGGTCGAAGACCCAGTACAGGACGACGACCATGAGGTGGAGCCACAGCAGGTCGGGCAGCAGTTCGGTGAGTTCCGCGTCGAGTTTGGGCGCGAGGTCGGAGTCCATCAGCACGTCGCGGAAGAGGGCGACGGCCGTGGCCCGTGCCGGGTGGGACTCGTTGGAGAACGGGCTGAGCGAGCTGTCCGGGTCGGCCGCCGTGCGGAAGAACTGGGCGGCGAACTCGTGGTACTCGGCCGCGCAGTCCAGCCATGCCGTGAGCGCGATGTCCAGCCGTTCGGCGAAGTCCCGCACCCCCTCCATGCGGACCGCCGCCGCGCGGGCGTGTTCGTGCGTCATCTGGTCGTAGAACCCCTGGATCAGGAATTCCTTCGACTCGAAGTAGTAGTACGCGTTGCCGACCGAGACGCCGGCCTCGGTGGCGATCGCCCGCATCGTGGTCTTGTCGTACCCGCGCTCGCGGAACAGCCGCATCGCGGTGTCCAGGATCACCGCCCGGGTCTGCTCGCTCTTGCCCGTCTTCGGCAGGGCGCGGCCGCCGGGCAGCTCCTCGGCGGCCGCGGCGGCGCCACGCTTGTTGTCCTCCACGCGGGTGAGCCTAACCGGGCGGCGAGCAGCCACCCGCGCACGTGTCCTCCACCGGCGGCGCTGCCGCCCCCGGCGCCGGGGCCCCCTCCCCGGACGCCGGGATTCCCCCTGCCCCGGGCCCCGGAGCCCCCTCCGCTCCGGGCCCCGAGGCGGTCTTCGCCCGCGCCGCGGGTTCCGGCAGCCGCTGGGTCCAGCCGCCGTTCCCCTCGTAGACCCACACCGGCGCGGTGCCGCGCGGGCCGGCGGGACGGCCCGCGCGCGGTGCTCCCCGACCCGGCGGGTGGGACGCGACCGGGTGACGCTGCCGGTTCGCGGCGGCGTCCGGGTGCTGCCACCGCCCGCGGCCGTTCCCGGCGGCCGCGCGGCCGTGCTGGTCGCGCCACTTCGCGGCGGTGAGGACCGCCGCCCGGGCCAGCCGGCGGCCGGCCGGGGTGGTGAGGGTGTGCGAGAAGGCCCGGTGGTCGGCGAGCGCCCACAGGCACACCACCCACGCGCTCTCGCCGGTCCAGACCTGGCCGCCGTCCCCGACGACCGTGACCTCGCGCCGGGCCGCACCGTCGTGGTCGAGTGCGGGGAACCAGGTGCGGGCCCGGTCGGAGCCGACCGGCACCGGGGCGAGGGGCACCAGTTGACGCTGTCGCCGGAGCCAGCCGGCCACGAAGGCGCACAGCGGGCACCCGTCGTCGTACAGCACCGTCAGGCCGCGCACCGGCCGCCGGACCCGCTGCCGCGCGCCGACCGTGCGGGGGCCCGGCGCCGAACCCATGTCAGGCCCCCGCCGGCTTCGGCGCGTTCCACGGCGTCTCGGTCTGCCCGTCGGGGTCGACCGGCGGGAACTGCTCGCGGTCCATCAGCCCGCGCCGGCGCATCCTGTTGAGCACGTAGACGTTCCCCAGGTGCATGGCCCCCAGCACCAGCAGCACCACGCCCAGCTTCACCGACAGCGCGTCGAAGATTCCCCGGGTGTCGTCGATGCGGTGACCGGTCTTCAGGTACAGGGCGACGAAGCCGAGGTTGACCAGGTAGAAGCCGACCACCAGCAGGTGGTTGACGGCGTCGGCGAGCCGGTCGTCGCCGTGCAGGACGTCGGAGAGGAAGACCCGGCCGTTGCTGCTCAGGGTGCGGGCCACCCAGACGGTCAGGCAGACGCTGATCACGAGATAGACGACATACGCGAGGACAGTCCTGTCCATGGCGGTTCCACCCCTCATCTGTTCGCGGCACCGTTCTTTGAACGTGTTCAAAACCTGCGAACGCCTCGACTGTAGACCTGCTTTTGAACATGTTCAAGCTCGATCCGGCGGCGTCGGCAGCACCTGACGGGCACGCAACAGGGCCCGGTTCCGGGGGTGTTCGGAACCGGGCCCTGTCCTTGCGGGGAGGGAGAAACAGGTCAGTCGGAGGTGTGGCTGAGTTCCAGGTCCACCTGGCCGTCGCCGTCCTCGTGGCCCGCGGCCAGCCGCACGGTGGCGGGGAACGGCGGATAACCCATGGTCAGCAGCGTGTAGCGGCCCGGGTAGAGGTTGGCGAAGGAGTAGGCGCCGTCCTTGCCGGTGTGCACGGCCGCGACCTCGTGGCCGTCCGCGTCCTTCAGCACGACCCGCGCGTCCTCGACCGGTGAGCCGTCCGCCCGCCGCACCGTGCCGGTGAGCGAACCGGTGCCGCTGAGGCGGACATCACAGTCCACCGTCCGGTCGGTGGTCATCACACTCGCGGTCTGCGGGTGGTGGCCGTCGGCGTTGGCGACCAGCACGTAGCTGCCCGCGCCGGGCGTCGGAAGCAGGAACGTGCCGTCCTCGGCCGCGCGGGCCCGGCCGACCTGGCGGCCGTCGGAGGCGATCAGCGTCAACTCGGCGCGCGGTATCGGCAGCGAGGCCGAACCGGTCACGCGTCCGCGCACCGCCGGGCCGCCGGCGTCCGGGGCGCCGCCGGAACCCGTGCCCGCGCCCGCCGCCGCGCCCGCCGCCACGCCCGCCGTCACACCGGCCTCGTCCTCGGCCGGCTCGACCGCCAGGTGCGGCAGGCGGCGGTCCAGCCAGCCCGGCAGCCACCAGTTCGCCGAGCCGAACAGGTGCATCAGCGACGGCACCAGGACCGTGCGCAGGATGAAGGCGTCCAGCGCCACCGCGCCCGCGAGCCCGATGCCGAACATCGCCAGCACCCGCTCGCCGCTGAGCACGAAGGCGAAGAAGACGCAGATCATGATGACGGCCGCGGAGTTGATCACCCGGCTGGTCTCGGCCAGGCCCACCCGGACCGCCCGCGCGTTGTCCCGCGAGTGCACCCACTCCTCGTGCATCCGGCTCACCAGGAACACCTGGTAGTCCATGGACAGGCCGAAGAGCAGCGACAGCATGATCACCGGCAGGAACGCGTCGATCGGCCCGGCCCGGCCGGACAGCGAACCGCCCCAGCCCCACTGGAAGACGGCCACCAGCACGCCGAACGACGCGGCCGCCGCCACCAGGTTCATCAGCGCGGCGGTCAGCGGCACGACCAGGCTGCGGAAGGCGAACAGCAGCAGGACGAAGCCCAGGGCGATGATCACCCCGATGAACAGCGGGAGTTTGCCGTAGAGCACCGAGGCGAAGTCCTTGAAGATCGCGGTCTGGCCGCCGACGTAGGCACGCATCGTGGTGCCCTTCTCGGCCTGCGGCACCACGTCGTCGCGCAGGTGGTCGATCAGGTCCGAGGTCGCCTTGTCCTGCGGGGAGGTGGTCGGCACCGCGTCGATGAACGCGATGCCACCGGCGTTCTTGATCGGCACCCGGGCCGCGAAGGCGATCCCCGGCGTGGACCGCAGGTCGGTCACCAGCCGGTCCACGGCCGCCTGGTCGGCGGCCGACGGCGCCTCGGCGAGGATCGTCAGCGGGCCGTTGAAGCCCGGCCCGAAGCCGCCCCCAGAGCCTCCGGCCTGGGAGGTACCCCCAGCCATCATGTCGTACGCCTTGCGGGTGGTGGTCGTCGTCGGGTTGTTGCCCTGGTCGGACGAGCCGAGGCGCAGCGACAGCGCCGGCACCGCGAGCGTGGCCATGACGACGACCGCGGCGGCGGCCAGCGAGCGCGGGTGGCGCTCCAGGAACGACGACCAGCGGGCCGCGGCGCCGTTGGCCGCCTCGGTCCGCGGGCCCTCGGCGGCCAGCCGGCGGCGCTCGCGGCGGCTGAGGATGCGCGGGCCGAGCAGGCCCAGCAGCGCGGGCAGCAGCGTGACGGCCGCGGCGACCGTGATGACCACGGTCATGGCCGCCGCGACGGCGACGCCGTTGAGGAAGGTCAGGCGCAGCGTGAACATGCCCAGCAGCGCGATGCACACCGTGCTGCCCGCGAACAGCACCGCCCGGCCGGAGGTGTTGATGGCGGTGACCGCCGCCTCCTCCGGCGTCTTGCCGCGCAGGATGCCGCGACGGTGGCGGGTCACGATGAACAGCGCGTAGTCGATGCCGACGCCGATGCCGACCAGGGACGCCAGTTGCGGCGAGAAGTCGGCGACGTTCATGCCGTGGCTGAGCAGCAGGATCGCCTGCGAGGAGATGCCGACGCCGAACAGCGCGGTGACGATCGGCATGAGCATCCCGAACAGCGAGCCGAGCGCCAGGAAGAGCACCACGGCCGCGGCGGCGATGCCGACGCCCTCGGCCAGGCCCGGCAGCGGCTGTTCGGCCTGGGCGGGCTTGTTGCCGCCGACCTCGACGTGCAGGCCCTGGGTTCGCGCGGAGTGCGCGGTGTCGATGAGCAGCGTCGCCTGGTCGTTGCTCATGTCGTTGCCGAGCTTGGTGTACGTGACGGTCGCGTAGGCGGTGCGGCCGTCCTTGCTGATCTGGGCGGCGCCCGCCGGGTCGTACGGGCTGACGACCGTACCGACGTCCTTCTGGTGGGAGATCCGCGCCAGCACCGGTTCGATCCGCTGCCGCACCGCGGCGGACCTCACCGAGCCGGAGTCGACGTGCCACACCACGGTGTCGGCCTCGCCGGAGCGGGCGGGGACCGCCTTGTCCATCAGGTCGAGGACCTTCGCGGACTCGGTTCCCTTGAGCGAGAAGGCGTTGGAGTACGCGTCGCCCACGGCGCTGCCGGCGGCGCCGACGCCGACCAGCGCCGCCACCCACAGCAGAATCACCGTCCATTTGTGCCGGAAGCACCATCGCGCCACTGCGGCCACGATCACATCCCCCATCGTCTCTGCGACGTGTGCAACTTGGATGCACGGTCTGCGGTTACCGCGCGGCCTCGAGACGCCGCGCGGTCGGCCCGGGACCGTCCCCCAGTACCCCGGCCTCATCAGCCTCCGTGGCCGCGCGCCGCAACTCCAAGCCGAAACGCCTTCTCTCAGGGAACTCCAAAGTTGCCGCCCGGCACGGCGCGCGGGGCCGACCGGATACTGGGACGCATGGACGCCTCCACCGCCACGGCCACCGTGCTGATCGTCGAAGACGAACCGGGCATCGCGGACATCCTGCGGATCACCCTGAAGTACAACGGGTTCACCGTGCACAGCGCCGGGAGCTGCCGGGAGGCCCTCGCGGCCGCCCGCCGGCACCGGCCGGACCTGGTGCTGCTGGACGTGATGCTGCCGGACGGCAGCGGCTGGGAGGTGTGCCGGACGCTGCGCGACGAGCGGGCGGCCGAGAGCGACGGCGCCGACACCGGCGACTCCGGCGAACTGGCCGTCATCTTCGTCACCGCCAAGGACGCGCCGCGCGACGTGGTGGCCGGGCTCGCGCTCGGCGGTGACGACTACATCACCAAGCCGTTCGGGGTCGACGAGGTGGTGGCCCGGGTGCACGCGGTGCTGCGCCGCACCCGGCGGCGCCCGCAGGCCCCGGCCGTCCGCGTCCTGCGCCACGGCGACCTGGAGATGGACGAGGCGACCTACACCGTGCGCAGGGGCGGGCAGCCGGTCGAGCTGACCCCCACCGAGTACAACCTGCTGCGGCACCTGATGCGCAACGCCGGGCGCATCCTCACCAAGGAGCAACTGCTCCAGCACGTCTGGCAGTTCGACACCGCGGTGTCCTCGACGGTCGTCGAGACGTACATCTCCTACCTGCGGCGCAAACTGGACCGGCTCGGCCCGCCGCTGATCGAGACGCGGCGCGGCATCGGCTACGGACTGTGCACGCAGGACGCCGACGGAGCGCGTGCGGCGGGCGGGCCCGCACAGTGAAGGCCTGCGGGTTCTGGCCGCGCCCCCAGTCGCTGCGCGGCCGCTTCACCATCGCCAACGTGGTGTTCCTGGCGGCCGGGCTGGTGCTGGCCGCCGCCGCGAGCATCGCCGCGACCTACATGGTGCTCATCGGCCAGATCGACGACTCGCTGAAGTCCTCGCAGACCGCGCTGAAGCACACCGACCTCGGTGTGGACGGGCTGCGGCAGCTCTGCACGCTCGCGGACCTGCTGCAGGGCAGCGCCGCGCAGGGGCCCACGGCCGGCGGCGGAGTGCCGTCGTCCATCGCCCAGGCGTTCCAGCAGGACCTGTTCGTCATGCTGGACCGGCACGGGACCCCCGCGGCCGTGTGCCAGGACGGCAGCATGCCCGTCAGCCCGGAACAGCGGCGGCTGGCCGCCGCGCTGCCCGACCCGGCGAAGCTGGCCGCCTCGGGGAACGCCTCGACCGTGCAGAGCGGTTCGAAGGAGTACCGGGTGGTCGCGCTGCGGCTGGGCGACGGCACGATCGTGGTCAGGGGCATGCGGATGAGCGGCGTCAAGCACGCCATCGGCAAGCTGCTGATCTGGGAGTCCGGGGTCGGCGTGGTGCTGCTGGCGCTGCTGGCGACCGGCTCGCTCACCGCGGCCCGGCGGCGGCTGAGCCCGCTGGAGGACATGGTGGAGACCGCATCGGCGATCTCCGAGGGCGATCTTTCGCGCCGGATCAGCACCGCCCGGTACGGCTCCAGCGAGGTCGAGCAGCTCAGCACGGCCCTCAACGCGATGCTGCAGCAGATCGAGACCGCGGTGACCGAGAGCGAGCGGGCCACCGCCCAGCTCCGGCAGTTCCTCGCCGACGCCTCCCACGAGCTGCGCACACCGCTGGCGTCGGTCCGCGGCTACCTCCAGCTCTACGAGAAGGGCATGCTCGACGCCGACGAGAAGGAACGGGCGCTGAGCCGGGTCTCGTCCGAGGCGCTGCGGATGAGCCGGCTGGTCGACGAACTCCTCGCGCTGGCCCGGCTCGACGACCGGCCGGCGCTCACCTTCGCCCCCGTCGACCTGTGCTGCCTGGTGCGGGAGGGGGCCGCGGACCTCGCCGCCCAGCAGCCCGAACGGCCGCTGACGCTGCTGCTGCCCGAGGGCGAGGGGGCGTGCGGGTACGTGCGGGGGGACGAGGCGGGGCTGCGGCAGGTCGTCGGCAACCTGCTGGGCAACGTGCGGGTGCACACGCCCGCCGAGTCACCCGTGACGATCGAGGTCACCCGGGTCGCCGGGGACGGCGAGAACCGCACGGCGCTGCGGATCATCGACAGCGGGCCCGGGCTCAGCCCGCAGGACGCCGCCCGGGCGTTCGACCGCTTCTTCCGGGCGGACCCGCAGCGTTCCCGGGACACCGGCGGCGCCGGCCTCGGCATGTCCATCGTCCAGGCCGTGGTCAAGGCGCACGGCGGCGCCGTCGCGCTGGCCCCCACGCCGGGCCGCGGCCTCACCGTGACGGTCCGGCTCCCCAGCGCGCAGGCGCCGGTTCCGGCCTGACGGGGGACGGGGACGGGGACGGGGGCGGAGGCGTCAGCGCACGGGCGGGGGCGTCACCGTGCGGACGGACGCATCAGCGTGGGGTGGTCACGTCACCGTGCGGGCGGTCGCGTCAGCGCGCGGGCGGGGGGAACCAGTGGTGGGCGGTGTGGCGGAGGGCGGCGAGCTCCTCCCCGTACGGCTCGGGCCAGCCCGACGCCCAGGCGACGAAACCGTCCGGCCGCACCAGCAGCGCGGTCACCCCGGACGGCTTCCCCAGGGCGCCCGCCCGGACGACCTGGACCCGCTCCCGCCAGGCGCCGGCCGTCCGCGACGGTGAGCCGTCCTCGGTCAGGTCCAGCAGCAACGGCCGTCCGCTGCGGGCGAGTTCGGCCAGCCGCACCGGGCCGGCGCCGCCGTCCAGCGTCAGGTCGGGAGCGAACCCGCCGACCAGCGGATGGCCGGCGCCCCTGCCCGGCGTGCTCATGGCGTACCGGACGTCCGCGCCGGCCGCCAGCGCGGCCACCCGCTGGATCGCGTCCCGATCGCCGAGCAGTTCCCCGAGCAGCTCGCGCAGCGCGGTCACCTCGCCGCCGGGCGCGGCCAGGGCCGCCTGCGCCTGGGCGTAGGTGAGGGCGCGGCGCGCGGCGGCCGTCCGCTCGGTCGCGTAGGTGTCGAGCAGCGCGGGCCCCGCGGCGCCGCGGAGTTCGGCCGCCAGCTTCCAGCCGAGGTTCACCGCGTCCAGCAGGGCGGTGCTCAGGCCCGGGCCGGCGCCGGGGGCGTGGACGTGCGCCGCGTCGCCGGCGAGGAACACCTGTCCCTGCCGCATCCGTTCGGCCCGCCGTGTGTCGCCGCCGCTGAGCCGCCGCAGCACGTGCGGCCCGTCGCCGGGCGGCGGCCCGAGGGGCAGGTCGGCGCCGAGCACCCGCCGGATGCTCGCCCGCATCTCCGCCAGGGTCATCGGCCCCTCGCCCGCCGGCTGCTCCCACTCGGTGGTGGTGAGCAGCGCCGGACGGCCGGGCAGCGGCGCGTAGCCGAAGCTGCCGCGTTCGGTGCGCTGGGGGAGGAAGGGCGGTACCTCGCCGTAACCGGGCACGGTCAGGCCGCCGGTCGCCGGGTCCATCCAGGCGCAGGGCACCACGGCGTGCGCCTGCCGGGACACCGAACGGTCCCGGGCGACGCCGGGGAAGCCGATGCCGGACAGCGTGCGGACCGCGCTGTCCGCACCGTCCGCGCCGACGACGTACCGGGCCCGCAAGGTGGCGGGGCCGGCCGGGCCGCCCGCGACCTCCAGCACGACCCCGCCGTTGTCCTGCGCCAGCCCGGTCAGTTCGTGCCCGCGGCGGATCTCCACGCCGGCGCGCAGGGCGCGTTCCTCCAGCACCTCCTCGACGCGCCGCTGCGGCACCGCGAGCGTGTACAGCGGGCCCGCCGGCAGCAGGCTGAGGTCCAGCGGCAGGCCCGCGAAGGAGAACGCCGAGCGGGCGGGCTGCGGCGGCGCCGCGCTGCCGCTCAGCGGCGTGTACAGGCCGCGCCGGTCCAGCACCTGCACGACCTGCCCGGCCAGGCCGTCGGCCCGCGCCTCGGCGCCCGGGCCGGTACGGCGTTCGAGCAGCAGCGGCCGGGTGCCGCACAGCGCCAACTCGCAGGCCAGCATGAGCCCGCAGGGGCCGCCGCCGACCACGACGACGTCGGCCGTCTCCGCCCCTTCGCTCTTCCGCCCGGCGCTCTGTCCACTGTCCCGCCCGGCGTTCACGGCGTCCGCCCGGCGCGGGTCAGGGCGGCACGGGACGGTCTCTTGCGCTCGCGCCGCCCGGGCGGCCGGCCGCGGTGAGTCGTGGGCATCCCGTCATCGTAGGATTTCCGCCCCCGGGCGGTCCTGTGGTCGTAGCGGCCCGTGCCCGCGGCCTGTCCGTCAACTTCCGCGTTCAGCCAGCCGGTTGCGGCCGTTCCGGACCGGTGGCCTCGCCTGCTCCGGGTGCCCGGTCCACCGCCGGCGCGTCCTCCACGTGGGTCGGACGGTCCTCGACCGGCCGCGCGTTCCGCACCCCCGGCACGGCGGCCGTTCCCAGGCAGGCGGCCGCGACCAGCACGGCGGACGCGTACAGCGGTGCCGAGGCGCCGAAGGCGTGCGCGGCCAGCGGCGCCACCGCGTACCCCACCGGCATCGCCGCCAGCGACAGCAGCCAGTCGTAGGAGGTGACGCGGGCCAGCACCCCGGCCGGCACCGAGGCGAAGACGTACGTCTCCCACACCGGCGTGAGGAACCCGAGCGCGCCCAGCGCCAGGCAGTAGCCGGGGACGAGCAGCCAGCCGGGGGCGTCGGCACCCAGCAGGAACAGGGGGATCGCGTACGTGGCCAGGCCCAGGTTGCCGGTGAGGATCGGGCGCTTGAGCCGGGCCCGGCTCGCGAGCAGGGAGCCGACGAGCAGCCCGAACGATCCGGCTTCCAGGATTGCGACCCACAGGCCGTCGCCGCCCTTGCGGTCGTGCACCACCACGAGCGGGCCGAGGGTGGCGAGCACGGCCGCGGTGCCGTTCCACACGCAGTGCGCGACCAGGCTCGTCCAGTACCAGTCGCGGGCCCGCACCTCGCTCCACCCCTCGACGAGGTCGGCGCGCATCGACCGGCGGGGGATCGGGGTGCGCGGTATCCGGATCACCGCGAGCATGCTCGCGCTCGCCGCGAAGGAGGCGGCGTCCAGGACGAAGGCCCAGCCCGGGCCCGCGGTGAAGATGAGCGCGCCGGCCACCGCGGGACCGGCCAGCCGGGTCGCGCTGGTGGCCGACGCCATCAACGCGTTGGCGCGCAGCAGGCCATCGGCCGGCGCGGTGCCGCTGACCAGCGGGGCGGTGGTCGGCATCGCGAACGCCGAGGCGACGCCGCCGACCATCTCGGCCAGCGCGATGTCCGTCAGGCGCGGTGTGCCGCCGATGAGTTCGAGGCCGACCAGCAACTGGGCGGCGCAGCGCACCAGATCGGTGGTCAGGGCGACCGTGCGGGCGTCGAAGCGGTCGGCGGCCACGCCGCCGAGCGGGAGCAGCAGCAGGCGCGGCACCATCGCGCAGCCCAGGACCAGGGCGAGGGCCGACGCGGAGCCGGTGGCCCGGCTGATGGCGATCGCCAGCGCGGCGGGCACGACGGCGTCGCCGAGCGCGGAGAGGGTGCGGCCGGTGAACAGCAGGCGGAAGGCGCGGACGCGCAGAGGATGAGGCACGGCCTCCACGCTATTTCGGTAACGAACTTTTCGCCACTGAATAATCAACTGCCGACGTATCGGCTTCCCGGCGGCTAGAATCGGTCCCATGAGCGCTTCCCGGCCCGCCCGCGACTGGACCGACGGCCACGTCGAGCGCTGGCTGCCCGTCCTGCCCGGGCTCGATCCCGACATCGAGGGCGCCGCCACCCGTGTCAAGGTCCTCACCGACCACCTGCGCAAGGTCCGTGAGCGGTCGCTCGCCGACTTCGACCTGCACAAGCACGAGTTCGACACGTTGCACACGCTGGCGGGGAGGGGTGGGCGGGCGGCGCCCTCGGAGCTGGCCGCAGACCTCCAGATGGCGCCGGCGTCCATCACCGGGCGGGTCGACGCGTTGGAGCGCCGCGGGTATGTGCGGCGCATTCCTTCGGTGGACGACCGGCGGCGGGTCGATGTCCAGCTCACCGAGGCGGGGCGGGCCGCTTGGCTCGGGGCGATGGACGTCGTCGGCCATGAGGAGTATCGCCTGCTCGGCGTGTTGAGCGGCGACGAGCGGCGGACTCTCTCGGACTTGCTTCGGCGTGTGCTGCTCGCGGCAGAGGCCTGACCTTCCGTCCGCCCGGGCAGTTCCCCGTGAGACGGGTACGCGTCCGGGGGCAAGTGGGCTACCGGGCCGGAAGCCGGAGACCTGGTACGGGTCTCGGCGCCCGGCCGGGCGCCGGCGTACGCGACACGGCGGGGGCCGCTTGCGTTAGAGCGTGCTCCAACTCATAGCGTCGGGGACATGACGCAGGAAGAGCAGCACGCCCAGTCGCCCGCGGGAACCGGCCCCGCCCCGTCCGACCGCTACGCCCGCGGGATGGCCGCCCTCGCGCAGGTCACCGGGACCGAGCACCCCGCCGTGCTGGACCCCGTGGCGGAGATCGCCCCGGATCTGGCGCGGTTCACCATCGAGTTCGGCTACGGCGACGTCTGGTCGCGGCCGGGACTCACCCCGCGCCAGCGCCAGATCGCCACCGTCGCGGCGCTGGCCGCGCTCGGCAACGCGGCGCCGCAACTGCGCTTCCACATCGGCGGCGCGCTCAACGTCGGCTGCACGCGCCGTGAGATCGTCGAGACCTTCATCCATGCCACCGTCTACGCCGGGTTCCCGGCCGCGCTGAACGCCCTGAGCGCGGCCCGCGAGGTGTTCGCCGCCCGCCCGGCCGGGGAGGGCGCGGACGACGACGACCTGTCGCGTCCCGGTCCCGCCGACGGCGACCGGTACCAGCGCGGACTGGAGGCGCTGCGCGCGGTGGACGGGCCGGAGGGCGTCCATGTCGTCCGCTCGCTCGACGACATCGCACCCGACCTCGGCCGGTACCTCGTCGAGTACGTCTTCGGCGACATCTACGCCCGGCCCGGGCTGGACCTGGCCACCCGCGAACTGGCGTCGGTCGCCATGTGCACCGCGCTGGGCACCGCCGGTCCGCAACTGCGCGTCCACCTGCGGGCGTTCCTCAACGTCGGCGGCACCCGGGAGGAGATCGTCGAGCTCATGACGCAGATGGCCGGGTACGCCGGCTTCCCCGCCGCGCTCAACGGCGTCGCCGCGGCCCGCGAGATCCTCGCCGAGCACGACCGCGCCTGACCCCGCGGGTCCCGGCACACGACAAGGCCCGCGCCCGCCGTTCGACGGCGGGCGCGGGCCTTCGCGTGCGGAACCTAGAAGCGGCGGGTGATCAGCGCGCGCTTCACTTCCTGGATCGCCTTGGTGACCTCGATACCGCGCGGGCAGGCGTCCGTGCAGTTGAACGTGGTGCGGCAACGCCACACGCCGTCCTTGTCGTTGAGGATCTCCAGGCGCTGCGCGCCGCCCTCGTCACGCGAGTCGAAGATGAAGCGGTGCGCGTTGACGATCGCGGCCGGGCCGAAGTACTGGCCGTCGTTCCAGAAGACCGGGCAGGCCGACGTGCACGCGGCGCACAGGATGCACTTGGTGGTGTCGTCGAACCGGGCGCGGTCCTCCGCGGACTGCAGCCGCTCGCGGGTCGGCTCGTTGCCCTTGGTGATCAGGAAGGGCATCACGTCGCGGTACGCCTGGAAGAACGGGTCCATGTCGACCACGAGGTCCTTGAGCACCGTCATGCCCTTGATGGGCTCGACCGTGATCGGCTTCTCGGGGTTGATGTCCTTGATCAGCGTCTTGCAGGCCAGCCGGTTCTTGCCGTTGATCCGCATCGCGTCGGAGCCGCACACGCCGTGCGCGCACGAGCGGCGGAACGTCAGCGTGCCGTCGATCTCCCACTTGACCTTGTGGAGGGCGTCCAGGACGCGCTCCTTGGGGTCCATCGGGATCCGGTAGTCCACCCACTCGGACTCCGCCGAGACCTCCGGGTTGAACCGGCGGATCCGCAGGGTGATCGTGACCAGGTGCGACGTCGTGTTCTCGGCCGCGTCCAGCGCGGTCGAGTGCTCGTCGAGCGTCGGGGTGCTCATCAGTACTTACGCTCCATCGGCTGGTAGCGGGTCTGCACGACCGGCTTGTAGTCGAGGCGGATCGACTCGGTGCCGTCGGTGCCCACCTCGCGGTAGGCCATCGTGTGCCGCATGAAGTTGACGTCGTCGCGGTTCGGGAAGTCCTCGCGGTAGTGACCGCCGCGGGACTCCTTGCGCGCCAGGGCGGACACGGCCATGACCTCGGCCAGCTCCAGCAGGTTGCCCAGCTCGATGGCCTCCAGCAGGTCGGTGTTGAACCGCTTGCCCTTGTCCTGGATGGCGACGTTCTTGTAGCGGTCGCGCAGTTCGCCGATCTTCTCGACCGCGGTCTTGATGGTCTGCTCGGTCCGGAACACCATCACGTTGGCGTCCATGGTCTCCTGCAGCTCCCGGCGGATGTCGGACACCCGCTCGTTGCCGGTGGAGTTCCGCAGCCGCTCGACCTGCGCCTCGACCAGCGCGGCCGGGTCCTCCGGCAGCGCGACGTAGTCGCTGGTGTGCGCGTACTCGGCGGCGGCGATGCCGGCCCGGCGCCCGAAGACGTTGATGTCCAGCAGCGAGTTGGTGCCGAGCCGGTTGGCGCCGTGCACGGACACGCAGGCGACCTCGCCGGCCGCGTACAGGCCGGGCACCACCGTGGTGTTGTCGGAGAGCACCTCGCCCTGCACGTTGGTCGGGATACCGCCCATCGCGTAGTGCGCGGTCGGCTGGATCGGGATCGGGTCGGTGTACGGCTCGATGCCCAGGTAGGTCCGCGCGAACTCGGTGATGTCCGGCAGCTTGGCGTCGAGCTGCTCCGGCGGCAGGTGGGTCAGGTCCAGGTAGACGTGGTCGCCCTCGGGACCGCAGCCGCGGCCCTCGCGGATCTCGGTGTAGATCGCGCGGGACACCACGTCACGGGAGGCGAGGTCCTTCATGACCGGCGCGTACTTCTCCATGAAGCGCTCGCCGTCCTTGTTGCGGAGGATGCCGCCCTCACCGCGGGCGCCCTCCGTCAGCAGGATGCCCATCCGCCAGATGCCCGTCGGGTGGAACTGGAAGAACTCCATGTCCTCGAGCGGCAGCCCGCGCCGGTACACCGCGGCCTGGCCGTCACCGGTCAGCGTGTGCGCGTTGGAGGTGACCTTGAAGAACTTGCCGTTGCCGCCGGACGCGTAGATCACGGCCTTGGCCTGGAAGATGTGGATCTCGCCGGTGGCCA
>NZ_JAINZZ010000032.1 GCF_019890725.1 Actinacidiphila acidipaludis
ACTCCTTCTCCGAGCTGCGGTCCGGTCCGCGCGGTGCCCAGGGAAAGCACCGGGTGTCCATGATGGTACTGAGTACCCTACCCGACGGTACTCAGTGTCATTCGTTGCCGGGTGATGTGGTGTTCGCCACGCGCCGCCGCGCCCGGAGGGCGGCAACCGGGCCGCGCGATTCAAGGCACTCAGTGCCTTGTGTACCGGCACTGAGTGCCTTATCTTCTCGGACGTCAAGTGTGTGCGGACGCATGACAGGAGAAGAGAACGTGCCCCAGACGCTGGAACCCCAGGAACTGACCGCTGTCCCCGGCGAGGCCACCGGCCAGGAGACCGACGCCCTGCACTTCCGCCGCTGCGTCTGGTGCCGGTCGGCGACCGAGCACTCCAGGACGCTGTGCCGGGTGTGCGGATCCTCGGAGCTGGTTGAGGAGCGCAGCCAGGGTAGCGGCGCCATCGGCTGGACGACCCGGGTGGTGCGGACCCAGGACCTCGTGCACCGGATACGGCAGACCTGCTTCGTGGCCCTCGACGAGGGCTTCACCGTACCGGCGACCGTGGAGGCGCAGGCCATCGAGCCCCTGCCCAACGGCACCCGGGTGCGGCTGGCCGACCTCGGGCCGGGCGAGGAGGCCGCGGTCTTCGTTCCGGCCTGAGTCGCGGTGCCGTCGTCCGGGGAGCAGCCGACCCCCGTTCCCGCTACGGTGAGGACGAGGCGGGGGATCACGGCAGACGACGCAAGGAGAACCATGCCGCCCGAGGCCGAGCCACCGGCTGCAGCGCACGGGTCACCGCAGACGACCGCCTCCGCGGACGGGGCCGCCACCGCGGGAGCGCCTGCGGCGGGGCCGCGGCTCGCGGCGGTCGTCGTGTTCGTCCGCGATCTGCAGCAGTCCGCCGAGTTCTACTGCGGCCTGCTGCGGCTGTCGGTCGTCACCCGGGAGAGCACCGCGCTGGTGCTCTCCGGCCCCGGTTCGTCAGGGGCGGTCGTGCTGCGCGCCATCGGGCCGCGTGGCGAACACGCCCTCGGCGCCGTCGGCGTCCAGTACTCCTGCTGGGCGGTCCACGACATGGCCGAGCTGCGGCGCTGCGAGCACTATCTGGAGGAGCGGTCGGCGCTGGTCGAGACCACCGGCGTGGAGGACATCACGGTGGTCGAGGGCCGCGACCCCGACGGGCTGCCCGTCATGGTGATGCACACCCCCGAGGGCGCCGACATCTCCGGCGAGATCATGCGGCGCGTCTACGCCTGGTGAAACCGTTGGCGGTGCCGCGGTTGCCCGGGAGGCGGCTGCCGGACCTGCCGGCCCGTCCGATCCTCCGCGCCGTCGGAGCTCCGCGACCCTCCGGGGACGCCCTGGTGCGGGACAGAGGATGTGAACGCGCCCGCGTCGAAAGGGACTTCGGGGCCTGTGCCGCCGGCGACCGTCACCTGCCGAGAGGAGCAGGGGGGATGCGGGGAATTCAAGGATGTGTGTCCGAGGGGGGACTTGAACCCCCACGCCCGATAAAGGGCACTAGCACCTCAAGCTAGCGCGTCTGCCATTCCGCCACCCGGACCGGGTGTGTCACCGCGGCTGCGAGGTCGTGGCGACGAGGTAAACCATAGCAAAGATCCAGGCCCGTCGATCACGGTCCGTCGTGGTGCCCCTTGGGCTCGGGCGGGGCTCGGGGGAGGATGGGGGGATCGGGCAGTGGCACGGAGGAGGAATCAGGGTGAGCGAGCCGACGAGCGCGGTGGTCAGGGGCGAGGACGAGGTCGTCGACCTGTGCAGCGAGCTGATCCGGATCGACACGAGCAACTACGGCGACCACTCGGGGCCGGGTGAGCGGGCGGCCGCCGAGTACGTGGCCGGGAAGCTCGCCGAGGTCGGGCTGGAACCGGAGATCTTCGAGTCGCACCCGGGCCGGGCCTCCACCGTCGCACGGATCGAGGGCGAGGACCGCTCGCGGCCCGCGCTGCTCATCCACGGGCATCTGGACGTCGTGCCGGCCAACGCCGACGACTGGACCCGCCACCCCTTCTCCGGCGAGGTCGCCGACGGCTGCGTGTGGGGCCGCGGCGCGGTCGACATGAAGGACATGGACGCCATGACGCTCGCCGTCCTGCGCGACCGGCTGCGCAGCGGCCGCAAGCCGCCGCGGGACGTCGTCGTGGCCTTCCTGGCGGACGAGGAGGCAGGCGGCACCTTCGGCGCGCGCCACCTGGTCGACCGGCACCCCGGCCTGTTCGAGGGGGTCGACGAGGCCATCGGCGAGGTCGGCGGCTTCTCGTTCACCGTCAACGAGAACCTGCGGCTCTACCTCATCGAGACCGCCGAGAAGGGCATGCACTGGATGCGGCTCACCGTGGACGGCACCGCCGGCCACGGCTCGATGACCAACAAGGACAACGCCATCACCGAGCTGTGCGAGGCCGTCGGCCGGCTCGGCCGCCACGAGTTCCCGGTGCGGGTCACCAAGTCGGTGCGCGGCTTCCTGGACGAGCTGTCCGACGCGTTCGGCGTCGAACTCGACCCGGAGGACATGGAGACCACCCTCACCCGGCTCGGCGGCATCGCCCGCATGATCGGCACGACGCTGCGCAACACCGCCGCCCCCACGATGCTCGGCGCCGGCTACAAGGTGAACGTCATCCCCGGCCAGGCCACCGCGCACGTCGACGGCCGCTACCTGCCGGGCCACGAGGAGGAGTTCCTCGCCGACCTGGACCGCGTCCTGGGCCCGCGGGTGAAGCGCGAGACGCTGCACACCGACAAGGCGCTGGAGACGGACTTCGACGGCCCGCTGGTCGAGGCGATGCGCTCCGCGCTGAAGGCCGAGGACCCCATCGCGCACGCCGTGCCGTACATGCTCTCCGGCGGCACCGACGCCAAGTCCTTCGACGACCTGGGCATCCGCTGCTTCGGCTTCGCGCCGCTGCAGCTCCCGCCGGAGCTGGACTTCGCCGGGATGTTCCACGGCGTGGACGAGCGGGTGCCGGTCGACGGCCTGCGCTTCGGTGTGCGCGTACTCGATCGTTTCCTCGACAACTGCTGACATTCGGCCGTATGTACCCGTGCCGGCGGCCTTCTTCGCCGGTACGGGTGAATGATCCAGTTCGCTCGTAGCCCCGTTTCCCCCTCCTCGTTACGACGTGTGTGGTCCGCGGCTGGGACCACACGTGTCCCATGAGGAGGAAGACAATGATCAAGAAGGTTGCCGCTGTCGCGGCTGCCACGGGCGGTCTGGTTCTCGCCGGCGCGGGCCTGGCTGTCGCCAGCTCCGGCGCTGAGGGTGCCGCGGTCCAGTCCCCGGGCGTCCTGTCCGGGAACGTCGTCGAGGTCCCGGTGCACGTGCCGGTGAACCTGTGCGGTGACACCGTCGACGTCATCGGGCTGCTGAACCCCGCCTTCGGCGACGGCTGCGTGGCCGACTAGTTCCCCCGCCGGCCGCGTATCGGCCGGGTCGGGTCGGCCCCGGGCGCCGCAAGGGCACCCCGGGGCCACTCGCCTTTCCGGGGGACTGGCACGGGTGTGACGGGCGCTCCGGTTGATTCGAAAGCAGGATGAGGACATGCGACAGGTCGCAAGGAAGGGCCTGCTCACCGTGGTCGCCACAGGTGGCGCGCTGGCGGCCACCGGCGGTCTCGCCCACGCGGACGCGGGGGCTGCGGGGACGGCGGACGGTTCGCCGGGCGTCGTCTCGGGCAACGCGGTACAGCTCCCGGTGCACGTGCCGGTGAACCTGTGCGGCGACACGGTCAACGTCATCGGGGCGCTAAACCCGGCGCTGGGCAACCACTGCGCCGACGTCTCGTCGGGCGGCAGCGGTCCGTCCGCGCACGGCGGCGGTTCGGTGGCCACCGGCCACACCGGCGGTTCGGCGGGCGTGGGCTCCGGGAACCTGATCCAGGCCCCGGTGGACATCCCCGCCAACGTGTGCGGCGTCGGAGTCGACGTGGTGGCGCTGCTGAACCCCACGTTCGGCGACGCCTGCGGCGTCGACGAGGGCAACCCGGCCACCCCCGGGACCCCCTCGACCCCGGCCGGTCCCGGTACGCCGGACACCCCCGGCACCACCGGCACCCCGGCCACCCCGGACAGCCCGCAGACGGGCACCCCCGACACCAACACCGTCCGGGAGACGGGGACCCGTACGGCCGCCCTCGCCGAGACGGGATCCGAGGGTCTGGGGCTCACCGCGGCGCTCGCCGGCGCTCTGCTGCTCGGCGGCGCGGTGCTCTACCGCCGCGGGCAGGCCGCCCGGCGCTGAGACGCGGCCTCAGGGGGCGGCGACGCCCCCGCGCCGAGACGCCCCGCACCGGGGCGCACACGACCGGGCGGCCCGCGGCGGCCGCCCGGTCGTCGTGTCGGCCGTCGTGTCGGTCGTCGTTGTGGGGGTCACCAGGTCGCACGTGGCTGGCGGATGATGCGGCGCCGCAGCCGCACCCGCCGGCTCCCGTCCGGATACAGCCGGACGCGGTCGAGTTCCCAGTGCCTGTACTCGGCTTCGTCGGTCAGCAGACGTGCCGCGTCCTTGCGGGAGACCTCCCGCGGCACGTACATCTCTCTGAATTCGTATTCCGGCATCGCATCTATTGTGCGGGCAAGGCCCCGGTGCGGATAGCGTCTGCACCATGTCTGATGACGTGCAGCCCAGCGTGGCGGAGGTCCGTGCCGCCGTAGCGGCGGTCAAGGCCGCCCTCGACCGCCACCTCGACGCGGTCGAGAACCGTGTCGGTGAGGACGACCCCGCTGTCTACGAGGCGTTCGAGGCGCTGGCCGCGGCGGCGGAGAGCTATGACGAGTTGCTGTACGACACCTACGACGAGGTGACCCCGTTCGAGGTGCCCTCGGGCGGCGGTATGCCGGAGTACGGCGGCCCGTCCGACCCCGAGGCGGTCAGCGTGCTGATCCGCCGCGACTACACGATCGCCGAGCCCGACCGGCTCTTCGCGCAGGCCCGGCGGGCGAGCGACGGCGAGACGATCCCCGACGCCTCGGTCAACGCGGCGCTCGGAGTGATCTTCGGCGAGTACGAGGCGGACGAAGTCGCCCAGCGGCACAAGGAGTTCGGCCTGGAGGAGGGCGACGCCACGCTGTGGGTGGCGGCCGTCGAGCCGGCCGAGCCGGGGGAGTGGCTGGACGCTCCGTTCGACGAGGTGGATCCGCAGCTGGTGATCTGCCGGTTCGACATGAGCACGGTCTTCGACGACGACCTGGGCGTTCTCGACCCCGACTGACCGGCGCCGGACCGGGTGGCCGCGGGTGCGGTCCGCGGCCACCCCTTCCCGCTCAGCCGTCCGCGGTGAGTTCCTTGAGCACCGGGACCAGTCGCGTGGTGCGCGGCCTGGCCGTGGCGCCCGCGACCGCCGCCGCCAGCCCCTGGTCGGCGCCCTGCACGACCGACAGGTGCCGCTCGCCGCGGCCGAAGGCGGTGTAGACCCAGGGACGGGTCAGCAGCGGGCCGGCGTCGCCCGGGACGACGACCACGACCGCCGGCCAGCGCATTCCCGCCGCCTGGTGGCCGGTGACCGCCCAGCCGTGGCGCACGGTGCCCGCCACGTCGTCGCGCGGCACCAGGACGGGACCCCCGTCGCACTCCAGCCGCAGCCCCCCGGGCTCCGCGCCGGCCACCGTGCCCGGCAGCGCCCGGCCCGCGGCCGGCACGTACACCACCCGATCGCCGGGGTCGAAGCCGCCGAACCGGCCTGGACCGGGGTTCAGCCGTTCCTTCAGCGCCGCGTTCAGCGCCCGGGTGCCGACCGGGCCGCCGTGCCCGACGGTGATCACCTGGGTCTGCCCGGCCTCCAGGCCGAAGGCGCGCGGCACCGAGTCGGCCACGAGCTGGACCGCGCGGTGCACGGCCTCGCGGGGGTCGCGGACCGGCACCACCACGACCTCCTTGTCCGGCGCGTCCACCGGCGTGAGTTCGCCCTCGCCGACACACGAGACCAGCTCACCGATCGGGCCGGGGTCGGGGGTGCGGGAGGCCACCCGCGGGCAGATCCGGGCGCCCAGCAGATCGGCGAAGGCACAGCCGGGACCGGCCGACCACAGGACGTGCACGTCACCGCTCAGAACCAGCCGGGCGCCGTCCGGCACCGCCTCGACCAGGTCGGCGGCCTCCACCACGGAGAGCTGGGGGGCGTCGAGCACCGCCAGCACGTCCAGCGCCAGGGCGCCGTCCGGCGCCCGGCCCGGCCCCTGGCCGCCGTCCAGCAGCCCCTCGACCGTCACCGCGGCGTCCTCGCCGACCGCCTCGGCCAGCCGCCGGCGGCCGTTCTCGGTGGCGGCCGCGGCGTACGCGCGCAGGCCCGCCGCGCGTGCGGCGGCGACCAGCGCCGCGGGTTCGGCGCGGGCCGCCTCCCCGCCGGTGTGCAGCACCAGTCCGCTGCCGGCCACCGCGCGGATCAGCTCGGCCGCGGACGGCGAGGGGGCCGCGGCGGCCGCCCGGGACCAGTCCGGGCCGGCGGGCCCCTCCGCCTCGCCGGCGTCGCTGCCGTCGGCGCCGCCCGCGTCCAGGGTGCGCAGCAGACGCACGCAGCCGTCGGCGAAACTCTCCTCGGCCAGGGCGTAGCGGTCCAGACCGAGCAGCACCGGCACGTCGGGGCCGTCGCCCTCCCCGCCGTCCCCGTCGGTCGCGTCGAACCCGGCGTCCGTGGCGTCCTCGCCGGCCGCGGCGGAGTCCTTGGTGGTGTCCCGGAACACCAGGACGTGGCCCTCCTCGACGGCCGTGGCCACGGCGGCGTCCGGGTCGGGCAGGGCGTTGCGCGCCAGCTCCGCCTTGAGGGCGTCGGCGGCCAGCGCGGTGTGCCCGGCCGCGGCGGCCCGCTCCAGCAGATGGCCGATGAGGGCGCGGGCCCGGCGGTCGTCCCCGGGGCCGCACGCGGCGCCGAGCAGCGCGCGGGCGAAGGCGTCGGCCTGCTCCACCCGGACGCCGTCCAGCGCCAGCACGCCCCAGGGGTCGGCCCGCAGTGACTCGGCCGCCGCCTCGCCGAGGGCCCGCACGGCCGCCACCGCCAGCGACTCCGGCGCACCGCCCGCCGTGAGCACCTCCCGCACCGCCTCGACCGCGGCCGGATCGGCCTCCGCGGCCGGGCGCCCGGCCCGCGGCCGCCGCTCGGGCCGGGGGCGCTCGGCACTCCCGGCCGGGCTCTCGGCGGCCGCGCCCTCGCCCGCCGTTGCCTCCTCGCCGCCGGCTTCCGCGGCCTGCGTCTCGGCGATCTCCGCCGCCATCGCCTCGCGCCGCCTGCGCCGGGCCTCGGCGGCGTCCCCGCGCGGCGCGGGCGCGGACGGGTTCTCCCCGCGCTCGATCGACCGGACCGCTGCGGCCAGCGCCGCCAGGTCCCCGGCACCGCCGCCGGAGCCCTGCCCGGGCCCCTGCCCAGACCCCTGCCCAGATCCCTGTCCGGTCCCGGCCGGACGGCCGCCGGACTCCGCGCCGCCCTGCCGCCGCGCACCGGAGTCCCCGGCGTCGCCCTGCTCGCGCGCGGACACAGGGCCGGTGCCTCCCTCGGCGGGATCGGACGAGGGGCGGGCGCCCTCCCCGGACGGGGGGATCGTGTCGGTCACAGCGAAAGCCTTCCGTGGAGCGGCCGGCCGCGGCTCAGAGGGTGCTCCAGTCGTGGTCCGGGTAGCGGTGCAGCGGCGCCGAGACGTCGTCGAGCGCCAGATTGATCTCTTCGGGAAGACTAAGGGTCTCCACTGACAGCGCCGCCGTGAGCTGGGCGGCGTTGCGCGCGCCGAGGATGGGGGCGACGACGCCGGGGCGGTCGCGCACCCACGCGAGGGCGACCTGGAGCGGGGAGACGGCCAGGCCGTCGGCCGCTATGGCCAGCGCGTCCACGATGAGGCGGGCCGTCTCGTCGAGGTAGGGCGCGACGAACGCGGCCATGTCCTCGGACCCGCCGCGCGAGTCCCCGGGCGTGGTGTGCCGGTACTTGCCCGTCAGCACGCCGCGGCCCAGCGGGGACGACGGCAGCAGTCCGACGCCGAGGTCGACCGCGGCCGGCAGCACCTCCCGCTCCACGCCGCGCTGCAGCAGCGAGTACTCCATCTGGGTGCTGGCCAGCGCGGTGCGGCCGGGGGAGGCGAGCTGCCAGGTCGCGGCCTTGGAGAGCTGCCAGCCGCAGAAGTTGGAGACGCCGACGTAGCGGGCGCGGCCGGAGCTGACCGCGATGTCGAGCGCCTGCAGCGTCTCCTCCAGCGGGGTGCCCGGGTCGAAGGCGTGCACCTGCCACAGGTCGACGTAGTCGGTGCCCAGCCGCTGCAGCGACGCGTCGAGCGCGGACAGCAGATGCCCGCGCGAGGCGTCGAAGCGCCGGTCGGGGTCGGGCACGCTGCCCGCCTTGGTGGCGATCACCAGGTCGGAGCGCGGCACCAGGTCCTCCAGGAGCCGCCCGAGCAGGTACTCGGCACCCCCGTCGGCGTAGACGTCGGCGGTGTCGACCAGCGTGCCGCCCGCGTCCCAGAACGCCTTCAACAGGTCGGCGGCGTCGCGTTCGCCGGTGTTCCGGCCCCAGGTGAGCGTGCCGAGCCCGAGCCGGGACACGCGCAACCCGGTCCGGCCGAGGTGCCTTTGCTCCATGACCGCTGAGGCTAGCGCCCGTACTGGCCGAATGGGCGGCAGTGACGTACCTGACAGGCGTCGTGATGCCGCGCGGACGCTACAGTCCGGGGGGACAACGACGTTACCGATGAGTACGAAAAGGGGAGCGGCATGCGGCTCGGGATCAACCTCGGTTACTGGGGTGCCGGGATGGACGCGGACAACCTGGCCGTCGCCCAGGAGGCGGACCGCCTCGGGTACGCGGTCTGCTGGGCCGCCGAGGCGTACGGCTCCGACGGCCCCACCGTGCTGTCCTGGGTCGCCGCGCAGACCGAGCGGATCGACGTCGGCTCGGCCATCTTCCAGATCCCGGCCCGCACCCCGGCGATGACCGCGATGACGGCCGCGACCCTCGACTCGCTGTCCGGCGGCCGCTTCCGGCTCGGCCTCGGGGTGTCCGGCCCGCAGGTGTCAGAAGGCTGGTACGGCGTCAAGTTCGACAAGCCGCTGTCGCGCACCCGCGAGTACGTCGAGATCGTCCGCAAGGCGATGGCCCGCGAGCGGCTGAGCTACGAGGGCGAGCACTGGACCCTGCCGCTGCCCGGCGGTCCGGGCAAGCCGATCAAGCTGACCGTCCACCCCACCCGCGAGCACATCCCGCTGTACATCGCGGCGATCGGCCCCAGGAACCTGGAGCAGACCGGCGAGATCGCCGACGGCGCCCTGCTCATCTTCCCGTCCGCCGCGCACCTCGAGGACACCGCGCTGCGCCACATCCGGGCCGGTCGCGCGAAGGCCGGACTGACGCTGGACGGCTTCGACGTCAGCCCCACGCTGCCGCTGGCCCTGGGCGAGGACGTCTCCGCGCTCGCCGACGTCTTCCGCCCGTACACCGCGCTGTACGTGGGCGGTATGGGCAGCCGCAAGCAGAACTTCTACAACCAGCTCGCGCAGCGCATGGGTTACGAGAAGCAGGCCGCCGAGATCCAGGACAGGTACCTGGCCGGCGACAAGGACGGCGCGGCGGCCGCGGTGCCGCAGGACCTCATCGACTCCACCTGCCTGCTCGGCCCGGTGCAGCGGATCGCCGACCGTATGCGGGAGTACGCCGAGGCGGGCGTCACCACGCTCAACCTGAGCCCGGCCGGCTTCACGCTCGACGAGCGGATCGCGGGCCTGCGCGCGGGTGTCGAGGCGCTGGAACTGGCGGGCCTGGCCTGAGAGGTGGGGGTGCCGCCCGCCCGTTCGCCCCGGTGCTCGGTTTCGTCCGGGTGCCGGGTGCCGGGTGCGGGATGTCGGCGGGCCGGGTGCCGCGTGTCGGCGCCGGGTGGGTCCCGGATGGCGGGCTCAGCCCGGGACGAGCCGTCCGAGCAGGCGGCCGAAGTCGATCAGCCGGGCTATCTGGCCCGGGCCGCCGTCGTCCAGCGACTTGCTGAACCGGAAGGCCTCCGGGCGGAACTTGGCCGACGTCACCGGCAGCGGCGAGTCCGGGTCGGCCGTGACCGCGCTCAGTTCGTGCGGGGTGGCGGTGGCCAGCACCACGTAGACGCCGCGGTCGATGCGTCCGCCGCGCTCGTCGCGGCCGACCAGGGTGCGCATGCCCACATGGCCGATGGAGTCCAGCGGCAGCACCTGCACGGAGGAGTCCAGCACGGTGCCGCCCGGCGCCTTGTCGTCGGCCAGTTCCTCGCTGTGCCACAGGATCAGCCGGCGGCCGTCGCAGACCGCCGCCTCCTGCCACACCGAGGTGCCGGCCTCCGTCAGGTCCACCACGCGCTCCAGCGTGAAGCCGCGCACCCGGCGGCGGCCCAGCACGCCGGCGATGGCGTCCAGCGCGATGTCGGCGTGCAGGAAGTACACCCGGGCGGCGTCGTCCAGGCGGTCGTAGGGCGACCAGTCCGCTCCGGCGGCACCCGTCCCGGACGCAGTTCGCGGTCGGCTCCTCGTCGCCTTGCCGAACATCTCCACCCGCTTCGCGATCCCGACTCCCGGGCCCCCTCGGCCCCCCGTCACCTTACCCAGCGGGCGGGACGGCAAGGACCATGCGGGAGTCGCCGGAAGCACCGGGAATCGCGGGAATTCCGCGGCCGTGGTGGGGGCTCGGGGGTGTCTTCCCCGCCACGGCCGTCACCCAGCACAACGTCCGCGCCCGCAAAGGGTTACGGTGGCGGACATGCCCACCGTCATCCTCGTCCGGCACGGCCGTTCGACCGCCAACGCCGAAGGAGTCCTGGCCGGCTGGAGCCCCGGTGTCGCCTTGGACGACACCGGCCGGGCCCAGGCGACCGCGCTCGCCGCCCGCCTCGCCGCCGTACCCCTGGCCGCCGTCGTCTCCAGCCCGCTGCAGCGGTGCCAGGAGACCGTCAAACCCCTGCTGGACACCCGCCCGGAGCTGACGCCGCACACCGAGGAGCGGATCGGCGAGTGCCACTACGGCGACTGGACCGGCCGCAAGCTCAGCGAGCTGGCCGAGGAGCCGCTCTGGGCGACCGTGCAGCGCCACCCCTCCGCCGCCGTCTTCCCGGGCGAGGAGGGCGAGTCGCTGCGGGCCATGCAGGCCCGCGCCGTCGACGCGGTCCGCGACTGGAACCGGCGCATCGAGGACGCGCACGGCCCGGACGCCACCTATCTGATGTGCTCGCACGGCGACATCATCAAGTCCCTCGCCGCGGACGCCCTCGGGATGCACCTCGACCTCTTCCAGCGGATCAGCACCGACCCGTGCTCGGTGACGGTGATCCGCTACACCCCGCACCGCCCGTTCCTGCTGCGCCTCGGCGACACCGGGGACCTCAGCACCCTCGCCCCCGCACCGGGACCGGCCCCGGCCGCCGCCGACGACGCGGTGGTCGGGGGCTCCACCGGCACCCGTTGATCAGCTTCCGCAGTAGGGTGGGTGACCGGTACAGCAGCCCGATCGGACAAGCAAACGGAGCAAGAAGTGCCCCGTCAGGTCTTCTTCTACGAACATCCCGACCGTTTCGTGGCCGGGACCGTCGGCCAACCCGGCCAGCGGACGTTCTACCTGCAGGCCACCGCGTCCGGGCGGACCACCAGCGTCGCCCTGGAGAAGACCCAGGTGGCCGCGCTGGCGGAGCGTGTCGACGAGCTGCTGGACGAGGTGGTGCGGCGCAGCGGCGGGAGCGCGGCGGTGCCCGCCGTGGCCCCGAGCGAACTCTCCGACACCGCACCGCTGGACGTGCCGGTGGAGGAGGAGTTCCGGGTCGGCACCATGGCCCTGGCCTGGGACGGCGCCCACGAGCGGATGGTCATCGAGGCGCAGGCCCTGGTCGAACTCGTCGGTGACGACGAGGAGGACCTGGAGGCGGCCGAGGAGGAGATGCTCCAGGACGACGAGAACGGCCCGCCGCTGCTGCGCGTGCTGCTCACCGGCGCCCAGGCCCGCTCCTTCGCCAAGCGCGCCCTCGACGTGGTCTCCGCGGGCCGCCCGCCGTGCCCGCTGTGCAGCCTGCCCCTGGACCCGGAAGGACACGTATGCCCGCGTCAGAACGGGTACCGGAGGTCGGCCTGATCCCGGCCGCGCCCGGGACCACGGAGGCCGCGGCCCACGCGTCCGGGCGGTCCGGGGCGAGGGGCGCAGGCCCGTCGGCGCCCGACGGCACCCATGTCCTGCTGCACGGTGAGCTGACCGTGCGCGGGCAGGTCCGCGAGGCGTCCAACGCCGTGCTGTACTGCGAGGCGGTCCTCGACGGCCGCTCGGTGACGTGTGTGTACAAGCCGGTCGCCGGAGAGCGCCCGCTGTGGGACTTCCCCGACGGCACCCTGGCCCAGCGCGAGGTCGCGGCCTATCTGATCTCCGAGGCCACCGGCTGGGGGCTGATCCCGCCCACCGTGCTGCGCGACGGCCCCTACGGCGAGGGCATGGTCCAGCTCTGGATCGACGTCGCGGGCGACGGGGAGATCCTCGCCGGGCCTGACGACGCCGACGGCACAGACGACGGAGACACCGACGACGCCGACGGCACAGACGACGGAGACACCGACGACGCCGACGGCAGGGACGGCCACGACGATGACGGGGACGGTGTGTCCCCCGAGGGGCAGGCCGGGCCCGGGCCGCTGCTCGCGCTCTCCGAGGAGCTGGAGCCGGCCCCGGGCTGGAAGGCGGTCGTCGAGGCCGAGACCGGCGACGGCCGCACGGTCCTGCTCGTGCACGCCGACGACATACGCCTGCGCCGCCTCGCCGTCCTCGACGCCGTGATCAACAACGCGGACCGCAAGGGCGGCCATCTGCTGCCCGCGCCCGACGGCCGCCTCTACGGCATCGACCACGGCGTGACGTTCCACACCGAGGACAAGCTCCGCACCCTGCTGTGGGGCTGGGCCGGCGAACCGCTGCCCGCCGAGGCCGTGCCGGTGCTGGAACGCCTCGCGGCGGCGCTGGACGGCGCCCTGGGGGAGCGGCTGGCGGAACTGCTGACGGCCGCCGAGACCGACGCCCTGCGCCAACGGGTCCGCCGCCTGCGGGAGACCGGCGTGCACCCCGCCCCGGGCGGCCAGTGGCCCTCCATCCCGTGGCCACCGGTCTGAGCAGGCGCCCGGGGGCGGCGCGCTGCCCGGCCCCGCCGTTTTGACGGACGGCCGTCCGGTTAATCTCATGACATGCATGCCTGGCCCGCTTCCGACGTCCCCGCCCTTCCCGGCACCGGACGCCCCCTGAGTCTCCACGACACCTCGACCGGTGGACGGGTGACCCTCGACCCCGGCCCCGTGGCACGGATCTACGTCTGCGGGATCACCCCGTACGACGCCACCCACATGGGGCACGCCGCCACCTACACCGCGTTCGACCTCGTCCAGCGCGTGTGGCTCGACACGAAGCGCCAGGTCCACTACGTCCAGAACGTCACCGACGTCGACGATCCGCTGCTGGAGCGCGCGGTGGCCACCGGTGACGACTGGACGGCGCTGGCCGAGCGCGAGACCGCGCTGTTCCGCGAGGACATGACGGCGCTGCGGATGCTGCCGCCCGCCCACTACATCGGCGCGGTCGAGGCGATACCGGGCATCGTGCCGCTGATCGAGCGGCTGCGGGAGGCCGGCGCCGCCTACGAGCTCGACGGCGACGTGTACTTCTCGGTGGAGTCCGACCGCCACTTCGGCACCGTGGCGCGGCTGGACGCCGCCGCGATGCGGGTGCTGTCCGCCGAGCGCGGCGGCGACCCGGACCGCCCGGGCAAGAAGAACCCGCTGGACCCGATCCTGTGGCTGGGCGCCCGCGAGGGCGAGCCGAGCTGGGACGGCGGGTCGCTCGGCCCGGGACGCCCCGGCTGGCACATCGAGTGCGTGGCGATCGCCCTGGACCACCTCGGCATGGGCTTCGACGTCCAGGGCGGCGGGTCCGACCTGGCCTTCCCGCACCACGAGATGGGCGCGTCGCACGCGCAGGTGCTGACCGGCGAGTTCCCGTTCGCGAAGGCGTACGTGCACGCCGGGATGGTCGCCCTGGACGGCGAGAAGATGTCCAAGTCCAAGGGCAACCTGGTCTTCGTCTCCGCGCTGCGCCGCGACGGCGTCGACCCGGCGGCGATCCGGCTGGCGCTGCTGGCGCACCACTACCGGGCGGACTGGGAGTGGACCGACGCGGTGCTGGCCGAGGCGGTGGAGCGGCTCGGCCGCTGGCGGGCGGCGGTGTCGCGGCCCGACGGGCCACCCGCGGAGGGCGTGCTGGCCGAGGTGCGGGCGGCGCTGGCCGACGACCTGGACGCGCCGCGGGCGCTGCGGGCGATCGACGCCTGGGCCGAGGCGCAGGCCGCCGGCGGGGGCGCCGACACCGGCGCTCCCGGACTCGTCTCCCGCACCGCCGACGCCCTGCTGGGCGTGGCGGTCTGACCCTGCTTCTCCCCGGCGTTCCTCCCCTGCCCGGGCGCCGCGGCGCGTGCGCCGCCGACCGGGCGGGGGAGGGCGCCGGCTACTCGTCCGGGTCGCTGTCCGAGCCGTCGTTCGAGTCGCCGTCCGGGTCGCCGTCCGCGGGCGGCGCGTCCGGGCCGTCCTCCTCGTCGCGCGGCGGGCGGAAGCGGGGGACGCCGTCCTCGCCCTCGCTGGCGTAGCCCCCCGCGGACCCGCCCGCCTGCGGGTCCCGCCGCCGCAGGTACCGCTCGAACTCCTTGGCGATGGCCTCGCCCGAGGCCTCCGGCAGCTCCGCGGTGTCCCGCGCCTCCTCCAGCGTCTGGACGTACTCCGCGACCTCGCTGTCCTCGGCGGCGAGCTGGTCCACGCCGACCTGCCAGGCCCGGGCGTCCTCCGGCAGCTCGCCCTGCGGGATCCGCAGGTCCAGCAGGTCCTCCAGCCGGTTGAGCAGCGCCAGCGTGGCCTTCGGGTTCGGCGGCTGGGAGACGTAGTGCGGCACCGCGGCCCACAGGCTCACCGCCGGGATCCCGGCATGGGTGCACGCCTCCTGCAGGATGCCGACGATGCCGGTCGGCCCCTCGTACCGCGACTCCTCCAGGTTGAGGGCGGTGGCCAGGTCCGCGTCGGAGGTGACCCCGGTGACGGGGACCGGCCGGGTGTGCGGGGTGTCGCCGAGCAGCGCCCCGAGCACGACCACCATCTCGACGCCCAGTTCGTGCGCGAAGCCCAGGATCTCGTTGCAGAACGAGCGCCACCGCATGCTCGGTTCGATGCCGCGCACCAGCACCAGGTCGCGCGGCTTGGGCGTCTGGATCCGCGCCACGGACAACCGGGTCGTCGGCCAGGTGATGCGGCGGGTGCCGCCGTCCATCCACACCGTGGGCCGGTTGACCTGGAAGTCGTAGTAGTCCTCAGCGTCGAGCGCGGCGAAGACCTCGCCCTTGAACTCCCGGTCCAGATGGCCGACCGCCGTGGATGCTGCGTCCCCGGCGTCGTTCCAGCCCTCGAACGCGGCCACCATGACCGGGTCGATCAGCTCGGGAACGCCCTCGAGCTCGATCACCCAGCGCCTCCTTCTCCAGGCCGGAGGGGGCGGCGATGCCGTCCCCGTGCCGGCAGCTGTGCTGTTCCTGACGTGCGGGACCAGCCTACGGCGTACCGCCCCCCGTGCCCCAACCGCTGCGGTAGGCGGCCCAGTCGCCGGTCGTGGCTCCGTCGGAACCGCGGGCTCCGGTGGTACTGCCGAAGTCGATGTAGAGCGACAGGCCGAACATGCGGCGGCCCCGGTCGTGCCGGGCCAGGGCGACCCGGGCGCCGCGCACCGCGGCGTCCACCGTCTCGGCGTAGGCGTGGTGGCCCATGTTCTCGGTGTGGTAGCCGGGCAGGCCGATGATCAGATCGGTGCTGTGCGGGGTGGCGGCCAGCGCCAGCCCGGTCTGCTGGGCGACGTACCCGCCGAACAGCGACTTCGCGGGCATCGCGGTGTCGTAGGCCATCACGGCGATCTGGTCCACCCGGCGGGCGACCTGCCCGAAGTACGCCTGCGCCCACCACTTGGGGTGGCTGAAGGGCAGATGGGCGACGGCGTGCAGGCCGGGCAGCGGGTCGATCTGCGGCACCGCGACGGACAGCGGGACACCGCGCTCCTCGGTCAGGTCGTGGACGGAGTCGAGCAGTGCCAGGAAGTCCCGGTCGCCGGACGGGACCGGTTCCAGGTCCAGGTGGACGCCGTCGAACCCGGCGTCCAGCACCTGCGCGCACGAGTCCCGCAGCCGGGCCCGCACCGCTGTGTCGCCCAGCCGGAGCCCGGATCTGCCGCCGCCCGCGACGACGTCGCCGAGCCATGCCTGCACCCGCACCCCGGGCAGCGACCGGTGCACGTCGGCGATGAACGACGCGGCGGCGGGGTAGAGCTTCGGGTCGAGGCTGCCGTCGTGCTCCAGGGGGCCGGTGTGGACGTAGAGGTCACGGATGCCGGTGCCCCGCACCCGGGAGCGCAGCAAGGCCATGCCGGCGGCGGTGCGGCGGCCGTCCACCCAGGCGTGGCCCAGCCACACCGCGTCATGGCCGCGACTGCGCCCGGCCGCCGCCGGATTGCCGGCGTACTGGGCGCGCAGCGCCGTCGCGGCCGCCACCACGGCCAGCACGGCGATCACGGTCGCCAGCGTCACGGCGTGCCGCGTCCAGCGCATGGCCCGGCGGCGCGACGGCGCCCGCTGGTTGAGGCAACGGACCGCACGGCAGACGACACGACCGGCGACGCGACGGATCACGCCACGGACGACCCGCGGGACCGGCGGATGAGACATCCGATCTGTAATCCACAAAGTTCTGGCTTCCCCCTGGACGAACCCCGGGCTGCGCCGCTATACATCGGATCATCAAGAAAAGATCCGATGTCTTGCGACGGGAGTGTGCATGAGTCCGACCATCACCGAGGTCGACGTCTACGACATCCGCTTTCCGACCTCGGAGCAGCTCGACGGCTCGGACGCCATGAACCCCGATCCCGACTACTCGGCCGCCTACGTCGTGCTCCGTACCGACGCTCCCGGCGGCCTCGCGGGGTACGGCCTGTGCTTCACGATCGGGCGCGGCAACGACGTGGTCGCCGCCGCGATCCGAACACTGCGACCTTATGTCGTCGGGCGCGCGGTGGACAGTGTCACGGGCGATCTTGGCGCCTTCTACCGGCTGCTCACCCACGACTCCCAACTGCGCTGGCTCGGCCCGGAGAAGGGCGTGATGCACATGGCGGCGGGCGCCGTGGTCAACGCCGCCTGGGACCTGGCCGCCCGCCAGGCCGGCCGCCCGGTCTGGGAGTTGCTTGCCGCCATGACGCCCGAGCAGATCGTCGGACTCGTCGACTTCCGTTACCTCAGCGACGCGCTCACCCCGGACGAGGCGCTGGAGATCCTGCGCCGCGCCGAGCCCGGCAAGGCCGAACGCGCCGCGCTGCTGCGCCGCGAGGGCTACCCCGCCTACACCACGGAGCCCGGCTGGCTCGGCTACTCCGACGAGAAGCTCACCCGGCTGGCCAAGGAGGCGGTCGCCGCGGGCTTCCGCCAGATCAAGCTGAAGGTCGGCGCCGACCTCGACGACGACCTGCGCCGCCTGCGGCTGGCCCGGGACGCGGTCGGCGACGGCGTGCGGATCGCCGTGGACGCCAACCAGCGCTGGGACGTCGCCGAGGCGGTCTCCTGGATGACCGCCCTCGCGCCCTTCGAGCCCTACTGGATCGAGGAGCCCACCAGCCCGGACGACGTGCTCGCCCACGCGGCGGTGCGCGCCTCCCAGCCGGTGCCGGTCGCCACCGGTGAACACGTCGCCAACCGCGTGGTGTTCAAGCAGCTGCTGCAGGCCGGCGCGGTGGACTTCGTGCAGATCGACGCGGCCCGGGTGGGCGGCCTCAACGAGAACATCGCGATCCTGCTGCTCGCCGCCAAGTTCGGCGTCCCGGTGTGCCCGCACGCCGGCGGCGTGGGACTGTGCGAACTCGTCCAGCACCTGTCGATGTTCGACTTCGTGGCCGTCTCGGGCACCCAGGAGAACCGGATCATCGAGTACGTGCCGCACCTGCACGAGCACTTCACCGACCCGGTCGTGGTGGAGAACGGCCGCTACCGCGCGCCCGACGCTCCCGGCTTCTCCGCCCGTATGGTCCCCGAGTCCCTCGCCGACTACCGCTACCCCGACGGTCCGGTGTGGACCGCACGACAGGAGCTGGCCCGATGACCACGCCCGCACCCGCCTCCCTCGCCCAGGACTTCGCCGGCCTCACCGCGCTGGTCACCGGAGGCGCCTCCGGCATCGGCGCGGCGACCGCGGCGCTGCTCACCGCCCGCGGCGCCCGGGTCGCCGTCCTCGACCGCGACGTGACGGGCGCGCCCGAGGGCACCGTCCCGCTGGTCGCCGACGTCACCTCGGACGAGGCGGTACGGGCCGCGGTCGGCGCGGCCGTCGAGGAACTGGGCGCGCTGCACGCCGTCGTGGGCAACGCCGGGATCGGCGCCATCGGCACGGTCGAGGACAACGCGGACGACGAGTGGCAGCGGGTCCTGGACATCAACGTCCTGGGCATGGTCCGCACCGCTCGCGCCGCGCTGCCGCACCTGCGCAAGTCCGCGCAGGACCGGCCGGGTTGCGCGTCCATCACCCTCACCTGTTCCATCGCCGCCACCGCCGGGCTGCCGCAGCGCGCCCTGTACAGCGCGAGCAAGGGCGCGGTGCTCGCGCTGACCCTGGCGATGGCGGCCGACCACGTACGCGAGGGCGTCCGGGTCAACTGCGTCAACCCCGGGACCGCGGACACCCCGTGGATCGGCCGGCTGCTCGGTCAGGCCGACGACCCGGCCGCCGAACGCGCCGCGCTCGACGCCCGCCAGCCGATGGGCCGGCTGGTCAGCGCCGACGAGGTCGCCGCGGCCATCGCCTACCTGGCGAGCCCCGCGGCGGCGAGCGTGACGGGCACCGCGCTGGCGGTCGACGGCGGCATGCAGGGCCTGCGCCTGCGCCCCGCCACCGGCTGACCGCCGCCACCCGTACCGCGTACCGCCCGAACGGCACCACCGCCCGAACGGCTCCACCGCTCCACCGCTCCGACAGCACCGCCGCACGACAGCACCGCAGCACCACCGCACCGCACCCGCATCAGCACCAGTACCGCACGTACCGAGCAGACCCTCGAACCCGAAAGGCAGGTCTCGCTGATGAGACTGCGCACGACGACCGTGGCGGCCTGTGCCGCCCTGCTCGCGGTCACCGCTCTCGCCGGCTGCAACAGAGGCAGTGACGACAAGGCCGGCGGCTCCGGCAAGGTCGGCATCGACCTGCCGCGCTCCGACAGCGACTTCTGGAACTCCTACCAGAACTACATCGAGCAGGGTGTCAAGTCCGGCGTCGTCTCCGCGCTGCCGCGCAGCAACTCGCAGAACGACATCGGCAAGCTCGTCGCCAACGTGCAGACCTTCGTCGACCAGGGCGCCAAGGCGATCGTGATGGCCCCGCAGGACACCGGCGCCATCGCCTCGACCCTGCAGACCCTGGCCGGCAAGCACATCCCGGTGATCAGCGTGGACACCCGCCCGGACAAGGGGCAGGTGTACATGGTGGTCCGCGCCGACAACCGGGCCTACGGCACCAAGGCGTGCGACTACCTCGGCCAGCAGCTCGAGGGCAAGGGCAAGGTCGTCGAGTTCGAGGGCGCGCTGGACTCCATCAACGGCCGTGACCGCTCCGAGGCGTTCGCGTCCTGCATGAAGAGCAAGTACCCGGCGATCAAGGTGATCGCGCTGGCCACCGACTGGAAGGGCGACGTCGCCTCGGCGAAGCTGCAGACCACGCTCGCCTCCGACCCGGACATCAACGGCATCTACATGCAGGCCGGCGGCGTCTTCCTGCAGCCGACCCTCGCGCTGCTCCAGCAGAAGCACCTGCTCAAGCCGCCCGGGACGCCCGGCCACATCACGATCATCTCCAACGACGGCATCCCCGAGGAGTTCAAGGCGATCAAGGCGGGCCAGATCGACGCCACCATCTCCCAGCCGGCCGACCTGTACGCCAAGTACGCGCTGTACTACGCCAAGGAGGCGCTGGCCGGGAAGACCTTCCAGCCCGGCCCGACCGACCACGACTCCACCATCATCAAGATCCCCAACGGCCTGGAGGACCAGCTCCCGGCGCCGCTGGTGACCAAGGACAACGTGGACGACCCCAAGCTGTGGGCCAACCAGCTCGGGAAGAGCTGACCCGATGACCAACGGCACCAACGACACCAAAGGCACGGCCCCGCCGCCGGCCGTCCACGCCGAGGGCATCGTCAAGCGGTTCGGGCCCACCCTCGCCCTCGACCGGGTGGGCATCACCGTGGAGGCCGGGGACTCGCACGCCCTCGTCGGGCGCAACGGCGCGGGCAAGTCCACCCTCGTCTCGGTGCTGACCGGGCTGCACGTGCCCGACGCCGGGCAGGTCTCGTTCCAGGGGGCCCCGGCGCCGGCCGCCGGGGACACCGCGGCCTGGCAGTCCAAGGTCGCCTGCGTCTACCAGAAGTCCATGGTGGTGCCCGACCTGACCGTCGCGGAGAACCTGTTCCTCGGCCGGCTCGGGTCCGGCCGGATCCGCTGGTCGGCGCTGCGGGAGCGGGCCCGCGACCTGCTGGCCGAGTACGGGGTCGATGTCGACCCCGCCGCGCGGGCCGGCGATCTGACGGTCGAGCAGGGGCAGTTCGTCGAGATCGCGCGGGCGCTGTCGTTCGGCGCCCGGTTCATCATCCTCGACGAGCCGACCGCGCAGCTCGACGCCGCCGGCATCGAGCGGCTGTTCGGCAAGCTGCGTGAACTGCAGCGGCAGGGCGTGGCGTTCCTGTTCATATCGCACCACCTGCAGGAGGTCTACGACCTGTGCAGCACCGTCACGGTCTACCGCGACGCCCGCCATGTGCTGACCGCGCCCGTCGCGGACCTCGGCAAGGCGGAGCTCGTGGCGGCGATGACGGGGGAGGACGCGGGACCGCAGGCCGCCGGCTGGCATGCCGGTGCGGCGGCCGGCACCGGCGACGCGGAGCCGGTGCTGCACGCCGAGGGGCTCGCCCTGGACGGCGTGTACGACCCGATCGACTTCGCCGTGCGTCCCGGTGAGGTGGTGGGCCTGGCCGGGGCCACCGCCAGCGGCAACACCGCGCTCGGCGAGACCCTGGTGGGTCTGCGCAAGGCCACCGCGGGCCGCACCCTGGTCGGCGGCCGGGCGGTGCGCCCCGGAAGCGTCCCGCACGCCCTGAACGCCGGGATCGGCTACGTGCCCGAGGACCGGCACCGCCAGGGCCTGGTGCTGGGCCGCAGCGTCGCGGAGAACGCCACCCTCTCGGTGACCGACCAGCTCGGCCCGTACGGCACCGTCCTGCCGTCCAGGACCCGGACGTTCGCCGAGCGCATGATCGCGTCGCTGGACATCAAGACCTCGGGGCCCGCGCAGCCGGTCTCCGACCTGTCCGGCGGCAACCAGCAGAAGGTCGTCATCGCCCGCGCGCTGGCCCGCGAGCCGCGGGTCCTGGTGGCCATCCGGCCCACCGCGGGCGTCGACGTGAAGTCCAAGGACTCGCTGCTGTCCGTGGTGCGGGGCGTCGCCGAACGTGGCGACGCGGCCGTCATCGTCTCCGACGAACTGGACGACCTGCGGGTGTGCGACCGGGTGATCGCCCTGTTCCACGGGCGGGTGATCGCCGAGTTCGGCAGCGGATGGAGTGACCGGGACCTGGTCTCGGCGATGGAAGGGCTGCCCTCGGGCGGCGGCAAGGGAGCCGAGGAATGAGCGACACCAGCCAGCTGACCGCCGACGCCGCCGTGCCCGGCGCGGGCAGACGGCCCGTACCGCGCATCCAGGTGGGCCGCTACCGGGACCTGTCCCTGCTGCCGGTGATCTTCGTCCTCGGCGTGATCGGCTTCATCGTCTCGCCCGCCTTCCTCACCTCAGACAACCTCATCGGGGTGCTGCAGCAGACCAGCGAGCTGAGCCTGCTGGTGCTCGGCGAGGCGATGATCCTGATCTGCGGCCGGATGGACCTGTCACTGGAGTCCACCATCGGTGTGGCCCCGGTGGTCGCCATGTGGCTGGTCATGCCGAGCAGCGGCTCCGCCACCTACCACGGCATCGGGCTGCTGCCCGGCTGGATGTCGATACCCGCCTGCCTGGTGGTCGGCCTGCTGATCGGCGGCTTCAACGGGTTCATGATCCTGAAACTGCGGGTCAACGGCTTCATCGCCACCCTCGGCATGCTCACCATGCTGCGCGGCCTGCAGGACGGCATCTCGCAGGGCAAGTCCATCGTCGAGGTGCCGGCGTCCTTCTCCTACCTCGGCAAGGCGTCCTGGATCGGGGCGCCCGCCGCGGTGTGGATCTGCCTGGTGCTGTTCGCGCTCGGCGGCCTCGCGCTGGGCTACCTGCGGCACGGACGGGCGCTGTACGCGATCGGCGGCAACACCGAGGCGGCCCGGGCGGCCGGCATCCGGGTGGACCGGATCACCTGGATCGTGCTGGCCCTCGGCTCGCTGCTGGCCGCGTTCGCCGGTGTGCTCTACGTCGGCCACTACGGCGCGGTGTCCTCCACCCAGGGCGACGGCTGGATCTTCCAGGTCTTCGCCGCCACCGTCATCGGCGGCGTCAGCCTCAACGGCGGCCGGGGCACCCTCTTCGGGGCCCTCACCGGCGTGATCGCGCTGCAGCTCGTGGTCAACGTGACGACGCTCGGCGGGGTGCCGCCGCTGTGGGACAAGTTCCTCTACGGTGCCATCATCATCGTCGCCCTGATCATCTCCCGCTTCGCCAGCGGCGAGAAACAGGACTGAGGACCGCGCCCCGGACGCCCGGCCGCAGGCCGGGCCCCGGGCGCGGCGGGGAGCACCCGTCACCGAACAGGAACACCAGCACCCGGAACCCCCGGCACGCAAGGAGAAGACCGCCCCATGCCCGTACCGGCACTGCCCCGGCTCGGCCTCGGCTGCGCCCCCCTGGCCAACCTCTACCGCGCCGTCACCGAGGAGGAGGCCGAGGCCGCGGTGGCCGCCGCGTTCGACACCGGCGCCACCTACTTCGACACCGCGCCGCACTACGGACTCGGCCTGTCCGAGGAGCGGCTGGGACGCGCGCTGGCGGGCCGGGACCGTGCGTCGTACGTGCTGTCCACCAAGGTCGGGCGCCGGCTGCGGGACCTGGGCCCGGGTGAGGAGCCGGACGGCCAGGGCTTCGCCGACACCCCGCGGCGGGCCCGCGTCTGGGACTTCACCCCCGACGGCATCCGCGCCGCGCTGGAGGGCTCCCTGGAGCGGCTCGGCGTGGACGCGGTGGACGTCGTGTACCTGCACGACGTGGAGGACCACCTGGAGGAGATCCACGACGGCGGCTTCGCGGCCCTCGCCGAACTGCGCGACCAGGGCGTCGTGAAGGCCATCGGCTTCGGGATGAACTACAGCGGGGTGCTGGCCGAACTCGTCACCGCGTTCGACGTGGACGTGGTGCTCTGCGCCGGCCGCTGGACGCTGCTGGAGCGCACCGCGCTGGACGACCTGCTGCCGGTGTGCGAACAGCGCGGCACCAAGGTGGTCGTCGGCGGCGTCTACAACTCGGGTGTGCTGGCCGACCCGCGGCCCGGCGCCCCCTACAACTACACTGCCGCACCGGAGGAGTTGCTGCGCCGTGCCCAGCGCATGGCGGCGGTGTGCGGCGAGTTCGGGGTGCCGCTGCGCGCCGCGGCGCTGCGCTTCCCGTTCGGCCACCCGTCCGTCGTCTCCGCCGTCGTGGGCGCGGCGGGCGAGGCCGAGGTCCGGGACAACGCGGCGATGTTCGCCCACGACATCCCGGACGACATGTGGCACGCGCTCGTCGCCCACGGGCTGCTGGACGAGGACGTGCCGCTGCCGCTGTCGGCCGCCGCCACCAACGCCGGGGAGTGAACCGTTGCGCATCGACGCCCACCACCACCTGTGGGACCTGGACCGGCGTCCCCAGCCCTGGCTGACCGGTCCCGCGCTCGACCCGATCGCCCGCACCTTCCGGCTGGACGAGCTGCGCCCGCTGCTCGCCGCCCACGGCATCGACGCGACCGTGGTCGTCCAGTCCAGCTCCTCGCTGCCGGAGACCCGCGAACTGCTGGACATCGCCGCGGAGTCGGACGGGCTGGTGGCCGGTGTGGTCGGCTGGGCCGACCTCACCGACCCCGCGCTGCCCGAGGTGCTCGCCGGCCTCCGCGGCCCGCTGGTGGGCATCCGGCACCAGGTGCAGGACGAGCCCGACCCGCGGTGGCTGACCCGGCCCGAGGCGCACACCGGGCTGCGGGCCGTGGCCGCCGCCGGGCTGGTCTACGACCTGCTGGTCACACCGGTGCAGCTGGCGGCGGCCCTGGACACCGCACGGGCGCTGCCCGAGGTGCCCTTCGTACTCGACCACTGTGCCAAACCGCCGATCGCGGCCGGCGGCTGGGAGCCGTGGGCCGGGCAGATCACGGCGCTCGCCGCGCTGCCCAACGTGAGCTGCAAGCTGTCCGGCCTGATCACCGAGGCCGACTGGGAGGGCTGGCGGCCGCAGGACGTCCTGCCGTACGCCCGGCACGTCCTGGACGCCTTCGGCCCCGAGCGGGTGATGTTCGGCTCGGACTGGCCGGTGGCGACGCTGGCCGGGCGGTACGCGGACGTGTTCGCCCTCGCCGAGCAGGCGGTCGCCGCGCTGGGCGCCGCCGAGCGCGACGCGGTGTTCGGCGGCACCGCCGTCCGCGTGTACGGGCTCCCGGCCGATGCCCGCCCGGCGCGGGCCGGGGCTGGGTCATAATGGACCGAGGGCAAGACATCGGAGGTCTGGCGGAGGCGCCACGAGACCTGGACCAGGGGAGGCGCTGATGGCGGTCACCGACGAGGCGATCGAGAAGATCAAGGAGATGATCGTCTCCGGGGCGCTGCGCCCGGGCGACCGGCTGCCCAGGGAGAGCGAGCTGGCCGCCGAGCTGGGCCTGTCCCGGAACTCGCTGCGCGAGGCCGTGCGCGCCCTGTCGCTCATCCGCATCCTCGACGTCCGTCAGGGCGACGGCACCTACGTCACCAGCCTCGACCCGCAACTGCTGCTGGAGGCGCTGAGCTTCGTCGTCGACTTCCACCGCGACGACACGGTGCTGGAGTTCCTCGCGGTGCGCCGCATCCTGGAGCCCGCGGCGACCGCGATGGCGGCGATCCGCATCCCGGTCGAGGAACTCGACGCGCTGGAGGGCAAGCTCGACGCGCTGGGCCCGCAGCCCTCGGTGGAGGAACTGGTCGCCTCCGACCTGGAGTTCCACCGTGGCATCGTGCAGGGCTCCGGCAACTCGGTGCTGTGCTCGCTGCTCGACGGCCTGTCCGGGCCCACCACGCGGGCCCGCGTCTGGCGCGGCCTGACCCAGGAGGACGCGGTCAGCCGCACCCTCCTGGAACATCGTGCCATCCTGAGCGCCCTGCGCGACCGCGACGCCGAGGCGGCCCGCTCCTGGGCCACCGTGCACGTCGCCAGCGTCGAGCAGTGGCTGCGGTCCACGCTGTAGCGGACGTGTCCGCGCGGGCGGCCGGCAAGTGCCGCCGCGGGTGGGGACGCGCCTCGGCTCGGCGGCACCGGGCTGCGGCGGCTCTGCTGACGGTCACGTGGCGCTCCGGCCGGCTCAGCCCGAGGCGTAGCGCCCGGGCGGCGCACCGACGGCCGCGGTGAAGTCCCGGGTCAGATGGGCCTGGTCGGCGTAGCCGAGGTCGGACGCGAGCCGGGCCCAGTCGATGCCCGCGCCCTCGTCCGCCCGGGCGGCCGCCTCGTGCAGCCGGGCCCTGCGCAGCACCCACTTCGGCGACGCGCCCACGTAGTCGGCGAACAGCCGCTGCAACTGCCTGACGGACAGCTCCAGTTCCCGGGCGAGCTGGTCGACGCGGAACAACTGGGGACTGGCCGTGATCCGCTCGACGAGCTCCGCGACCTGCGCCACCTTCGGGTCCGCGGCGGCCCTCGGCACCCGGCCGAGCAGAAACGCGTCGGCGAGCGCGGCCATCTTCGCGAGGTCGTCCAGCTCCAGGACGGCGGTGCTCAGCGCCACCACCCCGGGGCCGAAGAGCGTGGCCGCGGGGACCGTGCGGTCGGCGAGGACGGCGACCGGGCCGTCCGTGAACGGCCGGAAGGCGCCCGGGCGGAACTTCACCCCGAGCACCTGCCCCCGCCCGCGCAGCACCCGGCTGAACACACCGCGCTGCACCCCGTACACCCGCGGCTCGGGCGGCTCGAGGACCAGGTGGACGTTGGGGTACGCCAGCACCTTCTGCTCGTGGTCCGGGCGGCCGCGCAGGTCCCAGCGCGGGTTCCAGTAGAACTCCACCAGGGGCGCGAGCTCCGGCGCGGGCGGATGCTGCCGTACCTCCAGCACGGCCGCCGCCGCGTCCGGACGCAGCACCCCCCGTCCCATGCCGTGCCTGGCCGTGCCGCTCATGCCGCCAGACTAGAGCGGCCCTCCGACAACGGCCTGTCGCGTTTCTTCAAGACCCCGCGCGGCCGCGCCCCTAGCGTCGGTGCCATGAAATTCCACGAACACCTCGCCGCCGGCGCGGCGGAAGCGGCCCGGATCACATCCGGCGTGAAGCCGGGGCAGCTCGGCGACCCCACCCCGTGCCCCGAGTACGACACCCGCGCCCTGGCCAACCACCTCGTGGCGTACACCGGCATCGGCATGGAACTGCGGGCCCGCCGCGAGCCGCACCCCGAGGACCTGCCCACCCGCGACTTCACGGCCGCCCCGGACTGGGCCGCCGGCTACGCCGGGCAGCTCGACCGCTCGGTCGCCGCGTGGGCCGACCCCGCGGTGTGGGAGGGCGAGATCGCCGGCATGCCCGCCGACGCGATGGGCCGGATGCTCTTCCTCGAACTGACCCTGCACGGCTGGGACCTGGCCCGCGCCACCGGCCAGGAGTACCGGCTGGACGACGCGACAGCCGCCGCGCTCCTGGAGGTCGTCGGCGAGCAGGCCGAGATGTACCGCCAGTACAAGGGGTTCGCGGAGCCCGTCGAGGTCCCGGCCGGCGCCGGCGACCTGGAACGCGCCCTCGCCCTCTCGGGCCGCGACCCGCGCTGGACGCCCTGAACCGGCCCACCCCGTCACCCCGACCCGGCGTGCCCGGGCACATCCGGTCGCCGCGGCCGGACGTGCCCGGGCACACCGGAGCCGGGCCGGCGCTCCCCGTCCACCGGCCCGGCTCCCGTGACCGTCAGCCGCCGTTGCCCAGCAGCTTGGCCGTGCGCTCCCGCACCTCCGGCGTGTCCAGGCCGCGCACCGTCAGCGTGGTGCGGCGGCGCAGCACGTCGTCCGCGTCGTAGGCCCACTCGTGGTCGCGGGCGTACACGACCTGCGCCCAGATCTCCGGCGCGTCCGGGTGGATCCGCTCGGCCAGCGACGGGTCCTCGTTCGCCAGGCGGGCGATGTCGAAGGCCAGCGAGCCGTAGTGGGTGGCCAGGTGCCGAGCGGTGTCGGCGGCCATCCGCGGCCCGGGCGCGACCCCGTCGACCAGCAGCCGGTGGGTCACCGCGTCGGGGCTCGCGAAGCCCGGCAGCGGGGCGTGGCGGGGGAGCTGCGACATCGGCTCCATGTCCTCGGCCAGCGGGTGGCCGGGGAGTTCCGCCAGCTTGTTCATGACCGTGCGGCCGATGTGCCGGAACGTCGTCCACTTGCCGCCGGCCACGGACAGCATGCCGCCGCGGCCCTCGGTGACCACGGTCTCCCGCTTGGCCTTCGCGGTGTCGCCCGGTCCGCCCGGCAGCACGCGCAGCCCGGCGAACGCGTACGTCATCAGGTCCCGGGAGAGCTGCGCGTCGCGGACGGACAGCGAGGCCTCGTCGAGGATCTGCGCGATGTCCGACTCGGTGACCGCCACGTCGGCCGGGTCACCCTCGTACGCCTCGTCGGTCGTGCCGAGCAGCAGCATGTCCTCCCAGGGGAGGGCGAAGGTGATGCGGTACTTGTCGATGGGCGTGGCGAGCGCGGCCCGCCACGGCGCGGTCCGCCGCAGCACCAGGTGGGCGCCCTTCGACAGCCGGATCGACGGCGCGGCCGTGGGATCCTCCATCCGCCGCAGGTGGTCCACCCAGGGGCCGGTGGCGTTCAGCACCAGGCGGGCGTTGACGCCGAACTCGGTGCCGTCGGTGCGGTCGCGCAGGTCGGCGCCGGTCACCCGGCCGCCGGTGAAGCGCAGCCCGGTCACCTCGGCGTGGTTGAGCACGGTGGCGCCGGCGTCCACGGCGGCCCGCACCGTCATCACGGCCATGCGGGCGTCGTTCATCTGCCCGTCCTCGTAGACCGCGACCGCGCGCAGGTTGTCGGTGCGCAACTCCGGGACGTCCCGGGCGGCCTTCGCCGGGGTGATCACATGGCCCACGCCGTCGCGGAACGCCGACAGCGCGGAGTAGGCGAAGACGCCCGCGCCGAGCTTGGTCGCGCCGTGCGGGCCGCCCTTGTACACCGGCAGGTAGAAGGTGAGCGGGGCGGCCAGGTGCGGCGCGACGTCCCGGGAGACGGCGCGCCGCTCGAGGTGGTTCTCCGCCACGAGCTTCACGGCGCCGGTCTGCAGGTAGCGCAGCCCGCCGTGCAGCAGCTTGGAGGAGGCCGAGGAGGTGGCGCCGGCGAAGTCGCCGGCCTCGACCATGGCCACCCGCAGCCCCGACTGCGCGGCGTGCCAGGCGGTGGTGATGCCGAGGATTCCGCCGCCGACGACCAGCAGGTCGTAGGTCGCTCGGCCGAGCAGGTCGCGGGTCTCGGCCCGCCCGGGGTTGGCGCCGGAAGTGGGGTGCGTGCCCAGCGCGGGCACGCTCTGCAGGGTGGTCATGGCTTACTCAGTGCTCCTCTTCGATCCAGCCCATGGTCCGCTGGACGGCCTTGAGCCAGTTCTTGTACTCGCGGTCGCGGTCGGCCGCGTCCATACGCGGGGTCCATTCCGCGGCCCGCTTCCAGTTGGCCCGCAGCGCGTCGGTGTCCGGCCAGAAGCCGACCGCCAGACCGGCCGCGTAGGCCGCGCCCAGGCAGGTGGTCTCGGCGACCATCGGACGCACCACGGGCGCGTCGAGGAAGTCCGCCAGGGTCTGCATGAGCAGGTTGTTGGACGTCATGCCGCCGTCGACCTTCAGCGCGGTCAGCTCGACGCCCGAGTCCTTGGTCATCGCGTCGGCGATCTCCCGGGTCTGCCAGGCGGTCGCCTCCAGGACGGCGCGGGCGATGTGGGCCTTGGTGACGTACCGGGTCAGCCCGGCGATCACCCCGCGGGCGTCGTCACGCCAGTAGGGGGCGAACAGACCGGAGAACGCGGGAACGAAGTACGCCCCGCCGTTGTCCTCCACGGACGAGGCGAGGGTCTCGATCTCGGCAGCCGTACTGATAAGTCCCATTTGGTCACGCATCCACTGCACTAGTGAACCCGTAACGGCGATGGATCCTTCCAGGGCGTAGACGGGAGCTTCGTCACCCACCCGGTAGCCGACGGTGGTGATGAGGCCGTTGTAGGAGTTCACCGGGGTGCCACCGGTGTTCATCAGCATGAACGTGCCGGTGCCGTAGGTGGACTTCGCCTCGCCCTCGGCGAAGCAGGTCTGGCCGAACAGCGCGGCCTGCTGGTCGCCCAGCGCCGAGGCCACCGGCACGTCGTTCAGGCCGCCGATCCCGGTGCTGCCGTACACCTCGGACGACGAGCGGATCTCCGGCAGCACCGCCGCGGGCACCCCGATGGAGGCGAGGATCTTCTCGTCCCAGTTCAGGGTGTGCAGGTTCATCAGCAGGGTGCGCGAGGCGTTCGTGACATCCGTCACGTGCACGCCGCCGTCCACGCCGCCGGTGAGGTTCCAGATGACCCAGGAGTCCATGGTGCCGAAGAGGATGTCGCCGGCCTCGGCGCGCTCGCGCAGGCCGTCCACGTTGTCCAGCAGCCAGCGGATCTTCGGTCCGGCGAAGTAGGAGGCCAGGGGGAGGCCGGTCTCGCGGCGGAAGCGGTCCTGGCCGACGTTGCGGCCCAGCTCCCGGCAGAGCGCGTCGGTGCGGGTGTCCTGCCAGACGATCGCGTTGTGCACCGGTTCACCGGTGTGGCGGTCCCACAGCACGGTCGTCTCGCGCTGGTTGGTGATGCCGATCGCCTTGACGTCGGCCGGGGTGAAGCCGGGGACGTCCTGGGCGGCCTTGCCGATCGCGCCGGCCACCACCTCCTGGACGTTCGTCCAGATCTCGGCCGCGTCGTGCTCCACCCAGCCGGGCTTGGGGAAGATCTGCTCGTGCTCCTTCTGGTCCACCGCGACGATCCGGCCGTCGCGGTCGAAGAGGATGCAGCGGCTGGACGTGGTGCCCTGGTCGATGGCGGCGATGAACGGGCCGCTGCCGTGCGAGCTGGTCCGGGTCGTGCTCTCGGTCACGGGGTGCTCCTCGGAGGTCTGCGGTTCCTGGCGGGGGGTGGGGCGCGGTGGGGTCGAGCCCATCAGGTGAAGAACAGGCGGTACAGGCCGCCGGCGAGGGCGGCGCCGGCCAGCGGGCCGACGACCGGTATCCAGGCGTAGCTCCAGTCGGAGCCGCCCTTGTTCGGCAGCGGCAGCAGGGCGTGCACGATACGCGGGCCGAGGTCGCGGGCCGGGTTGATCGCGTAGCCGGTGGGGCCGCCGAGCGACAGGCCGATGCCGACGACGAGCAGGGCGGTCAGCAGGATGCCGAGGCCGTTGAGGGCCAGGCCCTGCGTCATGCCCTGGGTGAGGATGAAGAGGGCGAGCACGGCGGTGGCGATGATCTCGGTGAGCAGGTTCTGCACCGGGTTGCGGATCTCGGGACCGGTGGAGAAGACACCGAGCACCGGTCCGCCGGGCAGCGACTCGTCGCGGGTGACCGGCCCCGCGGGGTCCACGTCGTGTCCGGTGACGACCTCGGCGTCGGTCAGGTGGGCCTTGAACTGACCCATGTACACCACCCACACCAGAAACGCGCCGATCATGGCACCGGCGAACTGGCCGATGAGGTAGTAGGGGACCTTGCCCCACTCGCCGGTCTTGATCGCGATCGCCAGGGTGACCGCGGGGTTGAGATGACCGCCGGAGTAGCCGTTGGCGATGTAGGCCCCGCCCAGCACGCCGAAGCCCCAGCCGAAGGTGATCGCGACCCAGCCCGCGTCCTTCGCCTTGGACTTCTTGAGCGTCACGGCCGCGCAGACTCCGCCGCCGAGCAGGATGAGTACGGCGGTTCCGAAGATCTCGCCGATGACGATGTGGCCGTTGGACACTGCGACTCCCTTGTCTTAGTCCAGATGGCGGCGACTCCGTGTCCCGTCCGGTGTTCGACATTGTCGACCGCTGGGCGAGAGTTTTACTTCCTGGGGTGACGGGGTCAAGAGGGTTGTGACCGATTACTCCGCGGACCGCCGTCCCGATGCGGCGCGCCAGGGCTCCGGCGGGCCCGGCGAAGGGGCCGCGGCAGCGGCGGAAACAGGGGGAGGAGCAGGGGCGGGAGCGGGTCAGAACCGGCCCGCGCCCAGGTCGCGGGAGACCGCCCTGGCGCAGTCCCGCACCGCCGCCACCAGGCGTGATCTGACACCCTCGGCGTCGCAGACCCGCTCGACGGCGCCGGTGACGCCCACCGCGCCGACCGGCATCCGCCGGCGGTCGTAGACCGGCGCCGCCACCGACGCCACGCCGTCCCAGGTCTCCTCCAGGTCCGCGCCCCAGCCGCGGGCGCGGACCAGGGCCAGCTCCTCCTCGAAGAGCGCCGGGTCGGTGAGCGTGCGCGCGGTCAGCGCGGTCCACTCCGCCTCGGCCGCCTCGCTGTGCGCCACCGGGTCGAACGCCGAGAGCACCTTGCCCAGCGCGGTGCAGTGCAGCGGCTGCATCGCCCCGACCTCCAGCACCTGCCGGCTGTCGTCGGGCCGGAAGACGTGGTGCACGATCAGCACCCCCTGCTGGTGCAGCACCCCCAGGTAGGCGGCCTCGCCGCTGGACCTGGCCAGGTCGTCGGTCCACACCAGGGCGCGGGCCCGCAGCTCGTGGACGTCCAGGTAGCTGTTGCCCAGGCGCAGCAGCTCGGCCCCGAGCTGGTACTTGCCCGACACCGGGTCCTGCTCCACGAAGCCCTCCTGCTGCAGGGTGCGCAGGATGCCGTGGGTGGTGCCCTTGGCCAGGCCCAGCGACGACGCCACGTCGGACAGCCCGAGCCGCCGCTCACCCCCGGCCAGCAGCCGCAGGATGGCCGCGGCGCGCTCCAGGGACTGGATCGGACCTGGCATCGCGCACCCTCCCGGGGGTCCTGGACGGGCGCCGCGCCTTCGCGACGCCCGGTCGACATTGTCGACCCACATCATGGCAGAGACGAGTCTTGCACCACCCGTCCGCCCTGTGGAATGGCTTCGAGGGGTGCGGGGGCGGCCAGCTAGGCTGACGGGGTGCGCCCTCCTTCCGCGGGCGGCCCCAGCGGGTCACCGGCAGGGTGTGCGCATAGCCGACAGCCGTCGCACCCCAGGGAGCATCTCCATGGCCTCGCCGTCCCCTCAGTCCTCCGCGCCCGCCGCCAGCAACGCCCGAGCGGCCGCGCTGCGCCAGGCACTCGCCTCACGCGTCGTCGTCGCCGACGGCGCCATGGGCACCATGCTCCAGGCGCAGGAGCCCACGCTGGACGACTTCCAGCAGCTCGAAGGCTGCAACGAGATCCTGAACGTCACCCGGCCCGACATCGTGCGCTCCGTCCACGAGGCGTACTTCGAGGCCGGCGTGGACTGTGTGGAGACCAACACCTTCGGCGCCAACCACTCGGCGCTGAGCGAGTACGACAGCGCCGACCGCATCCACGAGCTCGCCGAGGCGGGCGCCCGCCTGGCCCGCGAGGTGGCCGACGGCTTCGCCGCCGACGGCCGCGACCGCTGGGTGCTCGGCTCGATCGGCCCCGGCACCAAGCTGCCGACGCTCGGCCACATCCCCTACGCGACGTTGCGCGACGGCTACGAGGCCAACGCGGCCGGTCTGATCGCGGGCGGCGCGGACGCGCTGGTCGTGGAGACCATGCAGGACCTGCTGCAGGTCAAGGCCGCGCTGATCGGTTCCCGCCGGGCGATGGCCGCCGCCGGCGTGGACCTGCCGCTGATCTGCTCGGTGGCCGTCGAGACCACGGGCACCATGCTCCTCGGCTCGGAGATCGGCGCGGCACTGACCGCGCTGGAACCGCTGGGCATCGACCTGATCGGCCTGAACTGCTCGACCGGCCCGGCCGAGATGAGCGAGCACCTGCGCTACCTGACCCGCCACTCGCGGATCCCGCTGACCTGCATGCCGAACGCCGGCCTGCCGGTGCTCACCAAGGACGGCGCCCACTACCCGCTGACCCCGGGCGAGCTCGCGGACGCGCAGGAGGTCTTCACCCGCGAGTACGGGCTGTCCCTGGTCGGCGGCTGCTGCGGCAGCACCCCCGAGCACCTGCGGCAGATCGTCGAGCGCGTCGGCGGGCACGACCTGACCCCGCGCAGTCCGCGCCCCGAGCCCGGCGCCGCGTCGCTCTACCAGACGGTGCCGTTCCGGCAGGACACCTCGTACCTGGCCATCGGCGAGCGCACCAACGCCAACGGCTCCAAGAAGTTCCGCGAGGCGATGCTGGCCGGGCGCTGGGAGGACTGCGTCGAGCTGGCCCGCGAGCAGATCCGCGAGGGCGCCCACCTGCTGGACCTGTGCGTGGACTACGTGGGCCGGGACGGCGTGGCCGACATGGCCGAGGTCGCGGGCCGGCTGGCCACCGCCTCCACCCTGCCGATCGTGCTGGACTCCACCGAGGTCGACGTGCTGCGCGCCGGCCTGGAGAAGCTCGGCGGCCGGGCCGTGCTCAACTCGGTCAACTACGAGGACGGCGACGGCCCGGAGTCGCGGTTCGCCCGCGTCACGCAGCTCGCCGCCGAGCACGGCGCGGCGCTGATCGCGCTGACCATCGACGAGGAGGGCCAGGCCCGCACCGCCGAGAAGAAGGTCGAGATCGCCGAGCGGCTGATCGACGACCTGACGGGGAACTGGGGCATCCGCGAGGAGGACATCCTCATCGACTGCCTGACGTTCACCATCTGCACCGGCCAGGAGGAGTCCCGCAAGGACGGCGTGGCCACCATCGAGGCGATCCGCGAGCTCAAGCGCCGCCACCCCGACGTGCAGACCACCCTCGGCCTGTCGAACATCTCCTTCGGCCTGAACCCGGCCGCCCGGGTGGTGCTCAACTCGGTCTTCCTGGACGAGTGCGTGAAGGCCGGACTGGACTCGGCCATCGTGCACGCCGCGAAGATCCTGCCCATCGCGCGCATCCCCGAGGAGCAGCGGCAGACCGCGTACGACCTGGTCTACGACAAGCGGCGCGAGGGCTACGACCCGCTGCAGAAGCTGATGGAGCTCTTCGAGGGCGTCGACAGCACCTCGGTCAAGGCCGGCAAGGCCGAGGAACTGGCCGCGCTGCCGCTGGAGGAGCGGCTCCAGCGGCGGATCATCGACGGTGAGAAGAACGGCCTGGAGGCCGACCTGGACGCGGCGCTGGCCGACCGCCCCGCCCTGGACATCGTCAACGACACCCTGCTGTCCGGCATGAAGGTCGTCGGGGAGCTCTTCGGGTCCGGGCAGATGCAGCTCCCGTTCGTGCTGCAGTCCGCCGAGGTCATGAAGTCCGCGGTCGCCTACCTCGAACCGCACATGGAGAAGTCCGACGACAGCGGCGGCAAGGGCACGATCGTGCTCGCCACGGTGCGCGGCGACGTCCACGACATCGGCAAGAACCTGGTGGACATCATCCTGTCCAACAACGGCTACAACGTCGTGAACCTGGGGATCAAGCAGCCGGTCTCGGCGATCCTGGAAGCGGCCGACGAGCACAAGGCCGACGTGATCGGCATGTCCGGTCTGCTGGTGAAGTCCACCGTGGTGATGAAGGAGAACCTGGAGGAGCTCAACCAGCGCGGCCTGGCCGCGGACTACCCGGTGATCCTCGGCGGCGCCGCGCTGACCCGCGCCTACGTCGAGCAGGACCTGCACGAGATCTACCTGGGCGAGGTGCGGTACGCCCGCGACGCCTTCGAGGGCCTCCGGCTGATGGACGCCCTGATCGGCGTCAAGCGGGGCGTGCCCGGAGCGGCGCTGCCGGAGCTGAAGGCCCGCCGGGTCGCCCACCGCCCCCAGCCCGAGCCCGAGCAGGAGACCGAGGACGGCCCGGTCCGCTCCGACGTCGCCACCGACAACCCGGTGCCCGAGCCGCCGTTCTGGGGCAGCCGGGTGGTCAAGGGCATCCAGCTCGCCGACTACGCCTCCTGGCTGGACGAGGGAGCCCTCTTCAAGGGCCAGTGGGGCCTGAAGCAGTCCCGGGCCGGCGGGCCCTCCTACGAGGAGCTGGTGGAGTCCGAGGGCCGGCCGCGGCTGCGCGGGCTGCTCACCCGGCTGCAGTCGGAGAACCTGCTGGAGGCCGCCGTCACCTACGGCTACTTCCCGTGCGTGTCCAAGGGCGACGACCTCATCGTGCTGCACGAGGACGGCTCCGAGCGGGTCCGGTTCACCTTCCCGCGGCAGCGCCGGGGCCGCCGGCTCTGCCTGGCCGACTTCTTCCGGCCCGAGGAGTCCGGCGAGACCGACGTCGTCGGCTTCCAGGTGGTCACCGTCGGCTCGCGGATCTCGGAGGCCGCCAACGAGCTGTTCGCCTCCGACTCCTACCGGGACTACCTGGAGCTGCACGGCCTGTCGGTGCAGCTCGCCGAGGCACTGGCGGAGTACTGGCACGCCCGGGTCCGCGCCGAGCTGGGCTTCGGCGGCCAGGACCCCGAGGACGTCGAGGACATGTTCGCGCTGAAGTACCGCGGCGCCCGCTTCTCGCTGGGCTACGGCGCCTGCCCGGACCTGGAGGACCGGGCGAAGATCGCCGAGCTGCTGGAGCCGGAGCGGATCGGCGTGAAGCTGTCCGAGGAGTTCCAGCTGCACCCCGAGCAGTCCACCGACGCCATCGTCATCCACCACCCCGAGGCCAAGTACTTCAACGCCCGTTAGCCCGGGCGGCTCCGGGCGGCCCGGGCGCGCGAGGCCGTGCCCGGCGCCGTGAGGCCTCCCGACGTACACTGGCAGATCCGGCAGAGGCCGGTCGCCGTCCCGCGGTCAGCGGGGCGCGGCGACCGGCCTCTGTGCCCCCCAGGGGCGGGCACGTGCACGGTGCGGAGCCGGGAGGACCGAGTCGAGGAGTGGGGCGTATGACCAGCAGCATCCCCGTCGCCGGCACCCGCCTGGAGCAGGGGCCCGTACCGCAGGCGGTGCTGCTGGACCTGGACGGCACCCTGGTGGACACCGAGGGGCTGTGGTGGGCGGCGGAGACCGAGGTCTTCGCCGAACTGGGCCATGTGCTCGACGAGGCCCACCGGGCGGTCGTCGTGGGCGGCCCGATGTCCCGCAGCCTCGGGCATCTGATCGCCGCCACCGGCACCACCGCGACCCTGGCGGAGCTGTCGCTGGCCGTCGACCTGCGGTTCGAGCAGCTCGTCGTGCGCGGCGCCCCGCTGATGCCCGGCGCCCTGCGGCTGCTCACCGAGCTGTCCGCCCACGGCATCCCCACCGCGCTGGTCTCCGCGTCGCACCGCAGGACCATCGACGCGATGCTGGGCTCGCTCGGCGCGGAGCACTTCGCGTTCACGCTGGCCGGTGACGAGGTGCCGCGTACCAAGCCGCACCCGGACCCCTATCTGACCGCCGCGGCGCGTCTGGGGGCCGATCCCGCGGCCTGTGTGGTGGTCGAGGACACCCTCACCGGAGTGGCGTCCGCGGAGGCCGCCGGCTGCCGCGTGGTGGCCGTCCCCTCGGTCGTCCCGATCGAGCCGGCGCCCGGCCGTACGGTGCTGCGGTCGCTGGAGGAGCTGAGCATCCCTTTTCTACGCTCTTTGAACACAGCTCTTCACTGAGCGTGTTCGCCGGGAATTTCCCAGCAGTCACTTCCTGAACTTTGGCATCCCGTTGGTGCTGTTCACACGCAATCTCGGTATCGTCGCCGAAGCGTGCGCGCGGAGTGTGCTGGAATACCTGCGGTGACCCCCGCGCGGCCAGGCAACCGAAAGCCGCGCGCGTCAGCCTTCCCGGCCTTCAGCCAGCCCCGGACTCCGGTGTGCGGGCGGCCAGTTGGGCTGCGTGCGGCACCACGGGGGCCAACAGCACTTGAGCAGGAGCAAGAGGAGAACAACGACGATGAATCGCAGGCTTCTGGTGCTGCCCGCCCTGCTGGGCGTTTTGACACCCCTGATCAGCGGGTGCGGCGGCTCCGGCGGAGGGAGCGGCGACAGTGGCAAACCCATCGTCGTGGGCACCACCGACAGCATCGAGATGACCAAGGACAACCCGGCTCCGCTCGATCCGGCGACCTCGTACGACAGCGCGACCTGGAACATCTTCTACAACACCTTCCAGATGCTGCTGAGCTACCCGCGCAGCAGCACCACGCCTTCGCCCGACGCAGCGTCCGACTGCCACTACACGGACTCCGCGACGCTGACGTACCAGTGCACGCTGCGGGACAACCTGAAGTTCTCCAACGGTGACAAGATCACCTCGGCGGACGTGAAGTTCTCCATCGACCGGATGCGGAAGATCAACTGGTCGGCCGGCCCGGCGTCCCTGATATCGGGCGTGAAGGCGGTGAACACCCCCGACGACCGGACCGTGGTCTTCCAGCTCAAGGCGCCGGACGCGACGTTCCCCGCCAAGCTGGCCACCCCGGCCGCCGCGATCATGGACAGCAAGGTCTACGACATGAGCAAGCCGTACGACGGCTGGAAGCTCATAGGCTCCGGCCCCTACGTGCTCAAGTCCTACACCGCCTCCAAGGACGGCTCGTTCGAGACCGGCGAGTTCGTCAAGAACCCCAACTACCAGGGTTCGATCAAGCTCAACAACAGCAAGGTCGATCTGCGGATGTTCGCGGACTCCCAAAAGATGGAGTCCGCCCTGAAGTCCGGCACCATCGACGTGATGTCCCGGCAGCTGGCTCCGGACCAGATCAAGGAACTGCAGTCCAGCACCGACCAGAACATCAAGCTCACCGAGGCGCCCGGCGGCGAGGCCCGCTACCTGTTCCTCAACACCGCCTCGCCGGACCTGAAGACCAAGGCCGTCCGCCAGGCCATGGCGATGGTCCTGGACCGCCAGGCGATCACCAAGAACGTGTACAAGCGCACCGCCGACCCGCTGTACTCGGTGGTCCCGCAGGGCATCTCCAGCCACATCAACTCGTTCTACAACGTCTACGGCGCCCCGAACGTCGCCGCCGCGCAGAAGAAGCTGCACAACGCGGGGATCACCAGCAAGGTTCCGCTGACCATCAACTACCGCCGCGACAACGGCGGCACGATGAACCAGCCGGAGGCCGAGGCGATCGCCCAGCAGCTCAACGCCACCGGGCTGTTCGACGTGACGGCCAAGAGCGAGCAGTGGAACGCCTTCCTGAAGGCGGCCTCGCAGCGCAAGTACCAGATCTTCGCGATCAGCTGGCTTCCGGACTTCCCGGACCCGGACAACTACATCGCGCCGTTCTTCGACAAGGACAACTTCCTCAACCTGCCCTACCAGAGCAGCGAGATCCAGGACACACTGCTCCCGCAGACCCGTGGCATGGCGGCGCGCAGCAACGCCGGCCCGGACTTCGAACAGACTCAGAACATCATCGCCCAGGACGTGCCGATGCTGCCGCTGTGGCAGGGCAAGCAGTACATCGCCGCGCGCAGTGACATCACCGGCGTCGAGTGGGCACTCAACTCCTCCACCACCACGCAGTTCTGGGAGCTCGGCCGTGGTGTGAGCGGGTGATCCACACCGACAAGGAGATCATCGAGGATGAACCGTAAGCTGCTCGCCCTGCCGGCCGTGATGGGCCTGGCGGCACTGCCTCTCGCCGGATGCGGATCCGGCAGCGGCAGTGGTGACGGCGGCAGGGCCATCGTGGTCGGTACGACGGACACGTTCCAGATGTCGAAGGAGAACCCGGCGCCGTTCGATCCGGCGACCGGATACGACATCGGCAGCTGGAACATCTTCAACAACACGTACCAGACGCTGCTGCGCCTGCCGCGCAGCGGCACCGACCCCGAGCCCGAGGCCGCGAAGGAGTGCCACTTCACGGACAGTCAGGGCGAGCAGTACCGCTGCACGCTGCGCAGCGGCCTCATGTTCTCCAACGGGGACAAGATCACCTCGGCGGACGTCAAGTTCTCGGTCGACCGCCAGCTGAAGATCAACGACCCCAACGGCCCGGCGAGCCTGCTGAGCAACGTGGACAAGGTGGAGACGCCCGACTCCTCGACGGTCGTCTTCCACCTGTCCGGGCCGGACTCGACCTTCCCGTTCAAGCTGGCCACCCCGGCCGCCGACATCGTCGACAGCCGGGTGTACGGGGCCACCGCGGTCCACACCGGCTACAGCGTGCTGGGCTCCGGGCCGTACACCCTGGCGTCCTTCGACGCGGGCAAGAGCGCGATCTTCACCCGGAACCCCAAGTACAAGGGCTCGGTGACGATCAACAACAGCAAGATCGAGCTGCGCTTCTTCACCTCCTCGGCGGCGATGATGAAGGCCCTCAAGTCCGGCTCCATCGACGTGATGAGCCGGACCATGGCGCCGGCGCAGATCAACGAGCTGGCCGACGGCGCCGACCCGTCGATCAAGCTGACCGAGGCGCCCGGCACCGAGATCCGGTACCTGGTCTTCAACACCGCCGACCCCACCGTGAAGAAGCTCGCGGTCCGCACCGCGATAGCCGAACTGGTGAACCGGCAGAGCCTCACGCACGACGTGTACCAGCGGACCACCACCCCGCTGTACTCGCTCGTCCCGCAGGGCATCACCGGGCACACCAACGCGTTCTTCAACAAGTACGGCGACGAGCCCAATCTGGCGAGGGCCCGTTCGGTCCTGGCGCAGGCCGGCATCAGCACCCCGGTGCCGCTGACGCTGTCGTACACCACCAACCACTACGGTGAGGCGACCGCACCGGAGTTCACCCTGCTCAAGGAGCAGCTGGAGTCCGGCGGCCTGTTCCGGGTCTCCCTGCAGGGCGTGTCCGACTGGAGCGGCTACAAGGCGGCGTACCGGGCGCACAAGTACCAGGTGTTCGGCATGGGCTGGTTCCCGGACTTCCCCGACCCGGACAACTACATCGCGCCGTTCTTCGGCGCGGACGACTTCCTCAACCTCGCCTACGTCAACAAGGAGCTGCGGGACCAGATCATCCCCGGCACCCGGCAGAAGACCGAACGCAGCGGCGCGGTCGGCGACTTCGAGCGGGCGCAGCAGATCATCGCCCAGCAGATCCCCGTGCTGCCGCTGTGGCAGGGCAAGCAGTACATCGCCGCGCGCAGTGACATCACCGGCACCGAGTGGGCGCTGAACGCCTCCTCGACCACCCAGTTCTGGGAGCTGGGCCGGGGCGTCCCGACGAACTGACCGGCCGGGGGCCGGGTCCGCGCAGGCGGGTCCGGCCCTCAGCTCGCGCCGGGCCGCACCAGGCCGCTCTCGTACGCGTACACCGCCGCCTGCACCCGGTCGCGCAGCGCCAGCTTGGTCAGCACATGGCCGACGTGGGTCTTCACCGTCGTCTCGCTGACGAACAGCTCGGCGGCGATCTCCGCGTTCGACAGTCCGCGGGCCACGAGTTTGAGCACCTCGACCTCGCGTTCGGTCAGCGCGTTCAGCGGCTGCGGCACCGCCTCCTCGCCGGACGGCAGCCGCCCCGCGTACTTGTCCAGCAGCCGGCGGGTGATGCTGGGGGCCAGCATGGCCTCGCCCGCGGCGACCACCCGGATCGCCTGGACCAGCTCCGCGGCCGGTGCGTCCTTCAGCAGGAAGCCGCTCGCCCCGGCCCGCAGCGCCTCCACCACGTACTCGTCGAGGTCGAAGGTGGTGAGCACCAGGACCTTCGCCGGGCCCGAGCGGTCGGGACCGGTGATCTGCCGGGTCGCCTCGACCCCGTCCATCCGGGGCATCCGGATGTCCATCAGGACCACGTCGGGCTGCAGCGCCCGCACCTGGTCCAGCGCCTGCTGGCCGTCACCGGCCTCGCCCACCACCGCCAGGTCCGGCTCCGCCTCCAGGATCATCCGGAACCCGGTGCGCAACAGGGGCTGATCGTCCACCAGCAGGACGCGAATAGCCACGGGTACTCCTTTGCTAGACCGAGCCATTCTCGCCCACGACGGGCAGGAGTCCCGGATTTTCCGCCAGCGGGTACGGCGGGGGAGTCCCGCCGAATTCGGGACAGAACGCCTGGTGGTCGCACCAGCCGCACAGGGGGCCGCGCTTCGGCCGCCACTCACCGCTGCCGGTCGCCTCGGTGATCGCCTGCCACAGCGCCAGCAGCTTGCGCTCGGTGCGCAGCAGGTCGGTCTCCGTCGGGTCGTACGTCAGCAGGTCCCCGCTGCCGAGGTAGACCAGCTGCAGCCGCCGGGGCACCACACCGCGCAGCCGCCACAGCACCAGCGCGTAGAACTTCATCTGGAACAGCGGTTCCTCGGCGTACTCCGGCCGCGGCGCCTTGCCGGTCTTGTAGTCCACCACCCGCAGGTCGCCGGTGGCGGGGGCGACGTCCAGCCGGTCCACGTAGCCGCGCAGCGTCAGCCCGGACTCCAGCACCGTCTCCACGTACAGCTCGCGCTCCGCGGGCTCCAGACGCGTCGGGTCCTCCAGCGCGAACCAGCGCTCCACCAGTCGCTCGGCGCTCTGCAGCCAGGCCGCCAGCGCCGCCGGGTCGGCCGCGCCCTCGGCGGCCGTGAAGAGCCCGTCCAGCTCGGGCCGGGCCGCGCGCAGCCGCTCCCACTCGCCGGCCACCATCGACCGGGCCCGGTCCGCGGTCCGCTCGGCCGCGGGCGCGTCGAAGAGCCGCTCCAGCACCGCATGCACCACCGTGCCGCGGGTGGCCGCCTCGCTGGGCTTCTCCGGCAGCCGGTCGATCACCCGCAGCCGGTACAGCAGCGGGCAGCGCATGAAGTCCGCGGCCCGCGAGGGCGACAGCGACGACGGCGGCCGCGACGGGGTCTGCCGGGCCGGCCGGCCGGGCTCGTCCGGCGGGCTGCTCTGGGCGGGGATCTCCATGGCCCGACCCTATTGCCTGGCACTGACAGCGACGCCCGGCGGCCCGGCCGGGGGCGGCGCGGCGCGGCGGGCCGACGGTGCCCGCGTCGTCCGATGGCCAGGGCAATAGCATGGTCGCAGAGCCCCTCGTGCCGCATGATCGGTGCGGGGGACTGCGTCGAACGAGGGGAACCAGTGAGCGAGAGCGGTCGGCCGCCGTCGGACAACAGCAGCCCTCCGGGCCGGGCCGGCAACGGCACCTCCGCCGGGCCCCCGAGGGAGCCGGGCGGCGGCATCCTGATGGGGCGCTTCTTCGGCGTGCCCATCTACGTCGCGCCCAGCTGGTTCCTGGTGGCCGCGCTGATCACCTGGGTCTTCGGCGGGCAGCTGGACACCGTGCTGCCCGAGCTGGGCAGCGTCCGCTACCTGGTCTCGCTCTTCTTCGCGGTGGCCTTCTACGCCTCGGTGCTGGTCCACGAGCTCGCCCACACCGTCGCCGCGCTGCGCTTCAAGCTGCCGGTGCGCCGGATCCAGCTCCAGTTCTTCGGCGGCGTCTCGGAGATCGAGAAGGAGTCCGACAGCCCCGGCCGCGAGTTCGTGCTGGCCTTCGTCGGGCCGCTGCTGTCGCTGGTGCTGGCGGCGATCTTCTGGGGCGGCATGCAGCTGGTGGAGTCCGGGACGGTGCCCGGGGTGCTGCTGGCCGGCCTCATGGTCAGCAACCTCATCGTCGCGATCTTCAACTTCCTGCCCGGGCTGCCGCTGGACGGCGGCCGGATGCTGCGGGCCGTGGTGTGGAAGATCAGCGGCCGGGCGATGACCGGCACCGTCGCGGCCGCCTGGGTCGGCCGCGCCCTCGCCCTCGCGGTGCTGATCGGGCTGCCGCTGCTGTCCTACCGCGGCGGCATCGACGGCAGCAGCAGCTCCGACTCGCTGACCGACGCGCTGCTGGCGGCGATCCTGGCCGCCATCATCTGGACCGGCGCCGGCAACAGCCTGCGGATGGCCCGGCTGCGCGAGCGGCTGCCCGGGCTGCAGGCCCGCACCCTGACCCGCCGGGCCGTGCCGGTGGCCTCCGACACCCCGCTGTCCGAGGCGCTGCGCCGGGCCAACGAGGCCGGCGCCCGCGCCCTGGTCGTGGTCGACGGCCGGGGCGACCCCACGGCCCTGGTCCGGGAGTCCGCGATCGTCACCGTGCCCGAGCACCGCAGGCCCTGGGTCGCGGTCAGCGGCCTCGCCCAGGACCTCACGCCCGGCATGCGGGTGTCCACGGAACTGGCCGGAGAGGACCTGCTGGACCGGCTGCGGGCGACGCCGTCCACCGAGTACCTGGTCGTCGAGCCGACCGGGGAGATCTACGGGGTGCTGTCCACCGCCGACGTGGAGCGGGCGTTCCTGGCCGCGATGTCCCGGGCCTGAGGCCCCCGGCCCGCGGGACGGGCACCCCCGTTCGAGCCACTAGACTCGACGCATGTCCGAACCGACTGGTGCCGCCCGCCGTCGCGGGCCCTTCAAAGTCGGGGACCAGGTCCAGCTCACCGACCCCAAGGGACGCCACTACACCTTCACGCTCGAAGCCGGAAAGCAGTTCCACACCCACAAGGGCGCTTTCCCGCACGACGAGCTGATCGGTGCCCCCGAGGGCAGTGTGGTCCGAACCACGGGAAACGTCGCCTACCTCGCGCTGCGCCCCCTGCTCCCCGACTACGTCCTGTCCATGCCCCGCGGTGCCGCCGTGGTCTACCCCAAGGACGCGGGGCAGATCCTGGCGATGGCCGACATCTTCCCCGGCGCGCGCGTCGTCGAGGCGGGGGTGGGCTCGGGATCGCTGAGCAGCTTCCTGCTGCGGGCGATCGGCGACCAGGGGATGCTGCACAGCTACGAGCGCCGGGCCGACTTCGCCGAGATCGCCACCCAGAACGTCGAGCGCTACTTCGGCGGCCCGCACCCGGCCTGGCAGCTCACCGTCGGCGACCTCCAGGACAACCTCTCGGACACCGACGTCGACCGCGTCATCCTCGACATGCTGGCGCCCTGGGAGTGCCTGGAGGCCGTCTCCAAGGCGCTGGTGCCCGGCGGCATCCTCTGCGCCTACGTGGCCACCACCACCCAGCTCGCGCGCACCGTCGAGGCGATCCGCGAGCACGGCACCTTCAACGAGCCGGCGGCCTGGGAGACCATGGTCCGCACCTGGCACGTCGAGGGCCTGGCCGTCCGCCCCGACCACCGCATGATCGGGCACACCGGCTTCCTGCTCACCGCCCGGCGTCTCGCCGACGGCGTCGAGCCGCCGCTGCGCCGCCGCCGGCCCGCCAAGGGCGCGTACGGCGAGGACTACGCCGGCCCCGGAAGCGGAAGCGGGGGCTCCACCGCCGAGCGCTGAGCCCGCCGCGATCACAGCGTGATCGCCTGCGGAGAATTCCGGCCAACTTCACCGCGCCGCCGCCGGTTTGCCCCTTCACGGGCACCGGCGGCGGCGCGGTCGTGCGTCCGCGGGGAGCGCCGGCGTGATCGCCGCGGAACGGACCCGCCCCCGCCGTTCCCGCCGCGTGTGATGTGTGGCACCATGCTGGCCACCCCCGCAGATCGCAACCCCAGGAGACAGGCGCGTGCAGCCCTCCGCAGGCCCGGCCCTCCCGCACACCCACAGCCGCACGGTGCACTGGCTGACGACGGCCGCCGCCCTCGGGGCCGTCGTGGGCGTGGTGGCCCTGGTGCAGCCCGCCGACGCCTCGGTGACGGGCGCCGCGGCCACCCCCGGACCCACCGCCACCCAGCGGCCCGCCCGCCCGGTGCCCGCCCCGGACCCCAAGGCGGCCGCGTACCCGATGGACTGCCCGCCCGGCGCGGGGGTCGACGTCGTCGAGCACGTCTCCGGGGACCTGGACGGCGACGGCCGGCCGGAGACCGTCGCGGTGGTGCGCTGCCACTCGGAGACGGGTACCCCGCCGAGCGGCGTCTACATCCTGTCCTCGGCGACCACCGCGGGCGCGGCGCCCAAGGTCGCGCAGATGCTGGTGAACCCCAAGGACGACCGCGAGATCAGCGACTTCCGGCTGGAGGGCCGCACCGTCAGGGCGACCGTCCTCGGCTTCTCCGGCGCGACGGTCCCGCGCTGCTGCCCGGACCTGCAGCGCGGCTACTCCTGGGAGTGGCGCGACGGCCGCTACGTGGCCCTGCCGGGGCCCGCGGCCAACAGCGTCTGACCGGCGCGGCTACTCCGCGTCGGGGCCGTAGACCTCGACGTGATCGGCCCTGCGCCGCACGTGGATGCAGTCGCCCGGGCAGTCCTTGGCGGAGTCCGCCACGTCCCGCACGAGTGCCAGTGGTACGGGTACCGTGGCACCAGGGGACTGCAGAAGCTCCGCCTCCTCGCCCTCCGCGGCGGGCCCCTTCACATAGGCCAGCCCGTCGATGTCCAGCTCGAAGACCTCGGGCGCGTACTGGACACAGATCCCGTCGCCGGTGCACAGGTCCTGGTCGATCCAGACCTCGAGCGCCTCGGCCGTCTCGTTGCTCACGGAACCCCATCCCTGCGTTCGTCGTTCGGGAAGTAATCGGGAAAGTCTTCGGGAAGCAACAGCCCCCGACGGCTGTTGACGCAAACGACGATACAACCGGCGGCTTTCGGATGGAGATCGGCGGGTATCTCAGTGGCGGAGGGACGTGCGCAAGGGTGAAGATCGGACACACCGCGATCGTCTTTGTGATCTAGGGGTTTCAACCCCTACCAGCCCAGGTAGGGTCTGGGAACGTCCAGCTCCCCTTGGAGGAGGTGAGGACCGTGGCGGCCCACGACGACGACATCAACCGTGGCGGCCGACCCGCCCGTGGATCGGAAGATCCCATGGGCCAGGTCGCCTTTCTTGAGCAGGAGATCGCCGTCCTGCGACGCAAGCTCGCCGACTCTCCGCGGCACACGAGGATTCTCGAGGAGCGGATCGTCGAGCTGCAGACCAATCTGGCGGGCGTCTCCGCGCAGAACGAACGGCTGGCGAACACCCTCCGCGAGGCCCGCGACCAGATCGTGGCCCTCAAGGAAGAGGTCGACCGGCTCGCGCAGCCGCCCGCCGGCTTCGGCGTGTTCCTGCAGGGCAACGACGACGGGACGGCGGACATCTTCACCGGCGGGCGCAAGCTCCGGGTGAACGTCAGCCCGTCCGTCGAGCTCGACGAGCTGCGGCGCGGCCAGGAGCTGATGCTCAACGAAGCGCTCAACGTGGTCGAGGCCATGGAGTTCGAGAGCATCGGCGACATCGTCACCCTCAAGGAGATCCTGGAGGACGGCGAGCGCGCCCTGGTCATCGGGCACACCGACGAGGAGCGCGTGGTCCGGCTCGCCGAGCCGCTGCGCCAGATCCCGCTGCGCGCCGGTGACGCACTGCTGCTCGAACCCCGCTCGGGATACGTGTACGAGCGCGTGCCCAAGAGCGAGGTCGAGGAACTCGTCCTGGAAGAGGTGCCGGACATCGACTACCGGCAGATCGGCGGCCTGGGCAACCAGATCGAACAGATCCGGGACGCGGTCGAACTCCCGTACCTGCACGCCGAACTGTTCCGCGAGTACGAACTGCGGCCGCCCAAGGGTGTGCTGCTGTACGGCCCGCCCGGATGCGGCAAGACGCTGATCGCCAAGGCGGTGGCCAACTCCCTGGCCAAGAAGGTCGCCGAGGTGACCGGGCAGCCGCAGGGCAAGAGCTACTTCCTCAACATCAAGGGCCCGGAGCTGCTCAACAAGTACGTCGGCGAGACCGAGCGGCAGATCCGCCTGGTCTTCCAGCGGGCCCGGGAGAAGGCCAGCGAGGGCACCCCGGTCATCGTCTTCTTCGACGAGATGGAGTCGCTGTTCCGCACCCGCGGCAGCGGCGTCAGCTCGGACGTGGAGAACACCATCGTTCCGCAGCTGCTCGCCGAGATCGACGGCGTCGAGGGCCTGGAGAACGTCATCGTCATCGGCGCCTCCAACCGCGAGGACATGATCGACCCGGCGATCCTGCGGCCCGGCCGGCTCGACGTGAAGATCAAGATCGAGCGTCCGGACGCCGAGGCGGCCAAGGACATCTTCTCCAAGTACCTGCTCGACACGCTCCCGCTGCACAGCGAGGACCTCGCCGAGCACGGCGGGTCCACGGCGGCCACGGTGGACGCCATGATCCAGTCCGTGGTGGAGCGGATGTACTCCGAGACCGAGGAGAACCGGTTCCTGGAGGTCACCTACGCCAACGGTGACAAGGAGGTCCTGTACTTCAAGGACTTCAACTCCGGAGCCATGATCCAGAACATCGTGGACCGGGCCAAGAAGATGGCGATCAAGGACTTCCTGGACCACAGCCAGCGCGGCATGCGCGTCTCCCACCTGCTCGCGGCCTGCGTCGACGAGTTCAAGGAGAACGAGGACCTGCCGAACACCACCAATCCCGACGACTGGGCGAGGATCTCCGGTAAGAAGGGCGAACGGATCGTGTTCATCCGCACCCTGGTCACCGGAAAGCAGGGAGCCGACACGGGGCGCTCCATCGACACCGTGGCGAACACCGGACAGTATCTGTAAGCACTACCCTCCGGCTGCGGGGCCCCACAGACGGGTGCCCGCAGCCGGTGTGTTTTCCGGCCCGGAGGGGCCGGAGCCGGGCAAGGAGGGCCGCATGACCGTACGGCGAGTAATGGGCATCGAGACGGAGTACGGGATCTCCGTCCCCGGCCACCCCAACGCCAATGCCATGCTCACCTCGTCCCAGATCGTCAACGCGTACGCGGCGGCGATGCACCGGGCCCGCCGGGCCCGCTGGGACTTCGAGGAGGAGAACCCGCTGCGGGACGCCCGCGGCTTCGATCTCGCCCGGGAGGCGGCGGACTCCACCCAGCTCACCGACGAGGACATCGGCCTGGCCAACGTCATCCTCACCAACGGTGCCCGGCTCTACGTCGACCACGCGCACCCCGAGTACTCCTCGCCGGAGATCACCAACCCGCGGGACGCGGTGCTGTGGGACAAGGCGGGGGAGCGGATCATGGCCGAGGCGGCGCTGCGGGCGTCCCAGCTGCCCGGCGCCCAGCCGATCCACCTGTACAAGAACAACACCGACAACAAGGGCGCGTCCTACGGCACGCACGAGAACTACCTGATGAAGCGGGAGACCCCCTTCTCGGACATCGTGCGGCACCTGACGCCGTTCTTCGTCTCCCGGCAGGTGGTGACCGGCGCCGGCCGCGTCGGCATCGGCCAGGACGGCCACGAGGACGGGTTCCAGATCAGCCAGCGGGCGGACTACTTCGAGGTCGAGGTCGGCCTGGAGACCACCCTCAAGCGGCCCATCATCAACACCCGCGACGAACCCCACTCCGACGCCGAGAAGTACCGGCGCCTGCACGTGATCATCGGGGACGCCAACCTCTCCGAGATCTCGACCTACCTCAAGCTCGGCACCACCGCGCTGGTGCTGTCCATGATCGAGGACGGCTTCATCAAGGTCGACCTGGCCGTGGACCAGCCGGTGCGGACCCTGCACGAGGTCTCCCACGACCCGACCCTGCACCAGCTCATCACGCTGCGTAACGGCCGCACCCTCACCGCGGTACAACTCCAGATGGAGTACTTCGAGCTCGCCCGCAAGTACACCGAGGAGCGGTACGGCGCGGACGCGGACGCGCAGACCAGGGACGTCCTCACCCGCTGGGAGGACGTGCTGAACCGCCTGGAGAACGACCCGATGAGCCTGGCCGGCGAGCTGGACTGGATCGCCAAGCGGGAGGTGCTGGAGGGCTACCGGCGCCGGGACGGCCTGGGCTGGGACGCCGCGCGGCTGCACCTGGTGGACCTGCAGTACGCCGACGTGCGGCCCGACAAGGGCCTGTACAACCGCCTGGTGGCCCGCGGCCGCATCCGGCGGCTGCTGGACGAGCCGGAGGTCCTGCGGGCCGTCCAGGAGCCTCCGGAGGACACCAGGGCGTACTTCCGCGGCCGCTGCCTCGAGCAGTACGCGGACGACGTCGCGGCGGCCTCCTGGGACTCGGTCATCTTCGACCTGCCCGGCCGTGACTCGCTGCAGCGCGTGCCCACGCTGGAGCCGCTGCGGGGCACCCGCAACCACGTCAAGGAGCTGCTCGACCGCTGCCGCACCGCCGAGGAGCTGGTCCGGATCCTGTCCGGGGGCTGACCCGCGGCTGAAACGGCCCGGAATCGGGAAACAACCCAGTGGCAGTCGTACGTTGAGGTAATCGAGCGCCGATGTCGGACCGTGCTTGTAGGGTCTGATCTTGTACCGGGAGCACGGACTCATGTACGGCAGGTAACCGAGCGCACGAAACGAGCGGGGTGAGGGACATGGCTACGAAGGACACCGACGGCGGACAGCAGAAGGCGACGCGTTCCACCGAAGAGGTCGAGGAGGTCCAGCAGGACGACCAGGCGGCCGCCGACCTCAAGGAACGCCACGAGAAGCTCTCGGACGACGTGGACTCCGTCCTGGACGAGATCGACGACGTCCTCGAGGAGAACGCGGAGGACTTCGTCCGCTCGTTCGTCCAGAAGGGCGGCGAGTAGCCGCTCACCCCTCCAGCCGCCCCGCAGCCCCACGGACCGCGGGGCGGATGGATTTCCGGGCGGCGGGTAGGGTCCGTACCGACTCCCATGATCGTGTGGAAGGAATCGCGTGGAAGCCAACACTCGCAGCACCACCGGGCGTCTGCCGGCCGCCTTCCTGACGCCCGGCTCGTCCTCGTTCCTCGACTTCCTGGGCGACCACTCGCCCGAGCTGCTGCCGGGGAACCGCACGCTGCCGCCCGTGAAGGGCGCGGTCGAACTCCCGCACGGCACGACCATCGTGGCCGCCACGTTCGCCGGGGGCGTGGTGCTCGCGGGTGACCGCCGCGCCACGATGGGCAACGTCATCGCCCAGCGCGACATCGAGAAGGTCTTCCCGGCCGACGAGTACTCCGCGGTGGGCATCGCCGGCACCGCGGGCCTCGCGGTGGAGATGGTCAAGCTGTTCCAGCTCGAGCTGGAGCACTACGAGAAGATCGAGGGCGCCACGCTCTCCCTGGAGGGCAAGGCCAACCGGCTGTCCACCATGATCCGCGGCAACCTCGGCATGGCCCTGCAGGGCCTGGCCGTGGTGCCGATGTTCGCCGGCTACGACACCGATCGCGAGAAGGGCCGGATCTTCTCCTACGACGTGACCGGCGGCCGCAGCGAGGAGCTGGGCTTCGCGGCCACCGGCTCCGGCTCGGTCTACGCCCGCGGTTCCCTGAAGAAGCTCTACCGGCACGACCTCACCGAGCGTCAGATGGTGACCGCCGTGGTCCAGGCCCTCTACGACGCGGCGGACGACGACGCGGCCACCGGCGGCCCCGACCTGACCCGCAAGATCTTCCCGATCGTCTCGGTGATCACCGAGGACGGCTTCCGCAGGCTCAGTGAGGCCGAGGTCTCCGAGATCGCCCACTCGGTGCTGGACGGGCGCCTGGAACGGCCGGACGGACCGCAGGCGCAGGTGCTGTGACGGCCCGCCACGTGACAGGCGGTCACGCACCGCATCTCCCGTCTCCCTCAGCGCCAGCAGAAAGGCACGGTTAGCCGGTGTCCACGCCCTTTTACGTCTCGCCGCAGCAGGCCATGGCGGACCGCGCCGAGTACGCCCGCAAGGGCATCGCCCGCGGCCGCAGCGTCGTCGTGCTGCAGTACGCGGACGGCATCGTGTTCGTCGCGGAGAACCCCTCCCGGGCGCTGCACAAGGTCAGCGAGATCTACGACCGGATCGCGTTCGCCGCGGTCGGCAAGTACAACGAGTTCGAGAACCTGCGGATCGGCGGCGTGCGCTACGCCGACCTGCGCGGTTTCACCTACGACCGCGAGGACGTCACGGCCCGCGGCCTGGCCAACGTATACGCCCAGACGCTGGGCACCATCTTCTCCAGCGTCGGCGAGAAACCGTACGAGGTGGAGCTGATCGTCGCCGAGGTGGGGGCCGCCCCCGAGGACGACCAGATCTACCGCCTGCCGCACGACGGCTCCATCGTGGACGAGCACGGCGCGGTCGCGGTCGGCGGCAACTCCGACCAGATCGGCAGCTACCTGGACCAGCGGCACCGCGACGGCATGACGCTGGCCGAGGCGCTGGCGCTGGCCGTGGAGTCGCTGAGCCGCGACAACAACGGCAGCGACCGGCAGCTGACCGCCGAGCAGCTCGAGGTCGCGGTGCTCGACCGCACCCGGCCGCAGCAGCGCAAGTTCAAGCGGGTCCTGGGCCGCCAGCTCTCGCGTCTGCTGGAGACGGACTCCGCCGGCGGGACCGGCGCGGCCACCGCCCCCACCGACGACACGCCGCCCGCGGACGACGCGGCGGACGACGAGGAGTAGGCCGCAGCACCGGCCGGCTCCGGCTGCCGACCGGGCCTGACACCACCCGCGCCCCTGACGGTGCCGCTCCGCCGAGCGGCTCCCGTCAGGGGCGCGGGTGCGCCGGGGGAGCGGTGCTGCCCCGGACCACGAGTTCGACGGGCAGCTCGGCCGGGCGGGGCGAGCCGCCGTCCAGCAGCTCCAGCAGCGCCCGCATGCCGGCCGCACCGACCTCTTCCGCGGGCAGCCGGACCGAGGTGAGTTCCGGGTCCAGCGCGGCGGCCAGCGCCAGGTCGTCGAAGCCCGACACCGACAGGTCGGCCGGGACGCGCAGCCCCAGGCCCCGGGCGGCCTTGCAGGCACCCGCGGCGAGCATGTCGCCGTCGCACAGCAGCGCGGTGGGCCGCGGGCCCGGCGCCGTCAGCGCCCGCATGCCGGCCGCCCGCGCCGCGGCGATGTCCAGCGCGCACCGCTCCGTCGCCAGGACGGCTCCCGGCACGCCGGCCAGCTCGGCGGCCACCGCCTCCGCCCGGGCGCGGAACGTCCAGGTGCCGACGTCGGCCGCGAGATGCGTGATCCGCCGGTGCCCGAGCGCCAGGAGATGGCGGGTCATCTGCCGGATGCCGTCGCCGACCGCCAGATTCACGGTGGGCGGACCGCCTGCCGGCGCGGGATCGCTGTCCAGCATCACCAGCGGCAGCCCGCCGGCCCGGCCGCCGTCGCCGATGCCGGCCAGCGCGTCGGCGGCCATCGAGGAGGCGATCACGCCGTCGATGGCGGCCCGGGCCGAGCCGAACGGGTCGCGGGCCGGCCCGATGCCCTCCGGCGAGGGGTAGAGCACCACGCCGAAGCCGTGCTCGGCGGCCACGCCCGCCACGCCCGCGTAGATCCGGGCGAAGTACTCGTTGGTCAGCGCCGGGACCACCAGCAGGGCGGTCCTGGTGCGGCCCAGCCGCAGGCTGCGCGCCGCCAGGTTGGGCCGGTAGCCGAGCTCGTCGGCGGTGGCCCGCACGGCGAGCGCGGTGCGTTCGGAGACGCGCCCGCGCCACTTGCCGCCCAGCACCAGGGACACCGTCGCCTGCGACACCCCGGCGGCACGCGCCACGTCGCGCGAGGTGGGCCGCGCCGCACCGGTCACGCCGCAACCACCGCAACCGTCACCGACGTCCTCCGCCTCTGCCGTGCCTCTGCCGCACCTCTGCCACATCACTGCCGCACCACCGCCGGATCCTGATGCCCCGGCTTCCGCCGCCCCAGTCTGACGCCCCGGCCCCGGCCACCGCCCACCGCCCACCCGTGCCGTGCCGGCGCCCGGCCGGACCGCGGTGTCTCCCGCTCCGCCGCGGTCCCGCGGGTGGACCCGTGAGCTGCGGCCATGGTACGTATGACCCACTCACGTTATACGTAACACTGACCGGCGGAGGGGCCATGGCGAGCGGATACGGGGACATGCTGCGCACGCCGTACGCCGCGCGGCTGCTCGGCGGCACCCTGCTGGGCCGGCTGCCCAACGCCATGGCCGCCCTGGCCATCGTGCTGTTCCTGCGCTCCCAGGGCGCCGGGTACGGCCTGGCCGGCACCCTGTCGGCCCTGTACGGGCTCGCCGTCGCCGTCGGGCAGCCGCTGCTCGGCCGGGCGGTCGACAAGCGCGGGCAGCCCCGGGTGATGACCGCCGCCGCCCTGCTGTCGGCCGCCGGATTCACCCTGCTGGCCGCCGCCGGCCCCTCCCCGCTGCCGGTGGCGGTCCTGGCCGTCCTGCTGGCCGGGACGGCCACACCGCCCCTGGAGGGCGGTCTTCGGGCGCTGTGGCCCGACGTGCTGGGCGACGGCGAACGGGTGCAGAAGGCGTACGCCCTGGACGCCGCCGCCCAGGAGGTGATGTTCGCGGTCGGGCCGCTGCTGGTGACCGCCGCCGCGGCCGCCGCCTCCCACGCGGCCGCCGTCGTCCTCACCGGCCTGCTCGGCGTGGCAGGCACGCTGGTGGTGGTCACCGCGCGGCCGTCCCGGGCCTGGCGGGCCGAGCCGCGGGAACCGCACTGGCTCGGCGCGCTGCGCTCCCGCGGGCTGGCGGTGCTGCTGGGCGCCTGCCTCTTCGTCGGCATCGCGCTGGGCGCCGTCTCGCTGGCCGCGGTCGCCTACGGCGACGCGCACGGCGGCGGCCCGGTCGCCGCGTACGTGCTGGCCGCCAACGGCGCCGGCGCGCTGACCGGCGGCCTCTGCTACGGCGCCCGGGTGTGGACCGGAGTACCCGAACGGCGGCTTCGGGTGCTGTCCGTCGGTCTGGCCCTCTGCTACCCGCCGCTGGTCCTGGTGCCCGGCCCGGCCCTGATGCTGCCGCTGGCCGCGCTCTCCGGGCTGTTCCTGGCCCCCGCGCTCGCCTGCGCCTTCCTGGTGGTCGACCGGCACGCCCCGGCCGGCACCGTGACGGAGGCGTTCTCCTGGGTGGTGACCGCGGTCGGGGTCGGCGCGGCGCTGGGCACCGCCGTGGCGGGCGTCGCGGCCCAGCACGCGGGCCCCGCGGCGGCCTTCGCCACGGCCGCGGGCGGTGGCGCGGCGGCCCTGCTGGTACTGCTGTGCACCAGCCGAATCCTGACGGTTCCAAACCTCACGGCAGGCTCGGAAAAAGATCGAATCCGTACGGTCGAACCCCGTTTCAGTACCACGCATCAGGCGTAATGTTCAGACATGGACCGCCGCATTTTCGGGCTGGAGAACGAGTACGGCGTCACATGCACGTTCAGGGGACAGCGGCGTCTGTCCCCTGACGAGGTGGCGCGGTACCTCTTCCGCCGTGTCGTGTCATGGGGCCGCAGCAGCAACGTCTTCCTGCGCAATGGGGCCCGCCTCTACCTCGACGTGGGCTCGCACCCGGAGTACGCCACTCCCGAGTGCGACAACGTCACCGAACTCGTCACGCACGACAAGGCCGGGGAACGCATCCTCGAAGGCCTTCTGGTGGACGCCGAACGGCGGCTCCACGAAGAAGGCATCGCCGGCGACGTCTACCTGTTCAAGAACAACACCGACTCCGCGGGCAACTCGTACGGATGCCACGAGAATTACCTCGTGGCCCGGCACGGTGAATTCTCCCGGCTGGCCGACATCCTCATTCCGTTCCTCGTCACCCGGCAACTGCTGTGCGGCGCGGGCAAGGTCCTGCAGACCCCCCGCGGCGCCGTCTACTGCGTGAGCCAGCGCGCCGAGCACATCTGGGAGGGCGTCAGCTCCGCCACCACCCGGTCCAGGCCGATCATCAACACCCGCGACGAGCCGCACGCCGACGCCGAGCGCTACCGCCGGCTGCACGTGATCGTCGGCGACTCCAACATGTCCGAGACCACCATGCTGCTCAAGGTCGGCGCGACCGACCTGGTGCTGCGGATGATCGAGGCCGGCACCGTCATGCGCGACCTCACGCTGGAGAACCCGATCCGGGCCATCCGCGAGGTCAGCCACGACATCACCGGCCGCCGCAAGGTCCGGCTGGCCTCGGGCCGTGAGGCCTCCGCCCTGGAGATCCAGGAGGAGTACTACACCAAGGCGGTGGAGTTCTGTGAGCGCCGCGGCATCCGCAGCGGCGTCATCGACCAGGTGCTGGAGCTGTGGGGCCGCAGCCTCGAGGCCATCGGCAGCGGCGACCTGGACAAGATCGGCACCGAGATCGACTGGGTGATGAAGTACCAGCTCATCGAGCGCTACCGCAACCGGGACAACATCACCATGTCCCACCCGCGGGTCGCCCAGATCGACCTCGCCTACCACGACATCCACCGCCGCCGCGGGCTGTACTACCTGCTGGAGCGCAAGGGCCAGGCCAAGCGGATCTGCAGCGACCTGAAGATCTTCGAGGCCAAGTCCGTGCCGCCGCAGACCACCAGGGCGCGGCTGCGCGGGGACTTCATCCGGCGGGCCCAGGAGCAGCGGCGTGACTTCACCGTCGACTGGGTGCACCTCAAGCTCAACGACCAGGCACAGCGCACCGTTCTGTGCAAGGACCCGTTCCGCTCGGTGGACGACCGCGTGGAGAAGCTGATCGCCGGGATGTGACCGGGGCGGCGTACGGCACACCGTAGGGTGTGGGGCGGCACTCCCGACCCGCCAGCCCCACACCCGACGAACCCCTGAGGAACACCGTGCGCCGACGCTCCGTACTGCTCGCCGTGCCCGCGCTCATGCTGACCGCCGCAGGCTGCGGCAGCAGTGACAAGAAGAGCGACTCGGCGTCGTCCCCCTCGCCGTCCGGCGCCACGCCCACGTCCTCCGCGACGCCCAAGCCGACGATCGTCAGCGGGCCCGTCCCGGCCATCACCGCGGGCACGAAGTTCAACGAGAAGCCCACCGTGGCCAAGGGCACCGTCACTCCTTCGAAGGATCTTGCCGTCAAGACGGTCATCCAGGGCGACGGCCCGGCGATCGCGGCCGGCGACTACGTCCAGGTGAACTACCTCGGCCAGATCTGGGACACCGCCAAGGTCTTCGACACCTCCTTCGGCCGCGGCCCGTACACCAACGTGATCGGCGAGGGGAAGGTCATCCCGGGCTGGGACCAGGGCCTGGTCGGCCAGAAGGTGCACAGCCGGGTGGAGCTGGCCATCCCGCCGTCCCTCGGCTACGGCAGCTCGGGCAACGCCCAGGCGGGCATCAAGGGCACCGACACCCTGGTGTTCGTGGTGGACATCCTGAACCGCTTCAACATCAAGAGCTCCGCCAACGGCAAGGCCGTCCCGCAGAACGACGCCAACCTCCCCAAGGTCGGCGTCAACACCGACGGCAGCGCCCCCTCGGTCACCGTGCCCAAGGGCGTCAAGCCGCCCACCAAGCTCGTCTCCGCCTACGTGCTGGAGGGCGACGGCGCCGCGGTCAAGGCCACCGACACCCTGCTGCTGCAGTACAAGGGCGTGCTGTGGGACGGCGGCAAGGAGTTCGACTCCACCTACAAGAACGGCCAGCTCGCCGCCTTCCCGCTGGCGCAGCTCATCAAGGGCTGGCAGCAGGGCCTGGCCGGCAAGAAGGTCGGCAGCCGCGTGATGCTGGTGACGCCGCCCGATCTGGCCTACGGCAGCCAGGCCCAGGGCGGCATCCCGGCCAACTCCACGCTGGTCTTCACCTTGGACATCCTGGCGGTTCTGTAAGACTGTGCGGGTTGCCCGCACCAGCACAAGGAGCATGTACGTGAGCATCGACAAGCCCGAGGTCGACTTCCCGGGCGGCGAGCCGCCGGCCGAGCTGGAGATCAAGGACATCTGGGAGGGCGACGGCCCGGTCGCGAAGGCCGGGGACACCGTGGCCGTCCACTACGTGGGCGTGGCCTTCTCCACCGGCGAGGAGTTCGACGCGAGCTGGAACCGCGGCGCGCCGCTCCGCTTCCAGCTCGGTGTCGGCCAGGTCATCGCCGGCTGGGACCAGGGCGTGCAGGGCATGAAGGTCGGCGGCCGCCGCCAGCTGACCATCCCCGCCCACCTCGCCTACGGCGACCGCGGCGCCGGAAACGCCATCAAGCCCGGCGAGACGCTGATCTTCGTCTGCGACCTGGTCTCCGTCTGACCGTCTGACGGCGATCGTCTGACGGCGATTATCTGACGGCGATGGCCGGACGACGACCGTCCGCAGGCGAGGCGCGACGCGTCCCGAGGGCCCCCGCCGGACGGCGGGGGCCCTCGGGTTTTGGCAGCGGCGCCGGTAGCGGTACGGTCTGCGAGCGAGGGCGGAAGAAGGGTGCGGGATGGCGATCGCCAAGGCCGAGCGGCTGATGAACCTGGCCCTGTGCCTGATGAACACCCGGCGCCCGGTCAGCAAACGCGAGCTGCGGGCCTCCATCGAGGCGTACCACGAGGTCACGTCCGACGACGCGTTCAACCGGATGTTCGAGCGGGACAAGGACGACCTGCGCGAGCTCGGCCTGGTCATCGACACCGTGGAGAGCCTCGACGGCGAGTTCGGCTACCTCGCCCGCAGCGACCGCAACCGCCTCCCGGACATCGCGCTCGACCCGGAGGAGGCCGCCGCGCTCAGCCTGGCCGCCAAGGTCTGGCAGCAGGCCCGGCTGGCCGAGGCGGCCAGCGGCGCCCTGCAGAAGCTGCGCGCGGCCGGCGTGCCCTACGAGGACGTCAGCAGCGCCCTGGAACCGCGCATCCCCGCCCCCGAGCCCGCCTTCGAGGCGCTGATGGTAGCCACCCGCGAACGCAAGGCGGTGGCCTTCGACTACCGCAAGGCGAACGCCGTGCGGCCCGAGCCGCGACTGGTCGAGCCGTGGGCCCTGGAGTGCTGGCGCGGCCACTGGTACCTCGCCGGGTACGACCGCGACCGCGCCGACGTGCGGGTCTTCCGGCTCTCCCGGATCAGCGGAAAGGTGCGCGCCCGCGGCGCGGCGGCCGCCGAGGTCCCGGACCACGTCGACGTCCGCGAGGCGGTCGCCCGCTGGGCCGGTGAGGGAGCCACCGCGGTGACCGCCCGCATCCGGCTGCGCCGGGACAGCGGCTACCCGCTGCGGGCCCGCGCGGTCGCCACCACCCCGGTGGACGCGGACTGGGACGAGCTGGAGGTCCCCTACGGCCACGGACTGGACGCCTGGCTGGCGGAGTTCGGCCCGGACGTCGTGGTCCTGGCGCCCGAGGAGCTGCGGGCCGAGGTCGTGGACCGGCTGCGCGCCGTGGCCAAGGGCTGACGGGAGAGGGGGACGGCACGATGAGCAACGCGATCGACCAGACACGGCGGATGCTGTCACTGGTGACCTATCTGCGCGAGCGGCCCGGCGCCCGGGTCAGCGAGGTGGCCAGGGCGTTCGGCGTCACCGAGGCCGAGCTGATCGGCGACCTGAACGTGCTGCCGCTGTGCGGCACCAGCTTCCGCGGCGGCGACCTGCTCGACATCGACACCGACGGCGAGCGGATCTGGTGGCACAACCCCGGGACCGCCGACGACGTCGCCCAGCCGCTGCGGCTGGCCGCCGACGAGGCCACCGCGCTGCTGGTGGCCGCCCGTGCGGTCGCCAACCTGCCCGGCCTGCGGGACAGCGACCGGCAGGCGCTGCAGCGTGCGGGCACCAAGCTGGAGGCCGCCGCCGGCGAGGCCGCGGGAGCCAGCGCGCACCTCTCGGTCACCTTCGAGTCCGAGGGCAGCGTCTTCGCCACCGTGGACCGGGCGATCACCGAGCGCCGCCGGCTGTGGATGCGCTACTACTCGCCGGCCCGCGACACCCTCACCGAACGCGAGGTCGACCCGATCCGGCTGTTCGCCGTCGGGCACACCTACGTCGAGGGCTGGTGCCGGCTCTCCGAGGACCGCAGGACCTTCCGGCTCGACCGGGTCGCGGAGATCCGCCTGCTCGACGAGCCGTCGGACCCGCCGCGGATCGAGCCGCGCGACCTGTCGCAGGGCCTGGTCCAGCCGGCCGGCGACGACCCCGAGGTGGTCATCGAGGTCGGGCCCGGCGGGCGCTGGGTGGCCGAGTACTACCCGCACGACAGCGCCGAGGAGCTGGCCGACGGCGGCCTGCGGATCACCCTGCGCACCCCGGACCCGGGCTCGCTGCGCCGGCTCGCGCTGCGGCTGGGCCGCGACGGCCGGATCGTGGCGCCCGCGGCCCTGGCGGCCGAGGCCCGCGACGCGGCGGTCCAGGCCCTCGCCGCCTACGGGGAGTGAGGGAACGTCATGACGGCGCCCGCCGCCTGCCCGCCGCCCGCCGCCGGCCCGGTGGTGTTCCGCGCCGCCTGCCCGCACTGCCGGGAGAACTTCGAACTGGCCGCCGGCGCCCTGCGGCTGGCCATCGGGGCCTCGGCCCGCACCACCTTCTACACCTTCACCTGTCCCGAGTGCGGTGAGGCGGTCCGCAAACCGGCCGGCGAGCGGATCGTCGAACTGCTCACCGGCGGCGGCGTCCGGACCATGCGGCTGCACGGTGCGGCCCCGGGCGACCGGTAGGCTGCCGCCCCATGTGGTGGCTCTTCGCCGTTGTCGGCCTCTCGACCGCGGGACTCCTGGTACTGGGGGTCCTGGCCGTCCGCGTCTACCTGGCCGTGGAGGAACTGGCCGGTCAGGTGGCCCGGAGCACGCAGGCGCTGACCGCGGCGACCGAGCGGCTGCACCAGGCCGCCGGGCGGGTGGGCGTGCAGGCCGGAGAGATCTTCCGGCCCTGAGCCCTGCCCTGCCGAGCGCGCGGGAGGGTACCCTGAGCGAGCGGCCCGCTTCGAGCGCGGCGGGGGCCGCCACCGGCGTACTCCGGGAGCTTTCCGGCAGTTCACCGGCGCACGCTACGATCGCAGCCGGCGCAGGATGTACCGGACAGGTGTCCGGTAGGCGCCACCAGCAGTCGCAAGGACACGCCGCCCCGGTGAGAAGGTAGACCTTTTATGCTCGGCAATCTCAAGCCCCTCGAGATCGTCCTCATCCTTCTCGTGATCGTCGTGCTCTTCGGCGCCAAGAAGCTGCCCGACGTGGCCCGGTCCCTCGGCAAGTCGGCCCGCATCCTCAAGAGCGAGGCCAAGGCGATGAAGAACGACGGCGCGAACTCCGCGGACGGCGGCGCCGGCACGGCGCAGAACGGCTCCGCGCAGCGGACCATCCAGTCCGCCCCCGGCGACACCGCCAGCGCCCGCCCGGTCTCCGAGCCGGACCGCACGACGCAGGGCTGAGCCCGGCCCGACCGCCGGGACCGGGCCGCCGAGCGCCCGGTCCCCAGGTGAAGGACGAAGCCGACACGCGCTGACGGCTGCCGCACGAGACGAGGACGTGGGTGCTCAAGACTGCCCGCAAGCAGGACAAGGACCCCGAGGGGCGGATGCCCCTCGCCGACCACCTGCGTGAACTGCGCAACCGGCTGTTCAAGTCGGTGCTGGCGATCATCGTCGTCACGATCGTGGCGGCGTTCTTCTACAAGCACATCATCGAGCTGCTGCAGCACCGGATCCCCGGCAACGTGCGCTGTGTCAACGGCGCCACGCACCAGCACGACAGCGCGCCCTGCGCCCAGATGACCGTCAACGGCCTGCTCGGTGGTTTCTCCATCGCCCTCAAGGTCTCGCTGATGGCCGGCATCGTCGCGTCGTCGCCCGTCTGGCTGTACCAGCTCTGGGCGTTCCTCGCGCCCGGTCTGCACCGCAACGAGAAGCGCTACACGCTGGGCTTCGTCGGCGCCGGTGTGCCGCTGTTCCTGGCCGGCGCGGCGCTGGCCTACGAAATCCTGCCGCAGACCGCCCGGATCATGATCGGCTTCGTGCCGAACGACACCACCAACCTGCTGGCCCTGGACGACTTCCTGGACCTGGTGGTCCGCATGGTCGTGGTCTTCGGTCTCGCCTTCGAGCTGCCGCTGGCGCTGGTGCTGCTCAACTTCACCGGGGTCGTCAGCGGCCGCCGCATGCTCGGCTGGTGGCGCGGCATGGTCATCGGCATCACCGTCTTCGCCGCCGTCGCCACCCCCACCGGCGACCCGCTGACGATGTGCCTGCTCGCCGCGCCGATCGTCTTCCTGTACTTCCTGGCGCTGGGCATCTGCTTCTTCAACGACTCCCGCAGGGCCCGCCGCCGCGCCGCCGACCCGGACTTCGGGCTCGACCCGGACGAGGCCTCCAGCCTCGACCACATCCCCGAGCAGATCCAGTCCCAGCCCTACGACGACGAGGACGGCGAGGGCACCGGCACCCGCCGAGCCGACGACGGCTTCGACGACGCCACCTGAACGCCACCTGACGGATCTCCTCGGCGGCCCCGATCCGGGGTAGGGTCCGCCCGTGACCAGCGAGATCACCCTCTTCGTCAATCCCGGCGCGGGCCGCGGCCGGGGCGCGCAGGCCGCCGGGCCGGCCGCCGGGGCCCTGCGTGACGCCGGGCACCGCGTGCGGACCGTCGTCGGCCAGGACGCCGCGGACGCCCTCGACCGTGCCAGGAAGGCCGTCGAGGGCGGCACCGACGCCCTGGTCGCCGTCGGCGGGGACGGCATGGTGTCGCTGGCCCTCCAGGCGGTCGCCGGCACCGGTACGCCGCTCGGCGTGGTCGCCGCCGGCACCGGCAACGACTTCGCCCGGGTCAACGGCCTGCCGGTGCGCGACCCTGCCGCGGCCGGCGCCGCCATCGCCGCAGCGCTGACCGCCGGCCGGACCCGCACGCTGGACCTCGGCCGGATCGGGGACCGCTGGTTCGGCACCGTCATGGCCTCCGGCTTCGACTCCCGGGTCAACGACCGCGGCAACCGGATGAGCTGGCCCACCGGCCGGTTCAAGTACGACCTGGCGATGCTCGCCGAGCTGGCGGCGCTGCGCCCGATCCGCTACACCGTGCAGTTCGACGACGCGCCCGAGCGGGAGATCGAGGCCACCCTGATCGCGGTCGGCAACGGCTCCTCGTACGGCGGCGGCATGCGGATATGCGCCGACGCGCTGATGGACGACGGCCTTTTCGACGTGTGCGTGGTCGGCCCGTGCAGCCGCAGCACCCTGCTGAGGGTCTTTCCGCGGGTCTACCGCGGCACCCATCCGAGCCATCCGGTCGTCACCGTGCACCGCGCGGCGCGGGTGCGGCTGGCCGCCGAGGGGATCACCGCCTACGCCGACGGAGAGCGGGTCGGAGCCCTCCCGATCAGCGCCGAGACCGTCCCCGGAGCCGTCCGCCTGCTGAGCTGAGCAGATAAGATCACGCGCCGTGTCGGTGCCGCCCGGTAGGCTCGTGGGCGAGATGACCGATGAGATGTCGCCCGCCGAGCGCTTCGCCGCCAGCCGTCGTCGCGCCGCAGAGAACGCCACCGCACTCGCCCAGTTCCGCGAGCTGTACGAGTTCGGCCTCGACCCCTTCCAGATAGAGGCGTGCAAGGCGCTGGAGGCCGGCAGCGGCGTCCTGGTCGCCGCGCCCACCGGCTCCGGCAAGACCATCGTGGGCGAGTTCGCCGTCCACCTGGCCCTGGCCGAGGGGCGGAAGTGCTTCTACACCACGCCCATCAAGGCCCTGTCGAACCAGAAGTACAACGACCTCGCCAAGCGGTACGGGGCCGACAAGGTCGGCCTGCTCACCGGGGACAACAGTGTCAACGGCGACGCGCCCGTGATCGTCATGACGACCGAGGTCCTGCGGAACATGCTGTACGCGGGCTCCCCGGCGCTGGACGGCCTGGCCTACGTGGTCATGGACGAGGTGCACTACCTGTCCGACCGCTTCCGCGGCGCCGTGTGGGAGGAGGTGATCATCCACCTCCCGCAGTCCGTCACCCTGGTGTCGCTCTCCGCGACCGTGTCCAACGCCGAGGAGTTCGGCGACTGGCTGGACACCGTCCGCGGCGACACCCGGGTGATCGTCTCCGAGCACCGGCCCGTGCCGCTGTGGCAGCACGTCCTGGCCGGGCGGCGGATGTACGACCTCTTCGAGGAGAAGGCGGGCTCCGGCGGGGGCCAGGGCCGGCGCGAGGTCAACACCGACCTCGAACGGCTCGCCCGGATCGAGAACCAGCGCCCCTTCACCGGCCGCGGACGCCGCGGCCGGGAGGCGGACCGCGAGCGCGAGCGGCGGTCCCGCAGCCGGGTCTGGACGCCCAGCCGCGCCGAGGTCATCGACCGCCTCGACAGCGAGGGCCTGCTCCCCGCGATCACCTTCATCTTCAGCCGGGCCGGCTGCGAGGCGGCGGTCCAGCAGTGCCTCTACGCCGGGCTCCGGCTCAACAACGACGAGGCCCGCGCCAAGGTGCGGGCCCTGGTCGAGGAGCGCACGCGCGCCATCCCGGACGAGGACCTGCACGTCCTGGGCTACTTCGAGTTCCTGGAGGGCCTGGAGCGCGGGATCGCCGCCCACCACGCGGGCATGCTGCCGACGTTCAAGGAGATCGTCGAGGAGCTGTTCGTCAAGGGCCTGGTCAAGGCGGTCTTCGCCACCGAGACGCTGGCGCTGGGCATCAACATGCCCGCCCGGTCGGTGGTGCTGGAGAAGCTGGTGAAGTGGAACGGCGAGACGCACGCCGACATCACCCCCGGCGAGTACACCCAGCTCACCGGGCGCGCCGGCCGCCGCGGCATCGACGTCGAGGGCCACGCGGTGGTGCTGTGGCAGCGGGCGTTCGACCCGGTCGCCGTCGCCGGCCTGGCCGGTACCCGCACCTATCCGCTGCGGTCCTCCTTCAAGCCGTCGTACAACATGGCGGTCAACCTGGTCGGCCAGTTCGGGCGGCACCGCTCGCGCGAACTGCTGGAGACCTCCTTCGCGCAGTTCCAGGCCGACCGCTCGGTGGTCGGCATCTCCAAGCAGGTGCAGCGCAACGAGGAAGGGCTGCGCGGCTACAAGGAGTCGATGACCTGCCACCTCGGCGACTTCGACGCGTACATGGGCCTGCGGCGGGAGCTGAAGGAGCGTGAGGCCGAGCTGTCGCGTCAGGGCGCCAACCAGCGCCGCGCGGCCGCCGCGGAGTCGCTGGAGAAGCTCAAGCCGGGCGACATCATCCACGTCCCGGCCGGCAAGTACGCCGGCCTCGCGCTGGTCCTGGAACCGGGCATCCCCGGCCGGGCGACCGGCGGGCACCACCCGCGCGGCGGCGAGTTCCACGACGGTCCCCGGCCGCTGGTGCTGACCGCGGAACGCCAGGTCAAGCGGCTCGCGCAGATCGACTTCCCGGTGCCGGTCGAGGCGCTCGACCGGATGCGGATCCCCAAGTCGTTCAACCCGCGCAGCCCGCAGTCCCGGCGCGACCTGGCCTCGGCGATGCGCTCCAAGGCCGGCACCGCCGGATGGTCGGCACCGGCCCGGCACCGCAAGCAGCGGTCCGCCGCGGCCGACGACACCGAGATCGCCCGGCTGCGCACCGCGATCCGCGCCCACCCCTGCCACGGCTGCGACGACCGCGAGGACCACGCCCGGTGGGCCGAGCGGTACCAGCGGCTGCGCCGCGACACCAAGGGCCTGGAACACCGCATCGAGGGCCGCACCAACACCATCGCGCGCACCTTCGACCGGGTGTGCGCGGTGCTCAGCGAGCTCGGCTACCTGGAGGGCGACGAGGTCACCCCGGAGGGCCGGCGGCTGGCCCGGCTCTACGGCGAACTCGACCTGCTCGCCAGCGAGTGCCTGCGCGAGGGCGTGTGGGACGGCCTCGGCCCGGCGGAACTCGCCGCCTGCGCCTCCGCGCTGGTCTACGAGTCCCGGCAGTCCGACGACGCGGTCGTCCCGCGGCTGCCGTCCGGCAACGCCCGCGAGGCGCTGGGGGAGATGGTGCGCATCTGGGGCCGCCTCGACGCCCTGGAGGAGGACCACCGGATCAACCAGACGGAGGGCGTCGGCCAGCGCGAGCCCGACCTCGGCTTCGCCTGGCCCGCCCACCGGTGGGCCTCCGGCCACTCGCTCGACGCCGTGCTCACCGACGCCGACATGCCCGCGGGCGACTTCGTGCGGTGGTGCAAGCAACTCATCGACGTCCTCGGCCAGATCGGCAACGCGGCGCCCGAGGGGAGCCCGGTGCGGCGCAACGCCCGCAAGGCCGTGGACGGCCTGCTGCGGGGCGTGGTGGCGTACTCCTCCGTCGGGTGAGCGGGGGAGCGGCGCCGGCCCGGTGAGTCATCGAGCTAGGGGAACGGCCGAGCGGCCCGCCGTCATGGGCGGGCCGCTCGGCCGTTCCCGTTGTCAGACGGAGAGCAGCGAGTTGAGGGTGCCGAAGTCCAGGGCACCGTCCAGCGCGGCGAACGTGCCCTCCCGCAGCATCTCCGTCGCGGCGCGATGGGCCGCGGTGTACGCGGACTGCGCCAGGGCGGTTCCCACGCTGACGCGCCGCACCCCGGCGGCGGCCAGCTCGGCCACCGAGGGCCCGCCCGGACCCGCCATCGCGTTCACCGGCAGCGGCGAGGCGGCGCACAGCGTCCGCAGCACGCCGAGGTCGAGCAGGCCGGGGACGAAGAGGCCGTCCGCGCCGGCGGCCGCGTAGGCCAAGGCCCGTTCGAGCACCGCGTCCAGCCGCCTCTCGGGGGCGCCGATGCCGAACAGGAAGACGTCGGTACGGGCGTTGACGACCAGGTCCGGCAGACCGGCGGCGGCCGCCGCCTCGCGGGCCGCGCGCAGCCGGGCCGCCTGCTCGGCGACGCCGTACAGCGGACCGCCCGGCGCGTGGGAGTCCTCCAGGTTGACGCCGGCGGCGCCGGCCGCCACCAGCGCCCGTACGGTGGCGGCCACGTCCTCGGGCGCGGGGCCGTAACCGCCCTCGGCGTCCACCGTCACCGGCACGGACACGGCGGCCACCACCCGCCGGGCCGCCGCGACCATCTCGTCCCGCGTCAACTGCTGGCCGTCGCCGCGTCCCGACGACCACGACACGCCGCCGCTGGTCGTGGCGACCGCGGCCGCGCCGGCCGCCGCGATCACCGCCGCGCTGCCGGCGTCCCACGCGTTCGGCAGCACGAGCACCCCCGCGTCGCCCAGCTTCCGCAGCAGGCGGGCCTTGTCGGCGGTCGGGGCGGAGGGCTGGGGCGCGGGGGGCTGGGACTCGGGCATGGCGGGACCGCTTTCGTCGTCCGGGAACGCTGGCTGACCGGGCGCCCCGCCGTCCCCCGTGCCGAAGGCGTCTCCGGAACGCGGCAAGGAGCCCGTGTCCGCCATGCTTCCGGTGCCGGCCGGTCGCCGGAATGGATTCAGTCCTGACCGAATCCGGCGGGGGAGCGGTGGCCGGGCGCGTTACGGCGACCGCCGGGTGCGTGCCGCTCCCGCCCGGGCAGAATCGCGATACATCGTGGTTGCCGTGGCCTGGTAAACGCGATATGTTCGGCTACGGATATACGGTAGCGAGCGATATCGAGCGTCATACGAGGAGGCACAGCGGTGGCCAAGCGGCGCAAGCTCAGCAACCCCCTGGCTCTGGCCGTGATGGTGTTCCTCAACGAGCGCCCGATGCACCCGTACGAGATCGCCCGGCTGCTGCGCCAGCGCGGCAAGGAACACAGCATCAAGATCAACTACGGCTCGCTCTACACCGTGGTCCAGAACCTGGAGAAGCACGGTTTCGTGGAGGTCGCGGGCGTCCAGCGGCAGGGCAACCGGCCCGAGCGCACGCTCTACGGCCTCACCGAGTCCGGCCGGGTCGAGATGCACGACTGGCTCGCCGACCTGGTGGCCGTCCCGGCGCGCGAGTACCCGGCCTTCGAGGCCGCGCTCTCGCTCATCGGGGCACTGCACCCGGACGAGGTCGCCGAACTGCTCGACGAGCGCGCCCGGGCGCTGGAGGTCCACGCAGCCGCGCTGCGCGGCGTCCTGCGGCGCCTGGACGCCGAACTTCCGCGGATGTTCCTCATCGAGACCGAGTACCAGCTCCACATGATCGACGCCGAGGCGGTCTGGGTGCGCGGGTTCCTCCGGGAGCTCTCCGAGGGCACCCTGCCGGGCGTCGCCGAGTGGCGCACCTGGCACGAGACCGGTGAGGTGCCCGAGCAGTGGGCGCAGCTGGAGGAGGAGTTCCGGGACGTCGACGCGGCCGAGATCCTGCGCGAGCAGATGGACAAGGCCGTGGCGGAGGCGGGGGGCGGCACGGACGGAGGAGAACACCGGCACCAGGGCGACCGGCACTGACCGGCACTGACCGGCACTGACCCGGACGCACAGCAGACAGCACACACAGAACACACGGCACAGCACCGGCGCCCGCTGCGGCAACAGCGGACGCCGGGTCACCAACCAGCGACCGGGACACCCACGGGTGGCGGGCGTCGGGCGATCGAGGTGCGGCACACCCACGATATCCCGGCTCCTCCCGCAGGCCGCTCCGGCCGACCCGGCACATCCCTCAGCGGAGGAACCGGACATGACCACCTCACCGCCCGCCGTACAGGCGCGCGACCTGATGAAGACCTATCCCGGCGACGTCCGGGCCCTGGACGGCATGGGCGTCACCGTTGCCGCCGGCACCGTCTTCGGCCTGCTCGGCCCCAACGGCGCCGGCAAGTCCACCACCGTCAAGATCCTCACCACCCTCGCCCGTCCCGACTCCGGCACCGCCGTCGTCGCCGGTCACGACGCCCTGCGCCACCCGGACCGGGTCCGCCGCGCCATCGGCGTGGTGGCCCAGCGGTCGGGCGCGGACCCGGTCGCCACCGGACGCGAGAACCTGCTGCTGCAGGGCCGGCTCTACGGGGTGCGCGGCGCGGACCTGAACCGCCGCGCCGACGAACTGCTGGCCCGGTTCGACCTCGCGGAGGCCGGCAAGCGGCAGGTCCGGACGTACTCCGGCGGCATGCAGCGGCGGCTGGACGTCGCCCTCGGGCTGATGCACCGCCCCGAGGTGCTGTTCCTGGACGAGCCGACCACCGGACTCGACCCGGAGGCGCGCACCGCCATGTGGGAGGAGATCGGCCGGCTCGCGGGCGACGAGGGCCTGACCATCCTGCTCACCACGCACTACCTGGAGGAGGCCGACCGCCTCGCCGAGCGGATCGCGATCGTCGACCGGGGCCGGGTGGTGGCCGAGGGCACTCCCGACGAGCTCAAGGGCGAACTGCACGGCGACGCGGTGCACGTCGAGCTGCGCGAGGCGCCGGACGCCGTCGACGGCACGCTGATCCGCACCGCGCTCGCCGAGTTCGCGGGGGTCCGCGAAGTGGCCCTGGACGGGCGGCGGTTGAGTGCCCGCGCCGACGACGGCCCGGCCGCCGTCCCGCACGTGCTCACGGCCCTGGAGCAGCAGGGCGTCGCGGTGGCCTCGGTCACCGTCGCCCGCCCCTCCCTGGACGACGTCTATCTGCGGTACGCGGGGCGCCGGTTCGCCGACGCGGACGCCGCACCCGAGGCGGCCGTCCCGGCCCCCGTCCCCGCGAACACGTCAGGAGCCGCCCGATGAGCACGACGATCAACCAGACCTGGTTCATGACCCAGCGTCAGCTCACCGCCATCCTGCGGCAGCCGGCCTATCTCGTGATCACCCTCATCCAGCCGGTGATCTGGCTGTTCCTCTTCGGCTCGCTGTTCCGGAGGGTGGTCGAGCTGCCGGGGTTCGGCGCCGGCTCCTACCTGGACTACCTCGTGCCCGGGGTCGTCGTGATGAGCGCGGTGTCGTCCAACATGTGGGCGGGCATGGGCACGTTGGAGGAGATCGAACGCGGCACGCTCAACCGCTTCCTCACCACGCCGGTGAGCCGGGCGGCGCTGATGAACGCCAACGTGGTGCAGCAGGGGATCAGTACCGGGATCCAGTCCGTGGTGATCGTGCTGCTCGGCAAGATCGGCGGCGCGGACTACCCCGGCGGGGTGGCCGGCCTGCTCATCCTCGTCCTGGCCTCGATCGTGCTGGGCACGGTGTTCGGCGCGTTCTCCAACGCGCTGGGCATGCTGGTCAGGCAGCGGGAGAGCATCATCGGCATCAACACCTTCCTGCTGCTGCCGCTGACCTTCCTGTCCTCGGCGTTCATGGCGCCCGGCCTGATGCCGTCGTGGATGCGGCACGTCGCCGACTTCAACCCGGTCAACTGGGCGCTGGTCGCCGGGCGTTCGGCGATGTCCGCGGACCCGGACTGGGGTGACGTGCTCAGCCGCGGCGGCGCGCTGCTGGCCCTGGCGGCCGCCGCCGTCTGGCTCTCCACGCGTACCTTCCGCTCCTACCAGAAGTCGGTCTGAGCGCCCCCGGTTGCCCCCGGCCCCGAGCCGGGGGCAACCGGCGCTTCTTTGAGGGCTCGGGCCTCAGCCCGTGCCCTTCACGGCCGGGCTTCCTGCTCCGCCTCGACCTGGGCGTTCCACTCCCGCTTCGACGCCTGCCAGCCGTCCTCGTCGCTGCCGCGGCGCCAGTAGCCGGAGACGGACATCCGCTCGCGGGGGACGCCGCGGTCCAGGCGCAGGTGGCGGCGGAGCTCCTTGACGAAGCCGGCCTCGCCGTGGACGAAGACGTGCACGTCGTCCGAGGGGAAGTCCAGGGAGGTCACCGCCTCGACCAGGGCCTCGCCCACCGGCCGCGCCCCGCGGTGCAGCCAGACCACCTCGGTGTCCCCCGCCGTCGGAAGTTTCTGCTCCTCCTCGGGGCCCGACACCTCGACGAACACCTTGGCGGCCGCCCCGGGCGGCAGCTGCTCGACCGCCGCGGCCACCGCGGGCAGCGCGCTCTCGTCGCCGGCGAGCAGATGCCAGCCGGCCTCCGGGTCGGGGGCGTAGCTGCCGCCCGGGCCCATGAACCACAGGCCGTCGCCCGGCCGCACCCGCGCCGCCCACGGGCCCGCCAGGCCCTCGTCGCCGTGGTGGACGAAGTCCAGCGTCATCTCGCGGGTGTCCGGGTCCCAGGCCCGCACCGTGTAGGTCCTGGTCCGCGGCCACTGCTCACGCGGCAGCGAACCGCGCACGGCCTCCAGGTCGAGCGGTTCGGGGTACACCACGCCCTCGGGGGCGTACACCAGCTTCACGTAGTGGTCGGTGTACGCGCCGATGTCCAGCGCGGCCGCCGGATCCACGGCCAGCACCACCCGGATCATGTGCGGCGTCAGCCGCTCACTGCGCACCACCCGGGCGTGCTTGGGCTGCGGGGTCCTGCGCTGCGGTCGTTCCGCCATCGTCCATGCCTCCCTGATCGTACTTAGGCAAGCCTAACCCACGGCCAACTCGACCCCGCGTGACGTTCCTTCACTTCTTGTACGCGGTGAACCCCCTTGACGTCCCTTGCGTGCCGTCGCTTCCATATGGTGCCTTGGGAGCGCTCCCACTCGCTCCCCGACGCACACGCCCACCACGACCTGAAGCGTTCCGCCCCCCACTGAGAGGAATCGCGCCGTGGTCCCCATGACGGGCCCGTTGAGCCCACCGAGAAGTACGCACCGGCTGCGGGTGGTCCTGGCGGCCGCCTTCGCGGCGGTGCTGCTCGCCGCCCTCGCGCTGGCCGGGCAGTCCCGCGCCTCCGCGGCGGTCACCCCCACCGCGGCCGCCCCCGCCGCGGGCACCGGCTACTGGCACACCAGCGGGCGGCAGATCCTGGACGCGAACAACCAGCCGGTGCGCATCGCCGGCGTCAACTGGTTCGGTTTCGAGACCGCCAACTACACGCCCCACGGCCTCTGGTCGCGCGACTACAAGTCGATGATGGACCAGATGAAGTCGCTCGGGTACAACACCATCCGGCTGCCGTACAGCGACGACATCTTCAAGCCGGGCACGACGCCCAACAGCATCACCTTCTACAACATGAACCAGGACCTCCAGGGGCTGACGTCCCTCCAGGTCATGGACAAGATCGTCGACTACGCGGGCTCGATCGGGCTGCGGGTGATCCTGGACCGGCACCGTCCCGACTCCAGCGGGCAGTCCGCGCTCTGGTACACCAGCTCGGTCCCCGAGTCGACGTGGATCACCGACCTCAAGGCGCTCGCCACCCGCTACCAGGGCAACACCGCCGTGGTCGGCATCGACCTGCACAACGAGCCGCACGACCCGGCCTGCTGGGGCTGCGGCGACACCTCGATCGACTGGCGGCTGGCCGCAGAGCGCGCGGGCAACGCGGTCCTCGGCGTCAACCCCGATCTGCTGATCTTCGTCGAGGGCATCCAGACCTTCAACGGGACCTCCGGCTGGTGGGGCGGCAACCTGATGGGCGCCGGCCAGTACCCGGTGCAGCTCAACGTGGCCAACCGGGTCGTGTACTCGGCCCACGACTACGCCACCAGCGTCGCCCAGCAGACCTGGTTCACCGACCCGTCGTTCCCGGCGAACATGCCCGGGATCTGGGACAAGTACTGGGGCTACCTGTTCAAGCAGAACATCGCCCCGGTGTGGGTCGGCGAGTTCGGCACCACGCTGCAGTCCACCACCGACCAGCAGTGGCTCAAGGCCCTGGTCGGCTACCTGCTGCCGACCGCGGGCAACGGCGGGGACAGCTTCAGCTGGACCTTCTGGTCGTGGAACCCGGACTCCGGTGACACCGGCGGCATCCTCAAGGACGACTGGCAGACGGTGGACACCGTCAAGGACGGCTACCTGGCGTCCATCAAGGCTCCCGGCTTCGGCGGCACCGGCTCGACGGGCGGCACGTCGTCCGGCGCCAGCTCGGGCACGTCGAGCGGCACCTCCAGCGGTACGACCTCGGGCACCTCGTCGGGCACCAGCAGCGGGACCTCGTCCGGGACCAGCAGCGGCACCTCCGCCGGGACCAGCTCCGGGACGTCCTCGGGGACCACGGGCGGTACCGGCGGCAGCGGCTGCACGGCGAGCCTGCACATCGACAACCAGTGGAACAACGGCTTCACCGCGACGGTCACCGTCACCGCGGGCAGCGCGGCGATCAACGGCTGGAAGGTCGCCTGGACCTGGCCGGGCGGCCAGCAGGAGACCAGCGCCTGGAGCGCGACCGTCCAGCAGAGCGGCGCGTCGGTCACCGCGACCAACCTGAGCTACAACGGCGCGGTCGCCGCGGCGGGTTCGACCAGCTTCGGGTTCCAGGGGACGGCCTCCGGGACGTTCACCGTTCCCGCGCTGAGCTGCACCGCCTCCTGACCGGTCGCACCCGTTCCACCCGCACCACGGCTCCTTCCCGCACCTGAACCACCACCAGGCCGATGCCGGCGGACCCCGACTCAGGGTCCGCCGGCATCGGTGTGTGCGCACCCCCTAGGCATACCGACCGGTCGGTACTACCCTCTGGCCAACTCGGACCCCGCCGTACGCGCAGTGGCTGCTCCGAGGCCACGCACCCGGTTGTCCAGCACCTCTTGGAGGAGCCGTATGTCTGCCACTCCCACGTCGTTCGACGACGGCAGATCGGGGCCCGCGACCCCGGCCGCCGGCGCACCTTCCGCACTCTCCCGGCTGCTGCGCCGGGACCTGGCCGGGTATCCGGCCACCGGCCGCCGGATGGCGTATCTGGCGATCGTGGTGATCACCACCGTCGTGCTGTACTACATGCTCTACATCCAGTACGCGGTCGCGACGTCGATCATCACCCACTTCGGCATGACCTACCGGTACTTCGTGTGGGTCTCGGTGATCGGCAACGCGGTGGGGGCCTTCGCCTCGCTGGCCGCCGGGCTCGCCGACCGGTGGGGCCGCGCCAACATGGTGGTCTACGGCCTGCTGATCGCCTCGCTGCTGGTCTTCTTCGGACTGCCCAACGCCGGGAGCAAGACCACCTACCTGGTGCTCTTCGCGCTCGTCAGCTTCATCGAGGGCGTGGTGCTGGTGGCGACACCCGCGCTGATCCGCGACTTCTCACCGCAGTTGGGCCGGGCCACCGCGATGGGCGCCTGGACCATGGGACCGGTCGTCGGCAGCCTGGTCGTCACCACCGTCACCAGCAACACGCTGGACACCGCCAGCTGGCAGGACGAACTGCGGTACTCCGCGGTCGCCGGGTTCATCGTCTTCGTGTTCGCCCTCGTCGGCCTGCGCGAACTCTCGCCCGCGCTGCGCGACCAGATCATGGTGACGCTGCGCGACCGGGCACTGGTCGAGGCCCGCGCCAAGGGCATCGACCCGGCCCAGGCCCGGCGCGGCGAGTGGCGGCAGATGCTCCGGCTCGACGTGACCGGCTCGGCCCTGGCCATCTCGATCTACCTGCTGCTGTACTTCGCCGCCGTCGGCAACTTCGTGGTCTTCTTCGCCACCACCTACGGCTACTCCGAGCAGCGCGCCAACGCCGTCGCCAACTGGTACTGGGCCGCCAACGCCGTCGCCCTGGTGGCGGTCGGCCTGCTCTCCGACCGGATCAGGGTCCGCAAACCCTTCATGATCGTCGGCGCGGTCGGCTCCATCGTCGCCACGGCGATCTTCGCCACCCGCGCCACCCATCCGGCCACCGACTACTACACGTTCGCCTGGCTGTTCGTGGCCATCGGCGTCTTCAGCGGCGTGGCCTACGCGCCCTGGATGGCGAGTTTCACCGAGACCGTCGAGAAGCACAACCCGGCGGCCACCGCCACCGGTCTGGCGGTGTGGGGGTGGACGATCCGGGCCGTCGTGGCGGTCTCCGCCGCGTTCATCCCGGTGCTCGTCACCTCGGTGACGCCGCTCGTCGACCACGGAGCCCAGGTCACCGCCGCCCAGCAGCAGGCGGCCCCCGCGCTCGCGATCGTCGGCGCCCACCCGCAGACCTTCGCCGAACTCGGCAAGTACCCCGCCGGCAAGGTGCCGCCGGACGTCGCCGCGCGGGCGGTTCAGGAGGTCGGCGCCGCGGACCTGGCCACCGTGCAGAAGGCCCAGCCGCAGCTCGACGTCCTGAAGAAGTACGGGACCAAGGTGCAGAAGGCCGCACACGACGGCCCCGGCCAGTGGCGCACCTGGTGGTGGATCTGCGTCGGCGGCCAGGTGCTGTTCCTGCCGTTCGTCTTCCTGATGACGGGGCGGTGGAGCCCGAAGCGGGCGCGCGAGGACGCCGAACTGCACCAGCAGGCGGTCGACCGGGAACTCGCCGCCCTGGCGGAGGAACGCGCCTGAGCAGCAGGTGACGGCCCCGCGAACCGGCGGCCGCGACGGGACTCCCCGCCGCGGCCGCCGGTTGGCTGCCGTATTTCCCCGTCTTGACCGGGACTTGACGACTACAGTCCCCGATCATGACCGAACGTCCGTTTGAGGCACTGGGGTTGAGCGCCGACGCGGACCGGGCCTATCCGCTGCTCATCGCCACGCGGGGGGTTGCCGCGGCGGAACTGGCCCGGACCATGGGGGTGCCGGCGGAACGCGCCGAGGCCGCGTGCGGCGAGCTGGCGCTGCGCGGACTGGTACGCCGGGGTGACGACGGCCGGTGGTACCCGCTGCCGCCGCAGTCGGAGTTCCTTCCCCTGCTGTCGCGCGCGCAGGAGCAGTTACGCCGCGGCCGGGAACTCCTCGACCGGCTCGGCCTGGAGTACCAGCGCGTCCACGAGGGCCGCAGGGCCGACGAGATCGTCCAGGTCGTCGAGGGCGCGTCCGCCGTCCGCCGACAGGTCGAGGACCTGCACGCCGCGGTGCGCGAGGAGATGCTGGTCTTCGCCCGCGCCCCGGGCGACGGCCCGGCGGGGGACGGCGGGCCCCCGATCCGGCGCGGGGTGCGCAGCCGGGTGGTCGTCGAGCGCGACGGGCTGGACGCGGGCGCCGTCCTCGGCGCGACGCACCTGCGGGTCGCCGACCGGCTGCCCGTGCGGCTGTCCATCGCCGACCGGTCGCAGGCCCTGCTCCCGCTGGCCGCCGACGGGCCGCTCTGCGACCCGCTGCTGCTGGTGGTGCGGCCGAGCGGTCTGCTGGACGCGCTGGTCACGCTCTTCGAGGCGGTGTGGGCGGCGGGGGTGCCGCTGGGTACCGCGCACAGCCCGCTGCGGCTGCGGATCCTCGGCATGCTCGTCGGCGGCAGCACGGACGCCGCGATGGCCCGGGCGCTGGGGGTGGCGGTCCGCACCGTGCAGCGGCACATCTCGGCGATGGAGCGCGCCGCGGGCGTCGACAACCGCATCCAGCTCGTGTGGCACGCGGCCCGGCACGGCTGGCTCGACGGCCAGGAGCCCGCCGCCGGGGCCCGTCCCGGCACTCCCGCGCTGCCCGCCGGCGCCCCCGGTGGCGGGATGCCGACGTGACGGGCGGTCGGGAAGGTGTCACCTTTCCGACAAGGCGTTCGGGATTCCCAAGGTGCTTGTGGTGCACAGGTATACGCCAGCGGTTCGACTGGACCGCGCATCCATGGCCCAAGGGAGACCCACCTTGCGCATACCCTCGCTCAGACGGCGCGCCGCCACCGCGGCCGCCCTCGCTGTGATCGCCCTCCAACTGCCCATGGCCGTCGTGGCGCACGCCGCGCCCGCCGACCGGCCCGACCGGCCCGACGTCGTCCGGCAGTGCGCCGACCCCAAGCCCGGCGCGTTCTCCTGCTTCGCGCTGCGCCGCACCGACGTGGCGGCGCGCAAGGGGGTGCAGCCGCTGGCCACCACCCCCGACGGATTCGGCCCCGGCGATCTGCAGAGCGCGTACGCCCTGCCCGCGGACGGCGGCGCTGGCGAGACCGTCGCCATCGTCGACGCGTACGACGACCCGAACGCCGAGGCCGACCTGGCTGTCTACCGGCAGCAGTTCGGGCTTCCGGCGTGCACCACCGCCAACGGCTGCTTCAGCAAGGTCAGCCAGCGCGGCGGCACCGACTACCCCACGCCCGACCCCGACTGGTCCGGTGAGATCTCCCTCGACGTCGACATGGTGTCGGCGATCGCGCCCAACGCCCACATCCTGCTGGTCGAGGCGGACTCGGCGAACTTCGCGGACCTCGGCGCGGCGGTGGACGAGGCCGTGGCGCTGGGCGCGAAGTACGTGTCCAACTCCTACGGCACGGGGTACGACAGCACGCCCGGCAGCGGTGAGGACCCCTCCGAACTCACCGCCATGGACCCGTATTACAACCACCCGGGCGTCGCCGTGGTCGCCTCCTCCGGCGACGACGGCTACGGCGTCAGCTACCCGGCCGCCTCGCAGTACGTCACCTCCGTCGGCGGCACCGCGCTGACCCGCGCCGCCGGCACCAGCCGCGGCTGGAGCGAGTCGGTGTGGAACAACGCCTACGGCGGCCCCGGTTCGGGCTGCTCGCTGTACGAGCCGAAGCCGGCCTTCCAGACCGACACGATCTGCGGCAAGCGGGCGCTGACCGACGTCTCGGCCGTCGCCGACCCGGTGACCGGCGTCTCGGTCTACCAGACCTACGGCGGTGGCGGCTGGGCGGTGTACGGCGGCACCAGCGCGTCGTCGCCGATCATCGCGGCCGTGTACGCCTCCGCCGGCACCCCGACGGCGGGCTCGTACCCGAACGCGTACCCGTACACGCAGCGCTCCGCGCTCAACGACGTGACCGCGGGCGACAACGGCACCTGCACCCCGGCCGCGCTGTGCACCGCCGGACCCGGCTACGACGGCCCGACCGGCCTCGGCACGCCCAACGGCCTGACCGCCTTCCGCAGCGGGCCGCACGGCGTGATCAGCGGCACCGTCACCGACCACGCCACGGGCGCCGCCATCGCCGGCGCGACCGTCAAGGCCGGTGACTACTCCGCCACCTCCGACGCCGCCGGCGCCTACAAGCTGGACATCCCGCCGGGCAGCTACGACGTCACGGCGAGCGCCTACGGATACGGCAGCGCGACCGACAACGGTGTCGCCCTCGCGGACGGCGCGACCGTCACCGAGTCCTTCGCCCTGGACGCCGTGCCGCGCCAGACGGTCTCCGGCAAGATCACCGACGGCTCCGGACACGGCTGGCCGCTCTACGCCAAGATCACCGCGGACGGCGTGCCCGGCGGACCGGTCTTCACCGATCCCGTCACCGGCGCCTACTCGCTGACGCTGCCGCAGAACACCACCTACACCCTGCACGTCGCCTCGAACTACCCCGGCTACCAGACGGTCGACAAGACCGTGCAGTTGGGGGCGGCCGGCAGCACGCTGAACGTCGCCGTGCCGGTCGACGCCGACGCCGCACAGGCCCCCGGCTACGCCGTCCATCTCAGCGGCCCGACCGAGCCGTTCACCGCCACCACCGGTCCGCCGGCCGGCTGGAGCGTGAGCAACGCCGCCGGCACCAGTGGCGGATGGGCCTTCGACGACCAGGGCAGCCGCGGCAACCGCACCGGCGGCAGCGGCGGGTTCGCCATGATCGACAGCGATCACCTCGGCCAGGGCCAGCACCAGGACAGCCGGCTGCTGTCGCCGTCCTACGACCTGAGCGGCGCCGCCGACCCGATCCTGGGCTTCGACACCGACTACAAGGAGTACTCCAACTCCACCGCCGACGTGGACGTGTCGGCCGACGGCGGCACCACCTGGACCACCCTGTGGCACCGGACCACCACCTCGGTCACCGGTCCGGCGCACGTCCAGATCCCGCTCACCGGCTACGCGGGCAAGAGCGACGTCCGGCTGCGCTTCCACTACACCGGCACCTGGGCGTACTGGTGGGAGCTGGACAACGTCTTCGTCGGGCAGCGCAGTTACGACCCGGTGCCCGGCGGTCTGATCGTCGGCAACGTCACCGACGCCAACACCAAGACCGGCGTCAACGGTGCCACGGTCACCAGCGCCGACTCCCCGGCCGACCACACCACGACGGCCGCCACCCCCGACGACCCGAACCTCGGCGACGGCTTCTACTGGACGTTCTCACACGTCACCGGGAAGCACCCGGTGTCCGCCGCCGCCTCGCACTACACCACCGTGACGGCGACCGCGAACATCCCGCCGGACGGCACCGCCGGGCGTGACATCAGCCTGAAGGCGGGCCGGCTGAAGGTCACCCCGGCGTCCATCGCCAACACCGTCGCCTGGGGCAAGAGCGCCACGCAGACGGTGACGGTCAAGAACACCGGCACCGCGCCGGCCACCCTGACCCTCGGCGAGAACCCGGGCGGCGTCGTCATCCAGCAGAAGGGCGCCCCGCTCAACCTGGTCAAGGGCACCTACTCGCCGCTGTCACTGGCCGCGCACGGCTCGTCCGCCGGCGCCAAGTCCGCGGCGGGCAGGGCCACGACCAACGCAGCCGCCTCCGCGCAGGGCGCGGCCGGCACCGCCTGGCAGACGATTCCCGACCTCCCGGTGAGTACCGGCGACAACGCCGTGGCCACCTACCAGGGCACCGTCTACTCGGCGTTCGGCTACACCGGCGTCAGCGACACCAGCGACCTCTACGCGTACAGCGCGGACAGCGGCGCCTGGACCAAGCTGGCCTCCGCCGCCGACACCCGTGAGGCACCCGCCCACGGCATCGTCAACGGCAAGCTCTACGCGGCGGGCGGCTGGGGCGCCTCCGGCGCGCCGGACGCCAAGCTGGAGATCTACGACATCGCGTCCGGCACCTGGTCCACCGGGGCCGGCACGCCCAAGCCGTACGCCGGTTCGGGCAGCGCGGTGCTCGACGGCAAGCTGTACGCGGTCGGCGGCTGCACCGCCACCGCCTGCGGCACCACCGACGTCACCGCCTACGATCCGGGCACGAACACCTGGGCGAGCGTCGCGGCCTATCCCGAGCCGGTGTCCTGGGAGTCCTGCGGCGGCATCGCGGGCAAGCTGTACTGCTCCGGCGGCACCACCGACGCGGGCAGCATCACCCACGCGTACGTCTACGACCCGGCCGCGGACTCCTGGTCGCCCATCGCGGACCAGCCGACCGACGCCTGGGGCGCGTCCTACACCGCGGCCAACGGCGTGCTGCTCGTCAAGGGCGGCGCGGTCCAGGCCGGCGCCGCGCTGAGCAACCAGACCTGGGCGTACCAGCCCGAGGACAACACCTGGACGGCGCTGCCCAACGCCAACGCCTCGCTGTACCGCGGCGGTGGCGGCGTGGGCTTCTACTCGGTGGGCGGCATGGCCGGCACCACGCCCAACAAGGCGGCCGAGGTGCTGCCCGGGTACGACCAGACCGAGTCCGCCGACGTCACCTGGCTCTCGGAGAGCACCGGCACGGTCACCGTGCAGCCCGGCGCCAGCGCCACCGTGACGGTCACTCTGGACGCCTCGGTGCCCGAGATCACCCAGCCCGGCGTCTACTCCGCCTCGCTGAGCCTCGGCAGCGACACCCCGTACCGGCTCGACCCGATCGGCGTCGCGCTGACCGTCAAGCCGCCGGCCACCTGGGGGAAGATCACCGGCACGGTGACCGCCTCCGGCGGGGCCCCGATCGCCGGGGCGACCGTGCAGATCACCACCTGGGCGACGCACTACACGCTCAAGACCGGCACGGACGGCTCCTACCAGCTCTGGCTGGACGTCCGGAACAACCCGCTGCAGCTCATCGTGGCCAAGGACGGCTACCAGCCGACCGTGACCACGGTGAAGATCGCGAAGGGAGCCACCACCACGCAGAACTTCACGCTGCTGAAGGACTGACCGTCACTCGGGGCCGGCGCGGTCACCGCGCCGGCCCGCTCCACCAGGTCCGGTCACCGCGGCGTGACGGCGGGCCGGCCACCGGTCGTCCCGGTGGCCGGCTCACCCGTTCCCGGCCCGCGAGGGCCGGTTCGCGCGGCGCGCGGGCGGCCGTCCACCGCGGCCGCGCTCAGCGCGCCCGCAACTGGGCCAGCGTCCTGTCCAGTTCGGCCTGCAGGACGCGCGCGGCCCGCTCCGCGTCACCGGCCTTCACCGCCTCCACCAGTCCGGCGTGCGCGGCGGCGCCGTGGCCGGCGTCGTGCGCGGTGACGTCGATCAGGCCGAGCAGATCCACCAGCCCCTCGCGCAGGGCGGGGACGAACTCGGCGAACAGGTCGGTGAGCACCGGGTTGTGGGCGGCGGCGACCACCGCCGCGTGCAGCGCGATGTCGGCGTCGACGAACCGCGCGCCGCCCGCCGGGGCCACCTCGGTCCGCGCGTCCAACGCGGCGTCCAGCGCGGCGACATCGTCCGCGGTGCGGCGCCCGGCCGCCATCCGGGCCGCCTGGACCTCCA
>NZ_JAINZZ010000033.1 GCF_019890725.1 Actinacidiphila acidipaludis
GGTCGTCCGGCGGCTGCGTGAGGAGTCCGGCCGGCCGATGCGGCCCGGCAGCGGCCCCGACGACCGGCTGCCGGTGCTCTTCCTGACCGCCAAGGACGGCGTCGAGGACAAGATCAGCGGACTGACCGCGGGCGGCGACGACTACGTCACCAAGCCGTTCAGCCTGGAGGAGCTGATCGCCCGGATCCGGGCGATCCTGCGGCGCACCGGCGGCCCCACCGGCGACGGCCGGCTGGTCGCGGGCGACCTCGAACTCGACCCGGTCGGCCACCAGGTCACCCGCGCCGGGCGCCCGGTCTCGCTGTCCCCCACCGAGTTCAAGCTGCTCGCCTACCTGATGGCCAACGCCGACCGCGTGGTCTCCAAGCTGCAGATCCTCGACCACGTGTGGGCCTACGACTTCGGCGGCGACCTGAGCATCGTCGAGTCCTACATCTCGTACGTGCGGCGCAAGGTGGACTCCGGGGCCGGCGGCGCGCCCAAGCTCATCCACACCGTCCGGGGCGTCGGCTACGTGCTGCGCCGGCCCGCGCCCGCGCAGGGCTGACCCGTGCGCCGCCTCCGCCCGCTGCCCGCGCTGCGCGCCCTGCGCGCGTTCCGCCCCTCCGCGCTGTCGCTGCGCTCCCGCCTGGTGCTGCTGTCGCTGACGCTGGTGCTGCTCGGCCTCGCGGTCAGCGACACGGTCGTGCTGGGTTCGGTGCGCCACCAGCTCGTCAGCCGGGCCGACCAGCAGCTCGAGCGGTTCGCCGGCCCGTTCGCCCAGCGGCTGGACACCGAGGGCACGCCGCCGCCCGCACGCCAGCAGAACCGTCCCGGCGGCGTCCGGAACTGGCTGCCCAGCCAGTACGTGGTCGCGTTCGCGGCGACCGACGGCACCATCTCCGAGCAGTTCCGGCAGCCGATCGCCGCCAACGACCCGCGCCCGCTGTGGCCGACCCTGGACGCCGCCGAGCTGCAGGCGCGCATGAACAAGCCCTTCGACGTGGCCAGCGACCACGGCGGCGGAAGCTGGCGGGTCCTGGTCGTCCCGGTCGACCGTGCCGTCCGGCAGGGCGCCGGCGGGCAGCAGCGCGCGGGACAGCCGCAGGCCGGCAAGCCGCTGGCCGGCATCGTGGTGGCCGCCTCCCTGGACGACGTCTCGACCACCACCGACCGGCTCAGCCGGGCGTTCCTGCTCATCGGCGCGGTCGTGGCGGCCCTGCTGGGCGTGGCCGGCTGGTTCGCGGTCCGCGCCGGCCTGCGCCCGCTGCGCCGGATCGAGGCGACCGCGGCGGAGATCGCCGCCGGCCGCCCGCTGTCGCACCGCATGCCCGAGGCGTCCCCGCGCACCGAGGCCGGCCGGCTGACGACGGCGCTCAACGGCATGCTCGCGCAGATCGAGTCGGCCTTCGCCGCCCGCGCGGAGTCCGAGGAGCAGATGCGCCGGTTCGTCGCCGACGCCAGCCACGAGCTGCGCACCCCGCTGGCCGGGATCCGCGGCTTCGCCGAGCTGTACCGGATGGGCGCCCTGGCCGAGGACGCGGACGTCAAGCGCACGATGACGCGGATCGAGAACGAGGCGGTGCGCCTGGGCGCCATCGTGGAGGACCTGCTGACCCTGGTCCGGATGGACGAGCAGCGGCCCGTGCGGGTGGCCCCGATGGACCTGCGCACCCTCGCCGTGGACGCCCTGCACGACACCACGGCTCTCGACCCGGGCCGCACGGTGACCCTCACCGGCCCGGGCGGCCCCGGCACCCCGCCGGGACCGGCGCCCGTGCTCGGCGACGAGGCCCGGCTGCGCCAGGTCGTCGCCAACCTCGTCGGCAACGCCGTCGCCCACACCCCGCCCGGCACCCCGGTGCGGATCGGCGTGGGCACGCTCGACGGGCACGGCGTCCTGGAGGTCGCCGACAGCGGCCCGGGGCTGGCGCCCGAGCAGGCCGCCCGCGTCTTCGAGCGCTTCTACCGCGTCGACGCCTCGCGCAGCCGCCACGCGGGCGGCGGTTCGGGCCTGGGTCTGTCGATCGTGGCCGCGCTGGTCACCGCCCACCACGGCCACGTGGAGCTCGACACGCTGCCCGGCAGGGGCGCGACGTTCCGCGTCCGGCTCCCGTCGGCCCGGCAGGGCTGACGGGAAACGGCCCCCGGCCCCCGCCCCCGGACGGCTGGGCTCAGGACGGCTGGGCCGTCGGCATGATGGTGATCTGCTGGAAGTTCACCCGCGGCGGCTGCGAGGCGAGGAAGCCGATCGTCTCGGCGATGTCCTCGGCCGTGAGCCACTCCATGGCGTCCTTGGACCCCTCCAGCCAGTCCTGCGCCCCCTTGTCGGTGACGTGGTCCTGCAGTTCGGTGCCGACGATGCCCGGCTCGATCGCCGAGACGCGGACGTTCTTCGGTCCCAGCTCCACGCGTAGGTGGCGCGAGAGGTGGGTGACGTAGGCCTTGGTGGCCGAGTAGACGGCGAAGTTCGGGAAGATGTTCTGGGCCGCGATCGACGACGTGTTGATCAGGTCGGCCACACCCCGCGCGCCCGCGGTCTTCACCAGTTGCGGCACGAACACCTCGATGGCGTTCATCAGCCCGGTGATGTTGAGGTCGATCTGGTGCTGCCACTGGTCGACGGCCAGTTCCTCGACCGGGGCCGGGAGCATCACACCGGCGTTGTTGAACAGCAGGTCGGCGCCGCCCCGCTCGGCCTCGACCCGGTCGGCGGCCGCCCGCAGCGACGTCTTGTCGGTCACGTCGCCGGCGATGGCGGTGGCGCTGCCGCCGGTCTTCTCGATGCGGTCGACGAGAGCGGTCAGCCGGTCGGCCCGCCGGGCCAGGACGACGACGTGCGCGCCGAGCGCGGCCAGCTTCTCGGCGGACGCCTCGCCGATGCCGCTGGAGGCACCGGTGATGACCGCGACGCGGCCCTGGAGCGGCTGGGGGGTGGGGGTGGACTGCGTGGACATCGCGTCTTACCTTCCGGACGAGGGCGGGCGAACGTGCCGCCGGGTGCCCCCGGGGCACCCTTCCAGCACACCAGGCCCGTGGCCCGTCCGCACGACGGGCGCCCGTCGGCCGGCATCCGGTCCACCCCCGGCGAGCCCTCGCCCGGCCGCCACCACCCGGCCGCGCACGGCGGACTCCCGCCGCGCACTGCCATTTCCCGGGCCGGACGGCGACCATCGAGGCATGACGTCTCCCGCTGAGCGGCTCACCCACGTGCGCTGGATCGCCGGCGGCACCGCCGCGGGCAAGAGCGCGCTGGCCCGGGTGCTGGCCGAGCGCCACGGCCTCGCCGTCTACGACGGCGACCGCGCCGAGCACGCCTGGCTCTCCCGCACCGACCCGCGGCGCCACCCGCACCTGACGGCCGCCCGCAACCGGCCGCCGGGCGCGAACTGGCGGGGCCGGACCGCCGAGGAGGTGTTCTCCACCATGGCGAGCCTGCACGGCGAGACCGTCGGCTTCCTCGTCGAGGACCTGCTCGCCCTCGCCGCCGACCGCGTCACCGTGGTCGACTACTTCGGCATCCTGCCGCGGCACCTCGCGCCGCTGCTGCTCGACCGGTCCCACGCGGTGTTCCTGCTGCCCACCCCGCAGTTCCGGCGCGCGGCCCTCACCGCCCGCTACGCCGACCCCGCCCGGGCGCGGGCCACCTGGGGCGATCAGGACCCGGCCGCCACGCTCGCCAAGCGCCTGGCCCGCGACGCCCTGTGGGACCAGGAGGTGCGCATGCAGGCCGGCCGCATCGGCCTGACGACCGTCGAGATCGACGGCGGTGAGCCGGTCACCGCCCTCGCCGACCGCGTCGAGTCGGCCTTCGGCCTCCCCCGGCGCTGACCGCCGCCCGTGCGCCGCACGCCGGGCTACGGGAAGAAGCGGCCCGAGCTCGGGTGGTCCTGGGCCGCGTCGACGCACACGTTCGCGCCGCTGATGCCGCTCGCGCGGGGCGAGAGCACGAAGCACGCCGTGTCGGCGACCTCCTGCAGGGTGACCAGCCGCCCGCGCGGGAAGTCCTCGCGGGTGAAGCGGGCGAAGTCCTCGGGCCGGTTGTCCCGCACCCAGGCCCAGCCGCCGCCCTCGAACTCCACCGACCCCGGGCTCAGCGCGTTGACCCGGATGTTCCTCGGCCCGAGCTCCTGGGCCAGCGTGGCGGCCAGATGGATCTCGGCGGCCTTCGCCACCGCGTAGGACGAGCGGGGTCCGGGCTTCCACCCGGTGATCGAGGCGATGACCAACGCGCTTCCGCCGCCGCGCCGTTCGAAGTGCGGCACGGCGGCGCGGATCGCGTGGGCCGCGTGGCCGGCGTTCAGCGCGAAGGTGTCCGCCCAGTCCTGCGGGGTCGACTCCAGCAGGCCGCCACCGAAGGACCCGCCCGCGTTCGCCACGAGCAGGTCGAGGCCGCCGAGGCGTTCGGCCGCCTCGTCGACGGCCCCGGCGAGCTGCTCCGGGTCCTGGACGTCCGCCCGGACCCCCGGCACCCCGCACTCCGCCAGCCGGTCCGCGTCCCGCCCGCACACCACGACCCGCGCACCCTCGGCGACCAGCCCCTCCGCGATCGCCAGCCCGATCCCGTGGCTGCCCCCGGTGACGAACGCGGTCCTCCCCGCCAGTCCAAGATCCATGCGGCCACCGTCCCACCGACCCGCAGCACCGTTCAAGATCCCGCGGGCGGCCGTTCCGACCGCGGACCGAACCACCCTGCCCGGGAGCCTCGTTGATATCCTCATGGCACGTCGACGCCAGAACCGGGGACCGGGGGGACCATGGGCGATCTGGAAGCGGACACCCGGCGCATCCGCGACTGCTCGCGTGCCCTGCAGCGGATCTACGACCAGTTCACCGGCCACGCCGACCCCGCCGAGGGCTACTCGTCCGACGAGCTCGGCGACTCCCGGATCACCGACGCCTTCCACGACTTCGGCAGCAACTGGAAGATCCACCGCGAGCACCTGGCCGAGGGGATCCGCACGCTCGGAACGATCGCCGAGGACGCCGCCGACACCTATGAGGGCATCGACGCCCGGCTCGCCGACGCCCTGCGCAGACAGGACGCCGCGGCGAAGACCGAGGAGCCGCCGAGGTGAGGCGCCCGCCGGTGCACGACTGGGCCGTCCTCGGCGAGGACGGCGACCCCGTCCCCGGTGATCCGGACGCGATCACCCTGCTGGGCCTGACCCTGAGCAAGACGGCCGACGACATCTGGCGCGAGGCCGGTGAGATCAAGGCCCTGGCGTCCGTGGAGTCCTGGAAGTCCAAGGCCGCCGACAACTTCCGGGACGCGGCCGGCGACGTGGAGGGCACCCTCCGCAAGGCGTACCACCGGTACCACATCGCCGCTCAGGCCATGGGCACACAGGTACGGGACGGCAGCGAGGCGGACTGGGCCAGTGCCGTCGAACTCTCCCAGCAGATGGCGGCGAAGGCGCTGAAGGACGCGCAGACCGCGGACGCCGACCACCGGGCCGCGGCCTCGAAGATCGGCATGCTGCCACCGCACACCCCCGACACCGACCCCACGCTGGTCGCGCTCAGGAAGCAGCAGAGCGACGCGGCCACGGCCCTGGGCGCGGCGAAGTCGGATCTGCACGCGGCCAAGGACGTCCACGACCGGGCCGCCAAGGCCGCGGCGGAGCGCATTCACCGGGCCATCACCCACGACGGACTGCACGACAGCCGGTGGGACAAGGTCCGCCACTCCGTCGGCGACGCCCTCTCCGACATCGGCCACTTCGCCGAGGACTTCGGCGAGACCGCGCTCTCCGACCTGGCGTCCCTCGGCAACGCGATGGCGCACGACGCCGGCGCCGTCCTGGAGGTGCTGGGCGGCATCGGCCTCGCGACCCTCGGCGCCGGCGGCGAGGTCGGCGGCCTCCTGCTGGACGCCACCGGGATCGGCGCGGTGCTGGGTGTGCCGGCGGGCGTGGTCTCCGCCGGGGCGATCGCCGGCGGGCTCGGCCTGGCGGGCCTGGGACTCAGCACGATCGCCCGGGACGCCGCGGGGCCCGACCGGGTCGACATGACGTCGGACGGGGGCGGGGGCGGCGGAGGCGGGGGCGACTGGTCGAGCACGGAGTCGTCGCCGGCCTCCGAGGAGGATCAGGCCGCCTACACCCAGCGCAAGACCGACCTGTCAGGCCTCAGCAGGAACAAGCAGATCGCCGAGGTCAAGAAGGGCACGGAGGTCGACGGGCAGAAGTACAAGCCCGAAGGCGCTCTGCTGCGCGGCGCCAAACACGGAATCGACTGGACCGAGGGTCCGTCGCGGGCCACCAAGAGCGGCACGCCCCAGGGGAGGTTCGGCAGTCCGGCGGACGTCGATTTCGCCACCCGCAAGGCGTCCCAGCTCGGCGCGGGCAAGGAGGGGTTCTTCGAACTTCCGCCGGACAACGACTGCGTCGAGTACCTGCCGGACGGCACAACGCGCAAGCCGAATGCGATCTTTGTCAAGGTTCGTCCCGATGGTACGGTCCACGCGTACCCCCTCACCCGCTAGGCAGGCCATGAGCTTCTGGGTCCAGACCGGTCGTCCCGCCCTCCAGGACGTGGATGTCGTCGCCGACAACCTGGCCGACGCGATCACCATGCTGTATCCGCTCGACACCGACCAGTTGATCCTTTCCTGGAACCTGGTGCCGATCGCCCTGTCCTACTGCGAGGACGTCCAGGTCATGGTCGACGACATCGTCGTCCTGCTGGAGCAACTCCGGGACCCCGCGACGGAGTCGGCCCGCGTCTACTGGGGGTCCTCGACGTTCCGCGCCGAATGGCGGCTGCGCCGGGAGGGCCCGAACCTGGTCGTGGAGTCCCGCTGGGAAAGCACCAGCGGGAGCTACGAGTTCCTGCTGAACGACCGTTCCCCGCTGACCGTCGACACCGTGGCCTTCACCCGCGAGTGGCTGAAGGTGCTCCGCAGGCTCGTCGAGGACGTCGCCGCCAAGTCCGTGGCGCTGGACAACGCGGACATGCTGCTGCGCGCGCGGGCACTGCTGACGGCGGCTGAGTCGCCCGGGGCGGAGGCGCCGGGGGCGCCCGGCACCCCGAGCGAGGCCGGGGGCGCGACCGTACGGTTCCAGCTCTCCGCAGCCAACGCCGGCAACGCCGCCGCCGCGAACCTGTGGCGCGCCGAGCCCGCCGTCGCGCGCCTGTTCACCGGCGAGGCCCGCCTCGTCGCCGACGCCCTCGGCGTCCCGTCCGGGATCGGCGAGCCCGAGGGCGACCGGTGCACGGTGGACCTCCCGGCGTTCAGCACCTTCTGCGCCACCGCCGTCGAGGGGTACGCGAACCAGCCGGGCATCCAGCGCGCGCTGACCGTCGGCTTCGTCGCCACCGCCCTCGCGCTCCTCGACCGCGCCGGCCACCCCCTGCCGCCCGCGCCCTCGGCCGAGCAGCAGGCCGCCTGGTCCGCCCTCCGCGACCAGCACGCCGCGGTCATGCCCCGCTGAGCGCCTCCCGGACCCGCCGCCGCGAAGAGGCCGGGCCGGGATCACTCCTTCGGCGGCTACGCCCGATATGCCCCGATCCTTACGGTGACAGAGGCACATCGGGCCAGCCCACGACCAGGAGGAATCCATGCCGACCAGGCGTACCGGCCTCACCCTCGCCGCGGTGGCCGCGCTGCTCGCCGGCGCCACGACCGCGGTCGCCGCACAGAGCGACGGCCACGGAAGCGGCGACTCCCGGACGGCGACCCCCGTCTCGGCCTCACCCTCGGGCATCCGCCATCTGGCCACCGCGGTCGACCTGCCGGCCGGCGCCTGGACCGACGTCCCGCTGGAGGTCACCCTCCGCCGGCCCGGCACCTACGCCCTGGACGCCGACGTCCGCGGCCGCCTCCAGGGCGACCCCCCGGTCAACACCTACATCACCGCCCGCCTGTGGGACGTCACGTCCGGCACGGCCGTCCCGGACAGCGAGCGACTCGTCTACCAGGTCGTCGACTCCAACGCCGGCGAGGCGCCCCAGGGCGGCAACCAGACCGCGCCGATCACCGAGCAGATCCGGATCACCAGGCCGACGACGATCCGGCTGCAGGCGCTGCACACCGACTCGGTCGGCACCGCCACCGACGCCCAGGTCGCCTCCGACACGTTCGGCCGCACCGCGCTCCGCTACCAGTGGGTGGGGTTCTGACAGTTCCGCCCCCACCGGCCCCAGGCGAAACAATCACGCGTGCATTTTCCTCTGGTATACCCGCACACCTCCCGTTCCCCGCTCTAGCCTGACGATCACGAGCGACCACGGACGGTCGTCAACCGCGCACCCCGCGTGCGCGGTTGGCGGCTTTCCCGAGCCACGACGAGGTGGTGCGGCATGACGGAAGAGGACCGGCCGGCCGGAGAGCCCGAGGACGACGACGACATGGAGTTGGACGACGACTCCGCGAACGGCCTGCTGCGCAGCTTCGGCCGCCAGGTTCAGGCCCTGCGCATACGCCGCGGCATGTCCAAGGCCGAACTCGGCGCCGAACTCAGCTACAGCCAGAGCCAGATCGGCTCGATCGAGATCGGCCGCCGCGTGATGCAGTCCGACGCGATCGACCGCGCGGACGCGGTGCTGGACGCGGGCGGCGTCCTCATCGCCATGAAGGAGCAGGTCGAACGGGCGGGGTTCCCCAAGTTCTTCCGCGACGCGCGGCGGTACGAGGCCAAGGCGGTCGAGCTGCACGTGTACGCGACGCAGGCAGTGCCCGGCCTGCTGCAGACCGCGGATTACATGCAGGGAGTGATCCGAATGGAACGCCCTCAGCCGCCAGCACACGTCATGGAGCAGCACATCACCTCACGGCTGGAGCGCCAGAAGCTGTTCGATCGCGACCCTGCCGTCAGCATGAGCTTCGTCGTGGAGGAGAACCTTCTGCGCCGAACCTTCGGGAACCTGGACATGATGCGGGAGCAGTGGGAGCGGCTCCTGGAGCTCGGCCGACGACATCACATCGAACTGCAGGTCATGCCGACCGCATGTGCTGAACACGCCGGTATGGACGGCCCCTTCACCTTGATGGAGACCGACCAAGGGCAGCGCATTGCCTATGTCGAAGTTCAGCGTGTCAGTCGGCTTCACACCGACCGGAAGCACGTCCGGGAGCTGGAGTTAAAGTATGGGATCATCCGCGCGCAGGCCCTTTCGCCCAGCGCGTCCCTGTAGGAGAGCCATGAGCGTTGACCTGGCCCAGCTGGACTGGTTCAAGAGCAGCTACAGCGGGTCCTCAGGCGGCGAATGCGTCGAAGTAGCCAGCTCCTGGCAGAAGTCGAGCTACAGCGGGGACAACGGGGGAGACTGCGTCGAGGTCGGGATGTGCCCCGGCACGGTCCACGTGCGGGACTCGAAGGACCCCGAGGGTCCGGCCCTCTCGTTCACGCCGGAGGCGTGGACCGCGTTCGTGGGGTGGGCGGGAGAGGCGACGACCGCTACAGGTCGGTGATCTCGTCGGCGTAGACGCTGCTGAGCGGCTGCGGCCCCACGTACTGCTGGCAGTTGCAGGTGCCGGCCTCGAAGCGGATCGGCTTGCGGTCGGCGTCCCAGGCCGCCGGCACCTCGACAACCTCATGGCACTTGCCCTGCTTGTCGTGCTTGGCGAGGTGGTGGGTGCAGCCGCAGACCGGCTCGGGTGGGCGCTTGGCCGCCTCCAGGGCACGGCGCTCCTCGCGCTCGGCCTCCAGGACCTGCATCTTGCGCTGGTGCCGGCTGCGGAAGGCCCCGCGGACCGTCTCGGTGATCGAGGAGAAACCGCCCACCGCGAAAAGGGCGATCAACCACCACATCCAGCCGCTCATCGGCCTGCTCCCCCGTGCGTCCCTGCCGTGACGGCACCAGGGTAGACCGAAGGCCCGCCGCCGCGCCCCCAGGCTGCGGCAGCGGGCCTCGCGGCGGGGCCGGCGCCCCCTGCCAGGCCCCGGCCCCTCGAGGGGCCTACGGGAGGGTCAGGATCTGGTACGAGTCGCCGTAGGTCTTCCACTTCAGCGGCGGGTCGAGGTTGAGGTTGCCGGCGTTGAGGAACACGCGCTGCTCGGTGTCGACACGGCTGGTGTCGTCGTGGGCGTCCTCGGTCTTCATCGCGGCCTTGCGGGCGTCGAGGAAGGCGTTGAGGTAGGTGGTCTCGTTGCCGCCCTGCGCCGGGGTCTTGGCCTTCTTCATGGCGGTCTTGCGGATGCCGCCGAAGCTCACCGGGTCGTCGCCGGGGCCGTGCATCACGATGGCGTCGTAGTAGATGAACTGGCCGAGGGTGCCGAGGCCGTCGGACTTGGCCTGGTTCACGGCGGGGTTGAAGTACACCGAGTCGCGTTCGTCGTTCTGCGCCTGCTGGAAGACGGTGTCCTTGGCGGCGGTCTTCCAGGCGCTGACGAAGGCGCTGCCCAGGCCGGAGTGGGAGTCCGTGCCGTTGACCCGCTGCAGGGCGGGCAGGTACTTCGCGAGGCCGTTGCCGGGCTCCATGTCCGTGTAGTGCTGGACGAGTTCGAGCATGTCGCCGGTGCCGGAGCAGAAGCCGATGATGCCGGCGGTGTAGCCGCGGCCGTCACCGATGTCCTCGATGTACTTGTACTGCGCCTTCCAGTCCAGCGAGGAGTTCTCCGCGGAGGAGACCAGCTCCATCGCGATCTCCTTCTTGTGCGGGTCGGCGAGGCCCGCGCCGGACGCCTGGGGGGCGGCGGCCCGGGTGGAGTGGGTGACGGTGGCGGCGTTGCCGTTGGCGGCGAGGGCCAGGGAGGCGCCGCCCGCGGCGAGGACGCCGGCCGCGGCGATCACGGCTATGCGCCGGTTGGGGCGGCGCATACGGTGGGCGTGGGGGGATGAGTGCACGTGCGTCTCCGTTTCCGGCCGTCGGTCACACGGCCACTGCGGGAAGCTCAGGCTCAACTGGGCGGTTAGGAAAGGTTCCTAACCAATGGGGAGCATTGAAGCATCAGAGCTCCCGCTCGCCAAGACCTCGCGCCACACTGGTCTCATGTGCCGAAGCATCAAGACTCTGCGACCGCCGATGACGCCCGAGGTCCACGACGAGGACATCAGGGCCGCGGCCTTGCAGTACGTGCGGAAGATCTCCGGGTTCCGGGCGCCGGCGGCGCACAACCAGGAGGTGTTCGACGCTGCGGTGGAGGCGGTGGCCGCCGCCACGGCCGAGCTCCTGGACGGCCTCCAGGTCCGCGGCCTCCCGGCCCGGTAGTTCCGGCTCCCACCCCGGCAGCGCGGTACGGCGGCGGGCGAAATGGCTCAGGGGCGCGCCCCGCAAATGGCCCACGCGGAGGGCCCGAACGCCGCATACGGTCGAGTTCGCGACGCATCGCGTGACCCCCACCGCCCCCGGGCACGGGTGTCGGCGGCGGCGCCGCCACCCTCCGACCGCCCTGCCCCGCAAAGGACCCCGCATGTCGCTCGACGCCCTCCCCATGCCCGACTCCGAGGCAGCGGCCGCCGCCCTGGACGTGGCCACCGCCTACCAGTCCCCCGCGCTGCTCAACCACACCCTGCGTGCGTACGTCTGGGCTGCCGCCCGGGGTGTCGCCGAGAACGTCCCCTTCGACCCGGAACTCCTGTACGTCGCCGCACTGTTCCACGACCTGGGGCTCGTCCCGGTCTTCGACAGCCACACCGTCGCGTTCGAGGAGGCGGGCGGTCATGTCGCCCGGGTCTTCGCCGCGGGGGCGGGGTGGGCGCCGGAGCGGCGCGAGCGGCTGGCGGAGGTGATCGTCCGGCACATGGGGCCGCCGGTCGAGGTGACCGTCGACCCCGAGGGGCATCTGCTGGCGCGGGCCACGGCGACGGAGATCGTCGGGCTGGGGGCGGAGGACTTCCCCCGCGGGTTCAGGGCCGAGGTGCTGGGCCGCTACCCCCGGCTGGGGCTCGCCGAGGAGTTCCTCGCCTGCTTCGAGGCGCAGGCCGCGCGGAAGCCGGGGAGTTCCGCCGGTGCTGCGGTCCGTTCGGCCCTGGCGGCCCGCATGTCCACGAACATCCTGGACCTCCCCTCCTGACCGGGCCCGCACTCCTTCGGGGCACGTCCGGCGGCGGCCCTGGGGCACCCCGCAGGCCGAGGCGGGACGAGGGCGGGACACACCCGGGGAGGCCAACCGGGCCGGAGGGCGGGACACACCCGGGGAGGCCAACCGGGCCGGAGGGCGGCCGGACGACCTAGCCTGAGGCCATGGACCTCATGAGCGAAGCGGAATGGCGAGCGTTCGCCATGGAAGGCACCCGCACCGGCAAACTCGCGGTGACCCGCAAGGACGGCCGCCCCCACGTCACGCCCATCTGGTTCGTGCTGGACGAGGACGACCCCGCCGGGACCCGGGTGATGTGGAACACCGGCCACGACTCGCTGAAGGGCCGCGCCCTGCGCAGGGACCCGCACTTCGCGCTGTGCGTGGACGACCAGCAGCCCCCGTACTCCTTCGTCCTCCTCGAATGCACCGCCGAGCTCGTCGAGGACCTGGAGCAGCTCCGGGTCTGGGCCACCAGGATCGGCGCGCGCTACATGGGCGCCGACCGCGGCGAGGAGTTCGGGGCGCGCAACGCCGTGCCGGGCGAGTACCTGGTCGTCGGCCGCATCGACCGCGTCACCGCGCAGCGCGCCATCGCCGGCTGACCGGCGGCCACGGCCGCGCCCGGGACGTGCCCGGGCGGCCCGGGACAACCCGACCCCGAACCGTCACCCGTAGGAGAGCTTCGAGCACGGGCTGGCGTCCGCGCTGCGGGCCTGCTGGGTGACGCTCTTCGGGAGGGCCTTCGGCGTCGCGTCGGCGACCTTCGCGTAGTCCTGGCCGACCACGAGGTTGATGCCGGTGATGTTCAGCGGCACGAGCTGCGCGCCGGGGAAGAGCTTGGCCAGCGACTGCGCCTCGGTGGCCTGCGCCGATCCGTACTCGACGCGGGTCGTCGCGTGGTCCTGGGAGTGCGCGGTGCTGACGCCGGTCACCGTGAAGTGGTCGGCCTTGATCTTGTCGGACGCCTTGGAGCCGAGGCCGTCGGTGGTCGTGCCGTTGAAGACGTTCACCGAGATCCCGGTGCCGTCGACGGTCGGCGCCGGAGCCGGCTTCGGCGCGACCTTGCCGGAGGCGTTGACGCCGTCCAGCGTGCGGTCGGCCCGCAGCTCCGCGAACAGGTCGTCGACGTCGGGGTGGACCAGGTCGATGCGCGAGCCGGCGTACTTCCACGGCGCGGTGATGAACTGGATGTTCTTCAGGTCCACGCTCTTCAGCGACATCCCGAAGGACATCAGCTTGGCGGCGCTGCCCAGGCCCGGGTCGACGGTGAGCGACTTGGTGGCCGCGTCGGCGAGCGGCAGCAGCGTCGTCGGGTTCATGCCCTCGCCCTTGATCTTGGCGATCAGCGCGGACAGGAACGCCTGCTGCCGCATCATGCGGCCCACGTCGGAGTTGTCGCCCACGCCGTGCCGGACCCGGACGTAGTCCAGGGCCTTCTGGCCGGAGAGCTTCTGCATCCCGGCCGGGAGCACGAGCTTGCCCTTGTGGCCGAGGTTGGGGTTCATGTCCCCCTGGTACAGGTTGTTCGGCACGCAGACCTCGACGCCGTTGACGGCGGAGGTCATCGCCGCGAACCCGGCGAAGTCGACCACCATGGTGTGGTCCACCCGCAGGCCCGAGAGCTTCTCGATGGTGTTCTGGGTGCAGGCGGGGTTGCCCTTGGCCGTGTTGCCCATGGAGAACGCGGAGTTGAACATCGCCTGGGGCTGGTCCGGCGACCACTTGCCGTCCGGCAGCAGGCACGGCGGTACGTCGACCAGCGAGTCGCGGGGTATGGATATGCCCACCGCGTGCTTGTGGTCGGGGTAGACGTGCAACAGGATCGTGGTGTCCGAGCGCCCGATGGCACCCGAGCCGGAGCCGCCGAGCTTGCCGTTCTCGCCGGACCGCGTGTCGGAGCCGATCAGCAGCACGTTCACCGGCTTGTTGCCGTTGGCGTCGGCCTGCGCCGCCGCCGGGCGGTTCTTGCTCAGCCCCGCGGAGTCGAAGGTGGAGATGTTGGCGTTCAGTTTGAGGTAGATCGCGCCGCCCGCACCCACCACGAGTACCACCAGGGCCACCGAGATCCCGATGATCCAGCGCTTGCGGCTCCGCTTGCGCTTCAGGCCACGAACGCCCATTCCCACACCTTCGGTCCGGTGGCTTGCGCACACTTGGCGAAGCCCCAACGTCTATCACTGGAAAGCCGGGTCAATGTATGACTCGGGTCACACTCTTCCGGGCACGGGCCCGCGGTCCGGCCAGCCACCGTACCTGCTGGAATTCCCCGCTCCGGAAAATGTGAGATGTGTGACGCGGACGGCCCTCTTTCCGGCATTTACGTTTTGGCGGCCGTTGGGCCGGAGTTCAGCTCTCGGGCGGTTCGTGCGCCAAAGCCTCGTCCAGGGTGCGGAAAGGGTGGAATACCCCGTCGAGTCCGGTCATCGCCAGCAGTTTCCGGGTCGCCGCTCGGTCGCAGGCCATCCGCACCCGGCCGCCGCGGTCCAGCACCCGGCGCCGGCCGCGCAGCAGCAGCGAGAGACCGAAGCAGTCGATGAACTCCGCGGCGCACAGGTCGAGGACGACCAGCAACGGCGCCGGGGACAGCGCGGCCGCGGCCAGATGCCGGTCGACGTGCTCGGCCGCGCCCAGGTCGATCTCCCCGAGCAGCTGCACGACGGTGATCCCGTGTACGCGGTACGAACGGGCGTACGGCGTGGGCGGCGGAAGACTCTCGTCCGGCCGGCGGGCGTCCTCGCCCGGCTGCTCCCCGTGGTGGTGCACCGCACGTCCCCCTCGTACCGTCGGCCCCTTGCGTGACCTGCAGTAACCGTAGGGGACGGGCAGTGCCACACGGGAGGCCGCCCGGAGGATCAGGGGGCGATATTCACCCCGTGGGGTGAATATCGCCTTCGGTCCCGTTCGGCACCGGTTCCGGGACAGATGCTCCCGTCACAGCTCCCGCTGGAACGCGTGCAGCCAGTCCTGGGACTCGGCGGGGCTGAGGGCCATCCGGTCCAGGGCGTCCATGGCCTTGGTGTACTCCACGACCTCGTCGTGCTTGTCGATGTACAGCGCCCCGGTCAGCTGCTCCAGGTACACCAGGTCCGGCAGGTCGGACTCCGGGAAGCTCAGCAGCGTGAACGCGCCGCCGCCCGCCGGATGGCCGCCGGTCGCGAACGGCAGGATGCGCACGTCGACGTTGGGCGCCTCCGCGGCCTCCAGGATGTGCCGCACCTGGTCGCGCATCAGACCCGGGCCGCCGAAGGGCCGGCGCAGCGCGCCCTCGTCCATCACCGCGACGAAGTGCGGCGCCCGCTCGGAGACGAGCAGCTTCTGCCGCTCCAGACGCAGTCCGACTCGCCTCTCCACCCAGGGCTCGGCTCCCTCGGGGTGACCGAGCCGGATCACCGACCTTATGTAGTCCTCGGTCTGCAGAAGACCGTGCACGAACTGCACCTCGAAGGTACGGATGAGGGCGGCCGACTCCTCCAGGCCCACGTACGTCTGGAACCACGTCGGCATCACCTCGCCGTACCCGTGCCACCAGCCGGCCGCGTTGGCCTCCCGGACGAGTCCGAGCAGCGCCTGCCGCTCGGGCTCCTCGGTGACCCCGTAGAGGGTCAGCAGATCGGCCACGTCCCGTTCCTTGAACGAGACCCTGCCCAGCTCCATGCGGCTGATCTTCGACTCGGAGGCACGGATCGAATAGCCCGCGTCCTCCCGCGAGATGCCGCGGGAGTCGCGCAGCCGCCGCAGCTGCGCGCCGAGCAGCATTCGCCGCACGATGGACCCGCCTCCCGGCTGCCCTGCGCTCATAGGTCACGCTCCGCCCTTGGTTCATCAGCAGTCTGCCACTAACGGACTGCGCGCAGTACCCATTCGGTCACTCTCCATCGTCACGTGCATCAATTCCTTGCAGATGCACGTGCAGACGCTCTTGCAACGCGGGGCACTGATCCCTGAGCATGGTGGACGTGCAGATACCTCGGGGGCTCGCATGAGGGCAGAGGCAACAGCTGTGCTGGAACCGTTATGGCAGGCAGTGCTCGCACCGGAGCGGCTCGCCGCGGCCAACGGCGCCACCTGTGAGCTGCCCGCCGCCCTGGAGTCGGTGCGCGACGCGCGCCGCTTCACCCGGGCGACCCTTCAGCGCTGGGATCTCGGCGCGCTGCGCGACTCCGTCGAACTCGTCGCCTCCGAGCTGGTGACCAACGCCCTGCGCTACGCCGTGCCCGTGGGCGCGCCGGGTGCGCCCGTGGGCCTGAGCCTGGTCCGCTGGACCTCGCGTGTGGTGTGCGCGGTGCGCGACCCCAGCGCGATCGCGCCCGTCACCAAGGACCCCGACTTCGTCGCCGAGACCGGCCGCGGACTGCACCTGGTCGAGTCGTTCAGCGAGAACTGGGGCTGGCACCCGCTCAGTGGAGCGGGGAAGGTGGTCTGGGCGCTGTTCCTCACGCCCGGCCCGCACTGAGACCGCCGGGCGCGGGCGATCCGGTAATACCGCTCAGCGCCCGGCGAGGTGGTCGAACTCTCCCGCTTTGACGCCGATGATCATCGACTCGATCTCGGCCTGCGTGTATATGAGCGCGGGGCCGTCCGGAAAGCGCGAATTGCGCACCGCTACTTCACCGCCGGGCAGTGCCGCGAACTCCACGCATGTTCCATTGGCATTACTGTGACGGCTCTTCTGCCAGACGACCCCCGTAAGGTCTTCCGCCGACATTCCATTGTGCGTCCGGCGCATAGCCACTCCCCATAAGTGCCTTGTCTGGTACCGGAGATGATAACTCGTAGAGTGAGCACGTGCATCTGCACGTGCATGTGCACGTGCAGTCACTCCCCGTGATCTGCAGGCCCGGCCTCAGCGCCCGGCCATGGGCGCCAAAACCCGGCGGGTGCGCTCGTGCGGTCGGATACGATATTGACGGTCCGTAGATGAATTCTTCACTCCGCGCAACGAATTGGGAGCAGCCTGCAATGGCTCGTCACCTCATCACTTCAGCCCTGCCCTATATCAACGGGATCAAGCACCTGGGCAACATGGTGGGGTCCATGCTCCCGGCGGACGTCTATGCCCGTTACCTGCGTCAGCGCGGCCATGACGTGCTCTACATCTGCGCCACCGACGAGCACGGAACGCCCGCGGAACTGGCCGCCAAGGAGGCCGGACTGCCGGTCGACGTGTTCTGCGCCCAGGCCCATGACGCCCAGAAAGCGATCTACGACGGTTTCGAGCTGTCCTTCGACCACTTCGGCCGGAGTTCCTCCGCGGAGAACCGGGACGTCACCCAGCACTTCGCCCGGCGCCTGCACGCCAACGGCTTCATCGAGGAGCGGGCGATCCGCCAGGTCTACTCGCTGGCCGACGAGCGCTTCCTGCCCGACCGCTACATCGTCGGCACCTGCCCGCACTGCGGCTACGACAAGGCGCGCGGGGACCAGTGCGAGAACTGCACCCGGGTGCTCGACCCGACCGACCTGATCGAACCGCGTTCGGCGATCAGCGGCAGCACCGCACTGGAAGTCAGGGAGACCAAGCACCTGTTCCTCCTGCAGTCGAAGCTGGCGGGCGAGGTCGAGGCGTGGATCGACGCCAACAGCGCGGACTGGCCGACCCTGGCCTCGTCGATCGCCCGCAAGTGGCTCACCGAGGGGCTCAAGGACCGCGCCATCACCCGCGACCTCGATTGGGGCGTCCCCGTCCCCGCCGACACCTGGCCCGAACTGGCCGCCGAGGGCAAGGTCTTCTACGTCTGGTTCGACGCTCCCATCGAGTACATCGGTTCCACCAAGGAGTGGGCGGACGCGGCGGGCGACGGCGAGACCCGCGACTGGAACTCCTGGTGGTACGAGGCGGACAGCGGTGAGAACGCGGTGCGTTACACCCAGTTCATGGCCAAGGACAACGTCCCCTTCCACACCGTGATGTTCCCCGCCACCCAGCTCGGCACCCGCGAGCCGTGGAAGCGCGTCGACTACGTCAAGGCGTTCAACTGGCTCAACTACTACGGCGGGAAGTTCTCCACCTCCCAGCGCCGCGGCATCTTCACCGACGCCGCCCTGGAACTGCTGCCCGCCGACTACTGGCGCTACTTCCTGATGGCCAACGCGCCCGAGTCCGACGACACGTCCTTCACCTGGGAGCTGTTCGCCTCCTCGGTGAACAAGGACCTCGCCGACACCCTCGGCAACTTCGTCAACCGCGTGCTGTCCTTCTCCCGCAAGCGCTTCGGCGACGAGGTGCCGGCCGGCGCCGCGGCCGGTGAGGCCGAGGCCAAGCTCGGCGAGCAGATCGCCGCGCTGCTGGCCGAGTACGAGTCCCACATGGACACCCTCCAGTTCCGCAAGGGCGCGCAGGCGCTGCGCGCCCTGTGGAGCGCGGGCAACTCCTACCTGGAGGAGAAGGCCCCCTGGATGGAGATCAAGACCGACCCCGAGGGCGCGGCGCTCACCCTGCGCACCGCGATGAACCTGATCCACCTGTACGCGATCATCTCCGAACCGTTCATCCCCGGCTCGGCGAAGGCCATGCGCGGCGCCTTCACGCTGCCGTCCGACGACGCCCCGTGGGTCGGCGCCGAGGAGGCCCGCGCGCTGGCGTCGGTGCCGGCCGGCACGCCGTTCACCGTCCCGCCGGTGCTCTTCGCGAAGATCACCGACGAGGACCTGGCCTCCTACGTCGAGCGCTTCGGCGGCGACCCGGACCAGGCCGCCTGAGCCGCACACGTCACCTGCCACCAGCGGCCCGGGGCCGCCGCCGAGCGCGGCGGCCCGGCCGGCCGACGGACCGCGGCGTCAGCGCGCCAGGGACGCGGCGTCGCCCATCACCACGACGGGGTGCCGCGCGGGGTCCAGGGTGCGCAGCAGCGTGCGCATGGCCGTGGCCGGCAGGCTCACACAGCCCTCGGTCGGGCCGCCGTGGTCCACGTGCAGCCAGATGCCGCCGCCCCGCGACTCACCCATCGGCCGGGTCCAGTCGCGCGGCGACGTGCCGGTCCTGCGGTTGTAGTTGATGGCGATCACGTAGTCGAAGGCGCCCTTGAGGGACTGGCCGTGCACGCCGGTGCCCTGCGGGGTGAAGCCGATCGGCGCGTGGTCGTAGGTCAGCCGGGTGCCCGGGTCGGGCAGCCGCCCGCCCGCGTCGGTGAGGCTGTAGACCCCGATCGGGCTGCGCAGGTCCCCGGTGTGGTGCTCGTCGGTCCAGCCGTGGTCGGCGTTGTGGGCGGCCCAGGCCGGCCCGGCGGCGACCCAGCCGGCCGCCGGGTCGCGGCGGAAGAGGGTGACCCGGTCCGTGGTGGCGTCGCGGCCGGCGCCGGTGACGAGCACGACCTGGTCGGCGTCGCCCGGGATCTGCGCCAGCGTCCGCGGTCCCACGCCGGGCAGCGCGGCGGGCTGCGGGACGGGGGCGTCCCGTCCCGCGCGGCCCGCCTGGGTCTTGACGGAGTCCAGCGGTGCCACGTCGTCGACGTGCGAGGGTCTGGCGCCGTCCGCGGACGGGGAACACGCGGCGAGCAGCAGGGCGGCAGCGGCGAGGGCCGCGCCGGTGACGGCACGGCGGGGTGCGGTGTGCACGGTTGACTTGCCTTTCAGGTGAAGTCTGCTGTCGTCAGGACGTCGCGGACCTGCGCCTCCTGCGCAGGCCGAGGGTGCGCCAGGCACGCGGTGGCGATGACGAGGACGGCCGAGCCGGAGGGGTCGGTGATCTGGGTGCCCAACTGCTCGGTCCCGCCCACCGACCGGCAGGCCGTGAACAGGTCCTCGTCGCCGATCTGCTGTCCGCGCAGCCGGGCCTTGGCGGCCATGGCCGGGCTGTCCTCGAAGCTGAGCTGCAGGAGCAGACCCCCCTGTGCGAGGGTCCGCTGCAGGGGCGTGCAGAAGCCGTCCAGGGCCTTGTCGCAGCCGCCCGCCGGCAGGGCGAGCGCCTGGGAGGAGATCCAGACGGAGGTCGAGCCGCCGGGCGCGAGCACCGACCAACTGCCCGGCACCCGCAGGAGCAGGCCGCCGAGCTTGGTGAAGTGCCGTTCCAGGACGCCCCCGTCGTCGCGGGCGGCGTCCTCGGTGCTCGTCGGCGTCGGGGGGGATGTGGCGCCGGACGGCGCGTCCGGCGAGGACGTCGACGCGGAGGACGGGCCGGCGGAGGACGGGCCGGCGGACGCCGGGAGCGCGAGCGCGGGGCTGCGGACGCCCGGCGCCGGGACACCGGCCGAGCCGCCGGTGCCGGGCACCAGCAGTCCCGCCAGGACGACGGCGAGCACCGCCGCCCCGGACAGGCCGGCCGCGCGGCGGCGCCGACGCCGCCGGATGCGGGTCCGGACGCACTCCAGGCGCTGGGCGGGCGCGGACAGTTGGGGCACGGCGCGCTCCAGCAGGGCGCGCAGTTCCCGCTCTTCGGTCTCGGACTCAGCCACGGCCCTCACCGCACTCCGCGCCGACGACGTCGGCGATCTGCGCGGCATGCGCGACATGCGCGACGGACGCCGGATGCGCGGCACCCGCCGGCCGCGGCACGCCGGGCGCGGGACCGCCCGCGGCCCCCACGAGATCCGTCCCACCCGGCAGCCGGCCCCGCAGCGTGCGCAGCGCCTTCGCCGCCTGGCTCTTGACCGTGCCCTCCGAACACCCCAGCACCGCCGCGGTCTCGGTGACGCTCAGGTCCTCGAAGTAGCGCAGCACCACGACCGAGCGCTGACGCACCGGCAGGGCTCGGATCGCCTGGCCGAGGGCCTGGCCCAGGTCGACCTCGGCGAACGGGTCGTCCGTCGCCGCCCGGTCCGGCAGGTCGCCGTGCGGGACTTCGCCCCGCCAGCGGCGGCGCCACCACGAGGCGTGCGTGTGCACGAGGGCCTTGCGCACGTACGCCTCCGGGTTCTCGTCCGCGATCCGGTGCCACGTGGGCCACACCCGCGCCAGGACGGTCTGCAGCAGATCCTCCGCGAGGTGGGCGTCGCCCGTGAGCAGCCAGGCGACCCGCAGCAGCCTGGGGCCGCGGGCAGCCACGAACTCCTCGAACCCGGGTGCGCTCACCGTGCGTCCTCTCCACACCCGTTGAACTGTCTGGACCCCCGTCCGCGTTGCCCTCTCTCCCGAACTACCCCGAAAATCTCTTCGCACGGCAACACGAAAGGGGGCACCTCCGCCGGAGGTGCCCCCTTTCAGCGTGCCGGGGTCAGGACTTCTGCTGCTTGCGGAGCTGGATGTGCAGCTCGCGCAGACGCGCCTCGGTGACCTCCGAGGGGGCGCCCATGAGCAGGTCCTGCGCGTTCTGGTTGAGCGGGAACGCGATGGTCTCGCGGATGTTGGGCTCGTCGGCCAGCAGCATGACCATGCGGTCCACGCCCGGGGCGATGCCACCGTGCGGCGGGGCGCCGAAGTGGAACGCGCGCAGCATGCCGCCGAACTCGGCCTCGACCGTGGCCCGGTCGTACCCGGCGATCTCGAACGCCTTGTACATCACGGCCGGTTCGTGGTTCCTGATCGCACCGGAGGACAGCTCGATGCCGTTGCAGACGATGTCGTACTGCCAGGCCAGGATGTCCAGCGGGTCCTGGTTCTCCAGCGCCTCCAGGCCGCCCTGCGGCATCGAGAACGGGTTGTGGGAGAACTCGATCTGCCCGGTGTCCTCGTTCCGCTCGAACATCGGGAAGTCCACGATCCAGCAGAACCGGAAGACGTCCTCGTCGAACTGGCCGGCCCGCTTGGCGGCCTCGACCCGGACCGGGCCCATGATCTTGGAGACCTCGTCGAACTCGCCCGCGCCGAAGAAGATCGCGGTGCCGGGCTTGGCGCCGACGGCGCCCAGCAGCGCGGCCACGTCCTGCTCGGTGAGGAACTTCGCGATCGGACCGGTCAGCGCGTTGCCGTCGCCGACCCGGACCCACGCCAGGCCCTGCGCGCCGAGCGAGACCGCGTACTCGCCGAGCGAGTCGAAGAACTTCCGCGGCTGGTCGGCGGTGTCGTGGACGGCCAGCGCGCGCACGTGCTTGCCGGCGAACGCCTTGAACTGCGAGTCGGCGAACACCGAGGAGACGTCGACCAGTTCCAGCGAGGTGCGCAGGTCCGGCTTGTCGTTGCCGTACTTGACCATCGACTCGCGGAACGGGATGCGCGGGAACGGCGAGGTGACCGTGCGGCCGCCGCCGAGCTCGGTGAACAGGTCGGTCATCACCTTCTCGATGACGCCGAAGACGTCCTCCTGCTCGACGAAGCTCATCTCGACGTCGAGCTGGTAGAACTCGCCGGGCGAGCGGTCGGCGCGGGAGTCCTCGTCGCGGAAGCAGGGCGCGATCTGGAAGTACCGGTCGAAGCCGGAGATCATCAGCAGCTGCTTGAACTGCTGCGGTGCCTGCGGCAGCGCGTAGAACTTGCCGGCGTGCACCCGGGAGGGCACCAGGAAGTCGCGGGCGCCCTCGGGGGAGGTCGCCGACAGGATCGGGGTGGCCATCTCGTTGAAGCCGAGCGCGGTCATCTCGCGGCGCAGGAACGAGATCACCTGGGTGCGCAGCATGATGTTGCGGTGCATGCGCTGGCGGCGCAGGTCCAGGAAGCGGTTGGTGAGCCGCATCTCCTCGTTGGCGTTGTCCTCCGGGAAGACCGGGAACGGGAGCTGGTCGGCGGCGCCGAGCACCTCCACCGTGGAGACCTCGACCTCGATCTCGCCGGTCGGCAGCTCCGGGTTGACGTTCTCCGCGGAACGGGCGACCACCCGGCCGTCCACCCGCAGCACGGACTCCTTGGACTGCCCGGAGAGCTGGTCGTACACGGGCGAGCCGGGGTGGACCACGAGCTGGGTCACCCCGTAGTGGTCCCGCAGATCGACGAAGAGGATGCCGCCCAGGTCACGGCGATTGTGCAGCCAGCCGGACAGGCGGACGTCGGTGTCGACGTCGGTGGCGCGCAGCTCTCCGCAGGTGTGGGACCGGTACCGGTGCATCGTTCGTCCAAGTCGTCAGGTCGTCGCGATAGAGGGGGAACCCGCACAGCCTACCGGCGGGGCACCCCGCTCCCGCATCCGCATAGGTTCGCTCATTTCTGCGCTATCCCCATAAACTGGGCGAATGCGCACCGAGGACGTCCTCGCCGCCGTGGGCCACGGCCTCTGGCAGTGGGACGAATCCACCGGCACGGTCACGGTCGACGGGCGCGCGGCCCGGCTCCTCGGGCTCTCCGGCGGGCCCGCCACGCACCGTTCGTCCGAGGTGCGCGCCTGCCTGCATCCCGCCGACTACGTCTCGCTGGCCGGCGCGGTCTCGCTGGCCACCGCCGAGGGCACGGTGGCCGAGACGCTGCTGCGCGTGGTCGGCGAGGACGGCACCGTGCACCGCACGGTCCGCACCCGGCTGCGCCCCCAGGGCCCGCTGCTCAGCGGCACCGTGCACGAGGTGCGCCACCGCGCCCACGGCGGTGCGCGGCCCGCCGGGGACTGGCGCCGGTCCCGCGAGGCGTTCCTGCTGGACGCCGGCCGGGCACTGGCCGAGGCCGACTCCACCGCCGAGGTGCTGCGGGTCGCCGCCACCCTGTCCATGCCCGGCTTCTCCCCCGACGGCCACGCCGTCTTCGGCGTGGACGGCGACCGGCTCGCGCTCATCGGCCACCACGGCCAGGAGGTGCTGGACACCGGCCTGCTCAACGTCGCGCTCACCGCCGACTACCCGGCCGCGGTGGTCGTGCGCACCGGCCAGGCGGTGTACGTGCGGTCGCCCGAGGCCTACGCCGAGCGCTTCCCCTACAGCTGGCCGCTGGTCAAGCCGTACGGCCGCACCTCCTGGGCCTACCTGCCGCTGGTGGTCGCCGGGTCCACGATCGGCGCCTGGATGGCGGCATTCCGCGAGCCCGTCGACTTCACCCCCGACGAGCGGTCGGTGCTCACCACCGTGGCCAGGATGCTGGCCCAGGCGCTGTCCCGCGCCCATGTGCAGGAGTCGGAGCGCGCCCTGTCCGACGGCCTGCAGCGCACCATGCTGCCGGCGCGCGAGCCGGAGATCGACGGCATGGCGGTGTGCGCCCGCTATGTGCCGACCGGCGGCGGCCTGCAGGTCGGCGGCGACTGGTACGACGTGATCGACCTGCCGTCCGGCCGGACCGCGATCGTCATCGGCGACGTCCAGGGCCACGACGTGCGGGCCGCGGGGATCATGGGCCAGCTGCGGATCGCGCTGCGCGCCTACGCCGCCGAGGGCCACCGCCCGGACGCGGTGCTCTCCCGGACCTCCCGCTTCCTGGCCGGTCTCGGCGACCAGGCGGCCTGGGACGAGGTCCGGTTCGCCACCTGCCTCTACCTGGAGGTCGACCCCGCGACCGGCACCCTGGACGTCGCGCGCGCGGGACATCCCGAGCCGGCGATCCGGCTGGCCGACGGCACCACCATCCTGCGCCGCACCGCCGGAGGGCTCCCCCTGGGCGTCGCGCCGGACACCGACTACCCCACGACCCGGCTGCTGCTGGAACCCGGCGAGGTCCTGCTGCTCTGCACCGACGGCCTGATCGAGACCGGCGGCCACGACCTGGAGACCGGCTGGCAGCGGCTGAGCGAGGTGCTGGAGGCCGGACCGGCGGACAAGCTGGAGCAGCTCGCCGACGCCCTGGTGGGGGCGGTGCACGGCCCGCAGTCCCACCACACCACCGGGCCGCTGGCCGACCGCCGCGAGGACGACATCGCGCTGGTCCTGCTGCGCCGTGACCCCGACGGGCCCACGTGCGCGGTCCCGGTGCGGCGCACCGTGCTGACCGTCCGGCAGAACGACCCGGCCCTGATCCGCTCGGCCCGCCACGACATCCGCGCGATGCTGCACGACTGGAGCTCCACCGACCAGCAGGAGTCGGCGGTGCTGCTGGTCTCCGAGATGATGACCAACGTGCTGGTGCACACCGACGAGGACGCCACACTGACCGCGCAAATCACCGGCATGCCCGGCACCCGCCACCTGCGGGTGGAGGTCGGCGACCGCTCCGACGACATGCCGCACCGCCGCTCGCCCGGCGAGATGGCCTCCTCCGGCCGCGGCCTGCTGCTCATGGAGCAACTCGCCGACTCCTGGGGCGTCGACCCCCGCGGCGAGGGCAAGTGCATCTGGTTCGAGCTCCAGGAGGCCCGCCCGCCGCTGGCGGACCCGGACGATCCGGCGGACCCGACGGAGCCTCCGGACCCGGCCGGCGAGGCCTGACCTCCCGCGTGCCCCCCGCTCGCGGCCGGCGCTCGTCCCCTCGGCCCGTTCCCCCCGGTCACATTCCCTCAGGCGGCACTCCCGATCACTCATCCAGAGCCCGCTCCGGGCGGCATCCCGGGTTCGGCCACCAGGTGTGCCACTCACGACCACCCGACGTAAAACACGCTCCGAACTGCGAGTTCCCACGGCCGGGCGGGAACCTCCTGCCCGACCACCCCGCCGCCGCCAGGCCCTCTCGCGCGGCCAGGCGCGTCCGGCGGGCGCGACTTCACAAGGAGTGAGATGTTCAAGCGCACGTCCCTCGTCCGGTCCCTGGGCGGGATCTCGATAGCCGCCGCCGTCACGCTGGCCTCCGCCGCGCTGGCCACCCCCGCCTCCGCCGCGAACCTGCCCGTGGGGTGCTCGCAGGCGGCCCTGGCGGCCGCCATCGACACCGCGAACTCGACCCCCGGCAGCGACATGCTGAACCTGGCCCCCAACTGCGTCTACACGCTGAGCGGCGAGCTGCCCGCGATCACCTCGACGATCGTCCTCAACGGCAACGGCGACACGCTCCAGCAGACCGGGACGTCCCGCGTGCTCACCGTCAACGGCGGCGACCTCACCGTGCGGGCGGCCACCCTCAGCGGCGGCGACGCCACGGGCGCCTCGTTCCAGCAGGGCGCAGGCGGCGCCATCGTCGTCGACGGCAGCGGCTCGCTGACGGTCCTGGCCTCGACGATCCGCGGCAACCTGGCCAACTTCGGCGGCGGCATCAGCGTGTTCCACGGCTCCACGGCGCTGGTCCAGGCGAGCACCGTCACGAACAACACGGCCGCGGTGAACGGCGGCGGCCTGGTCAACGACGGCACTCTGACGGTGTGGGCCTCCCAGGTCACCGGCAACAGCGCGGGCCGCGCGGGCGGCGGCATCGCCAACATCGGCACGCTGACCGTCCAGGCGAGCGCCATCAACCGCAACACCGCGACCGGGGACGGCGGCGGCCTGGCCAACGGCGTGCCCGGCGACAGCCACGGCACGGCCACCGTGACCGCGACCACCATCAGCGGCAACAGCGCGGCGAACGGCGGCGGGATCTCCAACACCGGCGTCTCCCTGGCGCTGCGCTCGTCGCGGGTGGTCGGCAACACCCCCGACAACTGCTCCCCCGCGGTCGCCGGCTGCACCGGCTGATCCGGCTGATCCGGAGGGCGTGACACGGACGGGCCGTCCGGCCGCGTGGACTTCCCGCGGCCGACGGCCCGTCGCGTGTTGTGCGGGCCCGCCGCCGTCCCTTGCCGCGGGGCCCGCAGGCCGTCGGGTCCTCCGCGTGACCCTGCGACCCGTCCTCCACCGGCGGTCGGCCGCACCCCGTGGGGGGCCGTGACCGGTGGACGGTCTTCTACCGGTGCGCGGCCTCGACGGGGTCCGGCACCAGAATCGGCATCGCACCCGTGGCGGAGGCCGCGTGCGCCGGCTGCCGGCGGCGGGCCAGGTGGCCGCCGAGCACCACGAGCCCGAGCCCGCACGCCGCCCAGACGGCCAGGGTCACCAGCGGCCCGCCGGCCGCGTGCCCGTGGAAGAACGCGGTGTCCCGCAGGGCGTCCGCCCCCGCGCCGGGCGGCAGCAGCGCGCCGGGCGCGGCCACGGCGCCGGGCAGCAGTTCGTGGGCGGAGCTCACCCCGGACCAGGCGTTGCCGAGCATCATCACCACCAGCGCGGACAGGCCCATGCCCTTGTGGCCCAGCACGGACCCCATGCCGCACACGGTCGCGGAGACCGCCAGGACCATCAGCGCGACCACCCCGCCGTCCGCGGCGAACCCGCCGTGGAGCACGCCCAGCCAGCTGTTCCCGACGGCCGCCGCGATGACCCCCACGGCGGCCGCGGTGGTCAGGATCGTCACCAGCCGGTGCCCCAAGGTCCGGATGGCGAGGCGGCCGAGGACTCCCAGCGCCAGGCCCACCACCACGATCGGCAGGACGGACGACGAGAAGGCGGCGCCGTGCGGGTCGGCGGACGGCAGGGCGACGACGTCGGTCACCGTGGCGTGGCCGCCGGGCGCCTGCGCCGCCACCTTCTGGAGCATGGTGGCGACCGTGGGGGAGGCGGCCGAGGCGGTGAGCACCTGGAGGCCGTGCGGACCGGCCACCACCGCCCCGTAGACCTCCCGGTGCTCGATCCCGGTCCTGGCCGCCCCGGCGTCGGCGTACCAGTGGAACGCGAAGGCGCCCGCGCCCGAGTGGGCGGCGAGACCCTGCTCCACCTGGCTGACCGCCTGGTCCTGGCCGGCCACCCCCAGCGGCAGGTCGTGCGGGGCGATCCGGGCGGCCGGCCACGCGAAGGCCCACAGCAGGAAGGCCGCGAGCACCGGCAGCCCGACGATCAGCAGGGCGGTGCGCGCTGTCGTCGGCCTCGCCATAGGATCTCCTAAAAGAATGAACATTCGTTTTTCTGTCCACCTCAGCGTGCTCCGACCGGAGGACGTTGTCAAGAAGGAACGTTCGCTTTAGTTTGAGCCCGTGCCCCGTGTCTCCCAGGAACACAGTGACGCCCGCCGCCGGCAGATCCTCGCGGCCGGGCGGCGCTGCTTCGCGGCCAACGGCTTCCACGCCACGTCCATGCAGGACCTGCTGCGCGAGATGAACCTGTCCGCCGGCGCCTTCTACCGCTACTTCTCCGGCAAGGACGAGCTGATCAACGCCATCGCCGAGGAGGCCGTGGACCAGGCCGCCGACGATCTGGCCGCGTTTTTCGCGCAGGAGCCGCTGCCGCCGCTGCCCGACCTGCTCGCCGGGGTCGCCGGCGCGGGCATCACGCCCATGGTCGACCGCGAGACCCAGGACGTGCTGATGCAGATCTGGGCGGAGTCCATGCGCGCCCCCGAGCTGCGCAAGCGCGTCCAGGCCGGCTTCGTGACCCTGCTGGGCCTGGTGGCCGACCTGATGCGCCGCTACCGGGAGCGCGGCGAACTGCCCCCGGACGCCGACCCGGACGCGTGCGCGCAGGCGGTGATCGGCCTGATCCAGGGCTATCTGCTGCAGCGCAGCGTCATGGGGCTGCACGACCCCGAGCCGTTCGTCACCGGAGTGCGCACCCTGCTGTCCCCGAGGTGAGAGGCTGCCGTCGTGGCACGAGAGACCGCCGGCGGGACGCCGGAACCCACCGGGCTCACCCGGCTGAGCGGCTTCGCGCTGGAGTGCCGTGACCCGGCGGCGCTGGCCGCGTTCTACAGCGCGCTCACCGGCTGGCCGGTCGTCCACGCCTCGCCCGACTGGTACTCCCTCGGCCCGGACGCGGACACCGACTTCCATCTGTCGTTCCAGCGCGCCCCCGGCCACCGGCCGCCGCTCTGGCCCGACCCGGCGTCGTCGATGCAGGCCCATCTGCACCTGCGCGCCGACGACCTCGACGCCGCGCAGGACCGGGCCCTGGCCCTGGGGGCCACCCTCTGCCCGGACCAGGAGGACCTGAGCGGTTCGCGCGTGCTCACCGACCCGGCCGGGCACCCGTTCTGCCTGTGCCCGGCGCCCCGGGGCCGGGCTCACCGTGAGCAGAGCTGACGGCAGCCCTCAACCGGCGCTGTGGAAGCGTCGGTTGAGGGCTGCCGGTGACGTGGCGCCGACGGCCGTCAGTGGCCGTAGGGCGAGTCCGCCGGGACGGTGCCGAGCCGGCCGGCCTTGAAGTCGTCGAAGGCCTGGGCCAGTTCGGCGTGGGAGTTCATCACGAACGGGCCGTACTGCATCATCGGCTCGCGGATGGGACGCCCGCCGAGCAGGACCACCTCGAAGTTCGGCGTGTTGGAGTCCTGCGACTCGTCCGCGCGGATGGTCAGCGACTCGCCCTTGCCGAACACCACGGCCTGGCCCATCCGGAACGGACGGTTCTGCGGGCCGGCGAAGCCGCGGCCGGCGAGACCGTAGGCCAGCGCGTTGAAGTCGGCCCGCCAGGGGAGGGTGACCTGCGCCCCGGGGTTGACCGAGACGTGGATCATCGTGATCGGGGTGTGGGTCGAGCCGGGGCCCTGGTGACCGCCGAGGTCGCCGGCGATCAGCCGGATCAGCGAGCCGCCGTCCGCCGAGGTGAGCAGCTTCAGCCCGCCGGCGCGGATGTCCTGGTACTTCGGCGGCATCATCTTGTCGGACTTCGGCAGGTTCACCCACAGCTGCAGACCGTGGAAGAGCCCGCCGCTCATCACGAGCGACTCCGGCGGGGTCTCGATGTGCAGCAGCCCGGACCCGGCAGTCATCCACTGGGTGTCGCCGTTGGTGATGGTGCCGCCGCCACCGTGGCTGTCCTGGTGGATGAAGGTGCCGTCCATGATGTAGGTGACGGTCTCGAAGCCGCGGTGCGGGTGCCAGGGCGTGCCCTTGGGCTCTCCGGGCGCGTACTCCACCTCGCCCATCTGGTCCATCATGATGAACGGGTCGAGGTGCCGGTAGTCGATGCCCGCGAAGGCACGACGGACGGGGAATCCCTCCCCTTCGAAACCGCTGGGCGCGGTGGACACGGCGAGCGCCGGGCGCGGAGCAGCCTCGGGGTCTGCGGTCACCCGCGGCAGGGCCAGCGGGTTCTCAACGGTCACGGCGGGCATGTGGGGTGCCTCCTTGCGGCGGTGTCAGGAATCAATTTAGTTGAACTCTGAACATCTCGCAAGGCGTAGTCATTCCCTCACCCGATCAGGGGACGGAGAGGGCTGCTGGAACGGCACGAAGACGACACGGAGACGGCAGGACACACCGACCGTCGGCCACGGTCGGGTCAGCCGTACATCCGGCGCATGGTGAAGTCGACCATCTGCTCGACGGCCTTGGCGTCGAAGACCATCCGGTGCTGCCCGTCGATGTCGAGCACGAAGCCGTAGCCGGTCGGCAGCAGGTCCAGCACCTCGGCGCCGGTGATCACGAAGTACTTGGACTCCTTACCGGCGTAGCGGCGCAGCTCCTTGAGCGAGGTGAACATCGGGATGACCGGCTGCTGGGTGTCGTGCAGCGCCAGGAAGCCCGGGTTCTCGCCGCGCGGGCAGTACACCTTGGACGTGGCGAAGACCGCCTGGAAGTCCTCGGCGGACGTCGACCCGGTGGTGAAGGCCCGCACCGCGTCGGCCAGCGACGGCGGGGACGGCTCGGGATAGGCGGGTGCCGGGTCCTGGTATCCGCCGCCCATGGGCCCGCCCATCGATCCGGCCATGGACGAGGGACCCGGGGCCGCTCCGCCGGGCCCGGGGTTCACGCTCTGCTCGTAGCCGTACACGGCCCCTAGCGTAACGAAGCCCGCCGGCCGGCCGGGCAGGGGCGGCGGTCTTCGTCACGGGATCGCCCGCCGGGCGAGGGTCCGGTCACATCCGGGCCGAAGGGGTTGCGTCTTATTACTCACGGGTAGCATCATTTCGGTACAGCCACTCGTCTTCACGTCACGATCACTTTCCGACAGTTGTGACAGCAGCAGCGATACGGAGCCGTCGTCATGGGCCACTACAAGTCGAACCTCCGCGACATCGAGTTCAACCTCTTCGAGGTGCTCGGCCGCGACCAGCTCTACGGCACGGGTCCGTTCGCGGAGATGGACGTGGAGACCGCGAAGGACATCCTCGGTGAGCTGGCCCGCCTGGCCGAGAACGAGCTCGCCGACTCGTTCGCCGACGCCGACCGGAACCCGCCGGTCTTCGACCCGGACACCAACACCGCGCCGGTGCCGGACACCTTCAAGAAGAGCTACCAGGCGTTCATGGACGCCGAGTACTGGCGGCTGGGCCTGCCCGAGGAGATCGGCGGCACCACCGCGCCGCGCTCCCTGATCTGGTCCTACGCCGAGCTCGTGCTGGGCGCCAACCCCGCGATATGGATGTACTCCTCCGGCCCGGCCTTCGCCGGGATCCTCTTCGACGAGGGCACCGAGGAGCAGAAGAAGATCGCCGCGCTGGCCGTCGACAAGCAGTGGGGCTCCACCATGGTGCTCACCGAGCCGGACGCCGGCTCGGACGTCGGCGCTGGCCGCACCAAGGCGGTGAAGCAGGAGGACGGCACCTGGCACATCGAGGGCGTCAAGCGCTTCATCACCTCGGGCGAGCACGACATGGCCGAGAACATCATCCACTACGTGCTGGCCCGCCCCGAGGGCGCGGGCCCCGGCACCAAGGGCCTGTCGCTGTTCATGGTCCCCAAGTACGAGTTCGACTTCGAGACCGGTGAACTGGGCGCCCGCAACGGCGTCTACGCCACCAACGTCGAGCACAAGATGGGCCTGAAGGCGTCCAACACCTGCGAGATGACGTTCGGCGACAAGCACCCCGCCAAGGGCTGGCTGATCGGCGAGAAGCACGACGGCATCCGGCAGATGTTCCGGATCATCGAGTTCGCCCGCATGATGGTCGGCACCAAGGCGATCGCCACCCTGTCCACCGGCTACCTCAACGCGCTGGAGTACGCCAAGGAGCGCGTGCAGGGCACGGACCTGTCGCAGTTCATGGACAAGACCGCGCCCAAGGTCACCATCACCCACCACCCCGACGTGCGCCGCTCGCTGATGACGCAGAAGGCGTACGCCGAGGGCATGCGGGCGCTGGTGCTCTACACCGCCTCCATCCAGGACGCGATCCAGGCCGCCGAGGCGGCCGGCGAGGACACCACCCGGCTCAACGGCCTCAACGACCTGCTGCTGCCGATCGTCAAGGGCTACGGCTCGGAGAAGTCCTACGAGCAGCTCGCCCAGTCGCTGCAGACCTTCGGCGGCTCCGGCTACCTGCAGGAGTACCCGATCGAGCAGTACATCCGGGACGCCAAGATCGACACCCTGTACGAGGGCACCACGGCGATCCAGGGCCAGGACTACTTCTTCCGGAAGATCGTCCGCGACCAGGGCCAGGCGCTGACCGCGCTGAGCGAGGAGATCAAGAAGTTCCTCGCCGAGGCCGCCGGCGGCGAGGACCTGGCCGCCGCCCGCGAGCAGCTCGCCAAGGGCGCCGCGGACCTGGAGGCGATCGTCGGCACCATGCTGGGCGACCTGGCCGCCACCGAGCAGGACGTCCGCTCGATCTACAAGGTGGGTCTCAACACCACCCGCCTGCTGCTCGCCTCGGGTGACGTGGTCGTGGCCTACCTGCTGATCCGGGGCGCGGCCGTGGCCGCGGAGAAGCTGCCCGGCGCCACCGGCAAGGACGCCGCGTTCTACGCGGGCAAGGTCGCGGCGGCGAAGTTCTTCGCCACCCAGATCCTGCCGGGCGTCGGCATCCAGCGCACACTGGCCGAGGCCGTCAGCCTCGACGTGATGGACCTGGACGAGGCCGCCTTCTAGAGCTTCTGGCGCCCCCTCCGGGCCGCGTGGCGGCCGGCACCGCCTCACCGCGCCATCGCCTGCCCGCCACCACGCACACCGGGCCGCCGCCCCCGCTCCGGGGACGGCGGCCCGTCGCCGTCGGCCGAAACTAAGCTGGCGGCCATGAACCCTCAGCCGCACCTGTTCGACCGCACCCACACCGACGACCTGGCAGCGTTCGTCCAGGCCGCCCCGTCGCCGTACCACGCGGTGGCCACCGCGGCCGCGCGGCTGGAGAAGGCCGGATTCCGCCGGCTGGACGAGGCCGACCGGTGGGACGGCACGTCCGGCGGCATGTTCGTGCTGCGCGGCGGCGCGATCATCGCCTGGTACGTGCCGGAGAGCGCGCGGCCCGAGACCCCGTACCGGGTGATCGGGGCCCACACCGACTCGCCGAACCTGCGGGTCAAGCCGCGCCCCGACATGGGCTCGGCGGGCTGGCGCCAGGTGGCCGTGGAGATCTACGGCGGCCCGCTGCTCAACAGCTGGCTCGACCGCGACCTGGGCCTGGCCGGCCGGCTGACGCTGCGCGACGGCTCGACCCGGCTGGTGAACGTGGACCGCCCGCTGCTGCGCGTCGCCCAGCTCGCCATCCACCTCGACCGCGGCGTCAACGACGGCCTCAAGCTCGACAAGCAGCGGCACCTGCAGCCGCTGTGGGGCCTGGGCGACAGCGAGGACGGCGACCTGCTGGAGTTCCTGGCCGCGGAGGCCGACCTGAACGCGGGCGACGTCGTCGGCTGGGACCTGATGACCCACGACGTGCAGCCGCCCGCCTACCTCGGCCGCGACCGTGAACTGCTGGCCTCCCCGCGGCTGGACAACCTGCTGTCGGTGCACGCCTGCCTGGCCGCCCTGACCGCGGTCGCGGCGGACGGCGACGCCCTGCCGTACATCCCGGTCCTCGCCGCCTTCGACCACGAGGAGAACGGCAGCGAGTCCGACACCGGCGCGCAGGGACCGCTGCTCGGCAACGTCCTGGAGCGCTCGGTGCACGCCCGCGGCGGCACCTTCGAGGACGCCCGGCGGGCCCTGTCCGCCACCGTCTGCGTCTCCTCCGACGTCGGCCACGCGGTGCATCCCAACTACGCGGAGCGCCACGACCCCACGCACCACCCGCGCGCCAACGGCGGCCCCATCCTCAAGACCAACGTCAACCAGCGCTACGCCACCGACGGCACCGGCCGCGGCGTCTTCGCCGCCGCGTGCGACCGGGCGGGGGTGCCGTTCCAGCACTTCGTGTCCAACAACGCGATGCCGTGCGGCACGACCATCGGCCCGATCACCTCGGCGCGGCTGGGCATCAGCACCGTCGACATCGGCGTGCCCATCCTGTCCATGCACTCCGTGCGCGAGATGTGCGGCGCGGACGACCCGCACCTGCTGGCGAGCGCGCTGTCCGCCTTCCTGCAGGGCTGAACCCGGGCCGCCCCCGACACCCCCGGCACCGCTCCCATGTGACACACCGGCAGTTCCCGGCCCGGCCCGGCGACGCCCCGCCCGGCATGCATCCCCCGGGCGGGGGCAGGCGAATCACCGGACCACTGAGGAACTCGACCTCTGGAGGCGGGCACTGTGGGTATCGGAGGCTGCATCATCCTGATCGCGGTGGGCGCGATCATCACCTTCGCCACCAACTGGCACATGAAGGGCGTGAACCTGGACCTCGTCGGCCTGATCATGATGGCCGTCGGCGTCATCGGACTCGCCGCGTACGTTAGCATCTTCAAGCGGCGGCGGATCCCTCCCACGCCGGACGGCGACGTGCCGCCGGTCGTGGAGGAGCGGTACTACCCGGACCAGCGCTACTGACCGGCCGGCGACGCCACGGCAGCGCCGGTACCGCCGGCCGGCCGGCGCCTTCCCGGGCGCCGGTCAGCCCTCCCCCCAGGTCCGCCCCGGCCCGAAGCCGGCCCGGTCAGTCCCCGGACTGCCGCGGCGCGTCCATGCCCGCCAGCACCAGGCCCAGCCGGGCGTCCCCGCCCTCCACCAGCCGTACCGGAACACCCCAGTCCTGCTGGTGCACATGGCAGGCCGGGTACTCGTTGTCCGGGTCGTCGTCGCACGACGCGGCCATCGCGGACACGTGCAGGACCCCTTCGGGCACCGCCGGGTCCAGCACCAGGTCACGGAAGAGGTCCGTGCCCTTGCCGGTGCCCTCCTTGAGCAGCTCCGGCGGCGTCGCGCTGACCAGCAGCCGCGTCGACGGGCCGTAGCGCTCGTCCAGCTTCTGGCCCGCGGGCGCGGTGAACACCACGTCCAGCCGGAACGCGCCCGGCGCGACGTCCGTCGCCGCCCGCTGCGTGCGGTGCGCGACCGCCTCGACCCGCACCGCCTCCTCCGGCAGGTGCATCCGCGTCAGCCGGTGCCCCGCGGACTCCACGACCACGATGTCGCCGTCGACCACGACCGCGTCCGACGGCTCGCGCAGGTCCGTCGCCAGCGTCGAGACCTCGCCGCTCGCGGGGTCGTAGCGGCGCAGCGCGTTGTTGTAGGTGTCGCTGACCGCGACCGAGCCGTCCGGCAGCGCGGTGACGCCCAGCGGGTGCTGCAGCAGCGCCTGCCCGGCCGGGCCGTCGCGGTGCCCGAAGTCGAACAGACCGGTGCCCACGGCCGTGCGGATCACATAGCCGTCGTCGGCGTCGGCCGACCGCTCGGCCCAGCGCAGCGCCGACGTCTCGGAGTCGGCGATCCACAGCCGCGTGCCGTCGGTGGCGAGCCCGGAGGGCTGCGCGAACCAGGCGTCGCCGGCGTGGCCGTCGACCAGGCCCTCGTTGGTGGTGCCCGCCGCGACCTCCACCCGCTCGCGCTCCGGGTCGTACGTCCACAGCTGGTGGACGCCGGCCATCGCGATCCACACCCGGTCCTCGAACCAGGCGACGTCCCACGGCGAGGACAGGGACACCTCGCGGGCCGCGCCCGAGGTCGGGGAGCCCTGCCACCACTGGCGGCCGGTCCCGGCGACCGTGGTGACCCGGCCGCTCTCCAGGTCCACCCGGCGCAGCGCGTGGTTGACGGTGTCGGCGACGACGACCGTGCCGTCCGGCAGCAGCGCCAGGCCCTGCGGCTCGCTGAACCGCGCGGTCTCCGCGTCCCCGTCGGTCAGTCCGCGCTCGCCGCTGCCGATGCGGCGGATCACCGTCTCGCCGTCCGCGGCCAGCTCCACCAGGGCGTGCCGGGTGGAGTCCGAGACCAGGTAGTGCCCCGAGCCGGGCAGCGCCAGCACCTTGCCGGGGAAGCGCAGGTCGGTGGCGACCGGCTCCGGCGGCACATAGGGGCCGTCGCCGCGGCGGAGCGTGCCCTTCGCGGCGTGCTCCTGCTCCAGGCGGGTGACGAGCTTCTCCAGGGCGTGGGCGTGGCCCTCGCCGGCGTGCTGCGCGACGACGTAGCCCTCGGGGTCGATGACCACCAGCGTCGGCCATGCGCGCACCGCGTACTGCCGCCAGGTGGCGAGCTCGGGGTCGTCCAGCACGGGGTGGTGCACCTCGTACCGCTCGACCGCGTCGGCCACCGACTGGTGCTCGGCCTCGTGCACGAACTTCGGGGAGTGCACACCGACGATCACGACGGTGTCGCTGTGCCGTTCCTCCAGCTCGCGCAGCTCGTCCAGGACGTGCAGGCAGTTCACACAGCAGAACGTCCAGAAGTCCAGGATGACGATGGATCCCCGCAGGTCGGCGAGGGTGATCTGCTTGCCGCCGGTGTTCAGCCAGCCGCCCTTGCCCACCAGCTCGGGGGCCCGGACCCGCGCCCGGCGGGTGGGAGTGGAAGGAGCGCTCATGCCCTCCAGAGTGCCACCGCCCGGCCCGCACCCGCGCCCCGGACCCCCTCCGAGCAGCGGGGACGTGGTGGAGCGCACCGGGCAGGCAGTCGACGACCACCCGGTGCGCTCGCTGGGGGGGTGGGACCGGCCGGTGCCGTCGCGGGCACCGGCCGGAACCCTGTGCTGGTGAAGCAGTGGTCGTTCTGTGGTCGGTCGGTCAGTCGATCGATCGACCGGTCAGGCGGTCAGGCGGTCAGGCGGTCGTCAGGAGACGTTGACCGCGGTGTCGTCGATGACGAACGAGGTCTGCAGGCTGGAGTCCTCGGCGCCGGTGAACTTCAGCGTGACGGTCTGGCCGATGTAGGAGGACAGGTTCACCGTCTTCTGCGCGTAGCCGGTGTTGTGGTTGAGGTTGGAGTAGGTGGCCAGGGTCGTGGAGCCGGCGGCCACGGTGAGCTTGTCGTACGCCGAGGTGGTCGTGGTCTCCGCGGTGTCGATGTGCAGGTAGAAGCTCAGGCTCGCCGACGTGCAGGTGGCCGGGATGGTCACCGACTGGGACAGGGTGTCGGTGTGGGTGGTGCCGTAGCCGTCCATCCACGCCTTCCAGGAGCCGCTGTGCGCGGGCTCACCGGTGCTGTTGTCGACGACGCCGGTGGAGGCCGTCCACGGCGCGGCGCTGCCGGTCTCGAACCCGGGGTTGCCCAGGAGCTGGCTCGCGGTGCAGCCGCCACCCCCGGACGTGCCGACCGTCCAGCTGAACGAGGTGCTGCCGGTGGCGTTGGTGGTGTCCTTGGCGGTGACCGTCACGCTGGAGGTGCCGGTGGCGGTCGGCGTGCCGGAGATCAGGCCGGTCGAGGAGTTGATCGACAGGCCCGCCGGCAGGCCGGTGGCCGAGTACGTCAGCGTCTGGCCCGAGGCCGAGTCGCTCGCGTGGATCTGCAGGCTCACCGCGGTGTTGACCACCGTCGACTGGTTGCCCGGGCTGGTCACCGTGACCGTGTTGCCCTGGGACCCGCCGCCCACGATCGGGTGGGAGATCGCGCAGGAGTTGGTGTCGTTGGACCAGCTCGCCTGCTCGGCGTAGGTGCCGTGGCTGCCGAAGTTGATGTTGGCGGCGCCGCCGGAGGTGCCGGGGCTGAGCCAGGCGCACTCGTCGGAGTTCTCCTGGCCGTTGTACGAGCTGCCCGTCTGGTTGGTCCAGCCGCCCGCCGGGTTCTGGTCCGACATCATCTCGTGCCACTCGTGGCCGAGGGTCATCGTCCAGCCGTCGAGGGTGCCGGGGGAGTTGACGAAGCCCACACCGCAGCCGGCGCCCGAGTCCATGTTGTACGGCTGGTTGCTGAACGCCACGTCGCCGACGCTGGAGCTGACCGCGCCGCCGGTGAGCGTGGTGTCGCCGTTCCAGTCGTGCCAGGCGCAGTACTGGCCCTGGTAGTTGTCCGGATTGGTGCCGTGCGGCGACAGGATCACGTAGTACGCGTCACGGTTGGCCGCCGCCGTGGTGTTCCCGAAGTGACTGGCCGCCTTGACCGCCTCCGCGCCCAGCTGGTGCCCGCTGGCCGCACTCGGCGACGCCGCCGAGTTGTCGTACCAGACGCCCGAGAGCACACCGCCGCTCTGGTACGGGACGAAGTTGGCGTTCGACGGGCAACTCGTGGCGCCCGCGCTCACGTTGGGACCGTCGCACCACTGCGTCAGGTCGGCCGACCACAGCTCGTTGTTGGTGCCGATGCCCTTGAACATCTCCTGGGCGGCGTGCGCGGCACTGTCGGTGTCGCCGGTGAACGTGGCGTCGCCGCTGGAGTCCGTGCCCTGCGTGCCCCACTGCGTGCCGTAGAAGACCAGGTAGACCTTGGAGTGGCCGCTCTGTACGCCGATGCCGTCGACGCCGCCGCCGTACGACAGGGTCTCCGGACCGGTCGCGGCAGCCGTGGCGTGGGACTTCGCCCACGACTTCATCTTGGCGTTCTGCTGCAGCGTCGGCAGCGCGCCGTGCCGGTAGGCGTGCTGGTAGGAGGGGCTGTACGGGTTCGCGGTCGCGTGCGACGCGGCCGGCTCCGGCGCGACGCCGGCCTGCGCCGGTGCCGCCATGGCCGTGAGGCCGGCTATCGCGAGCGCCACCGAGGCGGCTCCGGTGAGAGCCACGGTTCTCGCGTGACGTGTGGGGGTGGGACCCATGGTGGGGGTTGCCTCTCTCGTCAATCCCCGGCCGCATGGTGGGCGGTCCGGAGATCCCTTCGTGGACACGGTTCTGACAAACGGACAGGACGAGCCGTACACCGTCTTCCGCACCGGTTGGATCTCAACGGTGGTGCGGACCAAGGGAGCTGAGGGGACTTCAGAAAACGGCTTTTCCGAGCCGCTTGCGGAGGCAGCAAAGCAGAAGATTTCAAAGGCGGTCAAGCATTCCTCACAGAAATCTCCCAGGATGACTTTCGCGGCTCTTCCTGCGTATTTCTGCGATATGCACTCTTACCAGGCTTCTGTGACGGTTCGTCCAGCACCATCCGCCACAGCCGCCCGCTTATACCCGCGCAACACGATGTCTTTCCCAACTCATTGCCGTGCGTTCGCAGTTCGCGTAAAAGAAACGGCGAGGGAGCGGAACCGGTTAAGCGGAGTCCTGAATTGCGCCACAAGAATGACGCGGCGGATATTCTGCCACCCCGCGGAGTGGGGGCACGGATTGACCGGACGGCGGAACGGGTAGGAATGGCGGCATGAAATATCTGGTGCGGGAGAAGATGTTCTCGATCGGCGACGACTTCTGGATCGAGGACGAGTCGGGGAACCGGGCGTTCTATGTCGACGGCAAGGTGCTGCGGGTCCGCGAGACCCTGGAGCTGCAGGATCCGTCCGGCGCGGTGGTCGCCGTGGTGCACAAGAAGCTGCTGAGCCTGCGGGACGCGATGACCGTCGAGCGGGACGGCCACGTGCTGGTGACCGTGCGCAAGAAGCGGCTGGCGTTCCTGCACGAGGTCTATCGCGCGGAACTGGCGTCGGGTGAGGAGCTGGAGATCCGCGGCGACCTCATCGACAAGGAGTTCGACATCGAGTACGAGGGGGAGCGGCTCGCCCGTATCTCCCGGAAGTGGTTCAGCCTGCGCGACGCCTACGCCATCGACGTCGAACGCGAGGACGCGGACGCCTCGATGCTGATCGCCATCGCGGTGTGCGTGGACCGGCTGGTGGCCAAGGAGCACGAGGACTGACGCGCGAGCTCCCGGAGTGGGCGGCCGAGGAACGAGGCCGCCCGCGGAGGGAGCGAGGAGGAAGGCCGAGCAAAAAAGGGGTGCGGACTGACGCGCGAGCTCCCGGAGTGGGCGTCAGCTGCGGGAGCGCCGCTCAGGGGCGAGGGGTCGGGATGCCGAGGACGCGGTCGCGCAGGACGGGGAAGTCCGCCCGGGTGGCCGCCACCCGTGCGGGGTCCAGGTCCACGGTGAGCACCTGCTCGCCCGGCCCGGCCTCGGCCAGCACCTCACCCCACGGGTCGACGACCATGCTGTGCCCGGCCTGCTCGACCCCCGCGTGCGTGCCCGCCGTCCCGCACGCCACCACGTACGCCTGCGACTCCACCGCCCGGGCCTGCGCCAGCAGTCGCCAGTGCGCCCGCCGCCGCGCCGGCCAGCCCGCCGGCACCACCAGCACCTCGGCCCCGGCGTCCACCAGCAGCCGGAACTGCTCGGGGAAGCGCAGGTCGTAGCAGGTCGCCAGCCCCAGCACGGTCTGCGGCAGCCGTGCGGCGACGATCTCCCGCCCGCCGGCCATCAGCGCGGCCTCGCCCTCGTCGAAGCCGAAGCGGTGGATCTTGCGGTAGGCGGCGCGCAGTTCACCGTCCGGCGAGTAGAGCAGCGAGGTGTTGTAGAGCGGTCCCTCGGGGTCCCGCTCGACGATCGAGCCGGCGTGCAGCCACGCCCCCGCCGCACGCGCCGCGGCCGCCATCGCGACGGCCGTCGGACCGCCGTCGACGGGCTCGGCCTCCGCCGCGAAGTCGTCCGCCGCGAAGGCTCCGACCGGCCACAATTCGGGCAGGACGACAAGATCGGCACCGCGCTGCGCGGCGACGAGCGCGGCCACGCGCTCCCGCCGGTCGGCGACCTGCTCGGCCGGGTCGACGTCGATCTGGAGAAGCGTTGCGCGCACCGGGTCACCGCCCATACGTTGGTGGTCTAGTCGGGCCTACCATCGTCACTCGAAAGCACTGCGTGGGCGCCCGCGCGCAGCGTAACTTAGGCGCCAACCACCACGACCGCGCACCGACCGTCGAGGGGTCCCGTGACCGTCCACAGCAAGCTCCAGCCGTACATCGACGCCTGGACCCACTCCATAGAGTCCGTCAACGACCTGGTCTCACCCCTGGCCGAGGGCGAATGGAACCGGCCCACCGAGTGCCCGTACTGGTCGGTGCGGGACGTCGTCTCCCACATCATCGGCTTCGAGTGCGAGCTGCTCGGCGACCCGCGCCCCATCCACACCCTGCCCAGCGACCTGCGCCACATCGACAGCGAGATGGCCCGGTACACCGAGGTGCCGGTCGACACCCGGCGGCACCACACCGCCCCCGAGATGACCTCGGAGCTGGAGTACACGATCATCCGCCGCTCGCGGCAGCTGCGGAACGAGTCCCGGCAGCCCGACGCCCAGGTGCGCGCCATCGGCGGCGGCGAGATCACGCTCGAAGAGCAGCTGTGGGGCCGGGTGTTCGACGTCTGGGTGCACGAGCAGGACCTGCGCCGGGCGCTGAACACGCCGGGCAACCTCGCGTCGCCGGGCGCGGTGCTGGCGCGCGACTACGTGCTGCGCGCGCTGCCGAAGCTGGTCGCCAAGGACGCGGGCGCCAAGCCCGGTTCCGCGGTGGTCTTCGACGTGCACGGCCCGCTGGAGTTCATGCGCACGGTCCGCGTGAACTCCGAGGGGCGCGGCTCCATCGACTCGGCGGTGTCGCTGGGCCCGGCGGTCACGTTCGTCGTGGACTGGGAGACGTTCCTGCGGCTGCTGTGCGGCCGGGTCAAGCCCGCCGCGGTCACCGACTCGCTGAAGATCGAGGGCGACGCCGACCTCGCGGACGCGATCCTCGCGAACATCGCCGTCACGCGCTGACGCCGGCCCGGCGCGTTCCGGCCGGCCCCGTCAGGCCCGGGCGAACGACGCCCGGGCCTTCCGACGTCCGGGCCGGTGGGCGCCCGGGCCTCTCGACGGCTTGACCAGCGCCCGAGCCTTCCGACGTCCGCGCCGGTGGGCGCCGGGGGCCTGGCGGTCGACGTCCCGCCGGCACCCCTCAGGGGTCAGTCCGCGACCGGCGCCGGCGCCGTACGGTGCACGCTCTCCACCCGGCTGACGGCGATCCGCTCGCGCTCCAGGCGCTCGGCGGCGCGCCGCAGCCGCAGGATCTGCACGGTGCCCACGGCCTGCAGGACGAACACGCTGCTCCACGCGACGCGGTAGTCGTCCCCGGTCGCGTCCAGCAGCACGCCGATGGCCAGCAGGGTGATCATCGACGCGGTGAAGCCGCCGATGTTGACGATGCCGGAGGCCGTACCGAAACGTTCCGGCGGATTGGCCGGCCGGGCGAAGTCGAAGCCGATCATCGAGCCGGGGCCGCACGCGCCGAGCACCACGCACAGCACCACCAGCAGCCACAGCGGGTCCTGCCCGCCGGGCCAGGACAGCACGACCGCCCAGGCCGCCGCGGTCGCGGCGATCACCGTGAGGGTCAGCGGCATCCGCATCCCGTGGTGACGGGCGATGAGCTGCCCGAACAGCATCCCGAAGACCATGTTGGCGACGACCACCAGGGTCAGCAGCCCGCCCGCCGCGCCGCGCGAGAGCCCCTGGTCCTCCACCAGATAGGGCAGCCCCCACAGCAGCAGGAAGACCATGCCGGAGAACTGCGTGGTGAAGTGCGTCCACATGCCCAGCCGGGTGCCGGGCTCACGCCAGGAGTCGGCGATCTGCCGGCGGACGTAGGCGGCGCCGGCGTGTTGGGCGGGCGGCGGCGCGTACCCCTCGGGGTGGTCCCGCAGGAACAGCGCGACCAGCACCAGCACCAGGGCGCCGCCCAGCGCGGTACCGAGGAACGTCGGCGTCCACCCGGCGGAGTGCAGCAGCCGGGACAGCGCCACCGTCGACACCAGGTTGCCGGCCACGCCGAACAGCGCCGCGCCCTGCGCGACCAGCGGACCGCGGCGTGCGGGGAACCAGCGCGAGCCCAGCCGCAGCACGCTCACGAACGTCATCGCGTCACCGCAGCCGAGGATCGCCCGCGCGGTCAGCGCCATCCCGTAGGAGTGCGACAGCGCGAACGCGAGCTGACCGGTGGTGAACAGCACCGCGCCCAGCATCAGCACCCGGCGGGTGCCGAGCCGGTCCACCATCAGGCCGACGGGTATCTGCATCCCCGCGTACACCAGCACCTGGAGGATGGAGAAGGTCGACAGCGCGGAGGCCCCGATGTGGAAGCGGGCGGCCGCGTCGATGCCGGCGACGCCGAGGCTGGTGCGGTGGACGACGGCGACCAGGTAGACGAGGGTGCCGACGCCCCAGACCAGGACGGCGCGCCGGCCGCCGGGGGGATCGCCGGGAAGTGTCCTCGCGGCCGGGGACCCGGCGCTCACGACTCGCCCCGGGCAAGGGTGTTGACCCAGGACACGTGCTGTCCGACCACTTCGACGGCGGTCTCGACCGCACCGTCGCGCAGCACCCGCAGGATCTCGGTGTGCTCGGCGATGTTCTTGGCCACCCGGCTCGGCTCGGCGTGCATCGTGGCCACCCCCATCCTGAGCTGACGGTCCCTCAACTGGTCGTAGAGCTGGGCGAGGATGCGGTTGCCGGCGGCGCGCACGATCTCGGCGTGGAAGCAGCGGTCGGCGACGGCGAACGCGGCGAGGTCGCCGGTCTCGGCGTGCACGCGCTGTTCGGCCAGCGACTCCTCCAGCCGCTCGATCAGCCCGGCCGGGACCGATCCGCCGAGCTTGCGCACCGCGTGCTGCTCGACCAGCAGCCGGGTCTCCACCACGTCGGCGATCTCCTGCGCCGACACGGGCAGCACCAGGGCGCCCTTCTTCGGGTACAGCTTGAGCAGGCCCTCGGCCTCCAGCCGCAGCAGCGCCTCGCGCACCGGGGTCCGGGACACCCCCACGGCCTCGGCCAGGTCCCCTTCGGTGAGCAGCGTTCCGCCCTCGTAACTGCGGTCCAGCACACCGGTCTTGACGTACTGGTAGACCCGCTCGGCGGCGGGCGGCGACTTGACCGCCGGAGCGGCGGCGACGGCTGTGGCATCCATGATGCGCACATCATAGATACAACAGATGCCTGCACGATACATCCGTCCGCGATCCGGACAGGCCCCACTCCGGTGAGCGCGCCGAGTGGTGGGGGGCGTGTCAGTCTGGAGGAGCAGGAGGAGAGGAGCCCGGCATGACTACTGCGGACATCCGTCGGGACGATCTTTACCGGAGCGGAGGCGCGGGGGGCTGGCGCCGGGGCTGGACCGTGTTCGCCGGGGTCATGATGATCTTCGGCGGGGCGATGGCGGTCCTGGAGGGCATCACCGCGATCGCCAGGGACGACATCCTCGTCACCTCGCGCCACTACGTCTACACGTTCAACCTCACCAGCTGGGGCTGGATCCACCTGACCCTCGGCGTCCTCGTGGCGCTCGCGGGCGCCGCCCTGTTCACCGGGGCGCTGTGGGCACGCGCCGTCGCCGTCGCCCTGGCGGGCCTGCTGATGGTCGCCAACTTCCTGTGGATCCCGTACTACCCGTTCTGGGCCCTCACGGTGATCGCCATCAACGCCTTCGTCATCTGGGCGCTCTGCACCGGCGGCCCCGGCCACGACAGGGAGCCGGCCGGCTGACCGCCGGCCGCGCAGCAGCCGAACCATGGCCCCCCGTACCCGCAGCACGAAACCCGCAGGCCGGCCCGTCGCCGCGACCCCCGAGGAGCGCGCCGCGCTCGGCCGCCAGGCCCGCGCCACCGCACCCCGCTCCAGCCACGCCGAGTTCACCCCCGCCCCCGACCGGCCGGACCTGGTCGACGTCGTGGAGGCGCAGTCGGCCGCCCGCGTCCCCGAGCTCGTCCCCATCCGCTACGGCCGCATGACCGAGTCGCCGTTCCGCTTCTACCGCGGCGCGGCCGGCGTCATGGCCATGGATCTGGACCGCACCCCGCGGTCGGGCCTGCGCGCACAACTGTGCGGCGACGCCCACCTGCTGAACTTCCGGCTCCTCGCCTCGCCCGAGCGTCATCTGATGTTCGACATCAACGACTTCGACGAGACCCTGCCCGGCCCCTGGGAGTGGGACGTCAAACGGCTCTCGGCGAGCCTGGTCATCGCCTCCCGGGCCAACGGCTGGGACGCCAGGGAGCGCGGCCGCATCGTGCGCGCCGCGGTGCGTTCCTACCGCGAGCACATGCGCTCCTTCGCCGGCATGGGCAACCTGGACGTCTGGTACGCCCGGTTCGACGAGGACTGGGTCCGGGAGCGGATCATCCCGAAGGTCGGCGCCCGCGGCCGCAAACGCTGGGAGCGGGCCACGGCCAAGGCCCGCAGCCGCGACAACCTGCAGGCGTTCGAGAAGCTCACCGAGGTCGTCGACGGCGAGCGCCGGCTGGCCTCCGACCCGCCGCTGATCGTGCCCGTGCGCGATCTGCTGCCGAAGGCCGAACGCACCGCGCTGGAGCAGCAGCTGGAGCGGCTTCTGCGCCGCTACGGCCGCACCCTGCAGTCCGACCGGCGGTTCCTGCTGCAGCAGTACCGGGTGGCGGGGATGGCCCGCAAGGTCGTCGGCGTGGGCAGCGTCGGCACGCGCTGCTGGATCGTGCTGCTGCTCGGCAAGGACGGCGAGGACCCGCTGATCCTGCAGGCCAAGGAGGCCGGCCCGTCCGTCCTCGAACCGTACTGCGGCGCCGGCACGCACCGCACGGAGGGCGAGCGGGTGGTGAGCGGGCAGCGGCTGATGCAGGCGACCAGCGACATCTTCCTCGGCTGGGAGCGCGTCGACGGCATGGACGGCCGCCGCCGGGACTTCTACGTGCGGCAGCTGCGCGACTGGAAGGGCATCGCCCAGCCCGAGATCATGGTGCCCGAAGGCCTGCGGGCGTTCGGCGAGCTGTGCGGGGCCACGCTGGCCCGCGCGCACGCCCGGTCCGGCGACCGGATCGCCATCGCCGCCTACCTCGGCGGCGGAGAGGTCTTCGACCGCGCGCTGGCCGAGTTCGCCGAGCTGTACGCGGACCAGAACGAGAAGGACCACCGGGCGCTGGTCGACGCCGTCCGCTCCGGCCGCCTCCAGGCCCAGTCCGCCTGAGGCGGCGGAAGGCCGCCGGGGCCGCCCTCAGCCACCTCAGCCAACCCCGGACCGCCTCAGCCCGCCTCAGCCCGCCCCGGGACCGCAGCAGCCTCAGACCTCTTCGCGGATCACCGGTACTCCGCCGCCGAACCGCTCCACCGCGGCCGCGACCTCGTCGGCGCTCGCCGAGTAGAAGCGGGTGAACACCACCAGCGGGGTGCCGTACCGCCGGGTCAGCCGCTCCCGGCGCCTGTCCGGCCGCCGGCTCAGCAGGCCCGAGGGCGCCGGCGGCAGCTCCGGCACCTGCGACCTGGGCACGAAGGCCAGCGCGTCCGGGTACTTCTTCAGCCGCCGCACCGACGCCAACTCCGACCAGGCGACGGTGCGTTCACCGTGCAGAGTGACCCCGGAGTCGTCGAGGCGGATGACGCAGCCCTTGGCCCGGAGCGTCAGGAACGTCCCGATCGACACGAGGATGAGCAGCGCGTACAGCACGCCGAAGAACACCACGCTGCCCACCATGAACAGGGAGTCCTGCGGCCGCAGCATCCACAGCATCGACGGCACGACGATCAGCAGGACGCGTCCCATCGTGCGGCGCAGCGGCGCCACCCTCACCTCGAGCGGACCCGACACGGGCACGCCCTTGTCGCTCCCCACCACGCTGTCCCCCGCCACGCCGTCTCCTCCCCCACGGACCGGCGCCCGCCGGTGCAGCGGGAAATCTACTCGCGGAGAACCGGCCGGGACAGCCCGTTACGGCGGCCGGAGGGTCAGTCGCCGAGAACGCGCCGCTTCTGCTCCTCGAACTCGGCGTCCGTCAGCACGCCCCCCGCCCTGAGGTCACCGAGCTGCTTGAGCTGCTCGACCTTGCGCGTCATGTCGTCCTCCTGCGTCGCGTCGGCCGCGGGGGCCGGCGCGATCGGCGCCGCGGGGGCGACGTACTGCTGCTCGGGCGGCGGATAGCCCTCCTGAGCGGCCCAGCGGCCCGCCTGCCGCCGGGAGACACGATTGGACACGGCGGTCGCGGTCCCGGCCACCACGGCCGTCCGCGCGACTCCCCTGAGTAGACCCGGCATGGCTGAACCTCTCCTTCTCGGCCTTCGCGGCCGTCTCGGCGCCCTCCGCCGACCCGGCTTCCTGCACCCCGTGCGGCGCGTGACACATCACGGGCGACGCGGGACGGCGTGAAAAGCCGCCACGCGCCCCGCTACGCCTACGCTCCGCCCGCCGATGCCGGCTCCAGCGCCTCCATCAGGTCCTGGAGGGGGATGCGCCCGCTCGCGACCATCTGCGCCCCGCCACGCCGCAGCGCCGCGGCGAACGGCGCGGCCCAGGCGTTCTCGTAGATCAGCACGCCCGCGGAGTTCCCCGGCTCGATCACGGACGCGGCCTCCGCCAGATCGTCCTCGCCCAGCAGCCCGGACGCGGCGCCCTGGAAGACCGCCAGCTCCGGGACGTCCTCGCCCGTCGCGTCGCTGAGCGCCAGCGCGGTGAGGGTGCCGTCCAGGTCCTTGGTGACGAACAGCAGGTCGAGGATGCGGATGATGCCGCGGTCGACGAGGTCGACCAGCAGCGGCAGGCCCTCGCCGGTCATCTTGCTGCCCGGGAACTCGACGATGACGTAGTCGATGGGACCCATCTCTTCGAACTCGGTGCTCACAGCCCAACCTCCATCGATCGGCACCCTCACCACCGCGGGCGGGCCGGTAAGCGGGGGCGCCGGCGGAGGTTGCTGCGTCCGCAAGGTCCAGACCCCAGGGCAGGACCCGCGCGCCGACGGCAGCTCTGCCCATTCATTCCAGCACCGGCCCCAGACCCCCGCAAATCAGCCGATTCCTCCCGTTCCCGTGGCGACGGAAACCCGGTGCAGGACCGTGGTCGCCCACTGTTAGGATCAGCCGTTTTTCACCTCGTGTATCACGCACGTTCGCACGAAGTCCGGGGAGAACTCATGCGGCGCAGACAGCGCATCACAGCACTGCTGGGGGCGGCGGCACTGGCCGTTCCCGTGGCGGTCACCCTGGCCGCCACACCCGCGCAGGCCGCCGGCGGGGGGCTGAAGGTCTACACCCTCACCAGGGCGGGGGCGCAGCTCAACGGCCCGATCTCGGTCGTGAACCTCTCGACGGCCGGTGAGCAGTACAGCACCAGCGGCAAGACGCTCACCCTGCCGGCCGGGCGTTACGCCGTCATCGCCGACGTCTGGAACCAGAAGGACCAGACGGACACCATCGGCGGCCAGATCGTCACGGTGTCCGCGTCCAAGACGGTCACCACGACCATCGACGCCCGCAAGGGCCGCCCGGTCAGCGTCAAGCTCAGCTCGAGCCCGGGCACGGGATACGACCAGGAGATCCAGACCTCGGTCTGCGCCTACGTGCCCGACATCTGCGTCGGCGCCGTGGGCGCCTACAACAGCCCGGGACACATCTACGCCATCCCCAACGCCTCCAAGCAGCTCCACATGGGGTACATGTCCGTGTGGAACAAGGGCTTCGGCCAGGACGTGTACGCGGCCCGCGGCTACTACACCGGCAACGGCATGCCCACGTCCTTCGGCGGGACCTTCAGCCGGGCCAACACGACGACGGTGACCGCGGAGGTGCGCCGCGGCAGCAACTGGGGCACCAGCCAGGACCTCACGATTCAGCCGCAGGGTCCGGAGCCGCTGAACATGCTCTTCCAGGAGGTCGCGAGCGGAGGGCCCTTCACGGCCCGGCTCCACCTGACCGCGGGCAACTGGTCCCTGGGCGCGGACGACAGCGCCTCCGGCGGCGGCAACCTCGGTTCGCTCACCCAGAACCTGTCCGCCGCTCCCGGCCGGTCCTACTCGCCCATCTTCTTCCGCTCCACGTTCGGTCCGGCACACACCATGCCGTACGTGCAGAACGGCCGTGCCAACTTCTGGACCGGTGAGATGTTCCAGGACCCCACGAGCAGCGGCACGGACGCCACGGTCAGGGCCACCACCACGCTGAGCTTCGGCAGCAGGACGATCGCCCGGAGCACCCAGTCCGACTACGGCACGGACAACTCCAGCTTCACCGGCCGCATGACGTCCACCGGCTGGTACACCCTGTACGTCGACGCGAGCCGCACCTACCCGACGGCCGCACGCCCCGCGTACATGCTCTCCACCGCGTCGACCCTGCGGTTCCACTTCTACGCGAACCCGAAGGTCACCTCGCTGGTGCCCGGGTTCCTGACGCAGTTCGTGCCGAGCGGCCTGAACATGCACAGCGCGGCGGCGCCCAGGAGCACCACGAACGTGGCGCTGTGGCTGTCCCGGCCGGCCAACCCGAACGCCTCCACGCCGGCGGACTCCGTCTCGTCGGTCAAGGTGTGGGCGTCCTACGACGGCGGGAAGACCTGGCACGCGGCACCGGTGACGCACAGCGGCGGCACGTGGGCCGCGCGCGTCACCAACCCGGCGTCGGGCGCGGTCTCGCTGCGCTCGACCGTCACCGACCCGCACGGCAACACCGCGGAGACCACGGTCTACCGGGCCTACGCGATCGGCTGAGCGCGCCACGTCACGGGTGCATGGTGCCCACCAGGTTCGCGGTCGAGGTGAGCGTGGACTGAATGGTGGGCGCCAGGCTCGTGGAGGCCAGGCAGAAGCCCAGCAGCACACAGACCACGGCGTGGCTGGGCTTGAGGGCACGGTTGCGCATCAGCATCGCTGCCAGCAGGAGCAGCAGCAGGACGACGGAGACTGAGACGGCCATACGGCCGATGGCAGCACAAATCGCCGCACAACCGGCGTTGCCACGCACGGTGGAGGGGCCGGACGTTTGTACGCCCGGCCCCTCCGTCGTTCCGTGCCGCCCCTCCCGCGCCGGAACCCGTCCGGCGCGGGAGGGGCGTCAGCCCCGGATCGGGGGCGTCACGCCCAGGTCAGCAGGCGCTTCGGCTGCTCCAGGACCGCCGCGATGTCCGCGAGCACCTTCGAGCCCAGCTCGCCGTCCACCAGCCGGTGGTCGAAGGACAGCGCGAGCGTGGTGACCTGCCGCGGCTTCACCTTGCCCTTGTGCACCCACGGCTGGAGCTTGACCGCGCCGAAGGCGAGGATCGCGGACTCCCCGGGGTTGAGGATGGGCGTACCGGTGTCGACGCCGAAGACGCCGACGTTGGTGATGGTGACGGTGCCGCCCTGCATCGCGGCCGGCGAGGTCTTGCCCTCCCGAGCCGTGGTGACCAGGTCGCCGAGCGCGGCGGCCAGTTCGGGCAGCGTCCTGTCCTGCGCGTCCTTGATGTTGGGGACGATCAGGCCGCGGGGGGTGGCCGCGGCGATCCCCAGGTTCACGTAGGACTTCTGCACGATCTCCTGGGCGGCGTCGTCCCAGGCCGAGTTGACCTGGGGGTTGCGGCGGATCGCCACCAGCAGGGCCTTGGCGACCAGCAGCAGCGGGCTGACCTTGAGCCCGGCGAACGCCGGGTCGGCCTTCAGCTCCTGCACCAGCTTCATCGACCGCGTGATGTCGAACGTCACGAACTCCGTGACGTGCGGCGCGGTGAAGGCGCTGGCGACCATCGCCTGGGCGGTGGCCTTGCGGACGCCCTTGATCGGGGTGCGGACCTCGCGGCCGGCCGGCGACCACGCCGTACCCGCCTCGGGGGCCGCGGACACCACCGGCTCGGCGGCGGCCGGGGCCGGCGCCTGCGGCTCGGCGGCGGCCCGCACGTCCTCGCGGGTCACCACGCCGTTCGGCCCGGTGGGCACCACGGTCGTCAGGTCGATGCCGAGGTCCTTGGCCAGCTTGCGGACCGGCGGCTTGGCCAGCGGCCGGTCGCCGCCCGCCGGGGCGCCGTGCCCGTTGAGCCCGGTGGGCGCCGCGGGTGCGGGGACGGCCGCGGGTACGGCCGGGGCCGGGGCCTGAGCGGCCGGGGCCTGCGCGGCGGGTGCGGCCTGCTTGCGCGGGCGGCGGGTGGTCGAGGACGGCGCGACGCCGTACCCGACCAGCACGGCCTCCCGCTTGGGCGCCTCACCAGCCGGCGGCTCGCCGCCGGCGGGAGCGGCGGGGGCGGCCGGGGCCGCCGCCGGCTCGGGCGTCTCGGCGGCCGTCGCCTGCGGGGCGTCGTCACCGCCCGCGTCCACCACGATGATCGGCGTGCCCACGTCCACCGTGGTGCCCTCGTCGAAACGGATCTCGGTGACCACCCCGTCGTAGGGGATGGGCAGTTCGACGGCTGCCTTGGCGGTCTCCACCTCGCAGATGACCTGGCCGTCGTGGACGGTGTCGCCCACGGCCACGTACCACTTGAGGATCTCGGCCTCGGTCAGGCCCTCGCCGACATCCGGCATCTTGAACTCGCGGAAGCGCTGCGCCTGTGCGGTCATGACGGTCACAACCCTCTCCTCAGAACGCCAGCGCGCGGTCGACGGCGTCCAGCACCCGGTCCAGGCCGGGCAGGTACTCCTCCTCCAGGCGGGCCGGCGGATAGGGCGCGTGGAACCCGCCCACGCGCAGCACCGGCGCCTCCAGGTGGTAGAAGGACCGCTCGGTGATCCGGGCGGCGATCTCGGCGCCGGCCCCGTAGAACACCGGCGCCTCGTGGACCACCACGAGCCGGCCGGTCCGCTCCGCCGACGCCTGGATGGTGTCGAAGTCGATCGGCGACATCGAGCGCAGGTCCAGGACCTCCAGGCTGCGGCCCTCGTTCGCGGCGGCCGCGGCAGCCTCCAGGCACACCTTGACCATCGGGCCGTAGGCGGCCAGCGTCAGGTCGGTGCCGGGCTTGGCCACGACCGCCTTGTGCAGGTCCCCGGGCACCGCCGAGACGTCGACCTCGCCCTTGTCCCAGTACCGGCGCTTGGGCTCGAAGACGATCACCGGGTCGTCGCACTCGATGGCCTGCTGCAGCATCCAGTACGCGTCGTTGGCGTTCGACGGCGAGACGATCTTCAGACCGGCGACGTGCGCGAACAGCGCCTCCGGCGACTCGCTGTGGTGCTCCACCGCGCCGATACCGCCGCCGTAGGGGATGCGGACGACGACGGGCAGCTTGACCTTGCCGAGCGACCGGGCGTGCATCTTCGCCAGCTGCGTGACGATCTGGTCGTAGGCGGGGAAGACGAAGCCGTCGAACTGGATCTCCACCACCGGGCGGTAGCCGCGCAGGGCCAGGCCGATCGCGGTGCCGACGATGCCGGACTCCGCGAGCGGGGTGTCGATCACCCGGTCCTCGCCGAAGTCCTTGTGCAGACCGTCGGTGATGCGGAAGACGCCGCCGAGCCGGCCCACGTCCTCACCCATGATGACGACCTTCGGGTCGTTCTCCAGGGCCTTGCGGAGCGACTCGTTGAGCGCCTTGGCCAATGGCATCTGGGTCATGTCAGTGCCCCTTCCCGGGAGCGGCCGCATCCTCGAAGGAGGCCTGGTAGGCGGCGAACTGAGCGCGCTCCTCGTCGACGAGCGCGTGCCCGTCGGCGTAGACGTTCTCGAAGATCGCCATGGGCTCGGGGTTCGGCATGTTCCGCACCCCGTCGCGCACCCGCTTCGCCAAAGCGTCGCTCTCGGCCTCGACCTCGGCGTAGAACGCCTCGTCGGCCAGGCCCTCCTTCTCCAGGTAGGTCCGCAGCCGCTGGATGGGGTCCTTCGACGCCCACTCCTCGCGCTCCTCGTCGGCGCGGTAGCGCGTCGGATCGTCCGTGGTGGTGTGCGCGCCCATCCGGTAGGTGAACGCCTCGACCAGCATCGGGCCCTGACCGCTGCGGGCGTGCTCCAGCGCCGCCCGGGTCACCGCCAGCACCGCCAGCACGTCGTTGCCGTCGACCCGCACACCCGGGAAGCCGAAGCCCGCGGCGCGCTGGTAGATCGGCACCCGCGACTGCTTCTCGGTCGGCTCGGAGATCGCCCACTGGTTGTTCTGGCAGAAGAACACCACCGGCGCGTTGTAGACGGCGGCGAAGGTGAACGCCTCGGCCACGTCGCCCTGGCTGGAGGCGCCGTCGCCGAAGTACGCGATCACCGCGGAGTCCGCGCCGTCCTTGGCCACACCCATCGCGTACCCGGTCGCGTGCAGCGTCTGCGAGCCGATCACGATCGTGTACAGGTGGAAGTGGTTCTCGTTCGGGTCCCAGCCGCCGTTGTTCACGCCGCGGAACATGCCGAGCAGGTTCAGCGGGTCCACGTCCCGCGTCCACGCCACACCGTGCTCACGGTAGGTGGGGAAGACGTAGTCCTCCGGGCGGGTGGCTCGTCCCGAGCCGATCTGCGCCGCCTCCTGGCCCAGCAGCGAGGCCCACAGGCCCAGCTCGCCCTGCCGCTGGAGGGTGATCGCCTCGCCGTCGAAGCGGCGGGTCAGCACCATGTCCCGGTACAGGCCGCGCAGCTCTTCGGCTGTCAGGTCGATGGAGTACTCCGGGTGCTCGACGCGCTCGCCCTCGGGGGTCAGCAGCTGTACGAGCCCGGGCTCGCCCCCACGGCGCTTCGCGCCGCCGCGGGTCGTCCTCCGCGCGGCAGTGCTTTTCACGCTCACGTTCGCTCCTCCGTCTGTCCGGCCCCCGGGATCCGCCGGCGGCCAGCTGGGGTCTCCCCACCGATGGGGTGGGGAAGGCTCTCACCTGGTCCGACATGACGCACGGGGTGTGTGCGGCACGGCAGGGCCAGGCGCGACAGTGCCCCGGCTTATGGCCCGCAAGACAAGACGTTACCCATAAGGTCCGCCCTTGTGCGAAGCCGTCCGACCTGCGGTTTTGCTTTGATTTCCTAGTAGATTCGCGTTCCCGCAGGCCACCGGGACAATCGCACCGTATCCCGGATACCGGAACTGCGTAAGAGGCAGCGGGATCACAATGGTGCGAGGCTTGGCATGTGAGTGAAGAAGGAAATATCCGCGTATTCCTCCTCGACGACCACGAGGTGGTGCGGCGGAGCGTGCACGACCTGCTGTCGGCGGCCGACGGCATGGACATCGTCGGCGAGGCGGCGAACGCCGCGGAGGCCCCCGACCGCATCCCCGCCACTCACCCCGACGTCGCCGTGCTCGACGTGCGGCTGCCCGAGGGCGCCAACGTCGAGATCTGCCGTGAGGTCCGCTCCCACGCCCCCGGCGTGGCCTGCCTGATGCTCACCTCCTACGCCGACGACGAGGCGCTCTTCGACGCGGTGATGGCCGGCGCGGCCGGCTTCGTGCCGAAGGTGATCCGCGGCCAGGACCTGATCCAGGCGGTCCGCGAGGTGGCCGCGGGCCACACGCTGCTGGACCCGGCCGACACCGCGAAGGTCATGGAACGGCTCCGCGGCGGCGGCACCCGGTCGGAGTCGGTGCAGGTCGAGGACGTGGGCGTGAAGGAACTGACGAGCGACGAGCGGCAGATCCTGGACCTGATCGGCGAGGGCCTGACCAACCGGCAGATAGGCGAACGCCTCGGCCAGAAGGAGCGCCGCGTCCGCAAGGGCGTGACGTCCATCCTGGCGAAGCTGGCGACCGAGCGGCATCACGCGCTGGGGTGACGCCGAGGTGAGGGTCCGCGAGGATCCCTGGGGATTCCCGCGGGATTCGCGGGGGATTTCCAGGGCGATGCCCGAGCGACTCCAGGGGGGTGGCGTGAGGTGGCGCCGGGGGTGCGAACCGGCGCACGAGGGGTGGCGCGGGGTGGCGTCAGGGGTGCGGAGTGCGCTGTGCGCCCCGGTGGCGCGCCACCCCACCCAAAAGGGGTCCTTTCGTGATCTACGCTGAGCCCCGTGACGGGCAGCACGGCGACGAAGCCTGCGGCGCTCAGCGCTCTGCTGCGCCGCTACACGGACTCAGGCGACCTGATGACCTGCGAGCCCGTCCCCCGCGGCCTGCTGAACCGCGGCTGGCGGCTGACCACCACCAACGGCCGGTTCTTCGTCAAGCAGTACGTCTCCACCGACACCGCGAACCCGGTCGTCATCGGCCGCCAGCACCGCGCCACCCGGCTCCTGGCCCGCCTGGGCCTGCCCGCCGCGGCCCCGCTGCCCGACGACCGCGGCGCGACGGTCAGCGTCGTCGGCGGCACCGGCTACGCGCTGTTCCCCTGGGTCGAGGGCCGGCACCGCGAGGGCACCGAGCTCACCGAGGCCCAGTCGCGGCGGCTCGGCACCCTGCTGGGCCGGGTGCACACCGCCCTGGCCAGCGTCCAGCCGCCCGCCCCGCCCCGCCTGCACCCCAGCGCCGACCCCGGCCGCACACACGCCGACATCGCACGATTACTGGGCCTGGTGCGGACCCACCGCGCCGCCGACGCCGCCGACGCGGCCTTCGACTCCCTCGCCGAGCAGCGCCTGCTGGAACGCAGGATCCTGCTGCGGCACCACGCCCACCGGCGCCCACCGGCCGCGCACGGCCCGGTCAGCGGCTGGGTGCACGGCGACTTCCATCCGCTGAACCTGCTCTACCGCGGCGACGAACCCGCCGCCATCGTCGACTGGGACCGGCTCGGGGTGAAGCCCCGCGCCGAGGAGGCCGTCAGGGCCGCGGCGATCTTCTTCCTCCACCCCGTGGACGGCCGCCTCGACCTGCGCAAGGTGCGCGCCTACGCGCGGGCCTACCGGCGGGCCGCCGACGCCACCTCCGAGGAGGTCGCGGCCGCCGTGCACCGCGTGTGGTGGGAGCGGCTCAACGACTTCTGGATGCTCCACTGGCACTACGGGCGCGCCGACCGCCGCGCCGACCACCAGTTCCCGGCCGCCTCCGCACTGGCCGTGTGGTGGACCGAGGAGTACGCGGCGGTGCGCGAGGCGTTCGCGGGGTGAGGAACGGCCCTAGGGCTAGTTCGCGCCGCCCGACTGCGCCGTGTCCGACGGCGTCGGCTCGGTGGTCGGCGGCGTCGTCGGCGGGGTCGTCGGCGGCGTCGTCTTCGGGGTCGTGGGCGGCGGAGTGGTCTTCGTCGGCGTCGCCGGCGTCGTCGGCGGAGTGGTGGTGGGCGCGGTCGTCGGAGCCTTCGTCGGCTTGGTGGCCGTGTCCGTCGGCCCGGTGTCCGTCGGCCCGGTGCTGACCTGGCCGCTGTCCGTCGGCTCCTGGCTCGGGGTGTTCTGCTGCTGGCCGGTGTCCTGCGTCACCGACGGCGGGGTCGTGTCGGCCGGGGTGTTGCCCGCGCCCCCGCTGTGCGTGGCCAGGTAGAGGCCGATGACGGCGGCCACCACCGCGGCGATCACGAACAGCACCGGCTTGGCCCAGCGGTTCCCGCCGCCGTTCCCGCCGGGGCCCTCGCCGTAGCCGTGCACGTCGTCGCCGCTGGTGCCGCCGATCCCGGCGAGCAGCGGCGGGCCGAGCTCCGCGGTCATCCCCGGGTGCTCGCCGGGGCCGGCCGACTGGACCATGGTCGGCGCGGTTCCGGCGCCGGCCATCGGGGCCGCCAGCGGCACCGGCCCGGTGTTCCACATGCCGCCGGTCCAGCCGCCCTGCTGCGTCAGCGCCTGGTGGGCGTAGCCGACGACGCCGCGGAACTCCTCGGCGCTCTGGAAGCGGTCCTCGGGCTGCTTGGCCAGGGCCCGCAGCACCAGGCCGTCCAGCTCCGGCGGCACGCGGTCGTTGATCTCCGACGGCGGCCGCGGCTCGTCCTGGACGTGCTGGTAGACCACCGACAGCGGGGTCTCGCCGACGAACGGCGGCCGCAGCGCCAGCAGCTCGTACAGCAGGCAGCCCGTCGCGTACAGGTCGCTGCGGTGGTCGACGGTCTTGCCGAGGGCCTGCTCCGGCGACAGGTACTGCGGGGTGCCCATCACCATGCCGGTCTGCGTCATCGTGCTCGCCGCGCCGTGCAGCGCGCGGGCGATGCCGAAGTCCATGACCTTGACCGCGCCCGTGGTCGTGATGATCACGTTCGCGGGCTTGATGTCGCGGTGCACGATGCCGTGCTGGTGGCTGTAGGCCAGGGCGTCCAGCACCCCGGACACGATCAGCAGCGCCTGGTCCACCGGCGGCGGCGTGGGCCCGCTGAGCAGGTCGCGGATGGTGTGGCCCTCGACGAGCTCCATGACGATGTACGGCACGGCGCCGGTCGCGGTGCGGTCCTCGCCGGAGTCGTAGACCGCGACGACCGCGTGGTGGTTCAGACCCGCCACCGACTGCGCCTCGCGCGTGAAGCGGGCCTTGGACACCGGGTCCTCCGCCAGGTCCGAGCGCAGCAGCTTCACGGCGACGATCCGGCCCAGCCGCAGGTCCTCGGCCGCGAACACCTCGGCCATGCCGCCGCGGCCCAGCTTGCCGGTCAGGCGGTAGCGGCCCTCACCGACGAGGGTGCCCACGCCCCACTGCCCGGAGGTCTCCGACGCTCCGGTTCCGGCGGTCGTCTCATTGGGGTCGACCATCAGTCCTCGCCGTCGTTCGTCCCTCGGCCGGTGTGCCGTGGTCTGCTCGTCATCGGTCTCTGGTGCGCCACCGTACCGCGTTTCCCGGGGCACCCATGGTCCGTCCACAGGCCGGGCGGGGTACAGGGGGCGCCGTACGCCGCGGCTGCCTGGTGGGGCGCTTGCTCGCTGCGCGCCCGCTCAAACGTTCCCGAGGACGCCCCACCGATAACCTCCGCGCGCGGGCGCGCGCGTCGCGCGTGCGGTCAACACAGCATCTTCTGATGTCAGTTGGGGATGCGGTCCCTTCATCGGGCCCAGCGCACGGGGCTTTCCGGGCAAGGTCCCGGCATTGTGCGGGCACGATGCGTATCAGGTGACGAGATGGTCAACGAACTTGACGTGACCGCGCGATCCGCGAGACTTGGCGGGCAAGCTCGGGGACGAGTCTGTCCCGGATCACTTTTCACGGGGGTAGCGGTACTGATGAGCGGGGACGCCACGCAGAGCGGCGGGTACACGGGACGCTCGGTCGGCGGCGGACGGTACGTGCTGCGTGATCTGCTGGGCCAGGGCGGCATGGCGTCCGTGCACCTGGCACACGACACGGTGCTCGACCGTCCGGTGGCCGTCAAGACCCTCCACACCAACCTCGGCAACGAGCAGTCCTTCCGCGAGCGGTTCCGCCGCGAGGCGCAGTCCGTGGCCAAGCTCAACCACACCAACATCGTCTCGGTCTTCGACTCCGGCGAGGACACGATCGACGGCCAGCTCGTGCCGTACATCGTCATGGAGTACGTCGAGGGCAAGCCGCTCGGCGACGTGCTGGCCGCCGACATCGCCCAGTTCGGGGCGATGCCCGCCGACAAGGCGCTGAAGATCACCGGGGACGTGCTCGCCGCCCTGGCCGTCAGCCACGAGATGGGCCTGGTCCACCGCGACATCAAGCCCGGCAACGTGATGGTCACCAGGCGCGGCGTGGTCAAGGTGATGGACTTCGGCATCGCCCGGGCCATGCAGTCCGGTGTGACGTCGATGACGCAGACCGGCATGGTCGTCGGCACCCCGCAGTACCTGTCGCCCGAGCAGGCCCTCGGCCGCGGCGTCGACGAGCGCTCCGACCTGTACTCGGTCGGCTGCATGCTCTTCGAACTGCTCACCGGGCGGCTGCCGTTCGACGCGGACTCCCCGCTGGCGATGGCCTACCAGCACGTGCAGGAGACCCCGCCGACGCCGTCGTCGTTCAACACCGCGCTCGGCCCGGCCATCGACGCGCTCGTGGCGCGCGCGCTGCGCAAGAACCCGGCGGAGCGTTTCCCGACCGCCGACGCCATGCACGACGAGGTCGACCGCGTACTGGCCGGCACCGCCCGCAACACCATGCCGCTGATCTCCGGCGCGGCCGCCGCCACCGGACGCGGCGAGGGCGTCGCCGCCTCCGTCTTCCCGCCCGCGAGCGGCCAGGTGCAGACCCCGCCGCCGCACATCCAGACCCCCTACGCGCCGACCCCGAGCCCCTACGGCCCGGGCACACCGCCGCCGTCCGCCTACGGCTACCCGCAGCAGGGCGCGCAGACCCCGCCGCCCACCCCCGTCTACAACATGGCGCCCGCCCCGGCGCCCATGCAGCAGCGGCCCACCGGGCCGGGCGGCGGCAACGGCTCCGGGGGCGGACGCTCCAGCAACACGCCCGTGGTCGTCGGATCGATCATCGCCGTCGCCGCGGTCGCGGTGATCATCGTCATCATCGTGGCGATGACCGGGGGCGGCGGCAAGAACGACGCCGGCGACAACACCGACACCACCCCGCCGGTGACCACCACCACCGCGAGCACCGCGCCGACCAGCACCACCGGCGCCGACAGCGTCGTCAAGGGCGACCAGAGCCGCACCATCGACGCCTCGCAGTGCACCAACGCCCACAACGACCTGATCAACCCGGGCAAGCCGAACCTCGTCACCATGCCCAACGTGCAGTTCCTGTACGTCGATTCGGTCGTGGCCTGCTTCAACGCCGCCAACTGGCACTACACGATCAAGCACGTCGACGAGCAGCAGTGGGGACAGGGCACGGTCACCGACCAGTCACCGAAGTACCTGGACAACTACGACCCGAAGTCCGGCAAGAAGATCACCATCTGGGTGTCCACCGGCAAGGGCGCCAGCTGACGCGACCGCCGACCCGGCACACCGCGGGCCCCCTCCCGGCTGGGAGGGGGCCCGCGGTTCTCGGTGCCTGAAAGGCCGGATGCACTACCGGAGGACCACGGCGGACTACCGGACGACTGCCGGCGGGACTAGAGGTAGGGACCCGAGCGGCCCTGGCGGCCGGGCTGGGGCTCCTCCTCGCCACCGCCGATCCCCGGAGGCAGGGCGCGACGCATCTGCTCGAGCTGGGCGCGGGCCGCCATCTGCTGGGCGAAGAGCGCGGTCTGGATGCCGTGGAACAGCCCCTCCAGCCAGCCCACCAGCTGGGCCTGGGCGATCCGCAGCTCCGCCTCGCTGGGCACGCTGTCATTGGTGAAGGGCAGCGACAGCCGCTCCAGCTCCTCCACCAGCTCCGGCGCAAGGCCCTGCTCCAGTTCCTTGACCGAACTGGCGTGGATCTCCTTCAGCCGCACGCGACTCGCCTCGTCCAGAGGAGCGGCCCGCACTTCTTCCAGGAGCTGCTTGATCATGCTGCCGATCCGCATGACCTTCGCCGGCTGCTCGACCATCTCCGTCACCGGGGTCTCCCGGACGTCGTCGCCCTCACCGGAAGCGCCACCCAGGGCCATACCGTCCGGTCCGACGACCAGGACCTGCGGGTTCTGAGAATTCTCCGGCGAGCGTTCGTTCATCGGCATCTCCATGCGCCCATTGTCCCGCACCCGGGTCATCCGTCAGCGCGGCGGGTCAACTGCGGACGAGCCCGGGTGACCGCCGCGGCCAGCAGCGTCGCCCCCAGCGGCACCGCCAGCATCAGCAGCACCAGCGTCCCCCATGGCACCACGATGGGCACGTGCGGCAGGCTGTCCGCCCGGCCCCAGCCGTTGTCCACCGCCGTGTGGTACGTGGACCACTCCTCCCGCAGTTGCGCCCGGCGCAACCCGATAGCGGGCAGCACCCCCGCCAGCGACCCCAGCACCACGCCCATCGCGGCGATCAGCCCGCACTGGAAACCCGACAGCCGGCGACGCACGCCCGGCGCCGCGCCTATCGCCGCGAGCGTCTTCAGGTCCGGCTCCGCGTCGGCCTGCGCCAGCCCGGTGGCGATCCCCGCCGCGCCCACCGTCACCAGTCCGGCGAAAATCGACAGCGCCAGCAGCACCAGGTGGTTCTTGCTCTGGTAGCCCTTCTCCAGATACGTCTCGGCGTCCGAACCGAAGTTCGCCAGCGCACCGGCCAGCGCCTGCTGCTGCGCGCCCGACGGCATCCGCGACGTCGTGTAGTACGAGCCGAACGGCACCGTCCGGAACCCCGCCGCCAGCGCCGCCTGCCGCGGCATCACCGCGACCAGCCCGTACGGCGTCCGCTCCCCGGCCACGTGCACCGGCACCGTCCGCACCTCGCCCGACGGCGTCCGGTCATCCGTCTGCTGCTTCGCCATGTCCGTGATCAGCCGCAGCCGCAGCGACCCGTGATCGTCGTAACGCCGGTCGAACAGCACCGTCTCGCCGCGGGCCAGCGCCCGCTCGGCGGCACCGTCACGGATCCCCAGCGCGTGCAGCACCGCGGGCCCGCCGACCGTCACATCGCCCTCGGTGTCCATCGCGACCTGCCCGCCGCCGTAGGCGCAGCGCCAGTCCGTGGCGAACGACCGCCGCTCCGCCAGGCTCAGCTGCGTCGGGTCGTCCACCCGCTCCGACGGGCACTGGTTCGCGGTCGGCACCTGCAGCTCGAAACCGCCGCACCCCGACTGGTAACTGTGCGGCTCGCACGTCCTCGGCCCGTAGACCAGGCGCGACACGTCCGCCCGGCCCGACACCGGGAAGTGCTTCTCCACCGCCGCCCGCACCGCGCCCAGCTCACGGCCCCCGTCGCTGCCGCTGCTCACCGCGTACACCCCGCGGGGCGCTCGCGCCGTGTACGCGTCATGATCCTGGCGGTCCTGGCTCGCCGCGTACGTGGCGACCGCCACCGAACCGGCCACCGCCGCCAGCACCGCCGCCACCGCCGGCGCCGTACGTCCCCGGTTGCGCACCGCGTCCCGCAGCGCCAGCCGCGGGGCCGTCGGCAGCCACCGGCCGAAGCGGCCGAACGCCCCCACCAACACCGGCGTCAGCGCCACCACACCCAGCTCCGCGACACCCGAACCCAGGCCCACCACCATGACGCTGTCGGTCCGCGTCGAACCGAACACCGCGATGCCTGTGCCCAGGCACACCGCGCCCAGGCCTATCACCGGCATGACCCGGCCCGCGTGCCGCACCCCGCGCCGCCCGGTCAGCGACGACAGCACACTCTGCCGCGACGCGTTGACCGCCGGCACCACCGCCGCGAGCAGCCCGGTCAGCACCGCCAGGCCCGCGATCGCCGCCAACTCCAGCGGCCGCAGCGCTAGTCCGCCGAACCGCTTGCCGACGTACTCCTCCAGCCAGCCGCGCAGCAGCGCCGTCAGCGCCAGCCCCAGCAGCGTGCCCGTCACGGCCGCGACCACACCGATCACCAGACCACCCGACAGCACGATCGCCCGGATGTGCCGGCGGTCACCGCCGTTCGCCCCGACCAGCCCCAACTGCCGGCGGGAACGACGCGCGCCCACAGCGAACGCCGGACCGGCCAGCAGGCACACCTCGAGTATCGCCAGCGCGCCCACCGTCACCGGGGCGGCGACCGTCTCGGCCTTCTGCACCCCGGTCTGCACGACCCCGGTCGACGTCTTCGCCACCCGGTAGAACGGCACGTCCGCGCGGGCCGGCGGATGCAGACGCACCTCACGCGACTCCACCACCACACCCAGGCTGTTGGCGTGCATCACCATCGGCCACGAGTACCCGCCCGGCAGCGACACCAGATACGACGGCGGCCCGTTCTGCCCCTCGTACGCCGACCCCGCCGCCTTCATCGCGCTCGTGTACCCCGCGATGAACGCGCCCGGGAGCGCCGTCAGCTCCTCGACTCCCAGCTCACTCGGCAGGTCGTACGCCCCCACGATCCGGTACGCCCGGTCGAAGCCGCGCACCCGCACCAGCGAATCCACATGCAGACCACTGGACTTCAGCAGCGCCTGCGTGGCGATCATCTCGTCCGGCGACCGCGGAAACCGCCCCCGGTCCAGGTCGACGATCCCCGCCGCGATCGGGTCGTCGGCCTTCAACTCGCGCACCGACGTGTCCAGCAGCCCCGAACGCGTCCGGATCCGCGCATAGGTGCTCTGGTCGGTGATCCAGCGCGCACCCGCCGGGATCGCGGTCCGCGGATCGACGTCGGAGTCCGCCTCGTCCCGCGCCTGCTCGCTCTCGTCCTGCTTCTGGTCCGCCGGCAGCGCCTCCTCGTTCACCGGCGACTGCACCAGCGGCCGATGACCCATGCCCCCGCTGCCCAGCCGGGCGTCGGCCGCCCCTATGTCCCGCGTGACCTGCTGCTGCTTCGTCAACTCCGAGCTGCGGACGGTGATGTCCGCCGCGCTCACCCCCATGATCGGCAGCGCGATCATCGCCAGCACCAGGGCGCTGCGCCCCTTGTAGCGCCACGCGTCACGCCGCGCGATCCGGACGGCGGCCCGCCACGCGTGGAAACGGCCCGCCTCCGTACCCCCCGACCCGCTCATGACGCCGCACCACCGGTCAGCAGCGACTCCGCGGACGATCGCAGCGTCATGTCGACGACCGATCCGTCCCGCAGGAACACCACCCGGTCCGCCCACGCCGCGAACCGCGGCTCGTGCGTCACCAGCACCCCGGCCGCCCCCGCGTCGCAGCGCGTCCGCAGCAGCGCCAGCACCGCCTCACCCGTCTCCGAGTCCAGCGCGCCCGTCGGCTCGTCGGCCAGCACCAGCCGCCGGTCACCCACCAGCGCACGGGCGATCGCCACCCGCTGCTGCTGGCCACCCGACATCTCGTCCGGGAACCGGTCCGCGAGATGCCCCAGCCCCATCTCCTCCAGCGCGGCCAGCGCCTCCTTGCGGGCGCGCCGTGTGGACACACCGTCCAGCTCGCGGGGGAGTGCCACGTTCTCCGCGGCGGTCAGCGCCGGAATCAGGTTGTAGTCCTGGAAGACATAGCCGATGCTGCGCCGCCGCAGCGCCGCCAGCTCCTTGCGGCTCGCGGCCGACAGATCCGTGCCCTCGACCACCACCCGCCCCGACGTCGGCAGATCCAGGCCGCCCGCGATCGTCAGCAGCGTGGACTTGCCCGAACCGGACGGCCCCATCACCGCGACCAGTTCACCGGGGAACACGTCGAGATCGATCCCCCGCAGCGCGTGGACCTCGGTGGCCCCGCTGCCGTGCACGCGCGTCAGCTCCTCCAACCGCAGCACGGGCTCCGGCCCCGACCGCGCGGCAGAGGGCGACGCGGAGGCGGTCGGTGCCGACTGCGCGGACGGTCGGGAGGGTGAGCCCTGCGCGGGAACGCGCGGACGGTCGCCGGGACCCGGCTGATCGGACGGTGTGCTCGTGCTGGACATCAGAACTGCTCCCCCTGGTCGTGTACTGGTGGCACCGGCGGCCGGAGGCGGGTGAACCCCCGGCCGCCGCCCGGTGATCGCCGGCGTGCCGAACAACTCGGTCGTTCTGCCCGGGCGGTGGTCGGCCGCCCGGACGGCGCGTTCAGCGCCGCTTTCCCGGCCTGCCCGCCGCCCCGGCCTCCCGGCCCGCCCGCCCGGCCGGCCCGCCCTGCGGATCCGCGGCCGCGCCCGGCTGCGGCCCGGCGGCCCAGGCAGGACCCGTCGCCGCGAGCCGGGCCAGCTTGGTCTCGCAGTGGTCGAGCCAGCGCGCCTCGGCCTCGGCCTGGAATATCAGCTGGTCAAGGACCAGTTGCCAGGCCACCTCGTCACGGTCCGGAGCGGTCTCTCCCCGCGTGACCGCCTCCATCGCCTGGGCCTTGAGGCGCGTGTAGTCCTGCATCGCCTTGATCGTGTGCACCCGCTGCGCCTGGATGACCGCCCGCACGTCCACATCGGGCGCCCCGACGGCCATCGCGAGCTTGATCGCCAGCTCGTCGCGCGGCGGGCTCGCCCGGTCGACCGGGCTGGCGAACCAATGCCGGAGCTCCGATCGCCCGCCCTCGGTGATCGCGTACAGGGAGTGCCCCGCGTCGTCCTCGCCCGCGGGCACCACGAGACCGTCCCGCTCCAGCCGGGACAGCGTCGTGTACACCTGACCGACGTTCAGCGGCCAGGTGGACCCGGTGCGCGACTCGAACTCGGTGCGGAGCTGGTAGCCGTAGCGCGGCCCCAGTTCGAGGAGGGCCAGCAGGCCGTGACGGATCGACATACTGAGTATGTATACCGAGTATGGCCCGCCCCAGCAAGGCCGACCGCCGCTCCGGGACCTGGTTTCACACGAACGGGTGATCGAATCCACCGGCATGCATAACCGGGTTCACCAGCGGTTATCCCCTTCTCAACCGCAGTCCCAGAAAACCGAGTCCGAGCCCGACGAGCGCCAGTCCGGCCCCGAGCGGCAGCACCCGCATCACGCGCCGCGCGGATCCGTACACCGAGTCCGAGTCCGGATCCGCCTGCGGCGATCGCGACGCGGCCGACGTCGGCGCCGCCGCGGGCACGGTCGCCGACGGCACCTGCGACAGTTCCGGCCGCTGGTCCCGCCCGCTCCGGTAGGGCCGCTCGAACAACGGCCCCTCGCGGCCCGGCCGGCGCCCCGCCGGTGCCGTCGCGGTCACCGAAGGACCGGCCGCGGGCGGCCGCGCCGGGCTCACGGGCGACGGCACTGCCGGCGGTCGCGGGGCGACGGTCGCCTGACCGTCGGCCTGACCGGGCCGGTCCGGCCCGCCGGGCTGGACGGGCTCGGCGGGCTCGCCCGGGCGGCCGGGCTGCCCCGGCTGGGCGGAGGGGGGAGGGGCGGGGGGGGGGGGGGGGGGGGGGGGGGGGGAGGGGGAGGGGGGAGCCCCCGGGACGTTTCCGCCCGGTCCCACCCCCGACCCCGGGCCGTTGGGCCGCCCCGCCGACCCGTTCGGCCGGTCATCGGGATGCGGCACCGGCGGCACGAACGCCAGGGGGCCGCCCACCGTGAAGAACGGTGGCGGAAGTGCCAGGGAGCGCCCCGAGAGAGGCAGTTGCGCCAGCCCCGACGGCACGGGCATTGGTTGCTCCACCGCCCCGGCCGGCGCACCGGCCGCCAGCACGCAACACCCGGCGACCAGGACGAGGGCAGCGGCCCGGGCCACTGCGCGGGCCGCGATGCGTACGGGGGTCCGGGTCGCGATGCGCCCGGGGGCGCGGTTCGCAATGCGCCCGGGGGCGCGGACTGCGATGCGTACGGGCGATCGACCTGAGTTCCGACCGCCCGCCGTCCGCCGCACGCCTCCGCCTTCCGCCGGAATCTGTGTGCCATCAGCGTCACACGCGGCGGCAATTCCGGCATCCCGGGCACCAGATGGCGCAGGTCAAGGTTGCGTCATGAGGAGAGGAAGAAGCTGGGCCCATGAGACGTTGGGCCCAGCCCCAGGGGACGGTGCCGGGCCCAGCCCCAGGGGACGTCGGGCGCAGCCCTCAGCGAGAAAGTGCCGGGTACCGCCCGCGCTCAGAGCGTCAGCAGCACCTTGCCGATGTGCGTGCTGTCGTCGACGATCCGGTGTGCGTCGGCGACGTCGGCGATGGACATCGTGCGGTCGATGACCGGTCGTACCGCGCCCGCCTCGATGAGCGGCCAGACGTGTTCGCGCACCGCCGCGACGATCGCGGCCTTCTCGTCCAGGGGCCGCGGCCGCAGCGAGGTCGCGGCGATGGCGGCGCGCTTGGACAGCAGCGTTGCCAGGTTCAGTTCGGCCTTGAAACCGCTCTGCATGCCGATGACGACCAGGCGCCCGTTGACGGCGAGCGTGTCCAGGTTCCGCTGCAGGTACTTCGCGCCCACGATGTCGAGGATGACGTCCGGGGTGACGGCCCCGGTGAAGTCCTCCTCGTGGTAGTTGATCAGGATGTCGGCGCCCAGCTCACGGCACGCTTCGAGCTTCGCGGCGGTGCCCGCGGTGACCGCGACCGTCGCGCCGACGGCCTTCCCGAGCTGCACGGCCATGGTCCCGATGCCACTCGAACCGCCGTGCACCAGCAGCGTCTCGCCCGGCCGCAGGTGGGCGACCATGAACACGTTGGACCAGACGGTGCACGTCACCTCCGGCAGCGCGGCCGCCTCGGCAAGGCTGACCCCCTTGGGGATCGGGAGGAGTTGTCCGCTCGGCACGGCGACCTTCTGCGCGTAGCCGCCGCCGGCCAGCAGCGCGCAGACCTCGTCGCCCACGGCCCACCCGTGTACGCCCGGTCCGACCTCGGCGATCCGGCCGGAGCACTCGAGGCCCGGGTACGGGGACGCGCCGGGCGGCGGGGGGTAGTGACCCTGACGCTGGAGCAGGTCGGCCCGGTTGACGGCGGTGGCCGCCACCTCGACGACCACCTCGCCCTCGCCGGCCACGGGATCGGGAACCTCGGCCCAGGTGAGCGCTGCCGGCCCGCCCGGCTGCGGAATCGTGATCGCGTACATGCTGGCGAGGCTACTCCGGGACGGTCGCGCCTCGGTGGGACACAGGCCCGCGCGTTGTACGTGCCTCGCGGTCGTCCCGCACCGCCGCGCGAAAGCCGAGGTCACGCTGCGAAAGCCGTCGGCAAATCGTCAGCGGTACGGGACCGCGCTGGCCGCGCCTCAGCCCTCCGGGGGCCGGTACGGCTGCACGTCGTTGGTCCGTCGGCCGTCGTCGGGGTCGGCGGTGCGGGCCTCGGTGCGCTGGGCGCGCTCGAGGTAGTCGCGGACGATCAGTTCGACGGCGTCCTGCGGGTTCCTCGTACCGGTCAGGAGCATGACCTCGATCGCGAGGTGCGCGTCGACACTCACGTTGACCCGGGCGGCCATGGCGACTCCTTCGCGGCGGTGGCGGAAGCCCGCGGCAGGCGACCGGCTTCCGTGCAGGGCAGGCGGTGCCGTCTCCAGGCTAGGCACTGCGGACGCGGCGCGGGCGGCGAGGAGGCAAGTGCGTACGACGCTCCCCTTTCCGACGTCCGCGCCGGTCCCCTCAGGCCCGCCCTGCCCGTTCCGTCGAAGCCCGTCCTGCCGAAGCCCGTCCTGCCGAAGCCCGTCCCGCCACGCCGACGACAGGCGCGAACCTGACCGCCCCACCGCCGACCCTCCGAACACCGCCCGGTGACTGCCCCGGCCTGCTGAGCCGGTGCTTTCTCCCGCACCCGGAGGCCCGGTCGCGCCATCCGGTCCCTCTTACGTGCCGCTCCCCCAGGCCGGTCCCAGCACCCCGGTGTCCAGGACCGCCGTGTCGTCCCCGGCCCGCGCGCCGCCTGGCGGGATCACCGCCATGCCGTCGGCGGCGGCCAGGCCGCGCAGCATGGCGGGGCCGGCGAAGTGCAGGGGCCGGGCCGCGGACTCGTCGTCGAAGACCACCGGGACCAGCCGGGTGTCGGACGGGTGACCGTGCACGTCCTGGGTCAGCGGCGCCGCGTACGGGGCGGGCGTGGGACATCCACCGAGTGCGCGCAGCAGTGGGGCGACGAGCGTGAGCACGCCGGACACCGCGGCGAGCGGATTTCCCGGCAGTCCGACGAGATGCCCGCCCCCCGCGGGGATGCCGGGCGGCAGCGCTGCCAGCAGCATGGGGTGTCCCGGGCGTACGGCCACGCCGTCGACCAGCAACCGCGCGCCGATCGCCGCCAAAACGGGATGGACGTGGTCGACGGGACCGCCCGCTGTTCCGCCGGTGGTGACGACGAGGTCGGCGGTGCTCGACGTGACCGCGTCGTGCAGGGCGTCCGCGTCGTCCACGAGGCGCCGGACGCCGGTAACGTCGGCGCCCAGCGCGCGCAGCCACGACGGCAGCATCGGGCCGAGCGCGTCGCGCACCTGCCCGGACCTGGGCAGTCCGCGGTCGAGCAGTTCGTCGCCGAGGACGAGAACGTCGACGCGCGGCCGGGCGGTGACGGTCAGTTCGTCGTACCCGGCGGCGGCCGCGAGTCCGAGGACGGCGGGTGTCACGAGGGTGCCCGCGGGGAGCAGTTCGTCGCCCGAGCGGCATTCCTGTCCGCGGTGCCGGATCTCCTGGCCGGGGGCGGGGGCGAGGTGCGGTGCCCGGACCTGCAGCCAGGTGCCGTCGGTGCGTTCCTCGGTGCGGCCGTGCTCGCTGCGCAGGACGGCGGTGGTGCCCGCGGGCAGCGCGGAGCCGGTCGCGACGTGGACGGCGTGGCCGCCGTGCAGGGCACGGGGGTGCTGCTGGCCTGCCAGGACCTGTCCCCTGATCAGCCAGGGTCCGGCTCCGGCGACGGCCCATCCGTCCATGGCCGAGGAGTCGAAGGAGGGCAGGTCGGTGAGGGCGACGAGGCTGCGGGCCAGCGACATCCCCAGCGCCTGCTCCCCCAGCGGCGTGATCTGCGCGGCGAGGCGCCGGGCGCACTGCCGCGCGATCCGGCGCGCCTCGGGCCATGGGGTGGCGGGGTGTGCGTGCCGGTCCCGGCCGCGGCCCGAAGATGCCGCGGGCTGCGGTGTCTTCGCTTCGCCCCGATGGTTGTGCTCACGGGGCGGCGGAGCCGGCCGGCCGCCTGACGGCTGCTCGGCTGACGAGGTGCCGGCCGTCGCGGCGTCCTTTCCTGTGCGGCTGCTGCTCGGACGGCCGGGCGAGTCCTGCGGCGAAGCGGCCGGGGGAGCGGTGCGGTCGGCTCGGGCGTCCCGTCCGGCAGGGCGTGGTTCGTCGTCCAGGGACATGGCCACGTCCACCGGGTCCGCGGACGCGGCGCCCCTCCGCCCACTCCGGCCGTGCAGGGACTCCACCACTCGGAATTCCTCCTCCGCGGGCACCTGATCGCGGCCGGTCACCGGTGTGGCGGCCTGGCCGTGCCGCTGCCGGTCGTCGCCCGCCGGACCACGCGGCGACTGGTCGTCGTCGCCCTGTCCGAACAGCACCGCCAAGGGGTCCCTGCCCGACCGCCCGCGCCCTGAACTCCTGTTGCCCGGAGCCGGGCTCCGGCGGTCGGAGGCCTGGTCCTCGCCGAGGGCCACGTCGAGGGGGTCCGCGGCGCTGCGGCCGGTTGCCGGGCGGGGCATGGGTGCGGTCGCCCGCCCGGGGGTTGTCGGCGCAAGGGGAGCGGTGCGCGAGCCCGGGGCTTGGGGGCGGGACGCCGGTTCGTGGCCGAGGGCGACGGCGAGCGGGTCGTTGGCCGGCGGGCCTGCGGGTCCGGCGGCGCGGCGTTTTTCGTTGGCCAGCGCCAGGGCGTCGTCGAGTGCGCGGTCGGCCGCGTCACCGCCGGGGGCGGTCATCCCGCGCGGTCCGCTTCTCCGGACGACGGCGCGTCCGGCTGCTCGTCGGCCCAGCGCTGCGCCAGGGCGGCGGCCTTGGCGGCGGCTTCCCGTACGGCGTCGGGGCCTCCGCCGGCGTGCGCGGCGGCGTATCCCACCAGGAACGTGGTCAGCGGCGCCGCCGGGCGGGCGACCCCGTGCGCGGCGTCACGGGCCAGGTCGAGCAGGACACCGGTGTCCACCTCGAGGTCGATGCCCAGTTCGGTCTTGGCTGCGGCGATCCATTCGTCCAACACCTTCCTATGGTCGCCGATCGCCGGGCCCTTGCCGGAGAGGCTCACCCCGGGTTTCCGTCGTCCAGCCGGGCGCGGGCGGCCGCCACGTCCTCCCAGGTGTCGCAGTCGAAGGACGCGTCGCCGGTCGGGTCGGCGATCCGGTGCAGCGTCAGTTCGCCGGTCAGCAGGCGCAGCGGCAGTCCGCTGAGGTGGCCGTGTTCGGCTCTGAGCAGGGCCAGTTCGCGGCGCAGCGCCTCGGTCCGGTAGGCGGCGGCCAGCGGCTGGTCGCGCCCGTCGGGGTCGGTGAGCAGCACGCCTTCGCGGTCGCCGTTGAGGGCCTCGATCAGCGCGGCCGTGGTGGTGCCGGTGAGGAACGGCAGGTCGGCGGCGAGGACGAGCACCACTTGTTCGGGGGCGTCGGCGGTGCCGGAGCCGTCCGCGGCGTCGAGGGCGGCCAGGCCGGCGGCGAGCGCGGGCAGCGGGCCGCCGCCGGGCGGGTCCTCACGGGCCCATCGCACGGGGCGTGCGGTGGCCCGCCGCGGGCCGACGACGACGGTGGTCCGGGCGTCGGCGCACGCGGCGAGCACCCGGTCGAGCAGCGCACGCCCGCCCACCGGCAGGGCGGGTTTGTCGGTCCCGCCGAGCCGCCGGGCGGCGCCGCCCGCCAGAACCAGCGCGTCGTAGCTCCTCGTCATGCCCGCGAGTATGCCTCCGCCGGATTGCGGTGGGGTCCCCGGCTGCTCACCTCCGGCGCCTCACCGGGGTGAGGTGCCGGGGGTGGCCGAAGGGGACGACCGATCGGCACCGGGCGGTGAGGTGCGCCTGCCCTCACACCGTGGCGAGCAGCACCGCCGGGTTCTCCACGCAGTCGGCGACGAACCGCAGGAAGCCGCCGGCCGTTCCCCCGTCGCACACCCGGTGGTCGAAGGTGAACGACAGTTGCACCACCTGCCGCACCGCGAGCTCTCCCTGGTGCACCCACGGCTTGGGCGTGATCCGTCCGACTCCGAGCATCGCCGCCTCGGGGTGGTTGATGATCGGCGTCGATCCGTCCACTCCGAAGACCCCGTAGTTGTTGAGGGTGAAGGTGCCTCCGGTGAGGTCGGCGGGCGTCAGGGTGCCGCTCCTGGCCGCCTCGGTCAGCCGCCGTATCTCCGCCGCCAGTTCGGCCGTGGTCCTGGTGTGCGCGTCGCGGACGACGGGCACGACCAGGCCGCGGTCGGTCTGTGCGGCGAACCCGAGATGCACGGCGGGCAGCCGCACGATCTCGGCGCGTTCGGTGTCGACCGTGGCGTTGAGCTCCGGGTACCGGGCCAGGGCCGCCGTCACGATGCGGGCGAACAGTGCGAGCACGGGTATGGAGTCGGCTCCTGCCGCGGCCAGGGCGGTGTTCATCGCCGCCCGGGTCGCGAGCAGTTCGGTGCCGTCCGCGTCGACCCAGCAGGTGGCGTCCGGGATCTCGCGGCGGCTGCGCGACAGCTTCTCCGCGACGGCGCCGCGGATGCCGCGCAGCGGAACACGCTCGGCACCGTCCGCGGCGCTCGCGGGTGCCGAGGTCGTCTGCGCCGGCGCGGTGCCGGTCCCGGCGTGACCTGCCCCGTTGGCGTTCCCGGGGGCGCCGGCCAATGCGCGTTCGACGTCGGCGCGCATGATCAGTCCGTCCGGACCGGAGCCGGCCAGTGCCCTGAGGTCCAGGCCGTTGTCCCGGGCCAGCCGCCGGACCAGCGGCGATATCACCGCGACCGGGCCGTCGGCCGTCTGCGGGGCGAGGGCCGCCGGAGCCGTGGCCGTCGCCGCGGGGGCCGGCGCGGTGGCACGCTCGGCGACCTGGGTGCCGGTCTCGACGGGAGCCTGCGGTCCCGTCAGGGAGTGTCCGGCGGCGGCGCTGACCGCACGGACACGGTTGCGTCGGCGGGCGGTGGCCGCTCCCGTGCCGTAGCCGACCAGGACGTTGCCGGAACCTTCGTCGGTCCCGTCCTCGGCGTCGGGTGGTCCGTCCACCGGGCCGGAGCCCGAACCGGAACCGACGGCCACGGTCACCAGGGGGCGGCCGACGGCGAGAGTGTCGCCCTCCGCGCCGAAGCGGGCGGTCACCACACCCCCGTAGGGGCAGGGCACCTCCACGACGGCCTTGGCGGTCTCGACCTCGACCACCGGCTGGTCGATGGCGACGACCTCGCCGACCTCGACCATCCAGCGGACGATCTCCGCCTCGGTGAGTCCCTCGCCCAGGTCGGGCAGGGTGAACTCCTTGACGACCGCCATCACCCCTCCTCCCACTGCAGGCGGCCCACGGCGTCGAGGATCCGGTCGACTCCGGGCAGGTGGTGCCGTTCCAGCATCGGCGGCGGGTAGGGGATGTCGAACCCGGCCACCCGCAGGACCGGTGCCTCCAGGTGGTGGAAGCACCGCTCGGTGATCCGGGCGGCTATCTCGGCGCCGGCGCCGCCGAAGCCGGACGACTCGTGGACGACGACGGCGCGGCCGGTGCCGCGGACCACGGCGGCGACCGTCTCCTCGTCGAAGGGCACGAGGCTGCGCAGGTCGACCACGCCCAGGTCCCAGCCGTCTTCCTTGGCGGCCTCGGCGGCCTCCAGGCAGACCGGCAGCGACGGGCCGTAGGTGATGAGCGTCGCGGTGCGGCCGGGGCGCCGGACCACGGCCTTGCCGATCGGCGGGACCTCGGCCGGCTCCTGCGGGGACCACTGGGACTTCGACCAGTACAGACGCTTGGGTTCGAGGAAGACCACGGGGTCGTCGGAGGCGATGGCGGCCCGCAGCAGCCCGTAGGCGTCCTCGACGGTCGCCGGGGTGACCACGTGGAGGCCGGGGGTGTGCAGGTAGTACGCCTCGGAGGAGTCGCTGTGGTGCTCCACGCCGCCGATGCCGCCGCCGTAGGGGATGCGGATGGTCAGGGGCAGCGGCATGGCGCCGCGGGTGCGGTTGCGCATCCGCGCGACGTGGCTGACGAGCTGTTCGAACGACGGGTAGGCGAAGGCGTCGAACTGCATCTCCACCACGGGCCGCAGCCCGTACATCGCCATGCCGACGGCGGTGCCGAGGATGCCCGCCTCGGCGAGGGGGGTGTCGGTGCAGCGGTCCTCGCCGAACTCCTTGGTGAGCCCGTCGGTGATCCGGAAGACACCGCCGAGGGTGCCGACGTCCTCGCCCAGGATGTGGACGGCCGGGTCGGCGGCCAGCGCGTCGCGCAGCGCCTGGTTGAGCGCCTGCGCCATGGTGGCGGGTTTGCTGGCGGACGCCTCGGTGCTCCCGGCGGCGTGGGTCGCGGTCGTCATGACTGGCGCTCCGCTTCCAGCTCGGCCTGCAGCTGCGCCTGCTGCTCGCGCAGTTGGGGCGTCGGTTCGGCGTAGACGTGGGCGAACAGGTCCATGGGGTCGAGCTGGGGGTCGCTGTGCATCCGCTCGCGCAGGGACGCGGCCATCTCCTCGGCGTCGGCGGCGGTGCTGTCGCGCAGGGTGTCGTCGAGCAGGCCGCGGGAGGTGAGTTCGCGTTCGAGCACGGCGATCGGGTCGTGGGCCCGCCAGGCGGCGACCTCGCTGTCGTCGCGGTACCGGGTGGCGTCGTCGGCGTTGGTGTGGGCGTCGATCCGGTAGGTGACGGCCTCGATGAGGGTGGGGCCGCCGCCGGTGCGTGCGCGTTCGACGGCCTCGGTGAGGACCTGGTGCATCGCGGCGGCGTCGTTGCCGTCGACGAGGCGGCCGGGCATGCCGTAGCCGACCGCCTTGTGGGCGATGGTGGGCGCGGCGGTCTGCTTGGCCAGGGGCACGGAGATGGCGAAGCCGTTGTTCTGGACGAGGAAGACCACGGGCGCCTTCCACACGGCGGCGAAGTTGAGCGCCTCGTGGAAGTCGCCCTCGCTGGTGCCGCCGTCGCCGACCATGGCGAGGGCCACCACGTCGTCGCCGCTGAGCCGGGCTGCGTGCGCGAGGCCGACGGCGTGCGGGAGCTGGGTGGCCAGCGGGGTGCTCAGCGGCGCCACGCGGTGGGTGTGCGGGTCGTAGCCGGTGTGCCAGTCACCGCGGAGCAGCGTCAGCGCCTCGACGGGGTCGACGCCGCGGGCGACCACGGCGAGGGTGTCGCGGTAGCTGGGGAACAGCCAGTCCTGGGGCTGCAGCGCGAGCGCGGCCGCGATCTCGCAGGCTTCCTGGCCGGTGCTCGACGGGTAGACCGCGAGGCGTCCCTGTTTGGTCAGCGCGGTGGCCTGCGCGTTGTAGCGGCGGCCGCGGACGAGCTGCCCGTACAGGGCCCTGAGCAGGGCCGGGTCGAGGGCGGCGGCCTCGGGGGTGCCCAGCAGCCGGAACGGCTCGGGGTCGGGCAGCAGCGGCGCGGCGTCGGTGCGGGGGCGCCAGGCAGGGGTGTCCAGCACGGTCATCGCGAGCACCTCCTTGTGGTCGGTGACCTGGAGCGGTCGGGCGTGAGCGGGTCTCGCTCTCCCAACCGATTGTTCGGTCGCCGGAGGCATTTTGGCTACGGGGTCGTTCGGCCTGTGGACAAACGGTTCTGCACAGCCTGAGATGGAGCCAGTACGTCCATGGTAGGGAGCTGCGGGGGGATGGCGAGAGAACAGATGGCCGAAGAGGAACCGACGGTCCGACCTCTGGACCCGATCGATCGCACGATCCTGCGCCTGCTGCAGGAGGACGGGAGGGCGTCCATACGTTCGGTCGCCGAGCGGGTGCACGTGTCGCGGGCGAACGCGTACGCCCGTATCAACCGGCTCATCGAGGACGGGGTGATCCGAGGTTTCACGGCTCGAGTGGACCACGAGCGGGCGGGTCACGGCGCGTCGGCGTACATCACGCTGAAGATCGTCCAGAACTCCTGGCGGACCGTTCGCGAAAAACTCGTCACTCTTCCGGGCGTCGTGCATATTGCCCTGGTAAGTGGCGATTTCGACGTTCTGCTGCTGGTGCACACGGTCGACAACCGCAGTCTGCGCGAGTTGGTCCTGACCCGGCTGCAGGCCATCGAGGAGGTACTGAGCAGCCGCACGCTGCTGGTCTTCGAGGAGACCGACCTGGTCCTCGGCGACCGGCCGGGGCCGGACAGCTGACCTGCCGGCACCGGGCGGGCCCGGTCAGCCGCCTGCGCCGCGGGCCCTGCCCGGGCTCAGCCGCCGTACTTCTTCAGGAACGCCTTGACCTTGCCGTAGTTGGTCTCGTCGTTCAGCATGCTCACGCCGTGGTTGGTGCCGTCGACGATCGTCAGGTCGTTCTCCTTGGCCTTCTTCGTGGCCTTGCTGAGCTGCCTGGCCGCGTCGGCGAACGAGGAGTCCAGGTCGGATGCCATGTAGAAGACGGGCATCGTCAGTTTCGGGACCGCCGAACCGGCGTCCATGCTCCCGTAGGAGACCGGAGCGGACGGCGAGACGACGGCGTCGACCGGCGGCGTGATCGAACCGGCGGCCGACAGCACGGCCGTGGCGCCCTTGGACGCTCCGACCAGCAGCACCTTCGTCGCGCCCTTGGATCGGGCGTACGTCACGGCGGCGGTGACCTCGGCGACGTCGTCGCCGGCCGAATCGACCGCGATGGCCCGGTAGCCGTCCTTGCCCAGCTCCATCGCGTGCGGCACCCACTGGCAGACGTCGCCGTCGGCCTGGTGCGTGAGCACCAGCGCCGTGTGGCCGGTGCCGGTGACGTAGGCCTCGACGTCCTGCCCGCTGGAGCTCGGGAAGGTCACCGAGCCGGTCTTGGCCTGTTCGGGTGACAGGCAGCCGAAGTCGTCGGCCGCGGCGGCCGGGCTCGGTGCGGCGGTGGCCTTGGCGTCCCCGCCCCCTCCGCCGCAGCCGGCGAGCAGCAGGAACGACACGGCCACTCCGGCGGCGGACACGGCGCGGGCGGGGGCGCCGGCCGGCGGGCGGAGTCGTGCGAAGGAACGATCAGCCGTCAGCATGGCCGGATCCTGACGGTCACGACCACTGACGGTCAATGGTCTGGACCGCGCCTTCGACGGACCGCCAGGTCACAGCAGTGGGCGTCTACGTCCGCAGACCGTCGAAAGCCAGCCGCGCCACGGCGTCGACGACCTGCTCCGCCTCGGTGCTCCCCCGGCCTTCCGGCCGGTACCACTCCACGAGCGAGTTGATCATTCCGAACAGCAGCCGCGTGGCCAGCCGGACATCCACGTCGGCTCGCAGATCGCCTTCCGCTACGGCGTCCTTCAGCAGCGCGGCCACCCGCTGGTCGAACTCCCGGCGGCGCTCCATCGCCCACCGCTCGGTCGCGGTGTTGCCCCGGACCCTCAGCAGAAGGGTGACGTAGGGAAGTTCGTCCATCAGCACCTCGGCCGTACGGCGGGTGACGTATTCCAGTCGCTCCACGGCCCGGCCGTCGCGGGCTCCCTGCTCGTCCAGGATCCCGAACAGGCCCTCCAGCGCGCGGCCGACCGCGCGGTGCAGGAGTTCCTCCTTGCCGCGCACATGGTGGTAGATGGAGGACTTGGAGATGCCCGCAGCGCGCGAGAGATGCTCCATCGAGGTGCCGTCGTAACCCCGCTCGTTGAAGACCTCGACGGCCACGGCCAGCAGGGTCTCGGGCGTGTAGGTGTCGCGCTTGGACATGGTCATGAGGAGATCACATTTTCAGCCGCGGCCGCACGCCGCCTCAGTTCGGGGCCGGGCGCGTAGCGTCCCGTCGGGTACCAGGCGTGCAGGCCGTCGAGCAGATCCCGCACATAGGGCGCGGACAGCAGCTCGCCCCACTCCAGCGGGCCCATGGGGTAGTTGACGCCGAGCCGCATCGCGGTGTCGATGTCGTGCGCGGAGGCCACTTCCCTGGCGGCGGCATCCAGGGCCAGGTCGGCCAGCATGGCCACCGTGCGGGCGACCACCAGCCCGGGCACGTCACGGATGACGCTGACGCGCTTGCCCATCGCCTGGAACAGGCCGGTCGCCTGGGCGACGGCGTCGGCGTGCACCCCTGCGGACGGCGCGATGCCGATCCTCGACGCCGTGCGGTAGTCGAGCGCCAGGTCGAACTGGATCGACGGCTCGCCGGGCAGCCGGGCGTCGACCAGATGCAGTGACGTTCCGGCGGGCAGCACGATCTCGCCGCGCCCGGCCCCCGGCTCCCTGCGCACCTCGATCCCGGCCTCTGCGGCCAGCTCGGCGAGCGCATGGGCGGGACCTAGGTCACCGCGCACCGTGACGTGAGCGGGGGCGGCCGCGAGCGCGGCGGTGTGCGGCTCGGGCGCCGGGTCGCCGACGCCCGCGCCGTGGTCGTAGGGGAACCAGCCGCGCCCGCTCTTGCGGCCCAGCCGGCCGGACTCCACCAGCCGGCGCTGGGCCAGTGACGGGGTGAACTTGGGGTCCCGGAAGAACGCCTCCCACACCGATCGGGTGACGGCCTCGTTGACGTCCTGCCCGATGAGGTCCATCAGCGCGAACGGGCCCATGGCGAAGCCGCCGCTCTCGGTCAGCAGCGCGTCGATCGTGGCGGGATCGGCCGCGCGCTCCTCGTAGACGCGCAGGGCCTCGGCGTAGAAGGGGCGGGCGACGCGGTTGACGAGGAAGCCGGGGGTGTCGGTGCAGCGCACGGGTGTCTTTCCCCAGGCGGCCGCCGTGTCGTAGGCGGTGGTCACCGCCGACGGGCCGCTGGCCGCCCCGGCGACGACCTCGACCAGCGGCAGCAGCGGTGCCGGGTTGAAGAAGTGCAGGCCCACCAGCCTGCCGGGCAGCCGAAGTCCGCCCGCGACGGCCGTGACCGACAGCGAGGAGGTGTTGGTCGCCAGCAGGCAGTCGTCCCCGACCACCTTCTCCAGCTCCGCCAGCAGGTTCTGCTTGACGGCGAGGTCCTCGACGATCGCCTCCACGACCAGGGCGGCGCCCGCCAGGTCGGCCACGCCCTCCGCGGGCACGAGACGCGCCAGCGCCGCCTTGTGCTCCGCCGCGCCGAGCCGCCCCTTGGCGACCAGCCGGTCCAGCCGCCCCCCGACGCCGTCCACGGCCGCCGCGGCGCGCCCGGGCAGCGCGTCGTGGAGGAGCACGCGGTGGCCCGCCAGCAGTGCGACCTGTGCGATGCCCTGGCCCATCGTTCCGGCGCCGACGACGGCCACGGTGCTGTTGCTGTCAAGTGCGGTCACGGTTGCTCGACTCCCTGGCGAATCAGGTCCCGGTGTCCAGGCTGGACTCAGGAGCGTCCCGAAAGTTGTCCACAGGCCGGGAAGGTCCCCCTTGTCCCGACCGAACATTCGGTTAATCTATCGGTGTCTCCGCCACTCGCCCAGCTCGACGAGGAGTTGGTCCCATGTCTGCCGAACTGTCCACCGTGCTGCTGGTCGAGCGCCACCGCGGCACTCTCGACCAGGCGCTCGACGCCGCCAGGACCCGCGCGTACTGGTCTCCTTACCCCGAGCACCCCAAGGCGTACGCGGACGCCGACGAAGGCCGTGCCGCGTTCGAGGCGCTGCTGGGCCACCGGTTCGACCTGGACCAGCCGGGCACGGACGAGTGGACGGGCGAGGAGCGCTCCCCGTACGGCGTGGAGCTGGGCATCCAGTACCCGCACCCGGATCCGGACGTGCTGCTGCCCGCGATGCGCGCGGGGATGGCGGCGTGGCGGGACGCCGGGCCCGAGGCCCGTGCGCTGGTCTGCCTGGAGATCCTCGCCCGGATCAACGCCCGGACCCACGAGTTCGCCCACGCCGTCATGCACACCTCCGGCCAGGCGTTCACCATGGCCTTCCAGGCCGGCGGCCCGCACGCCCAGGACCGCGGTCTCGAAGCGGTGGCCTACGCGTACGTGGAGCAGGTCCGCACACCGGAGACCGCCGACTGGGTGAAGCCGCAGGGCAAGCGGGACCCGCTGAGCCTGCGCAAGGCCTTCACCGCGGTGCCGCGCGGCATCGGCCTGGTCATCGGCTGCAACACCTTCCCGACGTGGAACGGCTACCCGGGCCTGTTCGCCTCCCTGGCGACCGGCAACGCGGTCCTGGTCAAGCCGCATCCGCGCGCCGTGCTCCCGCTCGCGCTCACCGTCTCGGTGGCCCGGCAGGTGCTGTCCGAGGCCGGCTTCTCGCCCGACCTGGTCTGCATGGCCGTGGACCGCCCGGGTGAGGGCCTGGCCAAGAACCTGGCCCTGCGGCCCGAGGTCAAGGTCATCGACTACACCGGCTCCACCGCCTTCGGCGACTGGCTGGAGACCAACGCCCGCCAGGCGCAGGTCTTCACCGAGAAGGCCGGGGTGAACACCGTGGTGATCGACTCCACCGACGACTACCGCGGCATGCTCTCCAACCTCGCCTTCTCCCTGTCGCTGTACAGCGGCCAGATGTGCACCACGCCGCAGAACCTGCTCATCCCCCGCGACGGCATCACCACTGACGCCGGCCCGCGCTCCTACGACGAGGTGGTCGCCGACATCGCCGCCGCCGTGGACGGCCTGCTCGGGGACGACGCCCGTGCCAACGCCCTGCTCGGCGCGCTGGTGAACCCGGACGTCAAGGCCCGTCTGGACGCCGCCCCCGGCATCGGCGAGGTCGCCCTGGCCTCCCGCTCGGTCACCCACCCCGAGTTCCCGGACGCGGTCGTGCGCACGCCAGCCCTGGTCAAGCTCGACGGCGCCAAGCCGGACGCGGAGTCGGCGTTCATGACGGAGTGCTTCGGGCCGGTGTCCTTCGCGGTCGCGATGGACTCCACGGACGCCGCACTGGATCTGCTGCGCCGCACCATCCGGGAGAAGGGCGCGATGACGGTGGGCGCCTACACCACCTCGGTCGACGTCGAGCGCAAGGTCGAAGAGGTCTGCTGGGAGGAGTGCGC
>NZ_JAINZZ010000034.1 GCF_019890725.1 Actinacidiphila acidipaludis
ACGATGTGGTCGTTGGGGAGTCCGATTAGAAGGTTGTTTGGCGTGCAGTGAGTGACCTTCGTTCACCTATCTGAGCGAATCCTCGGAAATCGGTCACCCTCTCATGGTGTGATCAGGTAAAACGCGCGCTGAGTGGCGGCCGGGGCCAGGGTGCCCCGGCGCGGCCGGGGAGGGGGAGTCATGACGCTCCGCAGGGGGGAGAACACGCCGCTGCCGACGGATGTCGTGCGGGTGGAGTTCGGCAGGACGGCAGATGGCGGCGGCCCGCGCACCGACCTGTGCGCGCTGCTGCTCACCGAGGACCGGAAGGCGCGCGGGGCAGGGGACTTCGTCCACGCCGCCGCCCCGGTGCACGGGTCGGGCGCGGTGCGGTACGAGGGCGGCACGGCCGCCGGCGGGCGGCTCGTCGACACCCTCGCCCTGGACCTGTCCGCGGTCGAGCCGGGAATCGCCACGGTGCTGGTCGTCGCCCGTGGCGACGGCGGCCCGTTCGGCCGCGTGCCGGACATGTCGGTGCGGGCGTTGGCGAACAACACGGAGGTCGCCCGGTACGACTGCGGCGGTGCCGCGGGTGAGACGGCGTACGTCCTCGCCGAGTGCTACCGGCGGGGCGGCGGCTGGCGGTTCCGCGCGGTCGGCCAGGGATACGCGAGCGGGCTGCCGGACCTCGCGGCGGCGTACGGGCTGGGCCCGGACGCGGTGCCGGCGCTGCCGTCGGTGCCCGCGGGCGGGATCGGCGTTGCCGCGGGCGGTGGGCGGACCGTGCCCGCAACGGCGCCCGGGCCCGGACCTGTTCCAGCGCCCGTCCCCGCCCCGGCACCTGAGCCTGCGCCCGCCCCGGCGCCGGTGCTGCTGACGAAGGTCACCCTGACCAAGCAGGCCCCCGCGGTCTCGCTCACCAAGCAGGGCGCCACCTCGGGAGCGCTGCGCGTGACCCTCGACTGGCAGGCGCAGCAGCGCCGTTGGGGGCAGCGGCCGGTCGACCTGGACCTGTGCGCCCTGTACGAACTCGACGACGGCAGCAAGGGCGTGGTCCAGGCGCTCGGCAACTCCTTCGGCGCCCTCGACCGCCCGCCGTACATCCTGCTCGACGGCGACGACCGGGCCGGCGGCACCGGCGAGCACCTCACCCTCAACCTCGACCGCGCCGCGTCGTTCCGGCGCGTGCTGGTCTTCGTCACCATCTACGAGGGCGCACGCAGCTTCGCCGGACTCCACGCCACCGTCACCCTGCGGCCCGAACGCGGCGCCGAGGTCGACTTCACGCTGGACGAGTGCACGGTCGAGTCGCCGGTCTGCGCCCTTGCCCTGCTGGTCCGCGAGGGCGACGAACTCGTGGTCCACCGGGAGGCGCGGTACCTCGTGCCACGGCGCGGGGTCAGCCCGCAGCGCACGGCCGACTACGCCTACGGCTGGGGACTCGCCTGGAAACCGGGCCGCAAGTGACGGACGCCTGACGCATCGTCAGGAAAAAGGGCCGGGTCACACCAGCGTGTCGTCCGGGCGCGCATAGGTGCGGCCCTTCCAGGCCGCACCGCGTCCCCGGTAGTGCTCCACCGCCGAGTCGACCGTCATCAGCAGGTACAGCGCGGCCGTGTACGGCAGCAGCGGGGCCAGCCACGGCGGCTGGCGGTAGTAGCGCAGCATCGGCAGGTAGGTGCCGGTCATCACCGCCCACGCGGCCAGGCCCAGACCGGCCAGCGGCCACGCCCCGGCGGCGGCGCCCCCGATCGCGGCGGCGGGCGGCGCCAGGTAGATCAGCGCCAGCCCCACGACGGTCCCGGCCAGCAGCGCCGGGCTGTGGCGCAGTTGGGCGTACGCGCTGCGCGAGACCATCCGCCACAGCTCACCCAGACCCGGGTACGGACGCACGCTGTCCACCCGCTCGGCCAGGCCCAGCCAGATCCGCCCGCCCGAGCGCTTGACGGCGCGCGACAGCGCGACGTCGTCGATCACCGACTGCCGGATGGCGTCCGGCACGCGCGCGGCCTCCGCCGTCGCCGAACGCAGCAGGACGCAGCCGCCGGCCGCCGCCGCGGTGCGCGAGCCCGCGCGGTTCACCCAGCGGAAGGGGTAGAGCTGCGCGAAGAAGTACACGAAGGCCGGCACGATCAGGCGCTCCCAGCCCGTGGTGACCCGCAACCGGGCCATCTGGGACACCATGTCGAGGTCCGCGGCGACGGCGGCGGTCACCAGCGAGCGCAGGCTGTCCGGGCGGTGGGCGATGTCGGCGTCGGTCAGCAGCAGGAACTCCGCGCCGCTCCGCTCGCGCGCCTGGGCCATGCCGTGACGGACCGCCCACAGCTTGCCGGTCCAGCCGGCCGGGGGCTCGCCCGGCGAGGTCACCGTCAACGGCAGTCCGCCGTGCGTGGCGTGGAGGGAGCGGGCGAGGTCGCCGGTGCCGTCCGTGCTGCCGTCGTCGACGAGGAAGACGGTGGCCGGGCCCGGGTAGTCCTGGGCGAGGAGGGACGGCAGGCTCACGGGCAGGACCTCGGCCTCGTCCCGGGCGGGGACGACGACCGCGACGGCCGGCCAGGTTGCCGGTTCGGCGCCGGTGCGGGGGAGGCGCACATCCGTGCGCCAGAACATTCCCTGGGCCAGGAGGAGCCAGAGCCAGGCGCAGAGCGCCACCACGGCAATCACGATCATCGTGTCCACGGTGGGCAGTCTGCCGTACCGCGCCCTCCGCCGGGATACGGCTCTCCTCGCAGGGTCCGGCCCTGCCTCCGTCCGCCGGGATACGGCACTCCTCGTTGCGGGCGCGGCCGGCGCGTCGGCGGCTCTCCGCCGGTGGTGGGCCCGGCGGGCTGCGCCCGCCAGCTGCTCCCACCGCGCCACCCGTGCACCTCGCGTCGTGGGGTGCGGGTGGCCCCAGCCGCGGTGTCCGTTGCCTCGGTGACCGCGCGCCGGTGGCCGGTCCTGCGCGGTGGGGGTGGAGAGGGCGGGGAGGGCGTGCGCTTATGGTGGGGGCGTGAAGATCGGGCTGGTGGACTCGGGGATCGGACTGCTCGCCGCGGCTGCGGCCCTGCGGCGGGTACGCGCGGACGCGGACCTGGTGCTGGCGTCGGACCCGGAGGGCCTGCCCTGGGGGCCGCGCAGCGCCGACGACGTGACGGCCCGGGCCCTGGACTGCGCACGGGCCGCGGCCTCGTACGGCCTGGACGCCCTGGTCGTCGCCTGCAACACCGCCTCCGTGCACGCCCTGCCCGCCCTTCGTGCCGCGTTCGAGCCGGACCTGCCGGTCGTCGGCACGGTTCCGGCGATCAAGCCCGCCGCGGCCACCCACGGCACGGTGGCCATCTGGGCCACTCCCGCGACGACGGGCAGCGCCTACCAGCGCGCGCTGATCGAGGAGTTCGGCAACGGCGCCGAGATCACCGAGGTGCCGTGCCCGGGTCTGGCGGCCGCCGTGCAGAGCGCCGACGGCGAGGCCGTCGCCGCGGCCGTCGCGGCCGCGGCCGAACTCACCCCGGCCGGCGTCGGCGCCGTCGTGCTCGGCTGCACGCACTACGAACTGGTCGGCGAGCTGATCTCGGCGGCCGTCCCGGGGGCCGCCCTGTACGGTTCCGCGGACGCCGTCGCCGCCCAGGTGCTGCGCCGGATCGGCGCCGCGCCCTACCCCGGGTCGCTCACCGCCGAGGACCGGTCCGGAACCCTGGACGTGCTGCTCAACGGCCGTCCGTCGCCGCTGCCGGACGTCGCGCTGGCGTATCCGGAAGGTGTGCTGCTGGCGGCCGCGCCCGCCACGGCGTGACGCAGGACGCTGGCGCGAACGCCTTCGCTGAGTACGCTTCGACCATGACGCACGCTCCTCGGCCGGCGAACCGTGCGCCCCAGGTGTGGACGGGCCGGGCCAGTAATCGTATGCAGTGGCTGCTCGCAGGGACGGGCGCCGCGTGCCTGGCCCTGGGCATCCTGTTGGCCGTCAACGGCCCCGGCGCCTCGGGACTGGTCCCGCTGGTGATGTCTGTCGTGGGCTGCCTGGCCGTGGGCCTGCTGGTGCTGTTCGGCACCGTCGCCTTCACTCATGTGCACGTCAGCATCGACCGGGACGCGGTGCACGTGCGCTGCGGCCACATCGGTGTCCCGCGGCGCCGGATCCCGATGAAGGACGTCAGCGGCGCGCAGCTCGCCCCGGTGGTCAGCCCCAGGGCGTGGGGCGGCTGGGGGTACCGCTGGCGGCCGGAGAAGGGCACGGCCGTGGTGGTGCGGCGCGGTCCCGGCGTGGTCATCGACCTCGGCACCGGCCACCGCTTCACCGTGACCGTGGACGACGCCGAGGGCGCGGTGCAGACGATCCGCGACCTGCTGCACACGCGCGCGCGCCCCTCGGGCCGCGTCTGACCCGTCCGGCCGAACCGGTCCGCGCCGATTCCGCGGGCCCCGGTCGCGGCCGCCCGGGCCGCCGAAGCCGGGACGTCTCACTCGGACGGCTCAACGCCGCCGTTCGGTCAGAGCTCCGGGTTCAGCGGCTGCGCCGTCGCCAGTCCCGCGACGAACCCCGCGCTCGCGGTCACGACCGCATAACTCAGCACGTGGTCGACGGTGGCCAGCATGGCCAGACCGGTGAGCGCCGCACCGGCGGTCAGGACCACGGGAGTCGGACGTGACGAACGCCACAGAGCGCACAGCACCCACCCGAAGGCCGCTGCCAGCAGCAGCACTCCGGGCACGCCCTGCTCGGCCGCCAGCTGCAGCGGCGCGGACTGGGGCGACGGCGCGGCCGGCCCGTCGGCGGCCGGCAGGCTGCTGCTCTCGTCGCCGAACCGCTCGGGGCCGACGCCCCGCAGCGGGTGGTGCTCGGCGACGGTGACGGCCTCGTGCCACAACTGCACGCGCGGCTGGGTGAGCTGGCCGGTCAGCGACTCGGTCAGGCCGGCCGGCAGCGCGTCCACCGCGACCGCGTAGCTCGTTCCGGAGGCCAGGATCGCGGCGATCGCCAGCCCGGCGAGGCCGAGCAGACGGTGCTCGCGCATCCGGGCCGCGGCCAGGGAGCAGAGCACGACGGCGGCGCCCGCGGCGAAGGCGGCGGCCGACCCGAGCGCGAGGGCGGTCACCACGGCGCCCGCGCCCAGCAGGCGCAGGGCGGTGCGCCGCACCCGGCCGGCGCAGGTCCAGGCGGCGCAGCAGGCCGCGCCGGTCGCCAGCACCAGCAGGGCCGCGTCGGCGTTGGCGTAGCCGAGGGGCGGCGGCCCGGCGGCGGCCGACAGCCGGGAGGGCGGGACGAGGACCAGGCCGAGCACGGTGAGGGCGGCGAGCGCGGGCGCCAGCACCGGAAGGAGCGCGCCGAAGATCCGCCCGGCGGCGTACCCCGCGGCCACCGCGAGCAGGGCGAGCAGCGTGCCCTCGGGGCGGGCCGGCCGGCCCGCGGCGGCGACCAGCGCCCAGACGGCGCAGCACACCATGACCACGACGCCGGCCGCGTCGGTGGCGCCGCTGTGCGGCCGCCCGGCGCGCAGCGGCGCGCCGGCGGCGTCGCTCCGGCCCGCGCGTGCCGCGTCCGGCGGGCCGCCCGCCGTCATGTCCATCCCCCGGTACCCCCTGCCGCCACCCGGCCGCGACGGGGTGGCCCGTCACGCCCGCGTTCCCCGCGTGGGCGCTCTCCTGCGGTCACCGTAACGGGTGCGGGGGCCCGCTGTGGATATGTTGTGCGGGAACCTCGCCGTACTTGTGAAACCTGGTACTGATGTGGCGTTCACCCTCCGTCTCGTAGGCTCGGGCCATGGCGATTCCCCAATTCATCCAGGACATCCGCGCGAAGGCGGGGGACACCCTGCTGTTTCTGCCCGGCGTGGTGATGGTGGTCTTCGACGATCGTGGCCGCGTCCTGCTCAACCGGCGCGCGGACTCCGGGAAGTGGGCCCTCATCAGCGGCATCCCGGACCCGGGTGAGCAGCCGGCCGAGGCCGCGGTGCGGGAGATCCACGAGGAGACGGGCGTGAGCGCCGTCGTCGAGCGGGTGCTCAGTGTCTTCACCAACGAGCCGGTGCTCTACCCCAACGGCGACCGGGCGCAGTACATCGACATCGTGCTGCGCTGCCGGGCGGTGGGCGGCGACGCCCGGGTGAACGACGACGAGTCCCTGGACGTGGGCTGGTTCGCGGTCGACGAGCTGCCGGAGCTGGGCCCGATCGCCCGCGGCCGGATCGCGCTGGCGCTGCGCGACGAACCGACCTGGTTCGCCCCGGCCGACGCCCTGCCATAGCCAGCCGCACCGCGATTGTTTCGTCAACATGTTCAATCTTTGCGTGAAAACTGATTGAACCTTACGCCTCTCTTCTGATGGGATGCCTCTGCTCCGGCGCGTCCTGACCCGCGCCGGAGCACAGCACACCGCACGCGGCCGGCCCGGACGGGCCCGGTCGCGCACTCGGGGGGAGGGCGCAGGTGTCCGAGGCCGCCACAACCGATCCGTCCGGTACCGCGGGTCCGGCCGCCGCGGACCGCCCCGCCGAGGCGGCCGCGCCGCTGATCGAGGCGGCCGACCTGCGGAAGGCGCACGCCGCGCGGGGCGACGGCACACCGACCGAGGCCGTCGCCGGCATCGACTTCCAGGTCCGGCGCGGCGAGGCCTTCGGTTTCCTCGGCCCCGACGGCGCGGGCAAGTCCACGACCATGCGCATGATCGCCGCCGTGTCACCGGTGTCCGGCGGGCGGCTGCGCGTCCTCGGCATGGACCCTTCGGTGCGGGGTCCCGAGATCCGGGCCCGGCTCGGCTCGGTACCCCAGGACGACACCCTGGACACCGAGTTGACGGTCCGCGAGAACCTGCTGGTCTACGGCAGGTACTTCGGTCTGCCGCGCGCGGTGGTGCGTCAACGCGCCTCCCGCCTGCTGGAGTTCGCCCGGCTGGCGGACAAGGCCGACGAGCAGGTGGAGGAGCTGTCCGGGGGCATGCGCCGGCGGCTGACCATCGCCCGCTCGCTGGTCAACGACCCGGAGATCCTGCTGCGGGACCCGTCCTGCTCACCGGGCTGGCGTTCGGCACGCCGCTGATGGCCTGGGCGGTGACCGTCGAGCGGCAGGACAGGCTCAACGGGCTGTACCGCTTCGTGGTCATGCCGCTCTACATGTTCTCCAGCACCTTCTTCCCGGTCGGCCAACTCCCCGTCTGGGCGCGGCCGCTCGCCGCGTGCTCGCCGCTGTACCAGGGCGTGGAGCCCGGGCTCGCCGGTCCCGCCGCCCTGGTCGAGCGCAATCTCGTCATCCACCGCCACACCTGGTACCTGCTGCTGGCCGAGATCTTCGAACCGCTGCGGTACCTGCTGTCGACGGGCCTGGGCATCGGCGCCCTCGTCGGCCGGGTGCCCGGCCTCGGCGACCCCTCGGTGCGCTACGTCGAGTTCGTCGCCCCCGCGCTGCTCGCCACCGCCGCGATGAACGGGGCCATGAACGAGACCACCTTCACCGTGTTCGGCAAGCTGAAGCTGCTGCGCACCTACGACTCCATCCTGGCCACGCCGCTGCGGGCCAGGGACGTGGCCGTCGGCGAGGTGCTGTGGGCGCTCCTGCGGGGCACGGCGGTGACGGTGGTCTTCGGCACGGCCGCCATGGCGCTGGCGCTGCGGCGTCTGGAACGCACCCTCACGCGCTGACCGCGGCGGCGCGGCGTCCCTCCCGCCGCGGCGATGTCACATCCCGCTCGGCCGGTCCTCTCTTGAAGGCACACGAGCTGAGCGAGACCACGGGCGCGCGCCGCCCGCGGGCAAGGAGGAACATCGTGAAAACGTTGCGGGGCAACCCCTGGGCGGTCCTGACGGTGCTGTCCCTCGGGTTCTTCATGACCCTGCTCGACCTGACGATCGTCACCATCGCGATCCCGGACATGGTCGAGCACCTGGACGCGTCGCTCGACCAGATCCTGTGGATCACCAACGCCTACACGCTGGCGCTGGCCGCGCTGATGATCACTTCCGGCCGGCTGGGTGACCTGATCGGCAAGAAGCACCTCTTCACCGGCGGCGTCGCCCTGTTCACCCTGGCCAGTCTGGCCTGTGGCCTGTCGGGCGACCCGGCCGCACTGGTCGCCTTCCGGGCCGTCCAGGGCCTGGGCGCGGCGCTGCTGCTGCCGCAGACGCTGTCGATGATCGTCGACGTCTTCCCCGCCGGGAAGCGCGGCGCGGCCCTGGGGGTGTGGGGCGTCGTCGCCGGGCTCTCCGGCGCCGCGGGCCCGACCGTCGGCGGCCTGCTGGTCAGCGACCTCGGCTGGCGGTGGATCTTCTTCGTCAACGTGCCGGTCGGGGTGGTCGCCGTGCTCGGCGCGCTGCTGTTGTTCCCGCGGCCCGCCCGGACGGTCCGGCACCGCTTCGACGTGCCCGGCGTCATGCTCTCCTCGGCCGCGCTGTTCCTGCTGTCGCTCGGCCTGATCGAGGGCCGGAAGTACGACTGGAACGGCTGGATCAGGACCAGCCTGGTCGCCTCCGTCGTGATCGGCGGGGTCTTCCTGCTCCAGCAGCGCGGCCGCCAGGACGACGAGCCACTCGTGCCGTTCTCGCTGTTCCGGGACCGCAACTTCGCGCTGATGAACGTCCTCGGCGTCGCCATCTCGTTCGGCGTCGTCGGCCTGTTCCTGCCGATCACGGTCTATCTGCAGTCGGTGCTGGGCTACAGCGCGGTCAAGGCCGGTGTGGTCCTGCTCCCGCTGTCGATCGGCACGTTCGTGATGGCGGGACCGGCCACCGTGCTGGCCGCGAGGATCGGCGGCCGGTGGATCCTGATGACGGGGTTCCTGCTGTTCGCGGGCGGCCTGGCCTGGGTGATGGGGGCGGCCGGCGTCGGCGGGAGCTGGACCGGCCTCGTCGCCCCGCTGTTCCTGATGGGCGCGGGCGCCGGCTGCACCTTCGCGCCCATGGCCGGCGAGGTGATGCGCAGCGTCCCGCCCCGCCTCACCGGCGCCGCCTCGGGGGTCAGCAACGCGCTGCGCCAGGTCGGTTCGGTGCTGGCCGGTGCCGTCGTCGGCGCCGTACTGCAGGGCCGGCTGGCCTCGTCGCTGAAGGATCAGGCGGCGCGCCGGGCGGGCTCGGTGCCGCGGGCGTACCGCGGCGGCTTCGTGCACGGCTTCGACACCGCGGGCCGGCACCTGGAGGTTGCCGGGAACCCTTCCGGCCGTACCGTTCCCGCCACCGCGCCCCCCGGCGTCGCCCAGCGGATCCAGGACGCGGCCGCGGCGGTGTTCCGGCACGGATTCGTCGACGCCATGCGGCCCACCCTGCTCGTCGCGGTCCTCGTGATGGCGGCCGGCGCGCTGTCGTGCCTGTTCGTCAGGACGTTCGACGGCGCCTCGGCGAACCCGCACGGCCTGCCGCTGTCGGAGGAGGAGATCGCGGCGGCGGAGGCCGCCGGGGAGCCGCCGCGGGGTAGCGCCGGCGGTCCGCCGGAGATGACCCGGCGGTGAGGCGGACGTCCTCCCCGGCCGACCGCCACGCCACCCCTGGCCGGTCTCCCGGCCGAGCCCCCGACGGGCCGCGCGCCAGGGCCTCAACCCACCGCTGGCCAGGGGACTTTGTCAGTGCTTGGCGGTAAAATCGACAGTGTTCGAGAGGGTTGGCCGACGCCTCTGGAGGATGCCGATGGCTGCTGCCGTACTGCCCCTGCCGATGTCCCTTCCGATGCCCCTGCCGAAGAAGCCGCTGCCCGCGGGCCGGCCGCGCGAGTGGTACATCGCGCACAACCGCAGGCTCAAGACCATGCGCCTGGTCATAGCCCTGCTGGACTCCGGTGTGTACGACCCGGCCCAGGCCGGCAACGGCCGCATCCGGGCGACGGCGGACCTGATCGGCGTGCACCCGCCGTCCGACGTCACCTGCCGCATGGTGCGGGCGCTGCTGGGCTACGGGCGCTGACCGTCCCACGCGGACCGTCCCGACCCGCGACGGCCCGGAACTCCTCGTCGTTCAGGAGTCCCGGGCCGTCCCGGCGGCCGGCCGCTGTTCAGACCTTGCGGTAGTCGTAGGCCTCGGTGGCCGCCGCGGTCACGGCGTCGATGTCGGCGCCGGCCGACGCGGACACCACCGCGGCCACGGCCCCTTCCAGGAACGGCGCGTCCACCAGCCGTGCGCCGGACGGCAGTTCGTCGTCGGCCAGCAGTGCCTTGACGGTGAGGACGGCACTGCCGAGGTCGGCCAGCACCGCCACCCCCGCCCCGCGGTCGACCGACCGCGCCGCGGAGGCGATCAGATCGGAGCTGGTGCCCAGCCCACCGTCGGGCCCGCCGCCGGCCGGCGCCACCGGTACCTCGGCGGCGCCCCCGGTGAGGTTCGCCGCGAGCTCCGCGACCGCCCTGGCCACGGCGGCGCTGTGCGAGACCAGGACCACGCCGACGAGCGGCGCGGCGTTCGGGGACGCCCCCGGGTTCGCGGACGACGACGATGCGCTCATGCCCCGGCCTCCCGTGCCGTGTCGGCGAACGCCGTGATCAGCAGGGCCGACGAGGTCGCCCCCGGGTCCTGGTGGCCGATGCTGCGCTCGCCCAGATAGCTCGCCCGGCCCTTGCGGGCGCGCAGCGGAATGGTGGCCTGCGCGCCCTCGTCGGCCGCGGTGGCCGCCGCGGCGAACGCCTCCGCGGTCCCGCCGCCCGCGTCCAGCGCGCCCGAAAGAGCTTCGAGGGCGGGCAGCAGCGCGTCCAGCATCGTCTTGTCACCCGCCGCGGCGCCGCCGAGCTGGCCCACGCCCTCCACACCGGCGCGCAGCGCGTCCCGCAACTGGGCCGCGCCGACCACCGGTTCGTCCCCGAGCCGCTTGCCGGCGCGGCGCAGCAGCGTCCCGTAGAGCGGGCCCGACGCCCCGCCCACGCTGGAGATCAGCTGCCGGCCCACGGCCACCAGCACGCCGCCCGGCGTGTCCGGCGGCTCCTGCTCCACGGCGGTGTGTGCCGCCGTGAAACCGCGGCGCATGTTGGTGCCGTGGTCGGCGTCGCCGATCGCCGAGTCCAGTTCGGTCAGGACCGGGGCCTCGCGGTCGATGGCGGCGGTCGCCGCATCCAGCCATCGGCGCAGGAACGCCGCGTCGATCGGTGGGCCGTCGGGAGGGAGCGCGTTCATACGGTGCCTTTCCGCGGGTGCCGTACGGGTCGGACGGGCGGTGTGCGGGGAGCGACGGGGGCCGTCGCGGTGACGCGGTGTGTGGTGGTCAGTAGCCCCAGCGCAGTCCCGGCGTCGCCACCGGCGCGTCCCACAGCCGCAGCAGTTCCTCGTCGACCTGGCAGAGCGTCACCGAGCAGCCCGCCATGTCGAGGGACGTGACGTAGTTGCCGACGAGCGTACGGGCCACCGCGACCTTGCGCTCGGCCAGCACGCGGTGCACCTCGGCGGCGAAGCCGTAGAGCTCCAGCAGCGGCGTCGCGCCCATGCCGTTCACCAGCGCCAGGACCGGCGCGTCCGGGCGCATGTCCTCCAGGATCGCGTCCACCGAGAAGTCCGCGATCTCGCCGGACGTCATCATGGCGCGGCGCTCACGGCCCGGTTCGCCGTGGATGCCGATGCCCAGCTCCAGCTCGCCGTCGGGCAGATCGAAGGTCGGGCCGCCCTTGGCCGGGGTGCTGCAGGCGGTCAGCGCGACACCGAAGCTGCGGGAGGCCTCGTTGACCTGGCGGGCGAGGGAGGCGACGCGGTCCAGCGGCGCGCCCTCCTCGGCGGCCGCACCCGCGATCTTCTCCACGAAGAGGGTCGCGCCGGTGCCGCGGCGGCCGGCGGTGTAGAGGCTGTCGGTGACCGCCACGTCGTCGTTGACCAGCACCTTGGCGATCTGGACGCCCTCGTCCTCGGCGAGTTCGGCGGCCATGTCGAAGTTCAGCACGTCACCGGTGTAGTTCTTCACGATGAACAGCACGCCCGCCCCGCTGTCCACCGCGGCGGCCGCACGGGCCATCTGGTCGGGGACGGGGGAGGTGAAGACCTCGCCCGGGCACGCGGCGTCGAGCATCCCCCGGCCGACGAATCCGCCGTGCAACGGCTCATGGCCCGAACCGCCGCCGGACACCAGACCGACCTTGCCCTCGAAGGGCGCGCCCTTGCGCATGATGATCCGGTGTTCGACGTCCACGGTGAGATCCGGATGTGCCGCGGCGATCCCGCGCAGCGCGTCGGGTACCACGGTCTCGGGGACATTGATCAGCATCTTCATGAGTACCTCCAGGTGAGACGGGTGCCGCACGGGAGACCTGCACTCCCTCCAGTATCGGTCGGGGAGTGACCCCCGTCACGGACGCGCGGCGCAGCGCGGCCGGGGCGTGCGGCCGACCGGGTAAGCTCGGCCGTGCGGCCCGCTCCGGCGCGCCGCGCGGCGGTGGGGCCCGCCGCACCCGAACCGCGGCACTCCCGCCGCCAACGGTCCCTGCTTGCGAGAGGCATGCCCGAGCTGTGGCGTGCCGTCGTCCTGCGAGTAGGAGCACTTCCGTGGCTGATGCACCGATGCCGGCGGTCGACGACCCGCTGCACCCCGATCCCGCTCTCGTCGCCCGGCGGCGTTCTCGGCGCCCGGGCCGTGGCCAGGGCCCGGTCATCGCCGTGGTGGCCGTCGGCGGGGCGATCGGGGCCTGCGCCCGCTACGGCGCCGGGCTCGCCTGGCCCACGCCCCCGCACGCCTTCCCCTGGACGACGCTGGTCGTCAACGCCGTGGGATGCGCGGTGATCGGCGTGTTCATGGTGATCATCACCGACGTGTGGGCCGCCCACCGGCTGGTGCGGCCGTTCTTCGGCACGGGTGTCCTCGGCGGTTTCACCACGTTCTCGACCTACGCCATCGATGTCCAGCGGCTCGTCGACGGCGGCCAGCCGCGCACCGCCCTGGCCTACCTGGCCCTCACCGTGGTCGCGGCGATGGCCGCGGTGTGGGCGGGGGCGGCCGCCACCCGCCGCGTCGTCGCCTGGAGGCAGCAGTGAGACTCACCGGACCTGCCATGCGCCTGACCGTTCTCATCGGCGAGAACGACTGCTGGCACCACAAGCCGCTGTTCACCGAGATCGTGCACCGCGCCCACCGCGCGGGACTGGCCGGCGCGTCGGTCTTCCGCGGCATCGAGGGCTTCGGCGCGTCGTCGCTGATCCACACCGCACGCCTGCTCTCGCTGAGCGAGGACCTGCCGGTCGCCGTGGTGATCGTCGACACCGAGGACCGCGTCCGCGCGTTCCTGCCCGAGCTCGACGAGCTGGTCACCGAGGGCCTGGTGGTCCTCGACCCCTGCGAGGTCATCCGCTACACCGGCCGCGGCGCGACGGACGGCGCGACGGACGGCGCGACGGACGGCGCGACGGACGGCGCGGCGGGCGGAGCGTCGGACGCGGCGGGCGGCGCGACGGAGGAGGGGCGGCGGTGAACTGGCTGCTGGTGATCGCCGGGGCGGTGGTCGGCGCGCCGCTGCGCTATCTCACCGACCGCACGGTGCAGGCGCGCCACGACAGCGTCTTCCCGTGGGGCACCTTCACCGTCAACGTGGTGGGCAGCACGATCCTCGGGCTGGTGGCCGGGGCGGTGTCCGTGGGCGCCGCGTCGGCCCATGTCCAGCTGCTCCTCGGGACCGGGCTCTGCGGCGCCCTGACGACGTACTCGACGTTCTCCTACGAGACGCTGCGGCTCGCCGAGGACGGCGCGCGCTTCTACGCGACCGCCAACGTCGTCGGCAGCATCGCCGCCGGACTCGGCGCCGCCTTCACCGGCAACGCCCTCGCCCACGCCTTCTGGGGCTGAGCCCGCCGCCGGATCACCAAAGCCCGGCGTGCCGCCGCGGCAGCACGGGCCGCGCCCCCGCCGGATCACGACGGCCTGACGCCGTCCAGCCACTCGTCCCAGGTCTGGACGCCCCGCGCGCCCTGCCCGGCGGGCAGCAGCCCGCCGTCGGCCATCGCCGAGAACACCGCGCCGGGCAGCCGCGGCGACAGCACCAGACGGCGGCTGCCGCGGGACTTCAGCAGCCTGCGGGTCAGCGCGGCCATGTCCTCCACCCGGGGACCGGCGAACTCGGGCGCCATGCCCTGCGGCGGCCCCTCGACCAGGTCCACCAGGGCCCCGGCGACCTCCCGGACCGCGACCGGCTGGGTCGCCATCGGCGGCACCAGCACCACCGGTCCGGCCATCCGGTCGAGCAGTTGCTGCGGGAACTCGTGGAACTGCGTGGCCCGCAGCACCGACCACGGCAGCGGGCCGGTCCGTACCAGCTTCTCCTGGAGGCGTTTCCCCTGGTAGTAGCCGAGGCCGACCCGGTCGATCCCGACGATGGACAGCGCCACGTGGTGGCGGACCCCGGCCCGCGCCCCGGCGGCCAGCAGGTTCCGGCCCGCCGTCCCGAAGAATGCCTCGGCCTTGCGGCGGCCCGTCGTCACGACGTTCGACACGTCGATCACGGCGTCCGCGGATTCCAGCGCGGAGTCCAGGCCCCGGCCGGTCATCAGGTCCACTCCGCGCGAGCGGGCGACGACCACGGGCTCATGACCCCGCGCCTCCAACGCCTCGACCACGTGCCGCCCCGTCACCCCGGTGCCGCCTGCCACCGCTACGCGCATCATCTGCATCCTCTCGCCGTGCCTGGACGGGTCCCCGGGCCAGGGCGGCCCGGCGGCGCGATCACGGCGCGGACACCGGGATCTTCGGCGTGGCGGCAAACGCGGCGCTCGGCGTCATGGCGACACCGCGGACCGTCACGACGCGGCCGGTCGCCACCTTCGCACACGCCATGCCGGCGGCGGTGCGGACCCCCGGCGCCGAGGGGGTGGCGATGCCCGCCGGGGCCTCGAACGCCTCGTCGGGACCCGGCCGGACGGTGGCCGACGGCCGCGCCGAGCCCTGCCCGGCCTTGCCGTCGGCGCGGGCCGGGCCGGCGGTGTGCGGCGGGACGTCCGCGGCGAGCATCGAGAAGACGTGGTCGGCGCCCGGCCCGGGCACCAGCCGGTTGTGGTCGCCGGGGTCCGGGATGCTCGGCATGGTGGTGAAGCCGAAGCGGGCCGACGGCACCTTGCGGACGTCCTGGGCCAGGCCCGCGAGCCGGTTCACCGACGCCAGTCCCGGATCGACGGTCAGCGCCTTGGTGGCGGCGTCCGCGAGGTCCAGCATCCCGGAGGGATCGGTCAGCGAACCGCTGCCGCGCAGCCGCCGGGCGAGCGACGCGAGAAAGAGGTGCTGGGCGTCGGTCCTGCCCAGGTCGCTGCCGTCGCCGAAGGAGTGCCGCGAGCGCAGGAACTCCAGCGCCGCCTCGCCCTTGAGCGAGTGGTCTCCCCGCGCGAGCTTCAGGTGCGAGTAGGGGTCGTAGACGTTGCGGTCGACGCACACCGGGACGCCGCCCACCGCGTCGGACAGCCGCACCACGCCCGCGAAGTCGGCCAGCACGAAGTGGTCGATGGGGATGCCGGTGAGGGTGTGCACGGCGGCGACCGTGCAGCCCGGGCCGAACTGCAGCGTGGAGTTGACCGGGCCGCGGTGGGCGGGCGCGACGCCGCCCTTGGGCCGGCGGCAGGCCGGCAGGTCGGTGACGGTGTCCCGGGGGATGCTCAGCACGGTCGCGTGCGAGCGGTCCGCCGACAGGTGCAGCACCATGTCGACGTCGGCGTTCTGCCCGGGGCCGCAGTCGCCGCCGAGCCGGCAGTCGGCGCTGCCCGCACGGGTGTCGGAGCCGATGACCAGGACGTTGACCGGGGTCCTGCCGAAGGCGTCCGGGCGTTCGTGGCCCGCGTCGCCGACGATCCCGCCGAAGAGCGGCATGTCCCGCAGGTTGCCGTTGAGCCGGAAGTACTCGAAGGCCACGCCCGCGGCGGTCAGCAGCACGGCCACCGAGAGTCCCACGGTGAGCCAGCGTACGAGGGGACGCCGGAGGGGACGCCGGGGGGAGCGCGGCGGCCCGTCGTCGTCGCCCTGGCCGCGCGGTGCCAGTCGTCGTGGGTCGGCCCACGCGAAGCGTCGGTGCTGCTGTTCGTCCCGGTCGGCCATACGTGGGTACGTCCTCGCATCGTCCCCGGGCCGGCGGGCACGGGCGCCTACCGGCGGATCTGCCGAGTATGTCCCACTACCGGACGGTTTCCCGGCTGCCCACGCGGAGAGGGGGAGCGGCGGGCCGGCGGGCGGCGACGGTGAGCCGCGGGCGAGCGGCGGGCGAGCGGCGGGTGAGCGGCGAGGAGGGGCGGGCGGCGGTGCCAGGCCGGGGGCGAGCGGTGGGGGCATGCCGTGGTGGCCGGGATCCGCCTCCGCGGCCGGGCTCCCGCGAGCTACCGTGGGCGGCGAAGGAGGCGCCCATGCGTGACGCGGACCCCGGGCTCTTCGGGCCCGACTCGGTGACCTGGCAGATGCACGGCGACCCCGTCATGTGGATCGCCGGAGTGCGCGCCCTGTACCTCCAGGCCCTGCACCCGCGGGCGGTCCGCGGTGTCACGCAGAACTCCGACTTCCGCCGCGACGCCTGGGGCCGGCTGCTGCGCACCGCTTCCTTCGTCGGCGAGATCACCTACGGCACGACACTGGCCGCGGAACGCGCCGGGGCCCGCATCCGCGGCATCCACCGCAAGCTGTCCGCCGTCGATCCCGGCACCGGCGAGCGGTACGGCGTGGACGACCCCGATCTGCTGCTGTGGGTGCACTGCGCGGAGATCGACTCCTATCTGAGCGTCGCCCGGCGCTCCGGCTTCCCGCTCACCGACGCGCACGCCGACGCCTATGTGGACGAGCAGCGTGAGTCGGCCCGGCTGGTCGGCCTGGACCCGGCGGACGTCCCCGCCGACACCGGGGAGCTCGCCCGGTACTTCGAGAAGGTCAGGCCCGACCTCGCCGCCACCCCGGAGGCGTTCGACGTGGTCAGGTTCCTGAAGGCGCCCCCGGTGCCCCGCGTGCTGCTGCCCGCCCGGCTCGCCGTCTGGCAGAGCGTCTCCGGCACCGCGTTCGCCGCGCTGCCTCCCTTCGCCCACCTGCTGTACGACCGCAGGCCGCCGTCCGAGGCCGCGGTCACCCGCCGGCTGCGCGTCGGCGGACGGCTGCTGCGGACCATCCCGGCGACCGTGCGCTGGCAGCTGCCGCCCGGTCACATCCTCAAGGCCGTCGGCCGGCTGGGTCCCGGAACGCATCCTTCCGTGCGGCGGCTGCCGCCCCCGCCGGACCTTCTGCCCTGATCCGCTGTCCCCCCTCGCGCCGCTCGCCCGCATACTGGGACCGGGGAAGCACCAGAGGAGTACCGGGGGCGGCGGCGCGCAATGGCGTTGGGACAGGCAGCACAACCAGAGCACCCACAGGAACCGGACCACCCAGACCTCTCAGGACACTCGGACCACTCGCAGCACGCCGGACGGCCGGATTCCGGCCCGGATCCGCACCGCGCGGGCACCTCGGGCGGCGGCACGCTCATCCAGAACCGCTACCGGCTGCACGAACTCGTCGGCCGCGGCGGCATGGGCGAGGTGTGGCGTGCCCTGGACGAGTCGCTCGGCCGCCGGGTCGCCGTGAAGTGCCTGAAGCCCTCGACCGGCCACTTCGGCGACGCCGGGTTCACCCGGGTCCTGCAGGAGCGGTTCCGGCGCGAGGCCCGCGTCGCCGCGTCGCTGCAGCACCGCGGCATCACCGTCGTGCACGACTTCGGCGACCACGACGGCGTGCTGTTCCTGGTGATGGAACTGCTCGACGGACGCAACCTGCTGCAGATCCTGGACGACGCCCAGCGGCACCCGCTGCCGGTCCCCGACATCAGCGACATCGCCGAACAGGTCGCCGCCGCCCTCGCCTACACCCACGGGCAGGGCGTGGTCCACCGCGACCTGAAACCGGCCAACATCATCCGGCTCACCGACGGCGCGGTGAAGATCTGCGACTTCGGCATCGCCCGCCTCGGCCACGACATCGGGTTCACCTCCCGTCTCACCGGCTCCGGCATGGCCATGGGCACCCCGCACTACATGTCGCCCGAGCAGATCGACGCGGCCGAGGTCGACCACCGCAGCGACCTGTACTCGCTCGGCTGCGTCCTGTACGAACTGGCCACCGGCGCACCGCCGTTCGACCTGGGCGACCCCTGGTCGATCCTCGTCGGACACCGCGACACCGCGCCGGAACCGCCGCGCTCCCGGCGGCCCGAACTGCCCGCCGAGATGGAGCGGCTCATCCTGGACCTGCTCGCCAAGGACCCGGAGGCGCGACCCCAGGACGCCGCCGACGTCTGCGGCCGGCTGAAGGCGATGCGCGCCGCCGGTGTCGCGGCGGCCGCGCGCCGGCCGGACCGGCTGCCCGGCTGGGCCCGCGGCCTGAGCACCGGATCGGCCGCCCGATCCACCCGCGTCCACCGTCCGGCGGCCGGGCCGCACCACGCACTGACCGGCGCCTGGTCGACCCGGACGACGACCGCCGTGGCCGCCGGACCGGAGGCGCTGGACGCGCTGGCGGCCCGCCAGGCCGAGGCCGCCGACCTGGGCCGGATCGGCAACTGGCAGCAGGCGTACGAGCTGCACAGCGCGGTCTGCGCCGAGCGCGAGCGTGTGCAGGGCCCCGAGCATCCGGCGGCCCTGGCCGGCCGGTACGAGGCCGCCGGGTGCCTGAGCCGCCTCGGCCGCGCCGAGGAGGCGCTGCGCCTGTACACCTGGATCGCCGAGGTCCGCGGCCGGGTGCTCGGCCCCGACCACGACGACACGCTGGCCGCCCGGCACGAGGCCGCCTACGAACTCGGGCGGCTGGGAAGGCACTTGGAGGCGCACCAGGAGTACGCCGCGGTGCTCGCCGCGCGCGAGCGCACCGTCGGCGCCGACGACCCCGACACCCTCCAGTGCCGGCACAACCTCGCCGTCAACCTCGGCCGGCTCGGCCGCGCCGAGGAGGCGTACACCGAGGCCGCGCTGGCGGCCGCCGGCCGCACCCGGGCGCTGGGCCCGGACGACCTGGACACCCTGCTCACCCGCTGCGAGGTGGCCTACGCGCTGGGCCGGCTCGGGCGGTGGGGCGACGCGCTGGACGCCTACCGCGCGGTCGCCGAGGCCCGGGCGCGCACCCTGGGCGCCGGGCACGGCGACACCCTCGCCGCCCGTTACGAGGCCGGCATATGCCTGAGCAGGCTCGGCCGCAGCGAGGAGGCGCGCGGGCTCTTCGAGGAGCTGGTCGCCGCCCGCACGCGGACGTCGGGGTCCGCAGATCCCGAGACCCTGCGGGCCCGGCACGCGCTCGGGGTGAGCCTCGGGCTGCTCGGCCAGTGGGACCGGGCGCTGGCCGAGGCCCGGGAGGTCGCCGCGATCCGCGAGCGGGTGCTCGGGCCGGCCGATCCCGACACGCTCGCCGGCAAGCGGGAGATCGCCGTCGCCCTCGGGTGGCTCGGGCGCTGGGCGGGGGCGCTCGCGGTCTACCGCGAGGTCGCCGACGCCCGCGAGCGCGTCCTGGGCGCGGCGCACCCCGACACCCTGATGAGCCGCACCGACGAGGCGCACTGCCTCGAACGCCTCGGCCGCGAGGACGAGGCCCGGGCCCTGCACCGTCGGGTCGCCGCCCGCGGGGGCGACGGGCCGGAGGAGCTGTGAGGCCGGGGGCCGGCGCCGTGCCGCACGGGCTCGCGTCGGCCGTGAGCGAACGCCCGGCCGCCGCGGGCCGGGTGCGGAAGGCGGTTCCCGCCGCTCCCCGCCCGACCGAAGAGCGCCGTCCAACTGGCGGATAGGGCAGGCGTGTTGGGCGCTTTCTCAGCACTTCGTCCGGAGGTACCCCGGATCGCCGGAGCGGAGGGTGAGGGCGCCTCCCGGCTGCCCAGCGGCAGGCGGGTCGTGCCGGACAGGCCGTAGGCTCGCGGCATGGGCGAGGTGTCGACGTACCAGGTGAACGGGGTCCTGCTGGCCTGCGAGACCGACGGTCCGCAGGACGGTCCGCCGGTGATGCTGCTGCACGCGCTGGGGGAGGATCGCGGCTCCTGGCGCGCGGTCGCCGCCGGACTGGCGGCCGACGGCTGGCGGACCCTCGCGGTCGACCTGCGCGGGCACGGCGAGAGCGGCCACCCCGGTGCCTACGCCTTCGAGTCGATGCGGGACGACGTCCTGGCCCTGCTGGACGCCCTGCACCTGGACACCGTGACGCTGGTGGCGCACTCGATGGGCACCGTCGCCGCCTCGCTGGTGGCGATGGACCGGCCGGGTGCCGTGCGGCGGATGGTGCTGGAGGAGGGGCCGATGCCGTTCCCCGCCGATCCGCCGCGTCCCGTGCCGGCCACGGCCCCCGAGGAGCCGACGCCCTACGACTGGCGCGTCGTGCCGGCGGTGGCCGGGCAGCGCAACGCCCCGCCCGCCCGCCACCTGGCCGGTCTCGCCGAGATCACCGCGCCCACGCTGGTGGTGGCCGGCGGACCCCGAAGCCACATCCCGCAGGACCAGTTGGCCCGCACGGCCGCGGCGATCCCCGGCGCCCGGCTGATCACCATCGAGGCCGGTCACATGGTGCACGATGAGCGGCCGGACGATTTCCTCGCCGTGGTACGGGACTTCCTCGGCCGGCCGCCGGCGCCCGACAGCGAACCGCCGGTGGCGTTCGTGCCGGTGCGCGTCACCGCCGGCCGGCTGCGCGCCGAGGTGGCCGGGTTCGCGGCGCTGCTGGTGGACGCCGTGGACTCCGGCGCCTCCGTGGGCTTCCACGGCCCGCTCGCCGTCGGCGACGCCGTGGCGTGGTGGGAGGCGCTCGCCCGGGACGTGGCCGCCGAACGCGTCGAGCTGTGGGCGGCGTTCGACTACGACGGAGTGGTCCGCGGCACCGTCCAGCTGCACCGCCCGGACTCCCCGAACGCCGGCCACCGGGCGGAGATCGCCAAGCTGCTCGTCCACCGGGCCGCCCGCCGCAAGGGCCTGGCCCGGATGCTGCTGCGGGTCGCGGAGGCATCGGCCTGGGGCGACGGAGTGCGGCTGCTCCTCCTCGACACGCAGACGGGCAGCGCCGCCGACCACCTGTACCAGGCGGAGGGCTGGACGCCGGCCGGAACGGTACCGGACTACGCGGCCGACCCCGGGGGAGTGCTGCGCCCCACCACGTTCTTCTTCAAGTCCCTGCCGGACGAGGCCGTCTGACCCATTCCCTCGGGACGGCGGTCATTCGGCCCGCGACGCGGGACATGCCGCCTCGTTCGGCCCGCGACGCGGGACACGCTGGTTCGTTCAGCCCGTGACGCGGGCGGCGATCGTCCGGGCGCACTCCTCCGCGCCGGACCCGCCGGTGTCCACCTCCAGGTCGTACTCCACCCCGCGGTGCACCAGTTCGGCCTGCAGGCGGGCCATCCCGGTCTCCCGGTCGCCGCGCGCCGCCTCCCGGGCCGCCGCGATGTCCGGATCGCAGCGGACCGCGACCCAGAGCACCTCCAGGCCGGTGAGCGCGTCCCGCCACCGGGCCTGTGACCGCGGGCCGCCCAGGAACACCTCGTCCACCACCACCGGGACCCCGGCGCGGACGACCGCGGCCACGCCCTGCGCCCACGCGTGGTCCAGGCGGCGGAACTCGTCGCCGGTCACCACCGCGCCGCCGGAGTCGAAGCCGATGCCCTCGCCGCCCGCCCGGAGACGGGCGGGCATGGCGTCGACCAGCGTGTCGGCGCCGAACGTCAGCCAGGCCCCGGGGAGCAGGTTCTGAAGGCAGCGGGCGATGCTGCTCTTCCCCGAACTCGAGCCGCCGTTGAGCATGATCACATGGGTGGGCACGATCGCCACCGTAGGCGGAGCGCCGGGGCGGGGCCAGCGGATTTCCGCGGTCCCCGCCCGAGCGCCCTCACTCCGGCCCTCACCGCCAGTCCGCGGCGAACGCCCGGGCGGGGTTGCCGGTGAAGATCGCCTCCGCGGCCTCCTCGCCGAGCGCCGAGGCGATCCGCGGCCGCAGCACGCGCAGCAGGAACGGGACGCCCGGCCCACCGCCGGTCGACGCCCGCCCCGCGGCCGACGTGGTGTCCCCGCCGAGCAGGAGCTGTCCGGTGTGCCCGGCCGCGGCCAGTTCCTCCAGGCACTCCAGCAGCCGCCAGTCGGTGGCGTGATGGGCCCGGGAGGGGCCGTCGAACGCCAGGAACGCGCCGGAGGCCGCCAGTTCGCGGTGGATGCCGGGATCGGGGAAGCGGTTCAGGTGGCCGAGCAGGATGCTCGCCGCCGGGACGCCCAACTCCCCGTGCAGCAGGCCCAGGACGTCCACGGCCGCGGTGCCCATCTCGTGGTGGACGCCGATCGGCGCCCCCGTCGCATGGTGCGCCTCGGCCGCCGCCGTCATCACCCGCCGGGTGTGGGCGTCCAGCCCGTGGAACATGCCCGCCACCTTGATCATCCCGGCCTTCGCCGTGCCGCGCGGGCCGTCCGGGTCGTCGCCGTCCAGCAGACCCTCGGTGAGCTCGGCGACGAAGAACGCCGCCAGGCCGTGTTCGCCCCGTCCGCCGAGGCGCTCGAGCAGCGCCGGATCGTAGTGCGCTGCCTGGTGCATCCCGGTCGCCGCGATGACGTGCACCCCGGCGGCGCGGGAGACCGCGGGCAGCGCGGCGGCCCGGCGCCCCAGGCCGAACGGCGTCCACTGGGCGAGGGCGCCGCCGCCCAGCGCCGCGAAGGACTCCAGTTCGGCCCGCGCCGCCGCCGGGTCGTCCAGTTCCTGCCCGGCGAGCGCGGGCGCGGCGAAGAACAGGTGGTCGTGGGCGTCGCACACCCCCAGCTCCGCGGGCGCGACGTCACCGAGGACGGTACGGACGCGGCTCATGAGCCCTCCTCGGCGGGATCGATCCCAAGGTCCTCGAACACGGCTCCGGCGACACGCAGTCCGGCGAGCGCCTTGGGCACGCCGACGTAGGGGACGAGGTGCACCATCACCTCGACGATCTCCCGGGGCGCCATCCCGATCCGCAGGCTGTTGCGCACATGGTCGTCCACCTGCGGATCCACTCCGCCGAACGCGGTGAGCGCGGCCAGCGTGGCGATCTGGCGGTCGCGTGGCGCCAGCCCCTCGCGCTGGTAGGTGCCGCCGAACAGGCAGGTCACGATCCAGTCGGCGAAGCCCGGGGCCAGCCGGTCGAGGCCGGCCAGGGTGCCCTCGACGGTCTCCGGGCCGGCGAGTTCGCCCAGCAGCCGGTAGCCGGCCTCGCGGTCGGCCGGTGCGGGCCGGGTCACCACTGCCGCCCCGCGGTGAGAGAGCCCAGCTCCGGCCGGGACAGATGGAGCACCCGGTAGCGGTCGGTGTGCTCCTCCGGCGGCGCGGCGTCCTGCCAGAGCGTGAAGCGGACCAGTTCCCAGTGGCGCGGGTCGACGGCCAGGGCCGCCGAGTGGACGCCGGGCGCGGCCGTCCGCTCGGTGAGTGCCTCGACCTCGGTCTCGATCACCGTGGCGGGGTCGTCCGCAGGGTCGATCGGCCGGGTCGTGCGGGACGCGGCTCGCGGGGCCCCGTCGACGGCGGGTCCCTGGGCGAAGGCCAGCCCGGTCCAGTGCTCGACCGCGGGACGGCCGAAGTCGGCTGCCAGGGACCGGAATCCGGCTCCCCGGAGGAAGGCGTTCATGCCTTCGGAGGTGTTCCAGAGGTAGAAGGGCGCGTACTCGTTGACCGGTGAGCCGTCCGTGCCGCGCTCGCGCACGAGGTACGCCTTCAGGCCGAGCCCCGGAAAGGTGTCGAGGAGGCCGCCGCGGGTGGCGACCCGTTGGTGGATGATCCCCATGTCGTAGTCGGCGGGCAGGGTGATGCGGTAGTTCATCGCGTGCACGGTCGAACTCCTCCGGAAAGGGGGACGGTTCAGGTACGGCAGGGGCGGTTCAGGGACGGGCGGCGGTGAGCAGGGCGAGCGCGCCGCGCACCGCTCGGTCGAAGGGCTCGCGCGAGCCGGCCGCGCGGGCGAGGACGTAACCGCCCTGGACCACGGCGGCGATCGCGGCGGCGGTGTCCGACGGGTCGAGTTCCGGGGCGAGTTCGCCGGCGGCGACCCCGTCGGCGACGATTCCCGCGAGGCGTTCGCGCAGCCACACGAAGGTCTCCTCGACCGGCCGGCGCAGCTCGTCGCTGTCGATCACGTCCGGGTCCATGGCCATCCGGCCGACCCGGCAGCCCCGCAGTGGCTCGCGCTCACGGGTGAGATAGGCGCCGATGCGTGCGACGGGTGTGGCGCCCTCGGTGAGCACGGCGTCGGCCTGCGCGCGGAGTTCGGCGGCGCTGCGGTCCATCGCGGTGACCGCCAGGTCCGCCTTGCCGCGGAAGTGGTGGTACATGCTGCCCTGGCCCGCCCCCGCGCGTTCCTGGATGGCCTTGGGGCTGGTGCCGACGTAGCCGCGTTCCCACAGCAGTTCCTGAGTGCTGGTGATCAGTCGCTCGGCGGTGTCCATTCGGGCAGTGTACATACTAGTAGGTACAGTCGCGAGGCCGAAGAGCAGGGCGGCGGGAGCGTCCCGCCGCCCTGCTCCGGACCGGAACGCTCAGGGGCTCGCGAAGCCGATGTCGGCCGACCGCACCACGCTGCCGAGACGCGGGAAGTCCAGCCGCACGGAGGCGTCGTGCTCGGCGGCCGTCAGCGCGGACATCGCGTCCGCCGCGAACACCAGCCGGTAGCCGAGGTCGGCCGCGGCGCGGGCGGTGGACTCCACACCCATGTTCGTCGCGATCCCGGCCATGACCAGCGTGGTGACGCCCCTCCGCCGCAACTCCTCGTGCAGTCCGGTGTCCTGGAACGCCCCGACCGTCTGCTTGACGACCACGGCGTCCGCCGACTCCCGTACCGTATCGACGAGTTCGCTGCCCGGCGGCTGCTCGGGCACGCCGGGACGCCGGACCCGTACCGCGACCACGGGGGCGCCGGCCGCGCGGAAGGCGCGGGCCAGTTCCAGCGCGGTGTCGAGCACCTGCGCGCCGGAGTGCGGCGCGAGCGGGAGGGCGACGATCCGTTCCATCAGGTCGATCAGCACCAGAGCGGTGCGAGCGGGGTCAAGACCAGGAGCGAGCGGGGACTCGTGTCCGGCGCCGCCCCGGCTGTCGTGATCATGAGCGGTCATGATCGGGACCCTACCCGGACCGCCTCAGGGCCGCCGGGTGATGCAACGAGTGGAATATGCGCGGGAGTTGAAGGGAATCCGTGCTCGCCGGGTGGCGGTGGCGGTCGCGCCCGGCGTCACCTCCGAAACCCGCGCACTACCCGAAAGAGCGGTGTGGCGGGCGGGTTCCCGCATCTTGCGTCCCCCGGCGGCACGACGGTTACGCTGGGCGGGAACGACGACGTGGGAGGAGAGCGGACGTGGCCGAGAGCACCATCGGACAGCCGTTGGCCAACGGGAAGAAGCCGCAGCTCGATCTGGCGAACGCGGAGTGGCTGTCCAGCAGCCAGGGCAGGGGCGACGTGCAGATCGCCTTCGTCGAGGGGTACATCGCGATGCGCGACGGCCGCAACCCCGACGGTCCCGCCCTGATCTTCACCCCTGCCGAGTGGCGCGCGTTCGTTCTGGGCGCCCGCGACGGCGAGTTCGACCTGACCTGACGCGACCCACCGGGCCCACCCGGCCCGGCCGACCGGCCGGCTCACCCCGGCGGGTCATCCCCCGGGATGGGCGCGGCCGGTGGTCGGATCCGGGCGCCCGGGCCTACGGCCAGGGGCCGAGCCGGGGCAACGGATCGCCGGCCGGCGGGTTCCGCGGATGGCGTCCGGCCAGCCAGGCGACGAGGTCGGTCAGTGTGCCGGTGACCGCCACCGGCGCGCCGCTGCCGAAGGTGTGGTCCGGCGCGCCGTCCGGGGTGCTCCAGGTCAGCCGTACCCCCTCGGGGACGCGCGCGGCGAGGAACTCCACGGCGTGCGCGCAGAACTCCGGCGACCAGTCGGCGCCGGAGGGGCCGAGTTCCAGGTCCACGGTGTGGATCTCCAGCTCGCGCCACCAGGCGAGCCCCGCGTCGAGCAGCACGCCGTCGCGGTACCGCACCGGCCGCTCCCAGTCTCCCGGCTCGACCGCCGCCCAGGACGCCTCGACCTCGTCCAGCGCCGCTGCCAGGGCGGACGTGAACTGGAGCGCGCTGCGCCGGTGCCCGGCCTCGATCGCCGCGTCCCGGGCCGGGCGGCCGCCGTCGTACACGTCGATGAGCCGCCCGCGCCGGGCGTAGCGGGCCTGCCGTGCCAGCGCCAGGCCCACTCCTTCGATGTGGCTCAGAACGTGCCCGCGGGTCCAGCCGGGCAGTGTGCTCGGCCCGCGCACCTCCTCCTCGGTGAGCGCGGGCAGCAGCGCGCGCAGCCGGTCCTGCCCCGCGGTCAGGGCGCTCTGCAGCGCCGCCGGGGTCGTCTGGGTCACGGCCACAGCAGCCCCCGGTCCCAGCCGTCGTCCGTCCGCGTGTAGCGGACGCGGGTGTGCCGGCGGTCGGGGTCGCCCTGCCAGAACTCGACGCCGAGGGCGCGCACCGTGTACAGCGTCCAGTCGGCGGCGACCAACTCGGGCTCGCGGGCGACGCGTTCGGCCGACGCGGCGACCGCCGCGTCGCGCTCGGCGAGGCCGGACAGCGGTTCACTCTGCCGGCCGAGCAGCGCCTCGGCGCGGGCGCCGGGGGAGCGGGCGAGGAAGTCCGCTGCCGAGTCGTCCGCGGGAGCCGGCTCCACGTCGCCCGTGACGCGGACCTGGCGTGCCAGTTGCGGCCAGTAGAAGGTGAGCGCGGCAGACGGCCGGAAGGCGAGGTCGCGCGCCTTGCGGCTGCTCGCACCGGAGGCGAACTGCCAGCCCTGGTGGGAGACGTTCTTGAGGATCAGCACGCGGGCCGTCGGCGTGCCGTCCTCGCCCACGGTGGACACGGTCATCGCGTGCGGTTCGCGCACCCCCTCGCGGACGGCGGCCAGCAGCCACTCGGCGAACAGGTCGTGCGGGTCGGCCGGAAGTGCGGAGACGTCGAACTCCGGCAGCTCACCCGAGAACACCTCGATACCGCGCAGGAGTTCGCGGAGGTCGGACACGGTTACCCCCTCAGTGGTAATGGTCTGTGGTGAAGATACCATTAGCCCATGCGAGTTGATCAGTTGGCGCTGGACCTGGCGGTCACCATCCGGCACGACGGGCACGGCGGGGTCGCCGACGACCTGGCGGAACCGGCCGGTCTGACCCGCTGGGTGCAGGGGCATGCCGCGGACCTGGTGCCCGCCGGGTACACCGCGGACGCCGCGGCCCTGGCCGCCGTCGTCGAGGTGCGCACGGCCGTCCGCGCGCTCTTCGCCCGGGCGGTGCTGCCCGGCCCGCCCAGCTCCGCGGACGCCGCGAAGCTGCCCGACCCGGCGGCCGCGCTCGGCCGGCTCAACGCGGCGGCGGCGCGCGTCCCCCTCCTCCCGCGGCTCGACTGGCCCGAAGACGGCGAGCCCGTCGCCCGGTTCGCCGCGGCCGGCACGGTGACGCCCGCGGACCGGCTGGCGGCGGCGCTCGCCCACGCGGCGATCACGTTCCTGGCCGGACCCGACCGGGCGCGGCTGCGGGCCTGCCACGCGCCGCGCTGCGTGCGGTACTTCGTGCAGGACCACCCGCGGCAGGAGTGGTGCAAGCCCGCGTGCGGCAACAGGGCCCGCGTCGCCCGCCACCACGAGCGCCGGCGGGCACAGGGGACGCCCTGAGAACCGCCCGTCGCGCCCGGCGAGGGGGCGCACACGGGGCGCATGGTGGGAAGGAAGCGGGAGCGCGGTGGTGGGGGAGACGGGACGCGTGGGAAGGTCGGGCCCGGTGCCGTGCCGGTCCGCCTTCTGCCAGTGACGAACCGGCACGGCTGTTCACCCTTACACCCCGCACCCGACGGCGTACGCTGTGAGGCCACCGGACAGATGTCCGTACGGCAAGGGCGTGCGCCGGGCGCACGCACTGCCGACGGCAGGGGGTGCAGCATGGCACAGCGCGAGGCGCACAACAGGCGTGCGCTGCTGGAGCGCGAGGCCGAACTCGCCGCCGTCGACGACGCACTGGCCGAACTCACCGGAGCCGGAGGACCCGCCCGCGGCGGACTCCTGGCCATCGCCGGACCCGCCGGGGTCGGCAAGACCAGTCTGCTCAGCGAGGTCCGCACCCGGGCCGCCGCCCACGGCTGCACGGTGCTCTCCGCCCGCGGCGGCGACCAGGAGCAGCAGGTCGCCTTCCACGTCGCCCGCCAGTTGCTGCAGCCCCGCCTGGCCGGCGGCACCGACGCCGAAGTACGCGAGACACTGGGCAGTTGGTACGGCATCGTCGGCCCCGCCCTCGGCCTGTGCACCGCCGACGGCCCCGCGCCCGACCCGCAGGGCCTGCGCGACGGCCTCGACTGGGTGCTCACCCACCTCGCCGTCCAGCTCGCACCCACCGTCCTGGTGCTGGACGACGCCCACTGGGCCGACCAGCAGTCGCTCAACTGGCTGGCGGCCTTCGCGCCGCGCGCCGACGAACTCGACCTGCTCATCGTGGTCGCCTACCGGCCCGACGAACTCCCGCCCGGCGCCGACGCGTTCCGCGTCCTGCCCGGCCGCGCCGGACACCGTCCCATCGGCCTGGCACCGCTCACCGAGGCGGCCGTCGCGCAGCTCGCCCGGGACGTCGTCGGCCCGCACGCCGACGACGCCTTCTGCCGCGAGTGCTGGGCGGTCACCGCCGGAAACCCCTTCGAGGCCGTCGAGTTGATCGCGAAGGTCCGTGACCGCGGGCTGCCCCCCGACGGCACGAGCGTGCACCTGCTGCGCGACCTCGCCGCCGCCGTCAAGGGCAGCGGCCTGATCACCCGGCTGGAGCGGCTCGGCCCGTCGACCGTGCGGCTGGCCTGGGCGGCCGCCGTGCTCGGCACCGAGGTGCGCCCGGCACTGGCCGCCACCGTCGCCGGGCTCGGCACCGAGACGGCCGCCGACTGCGCCGACCGGCTGCGCGAGGCCCGCATCCTCACCGGCAGCCGCACCCTGGAGTTCGTCCACCCGCTGATCGCCACCGCCGTCTACCGGGCCATCCCCGACGCCGTCCGGGTCGCCCTGCACGGACAGGCGGCGTGGGCGGTCGTCGACGCGGGCCTCGGCCCGGGAGCCGCCGCCCGGCACCTGCTGGAGACCCACCCGGAGGGCGATCCCTGGGTGGTCCACCAACTCCGGGCCGCCGCCCGGGAGATGCTGCGGGCCGGCGCACCCGAAGCGGCCCGCACCCACCTCGCCCGCGCCCTGCGCGAACCACCGCCGCCCGGCGAACGGGCGGCGGTGCTGTACGAGTTGGGCTGCTCCTCACAGCTCCTGGAGCCGTCCACCACGGTCAACCACCTGCGTGCCGCGCTGGAGGAGCCGATCGACGACCCGGAGCTGCGTGACGGCATCCACTTCCGGCTCTCCCAGTCGCTGGCCCACAGCGACCGGCTCAGCGAGGCCGCCGAGGTCGTGGCCCACGCCGCCCGCACCGCCACCAACGCCCGCACCCGGCTGCGCATGCAGTCCGAGCAGTTCATGTGGGACGCCTTCCGCGCCGACGAGCCCGACTCGCCCAGCCGCTCCCGGCGGCTGACCCGGCTCGCGGACCGGCTCTCCGGCCGCGACCTCACCGAGCGGTACATCATCGGTCTGCGCGCCTGGGACGCCCTGCTGCGCGGCGAGCACACCTCCACCGTGCTGCGGCACGCCGGACGCGCCCTGGAGGGCGGCCTGCCCTGGGCCGACGAGGGCCGGGGCTTCGAGGTGCCGGTGCTCGTCGCCATGACCTACCTGTACTCCGACCGGCCCGACCGGGCCGAGGAGCTGTTCGCGACCGGCATCGCCGACTTCGAGCGAATGGGCTGGCGCGGCGCCCACCTCTCCTTCGGATACCTGCTGCTCGGCTATGTCCGCTACCGCGGCGGGCGGCTCGCCGAGGCGGAGGAGCTGGCGCGCGACGGGCTGCGGCTGGCCGAGCGGGTCGGCCGCGGCACCCCCGTGCAGTGGTACTCCGTCGCGGTGCTCATCGAGATCCTGATCGCCCGCGGCCGCACCGAGGAGGCCACCGCGCTGGCCGCCGAGTACGCCTTCCGCGAGCCGTTCCCCGCCGCGGTCACCTTCCCCGACGCGCAGGCCGTCCACGGTGAGCTGCTGCTCGCCCGCGGACTGCACAAGGAGGCGGCCGCGGAACTGGCCGCGGTCGGCCGGCGCCTGGACCCGCGCGGGATGCGCAACCCCGGCTGGTGCCCGTGGCAGCTCCACCTCGCGCTCGCCGAGGCGCACGACGCCCCCCAGCGGGCCCGGGAGAACGCCCTGGACGCGGTGGCCCGCGCCCGGCAGTTCGGCGCGCCCTCCGCGATCGGGCACGCGCTGCGGGTAGCCGCCGAGGTGGTCGGCGACACCGACGAGGGCCTGACGCTGCTCGCCGAGGCCGTCGACCGGCTCACCGGCTCGCCCTCCGGCCACCAGCTCGCCTGCGCGCTCGTGGCACACGGCTCGGCGCTGCGCCGCACCGGCTCCACCGTGGCGGCCGCCGCCGAACTGGAACGGGGTCTGGCCGCCGCCGTGCGGTGCGGCGCCGACGGGCTGGCCGAGCGTGCCCGCGACGAGATCGCGGCGCTCGTGCCCCGCCCTGCGCCGGGCGCCCACCCGGCTCCCGCGGGGGGACGCGGCGCCCGCTAGGCCGGGGACGGCGGCCGGCCCGGTCCCACGGCAGCTGTGTATGCGCCGCCGTCCCCTCTCACCGTTCTCACCGTTCCCTCTCACTGTCGTCCCATCGGCTCCTGCGAGGGCCCGCGGCGGGCGCCGGTGCGTCCCGATCGTCCGGATCCGCGGCCGCCGCCCGGCTCCCGCCTGCCTGCGGCTACCCGTACGATGGCGGCATGTCCTTCCTCCGCCGCCGTAGCGCAGCCACGCCCACCGGGCCGGACTTCGACGTCCTCGCGATGGACCCCGGCGACTGGCCCGGCGACCTCGGAGCCGGGCTGCTGCCCGGCCCGGACGGGAGCTGCCAGGGCATCTACCTGCGCTACGACCTCTTCGGCGGCCGCGGTCCCGCGATGCTCATCGGCAACCTGCCGGAGGGCTCGCCCGCCCGCGAGCTGGAGGAGGGCCAGGTGCCGTTCGAGGTCGCCCAGCTCCTGGCCGCGCTCGGCAACGACGAGCCCGCCGAGGTGGTCCAGGCCGAGGACACCCCGGTCATGCAGGGCGACAACCTGCTGATCGTCCGGCGGATCAAGATCTCCGAGTCGCGGGTCGCCTGCGCGCAGTTCGAGCGCAGCGACGGCGTTCAGGTCACCATCGCGACCTGGGACCGGCCGATCACCGACGACCTCTACCAGCTGCTGAAGCCGCTGCCCGCGGAGATGTTCCAGGCGGGCTGACCGCGGTCCCCGGGTCCCGCGCGAGCGGCGGGCGGACGCCCGGGAGCGAAGCACGAAGGGGCGCCACCGGATTCCTCCGGTGGCGCCCCTGTCGTCGTGCGGGTCAGCGGGACGTCAGTGCGGCGCCCCCACCGGCGACGGGAGCAGCGTCACGTCGTCGGCCTTGACGTACTCGACGCGGTGGCCGAGCTGGATCTCGTAGTAGAGCTGCTTGCCCCGGACCACCTTGTGGTTCTGCGCCGTGTCGTAGGTGACCGCGTAGTAGTACTCACCGGGCACCACGTTGCCGACCACGTACCGCTGGCCCGCGGCGATCGTGTACGGCATGGCGTAGATGCCCTGCACCGGGACGTCGGACGGGTAGGCGGCGGCCTCGGGGTAGGCGCGGCCGTACACCGGGATCGAGGACAGGCCCGCCTTCGGCGTGATCACCAGACCCACCGAGTTCACGGCCGTCGGGTTGCTCTTCGGGTTGAAGAACCACGCCTCCTGGCCGAGGTACCAGATGGCGGTCCAGTCGCCCTGCCGGTCCGCCACCGCGTACTGCTGGCCGGTCGAGGCGCGGGCGCCCACGTCGTTCACGCCGGTCGTGCTCGCGCCGGTCGCGCCGTGCAGGCCGATGTCCTTGACCAGCGGCGCGTCCGTGCTGGGCGCCGTGTAGAGCCGCACCGCCTCGGAGCCGTAGGCCGGGCAGGTGTCGCCGGCCTTCACGCAGCCGGTGTACACCGGCTGGTTGCTCGCGAAGTCCGGGTCGATCGTCACGATGCCGCCGCGCGGGCCGGCCGTCGGGTGGAGCGGCGCCCCGAGCAGGTCCATGTAGTGCGCCCAGTCCCAGTACGGCCCGGGGTCGGTGTGCATGCCCGAGATGTAGGACGCGGTCGGCCCGGGGACGTTGTCGTGGCCGAGGATGTGCTGGCGGTTCAGCGGGATGTCGTACTTCGCCGCCAGGTACCGGACCAGCCGCGCCGAGGACCGGTACATCGCCTCGGTGTACCAGGTGCCCGGGTCCACCAGGAAGCCCTCGTGCTCGATGCCGACGGACTTGGCGTTGGTGTACCAGTTGCCCGCGTGCCAGCCGACGTCCTTGGTGAGCACGTGCTGCGCGACGTGGCCGTCGGAGGACCGGATGGTGTAGTGCCAGGCCAGGTACGTCGGGTCCTGGACCAGCTGCATCGCCGTGTCCCAGTAGCCCTCGGTGTCGTGGATGACGATCGTGTCGATCTTCTGGCTGTTCGGCCGGTCGGCCTTGTCGTAGTTGCCGTAGTCACCGGGATCGGCGCCGGTGGACTGGTACGGCGCCGGCACCCACTCGCAGCCGAGCCCGGGCGGGCACTCGGTCCCGGCGTCGTTGGCCTTCGGCAGGCCCATCCGCGCGGTCTGCCCGGAGGCCGGGACCAGCGACGGGTCGGCGGCCAGCGCGACGTGCTCGCCGCTGTCGGTGGTGCGGGTCTGGCCCTGCTTCATCACGTCGAAGACGTCGTCGGCGAACGAGGCGGCGGTCTGCTCGTCGGTCGCCCCCGAGTAGCGGGCGACGGCCGCGTACCAGTCCGCCGGGTCCGAGCTGAGCGGCTCGCCGAGCGCCTTCTGCGTGTCGGCGAGGAGCGCGGCGCCGCCCGCGACGTTGTCGGCCGCGTCGTCGCGCAGGCCCGCGGCGCTCAGACCGGTCAGCGTGGCGGCCCGGTCCAGGGTCGTCAGGCCGGCCGGCAGCGCGGCGACGTCCGGGGCCTCCGCGGTCGCCCTGGTGATCAGCGGACGGGAGCCGTCGCCGCGTCCGTCGTCGCCGCCGTCACCCAGTGCCTGCTGCGGGAACTGCGCCAGCGCGGTGCGCGCGTCGGTCAGGTGCATCGGCCCGTAGCCGCCGGTCACGCTCGGCATGCCCTGGTGGCTGTCCCACCGCGACTCCATGTAGGAGACGCCGAGCAGAACGCTCTGCGGCACGTGGTACTGCTGCGCGGCGGAGGTGAACGCCTGCTGCAGCGAGCCGGCGGCCTCCTGCGCCGGTTCGGCCGCGTGCGCGGTCCCGAACACGGGCAGCAGGGCGGCGGTCGCCGCGACGGCGGTCACGGTCCGCGGCAGGCGTCGCCCGCGGCGTCTGTCGTTCGGGGGAGCGGATCCTTGCACAGCAGCCTCCTCCAGGGGGTACCGGTCGATCGGCACCCCACAGGTATCGGCTCGCGAATGATCCGTCAACCACTTGTCAGGCAGCCATACATGACGCTGTCTTCGCACGTCAGCGCCGTGCTCGCGGCAACTTTCCGCCCGCGGCCGCGCCGACCTGCCGCGCGTCACCGGTATGGACCACTGGGGAGCGCGGCGCGCCCCGCGCCGGCCTTCCCGAATTCCCTCCCGGCCCGGGGCGCGCGCGGCGAACCCCGGGGCCGGCCTGGGCCGGTGCGGAGGCGGCGGCCGATCAGCGGGTGCCGACGGCGGCGCGGACGGCCCTGCGGGCGAGCCCGCAGTCGTCGTGCAGCCGGCGGAGCAGCAGGCGCTGTTCCTCGCCCGCCTCGGCGGCGCCCGGGACGACGGGCCCGGTCGCGCGCATGGTGCGCTGCACGGCCGTCTCGTAGGTGCGGATCTCCCGGGTGAGCACCAGCATCAGGTTGACCAGGAAGGCGTCCCGGGCGGTCGGCCCGGCCGCCTGCGCCTGCTGGCTGATCTGCCGCCGCGCGGACGGGTCGTCGCCGAGCACCGACCACAGGACCGCCAGGTCGTACCCGGGCAGGTACCAGCCCGCGTGCTCCCAGTCCACCAGCGAGGGACCCGCCGGCGACAGCAGCACGTTGGACAGCAGCGCGTCGCCGTGGCAGAACTGCCCCTGCACATGGGCCAGTCCGTGCAGCAGCTTCTGCAGGTCGCCCATGTCCCGGTCGGTCAGCAGGCCGAGCTCGTGGTAGCGGTTGATGCGCGACGGATAGTCGATCGGCGCGTCGAAGGCGCCGGCCGGCGGCCGCCACGTGCCGATCCGCGTGTACGCCTGCAGGGCCGCGCGCACGTCCCCGCGGGTGGGGGCCTGCGACGGGTGGCGCTGCGGGGTGACCACGCGTCCGGGCATGCGCTCCATCACCAGGACGCAGCTCTCGGGGTCGGCGGCGATGAGCCGTGGCACCCGGACCGGCGGACGGTGCCGGACGAAGGTGCGGTAGGCCGCTATTTCGTGGCGGAAACGTTCCGCCCAAGCGGGTGACTGGTCCAGCAGGCATTTGGCGACCGCCGGGGCCCGCCCGGAGGTGCCGATCAGCAGCGCGGTCCTGCCGCCGCGCCGCAGCAGCTGCACGGGGGCGAACTCGGGGCAGATCCGCTGCACCGCGGCGACCGCGGTGCGCAGCTGGGCCCCCTGCGGACCGGTCAAGTCGAGTCTCCCGCTGAGCGGATGGGAGCCGGCGGCCGCGGTCCGCCGGACGGCGGTGACGGTGCGCCGTGGCGGCTGCCGGAGGGCCGGTTCCCCGACGGCGGGGAACGCGGGCCGGGGCGGTGCGGACACGGAGGACGATGCCGAATACATGATGAGGAAGCAGATCCCTTCGTGTGCCTGCGTGCTCGGGGACGCCACTCCCGACCCGGGACCGCACCCTGGGGAATGCGGTTCCGGAGGCGGGGTGGCGCGTTCCTACCTGACACCCGCGCGCGGGTGGCAGACCATCTGGCGGACCCTGGCGAACCCTGGCGAATAGTCGCGCGGCGATTGTCGGGGGGAATAGTGTCAACGGTGCCGAGGAACCTGGGGGCTTGACGTGGACAACGAAGCGAACACGGCCAACACCCGGCTCGCGGACCTGTTCGGCCTCACCGGCTGGTCCAAAGGCGAACTCGCACGGCTGGTCAACCGGCAGGCGGCGGCCATGGGCCACCCCCAGCTGGCGACCGACACCTCGCGGGTGCGCCGGTGGATCGACACCGGTGAGTCGCCGCGCGAGCCCGTGCCGAGGGTGCTGGCGGCGTTGTTCACCGAGCGTCTCGGCCGTGTCGTGACCATCGAGGATCTCGGGTTCGACCGGCGCCGGCAGACAGGGAGAAAACCGACCGGAGACGGCCTGCCGTGGCCGCCGGAACGAACCGCCGCGGTCCTCACCGAATTCACGGGAATGGACCTCATGCTCAACCGACGCGGTCTGGTGGGCGCGGGCGCCGCGCTCGCCTCCGGCACCGTACTCAGCACAGCCATGTACGACTGGCTCCACACCGACCCCGCCCTGGCGGCCGACGCACCGGCGGTCGACGATCCGCTGCACGCCGCCCCCGCCGCCTACGACCGCTACGAGGCGGCCCCCGTCGGCTCCCAGGAGATCGAGTCGCTGGAGCGCTCCGTCGAGGTGTTCCGCGCCTGGGACGCCTCGCGCGGCGGAGGGCTGCAGCGCAAGGCCGTCGTCGGCCAGCTCAACGAGGTGGGCGGGATGCTCTCCTACCGCCATCCGCCGCACCTGCAGCGCCGGTTGTGGGGGGTGGCCGCCAACCTCGCGGTGCTGGCCGGCTGGATGTCCCACGACGTGGGCCTGGAACCCACCGCCCAGAAGTACTTCGTCATCGCCGCGCACGCCGCGCGCGAGGGCGGCGACCGGCCGCGGGCCGGCGAGGCGCTGTCCCGGGCGGCCCGGCAGATGGTGCACCTGGGCCGGCCCGACGAGGCGCTGGACCTGATGAAGCTGGCCTCGTCCGGCTCCGGCGAGGACACCCTGCCGCGCACCCGGGCGATGCTGCACACCATCGAGGCGTGGGCGCAGGCGTCCCTGGGCCACGGCCAGGCGATGCGGCGCACCCTCGGCGAGGCCGAGGAGCTCTTCGTCTCCGACCGGGACGACGTGGCGCAGCCGAGCTGGATGCAGAACTTCGACGCGGCCGACCTGCACGGCATGGAGGCCCTGGCGTACCGCACCCTGGCCGAGCACGACCCGGGGGCGGCGGTGCACGCCCAGCGCCACGCGAAGGAGGCCATCAGGCTCCGCGGCGGCGGGCACGAGCGGTCGATGATCTTCGACTACCTCTCGCTCGCCTCCGCCTGCTTCATCGCCGACGACCCCGAACAGGCGGACACCTACGCGCGGTTGGCGCTGCTGACGATCGGTCAGACCTCCTCGCACCGCACCTGGGACCGGCTGCGCGAGATGTACCGTCTCACCGCCCGGTACGCCGACCACCCGGGTATTCAGGACCTGCGCCAGGAGATCGAGACCGCGCTGCCGACGAAGCGGGGCAAGGGCCGGGCGGGGAGCGGTGGGGGCGAGGGCCGGATCCCGGTGTGAGGGGCCCGCGAGCGGGCCGGCCTGACGCCGAACGGGCCGGACACCTCGCCTCGCCGGCCGCTCACCACCGGTGACCGGCCGGGCTTCCCCCCACCGCCCGCCCGCCGTCGCCCGGACACGACCGGAAGGTGCCGGCGGCCGCCCCGGGGATCGGGCCGACGGCCGCCCGCGCCGGTCAGCTGATCCGGGCGACCAGTACGCAGGCGTCATCCTCGCGCTCCGGTACGCCGAACTCCTCGGCCACCATGCGCATGCAGTCCTGCGCGGACCGGGCCCCGGCGAACTGCGGCGCCATGGCGAGCAGGCGGTGGACGTCGTCGTCGTCGCCGGGGCCCGGAGGGCGCCGCGGCACCAGGCCGTCGGTGTGTAGGACCAGCAGGTCGCCGGCCGCCAGTTGCTCGCTCGCCTGGGCGTAGGACGCGCCGGTGGTGGCGCCGAGCAGCACGCCCTCCGGCGGCGCCAGCCGGCGCCCCGTCCCGCCGCGGAACAGCAGCGGGGAGGGGTGCCCGGCCTGCGACCAGTTGAGCACCCGGCTGCGCGGGTCGTAGCGGCAGCACAGCGCGCTGCCCAGGGCGGGCTGCGGGGAGGTGTCCAGCAGTTCGTTGAGCCAGCCCATCAGCGGGCCGGGCTGCAGACCGGCGACGGCCATACCGCGCAGCGCGCCCAGCAGCATCGCCATGCCGGAGGTGGCGGCGACCCCGTGCCCGGTGAGGTCGCCGACCGTCAGTAAGGTCGCGCCGTCCGGCAGCTGCATCGCGTCGTACCAGTCGCCGCCGATCAGGCCGCTGGTCGCGGACGGCAGGTAGTGTGCCGCCAGGTCCATGGTCACGGGCCCACCGTCCTGCGGGAACTGCAGGGTGCCGCGCCACGGGGGCAGCACGGCCTCCTGCAGCTCGACCGCCAGCCGGCGCTCGGTCTGGGCGATCTGCCGCTGGCGCTCCAGGGAGTCACGGGTCTCCCGCAGCGTCCGCTGGCTGCGGCGCAGATCGCTGACGTCACGGACCACCGCCCACATGGAGACGGCGCCTCCGTCGGCGCCGAGCACCGGCTCGCCCACCATGTGCACCGTGCGCACCGAACCGTCGGCCCGCACGATGCGGAACTCCCCGTCGATCGACCGGCCGTCGACCAGGCAGCCGGTCACCATCTCGGTCAGCAACTGCTGGTCCTCGGAGAACAGCCACGACGGCAGCTCGTCCAGGGTCAGCGGGCCGTCCTCGGGGGAGCGGCCGAAGATCCGGTAGAGCTCGTCCGACCACTGCACGTCGTCGGTGAGCAGATCCCACTCGGCGCTGCCCGCCCGGCCCAGCCGGCCGATCGTGGCGGCGTCCGGCACGCGGCTCTGCGCCGGGATGTCGAGGAGCAGGTCGTCGGCCCGGCCGTCCAGCTCGAAGCCGTCCTTGAGCTGCCCGAGGTGGCTGTCGAGGTCGTCGAGCTGGTGCACGGCGAGGTCGCACAGCGCGCGCTGCCAGCGCTGCTGCGGGTCCTCGGCGGGCGCGCCGCCGTCCCGCAGGACCGCGTCGACGCGCGTCCTGAGCTGGCGCGCCTGGGAGATCAGCGCGTCCACGGCGCCGGGATCCGGCGGCTGAGCTGCGGTGTGATCCGCGTGCGTAGGGGACGGCATGACGCACTCCGAACGTGTCTGCTGGCAGGCGCAGAAGCGTCCGCGAGCGGCTTCGTGGACGCAATGGACCGGTAACGACTGTTGCACAGTGAGCGATGGGCCGTAAGGGTTTCTGCGATACCCGATCCGGTGGTGCTTTCGGCATATGCCCGCTGCCCGCTCCGTCCGTGTGGACCTTCGGACACCTGTACGTCACCGGGTGTCCCGGCATGTGCCACCCGCCGCCACCCCCGGCGGGCCGTCGCTCCCGGCGGCCCGCGCACCCCGCCCCGCCCCTGGTTGTGGGCTTCCGCCAACCGGACGGGAGCGACATCGAGCGCCCGAATCGGTAGGCTTCGGCCGCCCGTCCCCACGGAATCCCCCGCTCCAGCCAGGCATGGACCGCCCGGTGGCCGGTAAGGATGCCGGGCACCGGCAGCGGAAATCCCGTTGCCATGGAATCCCCCGCACCGGATGCTGACCTCATGTTCGACCCAGACATAGCGCCCAGCGGCACCCTTCTCGGCCTCCTCCAGCGAGGACGCGGGGACGGGCCCCTGCATGCCCTGGCGGCCGAGCGGGCAGAGGCCCTCGCCGCCCTGGAGCAGTGCGTGCTGCGCGACCCCCGGCTCGACTGGCGGGTCGAGTCGCGCTCCTTGTACTACGCGCGCCTGTACTCGGACCTCGAAGGGCCGCTCGACGGGATCGAACACCACCTCTTCCACCCCGACGACCTGATCGCCCCGGACGAGCACCGCTGCGGCCTGGCCCTGTCCGTCCTGGGGCACCTGGCGGGCTACGGCCGCCGCGACGCGCTGCGGCTGCTGCGCCGCTACGCCGCGACCGGCGGCTGCTGGGAGTGGGCCCTGGACGAACTGGCCCTCCGCGACGACGAGGCCGGGCTGCGCGCCCTGGGCCCCGCCGTGGTCGGCCGCTTCCCGCTGAGCACCGAGGGCGACGCGGACCTGGCCCGCGCCGTCCGCGAGGCCTACGAACCCCGTCCCTGGCAGCTCTGGGCCGAGGACACCGCGCACCCCGAGACCGCCGAACGCGTCCGCAAGGCCGCGGAACAGGTGTCCTTCGACCGCTGGCAGCGCCAGATGCGGCCCGCGGGACCCACGCCCGGCTGGAGCGTCGCCGCGGTACTGGAATGGGCGCAGGACGGCCTGGCCGCCTATCCCGCCGTCGAACGCGACCAGCCCGCCGCCCGCTGCCTGGCCGCCGTCGCCGGACCCGAGGACCGCCCCGCACTCGTGGACGCCGCCCGGCGCGGCCCGTCCGCCGCCCGGGCCGCCGCGCTGCGCCACCTCACCGACCGCCGCGACCCCGACCGGCTCGACCTCATCGAGGCCGCCGCCGGGGACCCCGACGAACGGGTGGCCCGCGCCGCCCTGGAGTCCTTCGAGCGGCTGCGTGACGAGGCGGCGCTCGCCCGCGCCCGCTCCTGGGTGCTGCGCGCCGACGCCCTCGGCGCGGCCGCCGCCCGCACCCTCGCCCGGCACGGCGGCCCCCAGGACGCCGACCTGGTGCTGGCCGCCCTGCGCCGCACCGTGCAGACCGGCGGCGCCGACGCCGAGGGGCTCGACGCCCTCGTGGAGGGCGTCGGCCGGCTCGCCGAGGGCGCCGCCGGCGAGGACGGCGCCGAAGGCCGGCTGACCGCCTGCCGCGCCGCGCCCGTACTGCGGCACGTCTACCGCGAGACGTCCTCGTCCCAGTTGCGCGGCCTCACCGCCCAGGCACTGGCCGCGGCCGACCCCGGTTTCGCCGCGGGCTTCGCCGTCGAGTGCCTGTGGGACTGCGAGGAGGCCACCCGCGAACTCGCCGCGCACCGCGCCGCGTCGGGCGACGTCCGGGTGCTGACGCAACTGCGCCGCCTGGCCGCCGACCCCGCCGAGGAGGCCGAGGTGCAGACCGCCGTCCGCGGCCGCCTGAGTTCCGGCGGTTCCGCCAGGTGAGCCGCGACGCGAGCCCCGGGGCGAACCGGGAGTTCTAACGCTCACGGGCCGTTCCCCTTCGGGAAAGATCCACGTGGCCCTGTCAACTCCCGGTCCGGCGACAACCACCGTATGAGAGTCGCCATCGTCACGGAGTCCTTCCCCCCGGACGTCAACGGAGTGGCCCACTGCGCCCTGCGCACGGCCGAGCACCTCGTCCGGCGGGGGCACGAACCGCTCGTCGTCGCCCCCGCCGGCCCGCACGACACCGACCCCGCGCAGGACCCCTGCCCGGTCGTCCGGGTCCCGTCCCTCCCGCTGCCGGGCTATCCGCAGGTGCGGGTCGCGCTCCCCGGCCGCCGCACCGCAGCCGCGATCGCCGCCCACCGCACCGAACTGGTCCACCTGGCAAGCCCGTTCGTGCTCGGGGTGCGCGGCCTGGCCGCCGCCACGCGGCTGCGGATCCCCGCCGTCGCCGTCTACCAGACCGACCTGGCCGGCTACGCCCGCACCTACCTCAACGCCGGGGAGGCCGCCGCCTGGCGGCGCATCCGCGGCGTGCACGCGGCAGCCGCCCGCACCCTCGCGCCCTCCAGCGCCTCCGTCACCGCCCTCACCGGCCAGGGCGTGCCCCGGGTCTTCCTGTGGCCGCGCGGCGTCGACTCCGTGCGCTTCCACCCCGCGCACCGCGACCAGGCGCTGCGCCGCGAACTCGCGCCGCGCGGCGAGCTCATCGTCGGCTACGTCGGCCGGCTGGCCGCCGAGAAGCACGTCGAGACCCTCGCCGCGACCTGCGCGCTGCCCGGGGTGCGGGTGGTCGTCGTCGGCGACGGCCCGAGCGCCCCCGGACTGCGGGCCGCCCTGCCCGGCGCGGTCTTCCTCGGCCGCCGCACCGGGGACGATCTCGCGCGCGTCTACGCGTCGCTGGACGTGTTCTGCCACACCGGCCCCTTCGAGACCTTCTGCCAGACGGTGCAGGAGGCCATGGCCAGCGGAGTGCCCGTCGTCGCCCCGGCGGCCGGCGGCCCGCTCGACCTCGTCGACCACGGCCGCACCGGACTGCTGGTGCCCCCGCTCGACGGAACCGCCCTGCGCGACGCGGTCCGGCTGCTGCACCACGATCCCCGGCTGCGGGTGCGCTACGCCACCGCGGCGCGCGCCGCGGTGGCCGACCGTACCTGGGAGTCCGTCGGCGACCAGCTCCTCGACCACTACTCCGCGGTCCTCGGCGAGCGCGCGGCGGCCGTGGCATGAACGGCACCGAACTCCGCCCCCGCACGCCCGGGCAGGGCCTGCGCATCGTGCGCGTGGCCAACTTCGTCACCCCCGTCTCCGGTGGCCTGCGCACCGCCCTGCGCCACCTCGGCGAGGGGTACGCGGCCGCGGGACACGAGCCGGTGCTCGTCGTCCCGGGGCCGCGGGCCGCCGACGAACTCACCCCGCAGGGACGCGTCGTCACCCTGCCGGGCCCCGAGATCCCCGGCACCGGCGGCTACCGGCTGCTCGCCCGCCGCGCGCCCGTCGCGGCCCTGCTGGAGTCCCTCGCCCCCGACCGTCTCGAGGTCTCCGACCGCACCACCCTGCGCTGGACGGGGGAGTGGGCCCGCCGCCACCGGGTGCCGGCCGTCATGGTCTCCCACGAGAGCGCCGACGGCGTCCTCGGCACCTGGGGCCTGCCCCCGGCCGCCGCCCGCCGGGCCGCGGACGCCCTCAACCGCCGCACCGCGCACGCCTACACCAAGGTGCTGTGCACCACCGCCTGGGCCGCCGAGGAGTTCCGGCGCATCGGCGCCCGCAACGTGGTGCGGGCACCGCTGGGCGTCGACCTCGACGGCTGGCGGCCCGGCAGCCGCGACCCGCGGGTCCGCGCCCGGTACGCCCGCGACGGCCAGGTGCTGCTCGTGATGTGCTCGCGGCTCTCACCGGAGAAGAAACCGGAGACCGCGCTGGAGGTGCTCGCCCATCTGCGCGGCTCGGGGGTCGACGCGGTGCTGGTGGTGGCCGGTGAGGGGCCGCTGCGCACGAGGCTGACCGGTCAGGCGCGCGCCGCCCGGCTGCCGGTGACCTTCCTCGGCCACGTCGCGACCCGCACCGAGCTGGCCGGGGTGCTGGCCTCCGCGGACGTCGCCCTGGCCCCGGGCCCCGTGGAGACCTTCGGGCTCGCCGCGCTGGAGGCGATGGCCTGCGGCACTCCGGTGGTGGTCAGCTCCCGGTCGGCGCTCCCGGACATCGTCGGACCGGCCGGCGCCGCCGCCCGCACCACCGAGGAGTACGCCGCGGCCGTGCGGCGGCTCGCCGACGTGCCCGAGGAGGTGCGGCGGGCCCGCGCCCGGGCCCGCGCCGAGCGGTTCACCTGGCCGGCCGCCGTCGACGCGTTCCTCGCCGCCCACGACGCGGCCCCGCTGCCGGCCGCGAGACCCGCGGAGCGGGCGCGATGAGCGGGGTTCGCGGCGGCGGCCGCAGGGCTGCCGCGGGGGCACGCCGGGCCGAGCCCGGTGGCGGCCGGCGGATCGCCCCTGCCGGGGAGGAGCCCGATGCGGGGGCCGCGCCCGGCGCCGGGGCGGTGTCCGCGACCCGGGCCGGGCCCGAGGTGAGGTCCCTGCCCGGGACCGGGGCGGCGCCCAGGGCCGGGACTTGGCTCGGGCCGGTTGCCGCACTCGGCACCGGGAACGGGAAGGTGCCCGGGACCGGTCCGGCCCCGGGGACCCGGGCCACGCCTGGGGGCGACCCCGCACCTGGAACCGGGTCTGCGCCGGGGGCCGCATTGCCGTTCGGGACCCGGGGCGCCCCTGGGACGAGGCCCGCTCCCGGGGCCAGGGCGGGGCTCAGGACGCGGGCAGTGCGCGGAACCACGGCGGCACCCGGGATCGGGGCTTGGCCCAGGTCGGTTGCCGCAATCGGGACCGGGGCCGCGCCCAGGTCCGGGACTTGGCTCGGGCCGGTTGCCGCACTCGGCACCGGGAACGGGAAGGTGCCCGGGACCGGTCCGGCCCCGGGGACCCGGGCCACGCCTGGGGGCGACCCCGCACCGCCGACCCGGCCCGGGGACGACGTCCGCGATTCCGGGGCCCGCGGCGAACTGGCGTACCCGGGGCGGGACCTGGTGGGGGCGGGGCGTGAACAGGGCGGCTGACGGGCTGCGGTTCGCGGTGCTGGGCGACTCCCTCAGCGAGGGGCTCGGCGACCCGCTGCCGGGCGGCGGCTGGCGGGGCTGGGCCGGCATCCTCGCCGAGGCCCTCGGCGACGACGTGGTGCTGCTGAACTCCGCCCGCAGCGGGGCGCGTTCGGCGGACGTCGCCGGCCCCCAGCTCGCCGCCGCGCTGCGGCACCGCCCGCACCTGGCGTCGGTGGTGGTCGGCGGCAACGACACCCTGCGCGGCGGGTTCGCCATCGGTCGCGTCGCGGCCGAACTGCACGCCACCGTCGGCGCGTTGCGGGCCGCGGGTGCCGAGGTGCTGACCGCCTGCCTGCCCGACCCCGGCACCGTGCTCGGCCTGCCGTGGCCGCTGGCACGGCCGTTGGGCCGCCGGATGCGCGCCCTCAACGACACCGTGCACGCCCTCTCCGACCATCACGGTACGCTCCATGTGCACGTCGCCGAACGCCCCTGGTCCACCAGCCCCGGCAGCCTCAGCGCCGACCGGCTGCACCCCAGTGAGGCCGGACACCGGCTGCTGGCACGGGACTTCCACGCCGTGCTCGCCGCCGCCGGGCTGGCCCACGGCCCGGGCCCCGCCCTCGCGACGGACGGTCCGGCGCCCGGGCGGGCCTCGTCGGTGTGGTGGATGGCGACCCGCGGCACCCGCTGGGTCGCGGAGCGCTGCACCGACCTGCTGCCGGACCTGCTGCGCCTGGCCGCCGCGGAGTACCGCTGCCAGGCGCGGGGCGGCGGCGCCGAGCTCGACGCCGCGTCCGACCGGGCCACCGCCCGCGCCCTGGCGTCCCTGGGCCTGGCCCCGGCCGTGCCGGACTACCCCAGGACCGGCGCCCGCACCGGCACGAAACGGATCCGGGTGCCGGGCGGCGACTGGGCCGCCGCGGGCAGCGAGGTCTCCGGCACGACACCGATCACCGGGTAGCCGCCGGTCGTCGGGTGGTCGGCGAGGAAGACCACCGGACGGCCGTCCGGCGGCACCTGGATCGCACCCAGCACCATGCCCTCGCTGGGCAGTTCGTCCGTGCGGGCCCGGGTGAGCGCGGGCCCCAGGGTGCGCAGGCCGATGCGGTTGGAGGCGGGGGAGACGCGCCAGTCCCCGGTGGCCAGCGTGTGCGGGGCGTCCGGCGTGAACCAGTCGTCGCGCGGCCCCGGCACCACCGGCAGCACCAGTTCGCCGCCGGGCGCCGGGTACGGCTGGGGATCGGCCGCACGGCTGCCGTTCTGCGCCGGCCCGACCGGCAGCGCGTCTCCGTCGGCCAGCGGCCGCGGGCCGAGCCCGGACAGCAGGTCGGTGGACCGGCTGCCGAGGACGGGGTCCACCGCGACGCCGCCGGCCACGGCCACGTACGAGCGCAGGCCGAGCGTCGCCGCCCCCACGTCCAGCAGCGCGCCCGCGGGCACCCGTACCGGGGCGCCCCAGGCGGCGGGCCGCCCGTCGACCCGCACCGGGCAGGGCGCCCCGGTCACCGCGACGACCACCGGCCGCCCGGCCCGCAGGGCGCAGCCGCCCACCGTGGTCTCCAGTGCCGCCGCCCCCGCCGCGTTGCCCACCAGGCGGTTCGCCAGCAGGAACGCGGGCGGGTCCAGCGCGCCCGAGCGCGGCACACCGAGATGGGCGTGCCCGGGACGGCCCAGGTCCTGGACGGTCGTCAGCGGGCCGGCGCGCACCACCCGCAGCTCCGCGGGCCGGGCGGCGCTCACCGGACCGCCACGAAGCGCACCGCCGTGCCCGGGGCCAGCAGGGCCGCCGGGTCCCGTCCGGCGTCCCACAGCGGTGCGTCCGTGGTGCCCAGGATCTGCCAGCCGCCCGGGGAGGCGCGCGGGTACACCCCGGCGTAGGGGCCGGCCAGTCCGACCGAACCCGCCGGGACGCCGGTGCGCGGCGTCGCCCGGCGCGGTACCCGCAGCTCCGGCGGCAGCCCGGTCAAGTACCCGAACCCCGGGGCGAATCCGCAGAAAGCCACCTGCATCGGGGTGGTCGTCACGATCCGGACGACCTCACTGTCGGTGGTCCGCCACAGGGCCGCCACGTCCGCCAGGTCCGGTCCGTCGAAGCGCACCGGGAGCTCCACCGCCGCACCCGGCCGCCCGGGCACCGCCGGCACCTCCCACCGGTCGACAGCCGCCGCGAAGGACCGCGGGTCGGCCACGCCCGAGACCAGCACCGTGCGGGCGGCGGGCACGATCTCGGTGACGCCGGGCAGCTCTCCCGCCGCCCGCCGCCGTACCAGCTCGGCGTGCAGGGCCACCGCCTGATCGGCGTCCGCCACCTCGACCAGGACCGACGACAGCCCGGCCGGCAGCACCCGTATCGCGGGGCTCATCCGAAGGCCTCCACCCGCACCCCGGCCTCGTCCAGCGCCCGCCGCACACCCGCCGCCAGCAGGGCGGCGCCCGGGGTGTCGCCGTGGACGCACAGCGAACGGGCCCGCACCTCCACCGGCTCGCCGGTCAGCGCCGTCACCCGGCCGTCCCGCGCCATCGCCACGGCCCGCGCCACGACCGCGCCCTCGTCCTCGACCACCGCGCCCGGCCGCGAGCGCGGCACGAGCGTCCCCGCGGCGGTATAGGCGCGGTCCGCGAACGCCTCGGCCACCCGCGGCAGTCCGGCCTCCGCCGCGGCGGCCAGCAGCCGCGACCCGGGCAGGCCCAGCACGGGCAGCCCGCCGGCCAGCCGGACGCCCGCCACCACCGCCGCGGCCTGCGCCTCGTCGTGCACCACCCGGTTGTAGAGGGCGCCGTGCGGTTTCACGTACGCCACCCGCGAGCCGGCCGCGCCGGCGAAGACCTCCAACGCGCCGATCTGGTAGGCGACCTCGGCCGCCAGCTCGTCCGGCGGGACGTCCATCGAGCGCCGCCCGAAACCGGCGAGGTCCCGGTACGAGACCTGCGCGCCGATCCGCACGCCGCGCGCGGCCGCCAGCTCGCACACCCGGCGCATCGTCGCCGGGTCGCCCGCGTGGAACCCGCACGCCACGTTGGCGCTGGTGACCACCGTCAGCAGCGCCTCGTCGTCCGTCAAGCGCCAGCGCCCGAAGCCCTCGCCGAGATCGGCGTTGAGATCGATGACCGTGTCCGCCATGATGATCCGCCCGGTGTCGTCGCTGGAAATCGCCGGAAAGCCGTGGTGCCGGAGCCCGGCGCGGCCCGCGGTCCCCGGCGATCCGCCGGATCGCCGGACCAGGGGCCGCGTGGCGCCGTCGCCCGATGATGGCACCCGCGCGCCGCGCGCCGCAGCGGCGGTCGCAATGCGGGTCCCTGACCCGCCCCGTGGGGATCCGTGCCGTTTCGTGTGATGTCGGTGCGACCGCCTAGGGTGTGGGACGTGACCACGACCGTCCCGTACACGCCGCACCCGCTGCCGGGTGCCGCGCGCCCCGCGCCGGGGCCGGCGGCCGACGAGGGCCTGGCCCGCAGGCTGAAGGCCCTGGCCTGCACCGCGCCGCTGCACGACCTCGACGCGCGCAAGGCCAACCTGGCCGGCGAGTACTCGGTGTACGCGATGGCCGAGATCGCGCTCGCGGCCATCGACCTGGTCACCCTCAACATGGACTTCGACACCGGAGCCGACCACGACCAGATAGTGGCCAGGCTGCTGCCGCGGGTCGCCGCCCAGGCCCCCGCCCGGGCGCACACCGAGCACGAGCGGGTGGCCCGCTGGGTGCTGGAGAACCTGATCAACGTCGGCAGCGCCGACCGCGGATTCCGCATGGTCTACGGCACGTTCGGCGCGGACGGCGCCTACGTCCGCCGTGACTACGACTTCAAGCTGATCGAGGAGGTGCCCGGCCCCGGCGGCAGCGTCTACCTGCGGACGACCGACGAGGCGGTCAACGTCCTGGTCGGCGCGCTGGACACCGACGTCACCAGCGCCCAGATCGCCGCCGAGGTCAAGCTGGAGGTGCTGATCAGCCGCGGCCGGCTGGCGGACGCCCAACTCGCCGCCGAACAGGCGCGGTACCGCACCGTGCAGTACGCCGAGACGCTGCGCCGCACCCTGGAGGCCACCCGGCGCAACGTGCGCGCGGTCGACTGGCTGCGCCAGGTTCCGGACATGATCGCCGAGGCCCTCGACCACGTCGCCGACCGCTACCGCCACGAGAACGCGATCCTGACCAACATCCGCAAGGCGCGCGACGAGGCCGAGGACCCCGAGCACAAGCGGCGGGCCGCCGAACTCGTCGACATCGTCAAGGACTGCATCCGCCGCCACACCCAGCTCCAGTCCCGCCTCCTGGAGGCCGGGCCGCTGTTCCGGGCCGAGCAGGACCGGCAGGCGTTCGCCGCGCCCCCGGCCCGCGCCGGACTCGATCTGTACGGGCAGCTCGTCGCCCCCCTGCTGCCGCTGCCGGTCGAGCGGGCCTCACGCGTCACCGACGCGTTCTTCGCGCGCGGCACCGGACTGCGCACCCCGGCCGCGGTCCGCGTCGGCGACCTCGTCGAGCTGCTGCTGACGCCGCCCGTCGAGCGCGAGCACCTCGGCGCCGAGATGCCCGAACCCGACCTGGTGGCCACGCCCGACGACTCCCGCTTCTCCGACGAGCAGCTGGAGTCCGCGCTGGAGCTGCTGGACCTGCCGGCCGACGCGCCGCGCCGGCTGTCCGGCCTGCTGGCCGAGGCCCGGCGCCGCGACCCCGACCTGCCCTACCTCGTCGCGCTGCTCGCCATCCACGCCGCGTCCCCGCCGGTCGGCACCGCGCACCGCCAGGGCGAACCCCAGCTGCTGTTCGCCGTCGACGACGGCACGCCGCTGGACGACCCGGACTTCGGCGGCGCCGACCTCATCGTCGGCACCGCGCGGCTGACCGCCGCGGTCGCCTCATGACGGCCGCCACGCCGGGGCACCGCGCGGGACCGGGAGCCCGCCCGGTCCCGCGGGCCGCGGAGCGCACCCGGGCGCACGGTCGCGGCGGACAGCGCGCCGCAGTCAGCAGCAGCCCGCCGCAACCGGCGGGCCGGAACGAGGAGTACAGGACGTGAGTGAGGTGCGAGAGGAGGCGGTCGACGCCCGGGAGCCCGAGGGCACGAGATCCGCACCGACCGCGGGCGACGTGGCGGACGCCGCGCGCCTGGTCGGGTTCGGGCTGCAGCCCCGACTGCTGCCCGCGCGCGACGCCGAATACGCGGAGCTGATCCGGCGCCACCGCGAGGACCCCGGGTTCGCCCGTCTCGCCGACGCGGTCGCCGCCGGGCTCGGGCTGATCGTGCTGGAGGTGTCGCCGCGCGCGGGCATGGCCGTCGCCGCGGCCGAGGACTCGGTCTTCGCCGTGCGCATGGGCGACTACGCCCGCCGCGCCGCCTCCGACACCGGCGACCGGTTCCTGCACGGTCTGGCCCACCTGGCCGCCGCGGCCCTCGCCTTCCCGCGCCCCGAGGACCTCGCCGACGACGGCTACATCGGCCGGATCACCGTCAACGGCGTGGACGCCTTCGTCCGGCAGGCCTGCCGCCGCCTGGAGGAGCGCGCCGACGAGGCCGGCGAGAACACCGACCCGGCCAGCGACGCGCCCGGCCTGGAGGCCGCCTGGCGGGTGTACGTGCGGCGCAGCGCGACCGGCGCCACCAAGGACGCGCGCAGGCTGGCCAGTTCGACCACCGGCATCATCGGCAAGGCGGTCGCCTTCCTGGTCGAGTCCGGGTTCCTGCAGCGCACCGGTGACGAGCACGGCGGCACCTACCGGACCACCGCCCGGTACCAGTTGCAGGTGCGCGACATGGCGAGCAGCGCGGCCATGGCCGAACTGCTGGACCTGGGCGTCGTCCCCGTCACCGACGGCACGGCCACCCTGGCCCCGGCCGCCGACGACGACGTGCTGGCCGCGGATGCCGGACTGCCGTTCCACACGGCGTCCTGACCGTCCCCGTCCCCCGTGACCGTCCTCCCGACCGGGCTCACGGCCGGGCTCCGGGCCATCACCCCCGGGCCCACCGTCCCGACCGCCCGTCGGGTCATGTCCTCCTGATCGCCCCGACCGACCCCCGACCGACCCCGACCGACCTCTTCCGACCACGAGAGTCCCGCATGTACGAGCTTTCCCGAGTCCGCCTGTACTCCATCGGGCCCGCGGGCGCGCGGTACGCCGACACCGTGCTGGACCTGCGGGGCGTCGGCGACGTGGTGCCCCAGCCCGCGCCCGCGCAGGGCGAGTTCTTCGCCGAGGAACCGGCCGGGCCGCCGCGCCGCCCGGCCCCGGCGGGCGTGCTGTTCCTGGAGAACGGCGGCGGCAAGTCCGTGCTGCTGAAACTCATCTTCTCCGTCATGCTGCCCGGCCACCGCAACACCCTCGGGGGCGCCAGCTCGGGCGTGCTCAGGAAGTTCCTGCTCGCGGAGGACTGCGGGCACGTCGCCCTGGAGTGGCAGCACACCCTCACCGGTGAGCTGGTGGTCGTCGGGAAGGTCAGCGAGTGGCGCGGCCGCCAGATCTCCTCCGACCCGCGGAAGTTCGCCGAGGCCTGGTACTCCTTCCGGCCCGGACCAGGTCTCAGCCTGGACTCCCTCCCCGTCGCCGAGGCCACCGCGGTCCGGCCGGTTGCCGAGGGGACGTCCGCGGCCCGCGGCCGGCGCCGCACCATGAAGGGGTTCCGGGACGCCGTCACCGAGGCGGCCAAGGCCTACCCGCACCTGGACGTGGTGTGGGAGGAGATCCACGACCGCTGGAACGAGCACCTCGGCGACCTCGGCCTCGACCCCGAACTCTTCCGCTACCAGCGGGAGATGAACGCCGACGAGGGCGAGGCGGCCGGGCTCTTCGCGGTCAAGAAGGACTCCGACTTCACCGACCTGCTGCTGCGCGCGGTCACCGACACCCGGGACACCGACGGCCTGGCCGACCTCGTGCACGGCTTCGCGGGCAAGCTCGGCCGCCGCGCCGAACTGACCGCGGAACGCGACTTCACCGCGGGCTCGCTGGACCTGCTGGAACGCATCGTCGAGAGCACCGCGGCCCGCGACCGGGCCCGCGCCGTCCACGCGCAGTCCGAGCGCCGCACCCGCGCCCTGGCCCACCGGCTGTCGGCCCGCGCCCGGCAGGAGCGCGCCCGGGCCGGTGAACTCGCCCAGGACATGGCCCAGGCCGCCCACGCCGTCACCGACGCCGAGCAGGCCCGCGGCGGCAGCGCCGGAATCGCCGCCGAACTCGCCTACCGGCACGCCTCGCTTGCGCTCGCCGCCGCCGACAAGGGCGCCACGGCGCTGCGCCGCGAACTGAGCGACGCCCGCACCCTGCACGCCGCGTGGCAGGCCGCGGAGATCGTGCTGCGCCACCGCGCCGCCGGCGACCGGCTGGCCCGCGTCTCCGAGGCCATCCGGGAGGCCGAGCGGGACGCCGCTCCGGCGCTCGCCGCCCGCACCCAGGCGGCCACCGCCCTGGTCCGCGCCCTCCACGCGGCGGCCGGCCGCGCCGAGCAGCAGGCGGACGAGGAGGAGGAGCGGTCGGCCGTTCTCCAGGGGCAGTCCGAGACCGCCCACCGCGACGCGACGGCGGCCGCCACCGAGGCGGAGCGTGCCCGCACCGAGATCGGGCACCTCGGCCAGCGCCTCGCCGAGGTCGAGCAGGAGACCGCCGAGGCGGTGCGGGCCGGGTGGCTCGACGACTCCGCGCCCGACGCCGACCCGGCGCGGGCGGCCCTCGCGGCCGCCGACGCCGAGCAGACCGCCGACGCCCTCGCGCGCGGCGCGGCCGAGGCCGCCACCGCCACCGCGGCGCGTGCCCGGGACACCGCGTCGGCGGAGGCCCGCGCCGAACTCGCCGCCGCCCGGGCCGCCGACGCCCTGGGCACGGCTGAGGCCGCGCACAGCGCCGCGACGGTCGCGGCCGGCGCGCTCGCGTCGGACCCGCGGCTGTCCGCCCTGCTCGGCCTCCCGGCGACGTTCACCGGCACGGCCGCGGCGGTCCCCGCGGTCCTCGCGATCCCCGCGTCCCGCAGCGGATCGCCCCGGGCCGGCGCCCGCGTCCCGTCGGACACCGGCGCGGCGGAGGCGAACTCCGGCTGCCACGGCGGTCCGGAGGCACCGGGCCGTTCCGGCGGGCCGGGCGGAACCACCGAGGCCGGCGCGGACGACGGCGTGCAGCCGGGCGGGGAGACCGCCGCCGGTGGCCGCGAGGGCTCGCCCGCCCGCGAGGCGCTCGCCGCCGCCCCGGGCGACGGCACGGCGCTGACGCCCGCCGAACTCGACCGGTTCGCCGAGCAGCTCCGGGAGTTGCTGGACGACTCGGTGGGAGCGGCCGAACGCCACCTGTTCGAGCTGCGCACCGCCGCGGCGGACGACGCCCGCATCCTCGGCGCGCTCGGCGACGGCGGTCTGCTGCCGCCCGGCCCCGACGTCCTGGCCACCGTCGAGTTCCTCGGTGAGCACGGCATTCCCGCGCTGCCCGGCTGGCGGTACCTCGCCCAGGCCGTTGACCCGGTGGACCACGCCGTCGTGCTGGCCACCCGGCCCGAACTCGTGGACGGCGTGGTGGTCACCGACCCGGGCAGCTACCGGCGCGCCAAGGAGGTCCTGGAACAGGCCGCGCTGCTGCCGCGCTCCACGGTCGCCGTCGGCACCGCCGCCGCTCTGCTGGCCCCGCCGCCCGGTGGGGCCGCCGGCCCCGACGTCTTCCTGGTGCCGCCCAACCCGGCGATGCACGACGAGGTCGCCGCCGACGGCGAACGGCAGGAGCTGCGCGCCCGCGCCACCGCGCGGGAGGAGGAGATCCGCGCACTGGCCGCCCGGCTGGCGAACGACCGGACCCTGCTGGCCCGGCTCGCGTCGTGGCGTTCCACCTGCCCGGAGGGCCGGCTGGCGGAACTGGCCGCGGAGGTCGCCGCGGCCCGCGACGCCGCCGAACGCACCCGCACCGCCCTCGCCGGGATCCGTGCCGAGCGCGCCGAGGCGGAGGCCGCCGCCGCGGCCGCCGCCGCCGAGAACGACACCCGCCGCGGCGCGGCCGAGCAGGCGCGACGCCGGGCCGACGCCCTCGCCGGGCTGGCCCACCGCCTGCGCGAGCGCGCCAACTGGCAGCGCAGGAGCCGGGAACTGGCCGCCGACGCGGCCGAGGCCGAGGCCCGGGCGGAGGCGTGCCTGACCCTGGCCCGCGCCGCCGACGAGGACCGCCGCGCCGCCCAGCGCGCCTCCGACGACGCCCGGCGCACTGCGCGGGTGCTGCGCGCCGAGCGCTCCGAGATCGCCGGCGCCCCCGAGGACGCCCCGGAGGCCGCGAACGCGTCCCCGTCGGCGCCGCAGTCGCTGCCCGCCCTGCGCGAGGCCTACCGGGCGGCCTCGCAGGTGTACGAGAAGGTCGGGGTCGGCGCCGACCTGCGGGCCGAACAGGCCCGCGCGGAGAGCATCGAGAGCGCCGCCCTCACCGAACTGGAGCGCCTGACCAACAAGGTGCGGAGCCGCGCCGCCCAGCTCCTGGAAGGACCCGACGGCGCCGACGGCCCGTCCCGGCAGGCCGCCGCCGCCCGCGCCGAACAACTCGTGCAGACCCTGGAGTCGCGGCAGTCCGCGGCGAGCGAGCAGCTGGGCCGGCTGCGCGGCGAGGCCGAGCGCCTCGCGCCCGAGGGCGGCGACGCACACGCCGAGCTGCCCGAGGAGCTCACCCCGCGCGACGCCGAGCACGCCCAGCAGCTGCTGCGCGCCGCCAACGCCGAACTCTCCGCGCGCACCGAGGCCCTGGAACAGGCCCGGGCCGCGCACGCCGACGTGGTGCGCGACCACCGCGCCGCCGAGGACGCGGCCGGCGGCTTCGACGAACTCGCGGCGCTGCTCCGCGACCTGCTCAGGGACACCGGGCAGCAGGCCGACGACGAGACCCCCGAGCCGTACCCGGGCAGCCCCGGCGAGGCGCGGCAGGAGGCCGCCGAGGCCCGCCGGAGCCTGCGCGGCTGCGCCGCCGACCTGTCCGCCGCCGAGGGGCAGGTGCGCGAGGCCTCGGACGTGCTGGTGCGGCACGCCAACGCCGTCCGCTACGAGCAGGTCCGCACGCCCGCCCGGCAGCAGATCAGGGAGCTGCCGGGGGCCGCGCTGCCCGACCACGCGGCGGCCTGGGCGGCGGCCTTCGCCCCGCGGCTGCGGGTGCTGACCGACGAGCTCGGGCAGCTCGAACGCAACCGGGACAGCATCGTGGACCGGCTGCGCGGGCTGGTGGAGTCCTCCCTGGCCACGTTGCGCTCCGCCCAGCGGCTGTCCCGGCTGCCCGAGGGCCTGGGGGAGTGGTCGGGGCAGGAGTTCCTGCGGATCCGGTTCGAGGACCCCGACCAGGCGGTGCTCACCGAACGGCTGGGCGAGGTGATCGACGAGGCGACCCGGGCGGCGGTGCGCAAGAACTCCGACCTGCGGCGGGACGGGATGACGCTGCTGCTGCGCGGAGTGGCGGCGGGGCTGGAGCCGCGCGGTGTGGCGGTGGAGATCCTCAAGCCGGACGCCGTGCTGCGAGCCGAGCGGGTGCCGGTCGGGCAGATGGGTGACGTGTTCTCCGGCGGCCAGCTGCTCACCGCCGCGATCGCCCTGTACTGCACGATGGCCGCGCTGCGCAGCAACGACCGCGGCCGGGACCGGCAGCGGCACGCCGGGACGCTGTTCCTGGACAACCCGATCGGCCGCGCCAACGCCACCTATCTCCTGGAGTTGCAGCGCGCGGTGGCCGACGCCCTGGGCGTGCAGCTCATCTACACCACCGGTCTGTTCGACACGACCGCGCTCGCCGAGTTCCCGCTGGTGGTGCGGCTGCGCAACGACGCGGACCTGCGCGCGGGGCTGAAGTACATCAGCGTCGAGGAGCATCTGCGGCCGGGTCTGCCCGTGCCGGACCCGCACGGCGAGCCGGTGCACGGCGAGATCACCGCCACCCGGATGTTCCGCCGCCCGGCGGATGTCCCAGCCGATGCACCAGCCGATCTCCCAGCCGATGCACCAGCCGATGTCGCGGCCCATCCCGGCGGCCGCGGAGGCCTGACCTGACGGCCGCCGAGGCCTGACCCGGCGGCCGCCCGGCCACCTCGGCCCGGGCGGCCGCCGCGGTGATCCGCCGGGCGCCTACACGCCGTGCGCCCGGGGGATCCGCGGCCGGCCGGACGCCGGCTCCCGGCCCGACCGCCGCGCGGCGCGCCGCTTTCTGCGGCGCTCCCTGCGCAGCGCCCGAGCGGCGCTGCTGGGGCTGGACACCACGCCGTTGCGCTGGTTCCACACCTGGCGGGTGACCCATACGTCCAGCACCGCCCAGGTGGCGACGACGCAGACGAAGACCGTGAAGAGCAGCATGGGTGCGGAGAGCCAGGAGTGCCCGAGAGCCAGCAGGACGTCGACGGTTGCCGTGATCAGCGCCAGCGCCGCGACGAGGAGGGCCCGTACCGCCGCTGCGCGCACCGGATCGGGCATCCTCGGGGTACCGACGGGCTCGTACTCCCACACCGAGGGGCGTTCGTACTCCATGGAACGTGACTGCCCCGAATTTCCGTGTCCATTCCGTGCCAACGTGCCGGTACGTTTCGGTTCAGACCGTCTCAACTCCGTAGTCGCCCTTTCGAGTTACCACTGTGGCAGTAGTAGGCTCACGCCGTTTAAACGCGACAGACGAACCCCGTTCGGGGGAAACGTTGGGGAGGCCATGCGCTTTCGCGGTACGACGATCCGCCGGAAGATCGTGGCGCTGCTGCTCATCCCACTGGTGTCACTGACCGCCATCTGGGCATTCGCCGCCACACTGACCGGCCGCGCGGTGTTCGGGCGCCCGGACATCCAGCGGGTGGTCGACCAAGTCGGCTACCCGACGAACGAGGTCGTGAGCGGACTCGAGCAGGAGCGCCGGGTGGCGATGGTCTATGTGGCCAACACCCGTGACTCGCAGGCGCGCATCGCCTACAACAAGCAGGAACAGACGACCGACGCGGCGATCGCCAAGCTCCGCACGCAGATCGCGGCCTCCGGCATCCGCAAGGATCTCAACAGCCGTGCCGCCGAGCGGCTGGACGTCTTCCTGAACACCGTCGAGGGTCTCACGTCGCTGCGGCAGCGCATCGACAACGCCCGAATCACCCGCAACGACACGTACGACGCGTACAATGCGCTCGTCGATCCGGCCTGGGGCTTCTTCGACGAGATGCTGCCGCTGAGCGACTCCACGCTCGACAGCCAGCGCCGCGCGGTCATCAACCTCAACCGGGCCCGCGAGGACCTCAGCCGCCAGGACGCGCTGATGGCCGCCGCGATCAGCACCGGCCACATGACCGCGACCGAACTGACCTCCTTCACCTTCGCGGTGGCCCAGGAGCGCAACGACTACGACGACAACCTGCCGGTCCTCGACAGCGGCGTGCGCGAACCGTACGACACGTACTGGCGGGGCAGCGAGGGCAAGAACCTGCGCGGCACGCAGAACGCCGTGGTCGCCGCCGGGGCCGGCGACGCCCCGCTCGTGGCCAGCCAGAAGCAGTGGCAGACCGTCTCCGCCGGCGCCTTCGACGACCTCGGGCGGATCGACGCCACCGCCACGGCCGCGTTCTACAAGAAGTCCCGGACACTGCCCAGGACGCTGCTGGCCGAGACGGGCGTGACCGCGGGCCTCGGCCTGATCGCGGTGATCGCCACGCTGATCGTGTCCGTCCGCATCGGCCGCAGCCTGATCCGCGACCTGACCGGGCTGCGCCGCGAGGCCCAGGAGGTCTCCGGCACCCGTCTGCCGCGCGTGATGCGGCGGCTGGCGGCCGGCGAGCAGGTGGACATCGAGACCGAGGTGCCGCGACTGCAGTACGCCGACGACGAGATCGGCCAGGTCGGCAAGGCGCTCAACACCCTGCAGCGGGCCGCGGTCGAGGCCGCCGTGCGCCAGGCCGACATGCGCAAGGGCGTCTCCGACGTCTTCGTCAACCTGGCCCGGCGCAGCCAGGTCCTGCTGCACCGGCAGCTGACCCTGCTCGACGCCATGGAACGGCGCACCGAGAAGTCCGACGAGCTCGCCGACCTCTTCCGCCTGGACCACATGACCACCCGTATGCGGCGGCACGCCGAGGGCCTGGTCATCCTGTCCGGCGCGGCGCCCTCCCGGCAGTGGCGCAAGCCCGTGCAGCTGATGGACGTCGTGCGCGCCGCCGTCGCCGAGGTCGAGGACTACGAGCGGGTCGAGGTGCGCCGCCTGCCGCGGCTGGCCGTCACCGGCGCGGCGGTCGCCGACCTCACCCACCTGCTCGCCGAACTCATCGAGAACGCCGCCGTGTTCAGCCCGCCGCACACCCAGGTGCGGCTGCACGGCGAACCGGTGGCCAACGGGTTCGTGCTGGAGATCGACGACCGCGGCCTCGGCCTGACGCCGGACGCGCTGCTCGAGGCCAACCTGCGGCTCGCCGAGACACCGGAGTTCGAGCTCTCCGACACCGACCGCCTCGGCCTGTTCGTGGTCAGCCGGCTGGCCCAGCGGCACGGCGTGCGCGTCTCGCTGCGCCAGTCCCCGTACGGCGGCACCACCGCGGTCGTGCTCATCCCGGCGGTGCTGCTCACCGAGACCGGCGACGACACCGGCTCCACCCGGATCGAGGACCTCGCGGAGTCCGGGGCCGAGGAGACCGCGGGCGCCACCGAGCACACCTTCCGCCAGTGGGGCATGGACGGTGTGGGCGGCGAGTCGCAGAAGGAGCACGTGGCGCACCCCGACGAGCCGGCCGCCCTCCCCGAGGAGGACCCGGAGCTCGACGACCCGCTGCCGCTGCCCAAGCGCCGCCCGCGCCGCGGCGCCCCCGTGCTCGTCGCGGACAACGGCCGCCAGGTCGGGCCGGCGAGCGTCCCGCGCGAGCCGCAGGCCCCCGAGGACTCCGCCGCGCCGCCGACCGTGCCGCGGCAGCACCGGCCGGAGCCGGTGTCGCCGGTGCAGTCCGTGGCCCCCGTCCAGCCCCTCCCGCCGGCCTCCGCGGGCCGCGCGGCGGGTCCGGGCCGCGGGGAGAGCGGCGAAGGGTCCGCGCTGCCCCGCCGCGTCCGCCAGGCGAACCTGGCACCCCAACTGCGCGAAGTCCCGAGCGACTCCGGACAGAACCCGGAAGGCGGCGGCAGCCGCGAACGCTCCGCGGACGAGGTGCGCGACCGGATGGCGGCCCTCCAGCGCGGCTGGCAGCGAGGCCGTCGGACGGCGGACGCCGAGCCCGCACCAGGACAGGCGCCCGGCCCCGGCCCGCATCCCGGGACCGGCGGCCTTCCGCCGACACCAGTACCGCGAACGACACCGGAGGGGAACGGTCGATGACCGCACCATCGAGCCCTGCACGCGAGCTGAACTGGCTCCTTGACGATCTGGTCACCCGGGTGGCCAGCATCCGCAAGGCCCTGGTCCTCTCCGGGGACGGTCTGGCCATCGGTAACTCCGAGGGGCTGACCCGGGAGGACTCCGAGCACCTGGCCGCCGTGGCCTCCGGGTTCCACAGCCTGGCCAAGGGCGTCGGACGGCACTTCGGCGCCGGCGGCGTCCGGCAGACCATGGTCGAACTCGACGAGGCCTTCCTGTTCGTGACCGCGGCCGGCGACGGCAGTTGCCTGGCCGTGCTCACGGACGCCGAGTCCGACGTCGGCCAGGTCGCCTACGAGATGGCTCTCCTGGTCAAGCGGGTAGGAGCCCATCTGGGCTCCGCCCCGCGGCACGACGGCGGCACGCTGCTCAGCGGCTGACCGATGAGTGGGCGCTACATGACGGGGTGACGGGGAATGACTTCAGAGTCGGACCGATGGTACGACGACGCGGCGGGGCCGGTGGTGCGGCCCTACGCGATGACGCGCGGCCGGACCAGTCATGCGGCCGACGCGAAGATCGACCTGATCGCGCTGGTGGTGACCCGCCACGAGATCGGCGACGACGCGGCTCTGGACGACCACAGCCTGTCGCCCGAGCACCTCGACATCGTCGAGCGCTGCCAGCTCCAGGCCCTGTCCGTGGCCGAGCTGGCGGCGGACCTCGACCTGCCGGTCGGGGTCGTGCGGGTGCTCGTCGGCGACCTGCTGGAGGGGTCGCACGTGCAGATCCACAAGCCGGTGCCGCCCGCCGAGCTGCCGGACGAGAGCATTCTGCGCGAGGTCATCGCCGGTCTCCGCGCGCTGTAGGTCCCAGCTGTAGGTCCCACCGGCGCCCCCGGGCACCGGCCCAGCATCAAGTCCCGTATGACCGCAGGGAAGTAGAGAAGAGACCATGGCCTTCGCGCGTTCCGACCGCCGTACGCCGCCCGCCGCGGAACCGGTGGCGCTCAAGCTGCTGGTCGCGGGCGGTTTCGGGGTGGGCAAGACCACGCTCGTCGGCGCCGTCAGCGAGATCCGCCCGCTGCGCACCGAGGAGGCGCTGAGCGAGCTGGGCCGCCCGGTCGACGACACCGAGGGCGTGGAGTCCAAGCGCACCACCACGGTGGCCATGGACTTCGGGCGGATCACGCTCAACGAGAACCTGGTGCTCTACCTGTTCGGCACGCCCGGGCAGGACCGCTTCTGGTTCCTGTGGGACGAGCTGGCCCAGGGCGCGCTGGGCGCCGTGGTGCTCGCCGACACCCGGCGGCTGGAGGACTGCTTCGCGGCGGTGGACTACTTCGAGCGCCGCGGCATCCCGTTCACCGTCGCCGTCAACTGCTTCGACGGCGCCCGGGTGCACGACCCGGAGAACGTCCGCGACGCGCTGGACCTGGACGAAGGGGTGCCCGTCGTGCTGTGCGACGCGCGCGACCGGGACTCCGCCAAGACCGTGCTGATCGCGGTCGTCGAGCACGCCGCCAAGGTCGCCGAGGACCGCAGGCAGCCCGCGGCGACCTGAGGTCGCCCGTCAGACCGTCGACCGGTCCGGCCCCCGGGCCGCCGCCGCCCCCTGCTCGTCCTCGTCCATCCACCCGAGGGTGCGCTCCACCGCCTTGCGCCAGCGCCGGTACTCCCGCTCCCGGGTGGCGGCGTCCATCCGCGGTGTCCACGTGGCGTCGGCCTCCCAGCGGCCGCGCAGGGCCTCCGGGCCGTCCCACACGCCGGTCGCGAGACCGGCCGCGCAGGCGGCGCCGAGGCTCGTCGTCTCGGCGACCACCGGCCGCGTCACCGGCACGCCCAGCACGTCCGCCTGGTGCTGCATCAGCAGCTCGTTGGCGGTCATGCCGCCGTCGACCTTCAGCGAGGTGAGCGGCACGCCGGAGTCCTGGAGCATGGCGTCCACGACCTCGCGGGTCTGCCAGCTCGTCGCCTCCAGGACCGCGCGCGCCAGGTGGGCGCGGGTGACATAGCCGGTCAGCCCGGTGATCACACCGCGGGCGTCGGCCCGCCAGTAGGGGGCGTACAGGCCGGAGAAGGCCGGCACGACGTAGGCGCCGCCGTTGTCCGGGACGCTCGCGGCGAGCGGCTCGATCTCCGCCGCGGTCCTGATCACGCCGAGCTGGTCGCGAAGCCACTGGACCAGGGCGCCGGTGATGGCGATCGACCCCTCCAGGCAGTACACCGGGCGGTCGGCGCCGAGCCGGTAGCCGACCGTGGTGAGCAGCCCGTTCTTGGACGGGACCGGGCGGTTGCCGGTGTTGAGCAGCAGGAAGCTGCCGGTGCCGTAGGTGTTCTTCGCCTCGCCGACGTCGAAGCAGGCCTGCCCGAAGAGGGCGGCCTGCTGGTCGCCGAGCGCGGCGGCGACCGGCACGCCCGCCAGCCGCCCGGTCGCGGTGCCGTACACCTCGGCCGAGGAGACGATGCGGGGGAGCACGGCCTCCGGGATGTCCATCGCGGCGAGGATCGCCGGGTCCCAGTCGAGGGTGTCCAGGTTCATCAGCAGGGTGCGTGAGGCGTTGCTGACGTCGGTGACGTGCACCCCGCCGGCGGCGCCGCCGGTCAGGTTCCAGACGAGCCAGGAGTCGACGGTGCCGAAGGCGATCTCGCCGAGCTCCGCCCGCCGGCGCAGACCCGGAACGTGGTCGAGCAGCCACGCCACCTTCGGCCCGGAGAAGTAGCTCGCGAGCGGCAGCCCGGTGGCCTCGCGGAAGCGGTCCTGGCCCTCGGCGCCGCCGAGTTCGGCGCACAGCGCCGCGGTCCTGGTGTCCTGCCAGACGACCGCGTTGTGCACCGGGCGGCCGGTGGCGCGGTCCCACAGCACCGTCGTCTCGCGCTGGTTGGTGATGCCCAGTGCGCTGAGGTCGCCGGGCCGCAGCCCGGCCCTGGCCAGCGCCCCCGCGGCGACCGCCTGGACCTTCGCCCAGATCTCGGTCGCGTCGTGCTCGACCCAGCCGGGCCTCGGGAGGATCTGGCGGTGCTCGCGGCGGTCCGAGGCGACGACGCGGCCGTGCGCGTCGAAGACGATGCAACGGGTGGACGTGGTGCCCTGGTCGATGGCGGCTACGTAACGCGGGTTCTGGTCGCTCATGTCGGCGCTCCCCCTGCCCGGTTCCTACGGGAGTTCGTGCGTCAGCCTCCGGTGTGTGCCGGAAGTGTTGTCCCGCGCCGACGGAGCGTCAAGGAGCCGGAGCGGGTCAGTCGTCCCGGACGCCGTTCTCCGCCAGCCACTTGGCGGCGGTCTCGGCCAGCTCCGCGTCGCGGCCGGCCAGCATCGTGGTGATCATCCTGACGTCGCCGCGCAGCGACCACGCCGGGTGCCCGAAGGTCGCGGGGTTGTTGCCCTCGATCAGGAAGTGCGCCGGCCAGGCGGTGCCGTAGCCGATCACCGGCAGGGCGGCCGCGTACTTCAGGCGGCCGCGGGCGAGGCCGTAGCCGGTCACCGCCAGGCCGGTCAGCGTGCCCGCCAGATGCACCCAGCGGGTCGCGGCCTTGGAGTGCATGGCCACGTAGTACGGCCAGAACTCCTCGAAGGAGGAGAAGGTCTGCTTGGTCATGTCCGCACCGTAGCGCCGGGCCTGGACGTTGTCAGGAGGTCGTGGTACGTTCTTCTCGTACTGAGAAAGACTCAGTTTGAGAACAACTGGCGGGGCACGACCGGCGGACGACCGGCCGCGAGCGTGATCGCCCGCCCGGCCAGGAGGAACGGGGGGACGACGTGACCGGACGGGGGCAGGAGGAGCGCGACTTCCTCGCGGCGTACGATCCGCGGGACTTCGCGCCGATCGCGGTCACCGTGGACGTGGTCGCGCTGACGCTGCGGGAGGGACGGCTGCACGTGCTGGCCGTGCGGCGCGGCGGGCCGCCGTTCGCGGGGGAGTGGGCGCTGCCCGGCGGCTTCGTGCGGGCCGGGCAGGAGTCGCTGGACGAGGCCGCGGCACGCGAACTCGCCGAGGAGACCGGCCTGGACGCCGCCGCGCTCGGCCGCGTCCACCTCGAACAGCTCGGCTCGTACGGGCGGCCGGACCGCGACCCGCGGATGCACGTGGTGTCCGTGGCCTACCTGGCCTTCGCCCCGCGACTGCCGGACGCCACCGCCGGCGGCGACGCCGCGGGCGCCGAGTGGCTGCCCGTCCCGGCGATCTCCCCGGCCGGGCAACCGTCATCGGCACCCTCGCGTCCCATCGGACAGGGTCGGCGGACCGGAACCCACGGGGGTGGTACCGGCCGCCGGCCTCTCCCTCCCGGGCCCGCCGGCACGCCGTTCGCGTTCGACCACGACCGCGTCCTCGCCGACGGCCTGGAGCGGGCGCGGGCCAAGATCGAGTACACCCCGCTCGCCACCGCCTTCCTCGGCGAGACCTTCACCATCAGCGATCTGCGGGCCGTCTACGAAGCCGTCTGGGGCACGCCCCTGCACGCGGGCAACTTCCACCGCAAGGTGCTGTCCGTCCCCGGCTTCGTGGAGTCCACCGGCGAGACCGGCACCCGCCCCGGCAGCCGCGGCGGGCCCCGCGCCCGCCTGTACCGGGCCGGGGACGCCCGCCGGCTGCACCCGGCGCTGCTGCGCCCGGACCGCGAGGCCGACGTGCGCTGAGCACCGCCCCGCACACCCATCCAGTCAAGGGGGACAACCATGGGAAGTGGACGCTGGTCCACCGATGTCTACGACGCCGCCGCGCGGTACCGCGCCGCCTCCGGCCAGGACGCCTTCGCCTACGACGACCGCATCAGGGCCTCCGCGCCGCGCAGGAGCTGGAAGGCCCACCCGTCGCTCGACCCGCACGGGCTGACCGTGCGGGAGAGCCGCGACTCCGCCGAGCACCCGGCCTCGCTGGCCATCGCCGTGCTCTTCGACGTCACCGGTTCGATGGGCGGCGTCCCCAGGGTCCTGCAGACCAAGCTGCCCGACCTGTTCGGCCTGCTGCTCCGCAAGCGCTACACCGAGCACCCGCAGATCCTCTTCGGGGCCGTCGGCGACGCGACGTGCGACCGGGTGCCGCTGCAGCTCGGCCAGTTCGAGTCCGACAACCGCATGGACGACGACCTCGGCAACATCCTGCTGGAGGGCGGAGGCGGCGGCCAGATGACCGAGTCCTACGAACTGGCCATGTACGCCATGGCCCGGCACACCTCGCTGGACTGCCACGAGAAGCGCGGGCGGCGCGGCTACCTCTTCCTGATCGGCGACGAGATGCCGTACGGCAAGGTGAAGGCCCGCGAGATCCGCGCGGTCCTCGGCGAGCCGGCCGAACGCGACGTCCCCGTCACCGAGATCGTCGCCGAACTCCGGCGCAGGTACCACGTGTTCTACATCCTGCCGGCCGGCGCCTCGTACGCCGGCAACCCCGAGGTGCTCGGCGTCTGGCGGCGGCTGCTGGGCCAGAACGTCATCGAACTCGACGACCTGGACGCCGTCTGCGAGACCATCGCGCTGACCGTCGGACTCGGCGAGGAGGCCATCGACCTGGCCGCCGGGCTCGCCGACCTCGACGAGATCGGCTCCACCGCGGGCGCCAGCGTGGCGCGCGCCCTGCGGCCGGTCGCGGACCGTGCCTAGCGCCCCGGTCCCCGGCGATCACACCGTCGTCGTCGACCTCGGCTACGGCGACGCCGGGAAGGGCGCGGTCGTCGACCGGCTGTGCCGCACGGGGGAGTTCACCGCGGTCGTCCGCTTCAACGGAGGAGCCCAGGCCGCGCACAACGTCGTCACCGAGGACGGCCGGCACCACACCTTCGCGCAGTTCGGCTCGGGCACGCTGCGCGGCGTGCCCAGCCACCTGTCCCGGTTCTGCTGCGTCGACCCGGCGGCGCTGGCCGCCGAGGCCGACCACCTGCGGTCCCTCGGCGTGCCGGACCCCTACGCGCTGCTCAGCGCCGACCGCCGGGCGCTGCTCACCACGCCGTACCACGCGGCCGCCAACCGGTTGCGTGAACGGGCCCGCGGCACCGCACGGCACGGCTCCTGCGGGATGGGCGTCGGCGAGACCGCCGCCTACGCCCTGGCGCACCCGCAGGACGCGCCGACCGTCGGGGACTGCGCCTCACGGCCCCGGCTGCTGCGGCTGCTGCGGCTGCTGAGGGACCGGCTCGCGGACGAACTCGGCCCGCTGCCGGCCCCGCCGGTGGAGGACTGCGTGGAGGTGTTCACCGCGTTCGCCCGCGCCGTCACCCTCACCGGCGAGGACCACCTGGCCCGGCTGGCGCGCCGCGGACCGCTGGTCCTCGAAGGCGCCCAGGGCGTCCTGCTCGACGAGTGGCGCGGATTCCACCCGTACACCACTTGGTCCACCACCACCTTCGCCAACGCCGAAGCGCTGCTGGCGGAGGCGGGCCGGCCCGACTCCGCGCTGCGGCTGGGCGTCGTCCGCACCTACACCACTCGCCACGGCCCGGGACCGCTGGTCACCGAGAACGCCGAACTGCCCCCGCTGCTGCCCGAGCCGCACAACGGCCACGGCCGCTGGCAGGGCGCGTTCCGGATCGGTCACTTCGACGCCGTGGCGCACGCCTACGCCGTCGAGGTGTGCGGCGGCGTGGACGCCCTCGCCGTCACCCACCTCGACGCCGTGACGCGCTGCCGGTCCCTGCGGATCTGCCGCGCCTACGGCGTCGACGGCACGCTCGTCGAGCGGCTGGCGCCCGGCCCGCCCCAGGACCTGGTCCACCAGGCGGAGCTGACCGGACGCCTGCTGCGGGCCGCGCCCGCGCTGTGGGACACCCCCGGCCGCGCGCCGGGCGACTGGGTCGCGGCCCTCGGCGGGCTGCTGGGCGCGCCGGTGCTGCTGACCTCGTCGGGGCCGGCCCGTCAGGAGCTGAGGGACCTGCGGTCCACGGGGAAGTCGAAGTACGTGTCCGGGAAGGGCTCGCCGTTGAGCGTGTAGTGCCACCACTCCTCGGGCAGGTTGGTGAAGCCCTGGGCCTCCATGGCGTTCTTCAGCAGCAGCCGGTTCGCGAGCTGGACGCCCTGGACGCGGGGGTCGAGGGTGTGGGCCAGGGTGTCGAAGCAGTCGAAGCCGGTGCCCATGTCGATCGAGTTGTCCGGGAACCGCTGGTCCTTCGGCCCGTAGCACGCGGTCAGCGGCTCACCCGGCCGGTAGGCGCGCGTGGGCAGGGCCGGCAGCCGGACGACCGTGAGGTCCATGGTGCTGCCGCGGCTGTGCCCCGACTTCTCGGCGATGTAACCGTCCGCGAACAACCGGGTCTTGTCGACCCGCGGATAGAACTCGGCCTTCATCGTCTGGTCGCCCAGGTCCTGCGCCCAGGCGACGAAGTCGTCGACCGCGCGCTGCGGCCGGTAGCAGTCGTACACCTTCAGCGAGTAGCCCCGCCGCAGCAGCCCGCTCTGCACCCGGTGCAGCCCCTCGGCCGCCGCCCGCGTCAGGACGCACATCGGTTTGCGGTAGCCGTCGACCGGCGCGCCGGTGAAGTTGTGCGGGGTGATGTAGCGCATCTCCTGGATGATCGTCGGGTCCACGTCGTGCAGGGCGACGAACTGCGGGGGCGCCTTGGGCTCGGGACGCGCCTGGGCGGGGCCGCCGGTGGCGACCGCGAGCAGCGCGGCGACGGGCAGGGCGAGCGTGCGCAGCACCGTGGTGAGTTTCGGCATGCCGCCCATCCCTATCAGGAGGCGGGCACGCCGCGAAAGACGATCGGATACAGTCCGGGCGTGTCCGACGCCGAAACCGACGCCCCGTCAGCCGCCTCTCCGCGCACGCCGGTCAGGGACTCGCACTGCTCCGCGTGCGGCGCCCGCTACCCCACCGGCACCGGCTGGCCGCGCCGCTGCGCGTCCTGCGGGAGCTGGGCGTACCGCAACCCGCTGCCGGTCGCCGTGGCCCTGGTCCCGGTCCGCGACGGGGACCGCACCGCCCTGGTCGTCATCCGCCGCACGATCGAGCCCAGCCGCGGTCTGCTGGCCCTGCCCGGCGGCTTCATCGACTTCGGCGAGAGCTGGGAACAGGCGGTCGTGCGCGAACTCGCCGAGGAGACGGGCATCATCGCGGCGGCCGGCGAGGTGACCCTGGCCGACGCGCTGACCGACGAGGCCGGCGGCTATCTGCTGCTCTTCGGCCTGCTGCCGGAGCGCGCCGCCGCCGACCTGCCGCCGTCGGTCGCCACCGACGAGACCGAGGGCCACCAACTGCTGCCGGAACCGGCCGACCTGGGCTTCCCGCTGCACACGGTGGCGGCCCGCCGCTGGTTCGCCGGCGGCTACGCGCCGGCCCCGCGCACCCGCACCCGGTAGGGCGGGTCGCCGCCGCCGTCCTGCTCGACGACCACCCGGCCGTCGTCCCAGCGGCAGACGAACCGCTCCATCCGCGGCGGCGCCCAGCCCTCCGGGTCACCGGTGAACACCACGCCGCTGCCGGACCGCCCGGTCCGCGGCGCCCACGCCTCCAGCTCGATCGCGCCGTCCGCCCCGGCGACTGGCAGGACGGTGCCGGCGCGCGCGAGGACCGGGATGCGGTCCAGAGGCGCGTCGAGCAGCACCTGGGCCGGTCCGCGGTGCGCCCGGCCGGTCGCCGTGTCGTACCACAGGCCGCGCGGCAGCCGCACCGCCCGCCGGCGCGATCCCGGCTCCATGACCGGGGCGACCAGCAGCGCGTCGCCGAGCAGGAAGGCGTCCCCGCACTCCCGCAGCGCCCGGTCGCCGGGCGAGTTCCACCACACCGGACGCACGTACGGCGCGCCCGTGCCGCGCGCGATGTGCGCCAGCGTCTCCAGGTACGGCATCAGCCGCGTCCGCCCCGCCAGCGCGGCGCGGGCGTGCTCCAGCACCTGCGGGCCGAACGCCCACGGCTCGCGCCGGCCCCCGTCGATCGCCGAATGGGTGCGGAACAGCGGCAGGTACGCGCCCAGTTGGAACCAGCGCAGATACAGCTCGGGCGAGGGCGCGCCGGTGAACCCGCCGACGTCCGGCCCTGAGTACGGCACCCCGCACATCCCCAGGCCCAGCACCAGCGCCAGCGACGCGCGCAGCCCCTCCCAGCCGGTGGCCACGTCACCCGACCAGGTGCCGCCGTACCGCTGCATGCCCGCCCACCCCGAGCGCGAGAACAGGAAAGGCCGCTGCTCCGGCCGCAGTTCGCGCAGCCCCTCGTACGCGGCCCTGGCCATCGCCAGCGCGTAGACGTTGTGCGCCTCGCGGTGGTCGCCGCCGCGGCCCTCCAGACTGTGGCGGGCCGAGCGGGGGAGCGACGGATCGCCGAACGCGGCGAAGGACACCGGCTCGTTCATGTCCTGCCAGAAACCCGAGAAGCCCTGCCCGAGACGCTCGGCGTACAGGCCGCCCCACCAGCGGCGGACCTTCGGATCGGTGAAGTCCGGGAACACCGCTCTGCCCGGCCACACCACCCCCTCGACCTCGCGGCCGCGGGCGTCCTGGACGAACGCGCCGGCGGCCAGACCCGCGTCGTACTCCGCGAGACCCGGCTCGGCCTTCACCGCCGGGTCCACGATCGACACCAGCCGCACCCCCTGGCCGTCCAGTTCCCGCGCCAGGCCCGGCAGATCGGGGAAGGCCCGCCGGTCGACGGTGAAGACCCGGTGCCCGTCGTAGTGGTCGATGTCCAGATGGACCACCGACAGCGGCAGGTCCCGCTCCCGGTAGCCGGCCACCACCCGGCGCACCTCCTGCTGGGAGCCGAAACCCCACTTCGAGTGGTGGTGCCCCAGCGCCCACCGCGGCGGCAGCGCGGGCCGGCCGGTCAGCGCCGTCCAGCCGGACAGCACCCGCGCGGGAGTCCCGGCGACCACCCAGTACCGCAGCGGCCCGCCGTCCATCCGCACCTCGCAGCCGCCCGGCCGGTCGTGGCCGGAGCCCGCGCCCTCCTCGCCGTCGCGCAGCGTCACCTGCCCGTCCCAGCTGTTGTCGTGGAACACCAGATGGCAGCCGGCGTCGGCGACGACGAACTGCACCGGCATCGTGACGTACAGCGGGTCGTCACCCGGCCCGAACGCGCCGCCCGGGTCGGTGTTCCACAGCCGGTAGGTGCCGGCGGCCAGCCGCGGCCCGCCGGCGCGCCCGCCGAGGCCGTACACCCGCGCGTCCGCCGGCGTCTGCGAGCGCTGCACCCAGCGCGACGGCGCGGCCTCGTCCGGACCGGCCGCGTCCCACCACCGCGGCGGCAGTTCGCGGCGCAGCAGCAGCCCGCCGGGGGTGCGGATCTCCACCGCGCCGTGCGTGGAGACGGCGACGGTCATCCGCTCGGACACCACCCGCCAGCCGTCCTTGTCCGGTTCCAGCACCGCCCGGCTGTCGGGCTCCGGCAGCCCGCCGCCCGCACCTCCGTGCAGCGCCCCCGCCGGGGCCAGCGCGTACGACGGTTCCGGTCCCGCGCCGTCCCAGCCGCAGAACAGCGCCCCGCCGACCGCGACCCGGATCTGCAGGCGCGACCGCGCGAAGCGCACCACGCCGCCGCCGGGCATCGCCTCCGCGTCCACGGCCGGCCCGGGCACCCGGGCCCGTTCCTGGCCGCGCCGCGGCAGGTCCCGGGCGTCCAGGCGCCGGGTGCGCCACGCCGCGCGCGTCGCGCGCAAGCCACTGGCGGAACCCGCCATCCGTACCGACCGCAGCAGGTCCCGAGCGTCCATACCTCCCAGCCTTTCACCGCTCCCGGCCGCGGCGCCGCCCGTTCAGACACCGTTCACCTGGAGGGGGCCCCGATCGGGGGCCCCGCACCCGGGCCCGGTCTGGCGCCGAAGACGATCACATGGCATCGTCCTGCCCAGCCCCCCGCGGCGGGAGACCCCCGCCCGGGAGCCGGCCGATCCGCGGCCCCGCCGACCGGGCGGACCCCGCGTCCCGGCCGCCCTGCAGACACGCAACGACGCGTACCGTCCGGGAGCCGCCCCATGACCACCACGCCCGAGTCCGCCGCCGGCACGGAGCCCGCCGCCGAGCCGCATCCGCTGTGGACCCCCGGCCCCGAGCGGATCGCCCGGGCGCAGGTCACCCGCTTCCAGGACCGGGCCGCCGGGCGCCACGGCGCCCCGGCGCGCGACAGCGGCGACCCGCGGGCGAGCTACGCGGCGCTGCACGCCTGGTCGGTCCGCGAGCCCGACGCCTTCTGGACGGCGGTCACCGAGTGGTTCGACGTGCGCTTCGGCACGCCGTCCGAGCAGGTGCTGGCGGACCCCGCGATGCCCGGCGCCCGCTGGTACCCCGGCGCCACCGTCAACTACGCCGAGCACGCCCTGCGGCCCGCCCTGGACCCGGCCAGGGCCGGTGAGCCGGCCCTGATGCACCTCGACGAGAGCCACGAGACCGGGACGGTCGGCTGGGCCGAGCTGAGCCGGCAGGTCGCCTCGCTCGCCGCGGCCCTGCGGCGCCTCGGCGTGACCCCGGGCGACCGCGTCAGCGGCTACCTGCCGAACATCCCGCAGGCCGTCGTCGCGCTGCTGGCCACCGCCGCCGTCGGCGGGGTGTGGACCTCCTGCGCGCCGGACTTCGGCGCCCGCAGCGTCCTCGACCGCTTCCAGCAGGTCGAACCCGTCGTGCTGTTCACCGTCGACGGCTACCGGTACGGCGGCAAGGTCCACGACCGCACCGGCGTCGTCGCGGAACTGCGCGCCGAACTGCCCTCGCTGCGGGCCACCGTGCACATCCCGCTGATCGGCACCGAGGCGCCCGAAGGCGCCCTTGACTGGGCCGCGCTCGTCGCGGACGCCCCCGAACCGGTCTACGAGCAGGTGCCGTTCGACCACCCGCTGTGGGTGCTGTACTCCTCCGGCACCACCGGGCTGCCCAAGGCCATCGTGCAGTCCCAGGGCGGCATCCTGCTGGAGCACCTCAAACAGACCGGCCTGCACCTCGACCTCGGCCCCGGTGACCGCTTCTTCTGGTACACCTCCACCGGCTGGATGATGTGGAACTTCCTGGTGTCCGGGCTGCTGGCGGGCGCCACCGTGGTGCTCTACGACGGCAGCCCGGGCTACCCGACCGTCGACGCCCAGTGGCAGGTCGCCGAGCGGACCGGCACGACCGTCTTCGGCACGTCCGCCGCCTACGTCATCGCCTGCCGCAAGGCGGGCATCCACCCCGGCCGCGACCACGACCTGTCGGCCGTCACCTGTGTGGCCACCACCGGGTCCCCGCTGCCGCCCGACGGTTTCCGCTGGCTGCACGACGAGGTGAAGCAGGACCTGTGGATCGCCTCGGTGAGCGGCGGCACCGACGTGTGCAGCTGCTTCGCCGGGGGAGTGCCCACCCTGCCGGTGTACATCGGGGAGCTCCAGGCGCCGTGCCTGGGCACCGATCTGCAGGCGTGGGACGCGCAGGGCCGGCCGGTCGTCGACGAGGTCGGCGAGCTCGTCGTGCTCAACCCGATGCCGTCGATGCCGATCCGGTTCTGGAACGACCCCGACGGCAGCCGCTACCGCGACAGTTACTTCGAGATGTTCCCCGGCGTGTGGCGCCACGGCGACTGGATCACCCTCACCTCGCGCGGCACGGTGATCATCCACGGGCGCTCCGACTCCACGCTCAACCGCCAGGGTGTGCGCATGGGTTCCGCCGACATCTACGAGGTGGTCGAACGGCTGCCGGAGATCCGTGAGTCACTGGTCATCGGCATCGAACAGCCCGACGGCGGCTACTGGATGCCGCTGTTCGTGCAGCTCGCCGAGGGCGCGGAACTCGACCAGGGACTCGTCGACCGCATCCGCGCCGCCATCCGCGCCCAACTGTCGCCGCGGCACGTGCCCGACGAGGTGATCGCCGTCCCCGGAGTCCCGCACACCCTCACCGGCAAGCGCATCGAGGTCCCGGTGAAGCGGCTGCTGCAGGGCACGGCCATGGACAAGGCCGTCAACCCCGGCTCGGTGGACGACCTGGGGGTGCTGCGCTTCTACGAGCACCTCGCCGCCGAACGCTCCGGCGACCGCCGGCCGTAGCGCCTCGGGGCCTCAACCCCCGTACGTGCTCAATCCGTGCGTGCTCAACCCCGGTACGTGCTCAACCCCCGTACGTGCTCAGCGTCTCGGCCAGGACGCCTGCGAAGTCGTCCGCCAGCCGCACCGCGTCGCCCGGTTCCAGCTCCGCCGTGGTGATCCGCACCCCCGGTGCGGACCCGATCCGGAACCGGGCGCCGCCGGCCACCCACCAGCCGTGCGAGCGCAGTCCGTTGACGACCGCGGACTCGTCCCGCACCGGCACCCAGACGTTGAGCCCGCTCACGCCGCGCGCGCCGATCCCGTGCCCGGCGAGCGCCGCGACGAGAGCCTGCCTGCGCTCGGTGTAGGCGGCGGACGCCGCCTCCACCAGAGCGGTGGTCGCGGGGTCGGTCATCAGCCGCACGACCGTCTCCTGCAGCACATGGCTCACCCAGCCCGAGGTCAGCAGCAGGCGGCCGTCGTGCCGGGCCAGGGTGGTCGCGTCGCAGGCCATCGCGGTCCATCGCAGGTCGGTGCCCAGATGCTTGGAGACCGTACGGATCTGTGCCCAGCGCGCCGGGCCGTCCGGTCCCGCGGTGGTCAGGGAGTGCAGCGGGCCGCCCGCGGTGTCCGCGCTGTGGTCGTCCTCCGCCACCAGCACCTCCGGGGCTTCCGCGAGCACCGCGAGCAGGTCCCGCCGGCGCGCGGCGGACACGCGTGACCCGAAGGGATTCTGCGCTCGCGGACAGAGCACCACCGCGCGGGCGCCGGCCCGCAGCGCCGAGCGCAGCCCCTCCGGGCGCATGCCCTCGTCGTCCACCTCGACCGCGACCGTGCGCAGGCCCAACGCCGGGACCAGATCCAGCAGATGGTGGAAGCCCGGGTCCTCCGTCGCGACCGCGTCGCCGGGCCGCAGTTCCACCGACAGCAGCCGGGAGACGCAGTCCAGCGCGCCGTGCGCGAACGTGACGTGCGCGTCCGGTACGCCGTCGCGCCGGAACCACGCCCGGGCCAGCTTCTCCAGTTCGGGCATGCGCGGCGAGGCCCGGTGCGAGCGGGCGCCCGGCGACAGCCGTCCCGGGGGCACGAGTTCGGGCAGGAAGGCCGGATCCGGATGCCCGCCGGCCAGGTCGCGCAGCCCCTCCGGCACCCGCGGCGGCCGGCGCGACGCCACGGACGGCGCCGGGGCCACCACGGTCCCGCCCCGGCCCCGGGTCACCACGATGCCGCGGGCCCGCAGCTCCTTGTACGCCGTGGCGACCGTCCCGGGGCTCACACCGAGCCCGTCCGCCAGGACGCGCACCGGGGGCAGCGACTCGCCGGGCCGCAACCGGCCCTCGGTCACGGCCCGTTCGGCGGACGCGGAAATCTCCCTGGCGGTGGCCCCACCGATCCCATATTGTATCGTCACAGAAGCAATTCTGTACCAATACAAAAGAATCGGCAAGCGAGGACAGGGACGTGATGCCGTGAAGCGGAGGCCGGGGATCCCGCGGATCCCGTCGATCCCGCCACTGCCGGGAGGCCCCGACGGCCGCCGGATGCTGTGGATCAACCTCGTCGACAAGACCGGCTCCGGGCTCTGGGTCTCCGTCACCGCCCTGTACTTCGTGGTGGTCGCCGGACTCAGCCCCGGCCGCACCGGCCTCCTGCTCGGCATCGGCGGCGCGTTCGGCATCGCGGGACCGCCGCTCACCGGCCGGCTGTCCGACCGCCTCCCGCTCACCCGCGTCCTGCTCGGCGTGCAGATCGTGCGCGGCGCCTCCAGCTTCCTGATGCTGCTCGCCCACGGCTTCTGGCAACTCCTGCCGCTGGTGGCCGCCGGGAGCTTCGGCGAGCGCTCCGCGTCCGTCCTCACCAAGATCTTCGCCGCCCGCGTGGCCGGCCCCGACCGCGCCCGCTACCAGGCCGTCCAGCGCACCGTCGTCAACGTCGGGTACACCTTCGGCGGTCTCGCCGCCTCCACCGCCCTCGCCTTCGGCACCACCGCCGTCTACCGCGCGCTGCTGCTCGGCGACGCCCTCTCCTTCGTCCTGGTCGCCGTCCTCGTCGCGCGGTGCGCCGAACCGCCGGCGGCCACCCGGACCGTCGTCGCCCGCACCAGCACCGGCCCGGTCGCCGCACCCGCCCGCCGCCGGACCGCCGGCGGCCCCTGGAAGGACCGCGGGTACCTCGCGTACGCCGCCACGGACGCGGTGATGTTCCTCTACGGCAGCGCGCTCAGCGTCGGCCTGCCGCTGTGGATCATCACCCGCACCACGGCACCGCACGGGCTGGCCGCGGCGGTGTTCGTCATCAACACCGTCATCGTCGTGGTCCTCCAGGTCCGGCTGTCCCGGCACGCCGGGACCCCGCGGGCCGCCGCCGACGCCCTGCGGCCGACCGGAATGTGGTTCCTGATGTGCGGCGCCGTCACCGCGGCCGCGGTCGTCCACGCCGGCTGGGCAGCCGCCCTCGCCGTCATCGGATCGGCCGTCGCCCTCACCATGGTCGAGATGATCCAGTCGTCGATCTCCTGGGAACTGTCCGTCCACCTCGCCCCGGCCGACGCACAGGGCGCCTACGTCGGCGTCCACGGACTCGCCCAGTCCACCGCGCGCTGCGTCGGCCCGTTCCTCATGACCTCCGTGGTCATCGCGACCGGACCGGCCGGCTGGCTCGCCCTCGGCGCCGTTCTCGCCGCGGCCGCGCTCCTCCAGCGACGCCTGGTGCTCCGGCGGCTCGCCGCCCCCGTCCCCGACCTCGCCGTACCCCCGCTGTCAGAGGTGCCGATTACGGTGAGTGAGCACTAGACAGCACAGGGACGCCAGCGTCCCGGACCGAGGGGGAACCATGGCCCACACCACCGGCCGCCGCAGCACCGCCCACCGCCGCCACGACCGCGCCCGCAAGCGCCGCGCCACCCGCCGCACCAGGCCCGCCGGCCGCACCGACCAGCGGCGCGCGCTGCGCACCGAAGCGCCCACCGTGCTCGGACTCCTGGTCGACCACGGCGACTTCACCGCCATGACCGGCTACCCCAGCTTCCCGTTCCGCGACTATGGCCGGTACCTCCACCACGTGGACGCCTTCCTGCGCAGCCTCCACGCCCGCGGCACCCACGTCGCCGTCACCCGCTTCGACCCCGGCACCTACGCCGACTACTGCGCGAGCACCCGAAGGCCCCCGGACACGCCCACCACCCGCACCCACTACACCGCCGAAGCCACCACCACCGGTCCCAGCGTCCCCTACGCCCGCCAGCCCCTCGACGCCCTGCGTGACGCGCTCACCCGCGAGAGCGAACGCCGCGCCACCTGGGAACGCGCCACCGACCTGCTCATCGACGCCGGCCGCTGCGCCGACTGCGGGGAGGAACTCGCGCACTGCGCCTTCGACCGCGCCTCGCACACCCTGGTCCGGCTCCTCGAGGCACTCGGACCCGGCAGCCACCACGTGGTCGCCAGCCTGCCCGCCGGCGACGGACCACCGCTGCTCGCCGCGGCCCGCGTCGACGCCGACGAGGACGGCGACCTGCGGCTCACGGACACCGACGGACTCGTGCTGTGCACGGTCATCGCCGCGGGAGCCGCCACCCACCACCCCGGCGGGCTGGTCATCCGCACCACCGACCCGGGCGGCACCGACACCGTCCGCGGCTGGACCCTGCGCGGCGGCGAACCACACCCCCTCACCGAAGCCGAGGTCTTCAACGCGTACTGCACCGACCCCGGCACCGGCGACCCCGTGCCCCCCGAACCCGGCGTCCGCTACGCCCCGGGCATCCCCCTGCCCCCACCCCTGCCGGGAGACCTGGCCTGAACCCCCTGGCCGACCCCTGGTCAGGGGAGTCAGGCTAGTCCGGCGAGGACGGACGAAGAGCGGCGGGACGGCGAAGGGCGCTCAACCCGACGGTGAAGCGCCCTTCGCGGAACCGAACGCGGCCCGGCATCCGTAGCAGGGGTGCCGTCCCCACCGGGACCCGGCCGCTACTCGCCGGACAGCACCCCCTGCGCGGCCCGCCGCGCGTCCTCGGCGCTGTCCGTGGCACGAGCCGCGGCCGCCGCCCGCTCGCACTGCGCGAGCGTGTACTTCGCCAGCGTCGCCCGCACATACGGGATCGACGCCGACCCCATCGACAGGCTGGTGACGCCCAGACCCGTCAGCACACAGGCCAGCAGCGGATCGGCGGCCGCCTCACCGCACACCCCGCAGCTCTTCCCCTCGGCCTTCGCCGCCTCGGCCGCCATGGCGACCAGATCCAGCAGCGCCGGCTGCCACGGATCCTGCAACCGCGACACCGCGCCGACCTGACGGTCCGCGGCGAACGTGTACTGCGCCAGGTCGTTCGTGCCCAGCGACACGAACTCCACCTCCTGCAGCACCGCCCGCGCCCGCAGCGCCGCCGACGGGATCTCCACCATCGCGCCGAACTTCGCCGCCAGCCCGGCCTCCCGGCACGCGTCCGCGAACGCCTTGGCGTCCTGGCGGTCCGCCACCATCGGCGCCATGACCTCCAGGTACACCGGAAGCCCCTCCGACGCCCTGGCCAGCGCACGCAACTGCGCCCGCAGCACCTCGGGATGGTCCAGCAGCGTCCGCAGCCCCCGCACACCCAGCGCGGGGTTCGGCTCGTCGGCCGGCGTCAGGAAGTCCAGCGGCTTGTCCGCGCCCGCGTCCAGCACCCGCACGACGACCCGCCCCTCGGGGAAGGCCTCCAGTACCTGCCGGTACGCCTCGACCTGCTTGTCCTCCGAGGGCGCCTTCGCCGAGTCGTCCAGGAAGAGGAACTCGGTACGGAACAGGCCCACGCCCTCCGCGCCGGCCTCCAGCGCCGCGGGCACGTCGGCGGGCCCGCCGATGTTCGCCAGCAGCGGCACCTTGTGCCCGTCGGACGTCGCACCCGGCCCGGAGGACGCGGCCAGCGCCGCCTTCCGCTCGGCCGCCGCCGCGGTCAGCGCCGTCCGCTTCTCCTGACTCGGCTCGACGAACACCTCACCCGTGCTCCCGTCGACCGCCACGACCGTGCCCTCGGCGAGCTCCTCGGCGCCCGGCAGCGCCACGACCGCCGGCACCCCAAGCGCCCGCGCCAGGATCGCGCTGTGACTCGTCGGCCCGCCCTCCGCCGTCACGAACCCGAGCACCAGCGCCGGGTCGAGCAGCGCGGTGTCGGCCGGAGCCAGGTCACGCGCGATGAGGACATAGGGCTCGTCGCTGTCCGGCACCCCCGGCATCGGCACACCCAGCAGCCGCGCCACGATGCGGTTCCGCACGTCGTCCAGGTCCGCGACCCGGCCGGCCAGGTACTCGCCGGCACCCGCCAGCAGGGCCCGGTAGGAGGCGAACGCGTCGTACACCGCGCGCTCGGCCGTACTGCCCACGGCCACCCGCCGCTCGACGTCCGCCATCAGCTCGGGGTCCTGGGCCATCAGCGCCTGGGCCTCCAGCACCGCCTGCGCCTCGCCGCCGGCCAGGTGCCCGCGCGCCGTCAGGTCCGCGGCCACCGCCTCGACGGCCTGCCGGGCACGGCCCTGCTCACGCTCTGCCTCGTCCGGCCGGATCTGCTTGGCCGGCGGCTCCAGCACCGCGGTGCCCATGTGCCGTACCTCGCCGATCGCCACGCCGTGGCTGACACCGACGCCTCGCAGCGTTGTCTCCATCTCGCTACTTCCAGTCGAAGAGGGTCTCGCCGGACAGGACGTCGCCGCCGTCCCGCACGTTCTCCAGGGCCTCGGCCGTGGCCTCCAGGGCCACCACCGGACAGATCGGGGACTTCCCCGCCTCCTCGACCGCGGCGGGGTTCCACTTCACGATGGCCTGCCCGCGGGTCACGTTGTCGCCCTTGGACACCAGCAGTTCGAAGCCCTCGCCGTTGAGCTGCACCGTGTCGATGCCCAGGTGCGTCAGTACCCCGTGGCCCTCGCTGTCCACCACGACGAACGCGTGGGGGTGGAGCGAGACGATGACGCCGTCCACCGGGGACACCGCCTCACCGGGCTCACGCGCGGGGTCCACCGCGGTACCGGGTCCGACCATGGCGCCGGAGAACACAGGGTCCGGCACCGCCTCGAGCCCGATGACCCGGCCGGCCAGTGGCGATGAAACGGTCGTCATGAGATGCCTCCTCACGTGCGGAGATCAAGACGCCGTCACTTACTGTCACGGGACGGCGAGCCGCGAGAGCAGCCTAAGTCATGTCAAGTGCGGATTCCGTCCGGCGCCGCCGCGTCCGGAACCGCACCCCGGATTTGCTCCGCGCAGGGCCGTCCAGTACGTTGGCACAACCGCCTCGACGAGACAGCGGAAACGCACGTCTCGGAGCCGTTCACGGCAAAGGGGT
>NZ_JAINZZ010000035.1 GCF_019890725.1 Actinacidiphila acidipaludis
CCCTGCGAACTGCGACTTGCGTGTACCGCTGCCCGGCAGTTCATGTCTGCCGGGCCTCATCGATCTCGACTATGACAGAAACCATAACCACACCACGACCAAATGTCTACTCCAGCCGAGACAGATTTCAGCGTGTCCGAAGATGAGGTAAAGGCTCTCGAACGGTGGAGGGCGGAGAGGTCGGCGACTGCGGTGCCGGGCTGGCGTTCGCACGTCCAGCCCCACGGCGGCATCTGGACGAGCCGGTGCATAGACTTCGCTCTCATGCCGACGCATGACGAGCTACTCGTTGACATCGCCGCCCGCGTGGAGTCCGGGCAGAGCAACCAGATGCCCCTGACCGTGGTCACCGGGGGCGCCGTCATCACCGGCCGCCTGGCTCCCGAAGCCGTGTGGCGGCAGAGGGTCTCGGAGGTGCTGACGGCCTCGGCCCAACTGGGCGAGTTCTCCGCTGCCTTCGGCACTCCCGCCGGGGAGGACGGACGGCCGCCCACGCACCTGCACTTCCATGTCGCCCGCATTCTGCAGGGCGCGGTGGGAATCCCGGAGACCGGCGGCATGTACCGCGTTGCGATCGAGCACGTGAGCGCCTGGACGGTGGGTGACTTCAGCTATTCCGACCACTGACCCGCCGCCGCGCACTGATGGCCGCCGGGTCGACCCGATGCAGCATGCCGGCCCGCACGACATCCCGATGGCCGTTTTCGGAATCAGCGATCCGCGGACCTGGTCGGCCGAGGACTGGCCGTCCCACGTCATCCCCCACCGCGCCTACGGACTTGCCGCAGCCGCGGTACTCGCGGACGAAGGCGGGGCACCAGCCCACGTATCGACATCGCGGCCGACTGAGACCCCAGTCCAAGGACTACGCCTGATCGGCCCGCCAACCGCTCAGCCGGCGTCGACCGGCAGGCAGATCCGTTCGGTGGTCGGACACGTATCGATCTCAATCTGCGACACGTCTGCTTGTCCCGTCACTCACGTTCGCATGCGACGACGCTGCCGACGTCTCCCAGGTGCCTGCAGGCAGTTCGGCCCAGACGGTCTTTCCCTGCGCGTTGTACCGGGCCCCCCACCGGTTTGCGAGTGTCGCCAGGATGAACAGTCCCCGGCCGGTCTCGTCGACCGTGCGGGCGTGCTGTACGTGGGGAGCGCTGTTCGCGGCGTCGCTGACCTCGCAGGTGAGCATCTGTCCGAGGACCAGCCGTAGCCGCAGCGGCGGAGCGCCGTAGCGGACGGCGTTTCCGACGAGTTCGCTGACGACGAGCTCAGTGGTGAAGGCCGTCTCCTCGTCGACTCCCCACAGGTCCAGCTGGTGCCGGGTCGCCTCGCGGGCGATCGGCGCTGCCTCGGGGTCCGAGGGCAGCGCGCGGGTCAGTAGACGGTCGTCGGGTTGCGCCTTCGTCCGTGCGAGGAGCATCAACGGCTCACCGTTCGAGGCGTCTTGTCCGGAGCGGAGCTCGGATTCGAGCCTGTCACTGAGTTCCTTGAGGGGTCGCGCCTCAACGCTGTCCAGAAGCGGCAGCAAGGGACCCGATGGCCTGAGCATCCTGCTGGCGGCGGCCGTGCCCATCGCGAGAGTGCTTCCTTCAGGGAGGTCAACGGTATCGGCGGGGAACGGGGCCTCGCCTGCCCCGGCGAGTGGCGGTCCCGCGGGGCCGGAGATGTGGACAGACGTGCCATCGGGGAGCCGAGTAAGCGGCGCGGGAGCACCTGCGCGGGCGACAGTGCAGGTGCGCTCCACCGGATCATAGACGGCGGCAGTGCAGCTGGCGGTCAGCGGCTCGTGCCCTGGGAGGTCCGACGGGGCATAACCTGCGGCGAGACGAGTGGCGGTGTCGTTGAGGCGGGCCAGCAGTTCGTCGGGCTGCAGGTCCATGTCGGCCAACGTCTGGACGGCCGTACGCAGGAGACCGACCGTGATCGCCGTGGTGATGCCCTCGCCTGCCACCTCGCCGACGACGAGGAGGGTGCGTGAGCCGGGCAGAGCGATCTCGTCGAACCAGGCGCCGCCGCCCTCGGAGGTTGGCTGGTGCAGGTGGGAGACCTCCAAAGTGTCCTGGGCTGCCGGCTCCTGGGGGAGCAGCTGCCGCTGTACGGTCCATGCGGTGATCCACTCGCGCATGTACCGGGTGACGTTGTCGATGCACAGCGAAGTGTGGGTGCATACGGCCGACGCTACGGCGAGGTCGTCCTCTTCGAAGGGATCCCTCTGCCCACCGCGGTAGAAGGTGACCACCCCGAGTGCCCGGTCACGCAAGCACAATGGCGCCACGATCAGGGAGTTCGCACCGGACCGCCTGATGATGTCGCCGCGGATCGGATCGGCTTCCTGCCACACGCTGTCGTCATTGCCCGCGAGCAGGCGGGGCCGGAGATCGGCCAGGACCTGCGAAAAGGGGGTGCCGGTCGGCAGCGGACCTACCGGTGGGCCGGCGAAGGCCGAGCCGGGGCCCGCGGAGGCCGCCCGGCGCAGGGAGACGTTCTGGTGCACGGGTACCAGCGGCGCCTCCTCGCCTCGAACAATGCCATCGATCAACTCGACGGCCACGGTGCTCGCGAAGGCTGGCACTACCGCCGCCACCAGTTCCCGGCAGACCGCCCCGAGGTTCAGTCCCTGTCCCACCTGGGTGCGGACCGTGTCCAGCAGCGCCAGGCGGGCCCGTGCTTTCTCTCGCTCCGTTGCGTCCGCAACGGAGGCCACGAGACCGGGGACGTCACCGTCGCCGCCCTCGAGGCGGAAATATGAAACCGAAAGCGTACGACGCCCCGCCCGGCCCGGCGCCCGGACTCCCCGGACCACTCGGTTCACCACTGGCCGCCCGTCCTGCAGGACCCCCCGCGCGATGTCCGCCTCCTCAGTGCACGTCTCAGGCTCGAATACCTCGGCGAAGTGCCTGCCCAGCACGTGCCCATCCGGCACCCCGCACTGCCCTACCTGCAAGCTGCTCGTCCGCACCGTGCGCAGTTGACCGTCAAGGACGTGAACTCCCGACGGGAACGATGCGAAGAGGGATCGCAATGTCGCCGCGTCCCGCCCGGGAAGGGCCTCTCCGGCCGCGAGGATCTGCCACACCACAGAAACCCCGCGAAGTATGGGTTTGACCAGTACCGACGTGAAGTCCGGAAATTCCGCACGCCGGTCCTCGTCAGCGGCGGCAAGGTCCTGCACCGGAGTGATCGTCTCTCGGCCGACGGCGTCTTCGGCGGACAGCCCGACGAGTTCCTCGGCCAGGCGTCCCCACTCGATCACCCGGCCCTGCTCGTCGAGAAGGGCCAGCACGTCATCGCTGGGCATTCGCATGCACCTCCGCTGCCCTGTAACGGTGCTTTTCACCGCCCCTGACGTCGTGGGGACGGCTTGAAGTCTGACCACAGTGCTCAGGTCACGGCCAACCTGCCGGGTGGGCTGCTGGCCCGTCCGGGTCGGTCGCCAACTGTGGCCGGGGCAGGCGATGGGGGGAAGCGCGTTCGATGATCAGCAAGGCGGCGTCGTCGTTGAGTGGCTGGCCGGTATGGGCGAGCAGGTCCCGGTGGATGTGGTGCAGCAGGCCGTCAGGGCTTGAGGCGGAGAAGGCGGCGACCCGTTCCACGAGCGGATAGAAGGCACCGGTCGGTGAGCGCGCCTCGATGACGCCGTCGGTGTAGAGCAGCAGCTTGTCGCCGGCTTCCAACGGGAATTCGTCGGGGCGGAAGCGGGCCGCGTCCAGGCCGCACAGGCCCAGCGGGGGTGCCGGGTGCGTGGCGCTCAGGACGGTGATCTGATCGCCGCGTACGAGGAGGGGCGGCGGATGACCGCAGTTGATCATCTCGGTCTGTGAGCCTTGGTCGTGGATGTTGAGGGTGATCGCGGTGACGAAGTGCTCGCCTGGATCGAGGGTGGTGTCGGCGACGTCCTCCACGTTCCGGCAGACGCTCTCCTCGAGGACAGCGACCAGTTCGGGCAGGGTCGTGTACCGGTGAGCACCTTCACGGAAGGCCCCCAGCACGACGGACGCATCGGCGATGGCGGCCAGACCGTGTCCGCGGGCGTCACCGATGAGCACTCGGGTACAGGCGTGGTCGGTGTGCGCGACGGCTAGCAGGTCGCCCCCGATCTGGGTCTCGTCTTCAGCTGCTAGATACAGCCAGGCCACCCGGAACGGTCCCATACGGCGAGGCGGAGGGCGCAGCAGGACGTGCTGCGTTGTCTCGGCCACAGACCGTGCCCGGTTCAGCTGTCTGGTGCGCCGCTCTCGAACATGACAGAGGAAGACGACCGAGGCCGACAGGATCACCAGGGCGAGGAGTTGCGCCATGTGATTCGCCGTGGTCAGCCCACCGTGGAGGACCGAGATGATCAGCAGGGCGGCTATGGCCACAGCTCCCATGACAGCGGTCAGCCGCGCGCCCGCGAAGGAGGCCGTCAGAGCCGGCGCGACGACCAGAAAGGGGCCCAGATGAACGCTGGTCCCGATGGCGATGTCCGCCGCGGTGATCGCCAGGATCAGTGCGAGCGTGACAGTCACCATCCAACGTGCCGTGCGCCGCTCCGAGAGACCCTCGATCCATGTATGCCGTTTGCCCATGAACACCTTCTCGTCCATCGCCTGTGATCTGCTGGATGACGGTGTCGGCGCCTGCGTGCCGTGCGGGCCTCCCGGCGTGCGGCGACCTGCGTGGCTCGCTATGGGGGTGGCTCCTGGCCGGTCTGCTCGTCCACCATGAACTCCGCGTACCAGTCGGGCCAGTTGTCGTCGAACCCGCCGGTGCGCATCTCGTGCTCGCCATGGGCCGCCGCGGCGCGCCGCAGCGCCGAGGCCAGGTCGTTGCGCGACGCGTACTGGGTGGGGCCGGGTTCGACACGGCCCGGTAGTCGGCTGGTGACCTCCTGCATCTGCCACCCGTTGCCGTCGGGGTCCTCGAAGGAGAACAGCGAGCGGTAGCTGCCGCGGTCAGGATCGGGGCCGGGGTGGATGCCGTCCGCGGCGAGGTGAAAGATGTCGCTCACGCTGACGCCGGCGGCCTGCACTGCGTCCTGCGCCGCCACGATGTCCGGGGTGGTCAGGAACATACGCTGTGCCGAACCGGGCGCCGTCGGCACGAGGTCGGCACCGAACTGAACCGAGCATGATGAACCGGGCGGTGTGAACTGGAAGCGGCCCGGCGGAGTCTTGTCCTCCCGCCAGCCGAGCCTGCGGTAGAAGTCTCTGGCACGTTCGGGATCCGAAACCGGGATGGTCATCACCTCGAGCTTCTCGTCCGGCCTGCCGACCGTCGACGTGCCGCTCACTCCCTGGCTGACCTGGGATGTACCCACAGCGACCTCCCTGAGGTTGCTCCCCCCATGACGCTACTCGTGTGCCCCACGCGTTGCAGCGCGGTCACCGCCGACGAGCCTGGCCAACTGGTTCAGACATGCCATGGGCCTGCCAGTGCGCAGGAGCAGTCCGTGGCACATGCCGAGACATGGGCCTGCGTGATGTTGCCTTCTCGAACCAGGGAGCAGGTCATGCCGTCCCGCTCCCTCTAGCCTGCAGGAGCGGACTCCGTGGCCACCGTCTCGGCCGGCGTCGGGCCGTCGGCGTCGTCGGTGCCGCCAGCCGGGCGGCCCAGCCGTGGCAGGTGGAGCAGCAGCCCGGAGGCGAGGCCGAGGGCGCCCAGTACCCACCACACGCGGTGGAAGGAATCCACGGCGGTGGCCGGTGTCGGCGTGGCGAGGACGGCCACGAAGACGCTGATGCCCAAAACCGCTCCCAGCTGGCGGAAGCTGGCGTTGATCGCCGAGCCGACGGCGAGCCGGGCGGCCGGCAGGGCCTGGACGGCCGCTCCCGACTGCACCGGCAGCGTGAGGCCGATGCCGAGACCGATGATCAGCGACGCGGGCAGGAAACCCGTCACCCAGTGCGGATGGCCGCTCGTTCCCAGCGCCAGCAGCGTCAGTCCCACGGCCCAGCACAGCGCCCCGGCGGAGAGCACCCGCTTGGGTCCGTAGGCGTGCCCGAGACGGCTCGCGGTGCGGGCGACGGCGGTGACGACGAGCGGCGAGGGCGCGCTGGCGAGCGCCGCGCGCAGCACCGAGTACCCCCACACCGTCTGTAGGAAGAGGATGTTGGCGAGCAGCATCCCGTAGAAGGCCGACGAGAACACCAGCGACGAGGCGTTGACGACGCGGAACTGCCGTACGCGGAAGAGCGCGAGGTCCATGACCGGATTGGCGGCGGCGCGGGTGCGCAGCAGGAACACCGGCAGCAGCGCGACGGCGACGGCGAACGCGGCGATCACGCGAGGGTCGGACCAGCCCCAGGACGGGCCCTCGATGATGGCCAGGCTCAGCGCGGCCGGCATCGCGGCGACCAGCACCACGCCCACCGGGTCGGGCAGGCCGTTGGCGTGCTGCTCGCGGGTCTCGCGCAGCAGGCGCAGTCCCACGACCAGGACCAGGGCGCAGATCGGCACGTTGACCAGGAAGATCCAGCGCCACGAGGCGTACTGGGTGAGCAGCGCGCCGGTGGTGGGGCCGAGCGCGGCGGCGGCCGCCCCCATCGCGCCCCAGGTGCCGATCGCCATCGGGCGCCGGGCCGGCGGGAACTCGGGCAGCACGAGGGCGAGCGAGGTCGGTGTGACGAGGGCGGCGAAGGCCGCCTGCAGGGCCCGGGAGCCGATCAGCACGCCCGCGCTGGGCGCGATGCCGCACAGCGCACTGGTCAGGGCGAACCCGGTGATGCCGGTCAGGAACACGCGCTTGCGGCCGTAGCGGTCGGCGATCCGCCCGGCCGGGATGAGCACGGCGGCGAAGACCAGGCTGTAGGCGTTCAGCACCCAGGCCAGGTGCCCGGTGGTGGTGTGGAAGCCGCGGCTGATGGTCTCGAAGGCGACGTTGACGATGGTGGTGTCGAGGAACACCACGAAGACGCCGAGGCTGCTGAGGGCGAGGACGCGCAGGGCGCGCCGCCGGGCGGCCGGGGAGTCGTGGGCGTCCGCGGTGGTGCCGCTGGTGCCGGGGGCGGGCGTCCGCTCCGGGATGGTCATGGTGCCCCTCGGTGAGTGTGCTCGGGTGCGCGGGAGCGCGCGTCCGGAGTGGGGGTGCGCGCATCGGGGTGCGTGCAGCCGCACGGTGGAGTGTGTTGTGATTTCCTACTGACTCGGCTCGACTGTACCGGCGGTGGGTAGGAGAACACAACCGACCCGGAGCTACGCTGGGGGCATGGACGGCAGCAAGGCAGAGGCGCGGACCGCGCACGCGGCGGCAGCGGATACGGCGCGTACGGGCGACGAGGCCCCGCTGGCGCGGATGTCGGCGATGCCGGTCGAGCCGCGGCCATGCTCGATCGCGGCGGCCCTGGACATCCTCGGCGAGCGGTGGTCGCTGCTCGCACTGCGGGAGATGGGCTACGGCGTACACCGCTTCGCGAAGATCGCCGGCTACACGGGAGCGTCCCGGGACATCCTCGCCGACCGGCTGCGCAAGCTGGAGGACGCCGGTGTCGTCGAGCGCCGCCAGTACAGCGAGCACCCGCCGCGCTACGAGTACCACCTGACGCAGTCCGGCCGCGAGCTCTTCCCCGTCCTGCTGGCCCTGCGCACCTGGGGCGACCGCTGGGCCGTCGACTCCCCCGCGCTCGACCTGCGGCACACCTGCGGCGAGTCCGTCGACGTCGCCCTCCACTGCGCCCACTGCGGCGACCCCGTCACCCGCGAGTCCCTCACCCCGGCTCGCCCGCGGTAGCGGACTGTCAGCGGGGCGCTCGGTCCTACCGGCTACTCCAGCGGAATCTCCCGCGTCGGTCGCCTCCCCGCCGCCTGCCCCCTGGCGTGGCGGAACGACTGATCATCTGCGCCTGGCACGCTCGAGCTTGGACATCCTCGCCGAGAGGTCGCGGCAACCGGGCGGGAGGAGATCGACGCGACGGGCGTGCTGCCCCCGGCCGTCAAGCGGGGGTGAGTACCATCCGGAAGCGGGCGCCTCCGGAGAGCATCTTCTGGTAAGCGGCTTCGGCGTCGTCCAACGATGCGGTCTCCGTCATCGGCCGGATTCCGTGCAGCACGCTGAAGGCCATGGTGTCCTCCACGTCCTGTGAGGTGCCGGACAGGTGACCGCGGATGACGCGGCCGGTCAGGAGGAGCTGGTTCGGGGACGTCCCCAGTGGTCCGGGGTCGGCTCCGATGACGACGAGTTCGCCTCGTGGTGTCATGCCTTCCACGGTCGCGCTGACGGCCTGGGAGTTGCCGGCAGTGGCCAGGACGGTTGTTGCACCCCCCAGGGCCTGCAGCGCCTCCGCGACCGGGGTGTGCGAGGTGCTGTCGATGTAGTGGTGAGCGCCCAGTTGTTCGGCGAATTCGGCCTTTTCGGAGCCTCGGGCGATCCCCACGGTCTCGAAGCCCATGGCGACCGCATATTGGACTCCGAGGTGTCCCAGACCGCCCAGACCGAGGACGGCGACGAGGTCTCCGGGCTCAGCCGGACTGCGTCGAAGCCCGTTGAACGTGGTCACGCCGGCGCAGGCCAGCGGCCCGGCGTCGACTGCCGCTAGGTCGTCCGGGACCTTGGCGAGGGCGTCGGCGGGCGCGATCATCTGTTCGCCGAAGCCTCCGTCGTAGGTCCAGCCCGGGACTTTGAGGCTCTCGCAGGTGATGAAGTCGCCTTTGCGGCACCGTTTGCAGTGGCCGCAACTGCCGCCGAACCACCCGACCGCCACTCGGTCGCCCACGTGCCAGCCTCGCTCGGCCACATTGTCGCCGAGTTCTTCGATGTGTCCGGCGATCTCGTGACCGGGCACGTCCGGGAACGTGACTCCAGGCAGCTGGCCGTCGACGAAGAGGGTGTCGCTGTGGCAGATACCGCACGCCTCCACCGCGAGTCGGACCTGTCCGGGGCCAGGACGCCGCACTTCCCGCTCGACGATCTCGAAGCTGCCACTCGGGGAGGTTACCTGCGCGACTCGGTAGCTGGTCATCGATCCCTCCTACGGTGACGACAGGGACCTGCTACCAGCACAGCAGGTCGGGGATACTCACGCACCTCGAGCCCGGTGAGTGTCCCGGCCGGGTCTGCGCGGGGATTGTGGCCGACACGACATGACGGTGCCGGCGAAGGGGAGCAGGCTGAGAGGAGGAGCGCGGGGGTGACACCTGGCGAGCGATGAGGTGAGGCGCGCAGGGCAGAGGCACCGAGGGCCGTCCGAGGCTGCGTGGTTTCCTGGAGAAGTGAGCCGAATTCGTCGGGTGTGAACGACGAAAGGTCTCTCTGCTGCCGGAATCCATGCGTACGGGCGTGGCCGAGAAGGTCGGCGAGCCCAACGACGTCCTGCGGCTGGAAAGCCGGTCCGTGCCCACGCCGGAAGCCGGCCAGACGCTGATCCGTGTGACGGCGACCCCCGCGCACGCCAGCGATCTGCACGTGCTGCGGGGCCGCTACGGCTTCTCCCCCGGAACATACTGAGCCTTGTCCAACCTCAGTTGGAGCACGTCAGGTGCAGTGCGCAGAGCGAAGATGCCGAGCAGGCCGCCTGCCGTGAACCGCTGGGTGGTCATGACGCGGGGCCGGGCGGCGAGAAACCCGGACACCCGTGCTGCACCCAACATGATCACAGCGTTCACGGTGATCCCCACAATGATCTGTACACCGCCGAGCTGGAGCAGTTGCTTCCAGGCCGGACCGGCCTGAGGGTTCAGGAACTGCGGAAGTAGGGCGGCGTACAGCAGAGCGATCTTAGGGTTGAGCAGGTTGGTCAGCAGCCCCATCGAAAACAGTCGGACGTCGGAGACTGGGGGCAGGTCCTGGGCCGGGGCGAAGGGCGAACGGCCGCCGGGCTTGAGCATGCCCCAGGCGAGGTAGGCCAGGTAGACGGCTCCGGCGAGCTTGACCACTGTGTAGGCCACCGGCACGGCAGTGAACAGCGCGGAAAGGCCCGCAGCCGCGGCCACCAGGTAGCACAGGAAGCCCACGGCGGTCCCACTGAGGCTGACCAGACCCGCCCTGCGGCCTTGGGTGATCGCGCGGGATGCGAGGTGGATCATGTTCGGCCCCGGAGTCAGGGCCATGCCTAGTTCGACCAGAGCCACTCCTCCCACTGCGGACAGAGTGATCACCGGTCAACCTCCTGGTGGTTCGCGGGGTGCCTGGTACCCCGGAGCGGGGAAGCGCCCACTGCAATGGACAACAGGCGCATCTACAGCGCCTGCTTCGCCCACCGAAGGATATGGCCTTGCCGTTCGGCACATCCACGCTCCCTGCCCGCCTGCCCCGCATCTCGGGGGAACCTCGAACAGACCATGGCCGCCCTCAAGACCGGCGAACCGTTTGGACGCGAGCGGCCCGATCACACTGCGGGGTCGACAGAGCGTCGCCTTCGCCACCTGGCCTTCCAGCAGAGCGAAGCCATCTGGCGCAACCCGTCGTCAGACGGCGTAGGCCTGCGAAACCTTCAGCGTGTCCTCGTAGAGGTAGAACTTGACGATCTTGTCGCCCGCCACTTGGAAGTGCATCGCGATGGGCATCTCGTACGTGCGGCCCGTGCTCTTCGCCACGCGGGTGAATCGGCCCAACATGACCGCGTGGTCGCCGTCGACCACAAGGGCCTCCACGCGGTCGACATTCTTCTCCGGAACGATGTTGTCCACCAGCGTCCGGAGATAGCCGGGTACCTCACTGGACTTGGAACGGCGCCCGGTCCAAGGGAGGGACGGCGATCCGGGCACGTACCAGTCGATGTCCTCGCCGAAGACCTCCGCGACCGCGTCCGGGTCCCCGGCGGCAAGCAGACCGAAGAATTTCTCGACAACCTCACGTGTAGCCATGATGCGAAAGCCTTCCAGAACGAGAGACCCCGTACCTATGTCCAGGTAGATGAATCGCCGCACGCCCGACCGCAAGGCCGGGTGAGCGGTACGGAAGCAGATGAACCCGGCCGGATTCCATCCCGGGGAGTCCCGACCACGAGTACGCGGGAACGCAGCAAGATCTGCCGGAAGGTGGCCGGCAGAGGTTTCTCCTTCTCCGCCGGGCGTGGCTTGCGATTGTGGAATTTTATCGATCAACGCGCCTGCCCGGGCGCGGCCTGGCGACGGCCGAGCCCATGCGTGCCGTCACCGTTTCAGCCTATGCGTCTCACGGACAACGGCGCACGCGGGACTGCGGCGCACAGGCTCTCTGCGATGGCGGGCGAGGTGACCTGTTCGCCCGCGGGCCCCGGGCCCAGCGGTCGATGCCGTGCGGATGGCATGCTGCTCGTCATGGGGGCGGGTGATGCGTCGACGCGCTGGAGCACGGGCAGGCAGGCCGGACTTGAGCAGCCGTGGCTGTCGCGCCATCGCTTGCACATGCTCGCCGTCGTCGGGCTGCTCGGCGTGATCGGCGGCGTGCTCGTGATCCTCGGGCCGGTGTCCTGGCTTGTTGCGGGTGACAGCGTTCGATCGCTGAAGGGCAAGGATCAGGCGGACGCGCTGAACTCTGTGCGGCAGACGGTCCTCGGCGCCTTTGCCGGCGTCACCGTCTTCGCCAGCCTCGCCTACACCGCCCGCACCTACGGGCTGTCCCGAAGGGGCCAGGTGACCGAGCGATTCCGGTCCGCCGTGGAGCAACTCGCGTCACCCGAGCCGGAGATCCGCATCGGCGGCATCTACAGCTTGGAGCACGTCCTCGCCGAATCCCCGCAAGACCACATGGCGGTGGTCAGCGTCCTGGCCGCCTACATCCGCAACCACACCGACGCCGCGCCGGGAAGGCCCGGCATTCTGCCCGAAGACCACAACGCCGACCGCCCCGCGCCCCCTTGGGGAACACAGCCCTCTCAGGACGTCCAAGCCGCCGTCGACGTCCTGGCCCGCCGTCCGCACCGCCACGAACCCCGCAGGCTCGACCTGCGCGGAGCCGTACTGATCGGGCTCACCCTCCGCAGCTTCGAGTTCACCACGGCACCGCGGCTCTCGCCCATGTTCCTGACCTCGGCAGACTTGAGAGGGGCCGATCTTCGCGGCACCGACTTCCGGCGCACGATCCTGAACGGAGCCGATCTCCGCAGAGCCTGCCTGGTCCACGCCCGACTGGCCGGAGTCGCTCTGCACGGCGCCGACATGCGTCAAACCCTCCTCACGGACGCCGATCTGCGGGAGGCCGATCTGGGCGCGGCGGACCTGCGCGACGCCACGGGCCTGACCGCCGGCCAACTGGCCACCGCGTTCATCGACGCCGAGACCTCTCTGCCCGAGTCACTGGCCGCCGACCCCTGGGTCGCAGCCCGGCTCGCCGACTGCTCTGCCTGGCGGTCGCACGAAACCCACGGCTGGAGCGTTCCTCCTCCCACGCACCGGCCTGGCTAAATACGCTGCCGGCGCGGTGGGCCTGATGAGCCTGTTCCATGGGGTAGGTGCGGGCCACCCGCAAGGTCAGGGCGCCTTCTTCGGCCTGGCGTGCCAGCCGGCCCAGGATGTCGTGGCGTCCGTCGTAGGAGGCCCGGTCGGGACGGACCGTGCCGATCACCCGCAGCCCCTGCAGGCACATCACCGGGAAGCGCGTGGTATCGACGGCGCTCCGGTCGTCGGCCAGCGGGTCAGCCGAGTGGGACCAGGACCTCGGCGCGGTGGGTCGGGGCCTCGGCCTCGTCGATCAGGAGAGCGGCGAGCGTGTCACGGGTGATGCGAGGCGGGAGGAAGGGCCGCCGGTAGTCGGCCAGGCGCAGGATGCGCCGGTTCGGGCTGACGGGCCCGTTGGCGACGTCTGGTGCATGGAAGACGGTGGTGCCGCCGGCCAGCGCGATGTGGTCGGCGGCGGCCTTCTCGGCAAGCTCTCTGCCCACGAACATCCGCATCACGGCCTGGTAGATCGCTCCACCTGCGCCGGTGGAGACCCCCGAGCCGAGGGCGCCGAGCCAGATCGCGCGGACCCTCCGGGCGGTCAGGACCTTTGCGCCGGCCTCAAGGGCACCGGGGCCGTCGCCCTTGCTGACGCCGAGGGCGGAGACGACGACGTCGACGTCGGAGAGGTCGGGGAAATCAGCCGGCGAGGTGACATCGGCCCGCCTCACCTCGACACGGTCGTGTGCGCTGGGGTCGCGAACGGTGAAGACCTCGGGGCGGCGGACCAGGGCGACGACTTGGTGGCCGCGGGCGAGGGCTTGCTCCACGGTGGCATGGCCGGTCTTGCCGCTGGCGCCCAGTATGGCGATACGCATGGCTTTTCCCTTGACTGAACAAGTGTTGGTCAACATGAGTGAACAGGTGTTGGTTATTGATGTCAAGCCGCTTCGAGCCGGTAAGGTGAACACGCGTTGCCCAGTGATTCCGCCGGACCCGGGAGGGGTGGGAATGTCTGCTGGTGAGCCGGCTCCGCCGCGCCGGCGCAACCCGCGTGGGCAGGGCCAGGTGCTCAAGGCTCAGCTGGTCGAGGCGGCCGCTCGATTGCTGGCGACCCTGGATCAGCCCGAGACCTTGACGCTGAGGCAGGTCGCACGTGAGGTCGGTGTGGCTCCGGCGAGCATCTACAGCCACTTCCCGGACCTCGGCGCCCTCGTCGACCATGTCCTGCGCCAGCGCTACGACGAACTGGCGCGCCTGATGGTCCAGGCCGCGGCGGCGGCCACCGATCCGCTGGACGAACTCGTCGCCCGGTGCGCTGCCTATGTTCACTGGGGCGTCGAGCAGCCGGGCCACTATCGGACGCTCTTCGGCGGACGGATGCCCGCGGACCTGGCACCCCGTCCGGACTCCACCGCCGGCACCGGTCCGGATGCCGAACAGGCCGGCGACTCGGTTCACGGAGCCGGGGCCGAACTGCTGGAGTCGCTGATCGCCGCACTGGCAGCGGTCACCGACCCGGCCGGCACACGGGCCACGCCCGAGCGGAGATGGCAGGCCGGTCTGCTCCTGTGGACCGCCATGCACGGCCTGATCAGCCTCTACAACGACCACGGCGACCTTCCCTGGCCACCGTTGGACGACCTGCTCGCCGATCTGATCGGCCTGCACACGGCACGGTCCGCGCAGGAGATCGCAGACCTCCTTTCGGATCATTCGGTGTAGCCGGGCTCCGCGATGACGGACTCCTTGTCGCGCGGCGGCGCGTCGGCGCGGTGCGCGTCGAGCCGGACGGTGACGGTCGTGCCGACGCCGACGGCGGACTCCACCGAGACGTGGCCGTGGTGGGCGTGGATGATGGCCTCCACGATGGCCAGTCCCAGGCCGGAACCGCCGTAGGTGCGACTCCGGCTGGCCTCGGCACGCCAGAAGCGTTCGAATACGCGCGGCAGGTCTTGGGGTGCGATGCCGGGGCCGTCGTCTGCGACCACGACGTGGACGTGGCCGGGGTCGGTGGTGACGGTGACGTGCACGGCGGTCTGTGTCGGGGTGTGCTGGCAGGCGTTGCCGACGAGGTTGCGCAGCACCTGCTGGAGTCGGGCGGCGTCGCCGGTCACCTGGGCGGGTCCGGCGGCGGTCAGCGTGATGCCGCGGTCGGGGTAGATGACTTGCGCGTCCTGCACCACGCTGGCGGCCAGCGCGGTCAGATCGAGGGGCGCCCGCTCGATGGGTCTCCCGGCGTCGAGGCGGGCCAGCAGCGAAAGGTCCTCGACCAGCAGTCGCATGCGGCCGACCTGGTTCTCGATGTGGGCGAGCGCGGTCTCCAGCCGGGGCCCGGTGAGTCCGCCCTGGCGGTGCAGGTCGAGCCAGCCCGAGATGGTCGACAGGGGGGTGCGCAGTTCGTGCGAGGTGTCCGCGGCCAGGGAGCGGACGGTGGCCTCGGCGCGTGCCTGCGCGTCGAAGGCCCGGTTGACCGCTTCGGCCAACTGGTCCGTCTCACTGCGGTTTCCGCGGGTGGGAAGGCGTTCGGTCAGGTGCCCTTCGGCGATGGCGTCGGCGCTTGCGGCCATCTTGGCCAGCGGCCGCATGCCCAGGCGCAGTACGAGGACGGCGAGGGCGAGCAGCAGGACCAGAGCGCAGGCGACGATGGCCAGTTGGCGTGTGATGAGGGTGTCGGTGGTGGAGTCGTCGACCGAGGTGTCGATCACGAGGATGACGGCGGCCGGCTTCACGGCGGGCGCGCCCGACCGCTCCAGGGTCAGGCCGAGGCTGGGGATGCGGATCGCGCTGAGGTCGTCCAGGCCCTCGACGTCGTCGTAGTCGACGACGTGCCCCGCGGGGACGGTGGCGGTGGCGGTGACCATCGCCTCGGGGGCGAGGTCGCCCGTGCCGGTGGACAGCAGGATCCGGTCGTGCCCGTCGACGGCGATGCTGCCCAGCGGTGGGCCCAGCAGGGCGGAGAGTTGGTCGCCGTTGGCGACCTGGGGCCCCCGGACGAGGACAGCCCGCATGCGGGCGGCGCTGTCCCGCAGGGTGCGTGTGTAGCGCTTGTGCAGGAAGCTCTCCAGCAGCAGCGCGCTGGTTAGCGAACTCGCCGTCAGCCCTGCCACGAGCAGGACGGCGAGTCCGGCCAGGATGCGCAGGCGGACGCCGGCGCGGGCCGGGCGCAGGCGGCCGTGGATACCGGCGAGGTTCATCGGGCGGCCCGCTGCCTGAGGGTGTAGCCGACCCCGCGGACGGTGTGCAGCAGTGGGGTGCGGCCGTGGTCGATCTTGCGGCGGAGGTTGGAGACGAAGCGTTCGACGACGACCGAGTCGCCGCCGAAGTCGTACTGCCAGACGGCTTCGAGGATCTGCGACCGGGACAGCACCTGGCCCTGGTGGGTCATGAGGTGGCGCAGCAGCCGGTATTCGGTGGGCGAAAGGTCGACGAGGTCGCCGCCGCGGCGCACCTCGTGGCGCAGGTCGTCGATCTCCAGGTCGGCGCAGCGGAGTGTCGACTCCTCCGCGGCCGGTGGGCCGCCGCGGGCCCGGCGAAGCAGTGCCTGGAGGCGGGCGCCGACCTCGACGACGCTGAACGGCTTGGTGACGTAGTCGTCGCCGCCCAGGCGCAGGCCGCGGACCCGGTCCTCCACGGCGTCCCGGGCGGTGAGGAAGAGTACGGGAACCGTGAAGCCCGCCGCCCGCAGGAGTTGCAGGACCTCGAAGCCGTCCGCCCCGGGGAGCATCACGTCCAGGACGATGACATCGGGCGGGCGGTGGGCGACCTGGGCCAGGGCCTCGGTCAGGTCGCCCACCGCGGTCACGGTGAATCCGGCGAAACCGAGCGCGGAGATCAGCAACTGCCGGATACCGGGGTCGTCGTCGATGACCAGGACGCTGTCGGGTCCGGGGCCCCCGCCGGATCCGGGCCCGGGGCCGGCGGGCACATCGTCGACACTCATGCGCAGTGTGCTCCTTGAGCCGGGACGGCGGCTTCCCGCAACCCCGGTATCGGCAGAACTGGTCATCGTGCCGCGGACTCGGTTTCCCACGCGTCGCCGGTCGTGGCGCGGTCAGCTCCGTCGGCGCCGGTGGTGAGGCTTTCACCTTCGACGTCCAGGTGCGGCAGGATGCGGTCCAGCCGGCGCGGTATCCGCCAGGCGCGGTCGCCGAGCAGAGCGAGCACCGCGGGCACGAGCGTCATTCTGACCAGGAAGGCGTCGACCAGGACGCCGAAGGCCAGCGCGAAGGCGATCGGCATGACGTCCGGGTCCTTGCCGAACAGGAAGTCGAGGAAGACCGCGATCATGATGAGGGCGGCGGAGGTCACGACCCGGGAGGCGTTGCGTGCCCCGACGACGATCGCGCGGCGGGCGTCCTTGCGGTGGCCGTACTCCTCGCGCATCGCGGAAACCAGGAAGACCTCGTAGTCCATGGCCAGCCCGAACAGCACCGCCATGACGATGATCGGCGCGAAGCTGGCGACCGGGCCGAGGCTGGGCACACCGAGCGGACCCGCGAGCCAGCCCCACTGGAAGACGGCGACCGTCGCGCCGAAGGCCGCGCCCACCGAGAGCAGGAAGCCGACGGTGGCCTTGACCGGGATGGCGATGGACCGGAAGGCGATCATCAGCAGCACCAGCGACAGGCCCACGACGACGACCGCGAACGGGGCCAGCGCGCCGCTGAGTTTGTCGGAGACGTCGATGCTGACGGCCGTCTGGCCGGTGACGGCGACATGGCCGCCGCCGGCACGGGCCACGGGTGCGGTGACCTTGTTCAGACGGGAGACGAGATCGCTGGTGGCCTGCGTCCGCGGACCCGTGGTGGGGGTGACCCGGATGCGGGCGGCCGTACGGTCCTTCGCGATGTCGACCCCGCTGATGCCCGCTACGCCGTCGACGCTCTTGAGTTTCTGCTCCACGGCTGTGGCGGTCCGCACCGTGGCCTTGGCGTCGGCGCCTTCGACGAGGACGATCAGCGGGCCGTTGGCGCCGGGCCCGAAGGCACGGCCGATCATGTCGTATGCCTGGCGGGTGGCGGTCGATTCGGGGTTCGACCCGTCGTCCGTCAGGGCCATCGTCAACTGCAGGGCGGGCACGGCCATCGCCCCGAGCCCGACCGTCACGACGATCAGATTGCGCACCGGGTGGCGGAGCACGCCGCTCACCCATTTCGTTCCCATGGTCGCCCTGTCCGGGTGGGAAGTACGGGCAGCCCTGGAGCCGGGCTTGGGAACGAGCCTGCGGCCTAGGGCCGCCATCAGGGCGGGCAGCAGCGTCAGCGCCATGATCACGGCCATCGCGACGGCGCCCGCCGAGGCCAGGCCCATGGAGGTCAGCATCGGTACGCCGGCGACCGACAGCCCTGCCAGTGCGATGAGCACCGTCGCACCGGCGAAGACCACGGCGCTGCCGGCGGTGGCGGTGGCCTTCGCCACCGATTCCCCGACGGGCATGCCGCCGGCGAGTTGGGCGCGGTGACGCGAGACGATGAACAGCGCGTAGTCGATACCGACCGCGAGCCCGAGCATGACCGCCAGCGTGGGGGCGTTCTCGGAGATTCCGACCGCTGAGGCCAGGCCCATGATCGCCGTCATGCTGCCGATCACGCCGAGGACGGCGGTGAGCAGCGGCATCCCGGCCGACAGCATCGAACCGAAGGTGATGACGAGGATCGCCAGGGCCACGAGGATGCCGATCAGCTCGGTCGGACCGACCGGGGACGTCGTGGAGGCATAGGCGTCACCGCCGTACAGGACGGTCAGCCCCACTTTCTCCGCGGGGGCGCCGGTGGCTTTCAGGGCGTCCAGCGTCGCGGCGGGCACGTCACTGTCCTTCGCGGCACTGAAGTCCACTGGGGCCACCGCGGTCCGCCCGTCGGCCGAGACCATGCCGTTCGCGGCGGGGTCGCCGACCGCCGTGACCCCGGCGACCTTGCCCGCGGCGGCCAGGCTGACGCGCAGCGGCCCCTGGAACCCGGGCTCGGTCAGCTTGTGACCGGGTGCTGCCTGGAAGACGATCTGCGCGGCTGGCCGGTCCGCGTCCGGCCAGTGCCGGTCCATCGTGGTCAGCGCGGTCTGGGCCGGGGAGCCGGGGATGGATTTGCTGTTCTGGAACGAACCGTGGAACAGCAGTCCCAGGCCGGCGACGGCCACGAGAACGATCAGCCATCCGGTCAGCATCGTGCGCCATCGTCGGGCGCCGAAGGCGCCCAGCCGGTACAGGAGCGTAGCCATGACCCATCCCTCATCAGGTAGTGGAAGTGACACCGGCGATCCTGATCGGCGTGCTTGACGGCCGGCCCGCACTGCGCTTGACGGTTGCCTGACGGTCTCGCGCGATAAGTGAACAACCGTTGGCGATGTGAGTAAACAACCGTTGGTTATCGCTGTCAAAGCGAACCAGCCCGCTGCACGATCTCCGTCGCGGCCCGATGCCGGCCCGCGAGGCAGAGGCGGCCCGCCGGCGGTCACGCAGGCGTGGACGAAGTGCCGTCGCCCGCACCCGCAGCGTTCAAACCTGGTGGATACGGGGCGTGACCGCGGTGCGGGCTGCGGTAGTCCGAAAGCTGGCCCCCGTCCGCCACGGCAACCAGCTGTGGCAGGCGGGCCGTTGCGCGGGTCCGCGGGTGCGACGGAGATACAGCAGCTGGACGAATCGGACACGTTCCACGTCGCCCTCCGCGTACTGCCGCTGTCCGCCCGGCGTACGCGAGCTGCTGAGAAGCCGGGCTCCGCATGTGAGGAGGCCATCCGAGGGTAAGGAGTCCCCCGGCCAAGGGCCTGGAGAACATTCAGCGCTCACGACCGGCAGGGGCAATGACCCCACGCCGGCGGCGACCGCCGGAAGATCTTCAGCTCTCGGCCGACGGTCGGCGAGCGAGCGGATGAGGTCCAGGTAACCGGGCGTTGACGGCAGCGCCCACCGGGCTCGTCAGCTTGGCGACATATTCTCCTGCCTGGGTGATCGGCGCGGGACGAGGGGCGGGCATGGAGGTATCCGAACGGAGCGGCAGCAGCGGGTCAGCGGTCGTGCACGCTCCGGAATTCGTGGGCCGCGAGCGAGAGATGGCCGAGCTCGCGCGGGCCCTTGCCGCGCCGCCGACGGCGGTGTGGATCGAAGGCGAGGCGGGGATCGGCAAGAGCAGGCTGCTGCGCGAGTACCTGGCCTGGACGGCGGGCCGGGCCGACGGTGCCGGCCGGGTGCTGGTGGCGCGCTGCCCGCCGCTGCACCACCCGCAGACCCTGGGCCCGCTGGTCGACGCGTTGCGGCAGGCCACAGAGACGGTGGCGGGGCTACCGCTGAGCCCGCTGGCAGGCGCGCTGCGGCCGCTGTTCCCCGAGTGGGGCGGTGATCTGCCGGCCGCGCCTGGGCCCGCCGAGGACGCGACGGCCGTCCGGCACCGGGTGTTCCGGGCGCTGGCCGAATTGCTGGCCCGTCTGGACGTGGCGGTGCTGGCCGTGGAGGACGTGCACTGGGCGGACGAGGCGACGCTGGAGTTCCTGCTCTTCCTGGCCGCTGGCCCGCAGTCGATAGGCCTGGTGGTGACCTGCCGGCCCGAGGACGTGGTCGGCGGTTCGCTGCTGCGGCGGCTGGCCACGCGGCTCGCCGCCGACTCGGCCTCGGCAGCGGGGCGGCTTCGGCTGGCCCTCGGGCCACTGGACGTGGCCGCCACGGCGCGGCTGATGTCGTCGATGCTGGCCGGGGAGCACGTCTCCGACAGGTTCGCCGGGTTCGTCCACCAGCGCACCGAGGGCGTGCCGCTGGCGGTCGAGGGCGCGGTGCGGCTGATGGCCGACCGCGCCCACCTCAGCTTCGGCGCCGACGGCTGGGGAGGTTGCCGACCGGACGAGATCGGCGTGCCCGCCACGGTCCGCGACATGGTGCTGGAGCGGCTCGGACGGCTCGGCCCCGAGGGGCGGGCGGTACTCCAGGCCGCGGCGGTGCTGGGCCGGCCCGCCGACGAGGCCACTCTCCGCGCCGTGACGGGACTTGCGGCCGGGCGAGCCCAGGCGGGCCTGATCGAGGCCCTCGGCGGCGCCCTGCTGGACGACGACGGCTGGGGCCAGGTGGCCTTCCGGCACGTGCTGGCCCGCCAGGCGGTGTACGAGGCGACACCGGCGTCCCGCCGACGGACGCTGCACCGGCGCGCCGGACGGACCCTGGAGGCGCTGACGCCGCCGCCCGTCGGGGAGTTGGCTGACCACTTTCGCGTGGCCGGGGAGAAGAGTGAGTGGTCCCGTTACGCCGAGTGGGCCGCCGACCTGGCGCTCGACTCCGGCGACGAGACGACCGCGGGTGCGCGTCTGCACGACCTGGTGGTCAACGCCGACCTGCGACCCGCTTCGATTCTCCGGCTGATCAGGAAGTTTCCGTTCGCGTCGTTCGCCGGGCCGGCCCGGTTCCGGGAGCTGGTGCCGCCGCTGCGGGCCGCTCTGGCCTCGGGGGCATGCACCCCAGGACAGGAGGCCGACATCCGCGCCCAACTCGGCAACGTGCTGCTGTTCATGGGAGAGGACGATGCGGGCCGCGCCGAGCTGAAGCGGGCGATCCCGCACCTGGGCCATGATCCGGCCGAGGCCGCGCGGGCGATGATGCGCCTGGGCTGGCCGCGCAGCAGCAGCTGGCCCGTCTCGTCCCACCTGCGGTGGCTGGAGCGCGCCGCCGAGCTGGAAGTGCCGTCGATGACGGCCGCCGACCGGGTGGGCTTCGCGGCGGACCAAGCCACCGCCCGGCTCATGCTGGGCGAGACGGACGGGTGGGCGCTGGTGGCGCGGATCCCCGATGACGCCGACGCCCCGGCGGAGTGGCAGCAGATCACCCGCGCCAACGTGAACATCGGCGACATGGCGATGTTGTGGGGTCGGTATGCCGTTGCCGCGCAGCGGCTCGGCACGGCCCTCGTGCAGGCCGACCGCCGCCGGTACCGGCGCTACGAGTCCGTCGCCATGGTGACCCGGACCCATCTGGACTGGCTCACCGGCGCCTGGGAAGGCCTGGCCGAGCGGGCGGCGGCGCTGGCCGAGTCCGAGGACATCCTTCCGCTCGCCCGGCTGGAGTTGCTGTTCGTCGTCGGGCAGTTGCACGCCGTGGCGGGCGCCTACGGGCCGGCCGCCCAGCAGCTGCGATCGGTGCTGGACGGGGAGGTGGGCAGCGGGGCGCTCGCGGACTCGATGGAACCCGCCGCGGCGCTGGCCCGGCTGGCACTGTCCGCCGGCCGCGTCGAGGAGGCGCTGGAGATCACCGGGGAGCCGGCCGACCTGATCGCCCGCAAAGGCACCTGGGTCTGGGCGTCGGACCTCGGCCCGGCGCGGGTGGCCGCGCTGGCTGCCGCCGGCCGCCTCGAGGAGGCCGCGCGACTGACTGCGGCGTTCGCGCGGGGGCTACGAGGCCGCGACGCCCCGGGGCCGCGCGCCGGACTGGCCACCTGCCGGGCGATCCTGGCCGAGGCGCGCGGCGAACACGCCTCGGCCGCGGGGCTGTTCGCCCGCGCGGCCGTGGCCTGGCAAGCACTCCCCCGCCCCTACGAAGCACTGCTGGCCCAGGAGCGGCAGGCCGGCTGCCAGATCGCCGCGGGAAAACGTGAGACGGGGCTTTCCCTCCTGGTCGAGGTTCGGGAACGGCTGATCGCCCTGGGGGCCCTCGGTGACGCCGACCGGGTGGTGGCCTGCTTGCGTGAGCACGGTGTCGCAGCGAAGCGGCCCCAGCGCGGCGGCCGGCGTGCCCATGGCAGCCGGTTGTCGCCCCGGGAGCTGGAGGTGACCCAGCTGGTGGCCACCGGACGCAGCAACCGGCAGATCGCCGACGAGCTGTTCCTGTCACCGAAGACGGTGGCCCAGCACCTGAGTTCGGCCATGCGCAAGCTCGGCGTCTCCTCGCGCACCGCCCTGGCGGTCCTCGCCACCGGCGCGGGCACGGCCGACGCGCAGTTCGCGCAGGGGGATGTACCGGACCGGCCGTCCGGCGGCGTGACCACCAAAACTAGGTAATCCGCCGGATACCCAGCACGGTTCGCCGAGGCAAGACTTGACGGACAGGCACGTCACGGGACGTCGAGTGCGACGGTGCGTGTCTCGACGATGGCGTCGACATGCCCTCCCTGACCGCCCAACCCGTACACGTGGCAGGGCTTTGCGGGTCGGCCCAACCCGAGCCCGCCGCACGGCACTTCCGGTTCCCAGCCCCCGCCGACAGCTCGGGGAAAAACGCCCCATCGGTTGAGCCGGCGCTCCGCGGATCCCGGATCTGTGTGCGGGCGCCCCGGCCGTACGGGATTCGCACCGTCCCTCCCGGCGACGCCGCCGAAAACGAATGTCCCCTGCACAAGGAGAAATCGAGTGTTGAGTGACCACAGACGCCGCCTGCGGCTGCCGTCGGGTCTGAGTCGCCGTGCCGCGCGCCGGCTGGCAGCATTCACCGCGCCACTGCTGGTGGTGGTGTCCCTGACCGCCACGCTGAACGCCGTCCCGGCGCAGGCCGATTCGCCGACCGTCCTCACCGAGGCCGCCGCGCAGACCGCTGTGCCCACCGCACCGGCCGGCCCCCAGGCGCGCGGGGAGGGGCAGACCGTCACAACCCTGACCGGCGGAAGGATCTTGGTGCGCGCCGACGGCACGCAGGTGGCCCAAGGCGGCGGCCCGGCGCTGAGCTACTCCGGCTCGAACGGCGACCGCTACATCGTTCCCGCGGAGGCCGCCCCGTACGCCGGCCGGTCGCTGGACTGGACGCTGTTCGACGTCTCGGCGCTCGTGCGCGACCACATCACGGACGGGGCGAGGATCCCCGTGGCGCTGTCATTCAGCAGGGCCGGTGCGATCCCGCCGCCCGGGATCACCCTCACCTCCTCCGGCGCCGGCATCAGCGCCGTGGGCTACATGACCCCTTCCTCGGCCGGGGAGTTCGCCGCGTACCTGCGCGGTCGGATCGCCGCCGACGTCGCCGCGGGCAAGCCCGCCGGCACCACCCCGCTGCCCGGCATGAACCGGCTGGCGCTGGCCGCCGCCGCACCCGGCCAGGGCGTGACCCCGCAGTACGCATACCAGATCGCGCAGTTCGACACCCAGGGCCTGACCGGCCCGGCGAACGCGCTCATCAGGCTGTGGGACATGGACTCGTTCACGGCCGTGTCGACCACGCTCGCCTCCGTCGGGGGGACGGCCCGCATCGCCGTGCCGACCGGCCACTACTTCGCCGTCGCCGAGTTCGTCGAGTTCGACGACCAGGGCAACCCGACCGAACTGCGGTTCGTCTCCGTCGGATTCACCGTCCCCGACAGCAGCGGAACCGTCACCACGGTGAGCCTGGACGAGAAGAGCGCCACGACGCCGTCCACCGCGGTCACCCCGCGGCCGGCCCGGCAGATCAACCAGATCGTGACCTGGGGTCTGCAGAGCACGACCGGGCAATGGGACCTCATCTCGGCTATGGTCAGCGGCACGAAGGGGACCGACATCCAGGGCGATCCGGGAACCGATGTGTACGTCGCGCCGACGGCCTCCGGCCCGCCCGCCGGGACGCTGCGCTACGTCGTCCAGTGGGACGGAATCGCGCCGTCGTCCGGGAGCGGCTTCCCGTATCCCGGGGAGAGCGCCTATCCCTACCGGTACGACCTGGCATTCGGCTGGGAGAACCAGATCCCGAAGAGCCCGTACCAGGTGAAGAACCGCGACCTGGCCACCGTCCACCAGCACCTGTACGCCGACCCGGCGCAAACCCCCGCGGACTTCGAGTTCAGCAAGGCCCCCATCGACCCGGTCCTGCCCGCGGAGTTCGCCGGGTTGCAGCTGAGCGACGGGCTGCCTCGCGAAGCGCCCGGGGACTTCACCGACTACGTCGGCACCGCAGACGGCGGCGACTGGATCTTCAACTCGAGCGTCGGCCCGGGCTACGGACTCAACCAGACCGCTGCCGATCCGCGCACCTACGCCGGTGGCCACGAGTACTCGACGGACTGGGGTCGCGGGCCGCTGACCCCGCAGTGGGGCCAGCACACGCCGCGGCCGGACGCCCTGTACCTGAACTGCGAGGCGTGCGTCACCGAGAACGCGGGCGAGGCCTACGTGGTCGCGCTGTATCCGGCCGACGGCCAGGACACCCAGCAGGCCGCGTCCGGCAGCCGCTACATGGACGACAGCGGGGCCTGCTACATCAACGGGCAACTGGTCGCCAGCTCCCCCGCCTGCATCGACGACCACCCCCTCACGGCGGACAGCGACACCCCGGCCCCGCCCAACACCTACCGCCTGGTCTACGACACCAAGCTGCGCCCCGACGTACCCCAGTACAGCCAGTCCACCGCCACCCACACGGACCTGACCTTCACATACGCCTACAAGCCCCAGCCCCCCGCGGACATGGCCCTGCCGTCCGGCCACCAGTGCACCGAATTCCCCGTCCAGGGCACCTGCGAGATCCTGCCGGTGCTCACGCTCAACTACCTGCTGGACGAGAACGAGCTGAATACCAGCTCCGCCCCGGTCCAGCAACTGCGGCTGGACGTCGGCCACCTGACCTACGACGGCATCGGGTCGCACGCCGCCATCACCTCCACCTCGGTGGACGTGTCCTTCGACGGCGGCGCCACCTGGCAGCCCGCGGTGGTCGGCGGGCACGACGGCCACTACACCGCGCACTGGCCCAACCCGGCCTCCGCCCGAGGCACGAGCCCCGCGCTGCGCGTGACCGCAACCGACGCCGACGGCGGGTCGATCACCCAGGTCGTCGACAACGCCTACACCATCGCCGCGAACGCGCGCTGATCCGGCCGGAAGAAACGAGAACCCGTATGAGACACCTCTTCCCGGCAGCGGCGATACCCGCCGCGCTGGCCGCGATCGCCGTGTTCGCAGCGCCCGGGGCAGCGGCCGCCGACCCCGCGGCCCACACACCGCAGCAACCGGGCGCGTCCACGGCACAGCACGGCCGGCTCCCCTCGAACGTCCGTGAGGCCTGCCCGACGGCCGGTCCCCGCCAGGTCCGCTGCATGGCCCTGGTCCGCACCGACGTGCACGGCGGCCGCGGCCTCAGGGGCCGCGCCGCCGCGCACGCCGCCGCAGGGACCGCGGACGACACGACCGTACTGCCCGACGGGTACGGCCCGGCCGACATCCGCTCCGCCTACAACCTGCCGTCCACCGGGGGCGGCGGGCAGACCGTCGCCGTCGTCGAGGCCTACGACAACCCGACCGCCGAGGCCGACCTCGCGGTCTACCGCGCCACCTACGGGCTGTCCGCCTGCACCACCGCAAACGGCTGCTTCACCAAGGCCAACCAGCGAGGCCGGCAGGCCGGTTACCCGGGCAGCGACCAGTACACCGGCTGGAGCCTGGAGACCGCACTCGACCTGGACGCGGTGTCGGCGGCCTGCCCGGCCTGCCACATCCTGCTGGTGGAGGCGGACAGCACCGACGACGCCGACCTCGCCGCCGCGGAGAACACCGCGGCCCGCCTCGGCGCGACCGAGATCTCCAACAGCTACGGGGAGGACGAAGGGTACGGGATGTTCTCGTACGCCTCCGCCTACGACCATCCCGGGGTGGCGGTCACCGCCGCCTCCGGTGACTCCGGCTTCTCGGTACCGAAGTTCCCCGCCGTACTGCCCACGGTGACAGCCGTCGGCGGCACGTCGCTGGCGCGGGACCCGGGAACCGCACGGGGCTGGTCGGAGACGGCCTGGAACTTGTCGAGCAGCGGCTGCTCGGCCTGGTTCGACAAGCCCGCCTGGCAGACGGGTGTCCCCGACTGCCCCGGCCGCGTCACCGCCGACGTGTCCGCGGACGCCGACCCCAACACCGGCGGACTCGCCGTCTATGACACCACCCCCGACCTCCAGGCGTACCCCGGCTGGATCGAGGCGGGCGGCACCAGCCTCGCCTCCTCGCTCGTGGCCGCCGTCATCGCCTTGGCCGGGAACCCGGCCGACTTCCCCGACGCCTCCCGCCTTTACCGCCACTCCGGCGCACTGCACGACGTGACCGGCGGCTCCAACGGGGCTTACGGGTTCGACTGCGGCGGCGACAACCTGTGCAACAGCGCGCCGGGCTACGACGGCCCCACGGGACTGGGCACACCGAACGGCCTCGGCGCGTTCTAGTCTCCGCGGTTCGTCCACGGTGCCGTCCCGGTCTCGGGCCGGAGCGCGAAAGTGCCTTCTGAGCTGGGTTGACGGGGCCTGTCCACGGTCTCCGTCACCGGAGCGGAAGGCACTTTCCGCGTGCACTCCCCTCCGCCGTGAAGCAAGGCCGTCGTGTGGACCGGCGGCTACCACGCGCCGTGGCCGACACCCCGGACCCCCGTTGCCGGTGCGCCGGCCATTCCGGGTCAACCCGACCCGGCCGGGGCCCTCTTAGCACTGCCCGAGCTGCCCGGCGACCACGTATTACGGTGGGATACATGTCCGAGCCCTCCGTGCGGGATTTCTACGACGACTTGGCCCACGACTACCACCTGATGTTCCGGGACTGGGACGCGAGCATCGCCTATCAGGCCGAGGTATTGGGCGGGCTCGTCCGCCAGTCTCTCGGGGTGGGACCGCACACCGTCCTGGACTGCTCGTGCGGGATCGGTACCCAGGCCATCGGGCTGGCCCGGGCCGGGCACCACGTCGTCGGCAGCGACCTGAGCCCGGTCGCCACCGCGCGCGCCGCCACCGAAGCGGCGGCCCGTGGCAGCAGGCTTCCGGCCGCCGCAGCTGACATGCGCCAACTACCCTTCAGGAAAGCGGCATTCGACGTCGTCCTCTGCGCGGACAATTCGATCACGCACCTCCTCTCCCGGCGAGATATCAGGGCGGCACTCCTCGGCATGAGACGGGTACTCCGAGACGGCGGACTTCTGGTGATCACGGTTCGTGCCTATGACGAGACGCGCCGGACCGGCCCCACGGCCACACCTCCTCAGGTCTCGGAAACACGCGACGGCCGAGTGATCACCTTCCAGCTGTGGCACTGGCATGACGACGGCGAACGCTACGACCTGGAGCACGTGCAGCTCATCCACGCGGAGAACACCTGGCAGGTCCGAGTCCGCCGTGCCACCCACTGGGCGCTGACGGGCCGGCAGCTGACAGAGTTCGTGGCTGAAGCCGGCTTCACCGACATCGTCTGGCACAGTCCGGCCACAAGCGGGTACTACCAGCCCGTACTCACCGCACGGCGCGCTCCCTCGGCGCAGTAGCCCGGACAGCGGTTTCGCTCGACGCCGGCGCAGGACGAAGATGACGCCCAGGACCGGGCGCAGGGATGTGGCCTGGTGTCGATCACGAGCACGTCCGCTGGTACGGGAGGCCTGGCACGTAGCGGTCCCATTCGGCCCGGTCCAGGCCGCGGCCGGCACGGCTGCAGGCACGCACGACGGCATGGGCGCGAGCGTCGATGATCTCGGTGAGGTCGTCGAGGTAGACGAGATGGTCGCCACCGCCGGTCGCCAGCGTGCGGTTGTCCGCGCTGAAGGCCACCGCCGTGATGATGGCCGCATGCCCACGGCTCTGCAGCAGCAGATGCGGCTGTGCGGGTTCGGTGACGTCCCAGAGAAGCGTCCGCTCGTCGTTCCCTGCGGTCGCCAGGAGGTGCCCGTCGGGGCTGAACGCGACTGAGCGCACCCAGCCGGTGTGCTCGAGCAGCGGGGTGGCGGCCATCCGCGGACGCTCGCGGTCACGGACGTCCCACAGGATGACGCTGGTGTCGACACTGCCGGTAGCAAGGGTGCGGCCGTCGGGACTGAACGCGAGCGTGGTCACCCGGTTGGTGTGTCCGCTCAGTGTGGCTGAACGCCGGTAGTGCGCCGGGTCGGTGACGTCCCAGAGGATCGTCGTGGAGTCGTAGCTGCCGGTAGCAAGGGTGCGGCCGTCGGGACTGAAAGCCATCGCCGCGATTTGGGCTGTGTGCCCGGCGGGCGAGGCGATCTGCGTCGGCCGGCCCGGGTCGGTGAGGTTCCAGAGGATCACCTTGTCGCCGCCGGTGGCGAGTACGTGGCCTTTCGGGTCGAAGGCCAGCGAGATCACCGCATCGTTCTGCGCCGGAAGACTTCCGATGTGGTTGGGGGCGTCCGGGACGTGCACGTCCCACAGGCCCGTGGTTCCGTCCTCTCCGCTGACGGCGAGGGTGTGCCCGTCAGGGCTGAAGGCCAGTGCGTCGACCCAGCCGTTGTGCGCCGTGAAGTGGGCGGCCTTGCGCGGGAGCTTGCGATCGCTCATGTCCCACACGTTGACGGTGCCGTCCGCGCTGCCCGTGGCCAGCACTCTGCCGTCCGGGCGATAGCCCACGGCGCGCACCGCGTCGCGGTGACCGCCGAGCCTGAATGTCGGTTTGATCCCGGCCTCCGTACCGCTGCGCCAAAGGATCACGGTGTCGTCGGCACTGCCGGTTGCCAGCGTGTTCCCGTCAGGGCTGAGTGCGACTGCCGCGGTCAGGTTTCCGCCGGCGCCACCGACCAGTGTGTGCTGGATCGGCCGGGTCGGGTCGGTGATGTCCCAGCCGAGCATCCTGTGGTCGCCGCCCACAGCGAGCACGCTGTGTCCGCCGGCGGTGAACCGCACCGCGCTCGCGGGGCCGTCCCACCCACCGGTGAGTCGGGCGATCACCTGCGGCTTGGCGCGGTTGTGTGTGTCCCAGAGCCGGACGGTGCCGTCGCCGTCGCCGGTGGCCACGCGGCGCCCGTCGGGGCTGAACGCCAGTGAGCCTGTTCCGCCGCTGTTCTGCTCGGTCAGCGTGGACAGGTGGGCCGGGGCGTCCCGATGCCGGACGTCCCACAGGATGGCGGTGCCGCCCGCGTCACCGGTCGCCAGCGTGTGCCCGTCCCGGCTGAAGGCCGCTGACAGGACCGGCTGCCGGTGGCTGGTGAGGCGAGTGATCCTCTCCGGCGCCATCCGACCGGAAGTGTCCCAGAGGACAACCGTGTCGTCAGCGCTGCCGCTGGCCAGAGTGGTCCCGTCGGGACTGAACACCAGCGCGTCGACGGTGGCGGTGTGGCCACTGACGCTACTGAGCGGTGTGGGACGGCTGGGGATGGTGACGTTCCACAGAGCGATGCTGCCGTCCGCGATCCCGGCGGCGAGGGTGCGCCCGTCGGGGCTGAACGCCAGCGCGTCCACCCGGGCGCTGGTGCGCAGGGAGCCGAGCCGGCGGGTGCCGTCCCATATGATCACCTGGTTGTCGGCGCCGCCGGTGGCCACGATGTGGTTGTCCGGGTGGAATGCGACCGCTGAGACGGCCCGCGTGTGGCCGGCCAGTGTCCCCGCGTAGGGGTCGAGCAGGCCGGTGAGGAGACTCGCGGTGGTGGCCGTGTCGCTGTGCAGCCGGTCAGCGGCGATGCCGAGCATGAGTGCCAGTTGTGGCGCGTTCCCGCGGGCGCTGTCGGCTTGGTCGAGCAGGGAACGGGCGATGGCGGCCCGCTGCTGGGCGCGAGCCTCATTACGACCCTGGTAAGCCAGCACGGTCGCGACCACGGACAGCACGAGCAGGAGGGCGAGCGCGCTGATGGCACCGGTCCGCACCCTGCGGCGTCGCTGCTCGGCCCCTACGCTCGCATCGAGGAACTCCCTTTCCGTGGGGCTGAGCTGGTCCGGGTGGTCGGCCGCCCAGTCCCGCGCTCGATGTAATCGGTCGCCCCGGTGAAGGCGGTCGGCGTCCCGCCGGTCCCGCAGCCACTCGCCTGCGGCCTCGGAGAGTTCCTGCTGTACCAGGAGCCCGGCTCGGTCGGCCTTGATCCAGTCGCGCAGCCGACCCCAGACGCGGAGCAGCGCCTCGTGGGAGATCTGGCCGGTATCGCCGTCCACGGTGATCAGGCGGGCTCGGGCAAGCTGGTCGCGGGCAGTCGCTACGGCGGGGGCGTGCTCCACCAGCTCGGTCAAGTCGATCCGGCGGCGCGTGTCCTCGGTCCCCTCCCCGAGGCTGACCATCCGCAGCAGCATCATGCGGGCCGCCTGCTTCTCGTCTGCGGCGAGTGCCCCGTACACGGTCTCGGCCTGACGGGTGACCGCGTTCCACACCCCACCGGTGGCCCGATACCCGGCCAGAGTGAGCGTGCGGCCCCGATGGCGATGTTGCCAGGTGAGGAGCAGGGCGTACGACAGCAGCGGCAGCGTCCCGGCAGCGAAGTCGTGTTCGGCCCGCAGGTCGTGCAGCAGCAGTTCGACCAGCCCGGGTTCCAAGGCGAGACCGGCGGCATCGGCCGGCTTCTGGATCGCTTCGCGGAGCTGCTCGGGATCCATCGGCCGAACCCGCAGCGTGGAGTCGTCGAGTACGCGGGCCAGCTCCGGGTAGGCCAGGCAGTGCGCGTAGAAGTCGGCGCGCACCCCGAGGACGACCAGAGCGTGCTCCTGGGCTGCTGCGCACACCGCCCGGACGAAGTGCGCACGTTCGTCGGCGTCCTGGCAGACGGTGAACAGCTCCTCGAACTGGTCCACCACGAGCAGCAGTCGGCTGTCCCCCGCGTTCCTGCCGCCCGCGTAACGGCGCAGCGCCTGGTCCACGACGTGATGCAACCTGGTTGCGTCGGCGCCGAGTTCGGTGCGGATGGCGTCTGCGGTCACGCCGGCGGGACCGGCCAGCCGGGTGGCCAGGGTATCCAGCGGGTGAGCGCCCGGCGTGAGGACCATGCTCGGCCAGGCCGAAGAGCCGCGCACCGGAAGTTCACCGCGGGCCACGGCCGGCACCACCCCGGCCCGCAGCAGTGAGGACTTGCCCGAGCCCGACAGACCCACCACGGCCACCGGTGCCCCCGTCCGCCAGCACGTGGCCATGTGGTCGAGGAGCTCACGGGTGAGCTGTTCGCGGCCGAAGAAGAAGCGGGCGTCGTCGGCGGTGAACGGCTCGAGACCCCGGTAGGGGCAGACTCCATCGGCCAGCGGTTCCCCGGTGTCCGCGAGGTCGGTGACCGGCGGGTTGGCGCCAACGGGATTCCTGGCAAGGACAAGGTCGCCGGCCTGGCCGCTGAGAAACCGAACCGGCGCCGGAATACCGCGCAGTGGCAGCTCCCGCCGGAGGTGACGGAAGGCACCCTCCACTGTGAGCTCGGGCAGCCCGGCGGGGTCACCCTCGCGCAGCAGAGTCATCAGAGCCCCGGTGAAGCTGGTGTACCGCTCCCCAGGAAGGGCCAGGGCGAGTTCGTCGGCGGACGCGGAGGACAGCACGTAAGCCCCGGCGAGCGGCGCGAGTTCGAAAGCATCGGTGGCAGCGGTACCCAAGGAGCCACGAGCCCGCCCGGAGTAGCAGCAGTCCAGCACCACGACGACGGTGCGCGCACGGCAGACCGACAACGCGTCCGCGACCACCGCGTACGGCAAGGCCTTGAAGCCCAGACCCTCGCTGAAGTGGTCGGTCTCACGGGTGGCCAGGTGCAGCTTGTTGCCGGGGCTGACCAGCCCGTGACCGACATAGTGGAAGTAGAAGACGTCCTCAGCCTGCTTTGCCGCATCGATCAGGGCGTTGCCCAGTTCGATCGGGTGGGGATCGACGATCGGTGGGAGCAGGTTCTCCGGGCGCAAGCCGCAGCGATCGATCAGGACGCTGCCCAGGTCCCGTACCGTGTCGGCGACAGCGGGGACGTCCGGAAGCCGGGAGCCGGCAACGTGCGTGCCGGTGCCGGCCAGCAGAGCCCGAGTCCCGGCCGAGTGCAGGTTCATCCGGCGGTGTCCTCCTCGCCGGCCGCTGGAGACCCGGCGGCGACGGCTGGCGTGCTGGCCGCGCTTGCGGACAGTTGCGCGGCAAGGTCGGCAACTGCGGCTGTCCCGAAGTCCGGTACGTCGGTGGCCGTCAGCTCGTACGACGTGCCGTCCGGCCTGGTGACTTTCAGCGTGACATCACTCGTGCGGTGCCGGATCCAGGCGATCAGGACACTCGCAACGGCCGTCGCGATGCCGCCAGGCGCAAGGGCGACCGCCAGCGCCTCCACCCCCGCGCCGAGCGTGCCGGGCACGACGGGCCCGTCCACCAACCGGACTCTGCCGCGTAACCCGTCCTCGTTGAGCAACCACTCCCGCAGGGACCGCAGTTCATCCGCCGCGCGGTGTCCCTCGACCTCCAGCGTCACGTCCACGGGCCTTCCCTCAGCTCTTGCCGACACGCTGACACGCACCATAGTGACCGACAATCACCAGCCGTGCAGCGCGTGTTCGGCCCTGGCCCAACGACTACTTCGTTGCCGGGAGGCGCTGGATCGCCAGAAGGGCGACGTCGTCGGCTGGTTCCCTGCCACATGGCTGAACAGGTCGCCTTGAATCCCCCGCAGCAGGGCGTCGGGGGTGGACCCCGAGAAGGAACGCAGCCGCTCGCCCAGCGGGTAGAAGTCGGTCGGTGGAGACGTGGTCAGACGTGGTTCCGGCGGATCAGCAAGGGCGGCGGGTGCCCGCAGTTGATCAGTTCGGCGGGCTCGTCCCGATCGGCGGCGATCGCCACGAGCCCCACGAACGCGGTCATCTGCGGCCCCGCGAAGGCGGCGGTCACCGCCGGAGCCAGCGCGACGAGCGGGCCGAGATGAACGGACGTCGAGGACATCATGTCCACGACGCTGATCACCGCGATGATCGCGAGCGGCACCGCTATTGCCGCGCGGCCCCACGGCCTCGTAACTAGGCCGGTGCGGCACAGCCCCGATCAGGTCCTCGCGACGCTCACCCGGAGAAGGAGGCCGCGCCCGCCTGGTGGCGGTGGCCCGCGCCGCCTCTCCCTGCCACGGATCAGCACGCGTCCGGCAGGTCCAGCCGGCACCAGGGCTGCGACGACCATCGTCAGCGTCCGATGCGGCAGTGCGGGGCGGCCGTGGGCGGGGGTGGACAGACACGTCATGCCGTGGTCCGTCGACATGGCCCCGACTCGTACCGCCTGCCTACTGCCGGCAAGCGTCATCGCTCCATGGCCGCCGGCCGTCATCGCGGTCCGCGTAGAACTGGGATCGATTCCCGGGGACATGGGAGACGCCATGGATGCGGAGAGGCCGCCGTGACAGCCGTCGGCGGCGGAGGCCGGAGAGCCGTGCATCAGGAACAGGCCGGCCAGGACGGCGCAGACCGCCAGCAGCCGGGCCGTGCCCCGCACGCCGACGTGCTTGCTGCCCTTCACCGCCCGTGTCTCCTGCCTTGCCGCCCCGGCCCATGCCTGAGGGCCGCGGTCGATGTGCCGTACGACATACGGCGGCCAGGGCGCACGCGGTGGCTCCCCACCGCCGGCGACGGGCACCGAGACGGGCATCGAGAGCGGAGGCGGCCGCGCCGGGCCGACCAGCCGCATCCGGTCTTCAGGGAAGCTTGTGGGCGAGAACGTCGAGTCGCTCGACGGAAGGCGGCTGGGCGAACAGATCGCCGGCTCGTTCCATCAGAGCCTTGCCCAGCCGGCCGTTGAGGTGGGTCTGACGTGCGGTATCGGTGGGGAAGACGTCGAAGATCGCGAAGGCGGTCGCACTCAGGCGCACGGCGAACCAGGCGACGGTGTCGGGCTCCTCCTGCACGATGTCAAGGCCCTTGCGGAGAAAGTCGGCGACCTCTTCCTCCTTGCCGGGCTTGGCCTCCACGTACACGTACAGCCCGACCTTGACGTCCGCCATGAGGAGTCTCCTTTCGGCGCTCGGCCGCCCGTGAGCGCCCGGGCACTGCCGTGACCGGTTGGCACAGAATTGGTCCATTATGTCTGGACTACTCTGCCTTTGCGTATATCCGCCTCCCGCTGGCAGGTCGTCACCCTCACCGCGCCGCAGCGCCCGCACCGTGCGGGCCAGAGGCGGGCGAGGAGGGCGGCGATCGGGGGGTGTCAGCCTCGGCGGCTGGGGAGCATGGCCAGGGCCTTGGAACGCTGCGCGACGAGGTCGTCGTAGGTGCCCTCGCGCTCGGCCCAGCGGTGCACGAGAACGCCCTTCACAAGGATCTCGTGGGGGGTGGGGTCCTGCGAGAGCAGGTGCATGACCTCGGTGGCGAAGTCGTCGAGGGGCAGCGCGTGCGGGTTCACCTTTTCCTGGCCCGCCGTGGCGACGGCCGGGGGGACGAGCTCGGCGACGTCCACACCGGTGCCGTCGAGCTGCGCGCGCAGCGCCTCGGAGTAGGCGTGCACCGCGGCCTTCGATGCGGCGTAGCTGGGCATGGGCGGGAAGGGCAGGAAGGCGATGCCGGAGGTGACGGTGACGAAGGTGCCGGCACCCCGCTGGACCAGGTGCGGGGTGAAGGCGTCGACGACCCGGATGGTGCCGAGCAGGTTGGTGTCGATCGTCGTCGCCGCCGTCTCGAAGTGCGCGGGGTCGCGCAGGTCCTCCAGGAGCATGACGCCCGACATCGTCACCACGGTGTCCAGTTCGGGGTACCGGGCGAGCGCGGCGTCACGGGCGGATGCGACGGAGGCGCTGTCGGTGACGTCGACGCTGAACGTGCCGAAGCCTTCTTCGGCGAGTTCCGCGAGTGCCTGCGGGCTGCGGCCGCCCACGGCCACCGTGCTCCCCGCCGCGGCGAAGCGCCGAGCCAGCTCTCGCCCGATGCCCGAGGTTCCGCCGACGATGAGAACGGTGCGGTTGGAGAGGTCCATGGAGGTGTTCCCTTCAGTTCAGGGCGCCGTCGGCGTTTCGACCCGCGGCGCAGACAGTGATGCTCGCTGTCTCCTTCACAACGGTGCTATTGCAGTCTTGACGGCATCCGCCGGGTGTAGGAGTGCCCCCGTCTTCCCTGGTCCTGGCAGGGCCCCCTGTGAGACACGCGCACCGCATTACGGTGTGGGTATGAAGGACGAGGAATCCGGCAACCCGCTCGGCAGCTACCTACGGGCCCGGCGTGAGCTGGTCTCCCCGGAGCAGGCAGGAATCCCGCCCGGCGGCAGGCGCCGCGTGCCCGGCCTGCGCCGTGAGGAGGTCGCCCTGCTCGCCGGGATCAGTCCCGACTACTACCTGCGCCTGGAGCGCGGCCGCGACAAGAACCCCTCACCGCAGGTCCTCGAATCACTCGCGCGCGTCCTGCAGCTCGACGACGTCGAACGGACGTATCTGCTCGGCCTCGCGTCGGTACGCCCCAGGGCGCCGCGCCGCAAGAGGCCCGAGCAGGTACCGGCACGGGTGCACGAGCTGCTCGCCCACCTGCAGATCCCCGCGTTCGTCGAAGGGCGCGCGTTCGATGTCCTGGCCTCCAACCCCATGGCCGTCGCGCTCTCCCCCCGCCTGCGACCCGGCCAGAACCGGCTGCGTTCTCTCCTCCTCGATCCCGAGGAACGCGCCTTCCACCAGGACTGGGAGAACGCCACCGCCGATTTCGTCGCCGCCCTTCGCACCACCGTCGGGGACGACACCGACGACCCCCGATTCGTCGAGCTCGTCGGAGAACTCGCCCTGTCCAGCCAGCGGTTCCGTACCCTGTGGGCCCGCCACGACGTCCGCGGCCTCGACGGAGGCACGGCCACGGTCCAGCACCCCGTCGTCGGTGAACTGCGCCTCCACCGCGACAAACTCCCCGTCGACGACGTCATCCTCGTCGTCTACTACCCCGACAAGGACAGCGACAGCGACGAGAAACTCCGGCTCCTCGCCTCACTCGCACACACCGAGCCCGCCGGCACAGCCCACGACGGACCGGCAGGCGCCCCGCGCCCGATGACACCCTGACCAACAGCCATCGGCCCGGCGCCGGAAGCGGGACCGCCCGCATCCTTCCGCGCCGACTGCACCGACCACTCCGTGAGCGCCTTCAGCGGTTCCCGCAGCCTCTGGCCGAGCGCGGTCAGTTCGTACCCCACGCGCGGCGGTACCTCTGGTTAAACGGTCCGGCTGACCAGCCCGTCGCATTCGAGCGAGTGCAGCGGCGGGGGCTGTGGCACCGCGAATCGAGCGGGGAATCGAACCAGGTGCAGCTCTACGCCGTCGTCAAGGGCCGGCGCCGCGAGGCCGACACATCGTGGTGGTACCTCCTGCAGACCGAGGACCTCGCCGAGCGGTCACGGCTGGCCGGGGTGACGATGGAAGTGAAGGGGGCTGCTGACCACGCTGTGGGAAGGATGGGATGCGATGACATCTCCCTCCGATTCCACTTCCGGCACCGGCCCCCCGCGCTCGCACGGGACCGAGCCACAGCACGACTCGATCAACGACAGCTTGACGTTCGTGGCGAACCGGGGCTGGCAGATCGTTCTCACCACGGGTCTGGCCGCGATCGCCCTGGGCATCGTGGCCCTGGCCTGGCCTGGCGCCACGCTGCGGGTAGTCGGTGTGCTCTTCGGCATTTACCTCCTGATCGCTGGTGTCTTCCAGTTGGCTGCCGCGTTCGGTTCGCACGTTCCCGGTCATTTGCGGGCGCTGCATTTCCTCGTCGGGGCGCTGTCGATCGTGCTCGGCTTGATCTGCTTCCGGGGCACCCTGGAGTCGATTCTGCTGCTCGCCCTGTGGATCGGCTTTGGCTGGCTGCTGCGCGGCGTCATGCTGACAGTCACAGCGGCCTCCGCCCCGGGGATGCCCGCGCGCGGCTGGATGTTCTTCTGGGGGATCGTCGGAACTCTGGCGGGCATCGCGCTGATCGTCTCGCCTTTCACCTCGATCGCCGCGCTCACCCTGACCGTGGGCGTCATCGCGGTGGTCCTGGGGGTGGTCGAGGTGTTCTACGCCGTCAGGATGCGCCTCGACATCGGCCGCCTTGAACTCGGCACCGCCCGTGAGCGCCGCTCGCGGTTCCACTCCCAGCCGCATCCCCAGCACTGATCCGGGCCCCGGCTGCCGCAGCCGGGCGCAGTGCGCGCGGGCAACGGTCAGCACTCGTTGGTGCGCAGAACACGGACCTGGGGCCCCGGTCCTTCGGTTCGCGGCGGGCCAGTGACCAGTCAGCGGCGAAAGGATGTGCGGTGATGTCCAGCATGCGGGCGTGCGGTGAGGTGGTGATCGTGGCGAACCCGCGCTCCGGAGGCAGCAAGTGCGCTCGTTACCACGTGGTCCAGCGGGCCGAGGACACGGGAGCACAGGTCTGGATGACCAGCGCGGAGCAGGACGCGGCATCCCTGGCCAGGGACGCTGTGCGCGCGGGAGCCAGGGTGCTGGGAGTTGCGGGCGGCGACGGCACCGTTTCAGCGGTCGCCGCGGTCGCCGCCGCCACGGACCGGTCGCTTCTTGTGGTACCGGCGGGCACACGCAACCACTTCGCCCGCGACCTGGGCCTGGATGTCCGCGATCCGGGCCTGGCGCTCGGTGCCCTTGCCGACGGCGAACCGGTCCGAGTGGACCTGGGCGCGGTCGGCCCACGGGTCTTCGTGAACAACGTGTCCTTCGGAATGTACGCCGACGCCCTGCTGGAACCCGGCTACCGGGAGGACAAGCCGGGTGCCTTCGCCGCGGTCGCCCCGGGCTACCTCAAGGGCGAGCAGTGGCTCGAGGCCCGTGTGAACACTCCGTGGGGGACCGTCGAATCTCCTCAGGTGGTGCTCGTCTCCAACAATCCCTACGACCTCGCCCCGCCCCGCCGGCCCGGATACCGCCCGTCGCTCACCACAGGCAGGCTCGGGGGCATCGTCCTCAAACGCCCGGCACAGGCGCCCCCGGACCTTCTGCGTCACCTGCGCGACCAACTGCGCCGGCACCAACACGGTCCTCCCCCTCCAGGTCAAGGGGCAGTCGTATGGTCGGCATCCGACATCACGCTGCACGGTGACGCCGAGCAGCTGGACGCAGGCATCGACGGCGAAGCCGTACGACTGCCTCTTCCCGTCGAATGCAGCATCCGGCCGGGCGCTCTGTGTGTCCTGCTGCCGAAGGACCGGCCAGGTCCTCCACGACCCCACGGCACACCTCGCTGACCCGCACGCGAGGGCCCCTCCACGAACAGCCACCGCCGCTCGCTCCAGTCCAAACCGGCTCAGCTCATGTCCGCCGACAACGCCGTCCATCGAGGGTTTGAACGGTCTGCAAGAACGGCCGACTCGGCCATCCCGGCGGGAGCTGGGACCGACGTCGCAGGGGAGACGACCTTGAGCGAGCCCACCCACCGTCACCAGGGCCACCGCACCGGGCGGCGCCGTTCCGGCGCGCGGGGCGGCCCGCGGCGGGGGGAAGCGGCGCGGCCGGGGGGGCGTTGAAGATCACCGGCTTGACCATGGGCTTCGTACTGCTCGCGACGGGCGGCGCGGCCGCCTACGCCTACTGGAAGCTCAACGGCAACATCAAGTCCGACGACCTGTCGGCGAACGGCAAGGACGGCGCCGGCCACGAGAGGCCGGACGCCTTCGGGCGCACGCCCGTCAACATCCTGGTCATCGGATCCGACGGCCGCACCAGCTCCGCGTACTGCAAGCTCGGCGGTGCCTGCAAGCAAGCCGGCGGGCGAGCGGGCGGACGTGGAGATGGTGGTCCACATATCCGCCGACCGCTCCAACGCGACGGTGATGAGCGTACCCCGCGACCTGCGCGCGGACTGGAGCGGCTGCCACGACGCCGGCCATCAGGCCATGGGGCCGCAGCACGACACGATGACTCTCCTCGGTCTGCCAGGACATCGCCGACGGCGACTTGACCGCCCGGGCGGCGAGCAGCCATACAGCCGAGCTCGATCAGGTGGCCCGCACCCAGAACGTCCTGGTCGCTGAGCTGGCACGTCTCCTACAACACGAGCGGCACTTCACGGCGAATACCTCCCACCGGTTGCGGACACCGCTGGCCGGACTGCAACGCGGCCTGGAGAGCGCGCTCACCACGCCGGATGTCGGCCTGCGTGCGGCGATCGAGGAAGCCCTGCCGAAGAGTGGACACCTGCACCACACGATCGACGAAGTCCTGCGCCTGGCCGAAGCCGAGAGCGGCGGGGGAAAGGCCGGGAGCACCACTCGGCCGGCCGCCATTCTGCTCGATCGCGTCGAAACCCGCTGGCACGGCGTGTTCGCCCAGGAGCAGCGCCGTCTCGCCGTACGTCTCACTCCCGGCGTGGAGGACCTGCCGCTGCCCGGCCGCGCTGTCGGCCAGGTCCTCGACGTGCTGCTGGACAACGCCCGCGTTCACGGCAGCGGGCGCGTGGACGTGACCGTGCGGGAGGCCAGTGGCGCGCTCGCATTCGACGTGGCCGACGAAGGGCGGACGACCTTCCCGCCGGCCAGGCTGTTCGACCGGGGGGTGACGGGCTGGGGCGGCGCCGGAATCGGCCTGTCACTGGCCCGGGATCTGGCCGAGGCCTCCGGCGGCAGGCTCTCCCTTGCCGGTTCCTCCCCCACCGTGTTCACGCTGCTGCTGCCCTGCGGTGGGTGAACGCGGCAAGGTGACCACGGCCAGCGCGCCGCCGCCCGTCGCCTGGTCGAGAATCACCGTCCCGCCGTGTTGCGTCGCGATCGCCCTGGCGATGGGCAACCCGAGTCCGCTCGAACCGCTGTCGCGGCTGCGGCTGCGGCTGCGGCTGGTGTCCAGGCGCACGAACCGGTCGAAGACACGCTCGCGGTCTTCTTCGGGGACTCCGGGTCCGTCGTCCTCGATCTCGATCCGCACCAGGTCGTCGGGAGTCTCGGCGATGCGGATGACGACGCCGTGGCGGGCATACCGGACGGCGTTGCCAAGGATGTTGCGCAGCAGGCGGCTGAGGTCTTCCGGGTCACCGACGACCACTGATGCGCTCGATGCGGGATCCACCGTGATCGCGATCCCGAAGTCCGGTGTGTGCGTTCGTGCGTCGTCGACCAGTTCGCCGAGGTCCACGGGAAGCCGCCGGGCAGGCTGCCGGTCGTCGCCGCGGGCGAGGGCCAGCAGTTCCTCCGCGAGGGTTTCCAGACGCTGTGATTGGCGCACCGCCCGCCGGGCGATGTCCGGCCACGGGGCGACGTGTTCGTGGGCGAGGCCGACTTCCAGAGTCGTACGGAGCGCCGCCAGCGGGCTGCGCAGTTCGTGTGAGGCATCGGCGACGAACCTGCGCTGACGCGCGGAGGAGTCCTCGAGCCGGCCGAGCATGTCGTTCATTGTGCGGGCCAGGTCGCCCACCTCGTCGCGGGTGCCGGGGTCGGGAACGCGTCGTGCCAAGTCCGCTGCGCTGATGGTGGTCACGGTGCGGCGGATGCCCTCCACCGGACGCAGCGCGCGGCCGACCACCAGCCAGACGGTACTGCAGGCCAGCAGGAGGATGCCGGGCACGCCGACCAGGAGCAGGCGGGCGAACGTCTCATTGATCTTGCTGAGCAGTTCGGTGCTGGTGACGGCGATGATCGTCACGCTCGTGCCGTGCACGACTGCTCGCGTCCCGATGGCGCGGGCGTCACCACTGACAATGGCGTCGGCCGCCGGCTGTCGCAGCGGGGCAGCGGCGCCGGCGGGCAGGGTGTAGACCGGGCCTTTGCCGGCCAGTGGCGGTGTCGACGCGAGGACGGTGCCGTCGGAGGCGATCACCTGGGCCTGCGCGCTGGCGTCGAGGGCGGACCCCCGAAGCGGGTGGGGCCACGTGCCGCCCTGCCCAGACTGCGCGACCTGCGCGGCATAGGTCCGAAGCTGGTCGTCGACGGTCCGCTGGGCGGACTCCGTCTGCAGCAGGTAGAGGATCACCAGGCCCAGGGTCACGGCGATCGTCAGGGCGAGCCCCGCGACGGCGGTGACCCTAGTGCGCACAGTGCGCAGCCCGATCCGGTGGCCGGTGCGCGGGCCGTTCACGGCCGGTCCTCTCGGACCACGTAGCCGCCGCCGCGGACCGTCTCGATCACGGGCAGTCCGCCGGGATTCTCGATCTTTCGCCGCAGTCGGTGCACGTGCACCTCGACCACGGAAGGGCCTCCGTCGAAGTTGACGTCCCAGCAGCGCTCCAGCAACTCGGACTTGGACACCACGCGGCCCTTGCAGCGCAGCAGATGTTCCAGCACGGACACCTCCCGAGGTGTCAGGCCCAGGTCTCGCCCGTCTCGGGTCACGGCGCGGCTGGCGGGATCCAGCACGAGGCCGGCGGCCGAGAGGACCGCCGGCCGTGCTCCCAGGCCGCGGCGGGTCAGGGATCGCAGGTGCGCCAGTAGCACCGGATAGGAGAACGGTTTGGCCAGGTAGCCGTCCGCGCCGCTGTCCAGCCCTTCGGCGTGGTCCAGGTCCTGGTCCATGGCAGTGAGCATCAAGATCGGCATCCACAGTCCCTGGCCTCGCAGGGTGCGGCAGACCTGGTACCCGTCCATGGCCGGAAGCATCACGTCCAGGATGATCACGTCGGGGGTGGTCTCGCGGGCCTTCCACAGCCCGTCCACTCCGTTGTCCGCCACGTCCACGACGTAGCCCTCCGCCTTGAGCCCCCACGACAGGGACTCGGCGAGGTCGCGGTCGTCCTCGATCATCAGCACGCGCATCCGTTCAGCATCCTCCTGCGCCCTGCGGGTTCCTCCGCCGCTCAGCTGCCCACCGGTGCCCGGACCGGTGCGGGCCGTTCATCTTCGCCGGTCGAGCGGCCGACCCGCAGCAGCCGTGCGAGGGCGGCGGGCAGCCACCAGTTCCAGTCGCCCATGATCGCCACCAGGGCTGGCACCAGCAGGGTACGGACGACGACGGCGTCGACGAAGATACCGACGCCCAGCCCCGTGGCGATCATCTCCACGACCACGTCGGGGGCGCTGGACAGGGACGCAAACGAGATCGCGAGGATCACCGCGGCGCACGTGACCAGTCGACCGGTTCGGGCGAGGGCGCCCACGATCGCCTGCTGGGTGGAGCCGGTGCGGTCGTACTCCTCGCGCATCCGGGCCAGGATGAACACCTCGTAGTCCATGGACAGCCCGAACAGGAACGCGAAGGTGATGATCGGGATCCAGTTGCGGATCGAGCCCGTCGCCGCCACCCCGTAGACAGCCTGCGAGCCGAACCCGTGTTGCCAGAACAGTACGAGGAACCCGAACGAGGCTCCGAGGGAGACCAGGTTGACCACCACTGCCTTGATGGCCAGCGTCAGCGAGCGGAATTCGCGTGCCAGCAGGAGCAGGGCGAGCAGTGAGATCACCGCCAGCATCAGGGGGAAGTTGCCGTACACGGCCCGGTTGAAGTCGACGTTTTGAGCGGTGTTCCCGCCGACCTCCACTCCTCCGGGGACGCCGGCGAGCGCGGCGCGTACGCGCGCCACGGTGGCCCTGCCGGCCGCCGTGCTGCCCTCGTGGTCGGGGATGGCGGTGATCAGCGCATCGTTGCCGCTGCGGAACGCCGGGGTCGAGGGGGCGAGGACCGCGTGGATGCCTGGCGTCTGGCGGGTGATCCGCACGACGTCTCGCACGGCGCTCGGGCCACCGTGGACCAGCATCTGTACCGGGAAGACCACCGCGCTGGGCACTCCCTGCCTCTCCAGGCCGTGCAGAGTCGCAGCGGCCTGACTCTGGCCGCCGAGGGAGTCCGCCCGCGGCTGACCGGTGTTCATGGACAGGGCCGGGACCGCCAGGCACACCACGACGAGCAGGCCGAGGCCTCCGGCTACCCAGCGGTGCCGCACGATGGCACCAGCCCACCGCTCCCACCCGGCGCTGTACGTCGTCGATCCCTTGCGGATGCGGTGCTTGTCCATCGCCAGCCCCCACCCGGCGAGGATCACGGGCAGCAAGGTGACCGCGGAGGCGATGGCCACCATCGGGATGAGCATGCCGCCGACACCGACGCTGCGCAGGAATGGCACCGGGAGGATGACCAGCGACAGCAGTCCGGCAGCGACGGTCAGTCCGCTGAGCACGACCGCGCGTCCGGCGGTCGGGCTGGCCGCGAGGATCGCCTCTTCGTTGCTGCGCCCTGCTTCGCGTTCCTCACGCCAGCGGGTGATGAGCAGCAGTGAGTAGTCGACGGCTACGCCGAGCCCCATCACGGCGACCAGGTATTCCACCAGGAAGCTCACGTCCATGGCGTAGGTGACGCCCAGGATGAGCAGGAACGTCGTCAAGATCGCGGGAATGGCGATCAGCAGCGGCACGATGGCCAGGGCCGAGCCGTAGACGAACAGCAGCACTGCCAGAGCGCCGGCGGCTCCGATGAGCGTCTCCACCAGAACGCTGGGGCCTCCGCCTCCCGAGCCTTGGCCGGTGGACTGGATCTGCTCGAAACCGGTCACGGAGACGGTGACGCCTGCGGGCGCCGCCGCCTTGAGGGCGGGTTCGATGCGGTCCATCACTCCCGCTCCGGGCGGAGTGTCGGGATTGGGCATGTCGAACACGGCCCACGTGGTCCGTTTGTCGGCGGACACCAACGTGGAGTCATGCGTGTTCGCCCAGTCCGCCACGGCCAGATGGCCGGCCTTGTTGGCGGCTGCGAAGGTGCGGGCGGCCATCTCCTGCCCGGCGAGGGTGTCCATGCCCTTGCCTGCGGGGAGGGTGAGGACGCCCAGTGTCGGCTGCTCGTTGCCGTCGACGCCGAAGCGTTGGAGCAGGTGATGGTTGGCGTCGTAGCCGGCGGTGGCGGGTGTGGCGAAGGTGTGCGAGAGGCGACCGGTGGCATGGCCCACCGTCAGGCCGCCCAGCACGGTCAGTGCCAGCCAGGCCAGGACGACGAAGAGCTTGTGGTTCAGACAGAGACGGGTGATGGCGTTCACGGCATGAGTCCCCAGACGGCAGATTCGGTGTCTGCGGGAAGTCTCGGGATCGCGTGCTTACAGAACCCTTTCACCAGCGCCCAGCGCCTGCACGGGACGACCATGCCGGTGGGTCCCGTCGCGGCATCGTCGGAGGTGAAGTGGCATCGATCGCCGGACCGATCTGTGTGCCGGGGCGAGTGGCGACGCTGCCAGGCGCGAGCATCAGCCGCAGTGTTCGGCACGCGATCGGCTCGCGCGAGCGGCCGTCAACACCGCGTCGGGGAGCCGGCGCGTCAAGTGCTGGCCGCTCGCCTTGGCCTCACCGCATCAGTGTCCCCCGGCAGACCGGCGGCGTCCTCCAAGTTCCTGGACGGGCGGACCCTCGCCGAGTTGTTGGACGGGCTCCCGCGCGGGCTACCGGCGTCAAAGGCCGTCGAGGCGATGACGCCGATCGCCGCCGCGCTGGCGCACGCGCACGGCAGAGGGGTGGTGCATCGGGACATCAAGCCGGCCAACTTGATGCTGCTCACCGACGGCGGCGCGAAGATCCTGGACTTCGGCATCGCCAGCTACGCCGAGGCGACCACGTTACTCACCCGAGCGGGGTGGTGCTGGGCTCGGCCCCCTACATGCCGCCGGAGCAGTGGCGCGGCGGCCCGGTCACGCCGGCGGCCGACATGTATGCCTTCGGGGCAACCCTGTTCACCCTCTTGACCGGGGGTCCGCCGTTCCCGGGCCCGACGGCGGCGGCCTGGATGCACCAGCACCTGGGCGTCCAACCGCCGCGTCTGCCAGGGCAGGCAATGCAGATTCCCGAGCAACTCGGCGACCTGGTTGACAGGTTGCTCGCCAAGGCCCCGATCGAGCGGCCGGGCGCGGCCGAGACACTGCGCTCCCTTCGGGAGACCATTGGTGAGTCTCCCGCGCACCCAGCGACGTTGGTGATACGGCCGGCCGAATCCCCGGGAGCCGAGTCCACGCGCCTCGCCCCGACACCCGAGCTGGACACGCTCACCGCCGCGCGACCGGCCTCCGGACCCGCGGAGGGCTCCTCCACGCCCGCTCCCCCAGCCCCGCCCCTACCCCCGCATGCACCCGACGCCCCATCCGGGACCCGGGACCGCCCAGCGCCCGTTGACTCGCCCAGCGTGCCCGCCGGGCTCAGCCGCCGCACCCTCCTGCTGGTCGGTGCGGGTGTCGCCGCCGCGGCGGCGGGGGGGGTGGCGGCGGTCACCTGGTCCCCCTCCGACCACCACGGCACCGGCCCCCCTCGATGCGAACTATGGGCTGCGCGGATGCTGAGGTTTGCTGGGGTGGTGACGGGGCCTCCCGGGAGCGGTGACGGTCGGCTGAGGTCGCTTTGGTTTGCTGCACTCTCACCACGGCGGTCACCACGGCTGATCCGTCACCACCGTGGTAACGCCTCGTATGCCCGGTCCGGGGCTACGAGGCACTACCGGCCGGCTGGCGCCGACATGCTGGGACCGTTGCATCAGCACCTCAGCAGATGTCTTCAGATGCTCGTGGGATGCGCAGCGACTGCCGCCGAATCCACGGTGTCCCACACTGGGGGCGCCGGGACGCCTGCTCCGCCGAGGAAGTGGAAGAGGTCGACGGCGAAGGAGGTGGTGCTGCCCATCTTGGCGAACCACCACAAGGGTTTCCCGTGGGCGTCGACCCACACGTCGAGTTCGGCGCTGTCGGCTCCCGCGAGCAGGGTGGGCAGTGCGTTGCCGGCTGCCTGGGCCAGGCGCTTGTCCGCGGTCAGTGCGGTGAGGGTGACAGCGCCCTGGTAGTGACGGCCGACGGTGTCGTCGAGGTTTTCCGCGCCCAGATCCGTCCAGCCCGTTGCGTCGGCGAGCATCCACACACCGTACTCGGGGTTGGCCTGCAGTCCATGAGTGGCTGGGCCGCCGTTGACCTGTGGCAAGGGCGCGCGCATCCAGTGCTTGCCCTTGAGCGGGCCGCTGGTCCGCGGATCGACGCTGTAGTAGAAGGAGTCGCCCGTCAGCAGTACTTCGGTCTTGTCTGCGGAGTTCAAGTGCTGAAGGCCCAGTTGCGCCGTGGGTGACTTCACGTCCATGGCCGGCCGCTCCCCCCAAGCGAACAGGCCGTCGAAGCGGACCCTGCGACCGTCGTGGTCTACGTACTCGGTGGCGATCACCGAGTGGTAGTCGTCGGTCCATGCCGCGACCCGGCGCATCAGCGCTGTCAGCCGGGCACGGTCCGCGGACGCGGTTGTTACCACCGGGGAGGCCGACCAGGGAACCGGCGACGGCGACGCGGCGTGCGACCCAGCGCCGGGGCCGGCAGAGCAGCCCGCCGCCCCCACCAGGGCCGCAGCCACAACAAGACGTGATACGAGCGTGCGCATCTTCATGCTGTAGCCCCCACCTCCGGCCCTCGGGCCATACGGACCGCCCCGTACATGGCCGCCCACTGCGAGCGGCACTGTAGCGGTACCGGAAGTGGAGCCTTCAGCCGCCGGCCTGCAGCTTCGTCAGCCGTCTGGAGACATGGCGGGCGAGCTTGTCGTGCTGCCCCACGGTGCGGAGCAGAGCGGCCAACAGCTCCATCCCGAGTCGGTGGGCCTCCGCCCGGTCGGGGATCGACGTCCAGGCGTAGACCGCCTGCTCCGCCCTGGCACGGGTGGACGCGTGTCCAGCTCCAGGTACCTGGGACGGCAGGACGAGGGTGTGCAGGTACCCGCGGGTTGCGGTCACCGGCTGGCCGGTGGTGAGGGCCATCCAACCGCGGCCGCCACCCGGTCGGTTGGGCCCACCACGAGGCTACGGCGTGAGATGCGTGCGTCAGGCGTTCGCCGCGTACCGCCAGAACTCGCTGATGACCGGTGCCGGCACGGGGCTCATCGCTGCCACCTGAGTCAGGAGGATGGTGACCGCGCCCGTGGCCGGGATGACGTGCGCCGCTGTGCCTGTGCCGCCGACCCAGCCGTAACGGCCGGGCGTATTCCACGGGTTGGTCCGCTCGATGTCAACCGAACCGCCGAAGCCCCAGCCCTGGCCCTCCAGGAACAGCTGGCCGATGTCGCGCTGCGCCCGATTCGTATGGTCGGTGGTCATCATGCGCACGGACTCGGCCGACAGCACCCGGGAGCCGTCGGCCGCCACCCCGCCAGCCAGCAACATCCGGCTGAAAGCCAGCCAGTCATCAGCGGTAGAGGCCAGCCCGCCATTGCCGAGCGGTAGCGCGGGCAGGATGCTCCACTCTCCGTCCGGGGCGTCTGCGAGCTCCAGGCTGCCGTCGTCGCCGGGCCTGTAGAAGCTGGTGAACCGGCCCCGCTTGGCGGCCGGCACCTCGAAACCGGTGTCCACCATGCCCAGCGGCCCGAAGATCCGCTCCGCCAGAAACTCCGGCAGCGGCTGTCCGGTGATCCGCGAAATCAACACCCCCTGCAGGACGGAGCAGGTGTCGTACAGCCAGGCAGCACCCGGTTGGTACAGCAGCGGGATGCGGCCGAGCGCCGCCATCCACTCGTCGGCCGGCGGGAAGTTGCTCGGCACCCGGCCGTCTTTTTGCACCGTGAACAACTCCTGCACTGCCGGCAGTGTGAAGTCGGAGGGGAATCCGTACCCGGCCTGGGAGGCCAGCAGGTCGAATACGGTGATGGGCCGGTCGGCCGGCACCACGTCGTCCACCGGGCTCGCCGGCGTGCGTACGACGACCGGCTTCCCTAGCTCCGGCAGCCACATGTCGATCGGGTCGTTCAGTGCGATCCTGCCCTCCTCCACGAGGATCAGCAGTGCGGCGGCGGTGACGGACTTGGTGATCGAGGCGACCCGGAAGATGGAGTCCCTCGCCATCGGGGCGCCGTCGTCGGCGTCCTGCGCGCCGACGGCCGCCACCTCGACCTGGTCACCCCGGGCCACGAGGCCAACCGCTCCCGGCAGCGCGCCGGCCCCGACGTGGGCTTCGAGCAAATCGTGCAGGGTCGTCATGAGGCCGCCTTCCAGAAGATTGCTGTCGAAAGACAGACTCTTGCACGGGCCGGGAATCATCGGCCTCGACAGGTCTGGTGGCCGGAGCCTCGTCACGGACCGTCTCACGAGGACCAGATCATGGTCGTGTTGCGAGCTCTGAGAAGCCGTTGCTTTATCGCTCATGGTGAGCGTGGGTTCGAGTGTGGCTTCCCGGTCGGGTGATCTTCGGTGGGAACGTGTATGAGGACTGAGAGGACTGAGCCTCCGGTGCATCTCAGGGTTGTCGAGACCAACGAGCACGCCAGGAGGCCTGTTGCCGCTGTTGTACGCCTTCGCCTGGGTCGGGTCCAGCTCGCTCACCCGGTCGTGTGACTGCCTCGCGCACCGTTTCGGGATCGCCAATGATCGCCCGGACCGGGAGCCGCGGTATCCGTCGGACATGACGGACTGCGAGTGGGCCGCCGTGCGGGATCTGCTGCCGGTGCCCGGCTGGATGGAGGGCAGGGGCGGGCAGCCGGAGGGCTACTGCCACCGGCAGATGGTCGACACGGTCCGCTACCTGGTCGCGGGCGGTACCACCTGGCGGGCGATGCCCGCAGACTTCCCTGCGTGGGATGGCGTCTACGAGTCCGTCCCGCCACACCGGCACCACCGACCCGGGCACCGCACCAGCGACCGGCACCGACCCGACGTCGGCAGCCGTGACCGGGGCCTTTCCGTCCCCACGCGGCTCCCCCAGAACCTGCCCGACCGTCTCACGAGCGATCACCAACCGCTCCCACGCGGCCTCCGCCTCCCGCACGTGGGCCTGGAGGACCTCCACCCGCCGCCAGGCAGCACGCTCACGCTCTTCCAACAGCCCCAGCACCGACGGCACACGGCACCTCCAACGAAGAGACGACACGAACACGTCATCTCTGCCGCCGAAGCATCTCCCTCATGCCTGCTGGCCCTACCGGTCGCTGTCGGACTTCTGGCAACGAGCCCACCCGTCCCGGCTGACCATCCCCTCGTAGCGTGGAGCCCGTGATTGCAGGGGAAGTTGGGATTCATGGGGTCCAGGAAGAAGCCGTCGTACGACGCTGAGTTCCGTGAGGGCGCGGTGCGCATCGTGGTCGAGACCGGGAGGTCGGCCGGGGAGGTCGCCGAGGAGCTCGGCATCAACCCGGGCACGCTGCACAGCTGGGTGTCTCGGTGGCGGCGCAACGGGACGACGTCCTCGGACCGGCCCGTGCAACCGACAGCCGCCAGTGGCGGTGGCGGTCGGGTGCGGGAGGCCGAGCGGGCCGAGCTGGAGCGGTTGCGCCGGGAGATCGGGGAGAAGAACAAGCGGATCCGTGAGCTGGAGATGGAGCGTGATGTCTTCAAGCGATGCATGGCCCTCTGGGTGAAGTGACCGAGAACGCTCCGGAGGCGGTGGCCGCCTTCATCGGTAACCAGAGGGTCGAGCATGGTGTCCCGCACCGGGTGTCCTGCCGGGTGGTCGGGGTGAGCGAGGCGTGGTTCTACAAGTGGCGCCGGCGTCCCGACGAGCCGACGAAACGCGAGGTCAGGAGGGCGATGCTAGAGGAGCGGATCTTCCACTTCTTCACCGAGTCCGGCGGCACCTATGGCTCGCCGAGGATCGTCTTGGACCTGTGGGCGGAGAACTGGAAGGTGTCGGTGAACACCGTCGCGGAGATCATGGCCGAGCTCGGTCTGCAGGGCCGCGAACCGCCCAGGCGGCGGTCGCTGACCCGGCAGGGCAAGCGGAAAGCCGCTCCTGACCTGGTGAATCGCCGTTTCGACGCGGTGGCCCCGGACGTGCTCTGGTACGGGGACATGACGGAGATCGAGACCGGTGAGGGCAAGATCTATCTGGCCACGGTCCTGGATGCGTTCTCGCGCCGTTGCATCGGCTACGCCATGGGCGAGCATCATGACGCAGCCCTGGTCGGAGGGTCGTTGAAGATGGCCACCGCGACGCGTGGCGGCCGAAGGGACGGGACGATCTTCCACAGCGACAGGGGAAGTGAGTACACGTCAGAGGCGTACAACACTCTGTGTGACCGCCTGGGTGTGGTGCAGTCCATGGGGCGGGTGGGGTCGGCGCTGGACAACGCCGCCGCGGAGTCGTTCAACTCACTGCTCAAGGTCGAGTACATCCCCCGGCACCGGTTTGCCACCCGCACCGAGGCCCGCCTGAAGATCGTCACTTGGATCACCGGGTTCTACAACCCACGGCGCAGGCACAGCGCGGCCGGCGGTCACGTCCGCTGGCGTGGTGTATTGACGGCCTCCGTCTGATCTTGTTGTGAGGCTAGGCGGTGAGTTCGGTGGGCAGGGCGGGTTCGGTGGTGTCTGACTCGTTCGGGTGGCCGGCTTTGGCGAGGAGTTCGCGGCTCATGTAGCGGCGGGCTTCGGTCCATTCGTCGTTCTGCTCGGCCAGGACGGCGCCGACCAGGCGGATCAGGGCGGTGCGGTCGGGGAAGATCCCGACGACGTCGGTGCGGCGCCGGATTTCCTTGTTCAGCCGTTCCTGCGGGTTATTGGACCAGATCTGCCGCCATGCCTCCCGCGGGAAAGCTGCGAACGCCAGCACGTCGTGCTGGGCGGCATCCAGATGCTCGGCAGCCTTGGGAAACTTCGCCTCCAGAGCGGTCAGGACGTGCCGCTTCTGGGCGTGGACAGCTTCGGCGTCGGGTTGTTCGAAGACCGTCCGCAGCAGCGTCGCCACCCACGGCTGGGCCGATTTCGGGACCTGGGAGAGCAGGTTGCGGGCGTAGTGGGTGCGGCAGCGCTGCCAGGAGGCTCCGGGCAGCACCGCTGCGATCGCGCCGACCAGGCCGGTGTGGGCGTCGGAGATGACGAGCTGGACGCCGGACAGGCCGCGGGCGGTCAGCGAGCGCAGGAACGCCAGCCATCCCGCGCCGTCCTCCGCGGTGGCGACATCGATGCCGAGGATCTCGCGGTGTCCGTCGGCGTTGACACCCACCGCGACCAGCGCGTGGACGCCTGTGATCCGGCCGCCTTCGCGGACCTTCTGGGTCAGGGCGTCGACCCACACGAACGCATACGGGCCGGCGTCCAGGGGCCGGTTGCGGAACGCGGTGACTTGCTCGTCGAGGTGTTTGGCCATGGCGCTGACCTGCGACTTCGACAGTTGAGTGACGCCCAGGGACTCTGCGAGCTTTTCGACCCGGCGGGTGCTGACTCCGAGGAGGTAGGCGGTGGCGACCACGGAGATGAGGGCTTGTTCGGCTCGGCGGCGGCGTTCCAGCAACCAGGTCGGGAAATAGCTGCCGGACCGCAGTTTCGGGATGGCCAGTTCGATCGTGCCGGCGCGGGTGTCCCACTCGCGTGGGCGGTATCCGTTGCGCTGGTTGACGCGTTCCTCGCTGACTTGCCCGTATGCGGCGTTGCAGGCGGCGTCGGCGTCCGCGGACATCAACGCGTCGGCGAACGCCTTGACCATCTGCCGCAGCAGATCGGGACTCGCCGAGGCCAGGTTCTCCTCGGTCAGAGCGTGCAGGGGCAGACTGTCGGGTGCGGTCATCGTGCTGATCTCCTTCGAGGCTTAGTCACTTCGAAGATCAGCCGGTGGCCGTCTTTTCATGCGGGCACCAACCCGGACGCCGGAGCAAACCCCCGGAACGGGTCCCACCCCGCTACACCACTTCCAAGGACGCAACCCGGCCGCGGCCTGCCGCCGGAGGAGTTCGAACGGACCATCACCGCAGCACGCAAGAAGAGCGACCAGAGGTGCCAGGCCGCATAGGAGAGGTCTCTACGAAACCAGGGGATTGACTCACCTCCAGGACGCACTCGCCGCCCTCAAGACCAAACAGGCCCTCCGAGTAACCATCCGGCAATCAGACCCGGCCCGCCACACGGCAGAAACGGCAGCCCGCACAGCCGCCACCCACAAGCTCACCGATGATCCTGCACAGCCCATCGTCGTGACGAACCGTCAGCGCCGCTCGAACCGCGCACAGGGCTCCCCCTTGCCGTAGCCCTGCCAACCACGGCGGTCTGTCCCTCGATCCCACAGGCACCCCCGCTCAGATCAGCAGGTCGAAGAGTTCGAAGGCCTCGTCCCACTGGTCCGTGGAGGGACGGCGGGTGTCACGGGCGATGGTTTTGAGGGCGCGCGCGAGGGCGACGCTGAGGCCGCCGGCCAGATCGGGCAGCCGCTGCTGGGTGTCCTCGGCGGCGTCCATGCCGAGGTCGGGGCGGGCGGCGAGCTGGTCCAGCAGCGGCCGTAGTTCGATGCCCTCCTCCAGCTTCTGGAAAGCGTGGATGCTCTCTTGCAGGCCTTTGGTGACCGGCAGGTCCTGCGGCTCGATGATGTCCCGGTCGTTGGCCTTGGCGTCTGCAGTGCCGATGAGGAAGAGGTCGTAGAGCTTGGCGTCCACGAAGTCGTTATAGCGCTTGAGGTCGTTCTTGTTGACGTCGAGGCCGGCGGCTGCGCGGAAGAAGCGCTCGAACTTGGGAACTCCCATGACGGGCATGGCATTTTCCTCTCTCATGGCAGTGGGTGGGCGGAGGTCATCGGACGGACTGTGCTCCCACCTCCCCGAGGTGCTCATGTGCCAGGCGTACGGCCATGGCACCCTCGCCGACCGCGGAGGCCACCCGCTTGACCGAGCCGCTGCGGACGTCGCCGACGGCGAAGACTCCCGGCAGACCGGTCTCCAGCGCGAGCGGGGCGCGGCCCAAGGGCTCCCAGACGTCCGTCAGCTGGGCCACGTCCTGCCCGGTCGGAATAAACCCGCGCCCGTCCAGGGTGACGGCGCCGGCGAGCCAGGAGGTGGCGGGACGTGCGCCGATGAAGACGAACAGGGCGCGGGCTGCCAGCACTTGCCGCTCGCGGGTGCGGTTGTCCTCGACCACGACGGATTCGACCCGGTCCTCGCCCGTCACCTCCCGGACTTCGGTATGCAGCCGGACACGGATCCGGGGGTGCCGCTCGATCCGGTCGATCAGGTAGCGGGACATGCTGTGTTCCAGGTCTCCGCCACGGACCAGAAGATGGACGGCGGGCGACTCGCGTGCCAGGAACAGCGCCGCCTGGCCGGCGGAGTTACCGCCGCCTACGACGGCCACCGGGTCCAGGCGGCAGGTCCGCGCCTCCCAGACGGTGGCGGCGTAGTGGACACCGAGTCCTTCGAACCGCTCAACGCCGGGGGCGGTCAGCCGCCGGTAGCGGGCACCGGTGGCCACCACGACGTTGGTCGCGGTGACCCTGCCGCCGTCGGCGAGCCGCACCACGCTGTGCCCGTCGCCTTGTTCGAGGCCGGTTGCCTCGGCGGGGACGTCGATCCGGGCACCGAACCGGTCGGCCTGTACGACGGCGCGTTCGGCGAGCTCCATGCCCGAGATCCCGGCGGGGAAGCCGAGGTAGTTCTCGATCCGGGAGGAGGTGCCGGCCTGGCCGCCGGTGGCCACGGCGTCCAGGACGACGGTGGAGAGTCCCTCGGAGGCGCCGTACACCGCTGCAGCCAGGCCACCGGGTCCCGCCCCGACCACCACCAGGTCGCAGACACCCTTCGCGGCGCTCTCGGTCCGCAGCCCGATGACCTGGGCGAGTTCGGCGTTGGAGGGATTGCGCAGCACCCGGTAGTCGTGCCAGACGACGATCGGGGTCTCCTCGGGAGCAACACCGAGACGCCTCAGCAGTGCCTCGGCCTCGGTGTCCTTCTCCAGATCCGCCCAGCGGTGCGGCAGACGGTTGCGGGCGGCGAACTCCAGCAGCCGCCGGGTGTCGGCGGAGAAGGCGGAGCCGATGATGCGGAAGCCCGTGCCGGTGCCGGCCAGCATGGTACGGCGCAGCAGGTAGGCCCGCAGGATCACGTCGCCGAGCGCGGGTTCGCGGCTCAGCAGGTCGCGCAGTGCGGCCGAACCCACAGCCAGTACCTCTCCTGGCCTGTTCACCACCGCGCTGACGAAGGCGGTCTGGCCCTCCAGCAGGCCCAGTTCGCCGAGGAAGCTGCGCGGACCGTGCCACTGAACGACGTGCTCCAGGTCGTCGTGGGCTTCGACCACGGCCACTGTGCCGGTGAGGACGACGAAGAACTCGTCGGTGCGTTCGCCTGCCCGGAAGAGCTGTTCCCCCTCACAGACCTGCCGTTTCTGTCCGCAGGATCTCAGCATCGCGATCTGGTCGTCCGTCAGCCGCGGGTAGGCATCGTGGACGTCGGCCGTCGGGGTCAGGGTCGGCACGGTTCACTCCCTTCGTCGGAGACAGGTGCGGAGGCGGAGAGCACGGTGCGGAGGGCGGCCGGAGCAGCGGCTTGGGAGGAGGCGCCCGGGCCGGCCGGCCGCGTTCAGACCATCGCCTCATGCACGAAACACCACCGCCAGTCCTCACCAGGCTCGAGCGACTGGACGATCGGGTGCCCGTCCGTCGCCGCGTGAGCACGGGCATGGCGCATGGGCGACGAGTCGCAGCAGCCCACGTGGCCGCAGGTCAGGCACAGGCGCAGATGCACCCATGGACTTCCCATGCGCAGGCAGTCCTCACAACCGTGCGGCGTCTTGGGCGTCACCGGCCGAACCATCGACAAGTGCGGGTCGAGAAAGCTGGTCATCACGGCCTCCTGGAGGCGGAGTGGGCTGGTCCATGGGACGCCGACAGAGACTCGTCCACCCACTGACGCAGTGCGTTCGCCGGAGCGGCGCCGGTCTGGCGGGCGACTTGCCTGCCCTGGTCGAGAATCAGCAGGGTGGGTACCGCTTGGACTTCGAAGCGCCGCGCCAGCCCGGGCGACTTGTCGATGTCGACCTTCACGAGCTTGATCCGCCCCGCCAAGCGCTCTGCGACCTGTTCGAGGGCGGGGCTCACCATGCGGCAGGGACCGCACCAGGTGGCCCAGAGGTCCACGAGCACGGGCAAGCTCGCTTGCTCGGCGATCTCCCCGAAGTCGGCGTCGCCTGCCTCGGCGATCCACGGCAGCGGCGCCCGGCAGTTTCCGCAACGGGGGCTGCCCTGCGCAGCGGCGGGCACGCGATTGGTCCGGCCGCAGTGGGCGCAGCTGACCGTCCGCGCCGAGGTACCGGCCCCATCGGGGCCACGGCCGCCGCTGTGGGCGCGGCCTTCTTGAGACGTACTCATCACGGCTCCTGGGGTTCGTCCTGGAGAGTGACGGACAGTTCGCCGCCATCGGCGTCGACCAGGATGGTGACGCCCTCGCGTGCCTCGCCGCTGAGCAGGGCGCGGCCGATCCTGGTCTCGACCTCGTGCGAGATGAAGCGGCGCAGCGGCCTGGCGCCGTAGACCGGGTCGTATCCCTCAGCCGCGATCAGCCGTCGGGCCGGCTCGGTGAGGACGAGCGTGATGCGCTGCTCGGACAGGCGGTCGCGCAGCTCGGCGAGGAGCAGATCGACGATGCGCTCGATCTGGGCGATGCCGAGCGGGTGGAAGAGGACGATGTCGTCGACGCGGTTGAGGAACTCGGGCCGGAAATGGCCGTTGAGCTCGGTCATCACCATCGCCCGCGCTTCCGGCTTGATCTCGCCGGCCTGGGTGGCGTCCTGGAGCAGGTACTGGGAGCCCAGGTTCGAGGTCATGATGACGACGGTGTTGCGGAAGTCGACGGTGCGGCCCTGCGCGTCGGTGATCCGGCCGTCGTCCAGCACCTGGAGGAGGGTGTTGAACACGTCGGCGTGCGCCTTCTCGATCTCGTCGAAGAGCACGACGGAGTAGGGCTTGCGGCGCACCGCCTCGGTGAGCTGGCCGCCCTCCTCGTAACCGACGTAGCCGGGGGGCGCGCCGACCAGGCGGCTGACGGTGTGCCTCTCCTGGTACTCGCTCATGTCGAGGCGGATCATGTTGGTCTCGCTGTCGAACAGCGCGGCGGCCAGCGTCTTGGCCAGCTCGGTCTTCCCGACGCCGGTGGGGCCGAGGAAGATGAACGAGCCGATCGGCCGGCGCGGGTCGCGTACTCCGGAGCGGGCCCGGATCACCGCGTCGGCGACGAGCTGGACGGCCTCGTCCTGCCCGACCACCCGCTCACGCAGGATCTCGTCCAGCTTGAGCAGCTTCTGGCGCTCGCCCTCCTGCAGCCGGGTGACGGGGATGCCGGTCCACGCGGAGACGATCTCGGCGATCTCGTCGGCGGTGACCACCTCGCGCAGCAGCCGGGCCTCGCCCTGTTTGGCGGCGAGCTGTTCCTCCTCGGCGGCCAGGCGGCGCTCCAGTTCGCTCACGGTTCCGTAGCGCAGCTGAGCGGCCCGGTTGAGGTCGTAGGCGCGTTCGGCCTGCTCGGCCTCCTGCCGGGCGCGCTCCAGGTCCTGGCGCAGTTCCTGGACCTTCCGAATGGCCTGGCGCTCGGCCTCCCACTGGGCGTGCTTGGCGTCCACGTCGCCCCGCAGGTCGGCCAGTTCACGCCGCAGGTCCTCCAGCCGGGCGCGGCTGGCCGGATCGGTCTCCTGCTCCAGCGCGGCCTCCTCGATCTCCAACCGGGTGGCCCGGCGGGTGAGCTCGTCGAGTTCGGCGGGCATGGAGTCGATCTCGGTCCGCAGCCGCGCGCACGCCTCGTCGACCAGGTCGATGGCCTTGTCCGGGAGGAAGCGGTCGCTGATGTAGCGGTGGCTGAGGGTGGCAGCGGCGACCAGCGCATTGTCCTGGATCTTGACGCCGTGGAAGATCTCCAGCCGCTCCCGGATGCCGCGCAGGATGGAGATGGCGTCCTCGACGGTCGGCTCGTCCACCAGCACGGTCTGGAAGCGCCGCTCCAGGGCGGCGTCGGACTCGATGTGCTTGCGGTATTCGTCGAGTGTGGTGGCGCCGATCATGTGCAGTTCGCCGCGGGCCAGCATGGGCTTGAGCATGTTGCCCGCGTCCATGGCGCCCTCGGCGGCGCCTGCCCCGACGACGGTGTGCAGTTCGTCCACGAAGAGCAGGATCCGGCCCTCGGCGCTCTTGACCTCGGCCAGCACGGCTTTCAGCCGCTCCTCGAACTCGCCGCGGTATTTGGCTCCGGCTACCAGCGATCCCATGTCGAGCGAGAACACCGTCTTGTCCCGCAGCCCTTCGGGCACGTCGCCTCGGACGATCCGCTGGGCCAGGCCCTCGACGATAGCGGTCTTGCCGACGCCCGGTTCGCCGATGAGCACAGGGTTGTTCTTGCTCTTGCGACTGAGGATCTGGATCACCCGGCGGATCTCGGCGTCCCGGCCGATGACAGGGTCGAGGCGGCCGGTGCGGGCCTCGACGACGAGGTCGCGCCCGTACTTGTCCAGGGCCTCGTAGGCCTCTTCGGGGTTGGCGGAGGTGACCCGCTGGTTCCCGCGCACCGTGGTGAGGGCGGCGAGGAAGGAGTCCTTGCTGACGCCTTGTTCGCCGAGGCGCCGGCCGGCGGCGGTGGCCGAGCCCTCGTCCACCAGGGCGAGCACCAGGTGCTCGGTGGAGACGTACTCGTCCTTGAGCCGCCTGGCCTCCTGTTCCGCGGTCTCCAGCAGTCGAGCAAGGCGCTGGGTCACCATCACCTGGCCGGGCGTGGCGCCCGGACCGGTCGTACGCGGGCGCTTGGCGAGGTCGGCCTCGACGGCGGCGCGCAGCGCCGCCGGGTCGGCGCCGGCGTCCGCCAGCAATCGGGCCGTCAGGCCGTCCTGCTGGTCGAGCAGAGCCAACAGCAGGTGCTCCCCGTCGACCTCGGTCTGGCCCATCCGTACCGCGACGCTCTGCGCTTCCTGCAGCGCTTCCTGGGACTTCTGGGTGAGGCGGTTCATGTCCATGTCGTCGGCTCCTTGGCGGCTCTTTCGCTGCGCCGCAGTGCGGTTTCCAGGCGTTCGATGCGGTCGAGCAGGTCCACGACGACGCCGATGGCCGCGTAGTTGAGGCACAGTCCGTCCCGCAGTCGCTGCACCCGGGCGATGGCCGACGGCGCGCTCGGCCGGAACCACAACCGCCCTCGGGCGTCACGCTCGGCGTCCACCAGCCCGAGGGCGACGAAACGGCTGACGAGTTCGGGCGGCAGTCCACTTCGGCCGGCCACTGCGGCCATGGTGAGCTGATACGGGCTGGGACTTGTCCGGTAGATGCGCACCAGGGGATAGGCGGCCCTCGTGCCGGCCTGTCCGGTGCCTTCGGCGGGAGAACGGCGTTCGGCTCTCATGTCTGCTTCCTCGGGTCGAAGGAGGAGACGGCGGCCAGTTCCTCGAACAGCTCACGCTCGCGCGGGCTGGGCGAGGGCGGCACCATGACCTGGATCTCGGCGTAGAGGTGCCCGGGGGAACCTTTCGGGTGTGGCATTCCCTCACCGCGCAGGCGCAGCCGGCGACCGGTGGAGGTACCGGGCGGCACATGCACCTTGACCGTCCCGCCCGGACCGGCGACCGGAACCGTCGCCCCCAGCGCGGCCTCCCAGGCGGTGACCGGCAGGTCGACGTGGATGTCGCGCCCGACGAGGCGGTAGCGCGGATGGGGGGCGATGCGGACCACGAGATACAGGTCCCCGGCGGATTCCGGGCCGCGGCCCCGGCCGCCCTCCCCCGCGAGCCGGATGCGCTGCCCGTCGACGACGCCGGCCGGGATCGTGACGTCGTAGCTGCGTTCGCCTCCGGGCCCTCCCAGGGTGATCTTCCGTCGGCCGCCGCGGTAGGCCTCCTCCACACTGAGGACGAGTTCGGCTTCCTGGTCCGCGCCGGGGATCGGGCTGCCCCGCCCGGCGCCGCCGCCCCGGCCGCCGAACATGCCTTCGAAGAGGTCCTCGAAGTCCACGCCGGAGGTGTCGAACCCGGTCGACGTCCAGGTCCGGGCGCCCGCCCGGCCGCGGGCGCCTCCGAAGGGACCGCCGCGGCTTGCGCCGGCGAAGCCCTGTCCGGCCGCGACACGCTCGTCGTAGTCCTCCGGAATCTGCCGGAAGTCCGGGCCGAAGCGGTCGTAGCGGGACCGGGTGTCGGGGTCGGACAGCACGCTGTACGCCTCGTTGATCTGCTTGAAGCGCTCCTCGGCGGCCGGATCACGGTTGACGTCCGGGTGGTAGCGGCGGGCCAGGGTGCGGAACGCCTGCTGGATCTCGGCGGCGTCGGCCGTGCGGGGGATGCCCAGCACCTCGTAGTAGTCGTCTGCCATGGCGGCCTCACTCCTGCTTGCGGCTGACCGCTACCGCGGCCGGCCGCAACTGGCGGCCGGCTTCGCCGTAGCCGGGCCGCAGCACCCGGACGACCGTGCCCGGAGCGGTGTCGGGTTCGTCCACCACGGACACCACCTCGTGCTGCTCGGGGTCGAACGGCACGCCGGTCTCCTCGTGGCGGGGGTAGCCGAGGCTTCGCAGCACTTCGACGGCCTGGTCGCGTACCGCCCGGACCCCGCTGACGATCGCACCGGGATCGTCGGCGCCCGCGTGCGCGAGGGCCAGTTCGAGGTTGTCGACGACCGGGAGGAACGCCGCGGCCACTTTGGACCGCTCGGCCTCCCGTTCCCGGGGAAGCTCGCGGGCGTAGCGCTTGCGGAGGTTGTCGACGTCGGCGAGAGCTCGCCGCCACCGGTCCTCCAACTCCTCCGCTTCAAGATTGCCGGTTCCCTGCGACCGCCCGTGCTCCCCGGTTTCGGGAGCCGTTGACGGATCCTGGGGTCCGGGCGTGCGCTCGGACGACGTCTGGTCGGGCTCGGGCGGGGGGCGGTCCTCGGCGGAACGGCTCTGTTCCTGATCCGACATGTGGCCGCCTCAGCTCTTGTCGAAATCGGCGTCGATGACGTCGTCGTCGCCCCCAGGCGATCCGCCCTCGGGACCCTGACCGGGTGCCCCGCCTGGCTGGGCGCCGGCTTCGCCCGGTCCGCCGGCGTGGGCGGCCAGCGCCGCGTAGATCTGCTGCAGTTCGGAGGCCAGGTCCCGGGACCGTTCCGCCGACGCCTCCTCCTTGACGGCGGTGCGCGCCTCGTCGATGAGCAGTCGGGCGCGCGCCCGCTCGTGCTCCGGTGCCGCGTCGCCGAGGTCGTCCAGGCGTCGCTCCACCTGGTACGCGGCGGCGTCGAGTTCGTTGCGGGCGTCGATGGCCTCGCGCAGCGCCAGGTCGCTGACGCGGTTGCTCTCGGCCTCGTTGATCATCCGCTCGACCTCGGACGGTTCGAGGTTGGAGCCTTCGCTGATGGTGATCGACTGCTCGGCGCCGGTGTCCCGGTCCTTGGCGCTGACCTTGAGGATGCCGTTGGCGTCGATGTCGAAGGTGACCTCGATCTGGGTCTCCCCGCGCCGGGCCGGACGCAGGTTCTCCAGCCGGAAGCGGCCCAGCACCCTGTTGTCGGCGGCCAGTTCACGTTCGCCCTGAAGGACCACGATGTCCACGGCCGGCTGGTTGTCCTCAGCCGTGGAGAAAACCTCGGACCGCCGGACGGGGATGGTGGTGTTCCGCTCGATGATCTTGGTCATCACGCCCCCGGCCGTCTCGACACCGAGCGACAAGGGGGTGACGTCCAGCAGCAGGACGTCCTTGACCTCTCCCTTGAGCACGCCGGCCTGGATGGCGGCACCCAGTGCCACCACCTCGTCGGGGTTGACGCTCATGTTGGGGTCCTTGCCGCCGGTCATCCGGCGGACCAGGTTCTGCACGGCCGGGATACGGGTGGAGCCGCCGACGAGAATGACCTCGTCGATGTCGTTGTCCGTGACCTTGGCGTCACTCATCGCCGTCCTGACCGGCTCCAGACAGCGCTCCACCAGGTCGGAGGTGATCTGCTCGAAGGTGGAGCGGCGGACCGTCTCGGTGAGGTGCTTCGGCCCGGAGGCGTCCGCCGTGATGAACGGCAGGCTCACCTGGGTCTGGCTGACCGAACTCAGTTCGGTCTTCGCCTTCTCGGCCGCCTCGAACAGACGCTGCAGAGCCTGCGGGTCCTTGCGCAGGTCGATGCCCTCGGCCTTCTGGAAACCGTCCGCCAGGTGGTCCACGAGCCGGCGGTCGAAGTCGTCGCCGCCCAGATGGGAGTCGCCTGCCGTGGCGCGGACCTCCACCACTCCGTCGCCGACGTCCAGCAAGCTGACGTCGAAGGTGCCACCACCGAGGTCGAAGACCATGACCGTCTCGTGGCCCTTCTTGTCCAGGCCGTAGGCCAGCGCCGCGGCGGTCGGCTCGTTGATGATGCGCAGGACTTCGAGGCCGGCGATCTTCCCGGCGTCCTTGGTGGCCTGGCGCTGGGCGTCGTTGAAGTACGCCGGCACGGTGATGACCGCCTCGGTCACCTTCTCGCCGAGCGCCTTCCCGGCGTCGTCGGCCAGCTTGCGCAGCACCTGGGCGCTGATCTCCTCCGGGGCGTACTGCTTGCCCTTCACCTCGAAGCGGGCCACCCCGCCGGGCCCCTCGACCACGTCGAAGGAGACCGCCTTGGCCTCGTCCGAGATCTCACCGTAGCGGCGGCCGATGAACCGCTTCGCCGAGGTGATGGTGCCCTTGGGGTTGAGGATCGACTGCCGGCGCGCCAGCTGTCCGACCAGCCGCTCGCCGTCATCGGAGAACGCGACCACCGACGGGGTCGTCCTGGACCCCTCCGCGTTCGGGACGACGGTGGGCTCGCCGCCCTCCCATACGGCGATGACCGAGTTGGTGGTACCGAGATCGATGCCTACTGCCTTCGCCATGGGAATCTCCTCTGTCGCGACGCGGGACCGGCCGATCGGCGCGCTGCCGGGCGTCGGAGCCGTACACACCGCACCTCTGGCCAGCCTGGCGCGGCGAGCCGCTCGGTCACTCGACCGGCGGGACCAATCCGCACCGCCGTTCCCGTCCGCCAGGACGGGGACGGCGTGGCTCTCAGGTGAAACCCCTGGCCGAGCGGCGTAGCGTTGAAGGTTAAAGCCGCTGTCGAGCCGCGAATGGACCTGCGATGGACACTGCTCCCTTGCCGACGGCCGGGCCTCACCACCCCATCCAGCAGCCGGGGGCCGCCCGGCACACACTGCTACGGCTGGTCACGGTCATGCTCGACGGCGACGACGAGCGTGAGGTGCTGTGGGGTGCGATGGCGGCGATCGCCGCCACCGGTCCTTTCACCGCCGAAGCGGCGTACGCCGTGCACGACGGTCTGGCGCGGCGCTGCCCACCGTCCAGGGTCGCTTCCTCCGCCACCGTTCGGCCGGGGAGCGCAGCGGCAACCGGGCCGGCGGAGGTGGAGCCCACCGGTGAGGCCGCGGCTGAAGCGGCTGCCGCCGAAGAGGCGGCCGCCGACCGCCTCGACCGCCGTATCGGCGCTCTGGACGGCTACAGCCGGCACCTGCAGGAGTTCGGCGGGCTATGGGTACAAGCCATAGCGCTGCGCTACCGGAACCACTGCCTCGGCTATCTCGTCGTCCGGTCCCCGACCTCGCCCTCGGCCGAGGAGACAGCGTTGACCGACATGCTCGCCGAGCAGACCGGGATCGTCCTCGCCCGCTTCGCCGGGAGGCGAGGAGAGCCGCCCCGCGCCCGCCCGGCGAACCCGCCCGGCGTCGAGGACCCACCCGAAACCGGGAGCACATCACGCACCACTGGCCTCGGCACGACCGTGCCCGCCCTGATCGCGCGACTCGCCCTCCACGACGCGCTCACCCGCGCCGCCGCCTCCGGCAAGGGCGAGGGCTCAATCCTCCAGATCCTGCACGACACCACGGGGTTCGCCGCCCGCACCGAGGATCGCTTCGGCAACCCGCGGACCTGGGTGGGTCCCGGCCGGAACGAACCACAGAGATGCACCAGCGGTGCACCGCCCCCAGGGCCGGAGAACCAGCGCGAGGACGCCCTGATACAGAGCGCGCGACGCCGTCGCGGCGCCGTCCGGGACCGGGACTGGCTGGTCGCCCCCATCCAGATGGCCGGAGATCTGCTCGGCGTGGTCGCACTGGTCGATCCGAACCGGCGAGCCACGGAAGCGGACAGCTCGGCGCTCGAACAGGCCGCCCTGGTGCTGGCTCCCCTGCTCTCCCACGAGCGCAGACTGGCCGAGCTGGAGCCCCATCTGCGCCGCGACCTGGTCAACCGGCTGATCGCGGGTGAGGCGACCGACGACGTCTTCACCCAGGCGGCAGCCCTGGGCCACGACCTGCACCGGCCGCACAACGCCGCCGCACTGGAGTGGTCCGGAACGACCGAGAGAGCCGCGCTGGGCGACGCGGTGGCCCGGGCGGCCCGGCGGCTGCACCGGGACGTGCTGGTCGGCTCTCGTGGCGCGACCACCGTCGTCCTGGAGGCCGACGAGGACCGGTGCGATGCGGGAGGCGAGCTGTACAGAGCAGTTTCCGACGAACTCGGCACCGGAGCCGGCTCGATCGGGGTCGGCGGCCGCTGCGAGGTCTTCACCGAACTTCCGCACTCCTACGATGAGGCCGTCCGCGCCCTCACCGTCCGCCGCCGTTCACAGGAACCGAACGGCAGCACCAGCTTCGAGGACCTGGGCTTGTGCCGCATGATGGGCTCCGGCGAAGGCGAACGGGAAGCCGACCGCTTCGTCGACGAATGGCTGGGACTGCTGCTGGACTACGACTCCCACCACCACACCGAGCTGGTGAGAACCCTCGCGCATTATCTGGAGAGCGGCTGCAGCTACGAAGCGACGTCCGAAACCCTCTTCATTCACCGCAGCACCGTCCGCTACCGCCTCCAGCGCATCCGCGAGATCACCGGTCACGACCTCGGCGAGGTCGAGACGCGACTCAACCTGCACATCGCCACCCGCATTCGCAACGTGCTCGACGCACCAGACTGAGTCGCCCCTCCCTCCACGGCCGAGGGGCCTCCAGGGGATGTGGACGGCGTCGCGGCGCCACGACCGCTGCACGGCTCGACGGTGTCTGCGGCGAGGTCGGCTGTTGCCCGACACGTCGCCACAGCGCCGATCCACGTCGCAGGCATGGCATACATTGCCCTGCAATGAGTACTGCAGAACCACGCAGCGGAACCGACGTTCCTGCGCTGCGGTCGCCGAGAGACGGCACACGCTGATGGGCGACCCGGAACCGACAGGTACGGCGGAGACTCCCCGGCCCGATGTCCTTCTGATCGCTGATCCAGGTTGGCCGACCGAGGTGGCCACGCGGCTCAAGGAAGACCTCGCGGATCTGCTCGCGGACATGTCGGCCGACGTGGACTGGCACATCACGGTGGAATCGAGCCCCTTGGGAGTGGTCGCGCAGAGCGACCTGCCCCTGATGGTGCAGGCGCTCAACCAACGTCTGGAGGGGCGGACCTGGGACCTGGCGGTGTTCCTCACCGACCTGCCGTATCGCGACCAGGCCCGGCCGCTCGTCGCGATGTTGAGTCCTTCGGACCACATCGCCCTGCTCTCTCTGCCTTCCCTGGGCCTGTTCCGTGTTCCGCGTCGCGTTCGCGATGCCACGCTGGGTGTCCTCACCGAACTCCTTCCCGAGGCCTCAGGCAGCACGCGGGTTCCCGGACGGATCCAGGACGCGGGTCAGCGGCGGAATTACGTTCTGCCCGGGGCAAGGGGCCGGTTGCGGCTCCTGTCGGGAATGGTCCGGGCCAACAGACCCTGGCTGCTCTTCCCCGGCCTGTCCCGCGCCCTTGCGGGCGTCTTCGCCACTGCCGCGTTCGGACTGATCAGTAGCGACGTGTGGTCGGTCAGCCTGCACCTGGACGCGGTCCACGACGCCGTGTTGATGTTCGCGTCCATCACTGCCCTGGTCACCTGGCTCATCGTCGACCACGAACTATGGGAGCGGCCCAGCAGCGCGATCGCCCGGCAGCGCGCGGCACTGTACAACGCAGCCACGGTACTGACCCTCTACATCGGGATCGCCTGCCTGTACGGCGCGCTGTACGTTCTCGTCATCCTCACGGCGGTGTTCGTACTCACCCCGCAAGCGCTGAGTCCCGTGATCCGACAGGATCCGAGCGCCGGTTACTACCTGTCCCTGGCGTGGTTCATCACGTCTATGGGGACCGTGGGCGGCGCGCTGGGCGCCGGACTCGAGGACGACAACGCGGTCCGGCAGGCGGCCTACGGTGAGCGCCAGCGGCAGAGTCAGCGCCAGGACACCGACTGGCCGGGAGCCGGCTGAACCACGCGGGATGGGCACGGAGACCCGCGGTGGCTGCCGGGGAGGTGCCGGGCAGGCAGCACATGACCGGGCACGGTGAGGGAAGGAGGATAGGAGGACGAGGCGGCTTCTCGATCGAGCATCGGGGAGGCAACGATGGATCCCAGCGCGTCTTCCAGGGACTGTGTTCTGGTACTCGACGCCGGCTCCTCAAGTCTGCACATCACCCTGTTCGGGACGGATACCGCGCGGATCGCACGTGACGACGTCGAGAGGCCGCCGGGGCCTGGAACGCCACAGCAGTTGCGCGAGTTTCTGGCCCGTGGACCCACGCCGTCCGCCGTGGGACATCGCCTCGTTCACGGTGGCCCGCGTCTGACGGAGCACACCCTGATCGACGGACCGGTACGCGCGTCGCTGCAGGAGGCCGCGTCTCTGTCGCCCCTGCACATGCCACCCGCCATCGCAGTAGTGGACGCTGCCCGTGAGCTCCTGCCTAACATTCCTCACGTCGCCTGTTTCGACACCGCCTTCCACGCGGAGCTGCCTGCCGCCGCCTATCAGTACGCAGTCCCTGAGAAGTGGCGTGTTCACTACGGGTTGCGCCGCTACGGCTTTCACGGTCTCTCCTATGCCTGGTCCCTGGCGCGCACTGCCGACGTGCTGGGCCGCCCCGCCGACGCTCTCCACCTCGTCATCGCCCACCTGGGCGGTGGCTGTTCGGCCTGCGCCGTGCGCGACGGCCGCAGTGTCGACACGACCATGGGACTGACCCCGCTGGAGGGGCTGGTGATGAGCCGTCGCAGCGGCAGCATCGATCCGGGAGCGCTCGTGTGGCTGCAACGTCAGCACGGACTGAGCGCGGCGGAGATCGAGGAGACACTCCAACGGCACTCCGGTCTTCTCGGCCTCTCGGGCACCTCAGGGGACACGCGCCACCTCGTGCGCGCGCGTGCCGAAGGAGACACGTCCGCCCAGGGCGCTCTGGCCGCCTTCGTCCACAGCTGCTGCCGCGGCATCGCAGCGATGGCTGCCTCGTTGGACCACCTCGACGCTCTGGTCTTCACCGGCGAAATCGGCGAGGACCAGCCCGAGGTGCGCGAGGAAATCTGCACGCGCCTGTCCGTCCTGGGAGTACGTGGCGGCCTGTCCGCCTGCTCGGAGAAGGAGCTGCGCGAGGTCGGAGCACGCAGGATCGACGTAGCGGGCGCGGGCGTGCCGGTTGTCGTGGTCGCCACCGGGGAGACTCAGCAGATCGCAACGGAAACGCGCCGCGCACTCGCCCGCCGTGAGGGCTGAGGCGAAACGGCGGCCGGTGAAGCGGGGCCGTCCGTCAATGGAGAATGCTCACGGCGCGGGCGATCACAAGGAGTGAGGTCACCAGGGCGGCGATAGCCTGGACGCCCATCATCACCTTGGCCCGAGTGCTCAGCGGCATGGTGTCCGTAGGACTGAAGGCAGTCGAGTTCGTCACGGAGACGTACAGGTAGTCGATCAGGACGGGCATCCAGTCCGATGTGGCGCTGGAGCCGTCCGCGACTTCCTGAACCGCGTCGTCGTCCTCGTCCTGGGGGAAACGGAAGTCCGCCAGCGGCAGGTCGGCGCGCCGGGCCTGCGTGCGGATGACGGGGCCGCCCCGGTCCAGTTCCCAGTACGCCAGACCGAAGACGATGATGTTGGTGAGCCAGACCTGCAGCGCGGCCACCAACAAGGCGCGCCCGTTCTTCACTCCGGCATAGACCAGGTCGTGGATCAAGATGCCGAGGGCGACCAGATTGCTCGCGGCGATGACCAGCACGAGCGTCAGCGACAGTACACGGAACACCGTGCTCTGCCGTGTCAGTCGTCTGGGGTTGACCGCGATGAGCGGTACGAGCAGCAACATCTCCAGAGCGGGCAGCACATAGCGTGGTGCGACCAGCAGCCGTTGCGGCAGGCCCACGTAGAGAGCGATGGCGGAGAGGATCGCGATCACACCGGGCAAGCGGGCCTCGCCACGGCGCTCGTGCCGGGGGCGCCTGGTCCGGGCGTGAGCGAGTCTGTGCGTCACCGCTGCGCCCCTTTCGCCGGCCATTACGGGGCGACCGCACTCGCCCCTCCCCCGTCGGCCCGAACCCTCGGCCCCGATTCCGTCTGTCTACCCCCTCGGCTGCGCCGAGACCTCTGCCGGGCATTCCGGATCGCCCATCCGGACGGCATCGTCCGCAGCCGCTCGGGCTGAACACCTGGCACCGCGGCCGTCGCCCCCGGCTCGGCCGGGGCCTCACGCACGCCGCACGCGAAGCCCTGAGGAGGCGGCGGCGCGGCTGACGCGACCTCGCAGGACGTTCCGGTTAGGCTCCCAACCGTGACGTGGCTGCGGGCCTTCGGGGAGGTCGTGCGATCCGCTCTCACGATCGAGGAGACACGGCTGGAGCCCCTCCTCGCACTGCGCACGGCCGCCGGGGTCGCGCTGGCCGTCGGGTTGGCGCTGTGGCTGGCCTCCCCTGCGTATGCCGCGGCCGCCGCCCTGGGTGCCTACTCCGCGGGTGGCGCCACGTTTCAGCGCACCTGCCGTCCGCGCAAGGTGGTCGCGCTCGGCACGGGCGCGGGTCTGGCGCTCAGCACGTTCGTGGGCTACCTGGCGGCGGGCCGCCTGGTGACGTTCCTCCCGCTGCTGGCCGTGTGGGCCTTCGCCGCGGGAATGGCGTGGGCCGTCGGATCGACCGCTGGGATCGTCTCGGCGACGACCGTCGGGAGCATGCTGGTGACCGTCACCCTGCCCACGAGTGTGTGGCGAGCCCTTGAGCACGCGGGAGTCATCGCTCTGGGAGGCGTGGCGCAGGCCGTGCTGATCCTGCTGTTCCCGATCCGCCGTTGGGGGGCGCATCGTGACGCGCTCGCCGACGCCCTGGCCGCCGTGGCGGACTACGCCCGCCGACTGCGGCACGACCCGACCGCCCCCTTCGACCCTTGGCCGTTGATGGCGGCCCGGGAGGCGGCCGCCGTGACACCGTCACAGGCCCGCACCCGTCCCCCCGTCCTCCACGGCCCCCGGGGACTCGCCGAGCGCATCCGGCCGGTCGTCGCCGCGCTCGCCGACCCGGACATCGGCGCCCCGGCGGAGGGACCCGGCCGGGACCGCGCTCGGGAGTTGCTCCGCGCGGCCGCCGACGTTCTGGACACGGCCGCCCGTTCCATCCGCCGGGGCACTCCGGCAGAGATCCCGCCCGAGACGATGGAGGTTCTACGCGTCGACAGGGACCACGAGGTGCTGGAGGGGTCCGCGCGGCAGGCCGCCGAGCAGCTCGTGGAACTGCTCGGCGAGGCGATGGAGATCGCCAGAACTGGTGACGGGAGCGAGAGGACGCCCACGCCGCCCGGCCCCACGGGCGCGGAGTTCCTGGTGCGCCCGACCATGCTCCGGCTGGTCCCGGTCGTCATTCGGGCGGTCCGCCGAGAGCTCCGCCAGGACTCGCCCGTGTTCCGGCACGCCATCCGCTTGGCGGCAGTGGCCCCGCTCGGCTACCTGCTCGCCACACGGCTGCCCCTGGGCCACGGCTACTGGGCGCCCATCGCCTCGGTGATGGTGATGCGACCGGACTTCCACCGCACATACGCTCGCGCGGTGGCCCGTCTCGCCGGCACCCTTGCGGGAGTCGCGCTGGCCACCGCGATGGTGCATGCCCTGGGTACGGGCACCCATGTGTGCGCCGCGCTGGCGGTGATCTCGGCAGGCCTGTCCTACACCCTGATCCGTACCGGCTACGCCTACTCCCAGTGCTTCACCGCCGCGTACGCGGTCTTCCTGCTCGGCATGGGCGGTCAGACATGGGAGCAGACGGTCCCGGAGCGGGTGGTGCTCACCCTGCTCGGCGGCGCCCTGGCCATGCTGGCGTACGTGGTGTTCCCCGCATGGGAGACACCCCGCCTGCCGGGCCGGCTCGCGGACTGGCTCGCCGCCAACGGACGCTACGCCGCCGCGGTGCTCCGCAACCACGCCGAACCGACTCGGGAGCACCGCGCGGACATGCGCAGGGCACTGCTGGACAGCAGGGAGGCACGTGCCGCCTGGCAGGAGTCGTACGACAGGGCGAGGCGGGAACCGGTCCGGCCCCGGGGTCTGACGTCGCGCGAGGCGGAGGAGGCGCAACAAGCCCTCAAGGGGTTCGGCCGGGCGGCGATGCTCATGGAGAGCCAACCTCCACGGGCCGACAGGCGCTCGGTCCCCGAGTCCAAGCGCTTCGCCGAGGCCCTGGAAGCGGACACCGCCCAAGCGGCAGCCGACATGCGCAAGCACAGGAACCCGGACTGGCGGCGCGTGAAAGAGGCGCTCCACGCTTGGGACGGCGGCAGCGCCGCGCATCGGAGCCCGGTCGTGCGGCGCGGCGCGGAACTCCAGAAGCGCGCCCTGGACGACCTTGCGACGGCCGTGAGCCGCACGCCGCTGGAACGGGACGTCAGCTCCGCTCGGGAGGATCAGCGGGTGCGTGCGGTCCTGGCGGCGGAGGATGACGCATCGGAAGTCGCACACCGGGGCGGGTGACAGGCGTGTGCGTCCGAACGCCGGAACGGTAGGGGCAGGCCCGCTCGGCGGCGGTCGGCCGGCCCCGCCGAGCCGAGCCGGACGGGGCACCGTTGCCCGGCCCGGTCCCGGCGGGCAGGCCGCCGGCCGCTATGGCGGCCCTTATTGTTTGTGGCCGTTGCTGTGTCCGTCGGGATGCAGGACCACCTTGGTCCATCCCTCGTCACGGGCGTCGAAGTGTTCGTAGGCGGTGGGGGCCTCGTCGAGGCTGAGTTCGTGGGAGACGACGAAGCTCGGCTTCGCCTTCCCGCCGGCGATCAGATCCCGCAGCGCCCGGTTGTACCTCTTCACCGGCGCCTGCCCGGTCCCCATGTGCTGACCCTTGAACCACATCATCCCGAAGTCGATCGGGACCTTGCCCTGCGCTTCCAGTTTCCCCTGAGCCTCCTCGCCACCGGGATCCTGGGGCAGGAACACGCCCACCACACCGATGTCACCGGTGAACCTGACCGAGTCGATCAGTGAGTTGAGCGTGAGGCTGGCATCCTCATGTCCCGTGGAGTCGTGTGCCTGGTATCCGACACATTCACAGCCGTTGTCGGCGCCCAGGCCCAGGGTGGCCTCCTTGACGACCTCGACCGGGTCCTGCTCGGCGGTGTTGATCGGGATGGCCCCGATCTCCTCGGCCTTGCGCAGCCGGTCGGGCTGGTGGTCGGCTGTCCAGACCCGCCCGGCGCCCTTGAGGACGGCGGAGTAGGTCGCCATCAGCCCGACGGGACCGGCGCCGAAGACGATCGTCTGATCGCCCGGTTTGACGTTCGCCATTTCCGTGGCGTGGTAGCCGGTGGGGAAGATGTCGGCGAGCATCACGTAGTCGGTCTGCCGCTCGACGGCGTCCTCGCCCAGGCGCAGCGCGTTGAAGTCGCCGTAGGGCACGCGCAGCAGTTCCGCCTGACCGCCCTGGTAGGGGCCCATGTCCGCGAACCCGTAGGCGGCTCCGGCCAGGGCCGGGTCCGGCTGCATGGTCAGGCAGTAGTTGGTCAGACCCTGCTCGCACTGCTTGCAGAAGCCGCAGGCGACGTTGAAGGGCAGTACGACGTACTCGCCGACCTGAACCTTCCGGACGGCCGAGCCGACCTCCACGACCTGGCCCATGTTCTCGTGTCCCAGAGTCCGGCCGGACTCGAAGGAGGTGCGGCCCTCGTACATGTGCAGGTCCGAGCCGCAGACGTTGGTCGTGGTGATCTTGACGAGGATGTCGCAGGGGTGTTCGATCCGCGCGTCCGGTACGTCCTTCACCGTGACCGTTCGCGGTCCTTCATATACCGCTGCTTTCATGGTGATTCCCCTTGTTTCCCTTGGTGAGGCTGCGCGACAGCAGCCCAGGGGGATGGAGACGGCGCGAGGAACCCGGCTCCACGCCGGGGTTGGGTGACTCCGGCACGTCTCCGCGAGCCGATCACCTCGGACGAGGTGAAACGGCCGTGCCGCCGCCGAGTCGCCAGGCGGCGCTTCGGTGCTCCGGCGACGTCCCTGCGGGTGCCCGGCGGCCTCCGGCGCCAAACGACATTCGCCGATCGACCGGACGATTTTGGGATGCGGCGACGGTGCCGTGTCCGCAGCAGGAACTTCCACGGCCCCGCTCGGGTGCCGCGGGTCAGGACTGGTCCCCCGCGAGAGCGACTGCGTGCGTTTCGGGGACTCCCAGCATCAGCAGGCTCGTGATCGTCGCCGCCCGGGAGCCGAGGCTCTGGTTCGAAAGGTCGCTGTCCGCGATGGCGAACAGCACGCCGTAGGCAACCTGGCTCGCCATGCCTGCCGGCAGGTGCTGTGCGAACACGCCGCTGTCCTGGCCCCGTTGCACGAGATTGGCGAGGAGCTTGTCGAGCGGCCCGAGCAGGCCGTGGATCGTCTCGCCGTACTCGCCGCGGCGCAGCGCCAGCAGCACCCGGTATCGGTGCGCCACGGGCCACAGGCACGCGATGAATGCGGCCATTCACCGCCCCGCGGCCCACCGTGTAGGTCGCGTCGACTCCCGGCAGCAGCCCGGAGTACGTGACCACGTCGCCCTTCGCGGCCGGCTTCGCCGAGGGCCTGGCGCCCTCCAGCCGTAGCGCCACCGCGTGCGAGGCGTCCGCCTCGAACCGCATCAACTGCCCGCCACTGCCGCCGAAGTAGGACTTCGCGACATTCGCGGTGTTCGCCAGCCGGTAGTCCTTGCGCGGCGACGTGCCGACCGCGGTGTCGATCGCCTTCCAATCCGGCCCGGCCTTGTACGACGTCGGCACCGCCGACACCTCGGCCTGCGTCGTCCCGTCCGACATCTGCCAGAACCGCGACGACGCCGTCCGCCGCCCCGTCAGCTCCCGCACCCGGTGCGCCGAAGCCGCCTTCTTGCCCGGAGGCAGCTTCTGCCGGTCCGCGATCGCCCCCGCGGGACCGTTCACCGGGTCGGGTACATGATGCTCATGCGACATCCCCGGCGGAGCCGCCCCCGCCCCCCCTTCGCCGGCTCGGCCGCCACCGCCGGCACATACGCCAATGACGTCAGGACGAACCGGTCGCCACCCTCGTGGCCAACCGTCTGATCCACCGTGCCCGCATAACCAGTCTCCCCAACTCGACCAGCAAAAAGGCAGCCGGAACCAGGCCATGCGAATCAGCACGCACACCGGACAAAACCGATGGCGCGCAAGCGTCGCACGGCCGGGAAACACCCATGGCGGCGCCACGGGTGCTCGGCCAAGCGGGAATTCAAGGTTTTTACCAGCTCGTGGTAAACCACCCGCACACCCCACCCGAACAGCCATCAAAACGGACACAGGAAGCACACAGCGTCACGCAGCATGGCCATTTCCTGCACATTCATGCGCATACGCGTCCCGCCGGATGGTGATTCACGACGGGCCAACCATTACCCAAACTTGACCTCCATTCGGACATTCAAGGCGGAATGAGTTGCTCCGATTTCCCATACGTGCATGGTCAAACTATCGGAATACCGTGTTCCCTGAGGACGGGGTGTCGGGAACCCACTCGGTCGGGTAAAAACGAGCGGGCAGCCTCAGCAGAGGCCCCTTGGGAAAGGAATGTCCTTGAATCTCCCGGACACCAGCCCGCCAGACGAGAGCGGAGAGCCTGCCGCGGGCGAGTACCACTCCCCCGCCGGACCCCAGCGCCGGACGCCCGGCTGGCGAGGGCTGTCGCGGCCTGGCTTGGTCCTCCTCATCGGCGTGGCGGTCGCAGTCGCCGCTGCGGCCGCCGGCATCGTCCTGCTGGTCCTCCCGCACAGCAGCGCCCACACCGATCGCCACTCCGACGCCCAGCGCCCCGGCGTCCCCGTCAGCTACTCAGTCAGCGGTCACGGCACCGCGCGGATCACCTACGCCCGGCAGGACGGCACAAGCCGCACCTTCACCGCTCACCTGCCCTGGCAGCAGAGCGCGACTCTCGCCGCCGGCAGCACACCCCGCGTCACCATCGTCCTGGGCCCCGACGGCGGCCGCGCCACCTGCGCTCTCACCCTCAACGGCACACCTGTCCAACACGCCACCGCCTACGGCACCTACGGGCGCGCCACCTGCGCCACCCAGTCACCGGCCCACTGATGAGCCGACACGCCGTCCGACCACCGGCGCGCCAAGACGCCGTCCTACGACGAGCCGCAACCGCACAACGAACGGCTGCACGCCCACTCGCGGTGGGCGTGGAGGGCCGCTGCCTCAAGAAGCTCGCCCAGCACTACTGCGCCGGCGCCTGATCGTGGAGAAGTACCGGACCATCGCGGTTGTGGCGGTCATCCCTCCGTGAACTTGTAGTCGTTGACGATCCGTCCGTCGGGGCCGAGAACGAGGATCTCCAGCCCGACGCCGGCGACCTCGCCACCGTCGTGGGGCGCCATCTCCCAGTTGAACCTGACGATGTGTGCAGCCGGTCGACGTTGCCACGCGACCTGAAGACGAAGGTGCCCGGCGCGACGAACTCCTCGTAGGCGCGCGACACCCGGAACTCCAGCGCGTGGTGCCCGCGAGCCGCTCCGTGGTGATCCCCGGCGCGCGCAACCCAGAGCAGGCCCGCGGCAACGCGGCGGCGGCCTCCCTTCCGCGCCTGTCGCCCCAGGCCCTGGACGGCGTGCGCGCGGTGTACGAGGAGCTGATCGCCCTCCAGGTGGCCGATCGCTGGTGACGTGACGTCAGTGCCACGCACGCCGAGGAAGGGTGCCGCGTCTCCCGACTCGGCGGCGTGGCCGCGGCGTTCGGACGACAGGTGGCGGCGACGGTCACGATCGCAGCCGCCGCAGAGCCGGGTCGAGGCAGTTCCTGCTCTGCGCATTGACGGTGAGCGCTGCACGCCGGTAGCTTCTGGGCGATGATTGTGACAACGTTGTCGGTCATGATCTCTGCCGCCGTCCGCGGCAGCGGAAAGGAGCCGCTTCCCATGCGCTCACACCGCCTGAAACTCGCTGTGACCGGAGCCGTCCTGACCATTCTGGCGGCCGGTACCGTGTCCGCGGCGTCCCCCGACGCGATCGCCCGCCCGGCCGGCTCGGGCCGGGCCCAGTCACCGGCGAGCACGAACGAGTTCCGCGCCACCGCGACGTACGCGTCGCTGGAGAGGTACTTCGGCACGACCGACGGCTCCGGGCTGTTCCACGAGCAGTATCCAGTGGCGGCCGGGGACAACCCCTACTCGTACGAGTGGCCGCTGTCGCAGGCGCACGTCGCGGCACTGGACATCTCGGCGGTCGATCCCGGCTACCAGGAGCAACTCGCGGCGGTCAACCGTGCCCAGGAGCACTACTGGAATCCCGCCGGCGGGACCACCGGGGTGCCTGGCTACGACTCCTACGTCATCGCCCCGTACGGAGCGGGCGGCGACCTGTTCTACGACGACAACGAGTGGGTGGGCCTGGAGAAGGTTCAGGACTACCTCCAGCACCACGACCGTGCCGCGCTCGCGCGGGCGGAGCAGATCTTCACGCTGGTCAGGTCCGGGTGGGACACGGACCCGAGCCACGCCGACCCCGGTGGCGTCTTCTGGACCCAGGCTCCCTGGAGCCAGGACCGGAACACCGTGTCCAACATGCCCGCCGCCGAACTGGGACTGCGTCTCTACCAGATCACCGGCAAGCGCGCCTATCTCGACGACGCCAGGCGGTTCTACGACTGGACCAACGCCCACCTGCAGAGCCCCGACGGGCTCTACTGGGACCACGTCAACCTCGGCGGCGACATCGAGAAGACCTTCTGGTCCTACAACCAGGGCGTTCCGATCGGGGTCAACGTCCTGCTCTACCAGGCCACCCACGACCGGACCTACCTCGCCCGCGCCGAGCGGATCGCCCAAGCCGCCTACGGCTACTACGTCGCCGGCGGCAGGCTCGAGAGCCAGCCGGTGTACTTCAACTCGATCTTCTTCAAGAACCTCCTGCTGCTGGAGTCCGTCGCCGGAGGCAGCACGTACCAGCGGGCGATGGCCGACTACGCCGGCTGGGTGTGGACCACGGCCCGGGACGCGAGGACCGGCCTGGTGCACTTCGGCACGACCGGCGCCACCCAGGCGATCGAGCAGGCCGCCGCGGCGCAGATCTTCGCGGTCCTCGCCTGGCCGCGGTCGGTGTGGCCGACGCTGTACTGAGCGGGGCGCCCGGACGGGCGTCAGCAGAACGACGACGGTGACGGACCGGTGGCAGTAGGGCACTCGCGCGTGGCGGTGGGACGACCCGGGGACGACCGGGCGCGCCGCGCCGGCCGACAGATCGGCCGACGCGACGGCCCTGGAGGGTCTGTGAAACGAG
>NZ_JAINZZ010000036.1 GCF_019890725.1 Actinacidiphila acidipaludis
CGGACAGGGCGGCGCGGACGGTCCTGCGGGCCTCCGCCACGGCCTGCCGGGCCGGCCGCAGGATCTCGCGCCTGGCGAACCGCCAGGCCGTGCCCGCGGCGCGGAGCAGCGGCGCCCCGGTCCCGCGCCACAGCCAGGCGGCGGGGACGGCCACCAGCACCCGGAACAGCCAGGCCGCCCCGCGTCCGGCCGCGCGCGAGACATAGGCGGTCACGCGCCACGCGTGGCCGAGCGCGGCGGCCACCTCGCGGCCGACCGGGACGAGGACCCGCCGCCAGATGAAGGCGGCGGGCGCCACGACCAGGCGCCGCACCACCCACAGCAGTCCGCGGCCCAGGGCGCGGCCGGCCCACGCCGTCGCGAGCGCGACCGGTACCACCGCGTACCGCCACAGGGCCACCAGCGGTGCCACCAGCAGCCACCGTACGACGAGGGCCACGAAGGCCGCGGCGGCCGCGATCCCCGCGGCCACGGGCAGCAGCACCGCCCGCCGGATCCGGCCCGCCGGCCGCACGACCAGCACCCTGGCCGCCCAGCCCGCGGCCGCCCCCAGCGCGGCCAGTGCCCAGGCCGTCCCGCGCCCGGCCGGTGCGAGGACGTACCGCCACAGCGCCACGGCCGGCAGCACCAGCAGGAAACGTGCCGCCGCGGCCAGGATCCAGGCGGCCGCCCGCCCCAGGGGCGCCAGCGCGTACCGCCCCAGCACGGCCAGCGGGAGCACGAGCAGGACCTTCGCCAGCCACGCGGCCGCGAGGCCCAGGACGCGCAGGGGCGGCAGCAGCAGCCGGCGCCAGAGCCCTTCCAGCGCGGTCCGCAGGGCCCGGCCGACCGCGCACAGCGCGTCCCAGGCCAGGCGCACCGGCAGAACCACGATGACCGCGAGCACCCGGACCGGCATCCGCACGGCGACCGTCAGGCAGCCGTCACCCCCGCCGTCCGTACCGGCCGCCCCCTCCCACGTCATGCGGAGAACCTAGCCGACCGCGGTCGGGACCCCCTGCCTGTTCGCGCGTCCGCCCGGCGGCCACCGGCGCTGTGCCGGGGCCGCCGGGCGGACGACGGACGGACGGGCCAAAACGGACGGACGGGACGTCAGCCGACGTGTGCGGCAGGGAGGTTGGGCACCGGTCCCGCACGGGCGCGGCGGGACCGGCCGGTCACGCCGGGACGCCCGCGGCCTCCGGGTCGGACTCGGGATCGGCGTCGGGGTCGGCGCCCTCCAGGTACTCCTCGCTGACCTCCTTGGACCCGAACGGCCACACCTTCTCGTAGCGCGACCACAGGACGAAGGCGACGAGTCCGAGCGCCACCCACGCCAGCGACCACTCGATGGGGTGACGGCCTGGCGAGTTCTTGTCCGCGTAGCCGTAGATGACGAGCCAGCCGACCAGGGCCACGACCGCCGGCACCGGGTACAGCCACATCCGGTACGGGCGGCGCAGTCCGGGCTGGCGCCGGCGCAGCACACCGAGCGCGATGATCTGGGCCAGCGCCTGGACGATGACCATGACGGTGGTGAGCAGCTGGATGAGCGTCGCCAGGTCGGTGTGGCGGCCGATGAGGAACCCCGCCGCGGTGATCACGCCCATGGTGGCCAGGCCCCACATCGGGAAGCGGTGCCGCTCGTGCAGCTTGGCGTACGGGCGGAAGAACACCCGCTCGCGCGCCGCGTCGTAGGGGACCCGCGAGCCGCCCAGCAGCCCGGTGAAGACCGAGGCGAACGCGGTGATGAGGATGAGCACGGTGACGGTGTCGGCGGCGCCCTTGCCCCAGGTCTTCTCCAGCACCGCGGAGGCCACGGACGTGGAGGCGATGTCGTGGGGGTCGGTCATCCGGTGCCAGTCGATCACCCCGAGGGTGCCGATCTGCAGCAGCAGGTAGATCGCCATGATGCCGACGATGGAGAAGACGATGGACCGGGGCAGCACCCGGCCCGGGGTCTTGATCTCGGCGCCCATGTAGGCGGTGGTGTTGTAGCCGAGGTAGTCGTAGATGCCGATGGTCAGACCCGCCGCGAACCCGGTCCAGAAGTGGCTCGTGTTCAGCGCGAAGGCGTGCGCGGGGTAGGTGAAGGCCATGTGGCCTGAGAAGTGCGTGGCCGAGGCGATGATGACCAGCAGCACCGAAAGGATCATCACCGCCCACATCACGGCCGTGATCCGCGCGATGTGCTCGATACCGCGCCACAGCATGCCGATGACGACCACGATCATCGCCAGGCCCACCAGGTCGCCGGTGGTTTTGCCCATGTGCGGCGCCAGGTAGCCCAGGTACTGCACGAACCCGACCACGCCGGTCGACATGATCAGCGGGATGAAGAGCATCGCGGTCCACACGAACAGGAACGGCACCAGCTTGCCGCTGCGGTACTGGAACGCCTGGCGCAGATAGACGTAGGAACCGCCGGACCCCGGCATGGAGGCGCCGAGTTCGGCCCACACCAGCCCGTCGGCCAGTGCCAGGACGGCGCCGGCGACGAAGCCGAGAATGGCCTGCGGGCCGCCGAACGCGGCGACCATCAGCGGGATGGTGACGAACGGCCCGATGCCGCACATCTGGCTCATGTTGATGGTGGTGGCCTGGAACAGGCCGATTCTGCGGACGAAGCCGCCTGCGGGCGGGGGGCTGCCGGACATGGAGGCTCCCTGGCGGGTGTGGAGACGGACGGGTGTCGAGAAGGACCGCCGTGCGCGGCCCTCCTCCCCGGGCGCGGGGCGTGCTTAAGTTAAGTTCCTTTACTAACAGCGTCAAGGGGTCCGGGCCACATCCGGGGACGAGTACGTGAGAATGCCGATATGACCAGCAGCGACAACGGGCCCGACCAGCCCTGGAACCAGCAGCGGCTGCGCAGTTCCAACGAGCGCCTCCTGCTGGAACGGCTGCGCACCGCACCCGCCTCCCGCGCCCAACTCGCCCGCGAGACCGGCCTGTCCAAACCCACCGTCTCCAGCGCGCTGGCCTCGCTCGAAGCCGCCGGCCTGGTCCGCGAGGCCGGCCACCACACCCCCGAACGCGGCCGGGCCGCCGTCCTCTACACCCCCGACCCGGCCGCCGGCTACGCACTGGGCATCGACATCGGCCGCGCCTGGCTGCGCGTCGCCCTCGCCGACCTCGACGGCACCGTCGTCGCCCGCACCGACGTCCGCAACAAGGCCCGCTCCTCGGCCGCCATGGCCGACCTCGTCGTGACCACCGCCCACCGCCTGGTCGCCGGCTCCGCCGTCCCCCCGGCCGACGTCGTACACGCCGTCGTCGGCACACCCGGCGTCTACGACCCCGAGGCCCACCGCGTCCGGTACGCCCTGCACCTCCCCGGCTGGGGACGCGCCGGCCTCTTCGACCGCATGCGCGACGAACTGGGCGTCCCCCTCGCCGTCCACAACGACGCCAACCTCGCCGCCGTCGGCGAACACGCCTTCGGCGTCGGCGCCGGCAGCCGGCTCTTCGTCTACGTCATGATCGGAACCGGCCTCGGCATGGGCATCGTCGCCGACGGCCGGCCCTTCACCGGCGCCAGCGGCGCCGCCGGCGAGATCGGCTTCCTGCCCTGGAACGGCCGCGAACCCGACACCCTGGAGGACGCCGTCTCCGGGGACGCCGTCGTCCGCGCCGCCCGCGCGCTGGGCATGACCGGCCCGCTCACCGCGAAGTCCGTCTTCGAGTCCGCCCGCGCCGGACAGGCCGCGGCCGTCACCGCCGTCCGGCAGGAAGGCGAACGCCTCGCCCACACCGTCGCGGCGGTCGCCGCCGTCCTCGACCCCGAACTCGTCGTCCTCGGCGGCGGCGTCGGCCACAGCGCCGACCTGCTCCTGCAGACCGTCGGCGACACCCTGCGCCGCCTCACCCCCCTGCGGCCCAAGGTCGCGGCCAGCGCTCTCGGCGAGGACGCGGTCCTGCTCGGCGCGGTCGCGACGGCCCTGGGCACCGCCCGGGACGTCGTCTTCGCCCAGCGCACCTGACCGCCCGGCCCCACCTCAGCGGGCTACGAAGAACGCGCCACGAAGAACCCGTCAGCGGCGGCAGCGCCGGTCGGTGAGACCGTCGGCGACGAGACCCAGACCGATGCCGAGCATCCACGAGTCCTTGGCCAGCACCGTGCCCTCCTGCGTCGGGAACACACTCCCCGGCTTCCGCATCCCCGGCAGACGCGCGTAAAGCCCCAGCAACGCCCCCGAGAAACCGGTGAGAGCGACACCGGCCACCGCCGTCGGCACGAACGGCGCCAGCAGCAGCGACCCCGTCACGATCTCCCCGCACGACAGCAACCGCAGGAACTGCTGCGGCGTGAGCTTCCTGAACGCCGGATAGACCCCGCCCGCCATGCCGTGCATCGCCTCGGCCGTGGCGTCGTCCCCCTTCCACTTCTGCAGGCCCGTGTGCAGGATGAACGCCCCGGTGGCGATCCGGGGCGGGGCTTCGTGCAGCTTCATGGCCGGCTCCTCACCACTCGCGTACCGCCCCTCCCCCAGCATGACCGCCCACCGGCACGCCGCCACTCGGCAGCAGCCGCGAACGACCACCCGGCACCCAGGCCGCACAACCGGTGGTTGTGACGCGGCGGCGCGTCGGTTGTTTGCCCCGGCCGCCCGCGACTCGCTTGGATGCCGGGATCGGCCAGATCGGACGAGCGGCACGCGGAGGGCACGACACATGACGGGCAGGCGGACGCTCGGACGGAACTTCGGATGGCTCTGGGGCGCCTTCGCCGTCAGCTCCTACGGCACCTGGCTCGCCTTCGGCGCCTTCCCCCTCATCGCCGTCGTCGTCCTCCACTGCGGCCCGGCCCAGGTCGCCGCACTCGCGGCGGCCGGACGCGCCGTGGGAGCCGCCATCGCCGTACCCCTCGGCCCCTGGGTGGAATTCCACCGCAAACGCCCCGTCATGATCACCATGGACCTCACCCGGTGCGCGGCGATGGCCAGCGTCCCCGCCGCCTACGCGCTCGGACACCTCACCTACACCCACCTGCTGGTCGTCTCCGTCGTCGTCGCCGCCGCCGACCTCGCCTTCCGCTCCGCCAGCGGCGCATGCCTGAAAGCCCTCGTCCCCCCCGAGGACCTCCTCGTCGCCAACAGCCGCTTCGAGTCCACCACCTGGACCGCGACCGTCACCGGACCACCCCTCGGCGGCGCCGCCGTCGGACTCCTCGGCCCCGTCACGACCGTGATCGCCGACGCCGCCAGCTACCTGCTCTCCGCCCTCGGCATCCGCGCCATCGGCCGGGACGAACCCCAGCCCCCGCGCGACACCGCGCGACGCCTGCGCACCGCCGACCTCCTCGCCGGATGGCGCCACATCCTCGGCCACCCCGGACTGCGCCCGCTCTTCCTCAACGCGATCGCCGTCAACGGCCTCATCATGGCCTCGGACCCGCTGCTCGCCGTCCTGATGCTCGGCCGCCTCGGATTCGCCCCCTGGCAGTACAGCGTCGCCTTCGCCGCACCCTGCGTCGGCGGCCTCATCGGCTCACGCCTCGCCCGCCCCCTCGCCGCCCGGTTCGGACGGCACCGCGTCCTGGTCACCAGCGGCGTCCTGCGCGCCTGCTGGCCGCTCGGCCTGGCGTTCGTCCGACCCGGCGTCCCCGGGATGCTGCTGGTCATCGGCGTGCAGTTCGGCCTGGTGACCTGCTGCGGCGTGTTCAATCCGCTGCTGGCCACCTACCGCCTGGACGAGACCGCGGCGGACCGGGTCGCCCGCACCCTGTCCGCCTGGTCCGTCAGCACCAGCGCCGGCATCGCGGTGACCACCGCGGCGTGGGGCGTGCTGGCCGCCGTCACCGGCCCCCGCATCGCGATCGCCGCGGCCGGCCTCCTCCTGCTGGCGACCCCGCTCCTGCTCCCCCGCCGCGCGGCCGCCCCGGCCCCCGTCCCGGCCGCAGAGAGCGTGCCGACCGCCCCCTAGAACTCCCGTACCGGGGGCGGCAGTACCGCCTAACTCCCCGCGCTAGCCCCGGCGTTGACCACCGTGAGCGGAAGCAGCTTCTTGCCGGTGGGACCGATCTGGATGGCCGTGTCCATCTGGGGACAAACGCCGCAATCGAAGCACGGGGTCCAGCGGCAGTCCTCGACCTCGGTCTCGTCGAGGGCGTCCTGCCAGTCGTCCCAGAGCCAGTCCTTGTCGAGGCCGGAGTCGAGGTGGTCCCAGGGCAGGACCTCCTCGATGGTGCGCTCGCGGGTGGTGAACCAGGCGAGGTCGACGTCGAACGCGGGCAGGGCGGCCTCGCAGGCGCGCATCCAGCGGTCGTAGGAGAAGTGCTCACGCCAGCCGTCGAACCGGCCGCCGTCCTCGTAGACCGCGCGGATCACGGCGCCGACGCGGCGGTCGCCGCGGGACAGCAGGCCCTCGATGATGCCGGGCTTGCCGTCGTGGTAGCGGAAGCCGATGTTGCGGCCGTACTTCTTGTCGCCGCGGATGGCGTCCCGCAGCTTCTCCAGCCGGGCGTCGGTCTCCTCGACGCCGAGCTGCGGCGACCACTGGAACGGCGTGTGCGGCTTGGGCACGAACCCGCCGATGGACACCGTGCAGCGGATGTCGTTCTGGCCGGTGACCTCGCGGCCCTTCTGGATGACGCGCTTGGCCATGTCGGCGATCTGCAGCACGTCCTCGTCGGTCTCGGTGGGCAGGCCGCACATGAAGTACAGCTTCACCTGGCGCCAGCCGTTGCCGTAGGCGGTGGCGACGGTCCGGATGAGGTCCTCCTCCGAGACCATCTTGTTGATGACCTTGCGGATCCGCTCGGAGCCGCCCTCGGGGGCGAAGGTGAGGCCGGAGCGGCGGCCGTTGCGGGTCAGCTCGTTGGCGAGGTCGATGTTGAAGGCGTCGACGCGGGTGGACGGCAGCGACAGGCCGATCTTGTCGTCCTCGTAGCGGTCGGCGAGGCCCTTGGCGACGTCGGCGATCTCGGTGTGGTCGGCGGAGGACAGCGACAGCAGGCCGACCTCCTCGAAGCCGGTGGCCTTCAGCCCCGCCTCGACCATCTCGCCGATGCCGGTGATGGAACGCTCGCGCACCGGACGGGTGATCATGCCCGCCTGGCAGAAGCGGCAGCCGCGGGTGCAGCCGCGGAAGATCTCCACGGACATGCGCTCGTGCACGGTCTCGGCGAGCGGGACCAGCGGCTGCTTGGGGTAGGGCCACTCGTCGAGGTCCATGACGGTGTGCTTGGACACCCGCCACGGCACGCCGGAACGGTTGGGCACGACGCGGGCGATCCGGCCGTCGGGCAGGTACTCGACGTCGTAGAAGCGCGGCACGTACACGCCGCCGGTGCGGGCCAGGCGCAGCAGCAGTTCGTCGCGGCCGCCGGGGCGTCCCTCGGTCTTCCAGGCGCGGATGACGTCGGTGATCTCCAGGACGGCCTGTTCGCCGTCGCCGATGACCGCGGCGTCGATGAAGTCGGCGATCGGCTCGGGGTTGAAGGCGGCGTGGCCGCCGGCGAGCACGACCGGGTCGTCCTCGGTGCGGTCGGCGGCGGCCAGGGGGATGCCGGCGAGGTCGAGGGCGGTGAGCATGTTGGTGTAGCCGAGCTCGGTGGAGAAGCTCAGGCCGAAGACGTCGAAGGCGCGGACCGGGCGGTGGGCGTCGACGGTGAACTGGGGCACCTTGTGCTCGCGCATCAGGGCTTCCAGGTCGGGCCACACGCTGTAGGTGCGCTCGGCGAGGACGCCCTCGCGCTCGTTGAGCACCTCGTAGAGGATCATGACGCCCTGGTTGGGCAGGCCGACCTCGTAGGCGTCGGGGTACATCAGCGCCCACCGCACGTCGGTGGTGTCCCATTCCTTGACGGTGGAGTTGAGCTCCCCGCCGACGTACTGGATGGGCTTCTGGACGTGCGGGAGAAGCGCTTCCAGGCGCGGGAAGACCGACTCGACAGGCATCTCGGCGACTTTCATCAGCGGGCTGGGGAACTCCCGGGCGCGGCGGCCTCGGGAGGGATGACCCTCAAGGGTACCCGAGGGCGGTGGACGTGATTCCCGTCACCGGTTCGGGCCGGTGTCACCGGGGTCGGCGGGCGGCTCGCGGGCCGGCCGGCGTCACGAGGGCCGGCCGGCGTCACAGGGGTCGGTCGGCGTCGCGCCACGCGGCGGGCAGGCCGGCCTCGACGTCGGCGGCGATCTCGCGTTCCCGGCGGTCGAGGGCGTCGTAGGGCGCGGGGTCCTCGCCGGCCCGTTCGGCGTCCTCGCGCAGTGCGGCGAGGGCGGTCCGGCACATCACGCTGTCCTGGTGCTCGCCGAGGAGTTGCTGGACGGTCTTCATGCGCGCGGTGTGCGCGGTGGCGGCCGGGCCGAGGACGGCCTGTGCGGCCTCGGAGGAGTAGCGGGCGCGTTTGGCGTCCTTGCGGGCCTCGTGCAGGGCGGTGTCCCGGGCGTCGCCGGGTGGGAGGGCGAGGGCCGCTTCGATGCCGTGCCGCAGTCGTGCGTGGTCGCGGCGGACCGTGGCGCGGGCGGCTTCGGCGGCGGGTGCGTCGGCGGCGGGGGTGTAGGGGGGTGCGGCGAGCAGTGCTTCGAGGGCGTCGAGCAGCGCGTGGTAGCGGGGGCTGTCGAGTTCGGGGGGCGCTGCGGCGTGCGGGCCGGCCGGGGCGCCGTCGCGTTCCAGCAGGCGCCGGCGCAGGGGCCGGGTGGCGAGGGCGGGGTCGAGTTCGCCGAGCCGGTGTCCGAGGCGCTCGGTGAGGACCTCGCGGTCGCGTGCGGTGCCGAGGACGCCGGCCAGCCATGCGAGTTCGTGGCCGACGGGGTCGGTGGCGGCGCGGTCGAGTTCCTTGCGGAAGCTTTTGAGGGCGCTGCGGGCGCGGCGGGTGGCGACGCGCATGCGGTGGACCGCGTCCTCCTCGGCGCGGCGTGCGGCGGGGTCGAGGGCGAGGATCGCGGTGAGCTGTTCGCGCAGGTAGGCGGTGGCCGTGCGGCCGGCGGTGGGCGGCCGGCCGGGGGTGGCGGGGGGTGCGGCGAGGACGCCGCCGCCCAGGGCGCGGGCGAGTTTGGAGGGCGAGGTCGAGCGGTGCAGGCCGGCCGCGGCCAGGCGTTCCTCGACGGCGTCGAGGAGGCGGGGGCCGCCTTCGTGGAGTTCGACCTCGGTCTCGGACCAGGAGGTGGGGGCGGCGTCGCGGGCCTGGGCGTGGACGGTGTCGTGGGCGATCTCGGCGAGGGTGCGGCCGGTGTGGTCGAGGAGCAGTTCGCGGCGGCGGTGGGTGCGCAGCCGGACGACGGGGTTCAGCGGGTGGCCGCGGGTCAGCGCGGCGACCTCGGCGCGCAGTTCGGCGGGTGGGACGCGGTGTTCGCCGCCGGCGAAGATCGCAGCGGCGTGGGCGTCCGCGGACGGCCCGGTCTGTCCGGTGTCGGCGGGGCCGGCAACGCGCTCCGCCCCCTCGGTGCCCTCCGTCCCGAGCGGCACCCGCACCTCCGTGCGGGTGTCGGCCTCGGACGTGGGGAGCTTGAGGTGCCAGCCGGCGTCGTCACCGCCGGTGCGGCGGCGCAGGGTCACCCGGTGCGCGGCGAGGGCGAGGCCGGGCGTGTCGTAGTAGACGGCGTCGAGTTCGACGGGGTCCAGGGTGCGGGTGCCGGCGACGTCGGGGAGGCCGTCGTAGGCCGGGCGCGGGTCGGTGACACCGGCCGCGGCCTCGTACTTGCGTTCCGTCTCGCCTGCACGCTGCACCATCCTCGGACGGTAACCGCGCCGTGCCGCCCGGGGCAACGCCGCCGCGGGTCAGGCCGACATCGGGCGCTGCATCCGGACCGACTGGAGCATCCCTATGGCGATGCAGTTCGCGAACATGGATGACCCGCCGTAGGAGACGAAGGGCAAGGGGATGCCGGCGACCGGCATGATGCCGAGGGTCATGCCGATGTTCTCGAAGGACTGGAAGGCGAACCAGGCCACGACGCCGGCGGCGACGATCGTCCCGTAGAGGTCCGTCGCACTGCGGGCGATCGAGCAGGCGCGCCAGAGGATGACGCCGATCAGCGCGATGATGAACGCCGCGCCCACGAAGCCGAGTTCCTCGCCGGCCACGGAGAAGACGAAGTCGGTCTGCTGTTCGGGCACGAACTGCCCGGTGGTCTGGCTGCCGTGGAACAGGCCCTTGCCGAGCAGGCCGCCGGAGCCGATGGCGATGCGGGCCTGGCTGGTGTTGTAGCCGACGCCGGAGGGGTCCAGGGCGGGGTTGGCGAAGGCCGCGAAGCGGTCGACCTGGTACTTGCTGAGGATGCCGAGTTTCCACACCGTCAGCGAGCCGGCGAGGCCGGCGAGGATCAGTCCGAAGACCCAGCGGTTGTCGGCGCCGGAGACGAGCAGGACGCCGAGGATGATCGCGGCCAGCACCATGATCGAGCCGAGGTCCGGCATCAGCATGATGATGAGGATCGGGATCACGGCCAGCGACAGGGCCTGCAGGACCGTGCGGTTGTCGGGGTGGATCTTGTCGCCGGCGTCGACGCGGGCGGACAGCACCATCGCCATGCCGATGATGATCGCGACCTTCACGAACTCCGACGGCTGCAGGGAGAAGCCGCCTCCGATGACGATCCACGAGTGCGCGCCGTTGACGGTGGAGCCGAGCGGGCTGAGCACTGCGAGGATGCCAAGGATGGACAGGACGTAGAAGAACGGCACCACGCTCCGCATCCGGTGGTGCCCTATGGCCATCGCGCCCGCGGCGAGCGCGAATCCGATGCCGGCGTTCATCAGGTGCCGGATGAGGAAGTAGTAGTGGTCGCCGTGGGTCAGGTTGGTGCGGTTGCGGGTCGCGGAGTAGACCAGCAGCGTGCCGATGCCGCACAGCAGGACCGTGGCCAGGAGCAGCACCCAGTCCATGCGGCGCACGACCGAGTCGCGGGCGAAGAGCCTGCCGAGGGTCGACTTCTCCGGGCTGAACCGGCGGACCGAGAAGGTGTGCGCGCTCATACCACGTACTTTCTGCCGTACAGCAGCTTCTCGGTGCGGGTCGGGGTGAGTGCCGCCAGGACCGGGGCGGCTCCGCCGCCGGCCTGCGGGGCGACCGGGTTGAGGAAGGTGTCGGGGGCGGGGGCCGACAGCGCCGACTGGATCACGCCGCCGTCCGAGGAGATCTTGGGCAGCGCGTCGACGGGCTTGGGCATGATGCCCTTGCCCGGGTCGATCTCGCTGGTGTTCGGCTTGATGCCGTACATGGCCTCGTAGATGTGGCGCACGGCCTCACCGGAACCGCCGGAGCCGGTGCCGCCCTGGGAGATCGTCATGACGATCGTGTAGTCCTTGGTGTACGTGTCGAACCAGGACGTGGTCTGCTTGCCCTCGACCTCGGCGGTACCGGTCTTGGCGTGCAGCGGGATCTTGTCCTGCGGCCAGCCGCCGAACTTCCAGTCGGCGGTGCCCTCGGTGACCACGCCGGCCAGGGCCTTGTCGATGTACTTCAGCGTGGACTTGGAGTCCGGGAGCTTGCCGGTGACCTTGGGCTTGATGGGGGTGACGGTCTTGCCGTCAGCGCTGATCACGGCCTTGCCGATGGACGGCTGATACAGCGTGCCGCCGTTGGCGAGTGCGGCGTAGACCCGGGCCATCTGGACCGGTGTGACGAGCGTGTCGCCCTGGCCGATGGCGTAGTTGACGGAGTCACCGGCGCGGACCACGTAGCCGTCGGGGCAGTTCTCGATCGCGATGGCGATGCCCAGCGGCGGGTTGTGGTCGTTCTGGTGCTTCTTGGCGGTGGCGCACCAGTCGGCCTTGTTGGCGTCCCAGAAGTTCTTCTTCCACTGGCGGTCGGGGACGCGGCCGGTGACCTCGCCGGGCAGGTCGACGCCGGTCCTGGCGCCGAGGCCGAACTGGTGGGCGGTCTTGAAGAACCAGTCCTTGGGGTGCTTGGGGTTGGTGCCGCCGTCCTTCTGCCATTCCTTGTAGGCGATGCCGTAGAACACCGTGTCGCAGGAGACCTCCAGGGCCTTGCCCAGGGAGATGTCGCCGAAGCTCTCGTTCTCGAAGTTCTTGAACTCGCGGTTGCCGATCATCATCGAGGACGTGCAGGGGTAGCCGCCGTCCTCGGGGTAGCCGGCCGCGACGGCCGCGGAGGTGGAGATCACCTTGAAGGTGGAGCCCGGCGCCGACTGGCCCTGGATGGCCCGGTTCAGCAGTGGGTAGTCCGACTTCGTGTCGGTGAGCGCGGCGTAGTCCTTGGCGGAGATGCCGCCGACCCACTCGTTGGGGTCGTAGTCGGGCAGGCTCGCCATGGCGATGATCCGGCCGGTGTGGTTGTCCATCACGACCGCGGCGCCGGAGTCGGCCTTGTAGTTCTTGCCGGTGACGGTGTCGAAGGTCTTGCGGGCGGCCACCATGGCGTCGTTGAGCTGCTGCTCGGTGACGGCCTGGACGCGGGCGTCGATGCTGGTGACCAGGTCGCCGCCGGGCTGCGCCGGGGTGTCGCCGGCCTTGCCGATGACCCGTCCGAGGTTGTCGACCTCGTAGCGGGTGACGCCGGCCTTGCCGCGGAGCTGGTCGTCGTAGACGCTCTCCAGGCCGGAGCGGCCGATCTGGTCCGAGCGCAGCAGCGGGTTGGCGGACTTCTCCGACTTGGCCACCTCGTCGTCGGTGACCGGGCCGAGGTAGCCGAGCACCTGGGCGCTGCTGGCCTTGTCGGGGCTGGGGTAGCGGCGGACCGCGGTGGGTTCGGCGGTGATGCCGGGGAAGTCCTCGCGGCGCTCCATGATCTGCAGCGCCTGCTGGGTGGTCGCGGAATCGGTGATCGGGATGGGCTGGTAGGGCGAACCGTTCCAGCAGGGCTTGGGGGTCTGCGCGTCGCACAGCCGGACCTTGTCCGACACTTCCTTGGGCGTCAGGCCGAGCACGCCGGCCAGCCGGCCGAGCACCGCCGTGCCGCCGTCGCTCTGCTTGAGCAGGTCGGTGCGGCTGGCCGAGACGACCAGGCGGGTCTCGTTGTCGGCGAGCGGCACGCCGTGGTCGTCGAGGATGGCGCCGCGCACGGCGGGGGTGACGACCTGCTGGATGTGGTTGCTCGCGGCCTTGGCGTCGTACTGCTGGCCGTTGCGGATCTGCAGGTACCACAGCCGGCCGCCGAGGGTCAGCAGCAGGGACACGACGAGGATCTGGAGGATGACCAGCCGGATGGTGATCCGGGTGTTCCGTCCGGTGTCGGGGATGTTGCTCACCGCTGCTCCCTGCTCCTGCTGGCCGTGCTGTCGACGCTGTGGGCGAGGTTGACGACGTGGGCGAGGGGGCCGCCGTTGCCGCCGTTCACCTGCGTGCTCCCCTCACCAGCGAGTTGCCCTTCACCAGCCGGCCGGTGCGGCTGAACATGCCGCGGGAGGAGGCGACGGAGGATCTGCCCGGCCGCAGCCGGGAGCGGGTGCCGCCGAACCCGCCGCCCGACCCTCCCCCGAAGCCGCCGCCGAAGCCGCCGGCGGAGTCCTCGGTGACCGGGTCGTGGTCGAAGTGCCTGGCCAGTGCCATGACCAGGGGGACGATGAACGGTGCCAGCAGCAGGTCGTAGACGGCGGCGGTGAACACCAGTTTGCCCAGGCCCACATGGGCGCCGTTGGTGTCGCCGACGAGGCTGCCGACGCCGGCGTACAGCAGGGTGGTGCCGATGGCCGCGCAGATGACGACCATCATGGGGCCGGCCGCGGTGCGCAGTTGGCCGCTCTCCGGTTTGGCGAGCCCGGCCGCGTAGCCGATCACCGACAGCACGAGCGCGTAGCGGCCGACGGCGTGGTCGGCCGGCGGCGCGATGTCGGCGAGCAGTCCGGCGAAGAAGCCGACGAGGCAGCCGCCGACGTGGCCGTAGGTGATGGCCAGGCCGAGCACGGTGAGCAGCAGCAGGTCCGGGACCGCGCCGGGCAGGTGCAGCCGGGCCAGCACGCTGACCTGGGCGACCATCGCGATGACCACCAGGACGGTGGAGAGCAGGATCCGGTTGAGGCGCATGAGGTCAGCCCCCGCTGGTGGTCGTCGGGGTGGGGTTGCGGTCGGTGTTCGCGGTACCGCCGTTGGTGGCCGTGCCCTCCCCCGGGGAGACCGGAGTGCCGGGACCGGTGGGTGTGCCGCCCGGGTTCGGTGTTCCGTTGGGGTTCGGTGTTCCGTTCGGGTTGGGCGTGCCGCCGGCGCTGGGCGTGCCGCTGGGCTTCGGCGGGGCGGGCGGGGCCGGCTTCGTCGGCCGGGGCGGCAGCACGCTGTCACGCGGGTCGGTGCGCGGGCCGACGACGACCACGCCCACGACGTCCAGGCGGGTGAAGCCGACGAACGGCTGGACCAGGACGGTCTTGGTGAGGTTGCCGCCGGACGGCTCGATGCCGGTGATCTTCCCGACGGGCACACCGGGCACGAACGGCTTGCCGGCCTCGGACCCGAAGGTCACCAGGCGGTCGCCCTTGTGCACGGCGGCTTTGCCGTTGAGGAGCTGCACGCGCATCGGCTGGTTGCCCTGGCCGGTGGCGAACCCCAGTTCCATGGACCCTTCGAGGCGGGTGCCGACGGTGAAGTCCGGGTCGTTGGCGAGCAGCACGGTGGACGTCGAGGGGCCCACGGTGGTGACGCGGCCGACCAGGCCGTCGCCGTTGATGACGGTCATGTCGCGGGTGAGGCCGTCGTTGCTGCCGGCGTCGATGGTGACGGTCCAGGAGAAGCCCTGGGCCGCTCCTATGGCGATGACCTGCGCGCCCTTGATGGTGTACTGGCCCGCGCCGGCGGTCTTCAGCAGCCGGTCGAGTTCGGCGGCGCGGTTGCGGGTGATGTCCTTGGAGCCGAGCTGCTGCTTGAGCGCCTCGTTCTCCTTGCGGAGCCGGTCGATGGTGGAGGCGCGCTTCCCGGACTCCCGTACGGCGTCTATGGCGTTGCCGACCGGGTTCACGGCACTGGCGACCGAGTTCTCCACCGGGCCGAAGACCGACTGGGCCGCCTGCCGCGGCCGGTCCAGCGGTGAGTTCTCACCGCCCCGGATGTCCACGGTGATCAGCGCGAACGCCACCACCACCAGTAGCACCAGCAGAAGCCGGCTCTCCTTTGTGTCCCTCACGGGCGCCAGTCCGTGCCTTCCCTGTCGGACCCGCCGCCGCTGAGGGGCCGCGGCCGGTCGGAGCTACTGTGCGGGGTGTTTCAGGTCCTCGAAGCGGCGCTTCGCGCAGTCACCTGCGGGGTGCCGCGTCAAGGACCTGCTGGAGTGCCTCGAACTCCTCGACGCACTTGCCGGCGCCGAGGGCCACGCAGTCCAGCGGGGTCTCGGCGATGTGGATCGGCATGCCCGTCTCGTGCTTCAGACGCTCGTCGAGACCGCGCAGCAGGGCGCCGCCGCCGGCGAGCACGATGCCGCGGTCCATGATGTCGCCGGACAGCTCCGGCGGGCACTTGTCCAGCGTGGTCTTGACCGCGTCGACGATCGCGTTGACGGGTTCCTCGATGGCCTTGCGGACCTCCGCGGTGGAGATCACGACGGTCTTGGGAAGCCCGCTGACCAGGTCGCGTCCGCGGATCTCGGTGTGCTCCTCGTCGGCCTTGGAGGCGAACGCGGAGCCGATGGTGAGCTTGATCTGCTCGGAGGTGCGTTCGCCCAGAAGGAGGCTGTACTCCTTCTTGATGTGCTGGATGATCGCGTTGTCCAGCTCGTCGCCGGCCACCCGGATGGACTGCGCGGTGACGATGCCGCCCAGGCTGATGACCGCGACCTCGGTGGTGCCGCCGCCGATGTCCACCACCATGTTGCCGGTGGCCTCGTGGACCGGCAGCCCGGCGCCGATGGCCGCGGCCATCGGCTCCTCGATGATGTGCACGGTACGGGCACCGGCCTGCGTCGCGGCCTCGATGACGGCGCGGCGCTCCACACCGGTGATGCCGGAGGGCACGCAGATCACGACACGCGGGCGCACCATGTAGCGGCGCCGGTGGATCTTGAGGATGAAGTAGCGCAGCATGCGCTCGGTGATCTCGAAGTCGGCGATGACGCCGTCCTTCAGGGGACGCACCGCGACGATGTTGCCGGGGGTGCGGCCGATCATCTTCTTCGCCTCGGCGCCGACCGCGAGGATGCCACCGGTGTTGGTGTTGACCGCGACGACCGACGGCTCGTTCAGGACGATCCCGCGGCCCCTGACGTACACCAGCGTGTTGGCGGTCCCGAGGTCGACAGCCATGTCACGGCCGATGAACGACATGTTGTTCGCCATGTGGATACGTCTGGCCTTCCCGAGCGTGGGCGGAGGTTCCATCGTAGTCGCGCCCAGCGGGGCGCGGTTGCGGGGTTCCGACGCCATTGTCATCAGAACACACAGCGGACCTCAGTAATGGTGACGCCGTGTCGGAGTGTTTGGTTCCCGTGCCTTGTTCCCACTCGTTCGCGGACCATGTCCGCTGCGGGTGGGTTTAGGCCAGTGTGGGGAAGAAGATCTTGATTTCACGCTCGGCCGACTCCTCGGAGTCCGAGGCGTGCACCAGATTCTCCCGCACGATGGTGCCGAAGTCCCCCCGGATGGAGCCGGGCGCGGCGGCGATCGGGTCGGTCGGGCCGGCCATCGTGCGTACGCCCTCGATGACCCGCTCGCCCTCGACCACCAGGGCGACCGCGGGACCGGACGCCATGAAGTCCATCAGCGGCTCGTAGAACGGCCGCCCGACGTGCTCGGCGTAGTGCTGCTCCAGCGTGGCCCGGTCCAGCGTGCGCAGTTCGAGGGCGCTGATCGTCCAGCCCGCCTTGCGCTCGATGCGGCCGAGGATCTCGCCGACCAGGCCGCGGCGGACGGCGTCCGGCTTGAGAAGGACGAGGGTGCGCTGGGACACGATGCGACTCCAGATGCTCAAAAGAATGTGCGACGCGAGCCTACAAGGCGCGGCTCAGCCGGTGTGCGCCGCGTTGCGTGCCCGGATCTCGTCGACCTTGCGGCCGTAGTGGATCGAGGCCCACCACAGGCCGGCGAAGATCGCCCCGAGGACGAACATGGTACCGACCACGAAGCCACTGATGACGAGACCGATCTGCAGCGCCCAGCCCACCGCCACCGCGCCCGGCCGGTTGATGAGACCGCACAGCAGGATGCACACCGCCATGGCGATGCCGCACACCGTCCACACCTGGCCCATCGACAGGTCCGGGTGCTTCATCGCCACCAGCCCGGCGAAGCCGATGACGAAGAACTCGCCGATCAGCGTGCTCGAACACAGCGTCCGCATGCCCAGAGCCCCTTCAGTCCGCGTTTCACTTGCGGCCCAGCAGCAGCCGGGCCTCTCCGACGGTGATCACCGAGCCGGTGACGAGGACGCCGGCACCGGCGTACTCGCCCTCCTCCTCGGCGAGGGTGATGGCCGCCTCGAGGGCGTCGTCCAGGCGTGTCTCGACCTGCACCCGGTCCTCGCCGAACACCTCGACGGCCAGCGCCGCCAGTTCGTCGACGTCCATGGCGCGGGAGGTGGAGTTGCGGGTCACCACGACCTCGGCGAGCACCGGTTCGAAGGCCTCCAGCAGCCCGCGCACGTCCTTGTCGCCGCTCGGGCCGATCACACCGACCAGATGGGTGAACCCGAACACCTCGCCGATCGCGGCCGCGGTGACCTGCGCGCCGGCCGGGTTGTGGGCCGCGTCGAGCACCACGGTCGGGCTGCGCCGCACCACTTCGAGCCGTCCCGGTGAGGTGACGGTGGCGAACGCGCCGCGGACGGTGTCCAGGTCGAGGGTGCGCTGGTGCATGCTGCCGATGCCGAAGAACGCCTCGACCGCGGCGAGTGCCACCGCCGCGTTGCGCGCCTGGTGCTCGCCGTGCAGCGGCAGGAAGACCTGCTCGTACTCGCCGCCCAGGCCCCGCAGCGTCAGCATCTGCCCGCCGACGGCCACCTCGCGGTGCAGGACGCCGAACTCCATGCTCTCGCGGGCCACCGTGGCGTCGACCGCCACGGCCCGCTTGAGCAGCACCTGGGCGGCGTCCGCGGGCTGCTGGGCGAGGACGGCGGTGGCGCCCTTCTTGATGATCCCGGACTTCTCGCCCGCGATCTCGCCGGGCGTCGAGCCGAGCCGGTCGGTGTGGTCGAGGGCGATCGGGGTGACGACGGCGACCTGGCCGTCGACCACGTTGGTGGCGTCCCAGGAGCCGCCCATGCCGACCTCGACGACGGCGACGTCCACCGGCGCGTCGGCGAACGCCGCGTACGCCATGCCCGTCAGCACCTCGAAGAACGACATCCGGTGCGGCTGCGACTGGTCGACCATCCCGATGTAGGGGGTCAGGTCGTGGTACTGCTCGATGAACTTCTCGGGGGCGATCGGCCGGCCGTCCAGGCTGATCCGCTCGGTGACGGACTGCACGTGCGGGCTGGTGTAGCGGCCGGTGCGCAGCTCGAAGGCGAGCAGCAGCCGCTCGATCATCCGGGCGGTGCTGGTCTTGCCGTTGGTGCCGGTGATGTGGATCGACGGGTACGAGCGCTGCGGGTCGCCGAGGATGTCCATCAGCGCGTTCATCCGGTCGAGCGACGGGTCGAGCTTGGTCTCCGGCCAGCGGCCGAGCAGCTCCTCCTCGACCGCCCGCAGGGCGCGGTCGACCTCGGGGTCGGCCGGGCGCGCCGGGATGTCGTCCTCGGGCGCGGGGGGCGTGACCTGGGTGCGCAGCGTGCGGCTGCCCGCCTCGATGACGGCCATGTCGGCCTCGCGCGGGCCGTGCTCCGAGAGGTCGTCGTCGGCGTCGCTGTCGTCGGCTCCATCGGTCCGGCGGGCGAAGCCGACGTAACCGTCGTCCGCGGGCTCGGCGTCGTCGGCGGATCGCCCGAACGGATCGTCGCTGGGGGTGCTCACAGCGACCAGTCTACGGAGCCCCGGCGCGTGCTCCGCGCCTGGCCCGCGGGTCGGAACCCGCGGGCCGGTGACGGATGACGCGTCCGGCTCACGCCTCGGGCAGCGCGGCGATCTGCGCGGTGATCCGGGCGATGTCGGCCTCGGCGGTGGCCAGCCGCGTGCGGATCTTGGCGACGACCGGCTCGGGGGCCTTGGCGAGGAACGCCTCGTTGCCGAGCTTCCTGGTCGTGTCGGCCTTCTCCTTCTCCGCCACGGCCAGGTCCTTCGCCAGCCGCTTGCGCTCGGCGGCCACGTCGATGGTGCCCGACAGGTCGAGGGCGACGACCGCGCCGGCCACCGGCAGGGTGGCGGTGGCGTTGAAGCCCTCGCCCTCCGGCTGGAGCCGCAGCAGCTGCCGGATCGCGTCCTCGTGCGGCGCGAGCAGCGTGCCGTCCAGGGTGAGCCGGGCCGGCACCCGCTGGCCGGGCTGCAGGCCCTGGTCGGACCGGAAGCGGCGGACCTCGGTGACGACCCGCTGGACCTCGCCGATCTCCGCCTCGGCGGCCGGGTCGCGGAACCCGCTGTCCTTCGGCCAGTCGGCGACGACCACCGACTCCTTGCCGGTGAGCGTGGTCCACAGCGTCTCGGTGACGAACGGGATGACCGGGTGCAGCAGCCGCAGCATCACGTCCAGGACCTCGCCGAGGACCCGGCCGGACACCTGGGCGCCCTCACCGCCCTTGAGGAACGTGGTCTTGGACAGCTCCACGTACCAGTCGAAGACCTCGTCCCAGGCGAAGTGGTACAGCGCGTCGCTGAGCTTCGCGAACTGGTAGTCCTCGTAGTACGCGTCGACCTCGGCGACCACGCGGTTGAGCCGGGACAGGATCCAGCGGTCGGTGGCCGACAGCTTCTCCGGCTCCGGCAGCGGGCCCTCGACGCTGGCGCCGTTCATCAGGGCGAACCGGGTGGCGTTCCAGATCTTGTTGGCGAAGTTGCGGGACGCCTTGACCCAGTCCTCGCCGATCGGCACGTCCGCGCCCGGGTTGGCGCCGGTGGCCAGGGTGAAGCGGACGGCGTCGGAGCCGTAGGCGTCCATCCAGTCCAGCGGGTCCACCGAGTTGGGGTTGGACTTGGACATCTTCTTGCCGAACTCGTCGCGCACCAGGCCGGTCAGCGCGATGGTGTGGAACGGCACCACGCCGTCCATCGCGTAGAGGCCGAACATCATCATCCGGGCGACCCAGAAGAAGATGATGTCGTGGCCGGTCAGCAGGACGTCGGTCGGATAGAACTTCTCCAGGTCCGCGGTGCGGTCCGGCCAGCCGAGCGTGGAGAACGGCCACAGGCCGGAGGAGAACCAGGTGTCCAGGACGTCGGAGTCCTGCGTCCAGCCCTCGCCCGCCGGCGGCTTCTCGTCCGGGCCGACACACACCTGCTGCCCGTCGGGCCCGTACCAGACCGGGATGCGGTGGCCCCACCACAGCTGCCGCGAGATGCACCAGTCGTGCATGTTGTCGACCCAGTCGAAGTACCGCTTCTCCATCTCCTTGGGGTGGATGGTGACGCGGCCGTCGCGGACCGCGTCGCCCGCGGCGCGGGCCAGCGGCTCGACCTTGACCCACCACTGCAGCGACAGGCGCGGCTCGATGGTGGTGCTGCAGCGCGAGCAGTGGCCCACCGAGTGCACGTAGGGCCGCTTCTCGGCGACGATCCGGCCCTGTTCGCGCAGCGCGCCGACGATGGCGCTGCGCGCCTCGAAGCGGTCCAGGCCCTGGAACGGCCCGTGCACGGTGATGATGCCGCGCTCGTCCATGACCGTGATGGATTCCAGGTTGTGGCGCTGGCCGATCGCGAAGTCGTTGGGGTCGTGGGCCGGGGTGACCTTGACCGCGCCGGTGCCGAACGCGGGGTCGACGTGGGAGTCGGCGACGACCGGGATGGTGCGGTCGGTGAGCGGCAGCTTGATCCGCCGGCCGACCAGGTGCCGGTAGCGCTCGTCGTCCGGGTGGACGGCGACCGCGGTGTCGCCGAGCATCGTCTCGGCGCGGGTGGTCGCCACGACGACGGTGTCCTCGCCCTCGCCGTACTTCAGCGAGACGAGCTCGCCGTCGTCGTCCTGGTAGTCGACCTCGATGTCGGAGATCGCGGTCAGGCAGCGCGGGCACCAGTTGATGATCCGCTCGGCACGGTAGATCAGGCCGTCGTCGTAGAGCTTCTTGAAGATGGTCTGGACGGCGTTGGACAGGCCCTCGTCCATGGTGAACCGCTCGCGGGACCAGTCGACGCCGTCGCCGAGGCGGCGCATCTGGCCGAGGATCCGGCCGCCGTACTCCTCCTTCCACTGCCACACGCGCTCGACGAAGGCCTCACGGCCGATGTCGTGCCGGGACTTGCCCTCCTCGGCGAGCTGCTGCTCGACCTTGTTCTGGGTGGCGATGCCGGCGTGGTCCATGCCGGGCAGCCACAGCGACTCGTAGCCCTGCATGCGCTTGCGGCGGGTCAGCGCGTCCATCAGCGTGTGCTGGAACGCGTGCCCCAGATGGAGTGAACCGGTGACGTTGGGCGGCGGGATGACGATGGTGTACGCGGGCTTGTCGCTCTTGGCGTCCGCCTCGAAGTAGCCGCGCTCTACCCAGCGCTCGTACAGCTGCCCCTCTACCTCGGCCGGTGTGTACTGGGTCGGCAGTTCGGGGGTGCTGTTCTGCCCGCTCGCGGGGCGCTGAGTGTTGTCGGTCACGCCAGGGATTCTACGGGGGCCGGGCACGCTGTTACGAACCAGTTGCTCTCCCGGCGTGAGAAACCCCCGGGGCATCCGGGAGGATGGGCGAACTCGTTAACGGAGGGGACGAACCCATGAGCTACAACCAGCCGCCGCCGAACCCCTATGGGCAGCAGCCCCAGGGCGGCGGTTACGGCCAGCCCCAGCAGGGCGGCTACGGTCAGCCGCAGCCCCCGCAGCAGGGTGGCTACGGTCAGCCCCAGCCCCCGCAGCAGGGCGGCTACGGCCAGCCCCAGCCCGGATACGGCTACCCCCAGCAGGCCCCGCAGCCCGGTTACGGGCAGGTACCGCCGCAGCAGCCCTACGGACAGCCGCAGCCGCAGTACGGCCAGCAGCCCGGGTACGGCTACCCGCAGCAGCCCGCTCCGCCGCAGGGCGGCGGGGGCAGGAAGACCGGGATCATCATCGGCGTGGTGGTCGCCCTGGTCGCGGTCGGCGCCGGCGTCTTCTTCGTCACCAGGGGCGGCGGCGGCAGCGGCAGCGCGCTCAAGGACGACGGCAAGAAGTACAAGCTCGTCACGCCCGACTCCGTCGCGACGGAGTACAAGAAGGACGCCGGCAGCGACACCAGCCTGACCGACTCCGACAAGTCGGACTTCCAGAAGGCCGGCGTGCAGAACCCCCAGGGCGCCGGCGCCGACTACAAGTCGGGCAGCGGGCTGACCGTGAAGGCCCTCAACTTCCAGGGCGTCTACGGCACCGTCAAGGACCCGGAGAAGACGGTCGACGCGGCGTTCGCCCAGGCCGCCAAGGAGGACAACGACTCCAGCGGCAAGACCGAACTCCAGGGCAGCCCGCAGACGTTCCACCCGGCGGGCATGGACGACGCGGTCCTGAAGTGCCAGCAGATGAAGTACACGCCGACCGACAGCAGCGGCGGCCCGAAGTCGTTCACCATCCCGGTGTGCGTCTGGGGCGACTACAGCACCATCGGCGTCATCGGCGTCTCGGACGCCGCGTCCATCCTCGGCGGCAAGACGCAGTCGCTCTCGGACGCGGCGAACATCGCCGCCCAGGTCCGCAAGGACGTCCGCGTGCCGCTGTCCTGACGCGGCACCGCAGCAGACAAGGGGGCGCCCGGTCCTGTTCGTTCGGACCGGGCGCCCCCTCGTGTGTGCCGAGCGTCGCTACGCGCTCTTCTGCTCGCCCTTGCCGACGATCCGCGGCTCGCGCGGCACCAGCGTCGGGTTGACGTTGTTGTGCACCACGTCGGCGCTGATCACGACGCGGGCGACGTCCTTGCGCGAGGGCACCTCGTACATCACGGACATCAGCACCTCCTCCATGATCGCGCGCAGGCCGCGGGCGCCGGTCTGCCGCAGGATCGCCTGGTCGGCGATGGCCTCCAGCGCGCCGCGCTCGAACTCCAGCTCCACGCCGTCGAGTTCGAAGAGCTTCTGGTACTGCTTGACCAGCGCGTTGCGCGGCTCGACCAGGATCTGCAGCAGCGCCTCACGGTCGAGGTTGTGCACGCTGGTGATCACCGGCAGCCGGCCGATGAACTCGGGGATCATGCCGAACTTCACCAGGTCCTCCGGCATGATCTCGGAGAACTGGTCGGCCATGTCGAGTTCGCGCTTGGAGCGGATGGTCGCGCCGAAGCCGATGCCCTTGGCACCCGCCCGGGACTCGATGATCTTCTCCAGACCGGCGAAGGCGCCGCCCACGATGAACAGCACGTTCGTGGTGTCGATCTGGATGAACTCCTGGTGCGGGTGCTTGCGTCCGCCCTGCGGCGGCACCGACGCGGTGGTGCCCTCCAGGATCTTCAGCAGCGCCTGCTGCACGCCCTCGCCCGAGACGTCGCGCGTGATCGACGGGTTCTCGCTCTTGCGGGCGACCTTGTCGATCTCGTCGATGTAGATGATCCCGGTCTCGGCCTTCTTGACGTCGTAGTCGGCCGCCTGGATCAGCTTGAGGAGGATGTTCTCCACGTCCTCGCCGACGTAACCGGCCTCGGTGAGGGCGGTGGCGTCCGCGATGGCGAACGGCACGTTGAGCATCCGGGCCAGCGTCTGCGCCAGCAGCGTCTTGCCGGAGCCGGTCGGGCCCAGCAGCAGGATGTTGGACTTCGCCAGCTCGATCGCGTCGTCGTGGCCGGGGCGGCCGTTCTCACCCGCCTGGACGCGCTTGTAGTGGTTGTAGACCGCGACCGACAGGGCCTTCTTGGCGGGCTCCTGCCCCACCACGTAGCCCTCCAGGAACTCGTAGATCTCCCGGGGCTTGGGCAGGTCCTCCCACCGCACCTCGGAGGACTCGGCGAGCTCCTCCTCGATGATCTCGTTGCAGAGGTCGATGCACTCGTCGCAGATGTACACACCGGGGCCTGCGATGAGCTTCTTCACCTGCTTCTGGCTCTTTCCGCAGAACGAGCACTTCAGCAGGTCTCCGCCGTCACCGATGCGTGCCACGAGGTCTTTCCCCTTCGCCTGGGATCCGCCGACCTTCAACGGAGCCTGGTGCTTCTCTCATCGACGGTACCTTGCCGCACCCCCGGTGTGGGCCCCCCTTGGACGGAACGGGCTCTGCGAGTCCGTGGGAGGCCGCTCACACCGGGGCGTGGCGAACCGTCTGCGGGCCCCTGCCGGTCCACCGTCTCGGCGGCGTCCGTCAGGGTCCCTCCAGCGTGGTGCAGCCGCCGTCAGACGCTGACGGAGGACTTACGGGTGGAGACGATCTGGTCGATCAGGCCGTACGACAGGGACTCCTCAGCGGTGAGGATCTTGTCACGCTCGATGTCGTCGCGGATCTGCTCGATCGGCGTGGTGGAGTGCTTCGCGAGCATCTCCTCCAGCTGCTGGCGCATCCGGATGATCTCGTTGGCCGCGATCTCCAGGTCGGACACCTGGCCGCGGCCGGTCTCACTGTACGGCTGGTGGATCAGCACGCGGGCGTTGGGCAGCGCCATCCGCTTGCCGGGGCTGCCGGCCGCCAGCAGGACGGCGGCGGCGGAGGCCGCCTGGCCCATGCAGACGGTCTGGATGTCCGGCTTCACGAACTGCATGGTGTCGTAGATCGCGGTCAGCGCCGTGAAGGAGCCGCCGGGGCTGTTGATGTAGACGGAGATGTCCCGGTCCGGGTCCATCGACTCCAGGCACAGCAGCTGCGCCATGACGTCGTTGGCCGAGGCGTCGTCGATCTGCACGCCGAGGAAGATCACGCGCTCCTCGAAGAGCTTGGCGTACGGGTCGTACTCGCGCACGCCCTGCGAGGTCCGCTCGACGAAGCGCGGGATGACGTAGCGGGCCTCGGCGCCGAGGACGCCGGGCCTTTCGGCCATGGTGCGCTCGTACAGGCCGCTACCGGGGAAGTTCAAGGGGTTCATGGGGTTGAGACCACCGTCCTGGTGAGGAAGAGCTTCGAGAGGTCGGGTGCCGGGATGCCGGTGCCGGGACGCCGTGCCGGGGGCTCAGGCGCTCGGGCCGCCGGCACCGGTGCCACCGCCGCCGGGGACGTGCGCGGCGGAGAGCATGACGCCGTCCAGCAGGCCGTACTCCTTGGCCTCCTCGGCGGAGAACCAGCGGTCGCGGTCGGAGTCCTTGGTGATCTGCTCGAAGGTCTGGCCGGAGTGCTGCGCGATGAGCTCGGCCATCCGGCGCTTGGTGTAGAGCAGCTGCTCGGCCTGGATCTTGATGTCGGTCGCGGAGCCGCCGAGGCCGGCCGAGGGCTGGTGCATCAGGATGCGGGTGTTCGGCAGCGCGAAGCGCTTGCCGGGGGCACCGGCGGTCAGCAGGAACTGGCCCATCGAGGCGGCCATGCCCATGGCGATCGTGACGACGTCGTTCTTGATGAACTGCATCGTGTCGTAGATCGCCATGCCGGCGGTCACGGAGCCGCCGGGGCTGTTGATGTAGAGGTAGACGTCCTTCTCGGGGTCCGCGGCGAGGAGGAGCAGCTGCGCGGTGATCTTGTTGGCGATATCGTCGTCGACCGCCTGGCCGAGGAAGATGATCCGCTCGCCGAGCAGTCGGTTGTAGACCTGGTCGCCGAGGCCACCGGAAGTCGGCTCGCCGGCGGCGGAGGGCATCGGAGTCGTCACGTATCCACCTGCTCGTTGTCGGACGGTAGACAGACCGTCACAGGGTCTTCGTCAGGGCCGGGGCGCGGCCGGCGCGGTGTTCTCACGCTCACCGCGCTGCTGCACCTCTGCCCTCCTACTTGTGGACCCTAACGCGCAGGTGGGGCCCAGCAATCCCCTACGCGGAACTGTTCGCTGATAGCGCAGGGTGGGGGCGGCGGTGCGCGGGCGTGATCGCGCCGGGCGCCCTACGGGCACGGGCCCGAACGCCGTGCGGCGTTCGGGCCCGTGTCGCGTGTGCGGATCAGGACTTGTCGGAGGTGTCCCCGGCGTCCGCCTGCTCGGCGTCGCCGTCGGTCGCGGCGGCCTCGGCGTCGTCACCCGACACCTCGACGGTCTCGCCGGTCTCGTCCTCGTCGTCCTCCAGGTCCACGACCTCACCGTTGGTGTCGGTGACCTTGGCGGCCTCGACGACCACGGCCAGCGCCTTGCCGCGGGCGACCTCGCCGACGAGCATCGGCACCTGGCCGCCCTCGACGACCGCCTGGGCGAACTGGTCGGGGGTCATGCCGGAGGTGGCGGCGCGGCGCATGAGGTGCTCGGTGAGCTCCTCCTGGTTGACCGAGAGCTTCTCGCGGTTGACCAGCTCGTCGAGGATGAACTGGGTCTTGATGCCCTTGACGGACTGGGCCTCGACCTCGGCGTCGTACTCCTCGCGGGTCTTGCCCTCGCGCTCCAGGTAGCTGTCCCAGTCCAGGCCGAGGGCCGGGAACTGGTGGTGCTCCAGGTTGTGCGTGCGGGTCTCGATCTCGTCCTTGAGGAGCTTCTCCGGGATCGGGACCTCGACCAGCTCGATGAGCGCGTCGAGCACCTTCTCCTGGGCCTGGGTGGCCTGGTCGTAGGACTTCATGCGCTCCAGGCGCTTGCGGCTGTCGCCGCGCAGCTCCTCGAGGGTGTCGAACTCGGACGCGAGCTGGGCGAAGTCGTCGTCCAGCGTGGGCAGTTCGCGCTCCTGGACGTCGGTGACGTCGACCTTGACGCTGGCCTCGCGGCCGGCCGCGGAGCCGCCCTTGAGCTCGGAGGTGAAGGTGGCCGAGCCACCCTTCTCCAGGCCGGTGACGGCCTCGTCGATGCCGTCGAGGAGCTGGCCGGAGCCGATGGTGTAGCTGACGCCCTTGGCGACGCCGTCCTCCAGCACGCTGCCGTCGACGGACGCCTCGAGGTCGACCACGACGACGTCGCCGTCGGCGGCGGCGCGCTCCACCGGGCTGGTGGAGGCGAAGCGCTCACGGAGCTGCTCGAGGGACTTCTCGACGTCCTCGTCGCTGACCTCGACGGCGTCGACGGTGACCTCGATGCCGGTGTAGTCCGGGATCTCCAGGGTCGGGCGGATGTCCACCTCGGCGGTGAACTTCAGCTCGTCACCGTCGTTGAACTCGGTGATGTCGACGTCGGGCTGCCCGAGGACGTTGAGCTCACCCTCGTTGACCGCGTCCGTGTAGAACTTCGGCAGCGCGTCGTTGATGGCCTCTTCGAGGACCGCGCCACGGCCGAACCGCTGGTCGATGACGCGCGCAGGGATCTTGCCCTTGCGGAAGCCCGGCACCGTGACCTGCTGGTTGATCTTCTTGTACGCCGCGTCGAGGCTGGGCTTGAGCTCCTCGAAGGGCACCTCGACAGTGAGTCGAACCCTGGTCGGGTTCAGAGTCTCGACGGCGCTCTTCACGGTTGGGTCTCCTTGGGGCTTTACGTTGATGGGGGCGATGCGATGTGCGGTCGGTGCCGCGGTCCGGTCGCCTGGCGGCCCATCCTACCGGGTACCACAAACGCGGCGGACGGGGTCGTACGGCCGCACCGGGCGGCTCGTGCCCAGTTCCCCGTCCTGACAGGAACTGCTGGTCGGGGTGGCCGGATTCGAACCGACGGCCTTCCGCTCCCAAAGCGGACGCGCTACCAAGCTGCGCCACACCCCGCTGGTGCGACACGTAGAGTACATGTCCCCGTACGCGTGGGCAGCCGGTATTCACCCACCGCTGCACCGGTTCGACCGGCTAGTATGCGATGTGCCAGAATCACAGGCGCTGCGGGCGTAGCTCAATGGTAGAGCCCTAGTCTTCCAAACTAGCTACGCGGGTTCGATTCCCGTCGCCCGCTCCACACCGAAACGGCCCAGGTCGCGGACGAAATCCGCAGCCCGGGCCGTTGTCGTTTCCGATCTCGGTTCAGTCCTCCGTGCCCGCCACGTGCCCGTTTCGGCGAGAACCGCGCTTGAGCGCCTTCACGATCATGCCGTCGATGCCGTCCGCGATCTCCCGCTCCCGCTCCTGGTTCCCGTGCTGGTAGATCAGCGCAGCACGGCTGGATCCGTGGCCGAGCCTGATCATCAGCTCACGTGTGCTGGCGTCCGTCCGGGAGGCCAGGGTGTTGCCGGTGTGCCGAAGATCATGGAAGTGCAGGCCCTTGATTCCGACATCAGTGCAGGCCTTACGCCACAGGCCGAGGAAGTGGTTCCGGCGAGGGGTGGCCCCCTTCGGGCCGACGAAGACTCTGCCCTGAGCACCACGCTCTGCGTACAGCTCCAGGTGCAGGGTCACGGCAGGCATGATCGACTCGGGCACGGCCACGGTGCGCTTGCCCGCCTCGCTCTTGGGCGCCTTGTAGACCCGCGACCCGTCGTTCAGCTCCGAGACGGCCCCGCGCACGCGGATCACCCGGCGGTCGGTATCGATGTCCTGCCGGCGGAGTCCCATCAGCTCACCCCAGCGCAGTCCGCAGAACGCGGCGAGGAGGACGAGCGCCCGGTACCGGGGGCGCACGGCGCCGGCCAGCGCGAACACCTCGGGGATGGTCGCAGTAGGCCGTTCGGGGGTGTGGACGGTGCCGCCGTTCCTGATCTGGCATGGATTGCGCCTGATCAGGTCGTCCGCCACGGCCGTGGTCATGATCGTGCGAAGCAGGGCGTACGCCTTCGCGATCGTGGGAGCCCCCGTGCCCGCTTCCAGCCGATCCCGACGCCACGACCGGACGGCCGCAGGTGTGATGTCCGCGATGGTCATCCGGCCGAAGGTCGGCGCCAGGTGGACGCGCAGCAGGATGCCGTACAGCTCCGCCGTGCTCGCCGCGAGGGGACGTTCCTTGATCCACGCCGTGGCGTAGGCCTCGAAGGGAACGCGGCCCGCGTCCGGGTCCCGCCAGTCCGGCTGCCGCACCTCGGTCTGCCGCTCGGCGAGCCAGTTGTCAGCGTCCCGCTTCGTCGCGAAGGTGTGCGGGGCCGGGCGGTCGATGCCATCGGGACCCCGGTAGCGGGCCTGAAAGCGTCCTGATGGCAGTTTGCGGACCCGTCCGAAGGCGCGGCGCTTGCTGCCTGCCATCAGGCCACCCCCCGCAGCAGCCGAGGCCGGCACGGCTCCACAGTGTGGGCGGCGATGTACTCGCGCAGCGCGCTCTCAGGGATGCGCACGTGCCGCCCGACCTTGACGAAGGTGATCCGGCGTTCCTCGATCAACCTGCGCGGGAAGCGCACCGTCGTGCCGAGCCATTCGGCCGCTTGCTGGACGCTGAGAAGCCTGTCCATGGTCACCACTCCCCCGTGTCGTCGGTGAGGTCTGCGCGTGCTTGGCGTGCTGTTTCGCGTGCTTGGGTGATATCGCGGTGGATCTGGGCGGCGAGCCAGGATTCGCCGGGGGTGTGGCCGTGGCCGGCGTAAGTCCAGTGCGCGAGCACGAGCGTTGTCGCCTCCGGGTCGGTGTCGAGATCGGACAGGCCCAGGTCCCGGCGTTCCTGCTGGGCGCGGTAGTCGGCCCGGGCGTCCCGGAGGGCGCCGAGGGTGGTGGAGTAGCGGCGGGCTTTGGTGGAGAAGTGGCCCCGGAAGCCGAGCATGTGAGCCCAGTCGCGCAGCTTGCGGTCCGGGTAGAGCGGGTGCAGGTCGAGGCAGGCAGCGATGAGCCGGGCGGGGTGCTCGGGGACGTCGAGGAGGACCAGAGCCTCTTTGTTGCCGATGCGCCGGTCGACAGTGCCGGTGGTCTCTGCTGCCTTGGTGGCGTACTTGGCGACGTAGGAGGCGACGGCCTGTTCGGTCAGTTCCTCGCCGTCCCCGAAGGCCCCGATGGGCTGCACGTCGAGCTGTGTGCCCCAGCGCAGGGTCCGGGCGGGCTGGTCCCCGGCAGCGGGCAGGGTCACCGTGGCGCGGGCGGCAGCCGCGCGTAACGCGTCTTCGAGCAGGCCGGCGGTCGCCCAGGCGGGCGGGGCGGTGTCGGGTCCGTCCGGTCCGTCGAAGCGGATCACGGCGTGGAAGTGGATCGCGCCACGCTTCTGGTACTCCGCGACCTTCCCGTACGAGACCCGCAGCCGCTCCCGGAGCTCCCGTTGGGTGATCCCGACGCGGGCCGCCAGCTCCCGGCGCAGGTAGATGGTCACGTACCGCCACAGGTCGGAGGCGTGGTTGTTCCACAGCACCGCGCCCGCGTAGTCGTACGTCTCCGGGTCGAGCGGTGTGCCCAGCTCCGGGGCGTCCTCACTGTGTGCGGTGCCGCAGCGGCAGCGGCCTGCGGTGGGGCGGTTGTGGACGGGGCCGAATGAGGGGGCGGTGAGGGTGGCGAACACCCGAGGGTGATCGGTGACGGTCTCGGGGACGCCTTTGCCGCCGGTGAGGCCGGAGAGGATGAGTTGGTAGGTGTCGCCGGCGTAGGTCCAGGCGCAGGCCGGGCAGCGCGAGGCCCGACGGTTGCCGCAGGCGACACGGAGCCGCCCGCCAGGCTCATCACTGGTGTCGTAGGAGTAGAGGACCTGGCCCGTCGCCGGGTCCAGGGTGGTCGTCGAGCCGACCAGGTGGATGGGGTCGGAACAGCCGCCTGTGCGGCGTACCTGGTGGTTCCAGCGGTCAAAGCCGGGAAGCCCGGCCACCCGCAGGAAGTCCTGCCACGTGGCCGGGTCCAGGCCCGCCGGAGGCGCGGCGGTGACGGTCACTCCCAGCTCACCTCCCAACCGTGGCGAGGGCGCGGCGGGCGGGGGCGGTACCGGTGCCCCGGCAGGCGGGGCAGGTGGCGGTGATGGTGCGGCGCGATCCGTCGCGGTTGCGTCCGCCCGTGGTGATGGCGACGGTGGGGAAGCCGTCGCAGTGGCCGCAGACGCGGCCCGAGGCGTGGGTGTGCTGGGGCATGATGGTGAGTCCCTTTCGGGTCCAATGGATCAGGAAGTGGTCAGGCGCCCGGGGCGGACGAAACTTGGCGGTAGAGGCCGTCCCGGGGGCCGTTCAGCGGTGCTTGCGGTCGTCCTTGAGCAGCGAGCGGAGCACGACCGCGACGAGCGCCAGCGACGCAGCGGTGATCGCGACCGCGAGGAGCATGGAGACCAGGACGACGCCGACGACCAGGACCACGGCGGTGCCGCCGACGACGAGGGTGGCGACGCTGCCCGGGGTGAGCTGCACGACCGGGCGGCCGGACTGCGGGGTCTGAACCGGCACCGGGGCCGGGGTGGTGGGCTGAACCGGCGTCACGGGGGCTACGACGGGAGCGGCGGCCGGGGGCGTGCTGGGTGCGGTGTAGGTCTGCGCGGGTGGGTACTTGGGCGTGAGCATCGGGCGTGTCCTTCCTCAGCGGGTGGTGCAGGTGTGGGTGCGGGCGGCGAGTTCGGCGGCGGCTCGGGTGGCGTAGCTGTTGGACCAGCCGCAGCGCGGGGCGGTGCAGGCGGCGACGGTCTCGCGGCGGCCGTGGCGGTCGCGGTGGTCACCGATCTCCACGGGGCCGATGCGGGCGACGTTGCTGAAGCGCTCGATGCGGGGCATGGCAGGTTCTCCCTTCGGTCAGGTGAGTTGGGCTGCGATGGCGTCGGCCAGCGGTGCGGGGACGCCGAGGCGAGCGCGCAGCGTGGCGCTGTCGATCAGCTGGCCAGTCGCGGCGTGGTGCGCGTCGGCGACCTTCCGGGCGTGCGCGATCAGCGCGGCCGGGACCGATACGGCAGGCACCGGCGATGCGGCGGGCAGCTCGGGCGTGCGGGGCGGTGCGGCGGGTGCCGGCGGCTGGTCTGCGCGTTCGACGGAGACCGGCTCGGCGGCCGCGACGGCGGCCAGGTGCTGGGCGGTGTCGGGGATGAGGCGGTGGACCTGGCGCATGAGGGCGCCGAAGGCGAGAAGCGCGGCGAACGGTGGAACCGCGGCGACCACGTAGTGCAGGAGCGGTTGGTGCGGGCCGACGCCAGCGACGTTCAGGCCGATGGAGCCGAGCGAGCCGGTCACGGTCAGGCCGATGGCCCACCAGTCGGTACGGGCGCGCAGTGCGGCGAGGAACATCAGGACTTCACCGGCGACGATGAACAGGTCGAGAGTGGCGGGCCAGGCCCAGCGGCGTTCCGGTGAGGCGGCGAGGCCGTTGTGCCGGGCCACGTCCGCCAGGTGCGCGTAGGACAGCCAGAACGCGGCTGCGGTCAGCACGACGATCACGACACCAGCGGCGATCACGGCGGCCCGTTCGGCATCCGACTTGGTCACGGCAGTTCCTCCTTCCAGGCATGGGGCGGGTAGGGACCTGGCGCGAAGGCGGTCGCGCCGACCGTGAGGGGTGGCGCTGTTCAGGCGGTGGCCGGAGCCGGGGCGACGGCCGGAGGAGTGCTCCCGGGCAGCGGCGGCAGGACGGGCCGGAAAGCGTCCAGGGCAGCCACGTCGGGAGTCAGGTGCGCGTACCGGTTGCAGGCCGCAACCGCATCACGCAGCGAGGTGTCCGGGGTCCGGACGCGGGCCCAGCCACCGGAGGTGTCCGCCGCAACGGCGGTCCCCGGCTGTTCCGGGGCGATGGACAGGACCGATCCGAGGGCTTCGGGTGAGATGTCGCCGAAGGCCATCTTCGCGGAGGCTTCGTCGTTCACGCGGTGGCAGACCCGCCCGGTGAGCTGGGCGCGGAGCATGGTCGCGCCGTCGCCCAGTTCGGAGCCGAAGCGCTGCCCGCACACTTCCAGGTAGATGCCGGCGGCCCGAGCGAGCTGCCCGAGGCGGATCAGGGCGGTGATGATCCGCTCCCGCCGCTTCTTCTCCGACGCCGAGGCGACGAGGAGAAGTTCGGCGACCTCGTCGACCATGACCACGATCGGTATCGGGCGGATCTTCTCGGGCAGGCCCCAGATGTCGGACGTGATCTCCGCATCGGATGTGTCGGCGCTGATGCGCTGCGCGGTCCGGATGACCTGGAACCGCTCGATCATCTCCGCAACGAGCGCTTCCAGCAGATCGGCAGCCGTGTCGGGGTTGTCGGCCAGGGCGGTGAAGCGGCGGGCCAGGGGCGCCAGTTCCACGCCCTGCTTGCAGTCGATGCCCACCAGGGCGACCGGCTGACGCGCCAACTCCTTGACCAGCCCGCGCTGGTAGACCGACTTCCCCGACTCGGTCGCGCCTAGGACCAGACTGTGCGGGACCTTGCGGAAGTCCCGGTAGTGCACCCCGCCGTCCTCCCGCATGGCCACCGGCACCCGCAGCGCCGAACGCTCCGAGCGCACCGGCAGATGCACACGGGAAAGGACGTCGTAGCCGGTCATGGACAGCTCCAGCACCCCGGAGCGCAGTTCCTTGACCGTGACCTGGTGCAGTCGCCAGGCATGCCGCAGCCGGTCAGCGGCAGTGATCACGTCGAAGGCGTCCTGCCCCGGCTGGAGCCGGACCCGGGCAACCAGACCCGTGCGGGTGGTCCGCAGCCGCAGCAGCTTCGGCGGACGGTTGGCCGGCATCTCCCGGCGTAACGCCCGCGCCACCGCGATACGAGCCCGCGACGGCGGAACGGTCAGACCGCACGCGTCCATCACGCTGCCGTACGTCCAGCCGACCCGGACCCGGGCCACCGGACCGCCGACGACCATCCGGTACAGATCCGGGCGGACCCGGCGCAGGATCAGCACACCCGCGATCCCGACGCCGGATAACACCAGTACCGTCACCATCACAGGTCAGCCCTTGCCGTTCGACGCGGCGGCCGGCACCAGCGAGGTGACCGCGACGGCGCGGAAGCTGATCCCGTGCCGCTTCTGCCCGTTGAACTCGTTCTCCCAGTCCCGAGCCCTCAGACCCGTCACCGCCACCAGCGTGCCCGGGGTGAGCGTCGCGTCGATGCCGGTCTCCGGCACGGTCACCTGGAACAGGTCGCCCTGCCCCTCGTCGGAGACCAGCAGGCCGACCGTCTTCAGCGGCGCACCGGTCTCGCGGTCGATCGCGATCTCACCGGTCTGCTTGTTGACCAGCTTCGGGACGGGCGGCGTCGCGACGAACACCGCAGCGGTCGAGAGGTCGATCTTGAACGATGCCATGATGGCAACTCCCTTGTACGAGGGAGGAAGCGGCGGCTTGCTTGGAGGTAGGGCGCCGCTTCCAACTGGCTTGAGCCACTTACTGGCTTAAGCCAGTTGAACACATAGCTGACGCCGCGTCAAGACACTGGCTTGAGCCACCTGTATGCTGCTGGTCATGAGCCCGTCCGCCCCTTCTCCCCAGCAGCCGCCGAGCCGGCGTATCGCCGAAGAACTCCGCAAGCGCATCGAGCGCGGAGAGTTGGCAGCGGGTGACAAGCTCCCGTCTGAGCGGGCGCTAGCCGAGGAGTACGGTGCGGCGCGCAACACGGCCCGGGAGGCCGTACGCATCCTCGCCGAGCAAGGACTTGTGACGGCGAAGCACGGCAAGGGCGTGTTCGTGCGCCAGCCGCAGCGACTGTTCCGGTTCGGCAGCGATCGGTACTCGATCAAGAACCGGGAGACCGGGCTCACGCCATTCCGCCTTGAGGCGAAGCGCCAGGGGAAGACGGCCCGTATCGACGTCCTCAGCATCACGCGCGAGGTACCGCCGGCCGACATCGCCGAGAGGCTGCAAGTCTCCGCCGACGACGCGAGCGTGGTCCACCGGGAGAACCACTACTTCGCGGACGACGAGCCCGTACAGATCGTCTCCACCTACATCCGGTGGGGGGAGGCGCAAGGCACTCTCCTGATGCAACCGAAGTCCGGGCCGAACGGCATCTACGGCCGTCTCGAAGAACTCGGGCACGTCATGACACGCGTGCGCGACGAGATCAGCGCCCGCATGCCCACGCCGCACGAGGCGGCACTTCTCGACCTGCTCCCCGGTGTCCCGGTGCTCGAAGTGCTCCACACCAGCCTGGACCAGAACGGTGAGCCATTCGAGGTCACCCGCTACGTCCACCGTGCCGACCAAACCGGCCTGCTCTACGAACTCCCCGTCGAACAGCCGACTCCCCCGGAGGCCCAGTGACCAGCATCGCCATACGGCCGATCACCGATGCCGACGTGCCCGGCGCAGCCGCAGCACTGATGAACGTGCACGAGACGGACGGCTACCCGGTTGAAGGCGTCGAGGACCCCGAGGCGTGGATCCGACCACCAGCCGTCTTGAGCGCGTGGGTCGCGGAAGAGTCAGGGACGATCGTCGGCCATGTGGCGGTGATGCGCCCGCAAGGGGAAGGGGCGGTGAGCCTGTGGCAGGACCGGAGCGGCGAGGGTGAGGAGCGAATCGGCGTTCTGGCACGGCTCTTCGTCGTCCGTGAGGCACGCAAGCACGCGGCCGGCGAACGACTGATGCGCGCAGCCATGGACTACGCCAAGCAGAACTCTTTGCGGCTCGTGCTCGACGTGATGACGAAGGACACCGGAGCAATCCGCCTCTACGAGCGTCTCGGCTGGAAGCACATCGGCGAGGTCTCACACTACTTCGGCGCCGGACAGCAGATCCCCGCGGCCTGCTACGTCTGGCCTGCCACCTGAGGAGGCTCGCCCGAACCTGCTGCCCGCTGAAAGGTCAGGTCCGAGCCGGGGCCCGTGCAGGCACGAGTGGAATCGTTCACTACGCTCCCTACATGCACAAATGCACTGCCCTGTTCACCGTGGTTCCGGTCGTTCTACTCGCCGGTGCCTGTGGTGGACACGATTCCCACTCCACTCGGGACAACACTGCCCGCGCCGCCACGCCGTCCACCACGCCGGCCGCCGCCAACCCCGCGCTTCAACGACGACCCGCATACGAGCAGATCACCTCTGAAGTGACGCGAGACTTCCAACAAGCGCACATACCGGACGATCTAGCAGATGACGGACGTTTGGACGCCGAGGACTACTGCTCCATCAGCCTGGGACGCCTCTTTCCAGAGAGCGGCCACGCGCACGCCCGGGAGGACATGGTGACGCTCCTCCGAGGGGAAGGCTGGAAGCCTGCCACGACCTCCGGTACCGACGAGACCCACTTGGCCCGCAATGGCTGGGACCTGTTCATCACCCGAGACGCCAACATGGCGGGTAGCGGCGGCGCCGCGTACCAATCGCTCAGGGTCAGCGTCAATTGCAACAAGGCCTGACCGTCGAGCGGCGGTTGTTACAAGTTTCTCTACCTCATCAAGCTCCCGGCGTCGCTGACGCTCCGCCGGGCGCGCGTCTGGCGCCCGGCCGCGCCGTCGCTCCTGCCTCCGTCCCGCTCGGCACGGCCAGCGCCGCGCGCGCCCACGAGGGGGAGGCCGATGGCATGAGGCGAGACCGCACAGCCCAGGTCAAAGAGGTGCCTCCGGCGGGGGCGCTCAGGCTCCGAGATGGACCAGGCCCGGCCGGCGACCGCGGGATCGTCGTGGGAGGGGTGCGGGAGCTCCCATCCCGACTGCCATCGACCCGGGACAAGCCGAGCAGACGCGGCCCCTGGCGTCCAGGTCGTTCGTACAGTGGCGCGCTCCACCTGGACGCCAGGAACCACGCCCGCTCCACTGACGTGCGGGCCGACGGCAGACGGGATGGGAGACGGGGGCGGTCATGGGGCTGGGCGCCGGAGGATCGCACCCGAGTTGTCCTCACGAGTAGAACCCTTCGCCGTACTCCTCGGGTCCGACCGTGAAGTCGGCTGGCCTATCCCGGCGCAGCTCGTCGTAGCGGATCTGGAAGACATCCAATGCTTCAGGGATCGAGCACCCCAAGGTCTCGCGGATCGTGACCAAGGCAGGGATGATCCGCCGCGTCAGGATGTCGCGGTCTACGCTCGCGGGTAGTTCCGCCATGACCCCTCCGACGACGCCGTACAGCAGCGGAGTACAGCAACCAGAGCGACCGCAGTCAACCGAATTCGGCCCTCGCACCTCCCCGAACCAGTCGGGATGACCTCAGCGTCGTCCCGCCCGTAGTTCGCATCGAGACGCAACGCGGTCCACATGAGACATGCTGATCACACGAACGGTGACAGGTCCTTGCTCTCCAGATGGGCAAGCAGCGAGTCCAGACAGGCGTCTGCTGTGCCCAGGTCCGCACGAAAGAACGAGTCCTCGCCAAGCGGGCCACCGCTGACAATCACCATCCATGCCTTCCTGTGCTCGATCATCCGGTCGCCATCGACCTTGAACACGGTCGTAATCCCGCGCTCGGCCAGCCATTCCATCAGCTCCAGCATGTCCACTCGCACCCCTCCGTGGAGATCATCCCATCCCCGGAGCGCGTATTCCCTGGGCCGTCTCTGGGCCGTCCGGGGCCGCACAAGGACGACCAATGCTGACAACCGTTGACGGCTTGCTCGCAGGTCACAGCGTTGGTCGCGTACCGGGTCCCAGGTCAGCGGGGCCCCACGTCACTTCCAGAAGATCTAGTCGGCATCTCGGGGCAGGTAGGCGTCCCGAGTTGCGTAGTGGATCACGGCCTCGCACTTCTGAAGTCCCGTGGGTTCCGTCCCGTTCCTCCATCGCGACCACACCTCGATCACTTGATGGGCAAGCTCAGCCTCGATCAGGTAGACGAACCCATCGGGCGCACTGTCGTCATCCGAGACACACGTCGCGGAAGTGGCGGACCAGGGCTCAGCCGCATGCAGAGTCGCGTCTTCCGGCACTTCATCGAGTTGGTCGAGAACTTCGATCAAGCTGCGGCCGGATACCAGGATGGCCATGGTGGTGACAGTAGCGCGTGCCCCCCACGTGCCCGTCTCACGGGCTAGCAGGGGGGAACCACGGGGAACAGCGGGCAGGATGCCCCGGAGGCCCTGTACGGGGCCGTACGAGGCCACGCTGGGGGCACCGCACTGGTCTTCCAAACTAGCTACGCGGGTTCGATTCCCGTCGCCCGCTCTTCAGCACTGCGGCCCAGGTGGCGGACGAGATCCGCTCCCTGGGCCGCGGTCGTCTCCTGCCGCGCACGGGACCGGCGGACCGGGCGGCGGAGGTCAGGCGGACTGGTTTTCCGCGTGGACCATCCAGGCGTACTTCTCCAGCGAGTCGATGATCGCGTGGAGCAGGTCGGCGGTGGAGGGGTCCTCGCTGTCGATGCGGTCGTGGTGGGTGCGCAGGGTGTCGGCGGTCACCCGCAGACGGGTGGTGATCAGCTCGACGACGTTCTTCACGTCCACCGCGCCCTGCGGGAAGGCGGGGAGCGTGGTGCTCGCCACCACCGTGTCGGTGCGGCCGTCGGGGAAGGCGGCCAGCGCGCGCATCCGCTCGGCGATGGTGTCGGCGGCCTCCCGGGCCTCCTCGACGATCTCGTCGAGCTGCAGGTGCAGGTCCCGGAAGTTGTGGCCGACCACGTTCCAGTGGGCCTGCTTGCCCTGGAGGTGGAGTTCCACGAGGTCGACCAGGATCTGCTGCATGGCCTGGACGAACTCGGCCGAGGCCGTGAATCCGGCGACGTCCTTCTCCGAGCGGCGGGAACCCCCGGGGGCTGCGGTCATGGCGTGATCTCCTTCGGCAAGCACCGCGCTACAGCCCCCGGCTGGGGAGGCCCGATCTCTACCCGGTCCAGCGTCGTGGAGGCCCCGCGGCGCCGCCACCGCACCTGACCCGCCCGGGTGGCCTGCCCGGTTCGCCCACCCGGGCGGCCCGCGCGCTCAGTCGACGGGCACGCCCTGCGGCGACTTGATCCGCTTCATGATCATCTGCGAGTTGACGTCGCTCACCCCCGGCAGGGCGATCAGCGTGTCGGTCCAGAACCGCTCGTACGCGTCGGAGTCGGCCACGGCGATCCGCAGCAGGCAGCCCGGCGCGCCGTAGAGGCGGTAGGCCTCGACCACGTCGGGGGTGGACTGCAGCTCGTTCTCGAACGCGGCGACCGAGTCGCGGTCCCGCCGCACCTCGACGGAGGCGAAGACCTCGAAGCCCCGGCCGACCGCCGCGGGGTCGACCACCGCCCGGTACGTCTGGATGACCCCGTCGTCCTCCAGTTGGCGGACCCGCCGCAGGCACGGGGACGGCGTGAGGCCGACGCGCGCGGCCAGTTCCTGGTTGCTGAGCCGCCCGTCGGCCTGGAGCTCGCGCAAGATTCGTCTGTCGATGGCGTCCATGGTGGCATCTCCTACCACGAAACGGCCGGACGCCAGTCAGATTTCGCAATCATATGGCAGGTCTACGCGCATATCATTGTTCTGGAGCCAGCTGCCCGCTGCGCGCCGTCCCAGAAATCCCCCGTTGGAGGCGAAGGCATCGTGCGACACGTCGTGGTCATCAGCACCGGAGGCACCATCGCCAGCCGCTGGCAGGGCGACGGCTACGCGGCCGAGGCCGCCGGGCAGGAGGTCCTCGCGGCGGGCGCGGTCCCCGAGGGCGTCGACGTGCGGGTCGTGGACCTGTTCACCGTCAACAGCTCCCAGCTCACCACCGGCCACCAGCTCCGCCTGCTGCACGCCGTGCACGACGCGCTGGAGGACCCCGCGGTCGACGGCGTCGTCGTCACCCATGGTACGGACACGCTGGAGGAGTCGGCCTTCTTCGTGGACCTCTTCCACGCCGACCGCCGCCCGGTGGTCTTCACCGGGGCCCAGAAGCCGATGGACGCCGAGGACGGCGACGCCGCCGGCAACCTCTACGACGCGCTGCTGACCGCCGCCACCGGCCGCGACATCGGCGCGGTGATCGTCTTCGCCGGGCAGGTCTTCGCCGCCCGCGGCACGGTCAAGAAGCACACCGTGGACCTGCGCGCCTTCGGCGACCCCGACGGGCTGCCGCTCGGCCGGGTCGAGTTCGGCCGGGTCACCTGGGGACGGCACCGCCCCCGGCCCGCGGCTCTCCCGCTGCCCCCGCGCGACGTGGCGGCCCCCCGGGTCGACATCGTGACCCACCACAGCGACGGCGACGCCGTGCTCTTCGAGGCGGCGCTCGGCGCCGGCGCGCGGGGGGTCGTGGTGGAGGGCACCGGCGCGGGGAACACCAACCCCCAGGTCGCGGCGGCGGTGGGCAAGGCCGTCGCCGACGGCGTGCTGGTGGCGATCAGCACGCGGGTCGCGGCCGGTGCGGTGACCCCCCTCTACACGGGCGGCGGTGCCGTCGATCTGGCCGCCGCCGGCGCCCAGTTGACGGGGACGCTGCGCCCCGGCCAGGCGCGGATCGCGGTGCTCGCCGCACTGCTGGCCGCGCCCTCCCCCCAGGAAGCCCCCGAGACGCTGCGGCAGGTGCTGGCCGCCGCCCCGCAGTCGCTGACCCGGTCAGATCTTTATCTGGTTGATCGTGTCGGCAAGTGACGTCAGGAACCGGTTGACCGACGGCGCCATGTTCGTCGAGGCGAGGAAGAACCCGAACAGCGCGGCGATGATGGCCGGTCCGACCTTTATCGACTTGCTCCGGATCATCACCACCAGGACGATGGCCAGCAACAGCACGGCGGACAGGGAGATAACCACAGCGGATCACTTCCTCAATCGGTAATTCCTTGCCGGTCCGGGGACCGTGCCGCCGCCCCCGCCTCGCCCGTACACATGGTGCCATCGCCCACGGACGCGGGAGACCACATTGCGACCGCGGGACCCATAGTCCCATTCCCGAGCGTCAGTCCCTGCACACCACCAGCAACGCCCGGTCATCGTTGACGTCTTTGGCGACAGCCTCGATCAACCGCCAGGCGGAGCCCCGGAATCCGGTGGCGACGAAGCGGTCCGCCTCGCCCATGAGGCGGTCCATGCCCTCGGTGATGTCGCGGTCGGAGGTCTCCACCAGGCCGTCGGTGAACAGCATCAGCACGTCGCCGGACCGCAACGTGCCCTTGACGCCGTGGAATTCCGCCCCGTCGTACACCCCGAGCAGGGGCCCCTCGGCCGACTTCTCCTCCCAGCGGCCGGTGCCGGCGTGGAGTTGCACCCCGGGGAGGTGCCCGGCGGACAGCAGTTCGTAGTCGCCGCTCTCCAGGTCCAGCACGAGATGGACCGAAGTGGCGAACCCCTCTTCCCAGTTCTGGCGCAGCAGGTAGCCGTTGGCGGCGCCGAGGAAGGCGTGCGGCGGCAGCGAGCCGAGCAGGCCGCCGAACGCGCCGGACAGCAGCAGCGATCGCGACGCGGCGTCCATCCCCTTGCCGGAGACGTCGGTGAGCACCGCCTCCAGCACGCGCCCGCCGGAGGTGCGGGTGGCGACCACGAAGTCACCGGAGAAGGACTGCCCGCCGGCCGGCCGCAGGGCCATCTCGGCGTGCCAGCCCCCGGGCAGGCGCGGCAGCCTGCTCTGCACCCGGATGCGCTCGCGCAGGTCGAAGAGCATGGTGTGGCCGCGGCGCCACGGGACGCCGACCCGGGCCCGGAACTGAGCGATGATCAGACCGGTGAGCGCGACCGCGGTCACCACCAGGACCGAGCCCGGCGTCACCCGGGCCGGCCCCTCCCGGTACGGCCCCAGGGCCGCGGACTCGGCGACCAGCGCGACCGCGGAGGCCGCGTAGAGCAGCAGCAGGCTCGCCGGGCGCAGCAGCAGCCCGCCGGCCAGGATCGGCAGCGCCAGGGCGCTGGGCGGGCACCACTCGGGCATCAGCACGGTGGTCCAGGCGAGGGCCGGGATGGTCAGGGCGACGGCGGCCAGGCCCGCCCAGTCCGAGGCGTCACCGCGGAAGTAGTCGACGGCGGACCGGCGCACGCCGAGGCGGGCCCGGTGCAGCCATCTGCTCCACCTCAGGCCCAGACCTTCCCTTGCCACGTCTTTTGCCATGTCCCGGCGACCCTACCCATCGAGCGGCCCGCCGTGCAGGGCGGAGTGGCGGTGAGCCGCGACGGATCGGCCGGGTGCGGGCGCCGCGCCGCGGCGGGCGGGGAAAATGCGTTCGCCCGGCGGGTCGGCGCCTGGTAGGCAGAGGGCATGACGACGACCGATGTGCGGGTGCTGCAGCCGGACCAGTGGGAGCTGTACTACGAGCGGCTGGAGCGGGCGTTCGGCGGCCCGCCGGAGCCGGCTCAGGAGCGGGAGCTGTGGCGGCGGATCGTCGAACTCGAGCGGATGCTGGCGGTCTGGGACGACGGCGAACTCGTCGGCACCGCGGGCGCGTTCTCGTTCCGGATGACGCTGCCGGGCGGTGCGGCGGCCGACGTCCCCGGCGTCACGATGGTCAGCGTCCAGCCGACGCACCGGCGCCGCGGGGTCCTCACCGCGATGATGCGCCGCCAGCTCGACGACTTCCGGGAGCGGGGCGAGCCGTTCGCCGTGCTCACCGCGTCCGAGCCGGCGATCTACGGGCGGTTCGGGTACGGCGTCGCGAGCCGGCAGCTGCGCGGCAGCGTGGACACCACGCGGGTCGCCTTCCACGCGCCCGAGGGCGTGGACCGGGTGCGGTTCCGCCTGGTGCCGCCCGCCGAGGCCGTGGAGGCGTGTGAGCGCGTCTACGCGCAGGTGGTGCCCCGGCGTCCCGGCATGCTGGCCCGCCGCCCCGGCTGGGAGCAGGAACCGGTGCTGGACCCGCCGGCCTCCCGGGAGGGCGCCGGCCCGCTGCTGTGCGTGCTGGCCGAGGTCGACGGCGAGGTGCGGGGCTACGCCCGGTACGCCACGCACCCCGGCTGGAAGCCCAGCGGCCCGGACGGCACCGTCAGGCTGCGCGACCTGGAAGCACTCGATCCGGTGACGTACGCGGCGCTGTGGCGCTATCTGGCCGGGGTCGACCTGATGGCGCGGATCACCTTCTGGAACCGGCCGATGGACGACGCCCTGCTGCAGCTCGTGTCCGACATCCGCCGTTGCGAGCTCGCTTTCCGCGACAGCCTCCACCTGCGGCTGGTCGACCTCCCGGCGGCGCTGTCCGCCCGCACCTACGCGGCGCCGGTGGACGTCGTGCTGGACGTCGAGGACGCCTTCTGCCCCTGGAACAGCGGGCGTTGGCGGCTGACCGGCGACGGCAAGGGGGCCGGCTGCGTCCGCACCACCGACGCGCCGGAGCTCGCGCTGTCGGTCAGGGAGCTGGGCGCGGCCTACCTGGGCGGGCCGAGCCTGCGGTCGATGGCGGGCGCCGGGCTGGTGCGCGAACTGCGCGAGGGTGCGCTGGCCGAGACGTCGGCGGCGTTCCGCAGCGACGCGGAGCCCTGGCTGCCGCACCGGTTCTGAGATCGACGCCCGCGGGGCGGGCGGCTGTGGTCCGTCCCGCGGGCGGCATCTGCGTGCGTGGGGCGGGGCAGCGCGTGCCCCGAGCACGGTCCGCGGGTCCGGGCCGAACCCCGGACCGGCTGGACGCGCGGGTCCAGGCTCAGGTCGCCGGGGGCTGGCAGCCGGGGCACCAGAAGAGGTTGCGGGCGGCCATCGGCTGGGTGCGGACCTCGGTGCCGCACACCAGGCACGGCTGCCCGGTCCGCCGGTAGACGTAGACCTCGCCGCCGTGGTCGTCCTGGCGCGGCGGCCGTCCCATGGCCTCGGGCTCGTGCTCGGGCCGCACGGTGTCGATCCGGTTGGCGCGCACGCCGGCCCGCATCAGCTCCACCAGGTCGGCCCACATCGCGTCCCACACCGGCCGGGTCAGCGCCCTGCCGGGCAGGAACGGGTCCACGCCGTGCCGGAACAGCACCTCGGCGCGGTACACGTTGCCGACCCCGGCGAGCACCTTCTGGTCCATCAGCAGGGCCGCCACGGGTATCCGGGACCGGGAGATCCGGTTCCAGGCCCGCTCGGGGTCGTCCCCGGGCCGCAGCGGGTCGGGGCCGAGCCGGTCGTGCACGGCCTGCTTCTCGCCGTCGGTGATCAGCTCGCACGCCGCAGGCCCGCGCAGGTCCATGGTGTGCGCGCCGCCCTCCAGGCGCAGCCGCACGGTGTCGCTGACGACGCCGTCGAAGGTGACCTTGCCGATCAGGCCGAGATGGATGTGCACCCAGCCGGTGGCCGCGAAGCCGAGGAACAGGTGCTTGCCGTGCGCGTCCGCGGCGTCGAGCACGCCGCGGTCCAGCAGGGCGGCGCTGTCGGCGAACTTGCCCTGCGGGCTGCTCGCCCGCACCTGACGTCCGCCGAGCAGGCCGAGGCAGTCCTCGGCCAGCCGGTGGATCGTATGGCCTTCGGGCACGCGGTCAGTCCTGCTGCGGGTGACCGGCCGGGATCGGCGGGAGCTCACCGGTGGCCTCGTACGCGGTGAGCATGTCGATGCGGCGCTGGTGCCGCTCCTCGTGCGAGTACGGGGTGGCGAGGAAGATCTCGACGAACTTGGTCGCCTCGTCCTGGGTGTGCATCCGGCCGCCGATGCTCAGCACGTTGGCGTCGTTGTGCTCGCGGGCCAGCGACGCGGTCTGCTCGCTCCAGGCGAGCGCGGCGCGGACGCCCTTGACCTTGTTGGCGGCGATCTGCTCGCCGTTGCCGGAACCGCCGATCACGATGCCGAGGGAGCCGGCGTCGGCGGCGGTGCGCTCGGCCGCGCGCAGGCAGAAGGGCGGGTAGTCGTCGACGGCGTCGTAGATGTGCGGGCCGCAGTCGACGGGGTCGTGACCGTTGGCGGTCAGCCACTCCACGAGGTGGTTCTTCAGTTCGAAGCCGGCATGGTCGGAGCCCAGGTACACGCGCATGCGGCCAGTCTCCCATCCCGGTCCGGCCCCCGCCCCTCCGGGGCTCGGCCCCGGAGGGGGGTTCCGCGGGGCCGTGAGGCCGGGCGGCTGGTGCGCTGCCGGGACGGCTGAGCCGTCTCCGCCGGCTCAGCCGGCCGCGTCGTCTCCGTCGTGGTGCAGGAAGCGCCACGCGGCGGGCAGCATGCCCATCGCCAGCGCGGCCTTCAGCGCGTCGCCGAGGAGGTAGGGGCGCAGGCCGAGATCGACGGCCTGGGTCGCCGACAGGTGCGCGGAGTACGCCAGATAGGGGACGCCCACCGCGTAGACGACGGCCGAGCCGAGCACCATGACGCCCGCCGTCCGCAGCACCGTGCGGTCCCCGCCGCGCCGGGCCAGCGCCCCGACCACCGCCGACGCCAGCATCATGCCGAGGATGTAGCCGAAGCTCGGCATCGACCAGCCCGACGAGCCCTCGGCGAACCACGGCAGGCCGGCGACACCCGCCGCCGCGTAGAGCCCGAGGGACGCGAAGCCGCGGCGCGCCCCGAGCGCGGTGCCCACCAGCAGCGCCGCGAACGTCTGCCCGGTGACGGGCACCGGCGACCCCGGCACCGGCACCGACAACTGCGCTGCCAGGCCGGTGAGGACGGCGCCGCCCAGCACCAGCGCGGCGTCGCGCACCCGGGCGCGGGCGGCGGAGGAGGCGGGGACCAGGTCGGCCAGGACGAAACGGGCTGCGGGTGCTGCGGTGCTGCTGCTCATCGGGACTCCGCGGGGTCTGGGGTGCGTCGGCGGGAGGGGACACCGTGACGCTAGCCCAGCGCCCCGGAGCCGATCATCGTGAGACCCCCACAAAGCCGCGTGCCGCCGCTTGGAGACTTCCGTACACCCTGAAGCCAGCCGTACCACCCGGCGGTTGAGTGCGTTTCAGCAGGTGAAGTGAGCCACGTCACGTGTCGCCGTGCCGCGCCGGGCGCTCCGGAAGAGGTTCCGGAGGCGCCTCGGCGCGGTCGGTCCACTGTGGGACTCCGCCAATGCGCTCAGGCGGGCTCGATGAGGTCCCAGCGGTTGCCGTAGAGGTCCTGGAAGACCACGACGGCGCCGTACGGCTCGTAGCGCGGCTCCTCCTCGAAGACCACGCCCTCGGCGACCATCCGCTTGTAGTCGCGGTCGAAGTCGTCGGTCGTGAGGAAGAGGCCGACGCGGCCGCCGGTCTGGTCGCCGATCCGGCCGGCCTGCGCGGGAGTGCTCGCGCGGGCCAGCAGCAGGCCGGTCTCCCGGGAGCCGGGCGGCGCGACGACGACCCACCGGCTGCCGTCGTCGCGTGGGGTGTCCTCGCGCAGCTCGAAGCCGAGGGCGCGCGTGTAGAAGTCGATGGCCTCGTCGTACTCGCGGACGACGAGGGCCGTCAGGCCGAGGTGTGGCATGGCCGCAGGTGCTCCCGGTCGGTCAGTCGAAGATGGGGCCCTGGGTGCGGGTGCGCTTGATCTCGTAGAAGCCGGGCACCGAGGCGACCAGCAGCGTCCCGTCCCACAGCTTCGCGGCCTGGTCCCCGCGCGGGGTCGGGGTGACGACCGGCCCGAAGAAGGCGATCTGCTCGCCGTCGGAGCCGGGCACCGCGATGACCGGGGTGCCGACGTCCTGGCCGACCTTGTCGATGCCCTCCTTGTGGGAGGCGCGCAGCTGGGTGTCGTAGGTGTCGCGGTCGGCGTGGTCCGCGAGCTCGACGGGCAGGCCGACCTCCTCCAGGGCGGCGACGATGGTCTCCCGCTCCCGGGGCAGGCCCTGGTTGTGGAAGCGGGTGCCGAGCGCGGTGTAGAGCGGGCCGACGACCTCGTCGCCGTGCTCCTGCTGGGCGGCCACGACGACGCGGACCGGGCCCCAGGCGTCGCGGAGGAAGGCCGCGTACTTCTCGGACAGGGTGTCGAGCTTGTCCTCGTTGAGCACCGCCAGGCTCATGACGTGCCAGCGCACCTCGACGGGCCGGACCTTCTCGACCTCCAGCATCCAGCGCGAGGTCATCCAGGCCCAGGGGCACAGCGGGTCGAACCAGAAGTCGGCGGGCGTCTTCTCGGCGTCGGTGGTGGTCACGGTGCTACTCCTCGTACGGATGCCTCTGCGGACGGCTGCGGGGTACCTGATCCCCTACGACGGAGAACGCCCGGCCGGCCCGGGGTCATTCCCCGCCGCCGCCCGCCGGGGGCCCGCCGCGCTCCCGTGGGAGGATGCCAGAGCTGTGATCCAGCACGACCATCAGGGAAGACAAAGGAGTCCGCCTGTGCCCGGCGAGAACCTCAGCCGCGAGGAGGCCCGCGACCGGGCCGCGATGCTGTCCGTCGAACGCTACGACGTGGCGCTGGACGTCCGCTCCGCCGTGGGACCGGCCGATCCCGCGGGACCCCGGACGTTCCGGTCGACGACGGTGATCGAGTTCCGCTGCTCGTCGCCCGGCGCGTCGTCCTTCGCCGACCTGGTGGCCCCCTCGGTCACCTCCGTGCGGCTCAACGGCCGCGACCTCGACCCCGCCGTGGTCTTCGACGGCGCCCGCATCGCGCTGGACGACCTGGCCGAGCGCAACACCCTGATGGTCGACGCCTCCTGCGCCTACAGCCGCACCGGTGAGGGCCTGCACCGCTTCGAGGACCCCGAGGACGGCGAGGTCTACCTCTACACGCAGTACGAGCCGGCCGACTCGCGCCGGGTCTTCGCCAACTTCGAGCAGCCGGACCTGAAGGCCCCGTTCACCTTCCAGGTGACCGCGCCCGAGGGCTGGACCGTGATCAGCAACGCGGAGCCGGACGGCGAGCCCGTCCCCGCGGACGGCGGCGGCAGCGTCGTGCGGTTCCAGCCGACGCAGCCGATCTCCACCTACATCACGGCGGTCGTCGCCGGCCCGTACCACGTGGAGCGCGACCACTACGCCCGGACCTTCGAGGACCGCGGCGTGCTCGACATCCCGCTCAGCGCGCTGTGCCGCCGGTCGCTGGCCAGGCACTTCGATGCGGACGAGATCTTCGAGGTGACCAAGCAGGGCCTGGACTTCTTCCACGACCACTTCGACTACCCGTACCCGTTCGGGAAGTACGACCAGGCGTTCGTGCCGGAGTACAACCTGGGCGCGATGGAGAACCCGGGCTGCGTGACGTTCCGCGAGGAGTTCATCTTCCGCGGCAAGGTGACGCGGGCGTCGTACGAGCACCGGGCGAACGTGGTGCTGCACGAGATGTCGCACATGTGGTTCGGCGACCTGGTGACCATGCGCTGGTGGGACGATCTGTGGCTGAAGGAGTCCTTCGCGGACTTCATGGGCGCCTTCTCGCAGGTCGGCGCGACCCGCTACACCGAGGGCTGGATCACCTTCGCCAACCGCCGCAAGTCGTGGGCCTACCGCGCGGACCAACTGCCCTCCACCCACCCGGTGGTGGCGGACATCCGCGACCTGGAGGACGCCAAGCTCAACTTCGACGGCATCACCTACTCCAAGGGCGCGGCGGTGCTCAAGCAGCTCGTCGCCTACGTGGGCCAGGAGGCGTTCCTGGAGGCGGCGCGGCGCTACTTCAAGCGCCACGCGTACGGCAACACCACCCTGGACGACCTGCTGTCGGTGCTGGTGGAGACCTCGGGCCGGGACATGGCCGCCTGGTCGCGCTCCTGGCTGCAGACCGCGGGCGTCAACTCGCTGACCCCGCACGCGGTGTACGACGAGCAGGACCGGATCACCGAACTGACCGTGCTGCAGACCGCGGACGGCGAGCAGCCCGAACTGCGCCCGCACCGCGTGGCGGTGGGGCTGTACCGCCGGGTGCCCGGCGGCGCGGTGGAGCGTTACGCCCGCGCCGAACTGGACGTGGCCGGCCCGTCGACGGCCGTGGCGGAACTCGCCGGGCAGCCGCGTCCCGACCTGATCCTGGTCAACGACGACGACCTGACGTACTGCAAGATCCGGTTCGACGAGGCCTCGCTGGAGACCCTGCGGTCGCACCTGGGCGACGTGTCGGACCCGCTGGCCCGGGCGCTGGCCTGGGCTGCGGTGTGGAACATGACCCGGGACGCGCTGATGCCGGCCCGCGACTACCTGGCGCTGGTGCTGCGGTTCGCCGGCCGGGAGAGCGACATCGGCGTGCTGCAGTCGCTGCACCAGCAGGCGCGCACCGCGCTGACCCACTACGTCGCGCCGCCGGGGCGCGAGGAGGCGGCCCGCGAGCTGGCCGAGGGCGCGCTGCGGGAGCTGCGCCAGGCCGAGCCGGGCAGCGGCCACCAGCTCGCCTGGGCGCGGTTCTTCGCCGCGGTGGCCGGCTCGCCGGCCGATCTGCAGCTGCTGCAGGGCCTGCTGGCCGGCTCGGCGAAGATCGACGGGCTCGACGTCGACCAGGAGCTGCGCTGGACGTTCCTGGAGACGCTGACCGCCGAGGGCCTGGCGGACGAGGGCGTGATCGCGGCCGAGCGGTCCCGCGACGACACCGCCTCCGGCCACCGGCACGAGGTGCGCTGCCTGGCCGCGCGCCCGTCCGCGGCGGTGAAGGCCGCGGCGTGGACGGACGTGGTGGAGTCGGACAAGCTGTCCAACGCGCTGGTGGAGGCGACCATCGCGGGCTTCGCGCAGGCCGGGCAGCGCGAGCTGACCGCGCCGTACACCGAGCCGTACTTCGCCGCCATCGAGGACCTGTGGGCGGAGCGGTCGATCGAGATCGGGATGGCCGTGGTGCGCGGCCTGTTCCCGTCGCTGCAGGACCGGCAGGAGACGCTGGCGGCCACCGACGCGTGGCTCTCCGGCCACCCGGACGCCGCTCCCGCACTGCGCCGGCTGGTGCTGGAGGCGCGCGACGACCTGGCGCGCGCCCTGCGGGCACAGGAATGTGACGCGAGGCGCTGACTCCCCTCCGCCCAGGGCGTGTTGAGGGCGGGGAAAGCACGGCGCCGAGGGGCGGTCCCGGCTGGTCGGGGCCGCCCCTTCACCCTGATGGGTGAACCATGCTCTTCGGCATCCGAACTGGTGGACTTTAGCCCGCTGTTGTCCCGTTTTGTCGACGGGCCTGTAACAGCGGTTACCCACGGGTTCGCCGCTGGGCAAGCCTCTGACCATGACCACGAACCACCGCACCCCCCACACCTCGAAGGCCCCGGGCGTCCCGTCCGGCGACACCGGCGTGTTCAGCGCACGCCTGCTGCGGGAGCGCGGCCTGTCCCCCGCGCTGATCGCCGAGCGCTGCGCGCCGGGCGGGCCGTGGCAGCAACTGCTGCCGGATGTCTACCTGTTGCACCCCGGGCCGCCCAGCAGCCGCGAGCGCGTCCAGGCCGCGCTGCTGTACGCCGGCCGGGACCCCGGCCGGCACGGCCCCCTCGGCGGCGGCCGGGAAGCGATGGTGACCGGCCGCGCGGCGCTCGCCCTGCACGGCTTCACCTCGGTGCCGCCGCTGGCAGGGCAGCAGCGGATCGACGTCCTGGTCCCCCACCAGCGCCGGCTGCGTGACGCGGGCGACGTCGCACTCGTCCGGGTCCGCGCGCTGCCGAACCCGCAGGAGCTCTGCGGCCTGCCGTGCGTGCCGGTGCCCCGCGCCCTCGCGGACGCCGTCACCGCGCCGGACGACCCCGACATCATCCGGCGGATGCTGACCGAGGCGGTGCTCGCCGGGTACTGCGACGGGGCCGCGGTACTGCGGGAGCTGGCCGAGGCGGAGTCGCTGGACCTGCCGCACGTCGCCGCGGCCCTGCCCGCGCTGCACGCCGCCGACCGCACGATGGGCGAGGACCGGCTCTACGCCATGGTCCGCTGCCACCGACTGCCCGACCCGCTGTGGAACGTGGAGCTGGTGCTGCCCGGCGGCCCTCCGCTGGGCGGGGTCGACGCGTACTGGCCGGACGAGGCGGTGGCGGTGGTCGTGGACGCGCGGGCGGCGTCGGCCGGGCACGACGACGACGCCTGGGTGCGGCACGCCCGGCAGCGGGAGCGGCTGGAGGCGCTGGGCATCACGCTGGTGCACCTGACGCCGGCCAAGCTCGGCAGCGCCCTGGAGCAGCAGGCCGCGATCGTCAGGACGGCCCTGATGGCGTCCACGGACCGGACACCGGCGGCGTATGTGGGCGTCATCCCGCGCTGACGCCTTTTGCCCGGAACGCCACCGCCGCAACGGCCGGTCTTTTGCCCGCGCTGGTCCCGTTGTGTCCTCGATGGCGGTGGCGGAAACCCGTCATCGCCAGGCCATGTGCAGGTCAACACTCCCCAAAGGGCGCCCCATTCCATCAGGGTGAGCGGTCGTACGACTCCGCACTTCGAACAGTCCGCGACCGTCCGAACAGGGATGCCCATGCCACTCGATCACATAGCCGGGAAGAGACGCGCGGCCCGGATCGCGCTCGCCGCGGGCCTGGTCGCCGCGCTGTCGGCTGCCGGGCCCTCGCTCGCGGTCGCCGACCCGGCTCCGCAGGCCCCCGCCGCGACCGGTTCCACCGCCGGCACGCCGGCCGGCGACACCCCGGCCAAGGACGCGCCCGACAAGCTCGGCTCGGCCGACGCCTCGCTCCTGGAGAAGGCCAAGGCGGACGGCGACAAGAACGTCACGTTCATGGTCGCCACCCAGCCGGGCCAGACCGGGCAGGTCACCGCGAAGCTGCACGCCCAGGGCGCCAGCGTCGGCATGACCTACGACGACCTCGGCTACGTCCGCGCGACCGTGCCGACCGGCAAGGCCGACGCCGCGCTGACCGCGGCCCAGAAGCTGCCGCAGGTCCTGGCGATCGACCTCAAGCAGGAGATCAAGCTCGACGACCCGGCGCCGGCCGCCGACACCACCAGCGCGGCCGGCGGGCACGCGGGGCACGGCGGCACGACCACCTACTCCGGTCCCGACGCGCACACCCCGGCGAAGAACCCGTACCAGCCGGCGTTCGAGACCGGCGCGGTCGACTTCGTCAAGGACCACCCCACGGAGGACGGCCGCGGCGTGACCATCGGCATCCTCGACTCGGGCGTCGACGTCGGCCATCCGGCGCTGCAGAGGACCACCACCGGCGAGCGGAAGATCGTCGACTGGGTCACCGCCACCGACCCGATCCTCGACGGCGACGCCACCTGGCGGCCGATGGTCACCGCGGTGTCCGGCACGTCGTTCACCGCCGCCGGCCGCACCTGGACCGCGCCCACCGGCGACTACCGGTTCAGCACCTTCGCCGAGGCCGCCACCAAGGGCGGCGACATGCAGGGCGACCTGAACCGCGACGGCGACACCACCGACGTGTGGGGCCTGCTGTACGACCCGGCGGCCGGCACCGTGCGGGTCGACCTGAACAACAACGGGGACTTCACCGACGACACCCCGATGAAGCCGTACAAGGACGGCTTCCAGATCGGGCACTTCGGCACCGACGACCCGGCGACGGCGATCTCGGAGTCCATCCCGTTCACGATCGAGATCCGCAAGGACGTCCCGATGGACCCCTACGGTGGGACCTGGGTCGGCAAGAAGGCGGACTTCGTCAACATCGGCGTGGTGCAGTCCGAGCACGGCACCCACGTGGCCGGCATCACCAGCGCCAACGGGCTGTTCGGCGGGAAGATGAACGGCGCCGCGCCCGGCGCGAAGATCGTCTCGTCGCGGGCCTGCACCTGGTCCGGCGGCTGCACCAACATCGCGCTCACCGAGGGCATGACCGACCTCGTGGTCAACCACCACGTGGACGTGGTCAACATGTCCATCGGCGGTCTCGGTGCCCTCAACGACGGCGCGAGCGCCCGCGACCAGCTCTACAAGCGGCTGATCGACACCTACGGCGTCCAGCTCGTGATCTCCGCGGGCAACGACGGCCCCGGCGTCAACACCATCGGCGACCCGGGGCTCGCCGACCACGTGCTCAGCATCGGCGCCTCCATCTCCAAGGAGACCTGGGCGGCCGACTACGGCTCCCAGATGACCGTGCCGTACTCGCTGCTGCCGTTCTCCTCCCGCGGTCCCCGCGAGGACGGCGGGCTCGCCCCGGTGCTCACCGCGCCCGGCGCGTCCATCAACTCCGTGCCCACCTGGGAGGCGGGCGCGCCGGTGAAGGAGGCGGGCTACGCTCTGCCGCCCGGCTACGCGATGCTGCAGGGCACCTCGATGGCCTCCCCACAGGCCACCGGCGCCGCGGCGCTGCTGCTCTCGGCCGCCAAGGACCACCGGATGACGGTCAGCCCGGCCCAGCTGCGCACCGCGCTGATCAGCACCGCGCGCACCATCCCCGGTTTCCAGACCGTCGACCAGGGCGCAGGACTGGTGTCCGTCGGCCCGGCCTGGGACCTGCTGCGGCGGGGCGGCACCACCGACGCCTACACCGTGAAGGCGCCGGTGAACACCACCCTGTCCGGCTTCCTGCAGACCCCCGGCTACGGCACCGGCGTCTACGACCGCGAGGGCGGCCTGACCACCGGTCAGCAGCGCACCTACAGCGTCACGGTGACCCGCACCTCCGGCGCGGCCGCCGCGCAGTGGCAGACGCTGACCTGGGCGCACAACGACGGCACCTTCCGGGTCGAGGGCGGGCCGCTGGTCCGGCTCCCGCTCGGCGTCCCGGTGACCGTGCGGATCACCGCCAAGCCGCGGTCGGCCGGCGTGCACAGCGCGCTGCTGAACGTCGACGACCCGCTGACCCGCGGGACCGACACCCAGATCGCCGCGACCGTGATCGTCTCCACCCCGGTGGCCGCCCCCGGCTACACCCTGGAGCGGTCCGGCACGATCCAGCGCGACGTCACCCGCTCGTACTTCGTGACCGTCCCGGCGGGCGCGACCTCGCTCGAGGTCGCGATGGACGGGATCGCAACGGGCAGCCAGACGCGGTTCATCACCATGCACCCGTACGGTGTGCCGCTGGACTCGACGCAGACCATCGACTGCTACCCCAACTACACCAACCCGGCGAACACCTGCCGGCCCGACGTGCGGTCCTACTCCCAGCCGATGCCCGGCGTGTGGGAGATCGAGGTGGAGGCCCGGCGCACCTCGCCGCAGCTCGACAACCCCTACCACCTGACGGTGACCGTGCTCGGCGCGTCCTTCGACCCGGCCGTGCAGACCGTCGACCAGGTCAAGGTCGGCACCGCGACCCCGGTGACCTGGACCGTCGGCAACGCGTTCGCCGGGCTGGAGGGCCGGCTCAAGGGCGGGCCGCTCGGCTCCGCGCTGACCGCCACGCCGACGATCACCCAGGGCGCGACGCAGACCACCCAGCTCACCCTGGGCTCGGGCGTCTCGCGGCTGGACGTCTCCATCGGCTCGCCGTCGGACACCGCGGCCGACCTCGACCTGTACGTGTACCGCGACGGCGTGCTCGTCGGGCAGTCCGCGGACGGCGACGCCGAGGAGTCGGTGAGCCTGGCCGACCCGGCCCCGGGGACGTACACCTTCGAGGTGGACGGCTACTCGGTGCCGTCCGGGTCGACGACGTACGCGTACAAGGACGTGTACTACTCGGCCGGCCTGGGCTCGGTGAGCGTGGACGACTCCGCGGTCGTCCACCTGCCGCACGGCGCGAGCGCCCAGGTCTCGGCCTCGGTGCTGGCCTCGGCGGCGGCGCCCGCGGGACGGCAGTTCTTCGGTGAGGTCCAGCTCCTCGACGCGCGCGGTACGGTCGCCGGGACCGGCAGCGTGCTGATCGGCACCACAGTGCCGTAGCGGGGCCGTAGCAGGGCCGCAGCAGGGCCGCAGCAGGCCATTCGGCGGGGAGAAGGCGGGGCGGGCGCTCAGGGGGCGCCCGCCCCGCACGCTTTCCCGCCCCCGCGCCACGCTCGCTCCCCCGGGGCGGCCCGGCCCGGCTCCTACGGCCGGGCCGCTCCGCGGAGGAGGGCGCGGGCCGGCAGGAGCGTGGCGGCCAGCGACAGGGCCAGCGCGCCGCAGCCGATGACCAGGGCGGTGGCGGGCGGCACATAGGGGCTCCCACCGGTCGTGCCGCGGGCGATGGGAACCAGCGTGATCCACGCGATCGCCGAGCCGAGGACCAGTCCCGCGACCGCCACCAGCAGCGCCTCCCAGCGCAGCATCCCGAGCACCTGACGGCGGGTCGTCCCGGTCAGCCGCAGCAGCGCGACCTCACGGCGGCGGTCCAGCACCGTCATCACCAGCGTGTTGGCCGCGGCCACCGCGGCGAAGCCGCCGAGGACCAGCGCCATCACCCGGTTCGCCCAGGCGTTGAGCTGCAGGTCCTTGTCGGCCTGCGCCCGGTAGCCCGCCCGGTCCGTGACGGTCAGTCCGGGCACGTCCAGACGGGCCAGCGCCGTGCGCACGTCCGCCGGGCGGGCCCCGGGACGGTCGTGCACCAGCACCTGGCTGTCGAGGGCGGTCGCCGCGTGCTCCGCCACCGCCGCCCGCGGCAGCAGCAACCCGCCCAGCCCCAGGCCGCGTTCATAGACCGCCACGACGCGGGACCGCACCGGCGTGCCGTCGCCGAGCCACAGCGACAGCGAGCCGCCGACCTTCACGTGCGCGGTGCCGGCGAGCAGCGTGTCGACGGCGACCGTGCGGCCGTCCCCCGTCAGGTCGGCGAGCGAGCCGCTGCGCACCCCGAGGCGGAGCACCCCGGGAAGAGCCTTCACATCGCCCCCGACGCCCAGCACGGTCGCGGAGTCCAGCGCGCCGCCGGCGCGGTAGAGCGCACCCGTGCGCAGCACGCCGACGGCCGCGTCCACGCCGGGGATCCGGGCGGCCCGGTCGGCGGTGGCGGCGGGCAGCCCGGGCCCGGCGCTGCCCAGCACCTGGTCGGCGGCAACTCCGTCCCTGATCTGCCGGCTCGCGGTGTGGGTGATCGTGCCCTGCATGCACAGCAGCGTTCCGCAGAACGCCGTGACCAGGACGATCGGTGTGATCGCGGACGCCAGCCTGCGGGCGTTGGCCCGGGTGTTGGCGGCCGCCAGCGCGCCGGGCGCGCCGCCCGACCGCAGCGGCCACCCCAGCACGGTCGCGGCGAGCCACGCCAGGACCGGGCCGAGCAGCGCCACCGCCACCATGAAGCTGAAGACCACGCCGAGCGCGACCGACGCCGCGTCGTCCCCCGTCTCGTGCGCGGCCACCGCGGCCAGCACGCACCCGCCGGCGGTGGCCGCGACGCCCAGCACCGTGCGGATCACCCCGGGCCGCCGGCGCTCGACCGCCGCCTCGCCCAGCGCCTGGCTGGGCCGGGCCTTCGAGGGCCGCCGCGCGGCGAGATGGCCGGCGGCGAGCGAGGCCAGCACGCCGGCGCCGACCGCGACCACCATGGGGATCCAGCCGACGGACAACCGGGCGCCCCTCGGCACCGCGCCCTTGTCGACGAGCTGACCGAACCACCAGTGGGCGAGGGCGAGGCCGGGCAGGATCCCGGCCGCGCCGGCCACGGGGGCGACGAGCATCGCCTCGGTCGCCACGGTGCGCCGGATCTGCCGCGGGGTGGCGCCGACCGCGCGCAGCAGCGCGATCTCCCGGCTGCGCTGGCCGACCGCGAGGGCGACGGTGCCCATGACCACGAACACCGCGGTGGCGGTGGCGATCCCGCCGAACGACCCGCCGATCGCGGTCAGCAGCTCGCGGGCGGAGGCCAGCGTGGGCTGCTCGGCCGCGCCGCGTCCGTCGCCGGTCCGCACCTGTACGCGCGTGCCGACGGCCTGGCGGGTCTCGTCGGCGAGCCGGTCCGTCGGGATCCCGGGCGCCCCGAACACCGCGATGGCGTCGGCCCTGCCCGGGTGGCCCGACAGAGCGGGCGCGGCGGTGTCGGCGAAGTACGCGGTGGCGGTGGCCTTTCCGGACTCCCCCGGCCGCGCAGGCTCCCCGGTCAGCCCGGCGACCCGGTAGGTGTGCGTGCCGCCGGGCGCGGCGAACCGCACGGCGTCGCCGGGGCCGAGGCCCGCCGCCCGCGCGGTGGCCGCGTCGAGCACGACCTCGCCCGCACCGGGCGCGTGGCCCCGCGTGACGGCGGAGCCGTCGACGGCGTGGGCGGCCCAGTCGCGGCCGGTGAGCGGGGGAAGGTGCGCGGACTCCACGGGGAACGCGATGTCGGCAACGGCGGCGGCGACGCCGGGCCGGGCGGCGATCCGCGCCGCGAGCCCGGCGTCCAGCCGCGGCTGGTCGGTGAGCGCCTCGGCCTCGGTGTCGCGGTTGTCGCCGTGGCCGGTGGTGATCCGCGCCTGCGGGTCGGGGGCCACCACGACCGGCACGTGCGCGTACCGCACCGGTGCCACATGGGCGGTGACCCCGGTCTGCAGCATGGTGCCGCAGGCCGTGACGACCGCGGCCGCGAACAGCAGCGCGATGAAGGTGCCCGCGAAGGACGCGGGCCGGAACCGCACAGAGGCGCGGGCGAGCCCGTTCACGCGGCCGCCCCCAGCCTGCCGGGGCCGGCGGTGGACGCGGTGAGGGCGACCATCCGGTCGGCGACGGTGGTCGGGTCCGGGCGGGTCAGCTCGCCGGCGAGGGCGCCGTCGGCCAGGAAGACCACGCGGTCGGCGTACGAGGCGGCCACCGGGTCGTGGGTGACCATCACGGCGGTCGCGCCGAGGGCGTCCACCGCGTGCCGCAGCAGGCCGAGCACCTCCCGCGCGGTCCCGGTGTCCAGCGCCCCGGTCGGCTCGTCGGCGAAGATCACCTCCGGGTCGGTGATCAGCGCCCGGGCGATGGCGACGCGCTGCTGCTGCCCGCCCGAGAGCTGGCCCGGGCGCCGCCTGCCGTGCCGCTCCAGCCCCACCCGGGCCAGCAGCTCGGCGGCCCTGCGGCGGTCCGGCCGGCGGCCGGCCAGCCGCTGCGGGAGCAGCACGTTCTGCTGGACGGTCAGCGAGGGCAGCAGGTTGAAGGACTGGAAGACAAACCCGATCCGGCTGCGCCGCAGCTTGGTGAGCCGGTTCTCGCTCAGGCCGGTGATGTCCTCGCCGCCCAGCAGCACCTGGCCGGCGCTGGGGCGGTCCAGGCCCGCGGCGCACTGCAGGAAGGTGCTCTTGCCGGAGCCGGAGGGGCCCATGACCGCGGTGAAGCTGCCACGGGCCAGGGCCAGGTCCACTCCGCGCAGGGCGTGCACGGCCGCGTCGCCCCTGCCGTAGGTGCGGCGGACGGCGCGCAGTTCCACGGCGAAGGGCGACGGACGGGCTGCCTCCGTGCGGGCGGCCTCCGTACGGGCTGCCTCCGTGCGGGCGGCGGGCTCGGTTCTGCGGCGGGATGCCATGGCCTGGGGCTCCTCTCCTGGCGACGTCTTCGACGCTACGGAGCGGGCGCGGGCCGGACCATGGCGTCCCCTGGCGTCCTCGGGGTGGGGAGAACCCCCCTTTCCGCTCGCAGCGGGCGGGAAGGGTAGAAGGGCGGCACCCCCGGGAAGGGTTCCCGCACAGACCGAGGACGGAGGCCCGATGGACCGGGACCGGCTCGCCGCCATGTACGGCGTCGACGTGACGTACAGCCCAGCGCCGGACACGCAGGTCACCGTCCCTGAGGAGACCGTCGTCGCCGTTCTCGCCGCCCTGGGGGTGGACGCGAGCACCCCGCGCGCGGTCAAGGACGCGCTGGCCGCCGCCGAGCAGCGCCGGGCGCACCGGCTGCTGCCTCCGTGCACGGTGATCAGGGCCGGCCGGCGCACCCTGAAGCAGGCGCTCCCCGACCTGCCGGAGGGCACCCGGCTGCGGACCGGGACGCCGTCCGGGGAGGCGCTGGCGGAGCCGCCGCGCACCCCGGGCCGCTATGTGCTGCGGGCCACCGGACCGGACGGCCGCAGCACCCACGGCGACCTGATCGTCGCCCCGGCCCGGCTGCCGGGGCCGCCCGGCCGGACCTTCGGGTTCATGGCCCAGCTCTACTCCACCCTGTCTTCCCGTTCCTGGGGCCGCGGCGACCTCGGCGACCTCGCGGACCTCGCCGCGTGGTCGGGGCGCGCCCTGGGCGCCGGCTTCCTGCAGATCAACCCGCTGCACGCCGCGGTGCCCGGGCACCCCACCGACCCCTCGCCGTACCGGCCGTCCTCCCGCCGCTTCCCCGACCCGGCGTACCTGCGCATCGAGGACGTGCCGGAGTTCGCCTACCTGCCGCGCGAGGCCCGCGCGCAGGTCGACGGGCTGCTGCGCAAGGCGGCGGCGTTGCGCGACACCGTGCTGGAGAAGGACGCGCTGATCGACCGCGACGCGGTCTGGGAGCTGAAGGCGCAGGCGCTGGAGCTGCTGCGGTCGGTGCCGCTGAGCCCCGGCCGCCGGGCCGCCTACGCCGACTACCTGGCCGAGCAGGGCCAGGCGCTGGACGACCACGCCACCTGGTCGGCGCTGGCCGAACTGCACGGCCCCGACTGGCACTCCTGGCCCGCGGGCCTGCGCGACCCGCGGTCCTCTCAGGTGGCCCGCGCCCGCGGCACCCACCTGGACCGCGTGGACTTCCACTGCTGGCTCACCTGGCTGACGGACGGCCAGCTCGCCGCCGCGCAGCGGGCGGCCCGCGACGCCGGGATGCCCGTCGGGATCGTGCACGACCTGGCGGTCGGGGTGCACCCGGGCGGCTCCGACGCCTGGTCGATGCAGGATGTGCTGGCCGGCGGCATGTCCATCGGCGCCCCGCCCGACGCCTTCAACTCCCGCGGCCAGGACTGGGGACTCCCGCCGTGGCGCCCGGACGCGCTGGCCGCCACCGGCTACGCCCCCTACCGGGACCTGATCGCCCGCATGCTGCGCCACGCCGGCGGGCTGCGGATGGACCACGTCATGGGCCTGTTCCGGCTGTGGTGGGTGCCGGAGGGCCGGCCGCCGACCGAGGGCACCTACGTCCGCTACGACGCCGAGGCGATGCTGGGACTGCTGGCCCTGGAGGCGTACGAGGCGGGGGCGGTGGTGATCGGCGAGGACCTGGGCACGGTGGAGCCCGGCGTCCGCGACGAACTCGCCGACCGCGGCATCCTCGGGACCTCGGTGCTGTGGTTCGAGCGCAACTACACCGGCGAGGACCCCGACCGCAGACCGCTGCCGCCGTCGGCCTGGCGCGAGTCCTGCCTGGCCACGGCCACCACGCACGACCTGCCGAGCACCGCGGCCCGGCTCACCGGCGAGCACGTCGAGCTGCGGCACCGGCTCGGCCTGCTGACCCGGCCGCTGGCCGAGGAGGAGGCCGACGACGCCGCCGAGGTCGCGGAGTGGATCGCGCTGCTGGGGCGGCTGGGACTGCTCCCGGAGGGCGCGGCGGACGAGGAGGCGGTGGTCAAGGCGGTCCACCGGTTCCTGGCCCGCACCCCGGCCCGGATGGTCGGCGTGTGGCTGCCGGACGGCGTGGGCGACCGGCGCCCGCAGAACCTGCCGGGCACCTCGGACGAGTACCCGAACTGGCGGCTGCCGGTGGCCGACCCGGCCGGGAACGCGCTGACGCTGGAGCAGTTGGCGGCGTCCCCGCGGCTGCACGGCCTCGCGGAGGAGGTGCGCCGGGCCCTCGGCGACGCGGCACGGGACGGCGGACACGGCTAAGGCACCCCCGGCCGCGCGGCCCGTGGAGGTGGTGACTACATTGAGTACGTGGACAAGAAGCTCAACAAGAAGGCCCTGCGCGCCGGTGTGATCACCGCCGGGACGGCGCTCACGCTGCTGATCTCGACCCCCGCGTTCGCGCTGGCGCACGACGACGGGGACGACCCAGGCTCCGGCCTGAACGTCGCCCAGACCCTGGGCCTGTTCGTCGGGATCCCGGTCCTCCTGTTCGCGATCATCGCCGGTCTTGTCATCGTCACCGACAAGTCCCGCAAGCAGCAGCACAACTGACGCTTCCGGCCGGCCACGCCTCGTGGGGGTGACCGGCAGCCGACGGGGGCAGGGTCTCAGGGGCGCGACGGAGAACGGTGCCGGGCGCCCCTGAAGGCATGCCCGGAGCCGTCCGGAACCGTCCTGGAGCGACGCCCTGGTGGCCCCGGCCACCCTCACGGCCCTGAGCTTGAGGCGCCGGTCCGTTCGGTGGCGAGCAGCAGCTTGCGCAGCAGCGCCGAGAGCTGCGCGGCCTCCTCGGCGTCGAGGCCGTCCAGTGCGACGGTCTGGAGCGCCAGGCCGGACCCGACGGCCCGGTCGATCACGTCCAGCCCCCGGCCGGTCAGCGCCACCCGCAGCCCGCGGCGGTCCCCCGGATCGGGCGAGCGCTCCAGCAGCCCGGCCTTCTCCAGCTTGTCCAGACGTCCCGTCATCCCGCCGGTGGTCAGCATCAGCGTCGCGGAGAGCTGGCGCGGCGACAGCGTGTACGGCTCGCCCGACCGCCGCAGCGTCGCGAGCACGTCGAACTCCCCGCGCCCGATCCCGTAGCGCTGGTACTCCTTCTCCATCCGGTCGCCCATGAGGCGCGACAGGCGGTAGATCCGCCCGAAGACCGCCATCGGCCGGGCCTCGAGGTCCGGGCGCTCCCGGTTCCACTGGGCGGTGATGGCGTCGACGGCGTCCCGCTCGTCCCCGGTCCGGGCGTCGTCCCCGGTCCGGGCTGCGTCGTTGATCAGGACTTCGTCACCGGTCCGGGCTTCGCCCTCGTCGTCCTGCCCAATCCCGGGCTCGTTCTGCTGCGGCATGCCGCCAGTATCGCCTCCCGGTCACTCGGTCGCAAGAAAGTAGCTTGACGCTAAGTAGCTTAGCGCTAAGCTACTGACCACTGACCGACCTTCAGGGAGCCGTGACGCCGTGACACGCAGCCGCACCTCCGCCCGGGCCGAGAGAATCCCCGGCGAGCGGGCCATGCTCGCCGCGATGGGGGTCGACTCCGTCGGCTCCGGCATGTACGTCCCGTTCAGCCTGGTGTTCTTCCACCACATCACCGGCCTGTCGTTCGCCGTGGTCGGCGCAGGCCTCACGGCCGTCGGCCTGCTGGGCATGACCGCGCTGCCGCTGGCCGGCACGGCCGTGGACCGTTACGGCGCCCGCCGCGTGCAGCTGCTGCTCTACGGGGTGCGCGCCACCGGCTTCGCCCTCTACCCGTTCGCCACCGCCCTGCCCTCCTTCGCGGCCGTCGCGCTGGGCACGGCGGTGGGGGACCGGGCTTTCCCCGCGGTCCAGCAGGCCTGGATCGGGGAGGTGGCCCAGGGCGCCGACCGCGACCGGTTGCAGGCGGCGGCCCGCGCTCTGCGCAACGGCGGCCTGGGAGCGGGCGCGCTGCTGGCCTCCCTGGTGGTCGCCCTGTGCGGCGACCGCGGCTTCGCCCTGACCGCGTGGCTCAACGCGCTCAGTTTCGCGTCCGCCGCGCTGCTGGTCCGCCGCGTGCGGGGACACGTCGCGGCGCCCGCGGCACCCGCACGGGGTAAGGCAGCCCTGACGGCTCTGACGGCCGGGCGTTCTGGCGGCGGCTACCGGATCGTGCTGAGGGACACCGCGTTCCTCGGCCTCACCGGCGCCAACTTCCTGACAGCGCTGGGCTATTCGGCGCTGGCCGTGCTCTTCCCGCTGTTCATCGGCGGCACGCTGGGCGAGCCGCAGGCCCTCACCGGGGCGGCGTTCACCGTCAACACGGTGCTGTGCGCGGTGGGCGGAGTGACGGTCGCCGGCTTCGTGCGGCGGCGCGGCGCCCGGCGCACCCGGGCCGCGGCCCTGGGCGCGGTCCTGTTCGCGAGCGCGTTCGCGGGTCTGGCGCTGCTGGCCGCGCTGCGGCCGCAGGCCGGATGGGTGGCGCCGGTGGTGCTCTTCGCGCTGGTCGGGCTGTACACGGTGGCCGAGCTGGTGCACAGCCCCGCGTCGAGCACGCTGGCCGTGGCGGCGGCCCCCGAGGAGCTGCGGGGCCGGTACATGGCGGCCTACCAGCTCTCCTGGTCGCTGGCGAGCACGCTCGCGCCCTCCCTGTTCACCCTGCTCGAGGCGTCGGACACGCGGCTGCCGTGGCTGGTGCTCACCGGAACGGCGACGTCCGCGGCGGCCCTGCTCGTCGCGCTGGAACGGCGGTTGCCCGTGGACGCCGTCCATCTCGCCCCGTCCGCACCGGTGTTCACCTCCACCCCCACAGCCCGGCCCGCCCCGGACCCTGCTCGCGCCTGAGCGTTCCTCCCGGCCGGTGTCCCGGCACGCCGCTCCCCCGCCCGTCCCGCCGTCCGCCGAGCCCACCCTCCCCGGAGGACCCCGTGTTCAGGACCACCGGCACCGCCGCCACCGTCGCCACGACCGCGCTCGCCCCGCTCGCCTGGGGCTCCACCTACGTCGTCACGACGCAGTTCCTGCCACCGGGCCGGCCGCTGCTCGCCGGGCTGCTGCGGGCCCTGCCGGCCGGGCTGCTGCTGGTGGCCGTGACCCGCACGCTCCCCCGCGGCATGTGGTGGGCGAAGGCCGCGGTGCTGGGCGCGCTCGACATCGGCGCCTTCTTCCCGCTGCTGTTCCTCGCCGCCTACCGGCTGCCGGGCGGGGTCGCCGCGGTCGTCGGCGCGGTGGGGCCGCTGATCGTGGCGGGCCTGTCGACGGTCCTGCTCCGGGAGCGGCCGGGCGGCCGCACGGTGGGCGGCGCGGTCGTCGGAGCGCTGGGCGTGAGCCTGGTGGTGCTGCGGCCGGGCGCCGGGCTGGACACGGTCGGGGTGCTGGCCGGGCTGGCGGGCGCCGCCGCCATGGCCGCCGGCACCGTGCTGACCAAGCGCTGGGGACGCCCGGACGCGGTCGGGCCGCTGGCGTTCACCGGCTGGCAGCTCACCGCGGGCGGCCTGCTGATCGTCCCCGTGGCGCTGCTCGGCGAGGGGCTGCCGCCCGCGCTGGACGGCCGGAACGTGCTCGGGTACGCCTATCTCGCGCTCGCCAACACCGCGCTCGCGTACGTGCTGTGGTTCCGCGGGATCGGACGGCTGCCGGCCGCGTCGGTGAGCCTGCTGACGTTCCTCAGCACGCTGTCGGCCGCGGTGATCGGCTGGGGCGTCCTCGGGCAGGGGCTCGGCGGATGGCAACTGCTGGGTATGGCCTTGGCGTTGAGCGGGACGCTGGCCGGTCAGCGGCCCGCGCGGCGGGCACCGGACCGCCCGTGTCGTCGGAGTCACCCGCCTCGCCCGTGTCGTCGGAGTCGCCCGTGTCTTCGGAATCGCTCGTGTCTTCCGAATCGCTCGTGTCGTCGGCGCATCCCGCCGGCCTCCTGTACTCCTGCCGGTCAGCGCCCGCCGAAGGTCCCCTCGTTTCCTGGCAGTCCGGGTGCTCCGGGCAGTCCGGTCCGCCCGGTCCCTCCACGCGGGCCGCGTCCGGGCGTCACGGCTGGACCGACACCGGCACCGAGCGCGACGGTGTCCGGTCCAGGTTCCGGCCGAACGGGCGCCACGCCACGACCGTGACCACCGCCATCGCCGCCGCCGAGCACCAGAACGGCGCGGTCACCCCGCGCCAGCTCACCAGTGGGCCCCCGATCAGCGCGCCCACCACGTTGCCGCCGACGGCGAACATCAGGAACACGCTCTGCACGCGCCCGCGCAGTTCCTCCGGCACCCGCCGCTGCCGGAACGTCGTCTCGACGCTCCCCAATACCGAACTGTGCACTCCGAAGACCGCCAGGACCGCGCCCGCGGCCCAGGGCACACCGGCCAGCGCGAGGCCCACATGGGTGAGGGTCTCGATGACCAGGCCGATGCGCAGCAGCAGCGAGGAGGCGAACCGGGACTGCAGGCCGGGTGCCACGACCACGCCGAGGATCCCGCCGACCGCGCTCGACGCGGTCAGCAGGCCGTAGCCGACCGGGCCAAGCCCGAGCCGGTCCCGGGCGTAGAGCACCAGGATCGAGAACCCGGCGATGAGGGTGATGTTCATCAGGCACAACGTGAGGGACAGCATCCGGATCACCGGTTCGTGCCACACCCAGCGCAGGCCCTCGGCGATCTCCCGCCGCACCGAACGCCCGCTCCCCCCGGCCTCCGCCGCCGTCGCGCGGGCCGGGCCGTCCGTCTGCTGCCGCAGTCCGCGCATCGCGGCGATCACCGTCGCCGAGGCCAGGAACGACGCCGCGTCCAGTCCGAACGGCAGCCCCGCGGCCAGGACGAACAGGGAGGCGCCGAGCGGCCGCCCGGCGAACTTGTTGAGCACGAAGAACGAGCCGTGCAGGCGGGCGTTGGCCTGCGGCAGCAGCGCGGACGGCACGACGGCGGGCACCAGGCTCGACGCGGCGTTCTGGGCCAGGGTCTCCCCCGTGCCGAGCAGGAACGCGCAGGCGTAGATGACCGGGATCGTGGCGTGCCCCGTCCACACCGCCACGGCCAGCGCGGCCGTCACCCCACCGCGCAGCACGTCGACCACGACGACCAGCCGCCGCTTGTCCAGCCGGTCCACCAGCGCACCGCTGACCAAGGAGAAGAGCAGCCAGGGGAGTTGGCCGACGAAGGCGGCGAGGCCGACCAGCACCGGGTCGTCCGACACCGACGCCACCAGCAGCGGCGCCGCGGTCTCCATCACGCCGTCGCCGAGCGTCGACACCGAGTTCGCCGCCCAGAGCGTGTGGAAGGCCCGGCCGAGGCCCGGGCGGCGCTCCCTCGCGCCCCGCCGCGCGCGGCCCTTCGGCCGTCCGATGCGTCCGGTCCCGCCCACCGGCGTCATCCCCGTGCCCTCCGCCCGGCCGTTCCCGCGCCCTTGCGGCGGGTGCCGCCTGCGGGCCAAAAAACCGAGGCTAGTCCGCGGTGCCGCGCCGGCCCACCGGATTTTCCGGTCAGACCTGCGGGCGGTGCCCCTGCTCCTGTTGAGGCGGTACCTGCTCGGCGCCCGGCAGCACGGGCCTGGGCAGCCTCGCCACGTTCTCCTCGGCCTGCGCCAGTTGCCCAGCGGTGTCGGCGGGCAGCGACGGGGACGTCCGTGCGGGCTGCCGGAAGCGGAACACCGACGTCATGTCCCCGAAGGTGCTGCGGCGCCACGCCGAGACATTGGGTTCGCGCACGCCGGTGACGGCTTCCAGGAACCGCAGCGGGGAGGTGTGGTCGAACGCCTCGCTCGCCACCCAGCCGCCGGCCGTCCACGGCGAGATGACGATCGCCGGCACCCGGAACCCGGCCCCGACCGGCAGGTTCCTCACGTACTCGTCGGCGGTGCCGGCCGGTGCGGTCGGCGGTACGACGTGGTCGAACAGGCCGTCGTTCTCGTCGTAGTTGAGGATGAACGCGGTCTTGGCCCACACCTCCGGGTTGGACGCGATGGCCTCCAGCTTGCGGGCCACGAAGTCGGCGCCCGCGGCGGGCAGATAGTCGGGGTGCTCGGACTGGGTGCTGGTGGGGATGATCCACGAGACCGCCGGGAGGCGGCCGTTGCGCGCGTCGTCCTCGAACGTGCCCTCGGCCTGCGGGCGCACGCCCTTCTCGTACAGCGGCGAGCCCGGCGCGGCGGAGGCGAAGGTCTGGAAGTACTCCAGGACGTTGCAGCCGTAGTCGTCGCTCTGCTGGTACACCTTCCAGCTGACGCCCGCGGCTTCCAGGCGTTCGGCGTAGGTGGTCCAGCGGTAGGGCTGGGGCGCGCTGTTGGAGATGACCGGGCCGCCCCTGGTGCCGCCCGGGTCGATGGTGCCGGTCATCCAGTACAGGCGGTTCGGCCAGGTGGGGCCCAGCACCGAACAGAAGTAGTTGTCGCAGATGGTGAAGTTCTCGGCGAGCGCGAACTGGAACGGGATGTCGTCGCGCGTGTAGTACCCCATCACATAGGGGCCGTTGGCACCGTCCGCCGCCCGGTGCGCGGGCAGCCAGTTGTCCATGCGGCCGTTGTTCCAGGCCTGGTGCTGCACCGACCAGGCGTGCGCGGTGGAGGGGATCGCCTGGGCGCTGGTGGTCCTGGTGTCCAGATGGAACGGCAGCAGATAGCCGTCGGGGTTGACGCTGTCGGGCTGGTGAAAGACCGACCGGCCGGTGGACAGTGTGAGGGCGTTCGGGTCGCCGAAGCCACGGACGCCGGAGAGCGTGCCGAAGTAGTGGTCGAAGGAGCGGTTCTCCTGCATGAGCAGGACCACGTGCTCGATGTCGTGGATCGATCCGCCGGCGGGCGGGCCCGCCGCGACCGCCTTCTGCAGACTGGGCGGCAGCAAGGCCAGCGCCGCGGCGCCGCCGATGGCGCCCGCCGCCGACCCGAGCAGCCGGCGCCGTGTCAACTCGGCCATGGACGTTCCTCCCTAGAACTGCGCGCCATCGGGGACCGGTCGTCGAGCGTCGGCCTCGAACCGCGGCGGGGTGCGCCCGCCGTGACGGACGGGGCCCCGCGCGATGTGGTCGGGAGGTCGGTGGTGGGGCGCGGGACTCCGGGTGAACGCGTGGCCGACGCGAGAAGCGGTTGGCCTCACCATGACCCGGTTCGTCCGAACGGCCCCGGAGGCACGCCGGGCTCGTCACCGGACCGGATCACCTGACAAGTCGGATCACCCGATTGGCATGGGTGGCGCGGGGAGTGGCGCGGGGAGTGGCGCGGCGCGGCCGGGTTGGGGCCGGTTCGGCACGGCTGAGTGCGGCTCGGCGCGAAGGGGCTGGGTCGAGGTCGGGGGGCGAGGTCGGCCCGGCGGGGCTCGGCTCGGCTCGGCGGGTTCGGCTCGACGGCCCGCGCTCACCAGACGTCGCCGTCGCGCCAGTCGCAGGTGAGCGGCGCGGTGGGGTCCAGCGGGGTGTGGTCCAGCGGGAAGACGTAGATCCACCCGTCGACGTCGGGCGTGGGGACGATCCCGTCAGGGGTGAACGCCGAGGAGGGTCCCTGCCAGCACAGCCAGCCGCGGCCCGCGTAGAACTCCGCGGCTTCCTCGGCGGCCCCGAGCGCGCCCAGTTCGTAGGCCCCGCGGATGTAGCGCTCGGCCACGGACATCAGCGCGCCGCCGTGGCCGCGCCGGCGGCGGTCCGACCGGACGGCGACGGCCTCGACGTAGCCGGTGCGCAGGGCGCGCCCGCCGTGGAGCAGGCGCCGCTGGACGACGCAGGCGTGCCCGACCAGCGCGTCGCCCTCCCACGCGGTGACGTGGACGCCGCCGAGGCTGTGGTCCCAGTCGGCGTCGGTGAACGCGCCGTCGGGGTGCCCGGCGAACGCGTCGTCCAGCAGGGAGCGGATCGCGGTGAGCTCGGCCGGGGTGAGCTCGGCGGTGTGAGCGGTGCGCAGGCGTACCTCGGTGTCGGTCACCCGGGCATCCTGGCACCCCGGGGACGCTTGGCGGGGCGGGTTCCGCGCGGGGCGCCGGCGCTGCGGGAGGCCCGCAGCCCCGGTGGCACGCTGCTTGCGGGGCGCCCCGGCCGGCGGAGGGCCGGCCGGGGCGGTGGCCGCGATCAGCCGCGGGCGGCGTCGACCGCCTGGGCCTTCAGGGCGCGCTCCACACCGGCGCGGGCCTCGGTGACCAGGCGGCGCAGGGCCGGGACCGGCTCGTGCTCGGCCACCCACGCGTCCGTCGCGTCCAGCGTGGCCTGCGACACCTGCAGCGCCGGGTACAGGCCGACCACGACCTGCTGGGCCATCTCGTAGCTGCGCGAATCCCAGACGTCCTTGATCGCGGCGAAGTACCGCTCGGTGTAGGGGGCGAGCAGTGCGCGCTGGTCGGCCTGGGTGAAGCCGCCGATCGCCGCCTCCTGCACGGCGTTCGGCAGCTTGTCGCTCTCCACCACCGAGGCCCACACCTCGGCCTTGGCGTCCTCGGTCGGGCGGGCCGCCCGGGCCGCGGCCGCGTGCTGCTCGCCGGCCGACGTGGGGTCGCGGACGAGTTCGGCCTCGATGGCGTCCTCGCCGGCGCGTCCGGTCGCCGCGAGGCGGGACAGCAGCGCCCACCGCAGGTCGGTGTCCACGTCCAGCCCGGCGAACTCCCGGGTGCCGTCGAGCAGCCCCTGCAGCACGTCGAGCTGCTCGGGGGTGCGGGCGGTGGCCGCGAACGCGCGGACCCAGGCGAGCTGGTGGTCGCTGCCGGGCGCGGCGGCGGTCAGGTGCTCCAGCGTGGCGTCGGTCCACCGGGCCAGGCCGGTGTCGCGCCACGCCGGGTCCGCGTAGACCTCGAGGGCGAGCTTGACCTGGCGGTGCAGCGACTGCACCACGCCGATGTCGGTCTCCTTGGCGATGCCGTGCAGCACCAGCTCCAGGTAGTCGCGGGTGGCCAGCTCGCCGTCCCGCGTCATGTCCCAGGCCGAGGCCCACACCAGGGCGCGCGGCAGCGACTCGGTGAAGTCGCCGAGGTGGTCGCGGACGGTGGCCAGCGACTGCTCGTCCAGCCGGACCTTGGCGTACGACAGGTCGTCGTCGTTGAGCAGGATCACGTCCGGGCGGCGCTTCCCGGTGAGCTCCGGCACGTCGGTCAGTTCGCCGTCCACGTCCAGCTCGACGCGCTGCGAGCGCACCAGACGGCCGTCCTGGAGGTCGTAGGCGCCGATCGCGATCCGGTGCGGCCGCAGCACGGCCTCGCCCTTGGCGCCGGCCGGCAGCGCCGGGGCCTCCTGGCGGACCGCGAAGGACGTGAGCACGCCGTCGGCGTCCACGGTGATCTCCGGGCGCAGCACGTTGATGCCCGCGGTCTCCAGCCAGGCCTTCGACCAGGTCTTCAGGTCGCGGCCGGAGGTCTCCTCCAGGGCGCCGAGCAGGTCGCTGAGCCGGGTGTTGCCCCAGGCGTGGCGCTTGAAGTAGGCCTGCACACCGGCGAAGAACTCGTCCATGCCCACGTACGCCACGAGCTGCTTGAGCACCGAGGCGCCCTTGGCGTAGGTGATGCCGTCGAAGTTGACCAGGACGTCGTCGAGGTCGCGGATCTCCGCCATGATCGGGTGCGTCGACGGGAGCTGGTCCTGCCGGTAGGCCCACGTCTTCATGGAGTTGGCGAAGGTCGTCCAGGCGTGCGGCCACTTCGAGCCGGGCGCGTGCGCCTGGCAGGCGATCGAGGTGTAGGTGGCGAACGACTCGTTGAGCCAGAGGTCGTTCCACCACTCCATGGTGACCAGGTCGCCGAACCACATGTGGGCCAGCTCGTGCAGGATCGTCTCGGCGCGCACCTCGTAGGCGGCGTCGGTCACCTTGGAGCGGAACACGTACTGGTCGCGGATGGTCACCGCGCCCGCGTTCTCCATCGCGCCGGCGTTGAACTCCGGCACGAAGAGCTGGTCGTACTTGCCGAACGGGTACGCGAAGTCGAACTTCTCGTGGAACCAGTCGAAGCCCTGCCGGGTGACGGCGAAGATCGCCTCGGCGTCCAGGTGCTCGGCCAGCGACGGGCGGCAGTAGATGCCCAGCGGCACGCTGCGGCCCTCGCCCTCCCAACTGCTGTGCACCGAGGTGTAGGGGCCGGCGATCAGCGCGGTGATGTAGGAGGAGATGCGCGGGGTGGGCGCGAAGACCCACACGCCGTCGGCCGGCGTCTCGGGCGTCGGCGAGTTGGAGATGACCGTCCAGCCCGCGGGCGCCGTGACGGTGAAGGCGAAGGTGGCCTTCAGGTCGGGCTGCTCGAAGCTCGCGAAGACCCGGCGGGCGTCGGGCACCTCGAACTGCGTGTACAGGTACGCCTGCTTGTCCACGGGGTCGACGAAGCGGTGCAGGCCCTCGCCGGTGTTGGTGTAGGCGCAGTCGGCGACGACCTTCAGCTCGCTGCGGCCGGCCGGCAGGTCGCGCAGCGCGATCCGGGAGTCCGCGAAGACCTCCGCCGGGTCCAGCGCGGTGCCGTTGAGCACCACCTCGTGCACGGTGGGGGCGACGAGGTCGATGAAGGTGGACCCCGCCTCGCGCGCCTCGAAGGTCACGGTGGTCACGGAACGGAACGTGCCGCCGTCCTGGGCGCCACTGAGGTCCAGCTCGATCGCGTAAGCGTCCACGGTGAGCAGGCGCGCACGCTCCTGCGCCTCCTCACGCGTGAGGTTCGTTCCAGCCACGGTGGCCCACTCCTTCTCGCTAGGTGAGACGGCCATCCTCGCACGCCCCGCACCCACGCCGCGGATCCCCTGTGGACAACGGCGCGTGCCCTTGTCCCCCGGCGTTTCCCGAGCTCGGCGCGCTGCCCTGCGGGCCCCTCAGCTCCCCGCGGTCCGCGGGTCGTGGGTGGTGAAGACGCAGCCGGAGTCGGCGGTGACGAACATCGAGGCCGTGCCCTTGGTGCTGCCGACCGCGACCCACCAGGAGGAGTGCGGATCCCTGGCACCGGCCCGCGGGTTCTGCGGGTCGGGCAGGTCGGGCCGGTACCCCTCCCGCGTGAAGTGCGCCCGCGCGGCGTCCAGGACGTCCTGGGTCCGGTCCTGGGGGACCGTCAGCCGCACCGTGTAGGTGTACTGGTAGCGGTGCTGCCCGGGGGTCTCCGTGCCGCACTTCCGCCATGCGCCGTCGCCGGCCGGGACGTCCTTCGCGCCGGTGACCGGGCGGATCGCGTCAAGGGCCTGCCGGGTGAGCGTGTCCGCCTTCTGCTCCACGGAGGAGGGCGGCACACCGTCGCCGTTCACCGCGCCTCCGCATCCGGCCGCCGCCACCGCCAGCAGGACCGCGGCCGCGGCGCCTTTCCCCGTTTGCTCACCTTTGCTCATACTTCCCTTCGGTCGAAGAGTTCGGTCGCGGCCCGGACGGCGTTCCGGCTGCTGTCCTCCAGGTCCGCGCCGAGGTCCTTCATGTCGTGCGCCGCGCCGGCCGCATCCCCGTGCAGCAGGTTCCCTCCGGCGCCCAGTACGTCGTTCTGCGCCTGCCCGAAGGCGTGCAGCGAGTCCCCGGCGTCCTCCAGCGGTGCGCCCCAGCGCCCTCCCACCTTATGGCCGAGGTTCTGCAGGGCGGCCCCGCCGATGTCCGGCACGGCCGCGGTGGGTATCGCCAGGTCGGCGAGGTTCGGCAGGGCGCCGATCTTGTCCTCGTGCGGCATCGCGGTGACCTTGTCCGGGTGCCCGGTGACGATGGCCGTCATGTTGTCCAGGGACGGCCCCGGGTCCCAGTACTCGCTGTGGGCGTGTGCGACGGAACTGCCGTCGCCGGAGTCGAAGGTACGGCCGCCGAACACCGTGGACGTGGGGTCGTTGCCGAACCGGACGCTGTGGTCGTCGAGCCAGTCCAGCGGGTCCAGCGGCGCGGAGATCTCGGGCACCGGGTCGAACTTCGCCTTGCTGGCCCACACATGGTCAGGATCGAGGCCCAACTGGGCCGCGGTGGCAGCGGTCACGCCCGGCGATCCGACGAAGATCGCCTCGTCGGCCTTCATGCCGGCGTGTGCGAAGGCGTCGCCGACGACCGTCGAGCCGTAGCTGTGCCCGATGACCGTGAGGTGGCCCGGACCCTGGTGCCCGGCGGCGAGGGAGTTGACGAACGCGGCGAGTCTCGGGGCGCCGGCGTCGGCGAACGACCGTGCCGCGGGGCCGGGCACCGACCAGGTCGGCGCGTCGTAGCCGAGCCAGTAGATGGACGCGGTGGAGCCCGGCTGCAGGCTGTTCGCCGAGGTGTAGAGGGTGAGCGCGCGGTCGAGGTCTCCGGCGGCGCCGTCCAGGCTCGCTCCCGTGCCGGGCACGTAGACGGCCGTGTCGGCGGCGAGGTCGGGATTGCCGTAGGAGACGGCGGCATGACCGCGGCCGAGGTCGTCGAAGCCGAGCAGGAACACGTCCGACCGGTAGGCCCGGTCGCTCGGGTCGGTCAGGTGCTGCCAGAGGTCCTTGAGCCGCTGCGGGCAGTCCGGCCGCTGCACCGCGGCCTCGAGCCGTAGCCGGTTGAACCGGTCGGCCACGTCGGCGGGCAGACCAAGGGTCACGTCGATGCCGGCGCCGGTGTACTCGCGGGCCACCGCGGCCTGTTCGCCGGGGCTGAGGCCCTTCCACCACAGGGCCCGCAGCGCCGGGTCGGCCGGCATCGGGCCGCCGATCCGGCCGGACTCGGCGGTGAGCAGCGCGGCCGCCTGCGCGTCGTCGGTGCTCTGGCCGTACCAGCCGGTGGTGCCGGCCGGCAGGTGCAGCAGGGCGTCCACCTCGCGGGCGAGCGCGCGGGCCGAGGTCAGGCAGCGCTCCTGTAACTGCTCCGCCAGGGTGCGGATTTGGGTCAGCTGCGTCTGCGCTTCGGGGGCGGGTACGCGGCGGCGCTGCTCGTCCAGTCGGGCCGCGCGGGCCTCCAGGCCGGCTGCCTCCTTCTGGAACTCCCGCAGTTCGCCCGCCCATCGGGTGAGCAGGTCCGCGTTCTGCTCGTAGGAGGCACGGAGTTTGCCGAGCAGAACGCGGTGGGCCGCGAGTTTCGTGCGGAAGGCCTGGGCGGCCCGGCCCTGCCAGCGGCTCTGCACCTCGTCGGTGGCGTCCAGCCGCAGTGCCGCCTCGGTGGAGAGGAAGGCCGCGTCCTGCCACCGCGCGGCGAGAGCGGTGACACCGGCGGGGTCGCCGGGGCACGGGTCGAAGCCCAGCGTCGGATAGGAGGACGCGCCGCTCATGACCGCCGCCCCCTCAGTCCGCGCGCCGCTGGGCGCTGTCCGCGATGCGGTGGTCGGTACCGCGCAGGGTGGGCACGACCTGCTCGGCCTCCGTGTGCCGGTCGGAGATGCCGGCGCCGAGCCTCATGAGGTCCCCGCTGCGGGTGCTGGTGAAGGTACGTTCCGCCTCGGTCAGCGGGGCGGCGCCCACACAGCTCACATCCATGCGCTGCAGCGAGGCGCGGAGGGCCTCCAGGTCGCTCAGCGCGGTGGCGAGGGCGCCGCACAGCGCCTGCATGTCCGCCTCGGTGACGACCAGATCCCCCACGGCCCCGTCCCTCTGCTGCCCACCCGGCCCATACCGGTGTCCGGCGACTGACGACAGTAGCCGCGCCTCCCCCACGGCGCGAGGCCTCTCCCCGATTCGGCCGGTCATGTGCCGCCCGCCCGCACGCACGGACGGTGCACGAGGACCGAGGAGGACTCGGCACCACGCTCGTGGGTACCGCGTGCGCGCCGGCCGACACGAAGCACCGGTGGTTCCGTCCTTCAGAACATCGGCCATTCGATGGGAGGCTACTGGGGCAGGCCGATCAAGGATGCCGGTGACTCCCCGCACGATTTCTGGCAGGCCCAGAGCAACGTCGTCCGCGCGGGCAGCGACCTCCTGACCGGCGATCTCGACGGTGACCGACCTCTTCGATTGATGGGATCCATGCGCACGCGTCAGCACATGATCACGACCATTGCGGTCGCGGCCACACTGGCCGCCTCCGGGTGCGGGAGCACAGTCGAGCACGGTGACGTCTCCCCCGCCTCGGTCGAGCAGAAGGCCCGCGCCCTCACCCGGCAGACCCTCGACGCGATCCACCCCGTGATCGGCTCCGCCGCCACCTCCGTCGGCCGAAGCACCTGGCAGAAGTGCCCGACCGAAACCCCCGGCCAGCACCGCTTTCTCTATACCTACCGGCTGAACCTGGACATATCCGCGACACGGTCCGCGGCCGTGATGAAGGCGGCCAAGGACCACTTCACCAAGGCGGGCTACGTACTGGACCCGCCCGACGACACGGGCCGCCGCGCGGGGGCGACACTGCCGAGGTCGACGTGGACCGTACGCCTCGGCGTGAAGGACGGCACGACGACCGTCATCGCGGCCGGATCCGACTGCGTCTTCACCACCCACGACCCGCCGGCCACGGGCACCTCGTCGTAGCCGGCCCGGCCGTCGCCTCCCCAGCCACCACGCCCAGCCGCCACCCGCCCGGCCACCACGCCCAGCCACCACGCCCAGCCACCACCCGCTCCGGCGCAGCACGGGGCGCCGATCGCCCCCGACCGGCGAATGCG
>NZ_JAINZZ010000037.1 GCF_019890725.1 Actinacidiphila acidipaludis
CCGCGACGCCCACCCCCACCCGCACGCCCACCGCCACGCCCACCCCCACGGCGACGCCCACCACCCCCACCGGCGGCGGCTCGTCCTCCGGCGGCGGCTTCGCCCCCTACGTCGACACCTCGCTGTACCCGGCGTACGACCTCACCGGCGCGATGAAGGCCAACGGGGTGAAGCAGTTCAACCTCGCCTTCGTGGTGTCCGGCGGCGGCTGCACCCCGAAGTGGGGCGGCGTCACCGACCTCGGCAGCGACGCGGTCGCCGCGCAGATCGGCGCGGTCCGGGCGGCCGGCGGCGACGTCCGGGTCTCCTTCGGCGGTGCCAACGGCACCGAACTGGCCGCGGCCTGCTCCAGCGCCGCCGACCTGGCGGCCGCCTACGGCAAGGCCGTCGACCAGTACAAGCTGACCAAGGTGGACTTCGACGTCGAGGGCGGGGCGCTGCCCGACACCGCGGCCAACACCCGCCGCGCACAGGCCATCGCCCAGCTCCAGCGCGCCCACAGCGGCCTGGAGGTGTCCTTCACCCTGCCCGCGATGCCCACCGGCCTCACCCAGGACGGCATCAACCTGCTGTCCGACGCCAAGAGCAACGGCGTGGACGTGCACGCCGTCAACATCATGGCGATGGACTACGGCTCGTCCTTCGACGGCGACATGGGCCAGTACGCGATCGACGGCGCCACCGCCACGCAGGCCCAGGTCAAGAGCGTGCTCGGGCTGTCGGACACCGCCGCCTGGCAGAAGATCGCCGTCACCCCGATGATCGGCGTCAACGACGTCAGCAGCGAGACGTTCACCGTGGCGGACGCCGCCAAGCTGGTGGACTTCGCCAGGTCGAAGGGACTGGCCTGGCTGTCGATGTGGTCGGCGACCCGCGACAAGCAGTGCGCGGGCGGCGCCCAGAGCTGGGCCGACGCGAGCTGCAGCTCGGTGGTGCAGAGCCCCGGCGCCTTCTCCCAGGCGTTCGCCGCGTACGGCCGCTGACGCGCGGCCCGGCCGGCGGGCACCGCGTTCCTCTCCCACCCCCACGGGAGAGGAGCGCGGGAGAAGCGGCAGAAGCGGGATACGCGGGATGAGCGGGAGAGGCCCGAAAGGGGCCCGGAAGAGGAAAGGAGCGGTACGGCAGCACCCTCGAACTGCCGCACCGCTCCTTTCACCGTGCCTTCAGGACTTCCCGTCCTCCTCCGGGACGTCCGGAAGGACGTTGTCGCGCGCCACCGCCGCGTACCAGTGGGCGCTCTGCTTGGGGATCCGGCGCTGCGTGCCGAAGTCGACGTAGACCGCGCCGAACCGCTTGCTGTAGCCGTACGCCCACTCGAAGTTGTCCATCAGCGACCACAGGAAGTACCCGCGGACGTCGGCGCCGTCGGCCAGCGCCCGGTGCACCGCCGACAGGTGGCCGCGCAGATAGGCGATCCGGTCCGGGTCGTTGACGGTGCCCTCGGGCGAGATGTAGTCGTCGTACGCCGCGCCGTTCTCGGTGACCATCATCGGCAGCCCGGGGTGCTCGCGGCTGATCCGCATGAGCAGGTCGTACAGCCCACTGGAGTCGACCGCCCAGCGCATCGCGGTCGTCTCGCCCGGCGGCAGGTGGAACGCCACGTGCTCGGAGCCCGGCCAGGGGGAGTGGTCGCTGGCGCCGTGCCCGTCGTTGCGCGGGGCGGCCGGCCCCTCGCGGTCCGCCCTGCCGTCCGAGACCAGCGTCGGCGTGTAGTAGTTGATGCCCAGCAGGTCGATCGGCCGCGAGATCTCGGCCAGGTCGCCGTCCCGCACCAGCCGGTTCCAGTCCACGAGGTGGGCGGTGTCGGCCAGCAGGTCCTCGGGGTAGGCGCCGCCCAGGATCGGGCCGAGCCACACCCGGTTGCCGACCGCGTCGATCCGGCGGGCCGCGTCCAGGTCGGCCGGCGAGGTGCTGAGCGGGCGGATCTGGTGCAGGTTCAGCGTGATCGAGGTCTGCGCCGAGGCCGGGAGCGCCGCGCGCAGCGCCGCGACGCCGCGCCCGTGGGCGAGGTTGAGGTGGTGCGCGGCCTTCAGCGCGGCCTCGGGGTCCGTGCGGCCGGGGGCGTGCACCCCGGAGCCGTAGCCCAGATAGGCCGAGCACCAGGGCTCGTTGAGCGTGGTCCAGAACGGCACCCGGTCGCCGATGGCGCCGGCCATGATGGAGGCGTACTCCGCGAACCGCTCGGGGGTGTCGCGCACCGTCCACCCGCCGACGTCCTCCAGGTCCTGCGGCAGGTCCCAGTGGTAGAGGGTGGCGACCGGCGTGATGCCCTTCTCCAGCAGCTCGTCGACGAGCTGGCGGTAGAAGTCCAGGCCGCGCTGCACGGCCGGGCCGCGGCCGGTGGGCTGCACCCGCGACCAGGACACCGAGAAGCGGTAGGCGCCCAGGTTGAGGTCCGCCATCAGGGCGACGTCGTCGCGGAAGCGGTGGTAGTGGTCGGCCGCGATGTCACCCGTGTCCCCGTTGTGGACGCGGCCGGGCGTGTGGCTGAAGGTGTCCCAGATCGAAGGGGTGCGGCCGTCCTCGGCCGCGGCGCCCTCGATCTGGTAGGCGGCGGTGGCCGCCCCCCAGACGAAGCCGGGGGGGAAGCGATACGAGGCCGGGCTCTGCGAGAGCTCGGCACTCTCGGAACGGACAGCTGTCATGCGGGGACTCCACGGGAATCAGGGGGTCGTCGGGGTGAGAGGGGGGGGGAGGTGCCGGCGCGGCGGGCAGGCGGAGCCCGGCGGCCGGCCGCCGGGGGGAGGCGGGGCAGCGGCCGCGTGGAGCAGGGGCGGCAGCGGGGGTGCGGGGCGGCCGCAGGCGCGGGGGAGGGGCGTGCGTGCGGCCGCGGACACGGGGGTGTCAGCTCTTCACGGCGCCCGCCGTGATGCCGCTGACGATCTGCCGGCCCAGCACCGCGAAGACCAGCAGCAGCGGCAGCGTGGCGACCAGCGCCGCGCACACCACGACGGCGTGGTCGATCTGGTGGTTGCCGGATCCGACGCCGGCCAGGGCGACCTGCACCGTCGGGTTCTGCTGGCTGAGGGCGATGAACGGCCAGAAGAAGTCGTTCCAGGACTGGACGAAGACCAGCATGCCGAGCACGGCCATGGCCGGCCGCGCCACCGGGAACACCACGTGCCAGATGATCCGCAGGCTGTGCGCGCCGTCCACCCGGGCGGCCTCGATCAGTTCGATCGGCAGCGCCTCGGAGAGGAACTGCCGCATGAAGAACACGCCGAACGCGGCGACCAGCGACGGCAGGATGACCGACTGCAGATGGCCCACCCAGCCGACGTTGGTGATGATCTGGTAGAGCGGGATCACCGTGAGCTGCGGCGGGATCGTCATGGTGGCGACCACGATCGTCAGCAGCGCGTTGCGGCCGCGGAACCGCAGCTTGGCGAAGGCGAAACCGGCGAGCGTGGAGAAGAGCACCGTGCTCAGCGCCACACACCCGGCCACGATGGTCGAGTTGATCAGGGCCTTGGTCATGTCGACCTGGTCCCAGACGATCTTCAGATTGTCGATCAGGTGGCTGCCGGGCAGCAGCGGCGTGGGCGGCGTGACCAGCTCGGTGTCCGTGCGCGAGGCGGCCACCACCGTCCAGTACAGCGGGAACAGCGAGACGAGGGTCGCGACGATCAGGAACAGGTAGGCCAGCGGGCCGCCCTTGTTCTGCTGGCCCGCGCCGCCCGCCCGCAGCCGGCGCGTCCGGCGCTGGGGCGTGCTGGAGTGCCGGGGACCGGGGTACGCGACGGGCTCGGTGAGTTGTGCCATGGGTCAGCCTCCGAGCTTCCGTCGGTTGGACCGGATGACGAGCAGCTGGACGGCCCCGATGAGCAGCAGGATCAGGAGCATGACCCAGGCCACGGCGGACGCCTGGCCGAGTTCGCCCACCTGCCAGCCCTTGTCGTACATGTACAGGCTCAGCGTCTGGTACTGGTGGTCGGTGCCGCCGGTGACGCCGACGCCGCCGCCGTAGATCAGCGGCTCACCGAAGAGCTGGGTCGCGCCGATGGTGGACACGATGATGGTGAAGAAGATCGTCGGCCGGATCGAGGGGATGGTGACGCTGATGAACTGCCGCCAGCGCGAGGCGCCGTCCAGCGCCGCAGCCTCGTACAGGTCCGCGGAGACCGCCTGCATCGCGGCCAGGTAGATCAGCGCGTTGTAGCCGGTCCAGCGCCAGGTGACGATCGTGGAGATGGCGATCTGCGCCGGCCACTTCGACGACGCCCACTGCACGTGGTCGACGCCCACGTGCCCGAGCAGCTGGTTGATCATGCCGTAGTCGGGGTTGAAGAGCTGGACGAAGACCAGCGAGGCGGCGGCGATCGACGTCGCGTACGGCGCCAGGATCGCCACGCGGAAGAACCCCCGCGCCCGCAGGCGGTAGTTGAGCAGGTGCGCCAGGCCCAGGGCCATCAGGAGCTGTGGCACCGTGGAGATCACACCGAGGGTGAAGGTGTTGCGCAGCGCCTTCCAGAAGAACTCGTTGTCCCACAGCGACGTGTAGTTGTCGAAACCGACCCACTTGGCGTGACCGCCGAGCTGGACCTCGTTGAGCGAGAGCCAGCCGGTGTAGATCAGCGGGAAGAGGCCGAAGGCGGCGAAGCAGAGGAAGAAGGGAGCGATGTACGCGTACGGCGACGCCTTGGTGTCCAGCCGGTAGAGCCGGGAGCGCCATCCGGAGGAGGAGGCGGGTGCGCCGCGCCTGCCGGGCGGGCGGGGGGCGGTTCCGGAGGGCGGCGGGCCGCCGTCCGACGTCGCCCTGACGGAGGTGGCCACGAGTGGCGTCCTTCCCGTAGGGATTCAGCGGGTTTCACACGGGGATGAACAGCGGAACGCGGGCCGCCCGGCAGGTGGGAGTCACTGCCGGGCGGCCCCGAGCGAGGTCAGCTGGCGTCGCCGACCTTGTCCTTGACCTGGGCCTGGACGTTCGACCAGGCCTTGTCCTTCGAGGTTCCGCGCTGCTCCATGTCCAGCAGGCCGTTCTTGGTGATGATGTCCTTCACCGTGCCGTCGTCCGGGCCGATCGGCGCGGGCTGGATGCTGTTGGCGGTGGTGGAGAAGATCTTGCCGATCGGGGCGGGAGTGCTGCCGAAGTAGTCGTTCGTCGCGCTCTGCACCGCGGGGTCGGACAGACCGGCCTTGTTCGACGGGATGTTGCCGAACTTCTGGAAGACCTTGACCTCCTGGGCGGCGGCGGTCAGCCACTGCGCCAGGGCGGTCGCCTCGGCCACGTGCTTGCCGGACTTCGGCACCGCCAGGAACGAACCGCCCCAGTTGCCGGCCTGCGGCGGCTGGGCGATGTTCCACTTGCCCTTGTTGGCCGGGCCCGCGTTACTGGAGATCTGGCCCAGCATCCAGCTCGGGCAGGCCACGGTGGCGAACTTGTTCGTCTTGAACGCCGCCGACCAGGTGTTGTTGGAGTCGAACTGCTGCAGCTTGGCGGTCAGCCCGTCCTGGATCGCCTGGGAGGCCAGGTCCCACGCCGTCTTCACACCGGCGCTGGTGGTGTAGACCAGCTTGCCGCTGGAGTCGGAGTACTGCTGGGGCTGGCTCGACAGCACCGCGTTGAACAGGCCGCCGGCCGAGTCGGTGAAGGCCACGCCCGCCGGCGCGTGCTGCTTGAACTGGTTGCCGACCGAGACGAACTTCGACCAGTCGCCCTGCCACAGCGCCGCGACCTTGTCCGGCTCGGACGGCAGACCGGCCTGCTTGAACAGGTCGGAGCGGTAGCACACGGCCGTCGGGCCGATGTCGGTGCCGACACCGATCACCTTGCCGTCGGAGGTCGTGGCCTCCTTCTCCTTGTAGCTGACCCAGTCGTCGACGTTGAAGCCCTTGACGGTCTTGAAGTCCTCGAACTTCGACGCGAGGTTGGGCTGGATCGCCTCGGCGATGTAGCCGATCTCGATCGCCTGGATGTCGTCCAGGCCGCTGTTCTGGGACAGGTGCAGCTTGAGGGAGTCCCAGTACTGCTGGCCGTCGGAGACGTTGTCCTCGACGATCTTGATGTTCGGGTGCAGGGCCTCGTACTCCGAGAAGAGCTTGGCGCCCGTCTTGTCGTCGTAGCCGAAGGACCCGAAGTCACCGATGTGCAGCGTGATCTGCTCGTTCGAGGAGGAGGTGGACCCTCCCTTGCTGCCAGAGTCGCTGCTGCTGCTGCAGCCGGTGATCAGGGTCGCGCAGGTCGCGAGACCCGCGACCGCGATGACGGCGGCCTTGCGGGTTCTGCCGGAAGTGCGCATTCCACTCTCCTTGTCAGGGTGGGTCAGCGTGCGGGTGGTGCGTCCCCGGGAAGGTGCTCGGATTGGGGCCGTTGCGAGGGGCGCTTGTGGGAGCGCTCCCACGTAGGCTTTCCGGAACATTCACGCCTCGGAGGGGTCAGTGTCAAGATGTGAAGTCCATTTCGTTGCCGGAACGTGTCCGGGGCGAAGCGGGCGTCACTTCTTGAACGGAGCGGCCTGCCTGGGGCTTGTATCGTGGGAGCGCTCTCACGCGCTGTCGGACGCGGGACGGGGCGGGCGCTAAGGTGGCGCGCAGCGGGAAGCAGCGGGAGGCGGAAGTGGCCATGAACGGGCGGCACAGCGGACGGCCCACCCTGGAAGAGGTGGCCGTACGCGCCGGGGTCGGGCGCGGCACGGTCTCGCGCGTCATCAACGGCTCGCCCAGGGTGAGTGACCGCGCGAAAGCCGCGGTCGAGGCCGCGATCGCGGAGCTCGGCTACGTGCCCAACCGCGCCGCCCGCGCGCTCGCCGGCAACCGCACCGACGCGATCGCGCTCGTCATCCCCGAGCCCGAGACCCGGCTCTTCGCCGAGCCCTACTTCTCCGACATCATCCGCGGTATCGGCGCCGAACTCGCCGACACCGACATGCAGTTGCTGCTCACCCTGATCCGCACCCCCAAGGAGCGGTCCCGCTTCGCCCAGTACCTCACCGCCCACCGCGTCGACGGCGTCCTCCTGGTCTCCGTCCACGAGGACGACCCGCTGCCCGACCTCCTGGAGCAGCTGGAGATGCCCGCGGTGCTCAACGGCCGCCGCAGCGACCTGGAGTCCGTCTCCTACGTCGACGCGGACAATGTCGGCGGCGCCCGCGCCGCGGTCGCCCACCTGCTGGCCCGCGGCCGCCGTGAGGTCGCCACCATCACCGGCCCCACCGACATGTACGTCGCCCGCTGCCGCCTCGACGGCTACCGCCAGGCCGTGGAGGCCGCCGGTCTCGGAGCCGACGACGACCTCGTGGCCCGCGGCGACTTCACCGAGGAGGGCGGCCGCCGCGCCATGCGCGAACTCCTCGCCCGCCGCCCCGGCATCGACGGCGTCTTCGCCGCCTCCGACGTCATGGCGGCCGGCGCCCGCGCGGTGCTCCGCGAGGAGGGCCGCCGCGTGCCGGACGACGTCGCCCTCGTCGGCTTCGAGGACTCGGCGATCGCCCGCCACATGGACCCGGCGCTCACCAGTGTCCGCCAGCCCACCGAGGAGATGGGCCGCACGATGGCCCGCGTCCTGCTCGAGGAGATCGCCGAGCGGGCGTCGGTCCGGCGGCATGTGGTGCTGGCGACGGAGCTGGTCCAGCGCGATTCGGTCTGACGACCGGATGGGGGCTTTAGGGTTCGGGACTTTGGGGCTCGGGGCTCGGGGCTCGGGGCTCAGAGCTCAGGGTTCGGGGCGGCGGGTGCGCGGGGGCCGGGCCGGGGGATGGGGACTCCGGTGGGGGAACTAGGGTGGCGCGGGTGAGGGATGAAGGGGCGGGGGTGCCGCGGGGGAGGGTGCTGGCGGAGACGCTGGTGGACCTGGGGGTGCCGTATGCGGAGATCAACGGCGTTCTGGCGGCGGCGGAACGGCTCGCCCGGGACGAGGAGGCCGCAGCTCTGCTGAGCGGGGCTGTGCGGGACTTCGTCCGGGACATGGGCGTGGTGGGCGGCGGCCCCGAAGGCGGCCCGCAACTCGGCCCCGATCTCGACGCCCTCCCGTCCCCCGACCGGTGGTTCACCCTGCTCGTCCTCGCCGCGACCCGGCCGCACACCGTCGCGTACCACCGGAGCATCGGCGTGCCGGAGGAGATCAGCCGCCGAACCCTCGCCGACGTCGGCCGCCACCTGGCGGTCCACCAGCGCCGTCACGGCACCCCGGGCCTTGCCAACACCCGGTGGCTGGCACGCCACTTCCGCGGCGTCCTCTACCAGCTCGGCCGGCTGCAGTTCGAACGGGTCCTCCTCGGCGGCAGGAGCGGGCGGCTGCTCGCCGACGCCGGCGTCGCCGAAGGGCCCGGGACTCTGGTCCTCAACGTCCACGTCCCCGACTTCACGGGTCCGCTCGACCCGGGGGAATGCGACGCCTCCTTCGACCGGGCCCGGGCGTTCTTCCCCCGCCATTTCCCCGGCGAGACCCATGCGGTGGCCATCTGCCATTCCTGGCTCCTGGACCCGCAACTCGCGGTCCACCTGCCACCGGATTCCCGCATCCTGGCTTTCCAGCGCCGTTTCACCCTCGTTTATCCGACGCCTTCCCACCCGGCCGCCGAACCTGATGACGCGTCCGTCCTCGGCTTCGTCTTCGGCGACCCGGAAGCCGATCCGGCCGGCCTGACCCCGCGCACCTCCATCCAGCGCGTCGTCCTCGCCCACCTCTCCGCCGGCCACCACTGGACCGGCGGCACCGCCTGGCGCCCCCTCTGACTCCAGCCGATCCCCCGCCCTGCCCCGCCCTGTCCCCTCTCCCCTCTCCCCTCTCCCCTCTCCCCTCTCCCCTCCCCTTGTCCCCGCCTTCCCGCCATCGCTCCGCACGACGGAGGGGGCCGGGGGCGCAGGGGGAGGGGTCCGAAATGCTGCCGTATATTTGTGGCCGACAAGAGGGTACGAAAACGGAAAACCCGCACGGCCGTAAATATACGATTTCGGACCCCTCCCCCGGAGCCCCCGGCCCCCGGCCCAAAAGAACCCGGGCACGATGGTCCCCGCATGCCGACATAAAACCTCAGCGCAACCGCTGGTACACCGCCCCATCCCGCGTACGCCCCAAAAACCCTTCCTCGACGAGATAGCGCCGCAGCGCCGACGTGTCGTCGTGGACGGAGGCCAGCGCCTCGTTCACCTCCTGCTCGGTGTACACGCGGCCGCCGGTGAAGAGGCTCGCCGCGAGGTAGGCCAGGAGCTGGGCGCGGCGGGCCGGGCGGCGGGGGACGGAGGTCAGGCGGCCGTGGGAGAACAGGTCGGTCACGCCGTGGGCCTGGCGTGCGGCTTCGTCGTCGGTACTCATTCGGGCCACCCTGCCCGCGACCGCGGACGGCGGCAACGCAATAAGGGAACGGCCGCCGGGCGACGGGACCGCGGTGGTCCCGGCCCGGCGGCCGGTGGGGGGAGGGAAAATGGCTCACGTTCCCCTGAGGCGGCGCGGGCTCACCAGCCCACGGCGACCTCCATCCACTGGGGGTTCTGCAGGGAGGTGTACGCCGCCTGTCCGGCCACGTCGTCGTACGGGAAGCCGTACGCCAGCTTGTTGATCGCGTGGTCGTGCCAGAACTTGGCGTACCAGTTGGCCGGGTCGCCCGAGTAGAACTTCGTCGGGTCCTGCTGCTGGTCGGCGGGGAGCGTCGCGGTGTGGCGGTTGAGCGCCGCGCACATCGACGGGTTGCCGGCCAGGCTGCCCGCGCAGCCGAAGATGTTGGACGTGGGCTCGTTCACCCCGACCGAACTGGCGTACGCGGTGTAGTAGTTGGCATTGGCGCCGCCGGCCCGGAAGCTGGGGTCGCTGCCGGGGGCGATGATGCGGTACGGCGCCTGGGTCTGGGCCAGCACCTTGAACTGCTGCGGGACGGCGTTCTGGAACTGCTGGAACACCTGGTCGCGGCTGGTGTTGAAGAGGTCCTGGCTGTCACCGAGCTGGACGTCCTGGCCGGAGTGCGAGTGCAGGCGGATGGCCAGCGGCAGGCCCCACGCGTCGACGCGGGTCGTGTTGCCGTTGAAGACGTTCGGGCCGATGGTGAACTCGATGAAGTCGTAGTACTGGCTCGCCGGGGAGCCGAGGTAGAAGTACATGCGGCCCGAGGAGTTGGCGGGCATGTCGAAGTACGGCTGGTCGGCGATGGAGTGCGTCTGGCCGTTGAAGCTCCAGTACACCTGGCTGTCCGGGTACTGGCCGTTCGTCCGGTTCAGGACCGCGATCTCCATCACGTTGCTCGCGGCCGGGATCTTGCTGGTGTCACCCCAGAAGGAGTCCGGCGGGGTGGTGGGGGGCGTGGTCGGCGGGGTGGTGGACCCGGCCGGGACGTGTACCTGGAACTCCCAGAGGGAGTAGCCGTAGGTGGTGGCGCGGGCCGTGCCGTAGACGCGGACGTAGCGGCCGGTGCCGGAGACCGTCAGGTTCTGGACGCCGCCGGTGCCGGTCGTCGTCGAGTAGACGTCCGTCCAGCTCGAGCCGTCCGCGGACGTCTGAATCCTGAACGCGGTGGCGTACGCGGCCTCCCAGTTGAGGGTCACGCCGCAGACGGCCTGCGAGGCGCCGAGGTCGACCTGGAGCCACTGCGGGTCGCTGAAGGCGCTGGACCAGCGGGTGCCGGTGTTGCCGTCGACGGCCGCGGAGGCGGGGGTGCCGGCGTTCTCGCTGGAGGACGCGGTGGCGGGCCGGTTCAGCGCGGCGTTGTCCGTGCCGCAGGCGCCCTGCGTCGGGCCGGTGCCGCCGTAGACCTGGAACTCCCAGAGGGAGTAGCCGTACGTGGTGGCGCGGGCCGTGCCGTACATCCGCACGTAGCGGCCGGAACCGTTTACGGCGAGGTTCTGCACGCCACCGGCACCCGTGGTGGTCGAGTAGACGTCCGTCCAGTTCGTGCCGTCGGCGGACGTCTGGATCTTGAACGACTTGGCGTACGCGGCTTCCCAGTTGAGGGTCACCTGGCTGATCGCCTGCGTCGAGCCGAGGTCGACCTGGAGCCACTGGGGGTCGCTGAAGGCGCTGGACCAGCGGGTGCCGGTGTCGCCGTCGACGGCGGCCGAGGCGGGGGTGCCGGCGTTCTCGGTGGAGGACGCGGTGGCCGGCTTGCCCTGGGAGAGCAGGGTCCCGGCCGCTCCGGCCGGGTTCTGGGCGGTGACGGTGAGCGCGATGCCCGCCAGCAGGGCGCAGAGCAGACCGAGGATCAGATACGGCCGGGATCTGTCGTGCCTGCCGTGCCGTCGGCGCACCACCGGGGATGTGCTGCCTGACATGTGAACTCCTCAACCGGGTGGGGGTCCGTGATGGAGACCGGGAGCGCACATGAGAGCGCTCTCTGGCGAGGTGATGTTTACAAGCGCCACAGAGTCCCGTCAATAAGTTGTTCCAGACTGGCCTGTTGGCGCCTCGGTCGTTTCGAGTCCCGAACGGGCACCGCCGCCCCTGCGTCCCAGCTCACGCGGGCAACACGAAGGGACGGCCCCGTGCACGCCATCCATGCACGGGACCGCCCCGGTCCTGGGGGCCCGGATCGCGCCGGGCCGTCGTCAGGTCGGTTCAACTGAGTTCGACTGAGTTCGACTCAGTTCAACTCAGTTCAACGATGCCAGATGGTTCTTGAACCCGATGCCGAAGTTGGTCGGCGTGCCGTTCCAGTCCGAGACCAGGGACGGGCCCGAGCTGCAGTCCCAGTTGTTCCAGGTCCAGCCCAGATAGCCGAGCTGGTGGGCGTCGAGCCAGTTCATGAACGTGTCGATGAAGCCGTGCGCGCAGTCGTTCTCGCCGATCTCGGTGGCCACCAGCGGCACCTTCGCCGCGACCGGGGCCAGTTGGGAGTCCCAGCAGGACGACGACGAGCACGTGTTGAAGTTGTAGACGTGCACGACCGCACCGAGGTTGCCCGTCGGGTCGGTCGGCTCGTGGGCCAGCCACCCCGTCAGGTCGTTGGAGTACGCCAGCCCGCCCAGCAGGATGACATTCTGGGCGCCCGTGCCGCGGACCGCGTTGACCAGGCTCTGCATTCCGGCCACCTGGTAGCCGATGCCCGGGCACGTGCCGCCGTCCCGCCAGCACGTCCACGCCTGCTCGGTGGTCGAGGTGGCGCGGTCGGGGTAGGGCTCGTTGAACATCTCGAAGACGACCGAGGTGTTGTTCTTGAAGGTGTCGGCCACGCTGGTCCAGAACGGGATCGCGTACTGGGCGTCCGGCATCGGCTTCTGGCAGGTCGCGTTGACGTCGGAGCAGCCCGCCGAGTTGCCGGTGTACGTGCCGTGCGTCCAGTGGAGTTCGACGATCGGCGTGATGCCGTGCGCCACCAGGCGGTTGACCCAGTCGGTGACCGCGGCGATGTAGCTGGCGCCGCCGTCGGCCGCCGGCACGTACGACAGCCCCTCCCAGCAGTCCTCGTTGAGCGGGACGCGGACCGCGGTGACGCCCTTCCAGCTCTGGATGGCGTTGATCGAGGCGTCGTCGACCGGCCCGTTGAAGATGCCGTTGCCCTGGGCGCAGGCGAACTCGGTGCCCGAGCGGTTCACCCCGTGCAGCAGGACCTGCTTGCCCGTGGAGTCCACCAGCTTGTTGCCGGACACGTGCAGTTTCGGCGGAGCGGTGTCGCCGCCGCCGGGCGGCGCGGTCGGGGGCGTGGTCGGAGGTGTGGTCGGCGGGGTCGTGGGGGGCGTGGTCGGCGGCGTGGTGCCGTCCACGTTGCAGGTCGTGCCGTTGAGCTTGAACGTCGTGGGCACCGGGTTGCTGCCGGACCAGCTTCCGAGGAAGCCGGCGCTGACGGTGCCCCCGGTGCCGATGGTCCCGTTGTAGGACATGGACGCCACCGTCACGGCCGTGCCGGACTGCGTCCAGGTGCCGTTCCAGCCCTGGGTCACCTTCTGGCCACCGGCGAAGTCGAAGGTGAGCGTCCAACTGGACGTGGGCGCGGCGTTGTTGGTGATGACAACGTTGCCCTGAAATCCCGCGTCCCATTGGTTGGTCACGGAATACGCGACCGCGCAGGCGGGGGCGGCGCCGGAGGCGGTGGCGCCGAAGGTGGGCAGCAGTGCGGCAGCGGCCGCCGCGGTGGTCGCCGCGGCCGTGCCGAACACCGCGGTGCGCGTGCGTCGTCGCATGTGCGACTCCTGGTGAGTGGGGGGTGAGTGGGGGGGTGGGGGGATACAACTCGTGGACGCGCTCCCACTGGTCCGCGCCAGACCATAGCGGCCCCTGCCCGCGCTCGGTAGAGGGCCTGTGTCATCGCTTCGGGTCCCGAAGGCATCACATCCGTGGGAATGCCCGGTGAATGACGGGAGAGCACCCCTGCAGACAAGTCATGAACATGCTCTTGGGGCGCAGCTCTTGACAGTCCTTCATCCCGCCTTGATTGTGGGAGCGCTCCCACTGGTTCAGTAGCGCAAGTTCTGGCATCCCCCCACCGAGAACCGCGAGGAGGACCTCTCGCATGCCCAGAGGAAGACCGTTCAGGAAGCGGCTGCGACAGCTGGCGACCGCGTTCGCGGCGGCGCTCGCCGTCCCGCTGGCCATGACGGCCGCCGGCGGCGGGCCGGTCGCGCACGCCGACACGCTGCAGTGCAGCGTCGACTACTCGACGAACGACTGGGGCTCCGGCTTCACCGCGACCGCCAAGATCACCAACCTCGGCAGCGCGGCGATCAACGGCTGGACGCTCACGTACTCCTACACCGGCAACCAGACGTTGCAGAACGGCTGGAACGGCACCTGGTCGCAGTCCGGGAAGAACGTCACGGTCGTCGCGCCCGACTGGGCCAAGACCATCCCGGCCGGCGGCAACGCCTCCACCAGCGCCAACTTCGGCTACAGCGGCACCAACGCGGCGCCGACCGGGTTCGCGGTCAACGGCACCGTCTGCGGCGGCGCCCACCAGCCGCCGCTGCCCGTGCTGACCAGCCCGTCGGCCGGCGCCACCTACACCGCGGGCGCCACCATCCCGCTGGCCGCTACCGCGGTCGCTGCGGACAGCGCCACGATCACCAAGGTGGAGTTCTACAGCGACACCACGCTGCTGGGGACCGACACCACCGCGCCCTACAGCCTCAACTGGTCGGCGGTGCCCGCCGGTGACTACTCGGTCTACGCCAAGGCGTACGACAGCCTCGGCGCGTCCGGCGAGTCCACCCCGGTGGGCGTGCACGTCGCCGCCGGGCCGTCCGTCGTCGCCTCACCGGCGCAGGTCTCGGTGCAGCAGGGCAAGACCGGGACGTTCGGGGTGAAGCTGTCCGCGGCGCCGTCGTCCAACGTGACGGTCGCGGTCGCCCGCAGCTCCGGGAACACCGGCCTGAGCGTGCAGTCCGGCGCGAGCCTGACCTTCACGCCGAGCAACTGGAGCACCGCGCAGAACGTCACGGTGGCGGCCGACGCCTCCGGCACCGGCACGGCGACCTTCTCGGCCACCGCGACCGGCTACGCCAAGGCCGACGTCACGGTCACCGAGATCGGCGCGACCAGCGACTACAACGCGCGCTTCCTGTCGCTCTACGGGAAGATCACCGACCCGGCGAACGGCTACTTCTCGCCGCAGGGCATTCCGTACCACTCGGTGGAGACACTGATCGTCGAGGCGCCGGACTACGGCCACGAGACGACCTCCGAGGCGTACTCGTACATGATCTGGCTGCAGGCCATGTACGGCGAGGTCACCCAGGACTGGAGCAAGTTCAACGGGGCCTGGGGGACCATGGAGAAGTACATGATCCCCACCCACGCCGACCAGCCGACGAACTCCTTCTACAACGCCAGTTCACCGGCCACCTACGCCCCCGAGCACCCGTTGCCCTCGGACTACCCGTCCAAGCTCGACAGCTCGGTCAAGGTGGGCGTGGACCCGATCGCCGCGGAGCTGAAGTCGGCCTACGGCACGGACGACATCTACGGCATGCACTGGCTGGAGGACGTCGACAACGTCTACGGCTACGGCGACACCCCGGGCGGCGGCTGCGAGCTCGGCCCGACGGCCGCCGGACCGTCGTACATCAACACCTTCCAGCGCGGCGCGCAGGAGTCGGTGTGGGAGACGGTGCCGCAGCCGACCTGTGACGCCTTCAAGTACGGCGGCAAGAACGGCTACCTGGACCTGTTCACCGGGGACTCCAGCTACGCCCAGCAGTGGAAGTACACCGACGCCCCCGACGCCGACGCGCGCGCGATCCAGGCCGCCTACTGGGCCGACACCTGGGCCAAGGCGCAAGGCAAGAGCGCGGACGTGGCGGCCACCGTCGCCAAGGCCGGCAAGATGGGCGACTACCTGCGGTACTCGTTCTTCGACAAGTACTTCAAGAAGATCGGCAACTGCACCAGCCCGAGCACCTGCGCGGCGGGCACCGGCAAGGACAGCGAGCACTACCTGCTGTCCTGGTACTACGCCTGGGGCGGCTCGTCCGGCTCCGGCGGCGGCTGGGCCTGGCGCATCGGCGACGGCGCGTCGCACTTCGGCTACCAGAACCCGCTGGCGGCCTACGCGCTGACCAACGACGCGGCGATGGCCCCCAAGTCGGCCACCGGCAAGGCGGACTGGACCACCAGCCTGTCGCGGCAGCTGGAGTTCTACCGCTGGCTGCAGTCGAGCGAGGGCGCGATCGCCGGCGGCGCCACCAACAGCTGGAACGGCGCGTACGAACAGCCCCCGGCCGGCACGTCCACCTTCTACGGGATGGCGTACGACTGGGAGCCCGTCTACCACGACCCGCCGTCGAACCAGTGGTTCGGCATGCAGGCCTGGTCGATGGAGCGCGTCGCGGAGTACTACCAGCAGACCGGCAACGCCACCGCGAAGGCCATCCTCGACAAGTGGGTGACCTGGGCGATGTCGCAGACCACCATCAACGCGGACGGCACCTTCAAGATCCCGTCCGACCTGCAGTGGTCCGGCCAGCCCGATACCTGGAACCCGTCGAGCCCCGGCGCCAACACGGGTCTTCACGTGACGGTGTCCGCGTACGGCAACGACCTCGGGGTGACCGCGGCCTACGCCAAGACGCTGGCCTACTACGCCGCCAAGTCCGGCAGCACCGCCGCCAAGACCATGGCCAAGCAGCTGCTCGACGGCATGTGGAACAACTACCAGGACCCGCTGGGCATCGCCACGCCGGAGACCCGGACCGACTACAGCCGGTTCAACGACCCGGTCTACATCCCGTCCGGCTGGACGGGGACCATGCCCAACGGCGACAAGATCGACAGCAACTCGACCTTCCTCGAGCTGCGGTCCTTCTACAAGAACGACCCCAACTGGTCGAAGGTGCAGGCGTACCTCAGCGGAGGCGCGGCCCCGTCCTTCACCTACCACCGCTTCTGGGCCCAGGCGGACATCGCCATGGCCATGGGAGCGTACGCGCTGCTGTTCAACGCGTGACGTCCCGGCCGGGCGGTTCCCGCCGCCCGGCCGGCACGCGTGAGAACGGCGGCCCCGGCCCCCGGGAACGGGCGGCGGCGGGGAGATGACCCGGGTCGGCCCTGCCTGCCCCCGGCCCGCCGCCCACCCTTTCCCGGGCCCGCAGGCCCGCCCCCGCGGAGAGTGCGGAGGGCGGGCCTGCGGCGTGCCCGGGGCTGCCGGAGGCTGAGCATGACCGTTGTCCGCTGTCAGGCCGAAGCGCCGTGCCCACGACCGCTGCCGGGCCGGTGGCCCCGGAAGCCGTGGCGGGCACGGCCGCTGTCGCCTTGCCGCAGGCGCCCCCGGGGAACGACGAAGCCCCGGCTGCTCGCGCAGGCCGGGGCTTGATCGTATGGGGTGAGTGACGGGACTCGAACCCGCGACATCCTGGACCACAACCAGGTGCTCTACCAGCTGAGCTACACCCACCATCAGCGGCGCTTTCCCTGCCGGGGTGGCGCCGCCTGAAAAAGTGTACAGGGTGGCGAGGGGTGGTCGCGCACAGCTTTTCGCGTGGTGCCGGGCGGTGTCGTGCCCCGGCACCGGCGGGCGTCCGCGGACGCCCGCCTATCCCTCGGGGGAGGGGCCGGCCGCGCCCGGGAGCGCGGCCGCGGCCGTCCTCAGTGGGCGGCGCCGCCGGCCGGCTTCTCCGCGGGCACCACGTGCCGCGCGGCGATCGACCGCGCGGTGTCGGTGTCCGGGCCGGGCGCGGGCACGAAGACCGCCTCCCGGTAGTAGCGCAGCTCGGCGATGGACTCGCGGATGTCCGCCAGCGCCCGGTGGTTGCCGTTCTTCTCGGGGCTGTTGAAGTACGCCCGCGGGTACCAGCGGCGCGCCAGCTCCTTGATCGAGGACACGTCGACGATCCGGTAGTGCAGGTGCTGCTCCAGCGTCGGCATGTCCCGCGCCAGGAACCCGCGGTCGGTGGACACCGAGTTCCCGCACAGCGGGGCCTTGCGCGGCTCCGTGACGTGCTCGCGCACGTAGTCCAGGACGATCTTCTCCGCCTCGGACATGGTGACGCCGCCGGCCAGCTCGTCCAGCAGTCCGGAGGAGGTGTGCATCTGCCGGACGATCTCCGGCATCGACTCCAGCGCCTCGGCGGGCGGGCGGATCACGATGTCCACCCCCTCGCCGAGGATGTTCAGCTCCGAGTCGGTGACGAGCGCGGCCACCTCGATGAGCGCGTCATGCGCCAGAGAGAGGCCGGTCATCTCACAGTCGATCCACACCATCCGGTCGTTCATGCGTCTCACCCTACGGGTCGATCACGCGGGCCGGGCAGTGCGGCGCCGAGCCCCCGCGCGGTCCGCAGCCTGGTACGTCCCGGGCCGTCCGTCATGTCGCCCCGCCCGGGCTGGTCCGGCACCCGCGCGTACGCCTCGCCGTCGCCCTTGCCGGGGACGGCCAGGATCTGCGCCACGGGGCCGCGGCGCAGCGCCGGGATCTCCGGGGACGGCAGCGGCCGGTCCGGCTCGTCCTGCGGCCGCCTGGCCCGGTACGCGGCCCGGTACGAGGCGGGGGAGGACCCGAGCTGCCGCCGGAAGTGCCCGCGCAGCGCCACCGGGGAGCGGAACCCGCACCGGCCGGCGACCTCGTCCACCGAGTAGTCGGACGTCTCCAGCAGCCGCTGCGCCTGCAGCACCCGCTGGGTGATCAGCCACTGCAGGGGCGCGCTGCCGGTGAGCGACCGGAAACGGCGGTCGAACGTGCGGCGGCTCATGTAGGCGCGCGCGGCCAGCGCCTCCACGTCGAACTGCTCGTGGAGGTGCTCCAGCGCCCAGGCGACGACCTCGGCCAGCGGGTCGGCCCCGATCTCCTCCGGTAAAGACCTGTCGAGGTGCCGCTGCCCGGTCTGCCAGTCGGCGCGCCGCGGCGGCACCACCAGCCGCCGGGCGAGCGCGGCCGCCGCGTCCGTGCCGTGGTCGGTGCGCACCACGTGCAGGCACAGGTCGATGCCGGCGGCGGTGCCCGCGGAGGTCAGCACGTCGCCGTCGTCCACGAACAGCTCGCGCGGGTCGACGTGCACCGACGGGTAGCGCTTGGCGAGCGTCGGCGCGTACATCCAGTGGGTGGTCGCCGGACGGCCGTCCAGCAGTCCGGCGGCGGCGAGCACGAACGCGCCCGTGCACAGGCCGATGATGCGGGCGCCCTCCTCGTGCGCCCGGCGGATCGCGTCCAGCGCCTCCGGCGGCGGCGCCTGCGAGATCGAGCGCCACGTCGGCACGACGACCGTGCCGGCCCGCGACAGCGCCTCGAGGCCGTACGGAGCGGTCAACTCCAGGCCTCCGGTGGTGCGCAGCGGGCCCTCCTCACCGGCGCACACCAGGAGCCGGTAGCGGGGCACGCCGGCGTCCTGGCGGTCGATGCCGAACACCGACAGCGGTATGGAGCTCTCGAATATCGGGCCACCGCTGAAGAGCAGCACCGCGACGACCTCGGGCCGGCGCCGCGCGGAGAGTTTACGGATGGCGCGAGGCGATGCGGATGGTGCTTGCGACGAAGTGTCCGTCGCCGTACCGGAACCGGACTCCTGGCTCATGGAGCTCTAGCCCCCCTCGTATCGACGCGTCGTGCCCTCGGTCCTGCACGTGCTCCCCCGTCTTCTGGGCGCAGCCGCCTCATGATCAAATCTACTGTGCCAGGTGGGACGTTAGTGACAACTTCCACATCTGACGCTAAGTCGACAAGACAACGTGGCGTAAAGCATTCGATCACGAAGCGTTTCACTCACGGAGCCCGCTGGGAAGTACGCCTCGCGTCGCACCGGCCCCGGCGGACGCCTGACGCGCCGTCCGGAGCCGATGTGCATCGTAGAACCGCAGGTCGCGGAGGTGTTAGCCGGTGCGGGCTCCAACAGCAGTGCGAGAAAGGGAAGTTGGCCGAAAATCATCGCACGGGTGGTCGGCCGGCGCGAAGTGCGCCACCGGATGCGCCGGAGCCTGCAACGGTGGTGTGCGGTCCGGGAGTCCGCCGGCGGTCCGCTCTCCGGTCGTCCTGTCCTGCGGGGTCGTCCCCGTGGCCGCCGCGGGCCCGCCGCCCGCGCCCTGACCTCGCCGGGGAGGCGCCCGGCCGGGGGTCTGTGATGCGCCCCCGCGGTGCGCCGATGCGCCGAACCGTGCCACGGGTTGGCGTGATGGCGTTGCACTCCGGGCCGGGGTCCGGCATTCTCCTGGGAACTCCGGGTACGGAGACGCATGAGGGGCCCGCTGAGCCTGTGCAGGCGGATCCCACGGCCGTACCCTGGAGAGAGTGGGACGGGAAGTGGCGAACTGGCCGAAACCGGCTGCTGCGGCGGCCCGACCCGCACGAACCGTCCTGTCCGCTGCTCGGCGCGTCAGCGCCGCCCTCGCCGAGAATCCGCATCATGGCCGGTCATGACTTTCCCGAGCCCGCCGACGGCAGGCCGCTCGCCGAGTCGGCGTTGCCCGAGGAGGCCCCAGCGCTGCACCACGCGTGCGACCCTGCCTTCCGGCACGGCGTGGTGGTGGGCTTCGACGGTTCCCTCTCCAGCGAGCGCGCCCTGGCGTACGCCATCGGCATGTCCCGCAGAACGCACTCCGCGCTGATCATCGTGCATGTGGCCAACCGCCTCCCGGCCACCGTCTGGGCGGGCTGCGAGCCCCCCGTCTTCGTGGACGTCCCCGACCACCGCACCGAGGTGCTCGGCCTCGAACTGGCCTGCGCCGACCACCTGGCGGAGATCTCCTGGGTGCTGGTGGAGCGCGGCGGCGACATCTGCCACGAACTGGAGGAGGTCGGCCGGGAGTACGAGGCGGACGCGATCGTGGTCGGCGGCACCCACGGCCTCGTCGGCCGGATCTTCGGCTCGGTCGCCGGCCGGCTGGCCCGCCGCGCCCAGCGGCCCGTGGTCGTCATCCCCTGACCCTGGACGTCCGCCCGATTCGTCCGCGCGATTCGTCCGTGCGATTCCCCGGAAGCCCGCGCCCGCTACGGCCCACGCGCGAGACGGGCCCCGCCGATCGGCGGGGCCCGTCTCGTACCGTCCGGCTCCGGCGACTACTCGACGGTGACGGATCCGGCTCCGGCGACTACTCGACGGTGACGGATTTGGCCAGGTTCCGCGGCTTGTCGATGTCCCGGCCCAGCGCCAGCGCGGTGTGGTACGCGAAGAGCTGCAGCGGGATGCCCATGAGGATCGGGTCGAGCTCGTCCTCGTTCTTCGGGACGACGATCGTGTGGTCGGCCTTCTCCTGAACCTGGTGGGCGACAGCGAGGATGCGGCCGCTGCGGGCCTTGATCTCCTCCATCGCCGCGCGGTTCTTCTCCAGCAGGTCGTCGTCGGGCACGATCGCCACGGTCGGCATGGCCGGCTCGATCAGCGCCAGCGGGCCGTGCTTGAGCTCGGACGCCGGGTACGCCTCGGCGTGGATGTAGCTGACCTCCTTGAGCTTCAGCGACGCCTCGCGGGCCACCGGGTAGCCGCGCACCCGGCCGATGAAGAGCATCGACCTGGCGTCCGCGTACTGCTTGGCGAGCTGCTTGATCTCCGGCTCGGTCTTGAGGATCTCGTCGATCTGCCCGGGCAGCCGGCGCAGGCCGTCGATGATCCGCTTGCCGTCGGCCACCGACAGGTCCCGGATGCGGCCGAGGTGCAGCGCCAGCAGCGCGAAGGCCACCACGGTGTTGGTGAAGCACTTGGTGGAGACCACGCACACCTCCGGCCCGGCGTGCACGTAGGTGCCGCCGTCCGCCTCACGGGCGATGGCCGAGCCCACCACGTTGACGATGCCCAGCACGCGGGCGCCCTTGCGCTTGAGCTCCTGCACGGCGGCCAGCACGTCGTAGGTCTCACCGGACTGCGAGACCGCGACGTACAGTGTGTCGGGGTCCACCACCGGGTTGCGGTAGCGGAACTCCGAGGCCGGCTCGGCGTCCGCGGGGATCCGGGCCAGCTCCTCGATGAGCTGCGCGCCGATCTGGCCCGCGTGGTAGCTGGTGCCGCAGCCGAGGATCTTGATCCGGCGGACCCGGCGGGCCTCGCCCGGCTCCAGGTTCAGGCCGCCCAGGTGCACGGTGGCGAACCGGTCGTCGATCCGGCCGCGCAGCACGCGGTCGACCGCCTCGGCCTGCTCGGAGATCTCCTTGTGCATGTAGGTGTCGTGGCCGCCCATGTCGTACGACTCGGCCTCCCACTCCACCGTGGTCGGCGTCGCCGTGGTCAGCGAGCCCTCGGTGGTGTAGGTGCGGAAGTCGTCGGCCTTGAGGGTGGCCATCTCGCCGTCGCCGAGGGTGACGACCTGGCGGGTGTGGGTGACCAGCGCGGCGACGTCGGAGGCGACGAACATCTCCTTCTCGCCGATGCCGAGGACCACGGGCGAGCCGTTGCGGGCCACCACGATCCGGTCGGGGAACTCCTTGTGCATCACGGCGATGCCGTAGGTGCCCTCGACCGCGCGCAGCGCCTCGCTGACCCTCTTCTCCAGCGTGTCCGCCTCGGAGCGGGAGATCAGGTGGGCGAGCACCTCGGTGTCGGTCTCGGAGGCGAAGACGACGCCGTCCACGGTCAGCTTGGCGCGCAGCTCGGAGGCGTTGTCGATGATGCCGTTGTGGACGACCGCGACGGTGCCCTCGGCGTCCAGGTGGGGGTGCGCGTTCTCGTCGCTCGGGGCGCCGTGGGTGGCCCAGCGGGTGTGGGCGATGCCGGTGGTGCCGGCGAAGCGCTTGGGGATCCGCGCCTCCAGCTCACGTACGCGGCCCTTGGCCTTGACCGTGCGGAGGTCGCCGGACTTCCCGCTGATGACGACGCCGGCCGAGTCGTAGCCCCGGTACTCCAGCCGCTGCAGACCTTCCAGCAGCAGTGGCGCGACGTCGCGCCTGCCGATGTATCCGACGATTCCGCACATATGCCGTCCCTCTCCGTCGTCCTGCTTCGTCCTGAGTCCCTGCCCGCTCCGAGGTGCGCGAGCCGTCCGCGGCCGGGTCCTGCCCGGCGGGAACGGCTCAGCCGTAGACGATCCGGCGGAGCTGGCGCTGGGACAGTGCCGCGGGGGCCACCGCCCGGTGCGGCAGCTCCTCGGCGATCCGCTCGAAGATCTCCGCGTTCACCAGGCCCTTCGCCTGGAGCTCACGGTGTCTGCGGCGGACGAACTCCTCGGTCGTCTCGTCGAAGTACGCCAGGACGTCCAGGACCACCCGGGTGGCCTCGCCGCGGTGCAGCGACGTGGTGCGCACCAGGTGGTCGATCAGGTCCTCGTAGGACGTCCGGCGTTCGAGCACGCGTTGATACTGGTGTGATCATCTTTGGTTTGCAAGAATTCTGCCCGATTTCGGGCAGGCTGACCGGACAAGCGCGGCCAAATGAGTGATCTGTGCGCGGCAGGGGAGTGGCGCGGCGCCGTCCCCGCGGGGCCGTCTTGACCGCGCGGGACCGCGCGGGTTAGTCGTGGTGCGTGAGACGACTGGACGCCGCAGGCCCCGGTGCGGACCCGCCCGCCCGGGCCCGGACCGCGCGCGGCACGCTGCCGCGGGTGCTGTGCGCGCTGATGCTCGCCGCGGGCGCCGGCGCGGCCGGGGCCAGGAGCGCCTCCTCCTCCGAGCCCGCCGCCGCGCCGGCCGCTGCCACCGTCGGATCCCGGGTGGTGCCCGTCCCGGCCGCCGTCCGCGCCGGCGGCGGCACGTTCCGGATCACCCGCGGCACCGCCGTCGAGGTGACCCGCGGGTCCGCCGACGCCGGCCGGGTCGCCGGCTACGCCGCGGCCCTGCTGCGGCCCTCCACCGGCTATCCGCTGCCCGTGGTGCCGGTGCCGGCCGGGACGCGGAGCGGCGCCGCCGCGGCGGCCCCCGGCGCGATCGTGCTGGCCCTCGGCGACACCGACCGCGGCCTCGGCGACGAGGGCTACCGGCTGCGCACCACCCCGCGCGCGGTGACCATCAGCGCCCGCACCGCCGCCGGGCTCTTCCACGGCGTGCAGACCCTGCGCCAGCTCCTGCCCGCGCGGGTGGAGAGCCGCACCGCGGTGCCCGGCGCCGCCTGGACGGTGCCCGACGCCGACATCCGCGACGTCCCCCGGTACGCCTACCGCGGCGCGATGCTCGACGTCGCCCGGCACTTCCTCACCGTCGCCCAGGTCGAGCGGTACATCGACGAACTCGCGCTGTACAAGGTCAACACGCTGCACCTGCACCTCACCGACGACCAGGGCTGGCGGATCGCGATCGGCTCCCGCCCCCGGCTCGCGCTGTACGGCGGCAGCACCGGGGTCGGCGGCGGCCCCGGCGGCTCCTACACCCAGGACGACTACCGGCGGATCGTCCGCTACGCCGCGAGCCGCTTCCTCACCGTCGTCCCCGAGATCGACGGCCCCAGCCACACCAACGCGGCCCTCGCCTCGTACCCCGAGCTGAACTGCGACGGCACCGCCCCGCCGCTCTACACCGGCACCAAGGTCGGCTTCAGCTCGCTGTGCGTGCCCAAGGCCGAGACGTACGCGTTCCTCGACGCGGTGATCCGCGAGGTCGCCGCGCTGACCCCGGGCCCGTACCTGCACATCGGCGGCGACGAGGCGCACTCCACCAGCGCCGCGGACTACGTCACGTACATGGACAAGGTCCAGCCGATCGTCACCGCCCAGGGCAAGACCGTCATCGGCTGGCACCAGCTCGACTCCGCGCACCCGGTGCCCGGCGCCCTCGTCCAGTACTGGGGGACCGCCGGCAACGAGACCGCGGTCGTGGACGCGGCGAAGCACGGCACCCGGGTCATCATGTCCCCGGCCAACCGCGCCTACCTCGACATGCAGTACACCTCCACCACCCCGCTCGGCCAGCACTGGGCGGGCTACGTCGACGTGCGCACCTCCTACGACTGGGACCCGGCGACCTTCATCGCCGGCCTGCCCGCGGGCGCGGTGGCCGGGGTCGAGGCCCCGCTGTGGACCGAGACGATCAGGACCGACGCCGACGTGGACTACATGGCCTTCCCGCGGCTGCCGGGGATCGCCGAACTCGGCTGGTCCCCGGCGGCCGCCCACGACTGGAACGCCTACCGGGTGCGGCTGGCCGCGCAGGGACCGCGGTGGCAGGAGCTGGGCATCGGCTTCTACCGGTCGCCCGAGGTGGACTGGGCGGCGGCGGGCACTGACGCGCCGTGACGTGTGCTGACGTGTGCTGACGTGTGCTGACGTGTGCTGACGCGTGCTGACGGGCACGGACGCCGACGGACGGGCCGGTCTTCAGGCGGACCGGGAGACCGGGGCCTCCTTGCGGGCCGGGGGCCGGTGTGCGGCCAGCGGGTTGGCGAGGGTCCCCGCGAACTGCAGCGCCGCCGACGGGTCGGCCAGGTCCACCATCTGCTGGTTGTCCCGCAGTTGGAGCCGGTTCAGGCACGACAGGGCGAACCGCGGCGCGAACAGGTCGTAGCGCGCGAACTTCTCCGCCAGCGCCGGATGCGCCTCCTGGTAGCCCGTCACGCAGTCCGCGACCGTACGCCAGAACGCCGCCTCGTCCAGCACGCCCGCGGTGTGCAGCGTCGCGCCGAGGAACCGCAGGAAGCAGTCGAAGACGTCGGTGAACACCGACAGCGCCCGCAGCTCCTCCGGGACCTCCGCCCTGATCCGCGCCACCTCCGGCGGCAGTGCGGCGGCCGGGTCCATCACCACGATCTCCTCGGCGATGTCCTTGAACACCGCGCGCTCCACGCTCCCGCCGTCCTCGCCGAGCACCAGGATGACGTTCTCGCCGTGCGGCATGTACGCCAGGTCGTAGGCGAAGAGACTGTGCAGCACCGGCACCAGGTACGCGTCCAGGTAGCCGCGCAGCCACGCCTCCGGTGACCGGCCCGACCGGGCGACGAGCACCGCCGCCAGCGAGCCGCCGGCCGCGTCGACGTGGAGCAGCGACGCCATGGTGACGAGCGAACGTCCCGGTTCCAGGCCGGCGATTGGGCTCTCCCGCCACAGCGCCGCCAGCATCTTCCGGTACGGCGATCCCTTCTGCGTGGCCTCCTCGAAGGGCCGGTGACGGTAACCGACCGCGGCCCGCTCGCGGATGATCGAGAAGCGTGCGGCGGTCAGCGTCGGGTCGGCCGCGATCAGTGCGGCCAGCCAGTCGTTGATCGCCGGGGTGGCGGCCATGTAGGCGGCGGACAGGCCGCGCAGGAAGCCCATGTTGAGCACGGACAGGGCGGTCTTGACGTAGTGGCGGTCGGGCCGGGAGACGTTGAAGAACGTGCGGACGGACTGCTGGGCCAGGTGGTCGTCGTCGCCCGGCCCGAGCAGCACCAGGTGCTCCCGGGCCACCTCGCCGGCGAAGGTCACCGCGAGCCGGTGCTCCCACTGCCAGGGGTGGACGGGGATGAGCAGATAGCCGTCCGGGTCCAGGCCGCGGGCCGAGAGCACCGCGGCGAACCGTGCGCGGGTCGCCCGATCCAGCTCGGCGGCGATCAGCGTCGCGTAGTCCAGACCGGCCCCGGCGCTGAAGTCCGCGAGGTCACGGCGGGCCGCCACCCAGGTCAGCCGCACCGGCGCGCCCGCCTCGGGCGCGTACCGCACCAGGTCCCGCGCGCCGAAGCCGATGCGGCCGCTGTTCGCCACGAAGCAGGGGTGGCCCTCGGTCATGCCGCTCTCCACGGCCTGGAACCCGGCCGCCAGCAGGTCGGCCGCCGTCCGCCGGTGCACGACGTCCTTGAACGCGAGCGAGGACAGCGTCGCGGTGATCTCCTCCAGATAGAGGGGGAGTACGCGGTGGCCCAGGCCCAGGGTCGCCCGCAGATCGGTGAAGAACGCGAGGGCGTCGAGGGGGAGTTCGCTCTCCCCGCCGGCCGGGGCGTCCCCTGCTTCTTCCGCTGCCTCTCCGGCTGCCCGCCGGGTGATCGAGGCCGGGTCGATGTGCCAGTGGTCCAGGGCGAGGAGCTCGGCGGTGAAGCGGTAGGCGGTGCGGCCGTCGTCGCTGGTGACGCGGTAGCCGCGGGGCCCGCCGGGGGTGGAGGGCGCCGGGCCGAGCGGGACCGGTGTGAGCAGGCGCTCGTGGGAGAACTCGGCGAGGGCCTTGCGGATCAGATGGCGGGTGGCCCGCTGCCACCTCTCGGGAGTGAGGTGGGCGGTGGCGCCGTCGGTGTCGACTGTCCCGGCAGGGGCGGCGGTCACCGGGTCGCCTCGAACTGCGCGCGGGTGCAGAAGCTGAGCAGGGCTTCCTTGTGCGGGGTGGTGATGCGGGCGGCGGGTTCGAAGCCGACCGTCCGGTTGAGCGCGTGGACGGCGGTGTTGCGGACGTCCGGCTCGACCACCACCCGGCGGGTCGCCGGATCGGCGAACAGTTCCGTCATCACCGCGCGGATCACGGCACGCGTGAAGCCGTGCACCGGCTGTTCCGCCGGCGCGACCAGGAAGTGCATGCCGACGTCGCCGGGTTCCGCCGGGTACAGCCCGGCGAGTTCCACCCGCGCCGGGTCGTAGCGCTCCATCAGGAAAGCGGGCCTTCCGTCGGACAGGCCGACGAAGGCGTCCTGGTGGGGCGCCTGCGCGATGTCGGCGTAGGCGCGTTCCACGTCGTACGGGTTGGCGTCGGCCATCAGCCAGAAGACGGCCTTGGGGTGCGTGACCCAGCGGTGCAGCAGGGCGGCGTCGGCGCGCGGGTCGACCGGGCGGAAGGTGAAGCCGGCGGGGGAGTGGAGGGCGGGTGCGCGTTCGGATACCGGCGGGGGCGCGGCCGTGGTCGGGCGGGGGGCCGGGGTGGCGGTCATGCGGTGAACTCCTGGAAGGCGATGGCCGTCTCGATGCGGTACGGCTCGCGGCCGCCGAGCAGCTCGCGGATGATGCGGGAGTTGCGGTAGGCGGCCATGCCGAGGTCGGGCGCGGCGAAGCCGTGGGTGTGCAGCTCCGCGTTCTGGACGTAGACGCCGTGACCGGTGACGTCGATCGCGTAGTCGCGGGTGACGTCGTAGCGGCCCTGGGCGTCCCAGCGGATGCGGTCGCGGACCGGGGTCAGGAACTCCGGTACCCGGTAGCGGTATCCGGTGGCCAGCACCAGGCCCTCGGTGGTCAGCGTGTGGTCGCGGCCCTGCTCGCGCTGGCGCAGCTCCAGCGTGTAGCCGCCGGTGGCGGCGTCGTGGCGCACACGGTCGAGGGAAGTGTTGGTGAGCAGCCGGGTCGGCACCTTGCCCTTGCGGTTCTTGGCGTAGAGCAGGTCGAAGATCGCATTGATCAGCTCGGTGCTGATGCCCTTGTACAGGTTCTTCTGGGAGGCGCCGAGCCGCTCGCGGACCGCCGGCGGCAGGGCGTGGAAGTAGTCCACGTACTCCGGGGAGGTCATCTCCAGGGTGAGCTTGGTGTATTCGAGCGGGAAGAACCGCGGTGAGCGGGTCACCCAGTTCAGCGTGTAGCCGTGGGTGTCGATGTCCTGGAGCAGGTCGTGGTAGATCTCGGCGGCGCTCTGCCCGCTGCCGACGACGGTGACGCTGCTCTTGGCGCGCAGCCGCTCCCGGGCGGCCAGGTATCCGGAGGCGTGCACGGCGTCGCCGCCGATGCCCTCGGCAGCGGGCGGCACATACGGCGGGGTCCCGGTGCCCAGCACGAGCCGCGGCGCGCGGTACTCCTCGCCGTCGCCGGTGGTCACCGTGTAGCGGCCGTCGCCCTCGTCGTAGGTGACGCGGGTGACGGTCCTGCCGAAGCGCACCGAGGGCAGGCGGGCGGCGGCCCAGCGGCAGTAGTCGTTGAACTCCTCGCGCAGCGGATAGAAGCTCTCGCGGATGTAGAAGGAGTACAACCGCCCGGATTCCTTGAGGTAGTTCAGGAAGCTGTAGGGCGAGGTGGGGTCGGCGAGCGTCACCAGGTCGGAGAGGAACGGCGTCTGCAGGGTGGCGCCCTCGATGAACATCCCGGAGTGCCAGTCGACATCGGGCTTGCTCTCCAGGAAGACGCCGGTCAGGCCGTCGATCGGCTCGGTCAGGCAGGCCAGGCCCAGATTGAACGGTCCGAGGCCGATGCCGATGAAGTCCGGTTCGCGCGGGGCCGCGTCACGAGGCGTGGGCAAGGGTCTCTCCCAGGTTGAGGCAGCGGGCGGCGTGCCCGGCGATCAGGTCGAGGACGGCCGCGATGTCGTCGGTGGTGGTCACCGGGTTGAGCAGGGTGAACTTCAGGTGATGGCGGCCGTGCACGGTGGTGCCCGCGACGACCGCCTCGCCCGAGGCGGCCAGGGCCTTGCGGGCCTGGAGGTTCGCGCGGTCGACGTCGGCGGGGGTGACGGCGGAGGTGCCGGCGGGCGCGACGGCGGCGGAGGTGCCGGCGGCCGTCACGGCGTCGGACTCCGGCGGGATCCAGCGGAAGACCAGCGTGGACAGAGTGGGCCGGGTGACGACCTCGAACCGCGGGTCCGCGTCCAGCATCAGCCACCCCCGCTCGGCGAGGTCCAGTACCTCGTCGAAGAGTTCGCCCACGCCCTCGGCGCCCATGACCCGCAGCGTCATCCACAGCTTGAGCGCGTCGAACCGGCGGGTGGTCTGCAGGGACTTGTCCACCTGGTTGGGGATGCGCTCGGCCACGGCCCGGCGCGGGTTGAGGTAGTCGGAGTGATGGGTGGCGTGGCGCAGGGTCGCGGCGTCCCGCACCAGCACGGCGCTCGAACTGACCGGCTGGAAGAAGGACTTGTGGAAGTCCACGGTCACCGAGTCGGCGTGCTCGATGCCGTTCAGCAGGTGGCGACGGGTGCGGGAGACCAGCAGCCCGCAGCCGTAGGCGGCGTCGACGTGCAGCCACACGCGGTGCCGGCCGCAGAGCGCGGCGATGGCGGGCAGCGGATCGACGGAGCCGAAGTCGGTGGTCCCGGCGGTGGCGACGACGGCCATCGGCGTCAGGCCTTCGCGGGCGCAGCGTTCGAGTTCGGCGGCGAGGGCGTCGGTCCGCATCCGCTTGCCGGCGTCGCAGGGGACGGTGACGACGGCTCCTGCGGGCAGCCCGAGCAGGGCGGCGGACTTCTGCACGCTGAAGTGGCCGCACTCGCTCGCCAGGACGCGCAGCCGGGCCGGGTCGGCGCCGGCGGCGAGCGCCTCGTCGCGGGCCAGCAGCAGTGCCTGCAGGTTCGACTGGGTGCCGCCGCTGGTGAACACGCCGTCGGCCCGCGGGCCCAGGCCGAGGCGGGCCGCGGTCCAGTCGACGAGCCGGCGTTCGATGAGGGTGGCGCCGGCGCTCTGGTCCCAGGTGTCGAGCGAGGAGTTGACGGCGCTCAGCACGGCCTCGGCGGTCACCGCGGGGATGACCACCGGGCAGTTGAGGTGGGCGAGGTAGCGGGGGTGGTGGAAGTAGACGGCGTCCCGCAGATAGACCGACTCGAGTTCGTCCAGGGCGGCGGTGGTGTCGCCCAGGGGCCGGTCGAGGTCGATCGCGTCGATCCGGGGTGCGAGCGCCTGGGGGGTGATGCCGGTGAACGGCCGGTCGGTCGCGGCGAGGGTGGCCGCCACCCGCTCGACTCCCCGGGTGACGGAGCGTCGATAGTGCTCCGTCGTGGTGTCGTTGAGCAGGTGTGAGCGCATGGGCGGACCTCTCGTTGGTCGGTCGAGTTAGGTTAGCCTAACCTAACTCGACGTCCCGGAGGTCCCGTCCGTCACCCTCGCCGCGCTGTGCCTGTCCGGCGGCGGTTGTTCAGTTGTTCGGTGTCCGGGCGACGTCGCTTGCCGGACTCTCACGGCCCGGTCGCCCAGGGCCCGGTCGCCCAGGCCCGGTCGCCCGGCCCCGGCGTTATCCGGCGGCCAGGCCCAACTCCCGGGCGATCAGCATGCGCTGGACCTCGCTGGTGCCCTCGCCGATCTCCAGGATCTTCGAGTCCCGCCACATCCGGGCCACCGGGTACTCGTTCATGAACCCGTACCCGCCGTGGATCTGCGTGGCCTCACGGGCGTTGGTCACCGCGACCTCGGAGGAGTACAGCTTGGCCAGCGCCGCCTCCTTCTTGAACGGCTCCCCGCTCACCAGCCGGGATGCGGCGTCCCGCCAGGCAAGGCGCGCGGTGTGGGCCCGCATCTCCATGTCGGCGATCTTGAACTGGATCGCCTGGTTGGCCCCGATCGGCCGCCCGAAGGCCTCCCGCTCCTGCGCGTACTTCAGCGACTCGTCGACGCAGCCCTGCGCGAGACCGGTGGCCAGCGCGGAGATCGCGATCCGGCCCTCGTCGAGGATCCGCAGGAACTGCGCGTAGCCCCGGCCCTCCTCGCCCAGCAGGTTCGCCGCCGGGACGCGGCAGTCGATGAACGACAGCTCCCGGGTGTCGGAGGCGTTCCAGCCGACCTTGCTGTACTTCTTCGACACCGTGAAGCCGGGGGTGCCGGACGGCACGATGATGGACGAGATCCGCGGCCGGCCCTCGGATGTGCGGCCGGTCACCGCGGTCACCGTGACCAGGCCGGTGATGTCGGTACCGGAGTTGGTGATGAAGCACTTGGTGCCGTTGATCACCCATTCGCCGGTGGACTCGTCCAGCCGCGCGGTGGTGCGGGTGCCGCCGGCGTCGGAGCCGCACTCGGGCTCGGTCAGCCCGAACGCGCCCAGCATCTCGCCGGAGCAGAGTTTCGGCAGCCAGGTGCGCTTCTGCTCCTCGGTGCCGAAGCGGAAGACCGGCATGGCGCCCAGCGACACCCCGGCCTCCAGGGTGATGGCCACCGAGGAGTCGACCCGGGCCAGTTCCTCCAGGGCGAGGCCGAGTGCGAGGTAGTCACCGCCCATGCCGCCGTACTCCTCGGGGAACGGCAGCCCGAACAGGCCCATCCGCCCCATCTCCCGCACGATCTCGTACGGGAACTCCTCCTGCTCGTAGAACTGGCCGATCTTGGGCGCGACGACGTCCTGGGCGAACTCCGCCACGGTGGCGCGCAGTTGCTCGTGCTCGTCGGACAGACGGTGATCGATCGACATGACTACTGCTCCTGGTGGGTCAGGGCGCGGACGGTACGGGACGGGCTGGGCCGTCCCAGCTGCTCCGCCATCCAGACGCTTGTGGCGCTGAGGCGGTCGAGGTCGACCCCGGTGCGGACGCCGAGGCCGTGCAGCATCCAGACGAGGTCTTCGGTGGCGAGGTTGCCGGTGGCGCTCTTGGCGTAGGGGCATCCCCCGAGGCCGCCGGCGGAGGCGTCGACGACCGTGACACCGCACCGGAGCGCGGCCAGGGTGTTGGCCAGTGCCTGGCCGTAGGTGTCGTGGAAGTGGACGGCGAGGTGCTCGACCGGAACGGGTGTGGCATCCGCGCCGTCCGGGGTGCGGCCGCCGGTGAGGGCGTCGAGCAGGGCCGTGACGTGGCCGGGCGTGGCCACGCCGATGGTGTCGCCCAGGCTCAGCTCGTCGCAGCCCATCGCGTACAGGCGGCGGGCGACGGCCGCGACCTGGGCGATGGGCACCGGACCTTCCCAGGGGTCGCCGAAGCACATCGACAGGTAGCCCCGCACCCGGACGCCGGCCTCCTTGGCGCGGGTCACGACGGGCTCCGACATCGCCAGCGCCTCGTCGACCGTCCGGTTGAGATTGGCCCGGGCGAAGGACTCGGTGGCGCTGGCGAACACGGCGACCTCGCGGACCCCCAGGTCCAGGGCACGCCCCAGCCCGCGCACGTTCGGCACCAGTACGGGCAGCCGCACCTCGGGGTCCCGCCCGGCGAGACCGGAGAGCATCGGCATCAGCTCGTCGGCGTCCGCCAGCTGGGGCACCCAGCCGGGGTGCACGAAGCTCGTCGCCTCGATCGTGGACAGTCCGGCGTCCGCCAGGCGGTGCACGAACTCGGCCTTGATCTTGGTCGGCACGGTGGCCTTCTCGTTCTGCAGGCCGTCGCGCGCCCCCACCTCGTGGATGCGGACCCGCTCCGGCAGCCCCTCCTGGGGTACGGCCATCGGCAGCCCCGCGGGCAGCGCGGACGACGCGCCGGTTCCGGTCATGACGCCTCCTCGTTCAGCGCCGTGGGCGTGACGACCGCCAGGATCTGGTCCATGGCGACGGTCGCCCCCACCACGACGTCGATCTCGGCGACCGTCCCGTCGTGCGGTGCGGTGATCACGTGTTCCATCTTCATCGCCTCGACCACGAGCAGGCTCTGACCCGCCGTGACCTCGTCCCCCTTGGCGGCCTTGACCACCGTGACGGTCCCCGGCATGGGCGCCGTCAGGGTGTCGGCGCCCGCGCCGGCCGCGGCGCCGCGCAGGGCGGCGGCCACCGGGTCGTAGGACTGGACCCGCCAGCTGTCGCCCTCCCGGCCGAGCCACTCGCCGCCCGCCTGGTGGAAAGTCGTCACGGTGCCGCCGGCGTGCAGCCGCACCCGCGAGCCGTCCGCGTCGGCCGTCAGCGTCGCCGCGAACGGCGCGTCGTCGCCGATCCGCACCAGGCCGGGCCGCACCCGCACGGTCACCGGGTCATGGCCCGGCACCCGCAGGTGGTGCACCGTCCACGCCGGTTCGCCGCCGAGCCGGAAGCCGCTGGGCACCGCGAACGGGTCGGTCCAGCCGTCCTGTCCCGGAGCCGGCTCCAGTGCCCGCTGCCGCAGCAGGGCCGCCGTCGCGTAGACCTCCGTGGGCACTCCGTCCGGCAGCAGTCCCGCGGCGTCCCGGTCGATCAGGCCGGTGTCCAGCTCTCCGGCGACCACGGCCGGGTGGGCCAGCAGGCGGCGCAGGAACCCGGTGTTGGTGTCCAGGCCCAGCACCACGGTGTCGGCCAGGGCCGCCCGCAGCCGACGCAGCGCGGTCGCCCGGTCCGGGCCGTGGGCGATGACCTTGGCCAGCATCGGGTCGTAGGCGGTGCCCACCTCGGTGCCCGCGGCCAGGCCGGAGTCGACCCGCACGCCGGGGCCGTCCGCGTCGTGCAGCCGCAGCACGGTGCCGGCCGAGGGCAGGAAGTCCACCCGTCCGTCGCCCGCCCGCGCGGTCTCCGCGCAGATCCGCGCCTCGACGGCGTGCCCGGTGAGGGTGACGTCCTGCTGGGCGAAGTCCAGCGGCTGCCCGCAGGCGACCCGCAGCTGCCACGCCACCAGGTCCAGGCCGGTGACCAGTTCCGTCACCGGGTGCTCGACCTGCAGCCGGGTGTTCATCTCCATGAAGTAGTAGGCGCCGGGGTCGGCTCCGGGCACGATGAACTCCACCGTGCCGGCGCCGGTGTAGCCGCAGGACCGGGCCGCCTGTACAGCCGCCTCGCCCATGGCGGCACGGGTCGCCTCGTCCAGCAGGACCGAGGGGGCCTCCTCGATCACCTTCTGGTGGCGGCGCTGCAGCGAGCACTCGCGCTCGCCCAGGTGCACCACGTTGCCGTGGCCGTCGGCCAGCACCTGGATCTCGATGTGCCGCGGTCGGTCGACCCAGCGCTCCACCAGCAGGGTGTCGTCGCCGAAGGACCCGAGGGCCTCGCGACGGGCCGCGGCGATCTCCTCGGGGAGCGCGGCGGCGTCCCGCACCAGGCGCATGCCCTTGCCGCCGCCGCCCGCGGACGGCTTGAGCAGTACGGGCATGCCGATCTCCCGTGCCGCGTCGGCCAGTTCGGCGTCGCTCAGGCCGCTGCCGCTGCTGCCGGGCACGACCGGGACCCCGGCGGCCCGGACCGTCTCCTTGGCCCGGATCTTGTCGCCCATCAGCTCGATCGCCTCGGCCGGGGGACCGATGAAGACCAGCCCCGCCTCGGTGCAGGCGCGGGCGAACGCGGCGTTCTCGGCGAGGAAGCCGTATCCGGGGTGAACGGCCTGGGCGCACGCGACCTCGGCGGCCCGCACCAGGTCGGCGGCCGACAGGTAACTGCCCACCCGCACCGCGGTGTCGGCCTCGCGGACGTGCCGGGCGTCGGCGTCCGCGTCGGTGAACACCGCCGCCGAGCGCACGCCCAGCTCGCGCAGGGTGCGCAGCACCCGGACCGCGATCTCACCGCGGTTGGCGACGAGGACGGTGTCGAGCAGGGAGGGCGCCGTGGCGCCAGGGGTGATCGTCACGGCACTCACATCCGGAAGACGCCGTAGCCCGGCGCGGTCGGGTCGGCGGTGGGCAGGGGGGCGTTGGCGCAGGCGGTCAGGGCCAGGCCGAGGACGGTGCGGGTCTCCAGCGGGTCGATCACGCCGTCGTCCCACAGCCGGGCGGTGGCGTAGTAGGCGTTGCCCTGGGTCTCGTACTGCTCGCGGACCGGGGCCTTGAACGCCTCCTCCTCGTCCTCGCCCCATTTCTCGCCGGCCGCGGCGAGCTGGTCGCGCTTGACGGTGGCCAGCACGGAGGCGGCCTGTTCGCCGCCCATCACCGAGATCTTGGCGTTGGGCCACATCCACAGGAAGCGGGGACTGTAGGCGCGCCCGCACATCGAGTAGTTGCCGGCGCCGTAGGAACCGCCGATGACCACGGTGAGCTTGGGCACCCGGGCACAGGCGACCGCCGTGACCATCTTGGCGCCGTGCTTGGCGATGCCGCCGGCCTCGTACTGCCGGCCCACCATGAACCCGGAGATGTTCTGCAGGAACAGCAGCGGGATGCCGCGCTGGTCGCACAGCTCGATGAAGTGCGCGCCCTTGAGGGCGGACTCGGCGAACAGGATGCCGTTGTTGGCCACGATGCCCACCGGATGGCCCTGCACATGGGCGAAGCCGGTGACCAGCGTGGTGCCGTACTCCGCCTTGAACTCCGCGAAGCGGCTGCCGTCCACCAGACGCGCGATGACCTCCCGCACGTCGTACGGCGTACGGGAGTCCACCGGCACCACCCCGTACAGCCCGGCCGGGTCCACGGCCGGCGGCTCGGCGGGCCGCACCGTCCACGGCGCCGCGCCGCGCACCGGCAGTGTCGCCACGATGTCGCGGACGATGCTCAGCGCGTGGGCGTCGTCCTCGGCGAGGTGGTCGGTGACGCCAGAGGTCCGCGCGTGCACCTCGCCGCCGCCCAGCTCCTCCGCGGTGACGACCTCGCCGGTGGCCGCCTTCACCAGCGGGGGGCCGCCGAGGAAGATCGTGCCCTGGTTCCGCACGATCACCGCCTCGTCGCTCATCGCCGGCACATAGGCGCCGCCCGCGGTGCACGAGCCGAGGACGGCGGCGATCTGCGGGATGCCGCGGGCGGACATGGTGGCCTGGTTGTAGAAGATCCGGCCGAAGTGGTCGCGGTCGGGGAAGACCTCGTCCTGGCGGGGGAGGAAGGCGCCGCCGGAGTCCACCAGGTAGACGCAGGGCAGGCGGTTGTCGAGCGCCACCTCCTGGGCCCGCAGATGCTTCTTCACCGTCATGGGGTAGTAGGTGCCGCCCTTGACGGTGGCGTCGTTGGCCACGACCACCACCTCGCGGCCCGCCACGCGGCCGATCCCGGCGATGACGCCGGCAGCGGGGGCCTGCCCGTCGTACATCCCGTCGGCGGCCAACGGCGCGAGCTCCAGGAAGGGGGAGCCGGGGTCGAGCAGGTGGTCCACCCGGTCGCGGGGCAGCAGCTTGCCGCGCGCGGTGTGCCGTGCGCGGGCCTTCTCGCCGCCGCCGAGGCGGGCGGTGGCGAGTTTCTCGCGCAGCGATTCGCTGAGCGAGGTGTGCGCCTGGGTGTTGACGCGGTAAGCCTCCGACGCCGGATCTGCGGCGCTGGACAAGGCGGGTGCTGCCATGGTTCGGCCCCCCGGATGTTAGCGAGCGTTAACGTGATGACTCCACGTTAACGGTCGCTAACCCGGTTGTCTAGACTCGATCGTATGAACCCGACGAAGACGGCCGGTGGCAGGCGCGAGCAGATCCTCAGGGAGGCCGCGCGGCTCTTCGCCGAGCGTGGATTCCACGGCGTCGGCGTCGACGAGATAGGGGCCGCGGTCGGCATCAGCGGCCCCGGGCTCTACCGTCACTTCGCCGGCAAGGACGCCATGCTGGCCGAACTGCTCGTCGGGATCAGCGACCGCTTGCTGACCGCCGGGCGGATGCGGGTCGCGGAGACCGACGACCCGGTCGCGGCGCTCGACGCGCTGATCCGCGGCCACATCGACTTCGCCATCGACGACCGCCCGCTCATCACCCTGCACGACCGCGAACTGGACCGGCTGCGCGAGTCCGACCGCAAACTGGTGCGCCAGCTGCAGCGCCAGTACGTCGAGGAGTGGGTCGGCGTCGTGCGCCGGGTCTACCCGCGGGCCACCGAGCTGGAGGCCCGGGCGGCCGTGCACGCCGTGTTCGGCCTGATCAACTCCACCCCGCACCTCGGCGCGCGCAGCAGTGTGCCGGACCGGGCTGCGATGGCGGCCCTGCTGCGCCGCCTGGCGCTGGGCGCGCTGGCCACTCTCGACGACGGGCTGCCCTGGACAGCTCCGCGGACCGACCGGTAACTTACTGAGCGCTTGCTTAATCCGGTGTCCAGGTCCGCTCGCTCGTCGATGGGAGGCGCGCTGTGCGTCGTACGGTGTTCAACGAGGACCACGAGGCGTTCCGCGAGACGATACGCGCCTTCATCGAGGCCGAGGTCGTCCCGGTGTACGACCAGTGGCTGGAGGCGGGGCAGGCCCCGCGCGAGTTCTACTACAAGCTCGGTGAGCTGGGCGTCTTCGGCATCGAGGTCCCCGAGGAGTTCGGCGGCGCGGGCGAGGAGAGCTTCAAGTTCCAGGCCGTCATGAGCGAGGAGTGCGCCCGCGCGGGCGTCAGCTTCGGCGGCAGCAGCGTCCACACCGGCCTGTGCCTGCCCTACGTGATGGCCTACGCCACCGACGAGCAGAAGAAGCGCTGGCTGCCCGGCTTCGTCAGCGGCGAGACCATGTTCGCCATCGCCATGACCGAACCCGGCACCGGCTCCGACCTGGCGGGCATGAAGACCACCGCGAAGCTGTCCGCCGACGGCACCCACTACCTGCTCAACGGCGCCAAGACCTTCATCACCGGCGGCGTGCACGCCGACCGCGTCATCGTCTGCGCCCGCACCGCGCCGGCCACCCCCGAGGACCGCCGCGCCGGCATCTCCCTGTTCGTCGTCGACACCAAGTCCGCCGGCTACGCCGTCGGCCGCAAGCTCGACAAGCTCGGCCTGAAGACCTCCGACACCGCCGAGCTGTCCTTCTCCGACGTCCAGGTGCCCGTCGAGGACCTCCTCGGCGAGGAGGGCAAGGGCTTCTCCTACCTCGGCCAGAACCTGCCGCAGGAGCGCCTGGCCATCGCCGTGGGCGCCTACGCCCAGGCCGCCGCCGCCATCCGCTTCGCCCAGAACTACGTCCAGGACCGGACCGTCTTCGGCAAGACCGTGGCCTCCTTCCAGAACACGAAGTTCGAACTCGCCGCCTGCAAGGCCGAGGTGGACGCCGCCGAAGCGGTCGTCGACCGCGCCCTGGACGCCCACGACCGGCGCGAGCTGACCGCCGCCGACGCCGCCTCCGCGAAGCTGTTCTGCACCGAGGTCGCCTCCCGCGTCATCGACCGCTGCCTGCAGCTCCACGGCGGATACGGTTACATGAACGAGTACCCGATCGCCCGCCTGTACGCCGACAACCGGGTCAACCGCATCTACGGCGGCACCAGCGAGGTCATGAAGTCGATCATCGCCAAGTCGATGGGGCTGTGACCGGCGCCGCCGGCTGATCCGGCCCGAGGACAAGCGGAACGCCCCCGTACGGCCAGTCCGTACGACGACGAACGGACCATCCTGTGAACGGCACCCCCGCGGACGGCGATCCGCAGCCGCTGGAGTCCCTGCTCGCCCTGCTCGACCTGGAGCGCATCGAGCAGGACATCTTCCGCGGGGTGAGCCGTTCCGCGGTGGTGCCGCGGGTCTTCGGCGGCCAGGTCGCCGCCCAGGCCCTGGTCGCCGCCGGCCGCACCGTGCCCGAGGAGCGCCTCGCGCACTCCCTGCACGCCTACTTCCTGCGGCCCGGCGACCCCGGCGCGCCCATCGTCTACGAGGTCGACCGCATCCGCGACGGCCGCTCCTTCACCACCCGGCGCGTCGTCGCCATCCAGCACGGCCAGCCGATCTTCCATCTCTCGGCGTCGTTCCAGGTCCACGAGGAGGGCCTGGAGCACCAGGAGCCGATGCCGGACGCCCCGGACCCCGAGACGCTGCCCAGCGCCGAGGAACTCCTGCCCGCCCACGCCGACAAGTTCCCCGACCGGCGCGTCGTGGACCGCCTGCTGGAGGCACGCGCGGCCATCGACCTGCGCTACGTCGAGGACCCGCCGTTCCTCACCGCGGGCGTCACCCGCGAACCCCGCTCCCAGGTGTGGTTCCGCGCCCGCGGCAAGCTCGCCGACGACCCCATGCTGCACATCTGCCTGGCAACCTATGTGTCGGACATGACGCTGCTGGACTCGGTGCTGCTCGCCCACGGCCGCGGCGGCTGGGCCGTCGGCGACGTCGTCGGCGCCAGCCTGGACCACGCCATGTGGTTCCACCGCCCCCTGCGCGCCGACGAATGGCTGCTGTACGACCAGCAGAGCCCCTCCGCCTCCGGCGGCCGGGGCCTGGGCACCGCCCGCATCTACACCAGGGACGGCCGCCTCGCGGTCTCCGTCATCCAGGAGGGCCTGGTCAGGGTGCCGCGCACGCTGTGAAGCCGCGGTCCCTGTGAGGCCGCGCGGCCTGTGAATTCGAGCAGCCCGTGACGCCGCGCCGCGCCCCTGGGGGTCAGGCGGGCCGGGGCAGCCTCGCCCGGGTCAGCAGGTAGGCGGTGAGCGGCGCGTACAGCTGCGGCGCCACATTGTCGTCCAGCGGGACGCTCACCCTGATGCTGCCCTCGGCCTCCCCGACGAACAGCGCCGGGTCGTTGCAGTCGGCGAACCCCACCGTCTCGATGCCCCGGGACCCGGCGTGCCCGGCCCATCCGTGGTCGGCTACCACGAGATCGGGCAGCGGCTCGCCGTCGCGCTCCAGCGCGTCCAGGACCCGCTGCATGGGCTCGGGGGAGTGCGTGTGCACCAGCCCGCCGCCCCGGTGCAGCATGAACACGCCCGCCAGCTGCCGCACCTCCCCGCCGTCGGCGTACAGCGGCTCCGCCGGACCGGCCACCGTGCAGCCCGCCTCCCGCAGCGCCGCCGCCAGCACATGGTGGACCGCGAACATCCCGGCCGGGTGCCCGGTCGCCAGCAGCACCCGGGAGCGGTTCTCCGCCGCCTTGCGCAGCACGTCCGCCATCCGGTCCAGCGCGTCCAGGGTGAGCTGCGGGCCGATGGTGTCCTGGCCGCTCAGGTGCGCCGGGTCGGCGACCACCCCGCAGCGCTCCACCATCAGCTCCAGAACCGCGGACGGGTCGCTCCAGCGGTCGCCGAAGTCCAGCCCCAGCCAGTAGTAGCGGTCACCCGCCGCGAGCGCCCGGTAGTGGTCGAGGTTGTTCTCCCGGCTGGTCGCGACGTCCCCGGCTATCCGGGTGCGGACGAGGTGCTCGGCGAGGTCACGGCGCGAGGGCGCGGCAGGCGCGGGATCCAGTGGCATGCACACATTGTCCCGTCCCCGCCGGGCGGCCGTCCGCGCACCCTCCTGATCGACGCGGAGGCGTAATCGGCCCGGCCGATTGGAGGAAACGTACATTCCGGCGCGATCGGGCAGAGACGTAGGGTCGGCCGCTGAACCCCGAGCAGAGAGAGGCCTGCCATGACCAGCGCCCAGCCGCGCGGCCCCGTCGACTCCTCCCGCATCCCCCGCTACGCCGGGCCGGCGACCTTCGCCCGGCTGCCGAGGCTGGACGAGGTCGGCACCGCGGACGTGGCCGTCGTCGGCGTGCCCTTCGACGCCGGCGTGTCGTACCGGCCCGGCGCGCGCTTCGGCGGCAACGCCGTCCGTGAGGCCTCCCGCCTGCTGCGCCCCTACAACCCCGCGCAGGACGCCTCGCCGTTCGCGCTGGCCCAGGTCGCGGACGCCGGCGACATCGCCGCCAACCCGTTCGACATCAACGAGGCCGTCGAGACGATCGAGGCCGCCGCCGACGGGCTGCTCGGCACCGGCGCGCGCCTGATGACCCTCGGCGGCGACCACACCATCGCCCTGCCCCTGCTGCGCGCCGTCGCCCGCCGTCACGGCCCGGTGGCCCTGCTGCACTTCGACGCGCACCTGGACACCTGGGACACCTACTTCGGCGCCGCCTACACCCACGGCACGCCCTTCCGGCGAGCCGTCGAGGAAGGCATCCTCGACACCTCCGCGCTGTCCCACGTCGGCACCCGCGGCCCGCTCTACGGCAAGCAGGACCTCGACGACGACGCCAAGATGGGCTTCGGCATCGTCACCTCGGCCGACGTGATGCGCCGCGGTGTCGACGAGGTGGCCCAGCAGCTGCGCGAGCGGATCGGCGACCGCCCGCTGTACGTCTCGGTCGACATCGACGTCCTGGACCCCGCGCACGCGCCCGGCACCGGCACCCCGGAGGCCGGCGGACTGACCTCCCGCGAACTGCTGGAGATCCTGCGCTGCCTGGCCGGCTGCCGGCTGGTGTCCGCCGACGTGGTCGAGGTCGCCCCGGCCTACGACCACGCCGAGATCACGTCCGTGGCCGCCTCGCACACCGCGTACGAGCTGACGACGATCATGACGCGGCAGATCGCCGCCGCCGCGACGACCGCGGACGCGGAGACCGGCCGGGCGGCGGCCACGGGCGCCGCGGGAGCCTGAGCGTCAACGCACGCACCCTCCGAATCACCCCGAAGGACTACGACCAAGGTCGCACGGATGTGCGACCTTGGTCGTTGATGGTGGTGGGGGAGGATGAAATGCGCAGCCCGGCGTGTTCCAGCCTCGGTGAAGAAGAGCGGTGAGCGGGGCAGCCGACGGAGAGTGCCCGATGATCGGTGGGAGGACCGCGTGAGGACGGCGAAAGCGCAGCGAACGGCCGAGCAGACCCCGGAACCGGGGTGGCTGCGGCGGCTGCTCGCGTACTGCTGGCGGTACAGGCGCAACGTATGGCTGTCCCTCGGCGCGTCCCTCGGAGGCATGGCCGTCACCGCCCTGGTGCCGCTGGTGCCCAAGGTGATCATCGACGACGTCATCGTCAAGCACGACAAGCCTCTCGCGCCCTGGGCCGTCGCCCTGGTGGCCGCGGCCGTCGTGGTGTACGTCCTCACCTATGTGCGCCGCTACTACGGCGGGCGCCTCGCGCTGGACGTGCAGCACGACATGCGCAACGAGATGTTCGGCACGATCATGCGGCTCGACGGCCGCCGTCAGGACGAGCTGAGCACCGGCCAGGTCGTCGGCCGCGCCACCAGCGACCTGCAGCTCATCCAGGGCCTGCTGTTCATGACGCCCATGATGATCGGCAACCTGCTGCTGTTCCTGCTCTCGCTCGTCGTCATGCTCGTCCTGTCGCCCCTGCTCACCCTGATCGCCCTGGCCGTCGCGCCGGCGCTGTGGTTCATCGCCGACCGGTCCCGCAAACGGCTCTTCCCCGCCACCTGGTACGCCCAGGGCCAGGCCGCGGCCGTCGCCGGCATCGTCGACGGCTCCGTCACCGGCGTGCGCGTGGTCAAGGGCTTCGGCCAGGAACAGCAGGAGATGGACAAGCTGCGCACCGTCAGCCGGCGCCTGTTCGCCGGACGGCTGCGCACCGTCAAGCTGACCGCCCGCTACACCCCCGCGCTCCAGGCCGTCCCGTCGTTCGGGCAGATCGGCATGCTGGCGCTCGGCGGCTGGCTCGCCGCACGCCACCAGATCACCCTCGGCACCTTCGTGGCCTTCTCCACCTACCTCGCCCAGCTCACCGGGCCGGTCCGGATGCTCACCATGATGCTGACCGTCGGCCAGCAGGCGCGCGCCGGCGTCGAACGCGTCCTCGAACTCATCGACACCCGGCCCACCCTCCAGGAGGGCGGCACCACCCTCGCGCCCGACGCCCCCGCCACCGTCGAGTTCGACCACGTCACCTTCGGCTACACCGCCGACCGGCCGGTCCTCGACGGCTTCGACCTCACCATCGAACCCGGCGAGACCGTCGCCGTCGTCGGCGCCTCCGGCTCCGGCAAGTCCACCCTGTCGCTGCTGCTGCCCCGCCTCTACGACGTCACCGGCGGCGCCGTGCGCATCGGCGGCACCGACGTCCGCGACCTGACCTTCGACTCCCTGCGGTCCGTGATCGGCCTGGTCCCCGAGGACAGCTTCCTGTTCTCCGACACCGTCCGCGCCAACATCGCCTACGGCAGGCCCGACGCCACCGACGAGGAGATCACCGCGGCCGCCGTGGCCGCCCAGGCCCACGGCTTCATCACCGATCTGCCCGACGGCTACGCCACCGTCGTCGGCGAACAGGGCCTGACCCTGTCCGGCGGCCAGCGGCAGCGCATGGCCCTGGCCCGCGCCATCCTCACCGACCCCCGGCTGCTGCTGCTCGACGACGCCACCTCCGCGATCGACGCCCGCGTCGAGGCCGAGATCTTCGAGGCGCTCACCGAGGTCATGCGCGACCGCACCACCCTGCTGATCGCCCACCGCCGCTCCACCCTCGCGCTCGCCGACCGCATTGCCGTCCTCGACTCCGGACGGCTCTCCGACGTCGGCACCCACGAGGAACTCGAAGCGCGCAGCCCCCTGTACCGGGCGCTGCTCACCGACCCCGACGCCCTCGGCGCCGACGTCGTCACCCTCGACCCGGCCGGCGCGGCCGCGGCCCGGACCGGCGCCGGAACCAGCACTGAAGCCGAAGGAGGCATCGAGGCCGCCACCGGCGCGGGACCCGGGACCGGCGACGGGCGGCTCGCGGGCGGCGTCACCCCCGAACTGTGGCCGGCCGACCGCCGCCCCACGGGCGAGCCGCGCCCCGGCTCACCCGCCACTCCCGCACCCGCCGGCGGCCCCGGCCACGGAGGGATGGCCGGGGCCCTCGCCGGGATGCCCGCCACCCCCGAGCTGCTCGCCAAGGTGGAGGCCCTGCCCCCCGCCGACGACACCCCCGACATCGACGAGAACGCCGCCCGCGCCGCCGACCAGCGGTTCGGCCTCGGCAGCCTGCTGAAGGGCTTCCGCGCCCCCCTCCTGCTCAGCCTGCTGCTGGTGGCCGTCGACGCCCTGGCCGGCCTGCTGCTCCCCGTCCTCATCCGCCACGGCATCGACGCCGGGGTGCGCCGCCAGGCCCTCAGCGCCGTCTGGGTCGCGTCCCTGGTCGGCCTCGGCCTGGTCCTGGCCCAGTGGGCCGCCGAATGGGGCTCCACGCTGCTCACCGGACGCACCGGCGAACGCGTCCTGTACACCCTGCGCGTCAAGATCTTCGCCCACCTGCACCGGCTCGGCCTCGACTACTACGAACGCGAACTCACCGGCCGGATCATGACCCGCATGACCACCGACGTGGACGCCCTGTCCACGTTCCTGCAGACCGGCCTGGTCACCGCCCTGGTCAGCGTGCTCACCTTCGCCGGCATCCTCGTGGCGCTCCTCGCCATCGACGTCGAACTCGCCCTGCTGGTCTTCGCCACCCTCCCCGTGCTCATCGCCGCCACCTGGATCTTCCGCCGCAAGTCGGTGAAGGCCTACGAACTCGCCCGCGAGCGCGTCGCCGTCGTCAACGCCGACCTGCAGGAGCACGTCGCCGGGCTGCGCGTCGTCCAGGCCTTCCGCGGCGAGCGGAACGGCGCCGCGCGCTTCAGCGACCGCAGCGACGACTACCGCAAGGCCCGCGTACGCGGCCAGTTCTTCATCTCGGTCTACTTCCCGTTCGTGCAGCTGCTGTCCAGCGTCGCCGCCGCCCTCGTGCTGATCGTCGGCGCCCACCGCGTCAGCGCCGGCACCCTGAGCGCGGGCGCCCTGGTCGCCTACCTGCTCTACATCGACCTGTTCTTCTCGCCCGTCCAGCAGCTCTCGCAGGTCTTCGACGGCTACCAGCAGGCCAGCGTGTCCCTGGGCCGCATCCGGCAACTGCTGCGGGAACCCACCGCCACCCCGGCCGCCACCACGCCGCGCGCCGTCAGCGCCCTCGGCGGCGACATCGAGTTCCGCGACGTGCACTTCCGCTACGGCGGCCCCGACGCCGACGGCACCGAGGCCCTCGGCGGCATCGACCTGCACATCCCGGCAGGGCAGACCGTCGCGTTCGTCGGCGAGACCGGCGCCGGCAAGTCCACCCTCGTCAAGATGGTCGCCCGCTACTACGACCCCACCGCGGGCGCGGTCGTCGTCGACGGCACCGACATCCGCGACCTCGACCTCACCGGCTACCGGCAGCGTCTCGGCGTCGTCCCCCAGGAGCCCTACCTGTTCCCGGGGACCGTGCGCGACGCCATCGCCTACGGCCGGATGGACGCCACCGACGCCGAAGTGGAGGCCGCCGCGCGGGCCGTGGGCGCCGACGCGATGATCGCCACCCTCGACGGCGGCTACCTCCACCAGGTCGCCGAACGCGGCCGCAACCTGTCCGCCGGGCAGCGGCAGCTCATCGCCCTCGCCCGCGCCCAGCTCGTCGACCCCGCGATCCTCCTCCTCGACGAGGCCACCGCCGCCCTCGACCTCGCCACCGAGGCCATGGTCAACCGGGCCGCGGACCGGCTCGCGATACGCCGCACCACCCTCGTCGTCGCCCACCGCCTCAGCACAGCGGCCCGGGCCGACCGCGTGGTGGTCCTCGACCACGGCCGCGTCGTCGAGGACGGGACGCACGAGGCGCTGCTCGCCCGCGACGGCCACTACGCCGAACTGTGGCGCACCTTCAGCGGCGAGGTGGCGGCCGCCGCCTGACGGTCACCCGTCCTTCCCGGTTGACCGCCGGTCAGGCACCGGCGGTCAACCCGAAGCCGACCGGCAGCAGGACGTCGTCCGGGTCGCCGGCCCGGGGAACCGCCACGGGCAGGCGGCCGGCCGGCGACGCCACACCCGCGAGAACCCGCGCGGCGGCACGCATCGACACGTCCGTCCAGCCGTAGGTCGCCAGCGACGCCGCCACCGGCGGCAGGAACGCGATGTCGTACGGATTGCGGATCGCCACGGTGACCACCGGGACGCCCGTCGCCACCAGGGCCTCCACCAGGGCGATCTGCCCGGTCCCGTCCGCCGTCACGTTGTACGTGGCGACGACGACGGCCCCCGCGCCGTCGCGCGCCGCGGCCACCGCCGCGTCGATCCGGTCGCCGGTGGGCGCACCGCCGGTGGACAACGCCCGAGCGGAAAGCCCGAGTTCGGACAGTGCTCGCGCCAGCACCGCCGTCGGGGGACCGCCCGTGCCCGAGGGAGCCGCCGGGTCCGCGCCCACCACCAGCACCTCACGATCCGCATGGCGCGTCAGCGGCAGCACCCCCGCGTCGGCGGCGAGCAGCGTGACGCCGCGCTCGGTGATCGCGTCCGCCGCCTGCTGGTGCGGCCGCGAACCCACGACCTCGTCGACCCGTTCGCGCGTCGTGGGCGGCCTGTCGAACAGGCCCCTGCGGACCTTCAGCGTCAGCAGCCGCGCGACGGACTCGTCCAGGCGTTCCTCGGTCAGCTCGCCCGACCGCACGGCAGCCAGCACACTCCGGTACGCCACCTCCAGATCCGGCGGATCCAGCAGTTGGTCCGCACCCGCCCGCAGCGCGAGCACCGGAACCCGGTCGTCGCCGTACTTCTCCCGCACGCCCCGCATGTTCAGCGCGTCGGTGACCACCACCCCGTCGTAGCCGAGCCGCTCACGCAGCAGACCGGTGAGGACCGGACGGGACAGCGTCGCCGGATCATCCGAACCGTCCAGCTCCGGAACCAGGATGTGCGCGGTCATGACCGAGTCGACGCCCGCGGCGACCGCCGCCCGGAAGGGGGTCGCGTCCACGCTCTCCCACCGGTCGGGGGAGTGGGTGATGACCGGGAGGGCGACATGGCTGTCCGCGACGGTGTCGCCGTGCCCGGGGAAATGCTTGGCCGCGGTCACGATCCCGGCCGCCTGGTACCCGCGGATCTGCGCCGCGGCCAACGCCGCCACGCGGTCAGGATCGGCGCCGAAGGAACGCACCCCGATCACCGGATTCGCCGGATTGACGTTGACGTCGCACACCGGCGCGTAGGTCTGGTTGACGCCCATCGCGGCCAGTTCCGCGCCGACGATCCGCGCCGCGGTGAAGGCGTCGTCCGGGCTGCCGTTCGCGCCGAGCGCCATCGCGCCGCCGAAGCGTGTGGCCGGCGCCCCGATCCGCTCGACCGCGCCCTGCTCCTGGTCGATCGCCACCAGCAGCGGGACGGGAGTGGCGGCGGCCAGCCCCGCCCGCTGGATCCCGTTGGACAGCTCCGCGATCTGGTGCGGGTCACGGGTGTTGTGGGCCCAGGCGAAGTAGACGATCCCGCCCAGGTGGTAGCGGGCGATCAGCTCCGCGGCGCTGTCCACCCCCATGTCGGCCTGATTCGCCGCGACGTCGGCAGGGTCCGGCTCGGTCGCGGACGCTCCGAAGACCCGCATCACGAACAACTGGCCGACCTTCTCCTCCAGCGTCATCCGCTCGATCAGCGCGCGGACCGTTTGGCGCTCGGTGTCGGTCAGGCCCGACACCGGCAGGCCGCCCGGACCCGGCGCCTCGGTCTCGGGTGAAGAGAACAGAGGGGACAGAGGGGACAGAGGGGAGGGGCGGTTGTGGGAGGTGACGGGTGAGAGGGAGGTGGGACGGTCCACGGCGGACTCCTTCCGGACGGGAAGAGTGTGCCCGTCGGATGAAAGTGAGTACCAGGGTGCCCTGCTGATCCGGGAAGTTTCTGCCGAAGGCTCCCCGGGCGGGCTTGCGGGTCGGCGGGCTTGTGGGTTGGCGGACCGGTGGGCTGGCGGGCGGCTCGGTGCGGCCCAGCGCGGGAGGTGCGCCGGGAGCCGCGACCGGTGACTGGCTGCCCGCGCCCACAGCCGGTTACCCGTGCGAGTGGAGACCTGATGCCGCGAACACCGGGTGCGCCGGCACCCGCTCCTTCGGCACCTCGAACACCACCGTCACGCGGTCCGCGGCGAAGCACTCCGGCAGTGGCTTCGGCTGGTTCACGAGCAGGACCAGCCGGTCACCGACCACGCCCAGCCCCGCCGACGTCGCCCGACTGCACCCCGTGACCTGCACCCACGCCACCAGCACCGAACGCGAGAAGTCCGTCGTGCGTGTCCCCGCGGTGATCGCCGCAGCCGCCCGCCCGTCACGCGCCGCGACACGGCCCACCAGGGTCTGCAACGCAGCTCGCGACCGCACCACTTCACGCAGATCGCCGGGCGCCGCGTCCGAGGCTGAGAAGTACGCCACGCGGGAGGCCACACCTACGGTCCCGGACGGGTCCGGCGTGCCCGAGGGCGTGGGCGGGTCGGTTGGGCTTGTCGCGCCGGTCGGGTTCGAGGCGCCGGCCGACGTGGGGGAGTGAGACCCGGGCGACCCCGGCACCGAATCGTCCGACGACGCGCCCTGCGAGGACCCACCGGAACCGCACCCCGCGGCCGTCACCGCCACCGACACGGCCAGCACCACAGCCGACACGGCCCTGCGCCCCGTTGCCTTCGCCATGCCCCTTGGACGAGCCCGGCCGCCGCACGGTTCCGCGGGGGCGGGGCAGTCACGCGAACGGCCCAGTCTCCCGCTCAGCCCGAGACCGCCACGGGCGCAGAGGTGGGCTCGGACGCCGAGAGAGGGGGAGGCGCCGCGTGCCCGGGTGAGGCGGGCGCGGGTGCCCCTCCCGAGGTCTGCCACTGCTCCCGCAGCATCCGTACGGCCACCGCGATCGACGGCCGCCGCGCCGCCCCTGCCCGCCACAGCGCGTAGAGCGTCCGCGTCGGTGCCGGTTCCAGCGGCACCATCACCGCGCCCTCCGGCAGCGGCCCACGACCCAGCCGCGGCACCAGTGCGATCCCCAGACCCGCCGCGACCAGGGCCAGATGCGTGGCGTACTCCCCGGACTGGAAGGCCAGGTCCGGCTCCGTCCTCACCTCCCGCAGGGTGCGCACCAGCCAGGCGTGGCACGTCGACCCGGGCGGCTGGCAGATCCACCGCTCCCGCGCCACGTCCGACCGGACCAGCGACGTCCGGGTGGCCAGTCGATGCCCGGCAGGCACCAGCACATCGCACCGGTCCTCGCCGATCACCTGCCGCTCCACGCCTTCGGTGGCGGGCAGGGGCGCGATGTCCCAGTCGTGCGTCACCGCGAGATCGACGGCGCCGCGCGCGACCATGTCGACGGACTGCCGGCTGTCCACCTCCGTCAGCCGCAGGTTCAGCGCCGGGTGCTCCCGCGCGAGCCGTGCCAGCACCGGCGGCATCAGCCCGCAGGCCGCTGTCGGAAACGCCGCCATCGTCAACTGGCCGGTCGGCTGCCCTCGTTGCTCCTCCAGGGCGACCTCGGCCGACTCCACGATGTCCATCAGCTTCTGCGCCGTGGACACCAGCAGATGGGCGGCGTCCGTCAGCGCCACCCCACGGCCCTGACGCTCCAGCAGCGTCGTGCCGGTCTCCCGCTCCAGCTTCGCGATCTGCTGCGAGACCGCGGAGGGGGTGTAGCCGAGGGCCATCGCCGCGGCGCCCACCGAACCGTGCGTGTACACCGCATGCAGTGCCCTGAGCCGGGCGAGATCCAGCATGTCCGCTCCTCCGTTCTCAGCCTCCCCTGGGGGCCCCTCCCCCCCCGCCCCCTCCCCGCCCCCCTGTTGCCGTTCCGCGGTACGTCCCGCCGCCCGGCCTCAGGCGGACTCGGACAGCAGCCGGGTCAGATGCTCCCGGGCAGGGCCGAGCAGACCCGGCAGGTCCGCCGCTGCCTCGTACCAGCGCTTCTCGTACTCCCAGCACAGCCAGCCGTCCCAGTCGGCGCGGCTGAGCACCTCGACGGTCTCGGCCAGCGGCAGCACACCGGCGCCCAGCGGCAGCGGGGTGGGGTCGGCGGCCGACGCGATGTCCTTGACCTGGACGTAGCCCAGGTAGGGCGCCAGCGCCGCGTAGGTGACCGACGGCTGCTCGCCCGCCAGCCAGGTGTGCATGACGTCCCAGATGGCCCCGGTGGCCCGGTGACCGACCAGACCCAGCACCCGGGCGACGTCCACTCCCGCGCGATGCGAGTCGTGGGTCTCCAGCAGCACCCGCACCCCGAGGCGGTCCGCCGACTCCGCCGCCGCGGCCAGCCGGCGCGCCGCGAGGGCATCGGCTTCCTCGGCGGGCTGGTCGCCCCCGCCCGGGAATACCCGCACGAACGAGGCCCCGAGGTCGGCTGCCAACTGGAGAGCCGCGTCGATCTCCTCCAGTACGGGGCCGTCGTCACCGGGAGCGGCGACCTTGGCGTAGGCCGCGACCGTCAGGACGTCGATCCCGGCCTTGCCGAACTGCTCCGCGATATGGGCGCGTTCGGCTGCCGGCAGCCCGGTGTGCACCGGGCCTTCGGCGCTCGCACGCAGTTCGACGCCGTGGTAGTCGTTTTCCGATGCCAGCCGGAGGACCTCGTCGACCGGCATGGTGGGGACCCCGAGGGTGGAGAAGGCGAGTCTCATTCGGCCGACGCTAGGCACCCCTCCCGGCCGGGTCAACCGGGATCAGCCGCTGACAATGCCCTGGGCGCGGGCTGCCGTCAGCCACTCGGGGAACTCTGCCATGAGACGGTCGTACAACTCGGCGTCGGTTATGGAGCGCGGATCCTTGCCCGCCGCGAAGAATCCCGCGTTGTCGACCACTCGTTTGGCGGGCACCGGCAGGTCGTCCAGGCGCCGCAGGAAACGGAACTCGTCGTCGCCGAATCCGATGAACTGCCAGAACAGGGGCAGCTCGGCGGCTTTGCACAGCACCTGGGTGGCGGCGCTCTTGCTGCTCGGGCCGCCGTCGGTCTGGAAGACCACGAATCCCGGGGCCTGTGTGCCGGACCGCTGGTAGTGCTCGATGACGGCGGTCATGGCCGCCGCGTAGTCGGTGCGGCCCATGTGCCCATAGCTGTCGTTGAGGGCGCTGATCCGTCCGGCGTACGCTGTCAGCGACACTTCGTCGATGCCGTCGACGCCGGTGGAGAAGAACACCACGGGCACGGTGCCGTCGTCGTCGAAGTGCGCGGCCAGGCCGAGGGTCTGTTCGGCGAGGTGCTGCACCGAGCCGTCGCGGTAGTAGTTGCGCATGCTGCCGGAGCGGTCGAGCACCAGGTAGACGGCGGCGCGCTCCCCGGACAGCCCGTGCTTGTCGAGACTGACCGCGGCGTGCCTGTAGAGGCTGACCAGGCCGGGCGCCGCCTGTTCCACCTTCTCCAGTGAGATGGGCATCCTTTTCCCCCTTGTCGTCGCCGTGCCTCAGGCGTCGTTGTGCGTTGCGCCGGCCGAGGGCCGCTCGCCGTCCCTGCCGGGCGCGGTGGCGTCCAGAGAAAGGCGCCAGTCCTGGCCGACCAGGTCGTGTCCGAAGCTGTGGTGCGGCTTCTCCGCGGCCAGTTCGAATCCGGCGCGCTGGTAGATCCTGCGGGCGTCACCGAGTATGTCGTTGGTCCACAGCACCATCTGCCGGTACCCCGCCTCCTTGGCGAAGGCGATGCAGGTGTCCACCAGCATCCGGCCGATGCCGTGGCCGCGAGCGGCGGGGTCGACGACGAGCAGCCGCAGGCGGGCGGTGTCCGGCTGGTCGTCGCGCATGCAGAACACGCAGCCCACGCGTTCACCGTCGAGTTCGGCGATCCAGGCGGCTTCGGCCTGCGGGTCGTGGTCGGTCGCATACCCGGCGACGATCGTGGCGACGAGCGCCTCGTACTCCTCGTTCCAGCCGAACTGCTCCGCATACACGGCGGCGTTGCACTCGATGGTCCAGCCGAGGTCGCCGGGGCGGGGAGCCCGCAGTACCGCGGGGTGGGCCTCCGCGCCGCGGGGGTGGTCCTCGCGCAGGATCTCCCGCACGGTGCGCATGGCGTCGGTCAGCCGGCCGCGCTCCTCGCGCGGTATGCCGCCGACGAGAGTGCCCACAGCTTCCTGGGAGCGTTCCTCCAGCAACGAGGCCGCTTCCCGGCCGTGTGACGTCAGCTCTATCCGCTGCCGCCGCGCGTCCCGTTCCGACGGCCTGCGGGTGACCAGTTGCTGCTGCTCGAACTTGGCGAGCATGCGGCTGAGGTGCCCGGCGTCTATCGACAGCTCGACCCGCAGGTCGGCGGCGTCCGTGTGGGGTGCGTGCGCGAGTTCGTACAGCACGCGCGCCTCGGTCAGCGTGAACGGAGTGTGCAGGTGGCGGCTGTAGTCGAGCGCGCCGATGAGATTGGTGTAGAAGCGGTTGAACTCGCGGATCTCCTTGACGGCCATGTCCCCCTCCGGTGGTGCGCGGCCTTGCGGAATTTCTTTGCCTAAGTCAAAGGTAGGCGGGTGGCGGGGCTGGAGGGAAGGGGGTGGGAGCAGGCTGTGGATAACTCAGGGACGGTTGCTCGGCGGGGCGGTCGAGGCCCGGACCATGAGCTCGGTCGGGATGGTGGACAGACCGCCCGGCGGCGGGGCCTGCCGGCCCATCACGAGCCGCCCGGCCCGTGCGCCGGCTTCCTGCAGCGGGATGCGGACCGTGGTCAGGGCCGGCGCGGCGTCGACGCTGAACGGGAGGTCGTCGAAGCCGGCGACCGAGACGTCGCCCGGAATGCTCCGCCCCTGGTCCCGCAGTGCCGCGCACACCCCGAGCGCCACCGTGTCGTTGGCGGCCACTATCGCTGTCACGCCGGGGTCCCTCCGCAGGAGTTCCAGCGTGGCGTCGTAGCCGGACGCGCGGTCGTAGCCGCCGTGAACGGTGAGCCGCAGCGCGTTGTCGCCCTCGCCGGTGCCCGGTCCCATGCCGTGTGCCTCCAGCGCGGCCCGATGGCCTTCCAGCCGGTGCCGGGTCGTGCTGCGCTCCACCGGGCCGGTCACACAGCCGATCCGGCGGTGCCCGAGGGACAGCAGGTGCTCGGTCAGCCGCCGGGCGCCGCCGCGGTTGTCGAAGGCGACGGTCGTCACCTGACCCGAATCGTCGGGCAGCGTCAGCGGCGGCCGCCCGCACAGCACCACGTGCGTTCCAGAGGTGGCGAGCCGGGCCAGGCGTGCGGCGACCGCGGCGGTGTGCGTGTCGTCCTCGACCGCCCCGCCCGTCAGTACCACGCCCGCGGCGCGCTGCCGTTCGAGGAGCGTCAGATAGGTGAGTTCGGCCTCGGGTGAGCCGCCGGTGTTGCACACCACGGCGAGCTTTCCACCGACCGGGCCCGCGCCTCCGGCGCCGATCTCCGCCTGGAGCGCGCTCGCGATGAGGCCGAAGAAGGGGTCGGCGACGTCGTTGACGAGCACGCCGACCAGGTCGGACGTGGCGGCGGCAAGGGCGCGGGCCTGCCCGTTCACGACGTAGTCGAGTTCCTCGACCGCGCGCTTGACCCGTTCCCTGGTGTTGCCCGCCACGGGGTAGTTGCCGTTCAGCACACGTGAGACCGTCGCCGAGGACACCCCGGCGCGCGCGGCGACGTCCGCCAGAGTCACTGCCATCCGGATCCGGTCCTCTCCTGCACTGCCGCGCCACTGCGTGCGCGACGGCGGTCGGCGCCCGCCCGCGGACCGCGCTTGTAGCCGCTCATGCTCTCACCGAGCGGCCCCGAGCGGGAGCGGTCCTGGGGCAGGTGTGGGGAGTGACTCATCAGTAGCCAGAAAGCGCTTACTCGCGGTGGGCTATGGATGGCACCTTGCCGCACAGGCCGCCCACGGGCTAGCGTGAAGCGCGCAGAAAGCGCTTGCTACACCCTCTACTGCACCCCTGGCCATGTCGCCTTCCCGCGACCGTCTGTCGAGGAGACTCCCCGTGACACGCAGAGCAGTGCGGATCGCCATGAACGGCGTCACCGGGCGGATGGGATATCGGCAGCACCTGGTGAGGTCGCTGCTCGAACTGCGGAGCCAGGGCGGCCTCGACCTCGGGAACGGCACCACCCTGTGGCCGGAACCGGTGCTCGTCGGACGGCGCGACCACGCCCTGCGTGCGATGGCGGAACAGCACGGGGTCGAGCGCTGGAGCACCGACCTCGACGCCGTGCTCGCCGACCCGTCGATCGAGATCTACTTCGACGCCCAGGTCACCTCCGCGCGTGAGGAGGCGGTGAAGAAGGCCATCGCAGCCGGCAAGCACATCTACTGCGAGAAGCCCACCGGCACCACCCTGGCCGGTGCCCTGGAGCTCGCGCGGCTCGCCGACGCGGCCGGTGTCAAGCACGGCGTGGTCCAGGACAAGCTCTTCCTGCCCGGGCTGCTGAAACTGCGACGGCTGGTGGAGGGCGGCTTCTTCGGCCGGATCCTGTCGGTGCGCGGCGAGTTCGGCTACTGGGTCTTCGAAGGCGACTGGCAGAGCGCCCAGCGGCCGTCGTGGAACTACCGCGCCGAGGACGGCGGCGGCATCGTCGTGGACATGTTCCCGCACTGGGAATACGTGCTCCATGAGCTGTTCGGCCGCGTGCGCACCGTGCAGGCGGTCACCGCCACGCACATCCCGCAGCGCTGGGACGAGCAGGGCAAGCCGTACGACGCGACCGCCGACGACGCCGCCTACGGCATCTTCGAGTTGGACGGTGGGGTGATCGCACAGATCAACTCCTCCTGGGCCGTGCGCGTCAACCGTGACGAACTCGTGGAGTTCCAGGTCGACGGCACCCACGGCTCGGCCGTCGCCGGCCTGCGCAACTGCCGCGTCCAGCACCGCTCGTCCACACCGAAGCCGGTGTGGAACCCCGACCTGCCGGCCACCGAGGCCTTCCGCGACCAGTGGCAGGAGGTGCCGGACAACGGCGAGTTCGACAACGGCTTCAAGGCCCAGTGGGAGCTGTTCCTGCGCCATGTCGTGCTCGACGAACCCTGGCGCTGGGACATGACCGCGGGCGCCCGCGGGGTGCAGCTCGCCGAACTCGGCCTGAGATCCGCGGCCGAGGGCCGCCGATTCGACGTCCCGGAGCTGGCGCTGTGAGCATCCTGCTGCCCGGTGAGTCCGGCGAGCCCCGCACCTATGTGCCGAGGACCGAACCCGTCACCTGTGCGACGGAACTGCCGCTGCGCAGCCGCGTGGTGTACTCCGCGGCGCATGTCGTGGCCGACCCGTTGCGGACAGCCGCGGACGCGCCCGCGGCGGTGGACTGGGACGCCACCCTCGCCTTCCGGCGGCACCTGTGGGCGCACGGACTGGGCGTCGCCGAGGCGATGGACACCGCGCAACGCGGGATGGGCCTGGACTGGGCGGGCGCGGCCGAGCTGATCCGGCGGTCCTCCGCCGAGGCCCGTGCCGTGGGTGGGCGCATCGCCTGCGGTGTCGGCACCGACCAGCTCACGGCCCCGGCAGCCACCCTCGCCGAGGTCGGCGCCGCCTATGAGGAGCAACTGGCCGTGGTGGAGGAGGCCGGGTCGCAGGCCGTGCTGATGGCTTCCCGGGCGCTGGTGGCCGTGGCCAAGGGCCCGGACGACTACCTGGAGGTCTACGGGGGTCTGCTGCGGCAGGCCGCGGAGCCGGTGATCCTGCACTGGCTCGGTCCGATGTTCGACCCCGCGCTCGCCGGTTACTGGGGCGGCGACGACCTGGACGCGGCGACCGAGACACTCCTCGAGCTCATCGCCGCCCACCCGGACAAGGTCGACGGTGTGAAGATCTCCCTGCTGGACGCCGGACGGGAGGTGGGACTGCGGCGGCGTCTGCCGGAAGGGGTGCGCTGTTACACCGGCGACGACTTCCACTACCCCGAGCTCGTCGAGGGTGACGAGCACGGATTCAGTCACGCCCTCCTCGGCATCTTCGACCCGCTCGCACCGGTCGCGGCCGCCGCCGTCAGCACCCTCGACACCGGCGACAGCGCGGGCTTCCGCGCCCTCCTCGACCCCACCGTGGAACTGTCCCGGCACCTGTTCGGCGCGCCCACCCGCTTCTACAAGACCGGTGTGGTGCTGCTCGCCTGGCTGGCCGGACACCAGGACCACTTCGCCATGGTGGGCGGTCTGCAGTCCGCGCGTTCCCTGCCGCACCTGGCGCGCGCCTACGAACTGGCCGACCGTCTGGGCCTGTTCCCCGATCCCGCGCTCGCCGAGTCCCGGATGCGCGGCCTGCTCGCGGTGTACGGGGTGGACGCGTGAGCGCCCCGGCCGGCGGGGATTTGGACCGCCTCAGCCTCAACCAGGAGACCCTCAAGCAGTGGTCGCTGCCCGACCTCGTCGACGGGTGCGCCGCCGCGGGCGTCACCCGGGTCGGCCTGTGGCGGGCGCCCGTCCAGGAGTACGGCGTCGAGCGGGCCGCACGCCTCATGCGCGACAGCGGACTGACGGTCACGTCCCTGTGCCGCGGCGGGTTCTTCACCGCGTCCGAGCCCAAGGCGCGGGCGGCGGCCCTGGACGACAACCGTGCGGCTGTCGACGAGGCCGCGGCGCTGGGCACCGGCACCCTGGTGCTGGTCTCCGGCGGCCTGCCCGAAGGCGACCGTGACATCGCGGCGGCGCGGCAGCGGGTCGCCGACGCCATCGCCGAACTGGCTCCCTACGCGGCCGGGCGCGGCGTGCGCCTCGCGATCGAGCCACTGCACCCGATGTACGCGTCGGACCGCTGCGTGGTCTCCACCCTCGACCAGGCCCTCGACATCGCCGAACTGTTCCCCGCCGGCCAGGTCGGCGTCGTGGTCGACACCTACCACCTGTGGTGGGACGACCGGGCGCCCAAGGCGATCGCCAGGGCCGGGGCGGGCGGCAGGATCGCCTGCTTCCAGGTCGCCGACTGGGTGACGCCGCTGCCCGAAGGCGTGCTGCTGGGACGCGGACAGCTCGGCGACGGATGCGTCGACCTGCGCGGATTCCGTGAGCTGGTCGACGGCGCCGGCTACGCGGGCGACATCGAGGTCGAGATCTTCAGTCCCGCGCTTTGGGCCAGGAACGGCCGCGAGGTCCTGGCCGAGGTCGTCGACCGCTACCGGCGGCACGTGCTCTGAAAGTTCCCCGGAAAATTTCTGGTTGGGCGTACAACCCTTGCCGGTGGTGGTCGGTCATACATGGCATCACGGCTCCAGGGAGGGGTTCAGGGGGCCAGGAGGGTAAGTACGCCCGAGGGGGGCTTCGGGGGTATGGGGGGGAACGCGCAAGGGGTCCGGCCGGTGCCGGACCCCTTGCGCATTCCCGGACCGCCGCTCTCGCGCCCGCGCTGAACGCGGGGGTCCCGACGCGCGCTGCCGGGACGCTCTCCTCCGGCCGGCGGCAGAGCGGGGGCCGGGGACGGACGCAGCGGCAGCGGGTTGTCCACAGGCTCGTGGAGCGGCCCCGGCGCGCTGTCCGCGGCGGACGGTACCTTCGAATCGTCCAACCGCCGCAGCCGGGAAGGGAGGCCGGAGATGGGGGAGTCGGCACACCTGTCCGTGCTCGAAGGCGTCCTGGAACGGATCACGTACGCGAACGAGGACAACGGCTACACCGTCGCGCGGGTGGACACCGGGCGCGGTTCCGGGGACCTGCTCACCGTCGTCGGCGCGCTGCTGGGAGCACAGCCGGGCGAGTCCCTGCGGATGCACGGCCGCTGGGGGTCCCACCCGCAGTACGGCAAGCAGTTCACCGTCGAGAACTACACGACCGTGCTGCCCGCCACGATCCAGGGCATCCGCCGCTACCTCGGATCGGGGCTGATCAAGGGCATCGGACCGAGGATCGCCGAGCGCATCGTCGACCACTTCGGCGTCGGGACCCTGGACGTCATCGAGAGCGAGCCGACCCGGCTGGTCGAGGTGCCCGGACTCGGCCCGAAGCGGACCAAGCTGATCGCCGGCGCCTGGGAGGAGCAGAAGGCGATCAAGGAGGTCATGGTCTTCCTGCAGGGCGTCGGCGTCTCGACGTCCATCGCGGTGCGGATCTACAAGACCTACCAGGACGCGTCGATCTCGGTGGTGAAGAACCAGCCCTACCGGCTGGCGTCGGACGTGTGGGGCATCGGCTTTCTGACCGCCGACCGGCTGGCCAAGGCCGTCGGGATACCGCACGACAGCCCCGAGCGGGTCAAGGCCGGACTGCAGTACGCCCTGTCGCAGGCCACCGACAGCGGCAACTGCTACCTGCCGCAGGAGCAACTGATCGCCGACGCGGTGAAACTGCTCCAGGTCGACACGGGCCTGGTCATCGACTGCCTCGGGGAGCTCGCCGACGAGGAGGGCGTCGTCCGTGAGGACGTCCCCTCGCGGGAGGGTGACGGGCAGCCGGCCAAGGCCGTCTACCTGGTGCCGTTCCACCGGGCGGAGATCTCCCTGGCCGCCCAGTTGATGCGGCTGCTGCGCGGTCCCGAGGACCGGCTCCCGGTCTTCGCCGACGTGGACTGGGACAAGGCCCTGGCCTGGCTCACCCGCACCACCGGCGCCGACCTGGCACCCGAGCAGGAGCAGGCGGTGCGGCTGGCGCTGACCGAGAAGGTGGCGGTCCTCACCGGCGGCCCCGGCTGCGGCAAGTCCTTCACCGTGCGCTCGGTGGTGGCCCTGGCGCGGGCCAAGAAGGCCAAGGTGGTGCTCGCCGCGCCGACCGGGCGGGCCGCCAAGCGCCTGGCGGAGCTGACCGGGGCCGAGGCCTCGACCGTGCACCGCCTGCTGGAGCTGAAACCCGGCGGCGACGCCGCCTACGACCGCGACCGGCCGCTGGACGCGGACCTGGTGGTGGTCGACGAGGCGTCGATGCTGGACCTGCTGCTGGCGAACAAGCTGGTCAAGGCCGTCCCGCCCGGCGCGCACCTGCTGTTCGTCGGTGACGTCGACCAGTTGCCCAGCGTCGGCGCCGGCGAGGTACTGCGCGACCTGCTCGCCCCCGAGAGCCCGGTGCCCGCGGTGCGGCTGACCCGGATCTTCCGGCAGGCCCAGCAGTCCGGCGTGGTCACCAACGCGCACCGGATCAACGCCGGTACGCCGCCGCTCACCCAGGGCCTGCCGGACTTCTTCCTCTTCGCCGAGGAGGACGCCGAGGAAGCGGCCCGGCTCACCGTCGACGTGGTGGCCCGGCGCATCCCCGCCCGGTTCGGCCTGGACCCGCGGCGCGACGTGCAGGTGCTCGCGCCCATGCACCGCGGCCCGGCAGGGGCCGGCGTGCTCAACGGCCTGCTGCAGCAGGCCGTCACCCCGGCCCGTCCGGACCTGCCCGAGCGCCGCTTCGGCGGCCGGACCTTCCGCGTCGGCGACAAGGTCACCCAGATCAGGAACAACTATGACAAGGGGGCGAACGGGGTCTTCAACGGCACCGTAGGCGTCGTCACCGCGCTGGACACCGTCGAGCAGCGGCTGACCGTCCGGACCGACGAGGACGAGGAGATCCCGTACGACTTCGACGAACTGGACGAGCTGGTGCACGCGTATGCGGTGACCATCCACCGATCGCAGGGCAGCGAGTACCCGGCGGTGGTGATCCCCGTCACCACCGGGGCCTGGATGATGCTCCAGCGGAACCTGCTCTACACCGCCGTCACCCGGGCGAAACGGCTGGTCGTACTGGTCGGGTCGCGGCGCGCCATCGGTCAGGCGGTACGGACCGTGTCCGCCGGAAAGCGCTTCACGGCACTCGACCACCGGCTGTCCCAGGGCGCAAAATAGGCACTCCGTGCCACATTTCGGCCCGATGGCCGACCCCGAGTGCACACCACAGTGCCAAATGGGGGACAGTGGACGTAGTCAGGGCACCTCGATGAAGAGGCAACACCGTCGGTGAGGGAATGACGTGAGCGACAACTCTGTAGTACTGCGGTACGGGGACAGCGAACACAGCTACCCCGTTGTGGACAGCACCGTCGGCGACAAGGGATTCGACATCGGCAAGCTGCGTGCCGACACGGGTCTGGTCACCCTGGACAGCGGCTACGGCAACACCGCGGCCTACAAGTCCGCGATCACCTTCCTCGACGGCGAGCAGGGCATCCTGCGCTACCGCGGATACCCGATCGAGCAGCTCGCCGAGCGCGGCACCTTCCTGGAAACCGCGTACCTGCTGATCAACGGTGAGCTCCCGACCGTGGACCAGCTGTCCGAGTTCAAGGGGCAGATCACGCAGCACACCTTGCTGCACGAGGACGTCAAACGGTTCTACGACGGCTTCCCGCGTGACGCGCACCCCATGGCGATGCTCTCGTCCGTGGTCAGCGCGCTGTCGACGTTCTACCAGGACAGCCACAACCCGTTCGACCCCGAGCAGCGCCACCTGTCCACGATCCGGCTGCTCGCCAAGCTGCCGACGATCGCGGCCTACGCGTACAAGAAGTCCGTCGGCCAGCCGGTGGTCTACCCGCGCAACGACCTCGGCTACGTCGAGAACTTCCTGCGCATGACGTTCTCGGTCCCGGCCGAGGAGTACCAGCTCGACCCGGTCGTGGTCAGCGCACTGGACAAGCTGTTCATCCTGCACGCGGACCACGAGCAGAACTGCTCGACGTCCACCGTGCGCCTGGTCGGCTCCTCGCAGGCCAACCTGTTCGCGTCGATCTCCGCCGGCATCAGCGCCCTGTGGGGCCCCCTGCACGGCGGCGCCAACCAGTCGGTGCTGGAGATGCTGGAGCGCATCCAGACCGACGGCGGCGACGTGGACTCCTTCATCCGCAAGGTGAAGGACAAGCAGGACGGCGTGAAGCTCATGGGCTTCGGCCACCGCGTCTACAAGAACTTCGACCCCCGGGCGAAGATCATCAAGGCCGCGGCGCACGACGTGCTCTCCGCGCTCGGCAAGTCCGACGAGCTGCTCGACATCGCGCTCAAGCTCGAGGAGCACGCGCTCAGCGACGACTACTTCGTCTCGCGCAAGCTCTACCCGAACGTCGACTTCTACACCGGTCTGATCTACCGGGCGATGGGCTTCCCGACCAGCATGTTCACCGTGCTGTTCGCGATCGGCCGACTGCCGGGTTGGATCGCCCAGTGGCACGAGATGATCAAGGAGCCCGGTTCCCGGATCGGCCGCCCGCGGCAGATCTACACCGGCGTCGTCGAGCGCGACTACATCCCGGTCGAGGCCCGCTGACCCACGCCTTCCGGAGCCGCGGGCCCCGGGCCCACGGCTGCGCCGGGTGAACGAAGAAGCGCCCCGCGACGGATCCCCCCACGGGTCCGGCACGGGGCGCTCCCGTTTCCCGGCGCGGATCCCCCCACGGGTCCGTACCGGGCGTTTGTGGCGGCCGCGCCGTAGCCGGGACGAAGGGCCCGGGAGGGCCGCTCAAAGCTCCCCGGACGTCGCCCCGGCGACGCAACCCGGACCGTCCCCCAAGACGATCCGTACCCGCAGTCTCCCACTCGGGCGAGCCGGGAGTGCGGTGCTCAAGACATAAGACCCACGAACCACCGTAATGGTTACGTTCCAAGCTATGTGATCTACGTCTCCGAAGGGAAGCTGTTTTCGCAGGCTACCCCCGCGCGCTGCCGGTCCGGACCCATCCCGTAGCGTGCTGAACCTCTCGAGGGGCGGAGCACATGGCAGAGAACGGGACAGCGGTCCGCAACATCGTGGTGACGGGCGGGGGCACGGGCATCGGTCTGGCCGTCGCGACCCGGTTCGCGTCGGACGGCCATCACGTCACGATCGTCGGCCGCCGCCGTGAGGTGCTGCACGCCACAGTCCGGGAGCTGCGCGAGGAGAGCGGGCTGGACGTCACCCCCGTGGTGTGCGACCTCGCCGACCCCGACGACGTGGAGGCCGTACTCCCGCACCTGCCCGAACGTGTCGACGTCCTGGTGAACAACGCGGGCAGCCGCGAGCTGGCGGTCGGCGCCGGCCCCCACGGTGTGCTGGCCCGGTGGCGCGGCGACTTCGAGCGCAACGTGCTGACCGCGGTCCTGATCACCGAGTCGCTGCGTGACCGCTTCAGTGAGGACGGCCGGGTCGTGACCGTCACCTCCGTGGCGGCCCTGCGCGGCGGCGGCTCCTACGGCGCCTCCAAGGCCGCCTTGCACGCCTGGAACCACTCGCTGGCCGCCCAGCTCGGACCGCAGGGCGTGACGTGCAACATCGTGGCGCCCGGCACCGTCGCGGGCACCGAGTTCTTCGGGGCCCGGCTCAACGAGGCGGAGCTGACCCGCAGGGCCGGCCGGACCCTCGTCGGGCGCGTCGGCCGCCCGGCGGACGTCGCCGCGGCCGTGCTCTTCCTCGCCTCGCCCGAAGCGGGCTTCATCACCGGCGAGATCCTCCAGTGCAACGGCGGCGAGTTGCTGGGCCGCTGACGGCCCGGACTTCCGCGTTGCCGGCACACCGGCCGCTCCACCCAGGGGAGTACGGCGCGTGCGCCCGCAGGATGAGTTTTCCGGGGAATCCCCGGTGAGTTCCCTGATCCCCGGCAAACCCGGTTGCCGCCTCTCCCGCACGCTGTCAGCGTTGAAGGACGGGGTGGGGAAGAGGGGCGGGGAGGATGGACGTTGCACTGAGCGTGTCGTCACTCGACTTCACCTCTGGTCTCGCGGAGCACCTCAGAGGTGGGAACGTCCTGTGGGCCTATGCGCTCCTCGCCGCCACCACGGCGCCCCCGCTCGTGCCCAACTCCGTGCTCCTGGTGACCGGTGGCGTCTTGGCCGCCGAGGGGCGGCTCGACATCGCCCTGGTCCTGCTCGTGGTGGCCGGCAGCGCGGTCGTCGGCGACCTGCTGGTGCACCGGGCGGGACGGGCCATGAGCGGCCGGGTCGTGGCACGCATGCGCCGCCGCCCGCAGCGCGCCGCCCTGCTGCACTGGGCCGCGCTGCGCATACAGCGGCACGGCATACCCTTCGTCGTGGGGGTGCGTTTCCTGCCCAGCGGCCGTGTGATCGGCGGACTGGCGGCTGGGGTGATGCGTTATCCGGCCCGCAAGTACGCGATCGGCGCCGGGCTTGCCGAGGCCGTCTGGGCCTCGTACTCCGTCGGCGCCGGTTATCTGAGCGGGCGCGCCGCCTCGAACTCCTTCTTCGCTCTCTGCCTGGGCCTGGGCATCTCGCTGCTGGTGGCCGGCGTCGGGGCCCTGGCCCAGTGGGCGTCCAGCAGGCGCGACCGGCGCCGCGACGGCGGAGCGGCCAAGCCCTCGACGGTCGTGGCCGCGCGACGTGCCGACCCCAGCGAGACGGGGGAGGCGGACGCCGGGACGTTCGTGTGCCCGACCCATCGGCCGGGAGGCTGACCGCTCGGCGGTGAGGCTCCGCGTGCCGGCGCGCCTGCGCCCGATGCCGGGCCTCCGCCGGTTTCCGGGCTATCGCGCCTCTGTCGTGGCGGGGGACTGCGACGGCATCGCGGCGTTGGGGTCGGCCGGGCCGGCGGGCACCGCCTCGGTGCCGATGTGCGGCGCGAGGTAGCGGTAGAGCATGCTCTTCAGCTCCCGCACGTAGGGCTCGCGGTCGCCGTTGTCCTGCTGGACGACCAGATCCAGACCGGCCTTGAACATCGCGAAGCTCATCTGTGCGACCAGCGCCCGCTCCGCCGGCGACATCGCGGGTCGGCGGACCCCGATCAGCGTGGTGACCGACTCCAGCAGTGCCTGGTGCAGGACGTCGTGGTCCTCGGTGACCTTCCCCGGGGCGTCGGGTCCCTTGAGCAGCGCCAGGAACACCGGGTTGTCCTGGTTGAACTCGATGAACGGGTCCGTCACGGCGTCGATCAGCTCGCCGAGCGGCAGCCGGGCGTTGTCCTCGGTGAAGACCCGGCCGTGGGCCGCCTCCATCTCCTTGAGCAGCTGTCCGCTCAGCTCGATGGCGATGGCCTCCTTGTTCGGGAAGAACTGGTACAGCGTGCCGGGCGACACCCCGGCCTCGCGCGCGATGGCGTTGGTGCTGCTCGCGGTGTAGCCGAGCGTGCAGAACACGCTGGCCGCCGCCTGGAGCAGCTGCACGATGCGCCGCTCGCCGCGGGCCTGCCGGCGCCGCGGCGGCCTCTCGTCCGCCTCGGACACATGAACTCCCAGGGAGGATTGACAAACACGAGAGGTCGCTCGCATTCTAGAAAACGCGAGCGGTCGTTCGTGTTCGAGTCTAGTCGTGCTTGCAGGTCGTGTCGTCGGTCAGTCGTCTACGGGGAGAGGACACTCTGCCATGTCCGAAGTCAACAGCGGGGCCGGCGTCGGGGGCTGGACGCGGGCCGTCACCGCCAGACCGCGGCTGACGCTGCTGATGGCCCTGCTGTTCACCGCGCTCGCGGTGGTCGCCGGCAACGGGGTGGCCGACCGGCTGTCCAGCGGCGGCTGGGAGGCCCCGCACTCCCAGTCGTCGTACGCCACGGCCGCTCTGGCCGAGCACTTCCCGGCCTCCCAGCCCAACCTCGTCCTGCTGGTCGCCGGCCGCGGAGCCGGAGTGGACAGCCCGGCCGTCGCCGCCGAGGGGCAGGACCTGGCACGCCGGCTCGCCGCCGACCCCGACGTGACCGGGGTGACCTCCTACTGGGGTACGCACGCACCCGTGCTGCGGGCCAAGGACGGTCGCTCGGCGATGATCACCGCCAGGCTGCGCGGTGACGACAACGCCGTCGCCGAGGAGATCAAACGGATAGCGCCCGCCTACCGCGGCACGCACGGCCCGGTCGGGGTGAGCGTCGGCGGCTCGTCGGCCGTCCGCCACGACCTCCAGACCACCATCCAGCAGGACCTGGTGCGCGCGGAGATGATCGCCCTGCCCGTCACCCTGGTGCTCCTCGTGATGGTCTTCGGCAGCGCCGTCGCGGCCCTGCTGCCCCTCGGGGTGGGCTTCATCGCCATCCTCGGCACCAGCTCGGTGCTGCGCGGCGTCACCGAGCTGACCAGCGTCTCCGTCTTCGCCGAGAACCTGACCACGGCGCTGGGCCTGGGGCTGGCCATCGACTACGCCCTGTTCATCGTGCGCCGCTTCCGCGAGGAGCTGGCCTCGGGGCTGCCCCCGCTGGCCGCGGTCGGCAGGACCCTGCGGACCGCCGGCCGCACGGTGATGTTCTCCGCCCTGACGGTCGCCGCCTCGCTCTCGGCGATGCTGGTCTTCCCGCAGTACTTCCTGCGCTCCTTCGCCTATGCCGGCATCGCCGTGGTCCTGCTGGCCGCGGGCGCCGCGCTGATCGTGCTCCCCGCCGCCCTGGTCCTCCTCGGCGCCCGGGTCAACGCGCTGGACCTGCGGCGGGTCCTGCGCCGGCGGCCCGGCGGTGAGTCCGGAGCGGGCTACGCCCGAGTGGCCCGGCTGGTGATGCGCAGGGCCCCGGTCTTCGCCATCGGCGCGGTGGCCGGGCTGCTCCTGCTCGGACTGCCGTTCCTGCAGGTGAAGTTCGGCACCGCCGACGACCGGCAGTTGCCTGCCGCGGCTGAGTCCCATCAGGTGCAGCAGCAGATCCGTGAGGAATTCCCGGGCAGCCCTGACGGCGCGATCACGATCCTGGCCGAAGGCGCAGACCCCGCTCAACTGGCCTCCTACGAGCGGAGAATCGCGGAGCTGCCCTCCGTGGTGCGGGTCGACGGCCCTGTCACCGCAGCCGGCAGCCGGACCGCCTACCTGACGGTGCTGCCCAAGGGTGAGGCAGTGGACTCCGGCACCCAGGGCCTGGTCCGGCAGATCCGGGACGTCCCGGCCGGATTCAGGGCATCGGTGACCGGGCAGGCCGCCGTGCTGGTCGACACCAAGGACGCCATAGCCGCGAAGCTCCCCTGGGCGGCCGGAATCATCGCCCTGGTCACGCTGCTGCTGGTCTTCCTGCTCACCGGAAGCGTCGTGATCCCCCTGCAGGCAGTATTGCTCAACGCGCTGAGCCTGACGGCGATGTTCGGGTCCGTGGTCTGGGTCTTCCAGGACGGCCACCTGTCGGATCTCCTCGGTTTCACGGCCACGGGCAGCATCGAGACGACCCTGCCGGTGCTGATGTTCTGCGTGGCCTTCGGACTGTCCATGGACTACGGGGTGTTCCTGCTCTCCCGGATCAAGGAGGAGTACGACCGCAGCGGGGATCACCGGTCGTCCATCGTCTTCGGGCTGCAACGCACCGGCGGTCTGATCACCGCAGCGGCGGTCATCCTCGCCGTCGTGATGGTCGCCATCGGCACCTCCCGGGTGGCCAACACCAAGATGCTCGGGCTCGGCATCGCCCTGGCCGTGCTCATGGACGCGATGGTGGTCCGCACGCTCCTGGTGCCGGCCGTGATGAGGCTGACCGGGCGGGCGACGTGGTGGGCGCCGCCGGTCCTGCGGCGGCTCCACCAGCGGTTCGGCATATCCGAGGGCGCCGCTCCGGCCGTGACGCCCGGCAGCGGGGACCCGCGCGCCGGAGCGCGTCCGGCACCCGAGCCCGCAGCCAGGAGCTGACCTCCGGTCAGTCGTCCCGGCGGCCGCGGTTGCCCGGCCGCCGGGCGCTCCATGCGCGCACCGTGTCGGCGTACCAGAACGGTTTGCCGCCCTCCACCAGGTCCGGTTCGGGGAGATGGCCATGTTTGCGGTACGAGCGCACCGTCTCCACCTGCACACGGATGTGCGCGGCGATGTCCGCATATGACCACAGTGTCCGATCGGCCATGAAGTGCCTCCGTTCGGCGGGAGTTGTCGATCAGTACCCTGACCCGGCCAACGACGGCGGAGGGAGACCGCACGGGCCTGTTGATCTTTCGTGACAGTTAACCCGCGTAACGGTGACAAACGTGGCGAAGGGGTAACGTCCGCGCAGGGGCCATGACCGGCTTCATCGACTCGGCAAAAGGTTGCCGTCAAGGCCCGCACGGGCTGGCGACGTTGAAGCGCTTCACCTCAAGGCGGCATGGGATGGCCTGCACAGTTGATGTGACCGCACTCCGGTCCGCGGCCGGTCCGCTCTCTTTCGTCGAAACGCGTCGCTGAGTAGATTGAGCCGCGTCTGCTTCCTGCCTGCGTCGGATGGAGCCCTCATGGCCACGCTTGCCGAGGTCGCCCGGCATGCCGGCGTCTCCGCCAGCACGGTGTCGTACGTCCTCAGTGGCAAGCGGTCGATCTCCGAGGAGACCCGCCTGCGCGTGGAGAACAGCATCCGCGAACTCGGATACCACCCCAACGCGGGCGCTCGGGCCCTTGCCAGCAGCCGTTCGCACATCATCGCGCTGATGGTGCCGCTGCGCACCGACATGTACGTGCCGGTGATGATGGAGATCGCCATCGCGGTGGCCACCACCGCACGCGGCTTCGGCCACGACGTGCTGCTGCTGACCGGCGAGGAGGGACCGGAGGCGGTCCGACGGGTGGCGGCGAGCGGCCTGGCCGACGCCATGATCGTGATGGACGTCGAGCTGGACGACGAACGGGTGCCGCTGCTGCGGGACTCCGCCCGCCCGTCCGTGCTGATCGGCCTGCCCGGCGACCCGGCCGGACTGACCTGCGTCGACCTGGACTTCACCGCGACCGGCGCGCTGTGCGCCGACCACCTCGCGCAGTTCGGGCACAAGGATGTCGCGGTGATCGGCGAGGCGGCCGCCGTCTACCGGCGGCACACGGGCTTCGCCGAGCGCACCCTCGACGGGCTGCGCTCGCGGGCGCGTGAGCACGGGATGCGGGTCATCCACCGGCCGTGCGAGGGGAGTTACGAGTCCACGGCGGGAGTCCTGGCCCGGGTCTTCGAGGAGCGGCCGGACACCAGTGCGCTGGTGGTGCAGAACGAGGCGGCCGTCGGGCCCATGCTGGCCCTGCTGCGGCAGCAGGGCCGGGCCGTTCCCGAGGATGTGTCGGTCGTCGCGATCTGCCCGGACCAGGTGGCGTTGCAGGCGTCCGTCCAGCTCACGTCCGTGGCGATACCCGCGCAGGAGATGGGCCGGCAGGCGGTCGAACTGGTGATGGCCAAGATCGAGGGCCGGGAGCCGGCCCCGGTCACGCTGCTGCCGCCGCGGCTCACCGTCCGGGCCAGCACCGGCCCGGCGCCCACCGCGCCCTGACCGGCCGGCGGATGACCCCGCCACCAGGTCGCCGCCGCACCTCCTCCCGGCGCCTCACCCCTCCTTGTCCGCCACCACGGCGAGCAGATGGGCGGCGGCCTCCGTCATCGCGTCGCGCGCCGGCCGCAGGTAGCGGCGGGGGTCGACCACGGCAGGATCGCCCGCCAGATGTCCGCGCACCGCGCCGCTGAAGGCGATGTTGAGCGCCGTACCGATGTTGACCTTGACCATGCCCGCGGCGACAGCGCGGCGCAGCTCCTCGTCCGGGACACCCGATGAGCCGTGCAGGACCAGGGGCACCGGGACCGCGTCGCGCAGCCGGGTGATGAGGTCCAGGTCCAGGCTCGCGGTGCGCTCGGTCATGGCATGCGAGCTGCCGACGGCGACGGCGAGCGCGTCCACGCCCGTGGCGGCGGTGAAGGCCGTGGCCTCGACCGGGTCGGTGCGGACGCCCGGCGCGTGAGCGCCGTCCTTGCCGCCGACCTCGCCGAGCTCCGCCTCCACCCACACGCCCTGCCCGTGCGCCCACGCGGTGATCCGCGCCGTCGCGGAGACGTTGTCCTCGTAGGACAGCTTCGAGGCGTCGAACATCACCGACGAGACTCCCGCGTCCACACCGGCCCGCAGCAGTCCCTCGTCCTCGACGTGGTCGAGGTGCAGCGCCACCGGCACCGAGGCGCCTCGTGCGACCGCGGCTGCGGCCGCGACGATCGGCTCGACCCGGCCGCCGTGGAACTTCACCGCGTTCTCGCTGATCTGCAGGACGACCGGCAGCCCGGTGCGCTCGGCGGCGGCGGTGATCGCCTCGGCGTGCTCGAGGGTGATGACGTTGAACGCCGCGACCCCCAGGCCGGACAGGCTGGCGGAGGCGACGAGTTCGGCGGTGGCGACGACGGGCATGGGCGGTCCTCGGGGTGAACGGAGCGGGCGGCGGGCGGAGTGGCGCAGTCAAGGGGCTGGGGGCATCCGGCGGCCACTGCCAATTGGGGCCGCACGTCATGCCGGGCCCCGACTGACCGTGGCCGCCGGGCCTTCCGGGGCGCGGCCAGGACCGGAAGCGATGAGGGTGGCGGCGGAAAAGCGGCCGGGGCACTGGTTTGCGGCAGGCGATCAGGCAATCAGGCCATCAGGCGGGCAGCGGCCGAGGCGGGCGACGGCCGGCAGGCGGCCGGCCTGCGTCCGGGCCGGCCGTCTGGTCAGGGCTCAGGCGAGGATGACGGACCGTGTCAGGTTGCGCGGCTGGTCCGGGTTGTGACCCTTGGCCTCGGCGATGGCGACCGCCAGCCGCTGCGCGCGGATGAGGTCGGCGAGCGGGTCGGTCTCCGGCCGGTTCTCCAGCCGGCCGCCGACGGCCGCCACGTTGTCGGCCAGGCCCTCCGGCAGCGGCCCGAAGGACCAGACCGCGCGGCCCGGCCCGGTGATGCTGATCGGGCCGTGGCGGTACTCCATCGCCGGGTACGCCTCGGTCCACGCCCCGGCCGCCTCCCGCATCTTCAGCGCGGCCTCCTGCGCTAGACCGTAGGTCCAGCCGGTGCCGAGGAAGGTGAACTGCTCGGCCCCGGTGAGCCCCTCGGGCAGGTCCTCCGCCACGGCCTTCTCCGCGTCGGAGATCGCGGACGTCAGGTCCTCGCCGAGGTGCGCGCGCACCAGCGCGAGGACGGTCGTCGCGAAGCGGGTCTGCACCACCGACTGCTCGTCGGCGAAGTCCAGCACGATCACCTCGTCGGCGGCGTCCATGACCGGCGTGGCCGGGTCCGCGGTGACGGCCGTGACGGGGACGGTCCCGCGCAGCCGGCGGCACACCTCGAGCACCTCGGTGGTGGTGCCGGAGCGGGTGATCGCCAGCACCCGGTCGTAGGCGCGGCCGAAGGGGAACTCCGAGGCGGCGAAGGCGTCGGTCTCGCCCTGCCCGCTCTGTTCGCGCAGGGTCGCGTAGGCCTGGGCCATGAACCATGAGGTGCCGCAGCCGATCACCGCGACGCGCTCGCCACGGGCGGGCAGCTTGGCCGCGGCAGACTCCGCCTCCGTGCCGGACGGTGCGGTGGCGAGTGCGACAGCGCGCCGCCAGCAGTCGGGTTGTGTCGCGATCTCGGCGGTGGTCAGGGACGAGGCGGACATCGGTGCTCCTCACGTGGGGCCGGCAAGGGGCGCGGCATGCTCGCCGCGCGCGCTGTGCTGACGCCAGTGTAGATGAGCAAACCTGCGTGAAATCAGCGCAGATCGAGCAGCTTCGTGCAGACGATCGACCGGTGACAGCGTGCGGCTCACCTCCCGGTTTCCCTCGCGGCCCTGCCGCTCTTCCCCCGGCCGCCTCCGAGCCGGTTCTCCGGTGGTCCGCGGCCGACCCCATGTCACATCCGGCGCTCCCCGGCCCCTCATGGGGGTGAAGGGCCGCGGCAAGGACCCATGGCGGACTGTTCCGCACGCACAGAAGAGCCGCACGCACAGAAGAGCCGCACGCACAGAAGAGCCGCACGCACAGAAGAGCCGCACGCACAGAAGAGCCGCACGCACAGAAGAGCCGCACGCACAGAAGAGCCGCACGCACAGAAGAGACGAAGGAATCATGACCACCGAGATCGAACGCATCGTCACCGCCAATCACCCGGACCGGATCAACTTCACGGAGATGTACGTCACCCACGACGCCTTGCGGCGGGACCTCGAACGCATGGCGGCCGCAGCGGCCGCCGGGCGCACGGACTCCCCGCAGGTCCGCGAGGGATGGGCGGTGTTCACCCGCCAACTGCAGGTCCACCACACGGTGGAGGACGCCTGGCTGTGGCCCAGGCTCCGGGAGCGGTTGTCCGGCCGCCCCGACGACCTGGCGCTGCTGGACGCCATGGAGGCGGAGCACGCGGTGATCGACCCGCAGTTGGAGGCGATCGACGCCGCTCTCGCCGCCGGTTCCGGCGATGTCGCCGCCGGCATCACGGAGTTGCGGGCGGCGCTGTTGCAGCACCTGTCCCACGAGGAGGTGGCGGCGCTGCCGCTCATCCAGGCGGTCATGACGCCCAAGGACTGGTCGGGCTTCCGCGGTGCGATGGCCCGCAGGCAGCGGCTCAGCGGCGCGGCCGAGTGGATCCCCTGGATCACCGACGACATGACGCCGGCCGACTCCCGGAAGTGGCTGCGGCGGATGCCGCCCCCGCTGCGCCTGCTGAACAAGCTGTCCTGGCAGGCGCGGTACCGCGACCGGAATCTGTGGAGCTACTGACGGCAGCCGTTTCGATTGCGGTCCCCGTTTTCGAGGAGCAGCCGGTCACCGGCTCGTGGCGGAAGGCTGCCTGTTGGCGGCGAGGTCGTCGGTGGCGGACCGGCCCGCTTGCGCGGTCCGCACCAGGAAGTCGGCGATGATCAGCAGGTCCGCGTCCTCGTACTCCGCGCAGACGTCGTCCATGGCCGTGCTCAGACCGGAGAACATGGCCGCGACCTCGGCCTCCTTCTCCTCGACGATCGTGACGTGCACGGAACGGCGGTCGGCGGGGTTGGGAGTGCGGACCACCCATCCCCCGCGCTCCAGCCGGTCGAGGACCCCGGTGAGCGTGGCCGGATGCATACCGGCCCGCTTGGCGAGGGCGGTGGGTCCGATCGGACCGTAGCGGCCCACCAGGTCCAGGCACTCCAGATCGGCGTCCCGCAGATCGAGGTGCGCGCCCACCTGGTGGGTGAGCAGGGCGAGTTGGATGCTGAGGTCGCACAGGCCGGCCTTGATCCGGGTCGTCAGCCGCATCCTGCGGCGCGTGGCGGGAGTGGCCGACCCCTCGGCGGGCGGTGTCGCGTCCATACCCAACGGTCCTCGCCATCGCTCGCCCCCACCGGGAGAGCCCGGGCTGGCGCATACCCTTTCACAACACGCTTTCCAACTCGAAGGGTTGTCGGCAAACATTCCGGGCGTCCGGGACCCGGTCCCGCGGTGCGTCGCGGGGGCCGGCCCTGAACCTGCCGGTTCGGCTTGCCGGTCGAGTCGGCCCGAGTCGGCCCGAGCCGATCTCGGCGGCCTTCGGCGAGACGGTGGTCCTGCCCGGCCGAAGTCAGGCGGCCCGGTCGGCGTCCTCTGCCTGATCGCGGGCGATCTCGTCGCGGATCGCCGAGCACGAGCGACTGATCAGCCGCGAGACGTGCATCTGCGAGATGCCCAGCATCTCGGCGATCGTGCTCTGCGTCATGCCACCGAAGAACCGGAGGTAGAGGATCTCCCGCTCGCGTTCCGGAAGCCGGCACAACTGCGGTTTGACGGTCTCCCGGTCGACCACGGTGTCGATGGCCGGGTCGGGGGCGCCGAGCGTCTCGCCGAGGGACAGCGGACCGACGTCGGCGGGTCCCTGGGTCTGCGCGTCCAGAGAGAGCGACGTGAAGCTCTCCAGTGCCTCCAGGCCGTCCGTGGCCTCCTGCTCGGTCAGGCCGGCGTGCTCGGCTATCTCGGCGAGCGACGGTGCGCGGCCCCCGGCCGTCTGCGTGAGCTCCTGCCGGGATGCCCGCACCCGGGCACGCAGCAGCTGCACCCGGCGCGGTACGTGTACCGACCACATGCAGTCACGGAAGTGCCGTTTGATCTCGCCGTCGATGGTGGGCACGGCGTAGCTCTCGAAGGCCGTGCCGCGCGCCGGGTCGTACCGGCAGACCGCCTTGACCAGCCCCAGAGCCGCGACCTGCTGGAGGTCGTCGAGGGACTCGCCGCGGTTGCGGTAGCGGGCGGCCAGCCGGTGGGCCATCGGCAGCCAGTCGGTCGCGATCTCCTGCCGCAACCGTTCCTTGTCGCTCCCCTCGGGCAGCCGCGCCAGCCGGCGGAACGCCTCCGCGGTGTCGGGCGCGTCGTCGTGGGGGTGGTGCGTGGACCGGTAGGGGGTGCCGCGCGCGGGTTTCCTGCGGTCGGTTGCCTCGCGGCCGGGCGAATGGGCGGGACGGGTGCGTGCCGCTGACGACATGGCTCACCAGCTCCTCGAACACTGCGCGGGTCTCACCGCTGGGCGGGGCGACGTGCCCGGAGCACACGAATTGTGCCCGATACACGAGGAATGTAATCCTTCAGGGTGTATACGAGGTGTAGCGCGGCATATGCGGTTTGCGCGCTTGGGGGCTGGGCATCGATCGATCAGGGGGCGGGGGTGGTGGTCACCAGGATGACGTCGAGGGTTCGGGGGCCGTGGACGCCCTCGACGCGGTCGAGTTCGATGTCGCTGGTGGCGGAGGGGCCGCTGATCCAGGTCTGGGGATGGGTGGGGTCGAGGCGGGTCAGGGCTTGGGGGACGGAGATGACGATCTGGTCGGGGGTGATGACGCAGATGTGATGGTCGGGGATGAGGGTGCTGCGGCGGTGTCCCTGACCGGATCCGGTGGTGAGGACGATGGTGCCGGTCTCGGCGATGGCAAGCGTGCAGGTGGTGATCACGCTGTCGATGGAGTCCAGGTCGTGATGGGTGGCGTGGGGGCGGTCGGGGACGCGGGTGGCGTCGATCGCGGTGAGCCAGGGTTCGGGAAGGCCGTCGGGGGTCAGGACGGTGCGGGTGCCGTGCTGGGTGAGGAGTCGGTCGACGAGGTGGGGGAGGCCGGTCTCGTCGGTGTGGTGGACGTGGGCGCGGTAGTCGGCGAGGTTGCGGGCGAGGAGGTCGGCGGCCTGCTGGGGGGTGAGGTCGGCGTGGATGGTGAGGTAGGCGCGGTCCACGGCTCGCTCGTAGTCGCGGTCGGCGGTTGAGGTCCGGTCACCAGGGGCGTCATGGGCGAGGGCGTGGCGGATGCGCGTGAGGATGGTGTCGCGGCTGGTGGTCATGGCGTGTCCTTGGCGGGGTGGGTGTGGTGCCACCAGGTGCGGAAGGTCTGCGCAGGGAGGGTGGGCAGGTCGCGGGTAGCGGTCCAGTTCTTGCCGGGGCCGGGCAGGCGGCGGGGGTGGAGGCGCCGGGTGGCGGTGGCCAGGCGTTGACCGGTGGTGAGGGCAGTGGGGTGGGTGAGGGCCCACTGGGCGGTGCGGAGGGCGGCGCGTTCGGCGGCGTGGCCTTTGGCGGGTTTCAGGGTGGCGGTGCGGCCGTGGCGGGTGGTGGGTCCGCCT
>NZ_JAINZZ010000038.1 GCF_019890725.1 Actinacidiphila acidipaludis
CCGGCCTGAGCGGGAATCCCACCCCCGGCACGTCCGGGCAGCAGCCGATTCCGGCGCACCGAAATGCGGTGCGGCCTGCTTGGTCCGGCGCCGCGTTTCGGGAAGGATGCCAGCGAACCGTCCCGGCCGGTAACGCGCCACGGTCCGTTTCCGGCAGGCTGCGCCGGCATCGTGGAAGGAGGTCGTCACGGGCGTACTCGCGGTGGTCTTCGGTGTGCTCGGTGCCGCGAGCAACGCGACCGGAACCGCCTTCCAGCGCGAAGCCGCTTCCACGCTCAAACAGGGCGGCGGCCTGCACTTCCTCCTGATGCTCATGCGCCGTCCCGCCTGGACGATCGGCGTCCTCGGCGTGATGGGCGCTGCGCTGTTCCAGGCACTGGCGCTGCTGAACGGGCCCATCGCGCTCGTGCAGCCGCTGTTCGTCCTGGAACTGCCCTTCGCCCTGATGATCGTCGGCCGGCTGCTGCACCGCAGCATCCCGGCCGAGGGCTGGTACGGCGTGGGGGCCGTCGTCGCCGGCCTCGGGGTGCTGCTCGCGTCCGCGGCCCCCCACGGCGGCGGCGCCCAGGCCCCGCTCAGCCGCTGGATCCCGGCGCTCGTCGTCTGCTACGGCCTGATGGGCGCGGCCGTGGTCGTCGCCCGGACCCGCTGTTCCCCGCAACTGCGGGCGGTGGCCCTCGGCGCGGCCGCCGCCGTCGGCAACGCGACGACCGCCGCGCTCCTGAAGTCCGCGACCACGACCTTCTCCGACCACGGCATCGGCGCGTTCCTCAGCGCGTGGCAGACCTACGGCTTCGCGATCACCGGCATCGCCGCGGTCCTGCTGCTGGAGAACGCCCTGCAGGCCGGCCCGCTGGCCGCCTCCCAGCCGGCGCTCACCATCGGCGACGCCCTGGTGAGTCTGGTGCTGGGCGTCACCGTGTTCCAGGAGACCGTGCGCACGGGGTGGTGGCTGGTGCCCGAGATCCTGGGCCTGGCGCTGATGTGTGCGGGCGTCCTCCTGCTCACCCGCGCCATCCCCGCCATCAGGTCGGCCGACGGCCGCCCGGCGTAGCGCCGGGAACCGGCGGCCGGCGTTGTCTATGCTGTGCGGATGTTCGACGCCGACGCCGTCCTGTCCGGTGAGATACGCATCCGTCCCGTCGAGGAAACCGATGCCGGCCCGCTCGCGGAGGCGTACGTCCGCAACCGGGACCACCTCAGACCGTGGGAGCCGAACCGGGCCGAGGTGTTCTTCACCCCCGAGGGCCAGAAGGCACGGATCGGGCAGCAACTGCGGCTCCGCGAGGACGGCCAGGCGCTGCCGTGGGTGCTCACCGAGGGCGACCGGATCGTCGGCACCGCCACCTTGTCGACCATCTCCGGGGGGCCGTTCCGCAGCGCCTACCTCGGGTACTGGATCGACCGGGAACTCGGCGGACGCGGCCTGGCGACCCTCGCCGCACGGTACGCCTGCCGCGTCGCCGACGAGGAACTGGGCCTGCACCGGCTCGAGGCCGGCACCCTGCTGGACAACGCCGGCTCCCAGCGCGTCCTGGCCAAGGCCGGTTTCGAGCGGATCGGTGTCGCACCCCGGTACCTGCACATCAACGGGGCCTGGCGCGACCACGTGCTGTTCCAGCGCATCCTCAACGACCGTCCCGCCCTCTAGAGCGGCCCCCACGGCGTCGTCCGGCGCGTCACCCTGCGCGTCGTCCGGCACGCCCTCCCGGACGTCTTCCGGCGGTGCGAGCGATGAGTCCGGGACGCCCGCGCGGTCTGCCGTGCATGACGCGCATCATCGCTGACATCTCGGTCTCCCTCGACGGCTTCGTCACCGGACCCGCGCCCGGCCCGGACAACGGCCTGGGCACGGGCGGCGAGGCCCTGCACACCTGGGCCTTCTCCGAGGACCCCGTGGACCGCAGACTCCTGGGCGAGGCCACGGCCCGCTCCGGCGCCGTCGTCCTGGGCCGGCGGCTCTTCGACCTCGTCGACGGGCCGAACGGCTGGGACGACACCACCGGCTACGGCGCGAACGAGGTCGGCAAGCCCGCGTTCGTCGTCGTGACGAGCGCGCCGCCGCAGTCGGTGCGGCTCACCGACCTCGACTGGACGTTCGTCACCACCGGGCTGGGCGACGCCGTCGCCGCGGCGCGCGAACGCGCCGAGTCCGCGTCGTCGGCGAGCGGCAAGGACCTGGACGTCGTCCTCATGGGCGGGGGCGCCACGATCGCCTCCGCCCTCGACGCCGGCCTGGTCGACCAGCTCTCCCTGCACCTCGCGCCCGTCGTCCTCGGCTCCGGGACAGCGCTGTTCACCGGCGCGGTGCCGCGCACCCTCGTCCAGCGGAGCGTGACCGCGACATCGACCGCCACGCACCTGGTCTACGACGTCCTGTGACGGCAACGCGGGCCGGGCCGGTACGGGCCGTGCCTTTGACCCCGGCGGCCGGCGGAGGAGAGGGCAGAGGGCGGAGCTCTCGCGGGGGAGCAGTCGGTGGCGGGCGGTCAGGCGGCGGGCGGGGAGGCGGCCGAGGCGGCCGTAGACCCGGTCGGCCAGGCACTGCACCGCCAGCGTGGCGATCTCCGCCTTGTCGGGGGAGACGGTGGTGAGGGCGGGGGTGGCGAAGCGGCCGTACTCGATGTCGTCGAAGCCCACCACGGCGAGGTCCTGCGGGACGCACAGACCGCGTTCGTAGGCGGCGCGCAGCACTCCCAGGGCCAGCTCGTCGCTGAAGCAGAACACCGCGTCCGGCCGGTCGCGGGCGTCCAGCAGGGCGCCCGCCGCCCGCAGCCCCTCCGCGCGGTGCAGGGACGCCACGTCCGCCACGGGCCGCGGGTCGCCGGGCGGCCCGGCGGCGGCCGGCGCCTCCCGGTATCCCCGCAGGCGCAGCTCGGCGGTTCCGTTGTGCAGCTGGGGCTGGGCGCCCACGGCGGCGATCCGGCGGCGGCCCGGTGCGACGATACGGCCGGTGGCCCCGCGGGCCGCCGCGACGTTGGCGGTCAGCGAGGCGGTGCTGGGTCCCGGCTACCGCATCGTCGAGCTCGGCTTCGACATCCCCTTCCCGGGGGCGGTCAACCAGCCGTGGCACCGCGACTTCCCCTCACCCGAGGCCACCTGGAGCGAGCGGCGGCTGACCTCGCTGGCGTTCAACCTCACCGGCGTCGACACCGAGGAGGACATGGGGCCGTTCGAGATCGCCCCGGGCACGCAGTGGGAGTCCGGTGAGGACCTCGAGCACGCCATGTTCCCGCCGCGCGACAGCTTTCCGCGGTACGCGGCCGCGGCGGTGCGCACCCTTCCCCCCGGCGCGGCGACCTCTCGGTGCGGTCGGCCCCGACGATCCACCGGGGCACGGCGAACCGCTCGGCGAAGGCCCGCCCGGTCCTGGTCCTCGGCGTCGACGCGCCGGGCGCGGGCAACGACGGCCACCACGACATGGCCGTCACCTGCGGCTACTGGCAGTCCCTGCCCGAACGGATCCGCGCGCACCTGCGCTGTCCCGTCGTCGGGCACCTCACGCCGTTGACGCAGAAACACACCATCGAGGGGCTCGTCATGGGGGACGCCTGCCGCTCCGCCGCCGACCGGGCGGTGCACCGGCGGTCGGCGGACGCGGCGTCCGGGGGAGACCCGCCGGGCGCCCGCCTGCCGGGAGGGCTGACCGCCCGTCAGCCCGGTACGGCCGAGCGGGTGGTCTTCGCCGCGCGGCCGCGCCACGGCCGCGGCGGCGGAGACCCGGCCCGCACGATGGCCCGAGGAACCGCCCGCCCACCCCCGGCAAAGGAGCACCCCTTGTCGACCCCCTCCGCCGCCCCCGACACGCCACCGGCCCGCTACGACGACCTGCGCGCCCTGTACCTCAACTGCACCTTGAAGCGGTCGCCCGAGCGCAGCCACACCCAGGGCCTGATCGACCGCAGTGCCCGCATCCTGCGGGCGCAGGGCGTGGGCGTGGAGGTGGTGCGGGCCGTGGATCTCGACATCGCGACCGGCGTCTGGCCGGACATGACCGAGCACGGCTGGGAGAGCGACGCCTGGCCGGCACTGTACGAGCAGGTCATGGCGGCCGACATCCTGGTGGTGGCCGGCCCGATCTGGCTCGGCGACAACAGCTCGGTCACCAAGAAGGTCGTCGAACGGCTCTACGCCTGCTCCAGCCTGCTCAACGACCGCGGCCAGTACGCCTTCTACGGCCGGGTCGGCGGCTGCCTGGTCACCGGCAACGAGGACGGCGTGAAGCACTGCGCCATGAACATCCTCTACAGCCTGCAGCATCTCGGCTACGTCATCCCGCCGCAGGCCGACGCCGGCTGGATCGGCGCGGCCGGCCCGGGACCGTCCTACCTCGACGCCGACTCGGGCGGACCGGAGAACGAGTTCACCAACCGCAACACGACGTTCATGACCTGGAACCTGCTCCACCTCGCCCGCATGCTGAAGGACGCCGGCGGCATCCCCGCCCACGGCAACCAGCGCACGACCTGGGACGCCGGCTGCCACCGGGACGCGGAGAACCCCGAGCACCGCTGAGGGGCGGCGGTCAGGCCTTCTGGACGACCGCGTCGAGGTGGACCAGTCCGGCGATGCCGAACTCGAGGGCCAGCGGCAGGGTCGCGGAGGCCGCGTGGACCCCGGTCAGCCGGATCTGGGGGCCGTGACCGCCGATCGTGACGGTCCCGCCGGGGCGCACGAGGATCCCCGCGCTGCTGAGCGAGCCGTCGCCCTTGCCCGAGTCGCCGCTGAGGGTGCCGCGGGCCCCGCCGGAGGTGGCGACCATGCCCAGGTGCTCCGGTGCGTCGCCGCCGTTGTGGAGCGTCAGGGTCAGCGTGCCGCTGCCCGAGGCGTCGAGGTGAGCGGTGGCGTGGGTGACGCTCAGATCGATGTCGCCGGTCCGGACGAGGAGCTGTCCCGGCTGCGCGGCGGAAGTGGGGGTCCCCGGGTCGGCGTGCCGCGCCGCGGGCTGGGAGCAGGCCGTGGCCAGTGCCGCGAGCAGCAGAGCTGCGGCGGCCGTCCGGCGTAGCTGCGGACGCGGGGTGTTCCGGGTCGGACGTGGGGCGTTCCGGGTCATCTGTGCATCATGCCGCATATCGGGGCGGACGGAGCACCGCCCCCCTGCCGGCCCCGCGCCGGTGCGGGGAGTGTCAGGCCGCGTGGCGCGCGGAGTGGTTCCCGGCCGCCGCCCGGTCCGTGCCCTGTGCGGTCGCGCCGAGGGAGTCGCGCAGCCGGCGCAGCCGGTGCAGGGCCGCGCCGCCGACGACGACCAGATAGGCGAAGGAGGCCGCGGAGAACACGCAGTAGGCGGCAGCGCGCGGCGGGGACGTCGTGAAGAACGTGGACGCCGCGACGGCGGTCAGCAGGACGGCCATGACCACCAGGGCGGTCTTGCGGTGCCGGGTCCGGTGCAGTCGCTGGTCGACCAGGTCGCGCATCGCGTCGCGCCGCGCCGGGTCGGTCGGCACCTGCCCCTTGCGGATCATGTGGTTGAGCGTGACCAGGTCGTCCGCCGAGCCCCCGGCGGCGGCCTTCTCCCGGCGGCGGCCTTCTCCCGGCGGCGGCGTGTGACGGCCATGCCGATGGCGACGGCCGAGTAGAGCACCACGCGTAACAACGTCGCGACCGGGGATCTGCCCGGAAAGACCAGCAGCACGATGCCGGCGGCCAGCACCCAGCCGATCGCGAACTGGAGCCACTGATGGCGGGTGAGCATGTCGTTGATCCGGCCCATGACCGCAACTCCCCTCGTTCCGAGGTCCGTTGACGGTCGGCTTCCCCCGCGGGGCGCAGTTACCGCTCTTCCGGGTAACGGCAGGACCTCCCAGAGGGTCGCGGGCCGATCTACGGTGGGATGACCGGCTTCACGGTGGGGTGGTCGGGCCTGGGCGCGCGTCAGGGGCGCGCCCAGGCCCGCGCCGTCACTTCCGGGAACCGCCGTCCACCCAGTGCCTGGTCACCGGGGTCGCGGTCACGTCACCCGAGTACACCAGCGCCACACGGTGGTTGAACTGGATCGTGTACATCGTCTTCGCGCCGGTGACGACCGTGCCGCTGGACTTGAAGTAGTCCACCGTCGCGAACGGCGGCTGCGTGGCGACGTACGCCTGCCCGGCGGGCAGGCTGTACATGTTCAGCGGGGCCTGCGTCGAGGCGCCCAGGCCGGCCGGGTACTCGGAGGCGTCCGGGTAGCTCGAACCGTAGACGGCCACCGGAGCGGTGCCCGCGCTCTGGACGGTCTTCACACCGTAGGCCTGCTTGGTGTTCTGGCCGCCGGGGTTGAAGAACCACACCTTCGCGCCGCTGTACCAGATCGCGGTCCAGTCGCCCTGCTGGTCGGCGACGACGAACTGCTGCCCGGCCTCGGCCGTGCTGCCCCAGTCGCTGATCCGGTCGGTGCCGCTGCCGGTGCCGTGGATCGCCTGGTCGCCGAAGAGCGGGGCCGAGGCGTCCGGCGCGGTGCGCAGGTACACGAAGTTCGACGTCTGCTGCTGCTCGGTGCACGCCGTCGTCGCGCCCGTCGGGTCGTCGGCCGGGCAGATCTGCACGGTCTGCTGGTTGGTGTCGAAGGCCGGGTCGATGGTCACGACCGAGCCGACGGGCGCGGCGCCGCGCACCCCGGACAGCGGAGCGCCGAGCAGCCGCATGAAGTGGTCCCAGTCCCACTGCGGTCCCGGGTCCCAGTGCATCCCCGAGACGTACGCGGAGGCCGGCCCGGCCACGTCGTCGTGCCCGATGATGTGCTGGCGGTCCAGCGGGATGCCGAACCGCACGGACAGGTACTTGACGAGGTAGGCCGTGGCCTGGTACTGCGCCTCGGTGTACCAGGTCCCGCCGTGCGCGGCGTAGCCCTCGTGCTCGATGCCGATCGAGTGGAGGTTCGTGGAGTAGTTGCCCGCGTGGAAGGCGATGTCCTTGGTGGGCACCATCTGCGTCACCGCGCCGTCCGAGGAGCGCATGACGTAGTGGGTCGCCACGCCGTTCGACGGGTTGGCGAGCCCCGCCACACCGGCGTCGTACGAGCCCTCGAGGTCGTGGATGACGATGGTGTCGATCTTGATGCCGTTGGCCGGGCGGTCGGAGACCTGGACGCCCGCGGGGGAACCCGCGGCGAACGTGCACTGCACGATGGGCGGGCACTCGGTGTCGGTGGCCGCGGACGCCTTCAGGTGCAGCCGGTCCACCTGGGCGGTGGCCGGACGCAGCGACGGCGCGGCGTTCAGCCGGACCCGCTGGCCGTCCTCGGTCGTCGTGCCGGCGCCGCCGCGGATCGTGCCGAAGACGCGGTCGGCGAAGCTCGACGCGCCCTGCTTCTGCGGGGACTGGCTGTAGCGCGCGACGGCGCCGTACCACTGGGCGGCGTCCGCCGGGGTGCCACCGGTGACCTGCTTCTCGTACGACGCCAGCAGGGCCGCGCCGCCGCGGATGTTCGCCGCGGGGTCCTTGCGGAGCGTGTCCTCGGACAGGCCGGTCAGCTTGGCGGCCGCCTGCAGGGTGTGCAACGCCGGGTCCGCGGCCAGCGACTTCAGGTCGCTGCGCCCGGCGGCGCCGGCGTCGCCGCCCGCCATCATGGCCGGGGTCACGTCGGTCAGGTGCATGGGGCCGTAGCCGCCGTCGGTGCTGGCCTGGGCGCCGTGCGCGTCCCACGCCGACTCCTGGTACGCCACGCCGAGCAGCACATCCGCCGGGATGTGGTACTCCGCGGCCGCGGAGGTGAACTCCTGCTGGCGGGCGGTGTCGGAGGTGCTCGCGGCGCCGTTCGTCGTATGGGCCTGGGCGGTGATCGGCAGGACGGCGAAGCCGCCCGCGGCCAGCGTCCCCATCGCTATGGCGATGGACAGACGGCGGCGCCGCGTTTTCCTTTTGTGCAAGATGCTGATCCTTCGGGGGGAGTTCACAAGTAAGGGAAGGCCGGGTTCTCCGCGCACCGGGTCGCCGTCAGGGACGCGCAGGGCGTGGACCTCGACCTTCCGTCACACTAATACGACCGGTCATCTAGACCAAACGCCGGGGTGTGTCCTCCGGGTGGAAAGGCCGGGTTTCACCAGCCCAACACACGCTGTTCGCAACCGGGTTGGCGATGCGTCAGGTCGGCTGCCGGCCGGGCGACCTGTCCGCATCGTGGTCATGGACGGCCGCCACCTGCGGCATCCACTTCAGCGTGCAAGTAGATCATCGGGTTCATCGCCTCGCAACCAACCGCCTTTTCCACGCCGGTGCGGCATTCGTTCCCGCTGCCGTGAAATCGCCTGGCATTCCAGACATCGGGGCGGCAATCGGAATGCCGAGTGGGGAGTTCGGTGATGCGGCCGCCCGCGGGTGAAAGCCGGCGCCTTCCAGCTGAGAGCAAACCGGTCGGAGGATGCCCGGTGGTGTGTCGGGCCGCGGCGGAAATCCGTTGCCGCGCGGTCACGGGCTGCCGGTGGGGGTCATGAGGGGGCGCTGGTCCCGGACGGCCGGGGCGGCCGGAGGCGTGGCGCGGTGGGTGCGTTCGATGGACTGGCCCCAGTAGGTGCCGGCGATCATCAGGACGGCGCCGAGGGTGGCCCACCAGGTGAGCCGCTCGCCGCCGAGCGTGATGCCGATGGCGACGGCCCAGATCGGTTCGGTGCCCAGGAGCAGGCTGGCACGGCTGGCGGAGGTGCCCTGCACCGCCCACGTCTGGGCGACGAACGCGAACACGCTGCAGAACAGGGCGAGATAGACCAATTGGAGCCAGGTCGCGGCAGTGCTGTGGACGAGTACGGACGTGTGGGCGGCCGCGGGCGCCAGGAACAGCGCCGAGCCGACGACGGTCTGCGCGGTCGTCAGATGGAGCGGGTCGACGGCACGGCCCGCCGTCAGCCGCCCGACCAGCGCGACGTGCCCGGCCCGGACCACGGCGGCGGCCAGCACCAGCACGTCCCCGAGCCGCGGCGCGTGGAACCCGGTGCTGGACGTGAGCAGTCCGACGGCCAGTACGCACACGCCGGCGGCCAGGAAGAACGTCCACGGCAGGCGGCGGTCGCCGGTGCGGTCCAGCAGCGGCGTCAGCACGATGGTCAGGCTGATGATCAGACCGGCGTTGGCGGCGCTGGTGTGCGCCACCCCATAGGTCTCCAGGATGAGTACCGCCGCCTGGGTGACGCCCAGCAGGGCGCCGAGCCGGACCTCGTCGCGCGTCCAGCCGCGGGTCCGGTGCCGGGACGGCCCGTGCGTCCGGCGGCGGGAGACGACCAGGGCGCCGCACGCGAGCGCGGAGATCGCGTACCGGGCGAACAGCACGGTCAGCACCGGGAGCGCGGCGGTGGCGGTCTTGGCGGCGAGGTAACTGGACCCCCAGGCCAGCGCGACCAGAAGAAGAACCGCATCCGTGCGGCGGGCAAGCTGCATGCTCCTACGCTGCACCACCACGGACCTTGAAGGCCAGGACCAACATCTAAACCGACGGTGTAGCAGCCCTACACTGTCGGGGGTGGACGAACGGCAGCTGCGCATCCTGCGCGAACTGGGAGACCTCGGCAGCGTCAGCGCGGTCGCCGAGGCCCTGCACGTGACCCCCTCCGCGATCTCGCAGCAACTGCGGCTGCTGCAGCGCTCGATCCCCGTCCCCCTCACCGAACGCGCCGGACGCCGCGTGGTGCTGACCGACGCCGGACAGGCCCTGGCCGCGGCCGCCATCGAGGTGGAGAGCGCCCTGGCCCGGGCCCGCCACACCGTCACCGACTTCGCCGAGCGGGCCGACGGAGCCGTGTCGCTGGCCGCCTTCCACAGCGCCGCCTCCGCCTTCTTCCCGCTGCTGCTCCGCTCCCTCGACGGCGACGACAGCCCCCGCCTCGCGCTCGCCGACGAGGACGTCGCCCAGGACCGCTTCCCCGCCCTGACCCGCGACCACGACCTGGTCCTCGCACACCGCCTCGACCACGCCCCGCCCTGGCCGCGCACGGTCACCGCCGGCACGCTGCTGCACGAACCCCTCGACGTCGCCCTTCCGGCCGGTCACCGCCTCGCGGCGAAGCCGCGGCTGACCCCGCGCGACGTGGCGGACCAGCCGTGGATCGCCGTCCACGACGGATTCCCGCTGATGGCCACCATCGAGGCCATCGGCAGCGTCGCCGACCGCCGGCTCCACGTCGTCCACCGGATCAACGACTTCGCGGTGGTCGCCGAGGCCGTGGCCACCGGCGGCGGACTGGCGCTGATGCCCCGCTGGACCACGCGCCCGCACCCCGACGTCGTCCTCCGGCCGCTGAGCGGGGTGCACGCCCGGCGCCACATCGACGTCCTCCACCGGCCCGAACGCACCGCCCGCAGGGCCGTCCGCACCGTCCTCGCCGAACTCCACCGGGCCGCCGCGACGATCCGGGACCGCGGCTGACCACCGCCGCGCCCGCCGGGCCGGCAGCAGCGGCCGGCCGTCGGCCGGGCCGTCAGGAACCGGTCCCGCTGCGGGCCGCGTCTTGGACGCCATGGCTTCCGACGAGCAGCGAGACCACGCGGACCCGCCCGAAGCCCGCCGGCCGGGCCCGCCCGGCACGCCCGGCGGGCCCGCGCTTCCCGCCACCAGGAACGACGTGGGCCCGAGCGAGCCGCTGACCGGCGAGGCCACCAGAATCCGGCCGGTCGTCGTCGTCACGGCCATCGAACTCCGGCGATCCGCCCGTGAAGCCCTCGCCCAGCGCCTCGGCCCCGGTCACATCGTCGTCGACATCCGCCGCGCCGGACCGGACGCCGACATCGTGCTCGTGCCACCCAGCAGCGCCCTGCTGCTCGGCATGCTGCGCCGGCGCTTCCCCCAAGCCCGCCTGCTCGCCACCGAGTTCACCGACGACGGCTACGGCGCCGACTTCCGCGGCCCCATCAGCGGGATCCTCGACAGCGACATCGACGGGTACTTCGTGGCGCCGACCATGGACGACCTGGCCGACGTCACCCGCAGCGCCGGACGGGCCGTCGCGGGAGCCCTCACCGGCGGCGGAAGCGGACGGCGACCGCGCCCCGTCGACCTGCTCGCGGCCAACCGGCGCCTGGTGCTGGACAGCGGCCACGGGGCAGGCCCGTCCGTGACCGTGGAACCGCCACAGGGCGCGATCACGGTCGATCTGGACGACTGGGCCCGTGCGCTCGACGGCGACCCCCGGATCCTGGCGGACCTGGCGTGGCCGCTGATCCTGCAACTGGCCGGGCAGGGCGCGCACGTCACCGTGGTCGGGGACCCGCCCGGGTCCTGGGCCCGCCGTGCGCGCGCTGCCGGAGTGTGTGTCCGGCCGTCATCTCCCGATATTCCGGGCTGAGTTCCGGGGCGCGGCTCATGGTTGCCCCGCCAAAAAGGCTTGGGGCCCGCTCGGGGCCGGAGCTAGGGTGGGCCCGCAGCATGTGACCCCCCGAGGAGCGAGGACATGCCCGGTCGTCCGAGCACACGTTGACGTCCGCGGCCGTGAACGGCCCGTCATCGTGTGCTGCCTGAGATACGCGGCACCGAACCTTCCCTTCCCGCCGCCCGCCACCGTCGGCGCAACCGACGGACATCGGGCGGCGGTTCCGTCCTCGGCCGTTCCAGGGGTTTTCGTGCCGCGCCGTGCCTCCGCTGAATCCGTGCAATCCGCCGAACCCGCGTCCCGTCCGGGGCGAGCAGACCCGGCACGCCTGCGGCGGGACGGCGACTTCCGCCGGCTCTGGCTCGGCCAGACGGTCTCCCAGCTGGGCGAGCAGACAACCCTGGTGGTGGTGCCGCTCTTCGCCGTGCTGACGCTGGACGCCGGGGCCGGCCGGCTCGGGGCGCTGCGCGCGGTGGGACAGGCGCCGATCCTGCTGCTGTCGCTCTTCGCCGGCGCGTGGGTCGACCGGTGGCGGACCCGCCTGCTGATGGTGGTGATGGACGCGGGCCGGGCGCTCGTGCTGGGCGCGGCCGCCGTGGCCGGACTCCTCGGCGCGCTCGGGCTGCCGGCGCTGTTCACGGTCGCCTTCGTCGTGGGGTCGCTGTCGGTGTTCTTCGACGTGGCGTACCAGGCTTCCCTGGTGCGGCTGGTGAGGCGCGACCAGTTGGTGGGCGCCAACAGCGCGCTCGAGGGCAGCCGGTCCGCCGCGCAGATCGGCGGTCCCGCCCTCGGCGGCCTGCTGGTCTCCGCGCTGTCGGCGCCCGTCGCCCTCGCCTCCAGTGCGGTGTTCTTCGCGCTGTCGTTCCTGTCGATCCGGCGGATCGCCCGCCCCGAGGCCGTCCCGGAACACCCGCGCACCGAGCCCCGCCGCCCGCCTGTCCGGCGGCAGATCCGCGAGGGTCTGCGCTTCGTCGCCGGTGACCCGTCCCTGCGGACGGTGTGCCTCGCGTCCGCCGCCTTCCAGCTGTTCTTCGCGGCGACGATGACCGTCTACCTGCTGTTCCTGCCGCGGGATCTGCACCTGCCCGGCGCCGCGGTCGGCCTGGCACTCGCGGCGCCGGGGCCGGGCGCCCTGCTGGGCTCGCTCCTCGCCGCCCGCCTGCCGGGCCGCTTCGGGCACGGCCTGGTGCTCGTGTCCGCGGCGGCCCTCGGCGACGGAGCCTTCCTGCTGGTGCCCGCGCTGCACGGCCCCCCGGCGGTGACGGTGCCCGAACTCGTCGCGATCAACGTCGTGTTCGGGACCCTCGGGCAGCTGGTGAACGTCACGATCATGGCCGTCCGGCAGACCGTCACGCCGGACGGGATGCAGGGCCGGGCGGCCGCGACGATCACCTTCGTCGGCATGGGGACGGCCCCGCTCGGCTCGCTGCTCGGCGGCTTCCTCGCGGGGGAGTGCGGGACGCGCCCCAGCCTCCTGGCGACCGCCGCGGGCATGCTGCTGTCGCCGGTGCTGATGGCCCTGTCCCCGCTGGCCCGGCTGGGACGGACGCTGCCGAGCCCGCCCGAGGCCCCGGCCCGGTCCGCGTGACGCCTCGCGCCGCCCGCCACGTCCGCCGGTGCTAGCGTGCCTGCCCGGCCAGTGATCGGAGATCGTCGGTGGACGCGTTGACGTATGACCAGGACCTCGTGCGGGCGCTGCTGCGGGACCAGCATCCGGATCTCGCGGATCTGGAGCTGCGTGCCGTCGACGGCGGCTGGGACAACCAGCTGTGGCGTCTCGGTGACGAGTTGGCCGTTCGCCTGCCGCGTACCGAGCGTGCGCCGGCGCTGCTGGAGACCGAGCGGACGTGGCTTCCGGCGCTCGCCGGACGTCTGCCGCTGCCGACACCCACACCGGTACGGGAGGGCCGACCCTCCAGCCTGTTCGAGCACACCTGGACGATCGCGCGCTGGGTCCAGGGCGTCCCGGCCGACCGCGCGCCGGTCACCCGCGTCGGGGCGGCCGGCCTCCTCGCGGCGTTCCTTGCGGCCCTGCACCACCGCGCCCCCGCCGACGCCCCGGTCAATCCGTCGCGCGGCATCCCGCTGGCCGGCCTGCACGGCGTCGACGGCTGGTTCGACGACGTCCTCCCGGACCACCCCGACGCCGACGCGGCGCGGGCGGTGTGGCAGAAGGCCCTCGCGGCGCCGGCCTGGCAGGACGCGCCCATGTGGCTCCACGGTGACCTGCACCCGGCGAACGTCGTCGTGCGGGACGGGACGCTCGCCGGGGTCGTCGACTTCGGCGAGATGTGCGGAGGCGACCCCGCGACGGACCTGTCGGCCGCCTGGATCCTGCTGCCCGCCGGCACGGTGGGCCGGTTCTTCGACGCCTACGGGCGCGCCGACCAGGCCACCTTCACCCGGGCCCGGGGCTGGGCCGTTCTGCGCGCCCTGAACCTCATCGTCATCGGGCGCAACGGCAGACTCGGTCTGCCCGGCGGCAAGCCGACCTGGGAGCCGGCGGGGTACGCCACGCTGGAACGGGTGCTGGCCACCGGCTGACCCGCGCCCCGGCCCGGGCGCCCCGCTCTGTCAGTGACGCCCCCTAGGGTGCACACAAGGTCCGGTGCGCCGGGCAGGCGACGATCCGAACAGGGCGGGCACGATGAAGCTTCTCCTCACTTCCGCCGGCGTCAAGAACGCGAGCATCCGCACGACGCTGGTCGACCTCCTGGGCAAAAGGATCGAGGAGTGCACGGCGCTCTGCGTTCCCACGGCGGCGTACGCGATGAGCGGCGGCCCGGGAGCGGCCTGGCGGCAGATCAGCGGACGTGCCAGCACCCCCATGTCCGACCTGGGCTGGAAGTCGCTGGGCGTGCTGGAACTCACCGCACTGCCCAGCCTCGACGCCGACCTCTGGGTGCCCCTGGTCCAGGAGACGGACGCCCTGCTGGTGGGCGGCGGCGACGCGCTGTACCTGGCCCACTGGATGCGCGAGTCCGGGCTGGCCGACCTCTTCCCGTCGCTGCGCGACACCGTCTACCTCGGGGTGAGCGGCGGCAGCATGGCGATGGCCCCGCAGGTCGGGGAGGAGTTCGTCGGCTGGAAACCGCCGGCGGGCGGCGACGCGGGCCTGGGTGTCGTCGACTTCGCGATGTTCCCGCATCTGGACCACCCCGACCTGCCGGAGAACTCCATGGCCGACGCCGAACAGTGGGCGGCCGCCCTCTCGGTACCGGGGTACGCCCTCGACGACCAGACCGCGCTCACCGTGGTCGACGGCGCCGTCGACGTGATCTCCGAGGGGAACTGGCGGCTGTTCACCCCCTGAAGACCCGGAACCCCGGCACGCGTCGCGCGCCTTCCTCGCGCCGCGCTGCCGGGACCATGACATGTGTCATGCGAAAGGGTGGACGCCGTGCACTGGGGGACCGCTCGGCGGCGGCCGTACCTTCTTCCCATGACGAAGACAGACGCCAGCAGCCCGGAGAAGACCGACGTCAAGGTCAGCCTGATAGGCGGTCACCGACTCGGCGGCGACGCGACCCTGCACGAGCGCACGATCACCGCGTCCCTCATCGGAGGGGCCGACGTCGACCTCACGGACGTCGACATCCCGGACGGCGCGGAGCTGCGCATCACCAAGCTGAGCCTGATCGGCGGCGTCCGCCTCAAGGTCCGCGCGGACGTCGTCGTGGAGGTGCACGGCATCCGCCTCGGCGGGGTGAAGGACGACGGCCCGACCCGCGAGGGCGGCCCGACGGTCCGCGTCGACGCGTGGGGGCTGCTCGGCGGCGTCTCCGTCACCCGCGCGTGACGCCGCCGCGGCCGGCCGTCGCGAGGGCGGCGGCCGGTGCGTCCGGGCGGAGGGGCCCGAGCCAGTAGGGTGCGGTGGGTGAATAGTGCTGCCGCTGCCGCCTCGCGTCCCTTCCGCCTGATCGTCACCGGGGGAGGTACGGGCGGCCACACGTACCCCGCGCTCACCGCGATCAGAACGCTCCAGGCCCGCCTGGCGGCCGACGGCGGAGCGCTCGACGTGCTGTGGATCGGCACCCCCGAGGGCCTGGAGGCGCGCGTCGCCCCGGCCGAGGGCATCGCGTTCACCACGGTCGCCACCGGCAAGATCCGCCGTGCCAGCAACCCGCTGAGGATGGTCTCGCCCGCGAACGTCCGGGACATGGCCCGGGTGCCGCTCGGCGTGGTGCAGGCCCGCAGGATCGTCGCCGACTTCCGGCCCGACGTGGTGCTCGCCACCGGCGGCTACGTGGCCGTTCCGGCAGGCATGGCGGCCCGGATGTGCAAGGCGCCGCTCGTGCTGCACGAGCAGACCGTCCGGCTCGGACTGGCGAACCGGAAACTGGCCGGCTCGGCGACCCGCATCGCGGTCTCGTCGGAGTCCTCCCTGCTCCTGCTGCCGGAAGCGGTGCGGAACATCGCGGTGGTGACCGGCAACCCCGTGCGCCCGGAGGTCCTGACCGGTCACGCCGACAAGGCCGTCCACGGGCTGGGGCTGCACGGCTTCGACCGGCGGCTGCCCACCGTCTACGTCACCGGCGGCGCGCAGGGCTCGCAGCAGATCAACCAGCTCGTGCAGGGCGCGCTGCCGTGGCTGCTGGAACGGGCGAACGTCATCCACCAGGCGGGGCCGGCGAATGTCGACGCCCTGCGGCACGCCGCGGCGGCCCTGCGGCCGGATCTGGCCGCCCGCTACCACCTCACCGGGTTCGTCAGCGGCGAACTGCCCGACGTCCTGGCGCTGGCCGACGTGGTGATCTCCCGCAGCGGCGCGGGGACGCTCGCCGAGCTGACGGCGCTGGGCAAGCCGGCGGTGTTCGTCCCGCTGGCCACGTCCGCGGGCAACGAGCAGACGCACAACGCGCGGCACCTGGAGGAGGCCGGCGCGGCCGTCGCCCTGGTCGGCGACCCGACGCCCGAGACCCTGGTCCAGGCCGCCGGTCCGCTGCTGAACGACCCGGCGCGCCGCGCCGCCATGGCCGAGCGGGCCCGCGCCCACGGCCGCCCGGACGCGGCGGACCGCCTCGTGGACGTGCTGCTGTCCGCGGCGGCGCGCTGAGGCGCACGGGGCGGGCGGCCTGGAGCGTGCGGGGTGGAGCGGCCGGTCCTCGGTTTCCCGGCAGAGGGGTCTCGGCGTCGCCGACGGCGCGTTGTCACCACGGCGGGGCTGATCACCTGACCGGCTCCGGACGGCGGCTCCTCGGCTGACGCACGTCGGGCTCGCGCGCGCTCATCGGATCCGGGCCCAGCCCGATGGCCGCGCATGCGGGTCGTAAGGGTGGGCACACGGTCTGCTGACCGGACCAGAAGGAGATCGCCGTGGCCGAGCCCGTATCCCATGCCGCGCCCGAGCGCCCTGCGCCGCCGGCGGACGCCGGATGGGACCCCGGGGGTGAACCGGGGGAGCGGGCCGCGGACGAAGCGGCGCCCGAAGGCGACCGGGCGGACGCGGCGATGGCGGACCACCGGGGCGTGCCGCCGTACCGGGCGCGGGTGGAGTACGCGAACGGGCAGTGGCATCTCGCCGTGGAGAGCCTGAACGATCACCCTGACCGTGGCGAGGTCGACTCCGTCGTCGTCACGGTGTCCGGGCGTGAGCCGCACGGCGGCCGGCCGCCGGTCGAGGTCGACCGCAAGCTGCGGGACTGCGGCTTCGACCGGCACGGGGAGTGGGCGCGTCACGACGAGGGCTGGTCGACGCCCTGTGCCCAGTCGGACACCCGGGCCGCCCCGGCCGCGCCGCCGGTCCCGTCGCCGGACGACGAGGACCACCCCCGGGAGTGACCCCGGGACCGGGGGGCCACAGCACACGGCCCGGCGGCGGTGCGTCTTCGCGCCGCCGCCGGGCCGTACTGCTTCGGCGGAACCGGGTCAGGCCTGCTTGACCGCGGAGATGTCGAAGGTGAGCTTGACCTTGTCGCTGATCAGGACGCCGCCGCCCTCCAGGGCCGCGTTGTAGGTCAGACCCCAGTCACCACGGCTGACGGTGGCGGAGCCGTCGAAACCGACGCGGACGTTGCCGTACGGGTCGGTGACCTGACCGTTGAGCGTGAGGTCGATCGAGACGGGCCGGGAGATGCCCTTGACCGTGAGGTCGCCGTGCATCCGGTAGGTCTCGTCGTCGACCTGCTCGGCACCCGTGCTGCGGAAGGTGATCTCGGGGAACTCGTCCGCCGCGAAGAAGTCGCCGTTGCGCAGGTGCTCGTCGCGCGCCGCCAGCGCGGTGTCGATGCTGGCGACCTGGATGGTGAGCGCCGCGGAGGAGGCGGCGGGGTTGGCGCCGTCGAGATGCAGCGTGCCCTCGTAGCCGGTGAAGCGTCCGCGGATGGTGGTCACCATCGCGTGCCGCGCCGAGAAGCCGATCTCGCTGTGCGTCGTGTCGATGACGTAGTCACCGGTCAGGTGCGTGAGGTCGGCGGTGGCCGTGGCCGTGGCAGCGGCGGCGGGTGCCGGGGTCGCCGGGGCGGCGGCGGTGGTCTTGCGGTTGAAGAGGCCCATGTCATGCTCCCTGGGGGACGGGGTGGGTTGGTTTACCGCTCAACCACATCCCGGCTCGCCCCATTCCATCGGATATGCCCGATTCGCGTGACGTCGGTCACGCCCTGCGCTGTCCCCGGGCTCCTCGTCCGACCGGATGTGACCCAGGCGACCGGGTCCGCGCGGCGACGGACGGTGCGGGGCGCCCGACCCAGGGTGTCGGCGGCCCCTCGGCGGGGAGTCCTCGGTGTGGTCCTCAACTCCGGCTTCCCGAAGGGAGGTTGGCGTCCCGCGCGTGTGACGGAACCGGGACAACCCCGGGGGCCTCGTCCGCATCTGCCTCAGTGACCGCACCACACACAGGGGAGTCACAGGTGACAGAGCAGGGGGAAGACCACCGTTCCGGACAGCAGGACGGAGCGAGGGCACGCACGCTCAGGCGGGCGCTGTGGGGCGCCGCAACAGCCGTCGCGGCCACCGTCGCGATGATCGCCGTCACGCTGCCGCGGGGTGCCTCGGCGCACGGCGGCGGCTCGGACGGCACCGCCTCCGCGGCACGGCCGGGGCACGGCGCCGCCGGCAGCGCCGCCGTGACCGAGGACGCCGCGCCGCAGGGACCGCAGACCGGGGACGGGCCACTGACCAAGGCCGAGGTCGACCGGGCGAGGTCCATCGCGCTGAGCCACGGCACACCGCGGGATTTCCGCACCGCGGAGGGCACCCAGGGCGCGGAGTATTTGGACACCGATCTGGTGGACCCGCCGGACGACGCGCCCGGCGGCCCGCGCCGCGTCGAGGTGCTGTCCTACGACTACGGGCACGACCGGCTCGTGAAGCAGACCGTGAACCTGGACACCGGGACGGTGGAACGCACCGACACGGCGACCGGCGTCCAGCCGCCGCCGTCCCGGGACGAGACCCGGCAGGCGGCCGCGCTGCTCATCAAGGATCCCCTCGGCCAGGGACTGCGGACCGACTTCAGCGCCGCCACGAAGGGCCGGACCCTCACCTCGCCCGACCAGCTCCGGCTGCGCGGCATGTCCTTCAGCACGGGTGAGCAGTCCGCGCCCGCCGGCCTGGACAAGTGCGGGACCAACCGCTGCGTCCGGCTCTTCACCCAGGTCGGGAACGGTCCCTGGATCGACACGACGGACTACGTCATCGACCTCAGCGACCGCACCGTCGGCCGGATCCACTGAGCCGGACCCACTGAGCCGGATCCCAGAGCCGGAACCATCCAGCCGGATCCCTGAGCCGGATCCACGAGAGCGGAGAACCAGGCAATCATGCGTATCCTCACCGCCCACCGCGCGTTCGGCGCGGCCTCGGCGTTCCTGCTGCTGCCCGCCCTGTTCACCGGGGCCATGACCGGCCGCGCGGCGGCCGCCCCACGCGCGGCCGCGACGGGGCCGTCCACCCGCGCCACCACGACGCCGGCCCCTCCCGCGGCGGCCACCTGCGGCACCGCGCGGCCCATCACCAGGACGCTGCCCAGCGGCACCACATGGACCATGTGCTGGCGGATCAGCGGCACCAAGGGGCTGGTCCTGGAGAAGATCGCCTACCAGCCGAAGAAGGAGCCGAAGCCGATCGCCGTGCTGGCCTCGGCGGCACTCGCCCAGGTCGACGTCCCCTATGACTCCGGGTCGGTGGAGTACAACGACCTGTCGGACATCGGCTTCGGCAACACCGCCGTCGACATCGGCCCTTCCGAGTGCCCCGGCGGCACCATCAGTTCCGCGTACGTCCCGGGGCAGGAGCAGAACGTCAGGGCGCTGTGCGTCACCACCGCCCCCCACGGCTACGCCTACCGCAGCGACGACTACGACGCCGCCGGCAACCCGAAGAAGTACACCGCGCAGGGCAGCGACCTCGTGGTCTTCTCCGTCTCCCAGCTCGGCTGGTACGAGTACGTGACGCAGTGGAACTTCTCCGACGACGGCACCATCACCGCCAAGGTCGGCGCCACCGGGGACCTCTCGCCGAGCGACTACAGCGGCGAGGGCACCGGCTGGCCGATCGGCAAGGGCGACCACGACCGGGCCACCAGTCACTACCACTCCGTCTTCTGGCGGCTGGACTTCGCCCTGGACGGCTCGTCCAGGGCCAAGGTCGAGCAGTACGACACCAAGAAGGCGGGCCGGGGCAGCGGTTCGGCGATCCTGAGGACGGCGATGACGCCGGTCACCAAGGAGCTGGCCGCCACCTCGGCGTTGCGCCGCTGGTGGCGGGTGGTGTCCACGGCGGGCCGCAACAGCGACCTGCACCCGCGGTCCTGGGAGCTCGTCCAGCAGCACTCCGACCACTACGACGCCCACGTCTACACCTCGAAGGACGTGTACTTCGCGCAGTACCGGGCCTGCGAGCAACTGGCCAGCGGCAACAGCGACCCCGCGTGCGCCGGGCGCGGCACGTCGGTCGACAGATGGACGAACGGCGAGACCCTCACCCACCCGGTGATGTGGGTCAACGTCGGCTTCCACCACGTCCCGCGCGACGAGGACCAGAGCCCGATGCCCATGCACTGGCAGGGTTTCCAGCTCGTCCCCCGCGACGCCACCGCGATGAGCCCGCTCACGCCCGACGCGCTGTCCGGCAACAACGGGCAGGGGCACTGATCCGTCCCTTTCCCCTCCCCGGTCCCACCCCGCGCCCCGCCGGCGACCCGGCCGGGGCGCGGGGCCGTCCACCGGGACCGGCCCGGACGTCAGCCCGCTGCCGGGCCGTCGACCCTCGTCGGCTGATGCAGATGCGGCCGGCCGTAGAGGATGTGGAGGGCCAGGCCGATGTCCGCGACGGTGGCCACATCCGCGTCGTGCATGCCCCGCGGCGCGGGTGCGAAGTCCATGCCGAGCTGCAGCGCGGCGTCCCGCGTGTGCTGGCGGACGGTGGTGATGCCGGCTCCGAGCGCCCGGGCCGTCTCCTTGGTGCTGAGGTTGCACTCGAGCCAGACCCGCAGGGTCTCCGTCAGATCCCGCTGATCGGCCCGGACGGGCGTCAGCCGCTCCTCCGCCCACTCCCGGAACATGGCCGCGGCGGACGCGTTCCCCAACAGGTCCTCGAAGGCGACCGGTTCGCCCGGGCCGGCCGGTCCGCCCGGTCTCCTCGCCGCATCCGGGGCGTCCGCGTCCTCGGCGGGAAGCGCCAGCAGTTCCAGCGCGAGCAGGACGAGAATGCGGTTGTTGATGGAGGTGCGCAGATCCAGCGAGAGCAGCTGCTCCGCCCGGCTGAGCCGCTGCGCGACGGTGTTGCGGTGGACGCCGAGGGCCGCGGCGGCCTCCGTGCCCTTGAAGCTGAGCGCGATCGGCACCGTCTCCAGCAGATACGCGCGTTCTTCTGCCTCCCGCTTGCCGGACGGCGGAGCGAAGAGCGGACCGACGAGGTCCCGCGCCCATGCCTGCGCGGCGCGCCGGGGAAGAAGCGGCGCGAGCTTCGCGTCGCTCCCGCCCACGCAGATGCGGTCCGCCGATCTGGGCGCCTTGCGCACCGAGTTGAGCGCCTCGCCGTAGCCGACGGCCGTCTGCTCCAGCGGATGCGGCTGACCCACGCCCATCAGGTGGCCGTCGCGGACGGCGATCATGTCGCGCAGCGCCCTGCCGGCCTGCTCCGCGCTGCGTTCCGGGACCAGGACCAGGATGTGTTTCGGTTTGCCCGGACAGGCGGTCACCAGCGCCAGCTTGTCCAGCCGGTGTTCGCACCAGCGCAGGGTCGGCTCACGGTCGTGCGGCCCGGTGTCGACGACGTGGACCGTCGCGGCGGGCGTGTCCAGGAACGTCTTGGTGGCACCTTGGTACACGACCTGTGCCATCACCACGTCGGCGCGCATGAGCAGTTGGAAGGCCGCGTGCCGGACCGACCGCGGCACCGGGCCGGTCTGGTCCCTCGCGGCACGGTCGCACAAACCCAGGATCCGGGCCGCGTGCTGGATCAGGGACGACGCGGCGGCGTCCAGCGGCCGGCGCGCGCCCACCGCCAGCTTGGCCTCTTCCGGGTCGCCGGGCGAGACCGCCACGAGCCGTGCGTCGGCGATGCCGACGAGCCCCAGTTCCGCCAGATCCTCGGCGGGTTCACCGATCACCAGATGCGCCAGCCGCAGACGCGCGCTGTCGGACGAGGCGGTGACGACGCCCCGGGACTTCGACCAGACCATGACGTCCGCGTCGAGGGCGATCGCCAGCCAGTCGACGATCTGGCGCACGGCGCCGGTGTCGCCCAGCCGGGTGGGCACCAGCGCCAGCAGGCGCTCGAGACGCTCGGTCTGCTCCTCGGCCACGAGCGCCCGCTGCCGGCTCAGGTCGCCGTTGATCCCGTCCCACGCGCGGAGCGGGGCCGAGCTGCTGAGCAGCGGGACGGCCACCCGCTCGGCCTGCCGGCAGAGCTGGTCGGGGATGTCGGGGACGATCTTCTCCGGCACCCGGAGCGCGAGGGCGGTGTCGCGGATCGCGGCCAGCCGTGCGACGAGCGTCGTCAACTGGGCGGTCGCCTGGCGGGAGAGGGCGGACGCCGGGACGTCGACCAGCACCAGTGTCCCGGGCCGAACGTCCACCTGTGCGCCCGGTTCGAGCGGGGTGACGGAGGTGACGCGCTGCTGCTCGTGCCGGCCGGCCTGGCTCGGCACCACATACCTCAGGCGAAGCGCCGGCTTCTTGTCGACCAGGTAGCCCAGCGTGGACATGCACCCTCCCCTCACTCTCCGACGGCAACCGCCCGACAGTAACGCCTCGGCGCGTCGCGGGGAGTTCGGGGGGCCACGGGGGTACCCTCTGCCTCTCGCTGCGGAGCCGGGAGATGTCAGGAAGCGGACGGGCCTCACTCGATCGGGTGAATCTTGGCGCGCGCAGGGCGCGGCTCGGCGGGATCTTTCCGGCCCGACGGTAAGGGCGGGCGGCGACTCCCGACTGCTCCTGCCCGGAAGCGCCCGAATTCGGTTGCCAATCGGCCGACAACCGCCCACCTACGGGAGCAACATTGCTCCCGTAGCCTGGTGTCCATCGGCCTTTCATCGGACGGCTGCCACAAATTCCGGGACAAACCGGAATACCTCGCGAAGGGTCTTAATTGGGGCATCTCGCGCCGGGTGAAGGGTGACTATGCCAGTGGTAGCATCTTCAAACCTGTGATCATGATCCACTTGGATCTTGTACCTGGTCGGTGATCCTCGCCGTCCCTGTACACGCAGTCAGACGCGTCACCTTGTTTGAACTGCACACCAGTAAGGATGCTCCACCTTCGGCTTGCAGCGGGCTTTACGCCAGGAAAGAGTTCCATGAGTGCATTTGCATACGTATTGCTGGGCGTCTTGGTCGTCGTGGTCGTGGTGGGGGGCCTCATAGTACGGCGGCGGGAGCGCGGCAAGGACAGAACCATCGGGCAGCACCGCCAGGAGTTGTTGAGCCTGCGGCAGTCCCACGAAAGTCTGCAGGGCGAGTACTTCCGCCTCCAGCAGGACCACAAAAACCTGCTGGCCGGACGTCAGGCCGACCTGCAGCAGGCCGAGTTGGACGCCGAGGCGCGCGCCAAGGAGATCATGAAGGCCTGGTCCCACACGCTGCAGACACTGACCGTCGGCAGCGTGACGGAACTGGAGAAGATCGAGCGCAAGTACGGCGATCACCCGGTCCTCTTCGACCTCATGCGGGTGTCCCACGCGGTCCGGCAGACCCTGCGCCGCCTGCAGACCATTTCCGTGATCTGCGGCGGATCCCTCGGCCGGCGGCGCAGCCCGGCGACCCTTTACGAGGTCGCCCAGGGTGCGAAGTCGTCGCTCCAGGGGTACGACCGCATCAATGTCATGAATTCCCCGACCCTGGGGCTGAAAGCGGCCGCCGTTCCCGCGGTCTCGCATGCCATCGCGGAACTCCTGCACAATGCCACGGACTACTCCAACCCCAATACCAATGTGTACGTCCAGTTCGAGAACGTGCACAACGGTATGTGCGTCGAGATCGACGACATGGGTGTCGGAATGGACTACGAGGAAAGGAACCGCGCCGCCCAGCTCCTCAGTGGGGAAATGGGTGTCGCGCTCGCCGACCTGGGCAATCCGCCTCGTACCGGATTCGCGGCCATGGGAATTCTGGCCGCCCAGCACGGCTTCACGGTCGACGTCATGGGCCGATCGGCGTACGGCGGTGTCCGTGCGGTCGTCCGCCTGCCCCGTGAACTCTTGACGGAGGAGCTCATCGCCGCCCAGACCCCGCCCACGAATCCGTCGCCCGAGCCCGGCCAGGACGACGAGACGCAGCACCTCGGCAGGGCCACAGCGCACGGCCTGCCCCGTCGTGCCCCCCGGCAGAACGAGGTCGGGACCGAGGCCGTGCAGCCGGCGCCGGAACCGGTTCAGGAGAGCCGGAACGACCGTCAGGACGTCGCCGCCAGCCTGCGTGCGCTGCAGCGCGGCACCCGCGGGGGACGTGTCCTTTCCGTTCGCTCATCAGAGGGAGACGACAGCCGGTGAGGGACTACTCCTGGATGCTCCAGTCCGTCGTCGACCGCACCCCGGACGCCAGGCACCTCGTCCTGCTGTCCGCGGACGGTATCGCCCAGGGCGCCACCCAGGGCCTGGACCACGACGCGATGAACGCCATCGCCTCGACCGCCGCCGGGCTGCAGTCGCTGAGCCGTGCGACCGGGACGATCGTGGGCGCGCAAGAGGTCGACGAATGGCGGCAGACCCTCATCGAGTTCGACCACGGGTGGGTCTTCATCCTGGCCGCGGGCAAGCGGTCCTACCTCGCGGCGGCGGCCGGCCCCGACGTCGACATGGAGCTGATCAGCTCCAACATGCAGCAGCTCGTCACCCGGCTGGGCCGGGAACTGACCGCCGAGGCCCGCACCGAGTCGTCGGTGCCGCAGAGCGGGTACCGGCCGCAGGCCGGCGCCCAGCAGGTCCGTCAGGCCCGGGTCCTGCCCCGGCTGAACGACATCGTGGACGCGGTGCCGCTGGCCACGCAGGCGATCCTCGTGCGCCCCGACGGCCTGCCGGGAGGCGCCTCCGCCGGAATGGCGGCGGACGTCGCCGACAGCTTCGCCGCGGCGATGCACGCCCTGCAGGGGCTCAGCAAGTCCACGGCCCCGTTCCTGGGCCGCCACGTGAACGCCCAACTCCGCCAGACCGTCGTCGAGTTCGATCACGGCTGGCTGGTCACCATGGCCACCCCCGACGGCGGGACCCTGGCCGCCGCGGCGGAGCCGGACGGCGACATCGGCGCGCTGGCCATCCAGATGCGCGCCGTTGTGCCGGAACCAGCAGAGATGGCGAGGAACGCCTGATGGACGATGGCAGCGACCTGGAACTGACCAACTCGTTAGTCCCCTACTACGTGCGTGCCGGAGGGGCCGCGCTGCCTCCTGAAGAGGAGTTCGACCGCACGTCCTGGGTCGCCATCACCCCCGAGGGACTGCACGCGCGGATCGTCGACCGGGATGCCGCGAACATCCGGGACCTCCTCGGCAGCGGTCCGCTGTCGGTGCACGAAGTCGCGGCACGGATCGGGGTGCCGCTCGGCGTGTGCAGGGTGCTCCTGGCCCAGCTGCGCGACGACGGCCTGCTCGTTTCCAGGCCGCCCATCCCGAAGGCCGAGGCACCGGACAGGGAGCTCCTGGACCGAGTTCGCGCAGGTCTCATAGCGCATCTACGGATCGGAGCGTGACAGCGTGACCATTGGCACCACCGAGCCGACCTCGGTGAAGATTCTCGTGGTGGGCTCGTTCGGAGTCGGCAAGACCACCGCGATCGGCGGGATCTCCGAGATCCGGCCGCTGACCACCGAAGAGCCCATCACCGACCTGAGTGCGGCGACCGACGACCTGTCGTCGACGCCGGGCAAGAAGACCACGACCGTCGCGCTGGACTTCGGCCGGGTCAACCTCAGCGACGACCTGACGCTGTACCTGTTCGGCACCCCCGGCCAGGAGCGGTTCAAGGAGCTGTGGCAGGACCTGACCCGCGGCGCGCTCGGGGCCCTGGTCCTGGTCGACCCCCGGCCGGACCGGCTGAAGCAGTCCTTCGCCGTCCTGGACCTGGTCGAGCAGTACCAGCTGCCCTACGTGATCGGCGTCAACCACTTCGACGGGCAGCGGCGCTACCCGCTCGACGAGGTACGCGACGCCCTGAGCGTCTCGCCGGCCACCCCGGTCGTCTCCTGCGACGTCCGCCGGCGGCAGTCGACAGGTGAAGCGTTGATCACGCTCATCGACCACTACATCGACACCCGTTTGTAAGAGGAGCCCACACATGGAACAGCACACCGGGAACAGTGGGCCACCGCCTGGGTGCCCGGCCCACGAGAACCTGAAGCTCTACGGGCCTGCGTTCGGCGCGAACCCGGACTCGCACTACAACTACCTGCGGGCCATGGGCCCGATAGCCACGGTGGACATCGCCGACGGCGTCGAGGTGCGGCTCGTCACCGCGTACACCACGGCGCTGGAGGTCCTGAAGAACTCCAACCTGTTCATCCGTGACTCGCGCACCTGGCGGGCCCTCCAGGAGGGACGGGTGGATCCGAACAGCCCGGCCCTGCCGATGATGGCCTGGCGGCCGAACGCGCTGTTCGCCGACGGCGCTGCCCACGCGCGTCTGCGCCCGGCCGTCACCGACAGCCTCAAGCTCGTCGACGAGCAGCTGCTGGGCCGTCAGGCGGAGCAGGTCGCCGACTACCTGATCAGCCAGTTCAGCAGCCCGCTCAAGCAGGTGGACCTGGTGCAGGAGTACACCAGCCCGCTGCCGCTGCTGGTCTTCGGCAGCCTCTTCGGCTGCCCGCCCGAGCTCGGTGACCGCATCATCGCCGGCATCACCGGCATCTTCACCGGCGTCCCCGACGCCGACGTCATGCTGGGCACCGCCCTGTTCGAGCTGGTCGCCCTCAAGCGCCGGCAGCCCGGCGACGACGTCACCTCCCGGCTGCTGGCCCACCAGGCCGGCCTGACCGACGAGGAGGCGTGCAACCAGCTCGTCACGATGCTCTCGGGCGGCACCGCGCCGCTGACCGCGGCCATCAGCACCGGCATCGCCCTGATGCTCGGCGACGAGAAGTACGCCACCGGCAACTACTCGGCCAGGGACGCCGTGCAGGAGGTCCTCTGGAACTACGCGCCGCTCGCCAACTACGCCGCCCACTACCCGGTGGCCGACGTCAAGGTGGGCAACCAGGTGCTGTACGCGCACGACCCGGTGCTGATCAGCTTCGCGGGGGCCAACACCGACCCGTCGGCGCGCAACGAGGTCAACAGCGAGTCGCACCTGGCCTTCGGCGCCGGTCCGCACGCCTGCCCGGCCAAGGACCCGGCGTGGGTCATCGCGGTCAAGGCCATCGAGACGCTGATGAAGCGGCTCCCGGACCTCGAACTGCGCTGCGACTTCCACGCCCTGACGTGGAACCAGGACCCGTGGACCCGCTCCCTGGTGAGCCTGCCGGTCCGGTACACCACGCCGGCGCCGATCCCGCGCAGGTCCCCGGCCGCCGCGCCGATGGCCGCGGCCGAGCCCGCGGCCCCCGCCGCGGCGCCCGAACCCCTGCACGCCACGGCGTCGTCGGCCGGCTCACCGCAGGCCCCCCGGCGCAAGAAGGGCATGTTCAGCCGCCTGGTGGACTGGATCAATGGCCAGTGACAGTGGCACATCACGATGGCCTGTTCTGATTGTCTGAATCTTCAACTGCTTGGGTAGGCATAGCGGTCTGTAGCGTGCCGCGAGCCCTGAAGGAGTAGTCGTGGAGCCGGCGATATCTCCGCCCATCGACCGCCGAGGAATTGCACCGCTGTTCTCCCGCCTGCGCTCAGCAGGCGGGCAGGCAGACCCGTTCTCGATCTACGGGAAGCTGGCGTCGATGGGGAAGGTCGTCGCAGCCCCCTGGGGGGGCCACGTCGTCACCTCGTACGACCTGTGCGACCACGTCCTGCGGTCACGGGAGGACTGGCTGGAGCTGGACGCCTCCTGGCGTGGACGCCAGCCGGAGTCGGCCCGCTGGACGTCCCTCGCCTCGCGGGAGATGAGCCGCACCCTGCCGTCACTCAACGGCGAGGAGCACCAGCGGGTACGGCGTTCGGCGGGCAGCATGTTCGGCGGCTCCGCGCTCGACGACCTCCAGGCGCCGGTCACCGTGATCACCCGCAAGCTCCTCGACCGGCTGGAGGAGGAACTCGACGCCGGCGAGGGGGACTTCCATGTCACGGTCAGTGAGGAACTGCCAGTGGCGACAATCGGCCACTGGCTCGCGCTGCCCGAGGCCGACCACCCGCTGCTGCGGGAGCTGACCCGCGACATGGTCTACACCCAGGAACTCCTGCCGTCCGCGAGCCAGCTGGCCCACTCGGACCTGGCCATCGGCAGGCTGCGCCGGTACTTCCGGTCGCTCATCGCCGAGCGGCGCAACCACCTGGGCGACGACCCCGTCTCCCGCTGGATCGTCGCCTGGGACCGCATCGAGCGGGACCGCGACGCCGCCGACGACGGCGTCTACCACCTCGTCCTGTTCGTCCTGTTGGCGGCCCTGGAGACGACCGCCAGCATGCTGTCCCAGGTCGTCCTCGCCCTGATGAACCACCCGGCGCAGTGGGACCATCTCACCCGCCACCCGGAGGACGTGCCCGGCGCCGTCGAGGAGGCCCTGCGGTACGACCCGCCGACGCACGTCATCACCCGGGTGGCCCGCCACGACACCGTGCTGGAAGGCGTCGAGGTCAAGGCCGATGAGACGGTCCATCTCATGGTGGCGGCGGCCGGCCGCGACCCCGAGCGCCACAACGACCCCGACAGCTTCGACATCCACCGCCGCCGCCAGGGGCACCTGGCGTTCAGCAGCGGTGTCCACTACTGCCTCGGCGCGCCCCTGGCACGGCTGGAGGCCCACACCCTGCTGCACGGGCTGCTGCGCCGCTTCCCCCGTCTGCACCTCGCCAGAACCCCGCAGTGGGCCCCCCGGGTGGTCTTCCGCCGGCCGCGCAGCCTTCCCGTCGCACTCGCCTGAGAGATCATGATCCCCAACTCCTCCATGTACGACTGCAAGACGCTGCTCGTCCGCCTGGACGAGAAGAAGGTCCTGCACGTCACCCTCGACGCCCCGGACACGGGCAACGCCCTCGACGACGCCATGCTGGACGAACTGCTCGCCGTCCTCCACGCCGTCCGTCTGCCCGACGTCCGGGCCGTGGTGCTCTCCGGAGCCGGCGACGACTTCTGCCGGGGCGCCGACCGCGACGAGATGCGCGAGACGCTCGGCTCCGACCCCAGCGGGGCCGGGACGACGGCGTTGATCGACAAGGCGCGGCGCGTCTGCGAGGCGCTGGAGACGCTGCCCGTCCCGACGATCGCCCGGCTGCACGGCCGGGTGATCGGCGCCGGCCTGGTCCTGGCGGTCAACTGCGACCTGCGCATCGCCGCCGACACCACCTCGTTCTGGATGCCGGAGCTGATGGTGCGGCTCGTCCCCGCCTGGGCCGGCGGACTGGGCCGGCTGATCGAACTGGCCGGTGAAGCGGCGATCGTCGAACTCCTGCTCACCGGCACGGAGTTCTCCGCACTGACCGCCAGGAAGCTCAACCTCGTCCAGCGCGTGGAGGTCGTCCAGGAGATCGACCGGGCCATCACCGAGAAGTGGCTGACGCCGGTCCTGAGGCGCAAGCCGCAGGCGGTCGCGCTCACCAAGCGCCTGATCGTCGCCAACCGGCGGACCAGGGCCGGTGCCGGCACGTCCCTGCTCGACGCCTATCTCCTCACCGAGCAACTGAGGGGCATCAGCGGTCAGGGGAGCGACTGACCGGTTCCTGTGCGTCATGGGGCGGGCGGCGCGGGGGACTTGCGGGAGTCAAGGCCCCACGAGGATGGTTGAGGTCCGCAGGACGCCGCCCGCCGGCCGTGGCCGGAGGGCAACGACAACCCGATTCGACGACCTGATCGGAGTGCCGTGACTGCTGTTGACGGACAGCACGAGGCAGCCAGGAGCGCACGAAGCGATCTCCGCGGGCGGATAGGCCACTACATGGCCGCCGTGGGGGAGTTCCTGCTCACCCACGACGTGGCCGACGTCTCCAGGGTCGCGGCCTTCACGGGCGCGGCCGGTCACCCGCACGCCGACTGCGGCTGCGAGGTCTCCGGCGTGATCGGGTTCTCGCCGCGCTTCCAGCGCGAGGCGCTGCTGCGCGGCCCGGGCGAGGCCTGTCTGGTGTGGTGCGGCAACTCCGGCTGGTCGCTCACCATGACCCCCTGGCCCGCCCGCGCCGACGGGCTCCCCGCCCCCCGCTGGCTGGGCATGGGCCTGGTTCCTCCGCCGTCGGAGGTCCACGCGTTCATCCTCGCGCTCCAGCTCGACATCGACAGCCGCAGCGACGCCCGTCCCGCCTACCGTCAGGCCGGCGAGGACCTGGACGGGCTGGCGTCCCGGCTGGCCGAGTACCTTCCGCACACCGCCGCCGCGGAGCGCGGGGCCGAGGACTTCCCGCTGCGCTTCGGCCGCGGCCTGGACGCCCACTACCGCGTCGAGGCGGAGAAGGCCCTGGGGGACAGATCGCCGACCGGCGTGGTCCTGACCGCCGGCGAGCTCGCCGCGCTCGAAAAGCTGGTCAAGTACGTCGAGGCCGCCGAAGCGCCGCCCGACGGGCCCGCGGAGAACCCCGTCGGCCCGGGGGCACTGGCCCGCCGCCTCATCGAGGAGCTCACTCGCCGCCGAACCGACGTCTGAGGCACGTCCACCGGCGGAACCACCGGCGAACTGCACGGTGAGGGCGGCGTTCCCGCCCTCACCGTGCACTTCGCCATGCCTCCGTGCACCGGAGACGCGAGATCACCGCCGGAGACCGCCCGCGGACCCCGCCACCTGCGCTTCGTCCCGCGGGGCGGCTCTTGTGCGACCGGCCGGCCGTGCACATCGACGGACGCTCCGCCGCACGATGTGCACGGTCGTCGCCCCTGGGCCGACTGCCCGTGCACATCGGCGGCCCGGGGGCGCCGGACCGTGCACAAGTGCCATGGTCCGACCGGGCCGTGTCCCTCTAGCGTGGGCAGCGATCAGCCAGAAGGGGCGTCTCCCATCGGCACAGCCGTGCTGCGCACTCCACTGGCGTCCGTGTGCCCGTGAGCGCGGACGCCGGATGCCGGCCCGGACCGAGGGGGGGTGGGTGCCCCGCTGGCATCCGCCGGAGGCCGTCACGCTTGTGGGGGGGCTGGAGTTGCCACAGACAACGCAAGCCCAGAGCGGTGGCGGCCGACGCCGGCGGGTGATCAGGCGGTGGCGCCGGCGGAGGGTTCGGCCCTTCCCTTCCGGCGCCACCCCGAGCCACGGCCTCCGCTGAGCCCGGCCGACCCCGGCTCATCCGGTCTCGTCCGACGGGATCCGATCCCGTACGCCCTCCCTCGCCGGCCTAGCGCCGGTCGGGAGCGGCGGTGAGCAGCTTCTTGTCCGTCACCACGGACAGGGAGAGCGTGCGGTAGCCGACGGACTCGAAGAGCACGGTCACCTTGCCGTCGCCCTCGCTCATCACCTCGCCGTCACCCCAGTGCCCGTGGCGGACACGCACCCCCGGCTGGTACGGGTGCCCGCCCGCCCGGGGCGCGCCGCGGCGGCTCGTGGCCGGGGCCGGTCCGGTGGCGGCGGGCGCCGCCGCGGCGCGGCGGCCGAGGAAGCCCCGGCCGGGGGTCCTGCGCGGCCGGCCCGCCGGACGGCGTCGCCGCGGGGAGGCACCCGGCGCGTCCGCCGCCCCGCCATCCCGCCCGACGGGCACGGCGGAGCCCGCGGAGGCGACTTCCGCCGCGGCCGCCGCGCAGTTGTCGCAGGCGCCGCACGGCACGTCCACCGACTCGCCGAAGTACCCGAGGAGGAAGCGACGGCGGCAGTCCACGGTCTCGGCGTACCCGCGCATCATGTCGATCCGCGACTGCTCCAGCTTGCGGTGCGTGGCGTCCACCTCCAGGGCTTTCCCGACCGCTGCCTCCACCACGTCCCGGGAGCCGGACCGGGCGCCGTCCGCATCGCCGCCCGTCCAGGCGCTGCCCCGGCGTCCGGTGCGGACCGCCCCCGCCTCCTCCAGCAGGTTGAGCACCGCGGACAGCCGCGTCGGACTCAGGTCGCAGTCCGCCCGCAGGCGTGTCGCGCCGACGGGTCCGCTCTCGGCGCGCAGCCGCTCGGCGACCCGCTGCAGCGCGTCCGCGTCCGGTGCCCCCGCGGCGAAGTACCGCTGCAGTCCGAGGTCCTTCGCCCGGTAGGCGAGGATCGCCCGGGCCGGTTCGCCGTCCCGGCCCGCCCGGCCGAACTCCTGGTAGTAGGCGTCGAGCGAGCCGGGCACGGACGCGTGGAGCACGAACCGCACGTTCGCCTTGTCGATGCCCATCCCGAACGCCGAGGTCGCCACGATCACGTCCAACTCGCCGCCGACGAAACGGTCCTGGACGGCGGCGCGGTGGGTACTGGGCCGCCCCGCGTGGTAACTGTCGGCCGCCAGCCCCAGGTCCGACAACTCGCGGGCGATCCTGTCGGCAGCCCGGCGGGTCGCCGCGTACACGATGCCGGGCTTCTCCTCGACGGCCGCGCGCTCGACGACGAAGCGGTCCTTGGCCGCCTCGTCCTGGAACGCCCGGACCTCCAGGTGGATGCCGGGGCGGTCGAAGCCGGAGACCACCTCCACCGGGTCGGCCATGCCCAGCCGTTCGGCGATGTCCCGGCGCACCGGTGCGGCCGCGTTCGCGGTCAGCGCCAGCACCGGCGGGTTGCCCAGTCCCGTCCGGGCGTGGCGCAGCCGCAGGTAGTCCGGTCGGAAGTCATGACCCCACGAGGACACGCAGTGCGCCTCGTCGACGACGAGCAGCCGCGGCCGTATCGCGGCGAGCCGGGCCAGCACGTCGTCCTTGACGAGCTGTTCGGGCGCGAGGAAGACGACGTCCGCCGAGCCGGCGCTGATCCGGTCCCAGGCCGTCTCGTTGGCGCTGCGCCGCTGGGCGGAGTTGACGGCCTCGGCGCGCAGGCCGCCCGACTCGATCAGACCCTGCATCTGGTCGCGTTGCAGGGCGATCAGCGGTGAGACCACCACGACCGGCCCGCCGAGCAGCACCGCGGGCACCTGGTAGACGGCGGACTTGCCGGCGCCGGTCGGCATCACGGCGATCACGTCCCGGCGGTTCATCACGGCCTTCATCGCCGTGAGCTGGGCCGGCCGCAGGCGCTCCCAGCCGAAGACGCGGCGGGCGGTGCCGCGCAGGCGGCGGGACGTGAGTGCGAGCATGGTTCTCCTCGGAGGCCGGGGCGGTGATCCACCGCGTGCCAGGCGGCTACCCCGGCTCGGCGGGATATCCCCCGCCCTTTCCCCGGCGGTGGCCCGCCTGCCCTGTTTCCCGGCGCCCCGCGGCATCGCGGCCGGGCCTGCGCCCTGCACCGTGAGCCGCCGTGACGGAAGACCCACGTGCCGCCCGGCTCGGTGCCGGTCGAGGGCGCGGGCCGTTCCGGGTCCGGCGGCGGGACGAACGCCTCTTCCCCGTCACCGAGTCGGCCTCGTCCACCGGGCGGCGCGGGAGGGATTCTGCGCGAGCAGTGCACGGCCGAGCGGGGTCAGGGTGTGCAGGACGGAGTTCCTCCGCCGGGCGGACGCGATCAGTCCCGCCTCCCGTAACACCGCCGCGTGCTGGCTCGCCGCGGCGGCTCCCGAGCCGATGCGGCGGGCGAGTTCACTCGTGGTGCACCCCTCGTCGAGGTGACGCAGACAGGCCGCACGCCGCCTGCCGATCAGTGCCTCCAGCGACGCCGCCCGCCCGCCGTGCTGGGCCGCCCACCAGCCGGCCTCCCGCGTCACCGGGTAGACCAGCACGGGCGGCAGTTCCGGGTCGATCAGCGTGACCGGCATCCGCCAGCAGAAGACGGACGGGACCAGCAGCAGCCCGCGGCCCGCCAGGTGGAGGTCGCGCCGCACCGGGTAGTCGACGTCCAGCACCGGCGCCCGCCAGCGCATGGTCGGCCCGAGCCCGGCGAGGAGCCCCTCGCCGCCGTCCGCCAGGAAGTCCCGGGCCCGCGTGGCCCGGTCGGAGTCGATGTGTGCGGCGACGCGCTCGGCGTAGGGAGCGACGAGGACGGCGTAGCAGTCGCGCAGCGTCTGGCCGAGTGCGTGCAGGACCTCGCGGTCGCCCTCGGCCAACGGGCCTGCCCAGCCCGGCAGTTGTGGCAGGCAGCGCAGCTCGGCCCGCAGCCGGCGACGGGGAGCGGACAGGACCGCGTCGATCCCCTCCTCCAGCCCGGCGGCGCCCTGGGCGGGCGTGAGGAAGTCCGGGAAGTCCCCGCGGGGCGGGGCGAGTGCGCGCAGCAGGCGGGGCTGCCAGATCGGAAGCGCCGCCAGATCGAGCCGGGCCTGCCGCCGCCAGGGGCCGAAGACGGCGGGACCCTGCGAACCGCCGAGCAACGTGGTGGCGAGCACCAGTTCCCACAGTGGATGCGGCCCCGGGGCCACGCGGACGCGGGCCAGGTCCTCCGTGGTGAAGACAAGCCTGAGCATGCGGCCTCCCCCTTGCCGGCGCACTCGTGCTGCCGCGGAGTATACGGAGCACGTCACACCCCTGTCCCGGGCGCGCCACGGCCCTCGGCTGCGACATTCAGGCCCGCGTGAAACACGTCGCCGTGACCGGTGGGCTCCGGGAGTCTGGACGGCACGGGGGCTTCGACCGAGGCCCCGGACACGAGGGGGAACCATGCGCTCGAAGAGAAGGCTCGCCGCCGGCGCGGCCGTGGCCTGTGCCACGCTCGCCGTGACCTTCGCCGGCGTCTCCACGGCCAGCGCGAACACCGCGTACGGCTGCGGATACCCGCAGGTCTGCTTCTACAAGACGCAGGCGCGGTGGGACGCGCAGAGCTGGAACGCGGCCTACAAGGACGTCACCAGCGGCTACCAGAACCTCAGCTCGGCGGCGTACGGCGCCTACAGCGTCTTCAACTCCCGCAACGACGACGGTGCGCTGCTGCACTACACCAACGGCCAGACGCTCTGCCTCGGGCCGAACACCATCGTGTGGAACAACAGCTGGGTCGTGGACAAGATCCGCATCATGGACTCGCCGACCTGCTGACCCCGCCGCACGTCCCGGCCGGCCGCCGCACGCACGCACGCACCACGCCCGGCCGGCGGCCGGCCACCCACGCGCCCGCCGCGGACCTGTCCCGGTCCGCGGCGGACGCCGCGGCGTCCGGCCCACCGCGCGGGACCCGGTTCAGGCGTCCAGGGAAGCGTGGACGAGTTCGCCCAACTCGGCGTCGGTGACGGCCGCCGCGTCCCGTGAGCGCAGGCGGATCGTCGCCTTGCCGCTGAGGAGGTCCGGGTGCCGGCCGGTGAAGGCCGCGCTCCGCTCCTTGTCCCACCCGTAGAACGAGACGCCGTGCCGCCAGACCGCCACGTGCAGCTTCCGGCTGCCGACCCGATAGGTCGGCATGCCGTAGGACAGCACGAGATCCGCCTCGGGGTACGCCCGCGTGATCAGCCGGTGCACCCGGTCGAAGAGCGGGCGGTGCTCGGGGGCGATCGCTTCGATGTAGGCCTGCACGTCGGCGTCCATACCGCTCATTGTGGGCCGCGGACCGCCCCCGCGCCCCCGCAGCGCACCGGCGGAACCGACCCGGGCGTCGCGCCACGTCCGCTCCGCGTCGGCGGCCCGGCCGGCCCCCCGCCCCGGCCGTGCACAGCCAACTCCGCACAGCCAACTCCGCACGGCCGGCGGCGCTTTGGACGGCCGAACCTCTTGCGAGCAGCGGGTCCGATGCGTTCCAGCCGATCTGTGGGCGACGACAGCCGGTGCACGGGTACACACCGCGGTCCGGCTCCGCGACCGGGCGCAACCACGGGCCGGTGGTGGTCGTCCTCCGCGGTGGAGGTGGGGGGATGACGGCCGACAGGGTCCTGGCGGTGGTGGGCGGCGCGTTCGGGGCGGCGGCGCTGGTCGGGTACGGGCGCGCGTTCGCCGGGGTGAGCCGGGCGCGGCGGGCGGTCCGCGTGCCCGGGCGGGTGGTGGCGGTGGACACCCCGCCGGCCTCGGGTTCGGACAGCGCTCGGGGGATACCGGTGGTGATCGCCTTCCGTGACGCGGCCGGCGGGACGGAGCTGACGCTTCCGACGGCCTCGCGGCGCAACGGCAGGCTGACCGAGGCCTGGGTGGGGCGGGACGTCGGGGTGCGGCACCCGCCGGGCAGACCGCAGCGGTTCACCGTGTCGGGGTCCGTCACCGCCGTGACGCCGAGCGGCCTGCGCGGGCCGACGCTCCTCGCGGTCCCGGCGTGTGCCGCGCTGCTGCTCTGGCTCGCCCTGCACCACGGGTGGGGCTGGGCGCCGCTCGGCGGCGGGGCGGCGTTCGCGGCGCTGATGGGCCGGGTGACGGTGGCCGCCTCCCATGAGCGGTCCCGGCGTGCGGCCCTGCTGACCGGTGCGCTGACCGCGCCGGGACGCGTGGTGGCCGTGCAGGAGCACACCTCGACGGACGACAGCGGTGCCAGGACGGTCACCTTCGTCCCGGTGGTCGCGTTCACCACGTCTGACGGCCGGGTGGTCACCGGCCAGTGCCGGACCGGGATCCGGGACGTGCGGCGTTCCCTGGGCAGCGCCTGCCAGATCCACTACGCACCCTCCGACCCGGCGGTCTTCACCGCGGACCCGGCCGCGGAACGCCTCGCGGGCGGCTGCGGTCTGTTCCTCGCCGGTTTCCTGACGGTCCTCGGCCTGGCGGTGACCGTGGTGGGCCTGATCGCCCTGCCATGACGGGACGCCGGGGGGTTGCCACGAGTGGGCCGGTGCCCGTCTCCTGACCCCGTCTCGTCAACCTGTCCCGCCACCCTTGACCGCCGGCTCTGTCACGACTGGGTAACGGGCGACGTCGCGTGCAGCAGCATGGGGGTCCCGGCCGTCTGGTGGGGGTGAGACGACGGTACGGGTGACGCGAGCAGGGGGTGGGAATGCGTCCCGACGACTTGGCGGAGTTCAGCGCGTTCGTCCGGGCGAGATCGGCGGCGCTGTTCCGCACCGCGTTCTTGCTGACCGGGGAGCGGGGGCAGGCCGAGGACCTGGTGCAGTCCGCGCTGGAACGGCTGTGCCGGCACTGGCGGACGGTCGGCCGCGCCCAGGCGCCGGAGGCGTACGCACGGCGGGTCCTGGTCAACCTGGTGTACGACCGGCACCGGTCCAGACGGCGCTCGGGGACGGAGGTGCCGCTGGACGACGGCGGTCCCGCCTCCGGGTTCGACGCGTACCAGCAGATCCTCTCCCGCGACGAGCTGATGCGGGGACTGCGGGCCCTGCCGGTCAACATGCGGACGGTCCTGGTCCTGCGCTACTTCGACGACATGACGGACGCGGAGATCGCCACCGCACTCGGGATCCGCGCGAGCACGGTTCGGTCGCAGGCCGCCCGGGGCCTGGCCAAGCTGCGCGCGGCGGCCCAGGACCGGACCGCCGGCCCGGCCGGGGGAGGGACACGATGACTTCAGAGCGCGAGGACGCCATGGACGACACGACCTCGGCCCAGGCCGCCGCGGAAGACCCCGGATGGCGAACCGAACTGGCCGCCGCCATGACCGAGTTCGCCACGGCGGAGCGCCCGCCGCACTTCGATCCGTCGGCCATCGCCCGGACCGTGACGGCCTCCCGGCGCGCACGGATCCTCGTCACCGCCGGGGCGGCGGCCGCCGCCGCGGCCGCCGTGGCCGCCGTGGTGCTGACCACGGGCGCCGGCCACGGCACGCGGCCGCTGCCACCGGCGACCGCCACTCCGACCCGGTCGACGGCGCCCGCCGCGCCGATCGACTCCGACACGGTGGTCCGCGGGCTGTTCCCCGCGGCCACGATGTACCAGGACCCGCGGACACGGGGGCGGGTGGACCTCACGCGCGTGCGGGCCCTGTTCTCCGACCCCGCGGCGTTCGCGACGGTGTGGGGCGACGGCGGGTCCGGGGTCACCTGCGGTCAGCGGGCCGACGGCGTGCTCGCGGGGGACCCGACGGGCGTGCTCTTCTACCGGGGCACCACCCTGCTCGACCGGCGCGCGTCCCTGGCCCTGGACCCGGTCAGCGGGCGGATCACCGGGATCACCTGCGGCGCCCGGCGCGGGGACCCCGGCGATCCCGTGGTGGCCGGCCGGTACGGGCGTGCGACGGGGAGCGGCGGGGGCACCACGGACTGCGGCCGGCCCGCGCCCACCACCTGGCTCGCGGACGAGCCGAGGTCCGGGACCGTCGTCCACGGCTGGACGGTGACGCTGGACGGCGCGACACCGTTCGCGCTCGGCGTCGACGACGTCCAGGGCACGGTCCACGCCACCTGCCCGTCGTGACGCCCGCCCCCGTCGCCCGCCGCGGTGCGGAGCATGCTCACGTTCCGCTCAACTCCCGTGTGGCGCGCCCCGGGCCGGGCACATAGTGGTCACGCGCCCCGGGGCGCGCCACGCCGGCGGTGAGCCGGCGCGGGTACGACGGCTGGGGGGAGTTGCCGTGACGTCGGCATGGAAATGGCTGGTGCGGCGGATGCGGGCCGCGGTGTCGGAGCGGGACCGGATGAAGCGCTACGACTTTCCCGAGGCGCACCGGATGACGCAGTCCCGGCGGCAGCACGAGGCGGGTCTGTCCCGTCACTACGCCGGACCGACCGGGCACAACCAGGGCATGGGCTGACCAGGCCCGGCGCCGGACGTCCTCGTCCGCGCCGGACGTCCACGGCCCGTCGTCTACGGCCGTAGACGACGGGCCGTATGCTCGTCGCCATGACTGGTGGAACACCCCCGCGCCGCCGCGACGCCGCCGCGACGCGGGAGGCGATTCTGGCCGCCGCCGTCGTGGAGTTCACCGAGCACGGATACGACCGGGCCGGGGTCCGGCAGATCGCCGAGCGGGCCGGCGTGACGGCGATGATGATCAATCGCTACTTCGGCTCGAAGCAGGGCCTGTTCGCCGAGGCGGTCGATCGCTCCTTCGGGCCGCCGACCGTGGTCGGCACCGAACGCGGCGGACTGACGCGGGCGATGGCCCGGGCCCTGGCCGAGCGCACGGCCCCCGGCGCCGAACGCCTGGACCCGTTCCTGCTGATGCTCCGCTCGGCGTCGGACCCCGAGGCGGCGGACATCGTGCGGCGGGGGATCGAGACGCACGTGGGGGCCAGGCTCGCCGACCTGGTCGGGGGAGAGGAAGCCGGCCTCCGGGCCCAGTTGGGACTCGCACTGGCGGCCGGGACCTGGCTGTTGCGCAGCGTCGTCGGCGTCGAGGCGCTGGCGTCGGCCGACGACGAGCGCCTCGCCGAGCTGCTGTCCGCCATGCTCGAACCGGTCACCGGGCGCGCGGGGGCGGCGGGTTCCGAGGCGTAACCGGCCGTCCGAACGGCTCGCCCGTGGCGCGGTCAGAACGCCGAGCGGATGAGTCCGCCGTCCACGCGGAGGGTGGCCCCGCTGACGTACTGCGCGTGCGGGCCGCAGAGGTAGGCGACGGCCGCCGCGATCTCTTCGGGCTCGCCGAAGCGGTTCTGGTCGTTGGGGATGAGCGCCTCGACCGCCTTCGGGTGGATCTCCTCCCAGGTGTGCCCCCAGCCACGGGCCGGCCCGATCTCCGTGACGAGGTCCTGGACGCTGTCGACGAGGATCGCGCCGGGGGAGACCACGTTCGAGGTGACGCCCGTGCCCTTGAGATCGCGCGCCAGCGAGACGGCGAGGTTGTGCCGGGCCGCCAGCGTGGCGTTGTACTGCGGGTGGGTGTTCATCGGCTGGGAGGCCAGACCGCCGCCGATGGTCACCACGCGCCCCCAGCCGCGCTCGCGCATCGCCGGGACCAGGTGCCGGATCATCCGCACGCCGGAGACGACGTTGACGTTGTAGGTGTCGTTCCACTCCTGGGGTGACGCGTCCGCCCAGGACAGGTGGCGGTAGAAGCCCGCGTTGTTGACGAGGATGTCGACGGGACCGTCGGCGGTCGCCGCGCGGGCCACGTCCGCGGCGCCCTCGTCGTCGGCCAGGTCGCCCAGCGCGGTAGCGGCCGATCCGCCGGCCGCGCGGATCGCGGCGGCGACCGCTTCCGCCCGCTCCTTGTTCCGCCCGTGGATCACCACGGCCGCGCCCTCGGCCGCCAGCATCCTGGCGGTCGCCTCGCCGAGCCCCGCGGTGGAGCCGGTGATCAGCGCGCGCTTGCCGGTGAGTTCGAGGTTCATGTTCCGCTTCCCTTCCGGGGTCCGGCCGACTGCCGCACCCCGGTGGCGCGGGCGGCGGGCGACCCCGACAGCAGTAAGTATACAGCCGTAGACTTAGCGGCTCTCGGTCGAGGATTCCCGGAATCGCCGACCCGTGCCGCGGCCGGGTGCCCAGGGGTCGGTGGCGGGGTGGGTGCCGTCGGCGCCGCCGCGCTGAGCTGCGGAAGGAACGCTCAGCGCGGTGCGGCGATCACGTGCAGGGTCTGCTCGGTACACCTCTCGGCCCTTCCGCTTTGCGTTTCGTTGGAACATGTTTTTTTGACTCGGACCTTGACGCTCAAATGAACACGACTTCACACTGTCGCGCAGTCACCCGGCGACTTCGGCCCCACGCCCCAGAGCCGGGAAGCACCTCCTGAGCTGTCCAGCCCCCCACCGGCGAAGGACCCTGCCGTGCATCGACACCTGAGCTTCCGCCTGCCTTTCCAGCAGCCCGCGCTCCCGGCCGCCGCGCCGTCCGCCGCCCGGGCCCGGCCCCGCGCCTGACCGCCCCGCACCGCGCCCGACCGTCCCGCACCGGGCCGAGGCGCCGGTGCACCGCGCCGGACGCCCCTCGCGCGACGCACCGCGCACGTCGCACCTCCTACGACGGAGCCCACACCCCGCCCCGGCCCAGGCACCACCCACCGGTTTTCCCGTCCGACCCCGACGAAGGAGCCACGCCCATGCCCCTCATCGACCGTCTTCCCTCCCGGTCCTCCGGGCGGTCCCGTCCACCCCGCTCGCTGTGGTCCCGGCTCGCGGCCGGCGCGACCGTGCTCGGACTGGCCGCGGTCACCGCGCCGGCGCTCGTGCTGCTGGGCCCGGCCCCGCAGGCCGAAGCGCTCTCCAACGGGCTCGCCCTCACCCCGCCCATGGGATGGAACGACTGGAACTCCTTCGGCTGCAACGTCACCGAGCAGAAGGTCAAGTCCGTCGCCGACTACATGGTCTCGTCGGGACTCGCGGCCGCCGGGTACAGCTACGTCGACATCGACGACTGCTGGATGTCCGGCAGCCGTGACTCGGGCGGCCATCTCGTGCCGGACCCGGCCAAGTTCCCCGACGGGATCAGCGGCACGGCCGCGTACGTCCACGGCAAGGGCCTGAAGCTCGGCATCTACGAGAGCGCGGGGACCAAGACCTGCGCGGGCTATCCCGGCAGCCTCGGCCACGAGCAGACCGACGCCAACAGCTTCGCCTCCTGGGGCGTGGACCTGCTCAAGTACGACAACTGCAACAGCGACGGCACGTCCCCGCAGCAGCGCGACACCACGATGCGGGACGCGCTGGCCAAGACCGGCCGCTCGATCCTCTACAGCCTGTGCGAATGGGGCCAGGACAACGTGTGGACCTGGGGCGCGGGCGTCGGCAACATGTGGCGCACCACCGGGGACATCAACGACAGCTTCGGTTCGCTGCTCTCCAACTTCCACACCAACGTGCAGCTCAGCGCTTACGCGGGACCGGGCGGCTGGAACGACCCCGACATGCTCGAGGTCGGCAACGGCGGCATGTCCTTCACCGAGGACCGCAGCGAGTTCAGCCTCTGGGCCGAGATGGCCGCGCCGCTGATCGCCGGCAACGACCTGCCCAACTCCTCGGCCGCCACGCTGTCCCTGCTCGGCAACCGGGACGTCATCGCCGTGGACCAGGACTCGCTCGGCAAGCAGGGCACCGAGATCTCCTCGGCCGGCGGCCTGGACGTGCTGACCAAGCCCCTGGCCAACGGTGACCGGGCCGTCGTGCTCTTCAACGAGAACGCCGGCGCCGCGACGATCTCCACGACCGCCGCCGCGGCCGGACTGCCGGCGTCGTCCTCCTACACGCTCAACAACCTGTGGTCGCACGTGAAGACCACGACGAGCGGCGCCATCTCCGCGACCGTGCCGGGCCACGGCAGCGTGATGTACCGGGTCTCCACCGGCTCCTCCACCACGACGGGCACCACGCACCCGCTCGTCGGGGCGTCCTCCAACCGCTGCCTCGACGCCTTCGACAACCAGACGGCCCCCGGCACCAAGATCGAGATCTGGGACTGCAACGGCGGCACCAACCAGCAGGTGACGTCCACCTCCGCGGGCGAGCTGCGGCTGTACGGCGGTACGCAGTGCCTGGACGCGACCGGCGGCGGGACGTCGGCCGGCACCGCGGTCGAGCTGTGGACGTGCAGCGGCGGTGCCAACCAGCAGTGGCGCCTCAACCCCGACGGCACGATCACCGGAGTGCAGTCCGGCCTGTGCCTGGACGTCACCGGCGGCGACCAGGCGTCCGGCAACGTCAACGGCGTCGGGCTGGAGCTGTGGACGTGCAACGGCGGGGCCAACCAGCAGTGGCGTCTCGGCTGAGCTGAGCTGAGCCGGCCCGCCCCGGCCCGTCCCGGCGTTCCGGGTGGGCGCCGGCTCGCGCCTCGTGGCCCGAGCCGGCGCTCAGCGCGGTTTCGGCCGGACGCTTCGCTGAGGGCGGCTTCGCTCAGGGCAGCTTGGGGCGGGGCAGTTTCAGGCGGGGCGGGTTCACCGGCCGCGGGCGCGCGGCGGGGCGGCCGGTGACGATGCGGGTGGGCGTCGGGGCCGGTGGCCGTTTCGGCGCCGGGAGCGCCTGCTCCACCCAGATCGTCTTGCCGGCGGCGCTGTGCCGGGTACCCCAGCGGCGGGCCAGCCCGCCGACGATGTGGAGCCCCCGGCCGGACTCGTCGAGCAGGCGCGGCAGCCGCATGTGCGGCGCGGTGCTGCTGGTGTCGGAGACCTCGCAGATGAGCGCGTCGGTCTTGATCAGCCGCACGGTGATGGGGGGAGTGGCGTAGCGGAGCGCGTTGGTGACGAGTTCGGTGACCACCAGTTCGGTCGCGAAGCTCTGCTCGCGCAGCCCCCACGCCGCCAGCTGCCTGCCCGCCATCGCCCGTGCCTGGCCGGGGGAGCGCGCGTCGGCCGGGAACCGCCAGGTGGCCACGGCGCTGTCCGGCACCGCGTGGACCCGTGCGAGCAGCACGGTGACGTCGTCCTCGCCCCCGGGCAGGGCCAGCGCCCAGACGTCGTCGCAGATGTCCTCGAGCGCGCGGGAGGCCGGCGGCAGGGCCGTCGCGATGGCGGACAGGGCGGTGTCGGCCTCGGAGTGACGCAGGTCGAGCAGGCCGTCGGTGAAGAGGGCGACGACGGTGTCCTCGGAGAGGTCCAGCGTGGTCGTGACGAACGGGGTGCCGCCGATGCCCAGCGGAGGGTGCTCGGCGAGGTGCGGAAAACCGACCGTGCCGTCGGGGTGCAGCACCGCGGGCGGCGGATGACCCGCGCTCGCGAGCGTGCACGTGCGCGAGACCGGGTCGTAGACGGCGTACAGGCACGTGGCGCCCAGGTCCCGGGTGTCGTCCTCCTCGGCCAGTTGGGCGGCCAGATCGTCCATCCGGGCCAGCAGTTCGTCCGGCGGGAGGTCGAGATCGGCGAGGGTGCGCACCGCCGTCCGCAGGCGGCCCATGGTGGCCGCGGCGTGCACGCCGTGACCGACGACGTCGCCCATCACCAGCGCCACGCGGGCCCCCGACAGCCGGATGACGTCGCACCAGTCGCCGCCCACCCCGGCCTCGCTGTCGGAGGGCAGGTAGCGGTGGCACACATCGACGGCGTGGTTCCCGTTCAGAGCCCCGGGCATCAGCCCCTGCTGCAGCGCTAGGGCGACGTCCTGCGCCTTGTGCAGGGTCCGCTCCCGGGCTCTGACATGGCTGAACAGCACGGCGGTGGCCGCGGCGGCGGCCAGGAAGGCGAGCTTGACCAGCGTCACGTCGGTGCTGTTGCTGTGCTGGGACTGGTCGACGCCGAGGAACAGGCCGATGGTGAGCACCCCGAACAGCGCGGTGACGCGGACGCCGTGCACGGCGGCGGCCAGGAACGGCACCACGGCCAGCAGCAGGGCGAAGTGCGCGCTGGGCGGGGCCATGGTCAGCAGGGCCGCGGCCACGGCCAGCGCGAAGGACGGCAGCAGCCGGAGGCCGCGGGTGGACAGCGCCGGACGCGCCCGGGGCGCCGGGGAGAGGCCGCGCACCGTCACGGTCCTCGTCCGACGAGGGGACCCGGAGCCGGTGCGGCACGCAGCGCCACCATCGCCCGACACGGAGGCACGCTGGGCGGAATGTCCATATCCCCATCATTCCCCCACTCCGCACCCCGGGCCAGAAACCCATTCCCCGTCCCGGAAATGGAAGGGGACACCGTCATGCGTTCGTGTGGCACCCGGGGTGCGGGCGGTCTTCCGCTTCTACGCGGCCGAGGTGATCGACTTCGAGGTGGACCTTCGGGAGCTGCAGCGGCAGGAGCGGCTCGACGTGTTCCGCGAGGCAAGCGACATGGCGGCCCGTCACTCGGACTCGTCGCCGGGCCACAACTCGTCAGCCCGCAGTGCCAGGTCCTGCAGCATCTGCGCGGACGACACCTCCGTGTGACCGGCGTCGTGGATCTCCGCCAGCGAGACGAACAGCATGGAGAAGACGCCGGTGATCCGCTCGAACACCGGGCCGATCTGGAGGCTGAGGGCCTCGGACAGCTCCTCGGGCGTCGAGCGGGCCGGCAGCGTCACCGTCGGCAGGACCTCGTTGAGCAGCGACCGCATCGTGCCGCTCAGCACCTCCTCCCCGCGGGACGGGTCCGCCTTCAGGATGTCGTGCACTTCCTGGGCTTCCGTGAGGATGGCGATGATCCTGCGTACGAAGTCACTGTCGCGCATACCGGTGACTGTACGCGTTTGCCTGAGTTCACCCGCTCATCCGCCTGCTCGGGCGGAGGACGGGTCAGCGGTCCTCCGGAAGGACCCGCCGTCCGGGATCAGCCGGCGGTGGGGGCGTTGCGCCGGTCGTAGGCGACCCGCGCCTCGTGGACCTTGGCGGCCCGGGTGTGGGTCCAGGTGCACAGGACACGGGTCTCCTCGGCGATCTCGCCGCCGAGGTCGGTGAGCGCGTACTGGACCAGGGGAGGGGTGGCCCGGCCGTCGACGCTGCGGTTGATCAGGCCGTCGCGCTCCAGGGTCCGCAGCGTCTGCGACAGCATCTTCCGGCTGATCCCGCCGATGGAGCGCTGCAGTTCGGAGAACCGCTGGACGCCGCGCTCCCGCAGGCTCAGCAGCATGAGCAGGGCCCACTTGTCGGCGAGGTCGACGAACACGTCACGGCTCGGGCAGGCCGCGTCGAGGATGTCCATCGGCCGGCTGGGGTCCAGTACGAACGGCTGCTCCTCCTGTGACATGCCCCTCATCGTACACCAGCACTCCAAAGCACACCTGTACTCTTTTAGAGGTCTGATCTACTTTAGAGACTTAGTCGATTTGAGGAGCACTCCTGTGACTGCCAGCACCCCCACCCCCCGGGTCGCCGTCGCCTTCCACTCCGGCTACGGCCACACGGCCGTCCTGGCCGAGGCCGTCAGGCGCGGCGCGGAGAAGGCCGGAGCCGAGGTGGCCTTCATCCCGGTGGACGCCATCACGGACGAGCAGTGGGCGCAGCTCGACGCGGCGGACGCGATCGTCTTCGGCTCGCCGACCTACATGGGCGGCGCGTCGGCGGGATTCCACGCCTTCGCCGAGGCCACCAGCGGCCGGTACCTCACCAGCACCTGGGCGGACAAGATCGCCGCCGGATTCACCAACTCCGCCTCCAAGAGCGGTGACAAGCTCAACGCCCTGAACTTCATGACGGCCCTCGCGGCGCAGCACCACATGATCTGGGTCGGTCTGGGCCTGGCGCCCGGCTGGAACGCCCTGACGGCCACCGAGGACGACCTCAACCGCCTGGGCTTCTGGCTGGGGGCCGGCGCCCAGACGCCGCAGGACGGCGGCACCGAGACGGTGCACTCCTCCGACATCGCCACCGCCGGGCACCTGGGCGCCCGCGTGGCCGTGCAGGCGCGGATCCGCGTCGCCGGCACCAGCGCGCTCGCCGCCTGAAGGACCGCGAGGACGACCATGAACACCTTCGCCATACGACAGCGCTTCGACGCCCCCGCCGCCACGGTCTGGGACCTGATCGGCGACTTCTACTCCGTCGGGACCTGGATGCCGGGCGTCGCCGGCGTCGTCGCGGACACCACCGCGCATACCCGCACGATCACGATGCAGGACGGCGAGCGGCTCGTCGAGCACCTGCTGGAGGAGGGCCCGCGCTTCCACGCGTACCGCTTCCTCGACCCCGGGCCCGTCCCCGTCGCGGAGTTCCAAGCCCGGATCACGGTCGTCGACGCCGGGGCGGGCGGGTCGGAGATCCACTGGGAGGCCTCCTTCGCGCCGGTACCCGGTGTGGCGGCGGAGGACGCCGCCGCGGCGGTCGGCGGCTTCTACCGGGCCTGCCTGGACAAGGTCGCGGCCGAACTCGGCCGGGCAGGGCGTGCGGGCCAGGACGTTACGTGCCAACCTTGATCTGGGGGCCGGAGCACGCGCCTCCCGCGGGGAACGCGAAGCCCGCGAAAGCGAGTTCGTCCTGACCGCCATGTTCGAACGCGTCCCCGAGACCGTCCTCCGGGCCGGACGCGACGCGGGCTGACGACAGCGCCGGGAGTACGCCGTGCCTCACCTGATCCCCAGCCGTTCGTTCGGCGTCTTCACCCATGCCCTGCGCTCGGAGGAGCCCGCGGAACGGCCCGCGGTGCGGCAGGCCGCCGCCGAACTGCAGGATCTCGGGTACGCCTGCGTCTGGCTGGGGGGCAGCAGCAGCGTGCGGCACGCGGCGCACGTCATCGAGCACACCTCGCGGATCACCGTGGCCACGGGCATCACGAACATCTGGTTCGACGCTGCCGAGGACGTCGCCCGTGACCGCGCGGCCCTGGAGGCCGCGCACCCGGGCCGGTTCCTGCTGGGGCTCGGCGCCAGCCACGCCGAGCTCGCCCGCGACTACCGGCGCCCCTACTCGGCCATGGTCGCCTACCTCGACCGCCTCGACGCGGCGGGCACCCCTGTTCCGGCCGAGGGCAGGGTGCTCGCCGCACTCGGCCCGAGGATGCTGACCCTGTCCGCGGAACGCGCGGCCGGGGCCCACCCCTATCTGGTCAACCCCGACTTCGTCCGGCAGGCACGCGACGTGATGGGACCTGACGCCCTCCTCGCGCCCGAGGTGACGGTCGTGGCGGAGAAGGACCCGACGCAGGCCCGAGCGCGGGCCAGGGAGTGGATCGAGTACTACCTCGTCCTGCCCAACTACCTCGCCAACCTGCGACGACTGGGCTTCTCCGACGAGGACTTCGAGGCCGGCGGCAGCGACCGGCTGATCGACAGCCTGGTCGTCTGGGGCGACGAGGAGACCGTGGCGCGGAAGATCCGGGCGTACCACGACGCAGGAGCCGACCATGTGGCGCTCCAGGTGCTCAGCACCCGCGAGGAGGAGTTCACGCCGCTCGTGGAGTGGCGTCTCCTGGCGGGCCTGCTGGGCCTGACCTGACGGCCGGGCCCGCCGGGCCCGAACCGACGGCCTGCCCATCGATGCGGGAGTAGCGATGCCTCTTCAAGGCGAGTACCAGCCGAGCCCGACCGACTACGTGCGGCTGCAGGTCGAGCTGTACGAGATGACCGACGGCGCCATCGGGAACACGTTCAAGGACCGTCCCGTCATCATTCTGACGACCAAGGCGGCCAAGTCCGGGAAGCTGCGCAAGAACCCGCTGATGCGGGTGGAGCACAACGGCCGGTACGCGATCGTCGCCTCCAACGGCGGCGGGGCGAAGGACCCTGTCTGGCACCGCAACGTGATGGCCAACCCGACCGTGGAGATCCAGGACGGCCCCATCAAGCACGACATGCGGGCCCGGGAGGTCTTCGGCGAGGAGAAGAACGAGTGGTGGGTGCGGGCCGACACCGCGTACCCCGAGTTCGCGGACTACCGGAAGGTCGCCGGACGTGAGATCCCGGTCTACGTCCTGGAGCCCGTCGAGATCGCCGACCAGAAGTTCTGACGGTCTGGCGGCTCGGGTTGTCCGGGTCCGGACGTCCGGACCCGGACAACCCGAGCCGGCCCGGTTCAGTCCGTGACGGGCTCGAGGACGAACACCGGGATCTCGCGGCCCGCGGTCGCCCGGTACTCGGGGAAGTGCGGGTAGGCGGCGTCGGCGCGCGCCCACCACTCGTCCTTCTCGGCCCCGGCCAGCTCACGGGCGACCATGTCCTGCTTGACCGCGCCGTCCTGCAGTTCGACCAGCGGGTGGTTCTTGACGTTGCGGTACCACGTCGGCTCGGGACCGCCGCCGTTCGAGGCGACCACGGCGTACACGCCGTTGTGCTCCACCCGCATCAGCGGGTTCTTGCGGAGCTTGCCCGACGTGGCGCCCTTGGTGGTCAGGATGACGACGGGGAGGTCGAGGAAGGTGCCGCCCTCGACGCCGTCGGTGGCCTCGTAGGCCGCGACCTGGTCGCTGACCCACTCGACCGAGCTGGGCACGTATTCGCCGTGCAGAGGCATGGGGTTCTCCTGCTGATGTGGGGGCTGTCCCGGCCGGCCGCTCCGGCCCGGACGTGCGCGGGGGCGCCCGCGGAGGGCGGACGATCCCGTGCGTCCACATTACTTGCACACGCATGCAATCGGCAAACGCCGGTATTCTGCTTGCGCGCTGTGATTGGTGCGTCACCCGCGCATTCCGGTACGGGCCCGCGCAGAGCGCAGACCGTCGACGAAGATCCGCAGGTCCTCCGTGACGGCGTCGGCCTCCGGGTCCTCCGTGCCGGTGCCCGCGTCCGTGCCGGAGCCGCCGGCCGGCGCCGCGGGCAGCGGGCGGATGTAGTCGCGGACGAGCATCAGCAGGGCCGCCATGTGCTGGGCGTCGTTCGGGGGCAGGGTGCCGTCCTGGCGGTTCCGGTCGAGGACCGCCGCGAGGTTCAGAACAGCGTCGAGGGCGTCCTGCTCCTGGACGACGTCGCGGCGCGGGGCCGAGCCGGCCACCCGCTGCTGCGCGTACTCGGTGAGCAGTTGCTGCATGACCCGGTACATCCGGGCGGCGGGCACGTTCATGGTGGACATGGCGCGACGTTATGTCCTGGAGTGCCCTGTGCCGGGGCAACGGCCCGGCCGGGTCGTCCGGTCGGTCGACGCGGCCGCCTGCGCGGCGGCGGCGTCGCCCGATCGGGGCCGTCCCGGCCGGCCTTGGAGCGGGGAGATCAGAAGGTCATGCTCCAGCGCAGGAGGTGGCCAGGGTCGAGGTCGTAGAACCCGGGCGTTCCGTCGGTGACGCGCAGCTTCCAGGTGCCGGTCGCCTGCACCGCCGAGGCGTCGACGGTGTAGGTCGCGTGGAGTTCGGGCGTCAGCACCCACGGTCCCCAGGCCTTGACGGGGACGACCGTGCCGTCCGGGGCGATCAGGTCGATCACCATCGCGTTGCTGAACTCGTGCTCGATGTCGACGCCGACCTTCAGGTCGGCCGGGGCCTTCCCCGGCCTCCCGTGGACGACCATCGGCGACTCGATCACGCCGAACTGCGGGATCACGGTCGTCGTGGGGTTGACGAAGTAGTGCCCGCCGGAGGCCAGCGCGGTCCAGGTGAACGCGATCCGGCGGACGTCCCCGGCCGCGTCGGCGATGCTGACGACCGAGCTGAAGTCACCGGCCCTGTCCGGCGTTCCGCTGATCAGACCGGTGGTGCGGCTGATCGTCAGCCCGAGGGGCAGCCCCTTGGCGGAGTAGGTCACCGGCCCCGGACGGCTGCTGGACGCGGTGATCTGCCGGCTGACCGGCTGCCCGGTCGCCACCGGCTCGGTCGGCAGCGGCTGGACGGCGATGTGGTCGACGTAGCGGGCGCCCACGTTCACCCCCGCCCAGGCGTTGGCGACGGCCTCGTAGGCGTCGCTCTGCGCCCCGTAGAGGTCGGCGGCGGACTGGAGCGTGGCGGTGCGGGCCGCGGCGTAGTCGGTGGTGCTGGTCATGTAGACGGTCAGCGCGCGGTACATCACGGCCGCGGCGTCGGTCAGCCCGATACCCGCGACCGGCAGCCCGTCATAGGTGGGGCTGTCGTAGGCCACGCCGTTGATGGTCTTCTGGCCGCTGCCCTCGGCGAGCAGGTAGAAGAAGTGGTCACCGATGCCCGCCGCCATGTGCGGCTCGTCCGTCCGCGCCTGCGGGGTCCAGTAGTCCAGCGGCGCGTAGCCGACGGAGCTGATGCCGGCCTTGGAGGGAAGGTCCATGTAGCGGATGGGCTTGCCGTCGCCGTGCAGGTCGTCCAGTTCGGCCATCGTGTAGTCGGGCACGTCGTTCGGGTTGTTCGCGTAGAACTCGACCGCGGCGGCCATCATGTCGCTCACCGCCTCGTTGAGCGCCGGCGATTCGCCGAAGTCGCCGAGGCCCGCCGTAGCCGAGGTGACGCCGTGGGTCATCTCGTGCGCGGCGATGTCCAGGGACGTCACCGGGTGCTTGCCGTCCGCGCCGTCGCCGTAGCTCATGCAGAAGCAGCTGTCCTGCCAGTTGGCGTTGGCCAGCGGGACGCCCTGCTGCTGCTCGTAGTGGACGCGGGAGTAGCTGCCGCGGCCGTCGTCGGCTATGCCGTTGCGGCCGAAGCGGTCGCGGTAGAAGTCCCAGGTGGTCTGCGCGCCGTACGCCGCGTCCACCGCGGCGGTCTGCGGGTTCGCCGCCGTGCCGTCGCCCCACACGTCGTCGTCGTCCGTGAACAGCACGCCGTTGGAGTCGACCGTCGAGTCCAGCGTGCGATGGCCGCCGTGGGCCGGGTCGATCAGCGCGTAGCTGCCGTCGGCCTGGAGGGTGGAACCGATCGTCACCTTCCCGCTGTAGAGGCTGTCGCCCTCGGCGGACTCCACGTGCTCGGCGTTGTCCAGGGTGGCGCCGCTCGCGGCGTCCGTGACGACGTGGCGCTCACTGGGGGAGCCGTCCTGCTGCACACCGGTGACGACCGTCTCCCAGGCCAGCCTCGGCCGGCCGCCCGTCATCCAGACCACCTGGCGCGGGGCGGTGCGGGCGCCGGCCCTCCGGGTGCCCTTGGCCGCGGCGGTGCTCAGGGCCGACTTCCGCGCGGTGGCGGCCGGCACCTTCGCCGAGGTGGTCGGCAGGGAAAGCGCGGCCGTGGAGGCGTAGGTGACGCTGCGGGCGCCGCCCGCCCGCTGATGGACCACCAGGTCGCCGCCGATCACCGGCAGCCCCGCGTAGGTCCGCTCGTAGCGGGTGTGGACCGTGCCGTCGGCGTCCTTGACCACGTCCTTGGGGACCAGCTTCTCCTTCGGGCCGAGCCGCAGTGCGCGGGCCGTGTCCGCCGCCGCCTTCGCCGCCCGGCCGAGGAACTGCCGCCGCTGCGCCGGCGACAGGTCGACGGCTGCCGCTCCCGGCCGGGCCGTGGCCTTGATCTCGGGGAGCGCTCCCACGTTCCGGCCGTGCCCGGAGGGGCCGGAGGCGGAGGCCGTGCCGCCGGGCAGGGCGGAGACGGTGAGCACCGCGGCTGCCACCGCCAGGGTGGCGGCCAGGCGCCGCCGGGGCCGGCGCGAGCCCTGTGGGGACGCGCTCGTGCTGGTGGACGAATTCACTCCTGGGGTCCTTCCGTTCGGCCGCGTGCCGGTGGGGACGGCCGCTGAGGGGCGGGGAGGCCGAAGGTCACGGCCCCGCCGCGTCGCTGGCGGGAGTGATCATCGCAGCGGCTGTTCGGGCCTGTCAGGGGGTGCCGGGGGCGCGAACACGACACGGCGGTAAAGCGCCTGCGGCCGGTCGGTGACGGGCACGGGGACGGCCGGGGCGGCCGCCCGGGGCCGGGCGGCCGGGCTCGGCCACCGATGCGGCGCGGACCGCCCACCCGGTTGGGTGGGCGGAATCGCCGGGGCACCGGCGGTCGGGAAGACTCGGGGTGTGGCGGTGGCGGCCGACGGCGAGGGCTTCCAGGGCGAGACGCAGGCACGGGTGCGGATGCCGTACCGCGTGCGCGGACCGGTGCGGACCATCCTCGGGCGGCTCGCCGTGGCAGTGGGCCTCATCGTGGTCGCCGCCTGCGTGGTGTACGCCGGGCGGGACGGGTACCGCGACGCGACCGGACGCCCCGTCAACTGGCTGACCAGCTTCTACTACGCCGTCGTGACGCTGACGACCATCGGCTACGGCGACGTCGTCCCGGTGACCGGCACCGCGCGCCTGGTCAACACGCTGGTCATCACACCGCTGCGGCTCGGCTTCCTGCTGGTCCTGGTGGGCACCACCTTCCGTGCGCTGACCGAGCGCACCCGCCGCGAGTGGAGCGAGCAGTCCTGGAGGCGCAAGGTGCGCGACCACACCGTCGTCATCGGCTACGGCACCACGGGCCGTGCGGCCGTGTCCACGCTGCGGGCCCGCGGGGGCCGGCCACGCCGCATCATCGTGATCGACCCGGACCCGGCGGCGGTGGGCGACGCCAACCGGCACGGCCTGGTCGGGATCGTCGGCGACGGCACCGGCACCGACGTCCTGGAACGGGCGGAGCTCGGCAAGGCCCGGCACGTGCTGATCGCGACCTCCCGCGACGACACGGCGGTCCTGGCCGCCCTCACCGCCCGCCGGATGAACCCGTCCGCGGTCATCACCGCCTCCGTGGCCCGCGCCGAGAACGTCCCGCTGCTGCGCGGCGGCGGGGCGGACAACGTCATCACGTCGTCCGAGACGGCCGGGCACCTGCTCGGCGTGGCGGCGCTCAACCCGGCTGTGGGCACGGTGCTGGAGGACCTGCTGTCGGTCGGGTTCGGCCTGGAGGTGGCCGAGCGGCCGCCGGACGCGGGCGAGGTCGGCAGGGGGACGGAGCACATCCGCGAACCGCTGCTCGCCGTCGTGCGCGACGGGCGCCCGCTGCGCTACTGCGATCCGCAGATCGGCGGCATCCGCGCCGACGACCGCCTGATCGTCGCCCGCGAGGCCCCCGGGGCCGACGCGCGCCGGCAGCAGGGCTGACGGCCCGGGCGGCCACGTCACCGCCCGGCGTCCCGCCGCGACCGGAAGGGGCCGGGGCGGGACCACAGGCGGTGACGGCGCTCAGGGCTTGAGTGTGAAGGTGAAGTCGGCTGCCGTCCTGCCGGACAGACGGATGGCCGAGACCAACTTCCCGTCGGCGAGCAGCCGTTCGACCCCGGCCCGGGACAGGCCGACGCCCTCCGCGATCAGGCGCACGGGGCGCACCGGGATCGGCGCCGCGAAACGCACGGCGACGTCCCGCACTTCCGCCCGGGCGGGCGGGGCGCCGGTGTCGAGCCGCCACGCGCCGTCCCAGTCGAGCGGGATCCGGTTCTGGTGCTTCAGCAGCAGTTCGGCGGGGAGGGTGGGGTCGTTGCCGTGGAGGCGGTCGAGCAGGCCGGGGCGTACCGAGCGGACGGCCACGCGTTCCAGGACGGGGAACTTCGAGCCTCGCGCACAGCCGCTCCGGCCTGCCTGCCGGACGGAGTCGATCGACCCGGGCGGGAACCGGCGCACGGGTGCCCAGGTTCGCCTCGTAGGATGCGGGCGTTCGAATGGAATGAGGGGGGCTTGGTCTCGTGAACACGGCGGGGAAGATCGGCGTCACATGCCTGGCGGTGGGCGTGCTGGCGGTGGGCAGTGCGGGCGTGTACAAAGTGGTCCACAAGTCGGGCGGTCCACCGCGTTACGACGCGTCCTCCCCGGCCACGACTCCGCCGAGCGACACGGACGCCCAGCAGGCCGCGCTCGCGTTCCTGCAGGGCTGGGCGGCGGGTCCCGCCCGTTACCAGGAGGCGGCGGACGGCACCGACGCCCCGGCCGCGGCGGCCGCCGCGCTGCGCGGCTACCACGACGGGCTGGGGCTGACCTCCGTCGCCCTGACGGGCACGGCGGTCGCCGGGCCGACGGCCGGCACCTCCAACGGCGCGCACGTCACCTTCACCGTCACCGCCCACGTCAGCGGCGGCACCTGGTCCTACGCGGACGGCCTCGACGTCCTGCGCAGTTCCAACGGCGCGGAGGCGGTGCACTGGGCGAGTACGGTGCTGCACCCGAAGCTGCACCCGGGCCAGTCGCTGAAGGCGGGCACGCTCCCGTCGGGCGCGACCGGGGCCACCGTGCTCGGGGACGACGGCAGGACCGTGCTGACCGCCGCCCGCTACCCCTCCCTCCGGGACATCATCACCACGGTCGGCAAGAGCGGCGTCGGCGCCGGCGGGACCGCGGGCACGGGGGTGGCCGTGGTGGACGCCAAGGGCGCGTTCGTATCCGCGGCCAAGACGTTCACCCGCGGCAAGCCCGGCACCTTCACCACCACGATCGATCCGAAGCTCCAGGCCGTGGCCGAGCAGGCGGTGAAGGGCAAGCCCAAGTCGTCGGTGGTGGCCCTGGACTACACCACCGGCCGCATCAAGGCCGTGGCCTACAACGGTCCCGCGGGCAACACCGCCTTCATGGGCTCCGCGGCGCCCGGCTCGACGATGAAGATGATCACCTCGGCGGCGGTCATCGACAAGCTCGGCCTCACGCCCTCGTCGCCCGCGCCGTGCGCCAAGACCATCAGCGCCGGCGGCGCCACCTTCCACAACGACGCGGGCGAGTCCGACCCCACGGCCGACCTGAAGCGGGCGTTCGCGATGTCCTGCAACACCGCGTTCATCCACGTCGGTTACCGCATGCAGCCGGGAGACCTCGCCGACGAGGCCAAGAACGTCTTCGGCATCGGCACCGACTGGTCCGTCGGCGGGGGAGTGTTCGTCCAGGACGGTTCCGTGCCGGACGTCCCGCCGGACAACGCCACGCAGGCCGCCGACCTGATCGGGCAGGGCAAGGTCCTGATGAACCCGCTGGCCGTCGCGTCCGTGGCGGCGACCATCGCGGACAGCCACTACCACCAGCCGGTCATCCTGCCCGGCCAGGCGCAGAAGCCGGCCGCCCGGCCGATGTCGGCGGGCACCGCCGCCGCGGTGCGGCAACTGATGCGCGCCGCCGCAGGCCCCGGTGGCACCGCCGCCGCGCGGATGGCCGGGATCAACGGCGGCGCCAAGACCGGCACCTCCGAGGTCGGGCAGAACGCCGAGACCACCAACGGCTGGTTCGCCGCCTACGACCAGGACGACCACATCGCCGTGGGCGCCCTCGTCATCGGCGGCAAGACCGGCGCCGACTCCGCCGGGTACATCGCCCGCGACGTCCTCCTCGGCCCCTGACGGACGGGCCCCTCCGCGGCACGGCCGCGCGCGACCGGACCCGTCCGCGCGCGGCCGTGCCCGGCCCCGGAGGTCAGCCGCCGCCGACGCGCGCGGCCTCGTCCTGCAGGGCCGTCACCAGGGCCTGCGCCTGGGCGGACGGGCGCGGCCGGGTCACGGCGACGGTCGCGCGGCCGGACCGGGAGCTGTCCGCCACGGTGACGGTGCGCACGCCCGCCGGGAGAGCGGGCAGCGCCAGATCGGGGACGACCGTCAGGCCCAGGCCGGCCGCGACCAGACCGAGCCGCGTCGACCAGCTGCGCGCGGTGTGCGCGATCACGGGGTCAGCCAGCGTCGGCCACGCCCCGAACTGCGGCTCGCCCGCGCTGCCCTCACCGGCGATCCAGGGCTCCTGGGCGAGATCGGCGACGGTCACGCGTGCACGGCCCGCGAACCGATGCGTCCCCGGCATTGCCACCAGGAGATCGCCCTGGAGCACGGTGGTCTGCCGGAGTCCGCTCAGGTCGTAGTCCGGCAGGCCCTGCCCGACCCCGATGACCGCCACGTCCAGCCGGCCCGCCCGCAGCCGCGTGAGCAGCGCGGGCGTCGAGGCCTCCTGCAGGACGACGGCCAGCCCCGGGTGCCCGGCCGTCAGGCGCGCCATCGCCCGGGGGACCAGGGCCATCGCGGCCGTCGGATAGGCGCCGGCCGTCAGGCGCCCGGCGAGCCGGTCGCGAAGACCCGCCAGCTCCAGCTCGGTCGCCGCAAGGTCGGCGAGGACCTCCGTCGCGCGCCGGACGAGCACCTGGCCCGCCGGAGTGAGGGCGACCCCGCGCCGGTTGCGGTCGAAGATCGGCGCTCCGGCGGCCGCCTCCATGGCGGCGACCTGCCGGGAGACGGCCGACTGCGTGTAGCCGAGGGTCTCGGCGGCCCGCGTGAACGACCCCTCGGCCGCCACCCGCTGGACGACCCGCAGACCGACGAGCGTGAACTCCGTCATGCCCCCGAAGGTAACATGCGGTTTCGGCATGGAAAGCGTGCGGGATCATCGTTGGCCGGCATGGCTGACGCCGCGCACACTGAAGGCATGGCACAGACATTCACGCAGCAGGATCTGGTGGCACGACTGGTCAGGGCCGGGGAGTTGGAGGTCTCCGGCGAGGACCCGGCGGAGGTGGTCACGTACTTCGACCCCGAGAGGTTCCGCTTCCACGGTCCGGACGGCTTCGAGTCCGGCTTCGACGGGCTCACCGCCTACTTCGCCTCGGTGCGCGAGGCGTTCGACGACCGCTCGATCCGGCGCGGCGTCGTGGTGGCCGAAGGGGACCGGGTGGCCTGCCAGACGTGGATCGAGGGCACCTTCGTCCGCGAGTTCACCCACTCGCCGGCCGGTCCGCTGCCGCCGAACGGGCGCCGCGTCGTGTTCGACCTCATCAACATCTTCCGCTTCGACGACGCCGGCCGCCTCGTCGACGAGTGGGTGCGCACCGACAACCGCTCGCTTCTGCGCCAGTTGGGCGCCGAGGGCCGTTAGGGCCTGAACGGGCCTGAACGGCCCTGAACGGCCCTGTACGACGACGCCCGCCCGCCGCACTGTGCGGCGTCAGTGTCCGGCGTCGTTGGCGCAGCGGAAACCGAGGTTGCCGGAGGAGGAGTCGGGGGTGTTGGAGGAGCGGGCGGACACCCGGTAGCGGTTGCAGTAGGAGTCGTGGCACAGGTAGGAGCCGCCGCGCAGGACGCGGGTCGTTCCCGTCGGCGGGCCCGGCGGGTTCTCCGGCGGGGACTGGGCGTAGTACGCCGGGGAGAACCAGTCGGAGCACCACTCCCACACGTTGCCCGCGGTGTTCCACAGCCCGTGGCCGTTGGGACGGTAGGTCTTGACCGGCGCCGTGGTCACATAACCGTCCTCGGCGGTGTTGCGGTGGGGGAAGTCCCCCTGCCAGATGTTGCAGCGCCACCGGCCGCCCGGGGTCAGCTCGTCACCCCAGGCGTAGCGCCGGCCGGCAAGGCCGCCCCGCGCGGCGTACTCCCATTCGGCCTCGGTGGGCAGGCGCTTGCCGGCCCAGGCGGCGTAGGCGGCGGCGTCGTTCCAGGAGACGTGGACGACCGGGTGGTTCTGCCGGCCGGTGACGTCGGAGTGGGCGCCCTCGGGGCGGCGCCAGTGGGCGCCGCGGACGTTGATCCACCAGGGAGTCCCGGCGGCCTGGCCCAGGACGTCGGCGGAGGGCGCGTCCACCACCAGGTGGAAGACCGCGGACGAGCCGTAGCGCTCGGCGTCCGTGACGTGGCCGGTCGCCTTGACGAAGGTGGCGAACTGGGCGTTGGTGACGGCGGTCTCGTCGATGTGGAAGGGCGCGAGGTGTACCGGGTGGACGGGGGTCTCGCCGTCGGCCGGGTACCCCTCGTCGAAGGCGTCGCCCATGGCGAACTCGCCGCCGGCCAGCCGGACCTGCCCGCGGGTCGAGCGGGGGGAGGCGACCGGGACCGGCGGCGGGCCGATGGTCAGTGGCGCACTCGCCCCCGGAGAGCAGCAGGAGCCGTGTACGCGTGTCATGAGTCCGTTTCCTCCGATCGGGGTGCCGTACGCCGGTGGCCCGTGAAGGACCAGCGGCGTACGGCCGCGCGGGCGGCCGCAGACCGGTTCGGCCGCCCGCGCCGTGTGCCGGCGCGTCTGCTACTTCTGGTAGGTGGACTCGTCCAGACCGCTCAGGGTCGGGTCGTGTTCCACCTCACCGACGTCGTACATCGACGTCATCCAGTGGTAGAAGTTGTCGCCGCGCTCACGCAGGACGGAGTACAGCCGCCGCATCATCCGCGAGCGGACCTCGGCCTGCTCCGGATGACCGTAGACGTTCTGCAGTTCGTCCGGGTCGGTCCGCAGGTCGTACAGCTCGTTGACCGAGTCGGGGTTGACGACCAGCTTGTACCGGTCCTCCCGCAGCATGCGCTGCGGGTAGGGGAAGTGGTGGCCGTGGAACTCGCAGACGATGTCCTCGCTCCACTCCACGTCCTCGCCGCGGACGAGCGGCAGCAGACTGCGCGAGTCGACGGCCTGCTTCGGGTCGACGCCCGCCAGGTCGAGGATCGTCGCGGTGCAGTCGAGCAGGCTGACGAACTCCGAGCGCACCACGCCGGCGGGAGCACCGGGCACCCGCAGCAGCCCCGGTGTGCGGTAGGTGTCCTCGTACATCGCGGGACCCTTGTCGTGGAGCCGGTGCGAGCCGGTGAACTCGCCGTGGTCGCAGGTGAAGAAGACCGCGGTGTCGTCCACCAGGCCCAGCCGTTCCATGGCCTCCATGACCCGGCCGATCTGCCGGTCGATCAGGGCCACATAGCCCCAGTAGACCGCGATCAGCTTGCGGGTCGTCTCGATGGGCATGGTGTCGAAGGTCCAGTGCGCGCTGTAGTTGCGCTGGACCGGCGGTTTGCCCTCGAAGGTCTCCGCGATGGACCGCGGCAGCTCGACGTCCGCCGGGTCGACGAGGTCGAAGTACTCGTCGGGGAGGATGTACGGCAGGTGCGGTCCGAAGAAGTGCAGCGCGAGGAAGAACGGCTGCTCCTGCTTGCGGAAGTCCGCGGCGTACTCCTCGAGTTGCTCGATGGCGCGCGTCGCGAGGTAGTGCTCGAAGGTCGCCTCGACCGGCTGGTGCAGCCGGGCGGCCAGCAGGTTGCCCGGGCCGCCGTTGGGCAGCGTGCCGCGGATGCGGTCGCTGATCTCGTACGGGGGAAGCCCCCGTTCGGCGAGGTAGGCGAGGTAGTCCGGGCTGTCCACCGGGTTGTGCCAGCCGGGCAGGTCCGGGCCGTCGAACCCGTAGTCGGCGGCCGTCCGCAGGTTCCCGGCGTGCCACTTGCCGAACAGACCGCAGTTGTAGCCGCAGTCCCGCAGCGCCTGCGAGAAGGTGAACTGGTCCTCGGGAAGGTCCTCCAGGTATCCGACGTTGCGCTCGTGGTTGGCCAGCACCTTGTGCCGGAAGGGCGCCTGGCCGGTCAGCAGACTGGCCCGGGCCGGCGTGCAGATGGCGGTGGGGGTGTACCAGCGGTCGAAGCGGGTCCCGGTGGCGGCGAGTTCGTCGAGCGCCGGGGTGTGCGCCAGGGGGTTGCCGTAGGCCCCGAGGGTGTCCGTCCGGTGCTGGTCGGTCATGAGGAAGAGGATGTTCTTCCGGGACGTGCCCGCTGTCACTGGCCGGCCCCCGTGAAGAGGTCGCCGGTGTAGTACGTCTTCGGGTCCACGGGCTGCTTGAGCTTGCCGGCGCCGACGAAGTAGTCGTTCATGCCCGTCAGCCACTTGTCGATGGTGCCGTTCTTCGTCAGCGTGTCGAGCTCGTCGACGGTGAGCAGCTTGTTGTTGCCGGCGTCGGCCTTCACCTGGTCCGCGGGGATGCCGAGCTTCTTGGCGGTGATGCTGATGGCCTCGTCGGTGTGCGCGGACCGGAACGCGATGGCGTCACGCAGCACCGCGAGGACCTTCTTGACCTTGTCCGGGTGGTCGGCCACCAGCTTGTTGCCCGCCACGAACGCGGTGGGGAAGGAGACGGTGTCCGCGAAGTCGCTGTCCTTGGCGAGCTCGACCAGGTTCGGGACCTGCTTCTTGATGGTGGCGGTCGCCGGGTACCAGAAGCCGGCCGCGTCGACCTTCCTGGAGGAGAAGGCGGCCACGATCGTCGAGGGGTCCATGGGGACGAGCTTGACGTCGTTCTTGGTCATGCCGGCCTTCTTCAGGGCCAGCGTGAGGATCATGTCGCCGGAGGTGCCCTCGGGGACGGCCACCGTCTTGCCCTTGAGCTGCTGCATCGAGGTGATGCCCGGCTGGGCGATGACGCGGTCGGCGTCGCCGAGGGTGTTGATCGCGACGACCTTGGCCTGGCCGGAGGCCGGCAGCCACATGGCGCCGGGGCCTATGTAGCCGAAGTCCAGGTTGCCGGTGCCCAGGGCCTGGATCTGCAGCGGGCCGTTGGTGAAGACCTTGGTGTCCGCCTTCAGGCCGTGCTTCTTCCACATACCCTCGGCGTCGGCGATGGCGATCAGGCTGGCGCCGTTGAAGTCGCCGATGTAGCCGAAGCGCACGGTGTCGCCGGACCCGGCGGCACCCGATCCGTTGCCGCACGCGCTGAGCAGTGCGGCGGCGACCAGGCCGGCCAGCGCGGTGGACAGGTGTCTGCGAGTGAGGGAGGTCGACACGTTGAGAGGTCCCTTCCGGGTCATGAGCTTGCTGACGGGGAGACGGAAGCGACCGCGGTGCGGCCTTCCTGGTGGTACACGGAGTGCCAGACCCGGTTGCGCAGGTCGGCGAACTGGGCGCTGAGGCGGAAGTCCTCGTTGCGCTCGGTGGCGGGGTCGACGTCGATCACGTCGTAGACGCGCCCGGGACGGGCCGCCATGACGATCACGCGGTTGGCCAGGAAGACGGCCTCGTCGACGTCGTGGGTGATGAAGAGGACGGTGCGCTTGTCGCGGCTCCAGGTGTGCAGGAGCTGCTCCTGGAGCTTGACCCGGGTCAGCGCGTCGAGGGCGCCGAACGGTTCGTCCATCAGCAGGATGGAGGGGTCGACCGCGTAGGCGCGGGCGATGGCGCAGCGCTGCCGCATGCCGCCGGACAGGGTCTTGGGCAGCGCGTCGGCGAAGCGTTCCAGCCCCACCAGCTCGATGAAGTACTCCGCCTTGCTCCGGCGTTCACGCTTGGGCACACCGGTGGTCCGCAGGCCGAACTCGACGTTCTGCCGGACGGTCAGCCAGGGGAACAGGGCGTACTGCTGGAAGATCACCCCGCGCTCCGGTCCCGGTCCCGAGACCGGGGCGCCGTCCACCAGGGCCCGGCCCGAGGTGGGCGTCTCCAGCCCGGCGAGGATGTTCATCAGGGTGCTCTTGCCGCAGCCCGAGGGTCCGACGACGGTGACGAACTCGTGGTCCGCGATGTCGAGGGAGACGTTGTCCAGGGCGGTGAAGGTCTCGCGGCCCAGGTCGAACGTCTTGGTGACGCCCTGTACGGAGATCTTGGCCGTCGTGGTGGTCATCGGCGTTCCTGCCATCCGGTGAGTCGGCGTTCTGCGAGAAGGAGGGCACGGTCCATGAGCAGACCGAGGATCCCGATGGTGATGAGCCCGACGAAGATGGTGGGCAGGTCGTAGTAGAGCTGGGCGTTCTGGATGCGGTAGCCCAGGCCCTTCTGAGCGGCGATCAGTTCGGCGGCGACCAGGGTCGCCCAGGCGGAGCCGAGGCCGACCCGCATGCCGACCAGGATGAACGGCGTGGAGGCCGGCACCACGACCCGGGCGAAGATCGTCAGGTCCTTGGCGCCCAGCACCCGGGCGGCGTTGATCAGGGTCCGGTCGACGTTCACCACGCCCTGGTAGGTCGCGACCACGCACGCCAGGAACGCGGCGAGGAAGATGACGAAGATCTTCGGCGTCTCGTCGATGCCCATGATCACCACGGCCAGCGGGATGATCGCCAGCGGCGGGATGGTGCGGAAGAACTGGATCCACGGCTCGATCAGGCCCCGCAGGATGTCGTACCAGCCCATCAGGAAGCCGACCGGGACGGCGGCCGCGGTGCCGAGCGCGAAGCCGATGAGGACGCGGGTCAGGCTGGCCCGGATGTCCCCGGCCAGCGTGCCGTTGCTGATCAGCGTTCCGGCCCGGGAGACGACCTGCGGCGGTGTCGGCAGCGTGAAGCCCGCGTCGGCCAGCACCCACCACAGTCCGATGCCCAGCAGGACGGACACGCCGTTCAGCGCCAGGAACAGGCCGCGGCGGCCCGCGGGCTGACGGCCGCGGGTGTTCTTCGGACCCCCCTCGTCGCTCCCGGTGCTCCCGGCGCCGGCCGGCTCGCCCCTCGTCTTGTCGGGTACAGGGTCCTGCCGGTCGGCACCCTGCTTGTCAAGAACGGACATGGGCGGCTCTTTCTGGGGTGGGGTCGGATCCATCGAGACGGTCCTTCACATCGGCGGTTTCGGGGTACTTCGCCAGAAGGGGGGAGTTGTGGAAGACGGCGGCCAGCGCGCCGAGGGCGCCGTCCTCGTCCGAGAGCCGTGCGGCCTCGACGAGCGGTCCGGCGGCCGCTATCGGGAAGAGTTCGCCGGCGAGCGTGGCGGCCACCTGCTCCACCAGCACCGGTGAGAGCCTCGCGATCTCTCCTCCGATGACCACCTTCGCCGGGTTCAGGGTCATGGTCGCGGCGCCGAGGACCCGTCCCAGGGCCGCGGCCGCCTCCCGCAGCACGCGTTCGGCGACGGGGTGCTGGCGGGCCACCGCGTCCGCCAGGGCCGCGGGGCCGTCGAGGCGCAGACCGAACTCCCAGCAGGTGGCGAGGATCCCGGGGACCGAGGCGACGGTCTCCAGGCATCCGCGTTTGCCGCACCGGCACGGCCGGCCGACCGGTTCGACGGTCACATGGCCGAGTTCGCCGGCCAGCCCGGTGGAGCCGGTGACGAGCTGGCCGCCGATGACGAGCCCGCCGCCCACACCGTCCGCGAGGCGTACGTACAACAGGTCGGCGACACTCCCGGCGCCGGTGATCGCCTCGGCGAGGGCGGCCAGCCGGGTGTTGTTGTCGACGATCACCGGTGCGTCGAACCGTTCGGCGAACGCCACGTCGACCCCGTCGGGGGCCGGGCGCAGGATCGTCGCCCCCGGCGCGGAGTGCGACCGGCCCAGGCCCTCGGGCGCGGGGTACGGGCCCGGGACACCGATGCCGATGCCCTGGAGCGCCCCGTAACGGACGCCGGCCTGGGAGCTCAGCCGGTCGACGAGTTCGAGGGCGAGCTCGGTGCGCGTCTGCCAGGACGCCGTGTCGTGGTACCGGACCGAGCCCGAGACCATGATCTCGTGCGAGGCGTCGGCGACGACGACATGGACCCGGCGGTGCCCGAAGTCGACCCCCATGAACTGCGCCGACGCCGGGTCCAGCGCCAGCCGTTCGGCCGGCCTCCCGCTGCCTCCGCGCCGGGCCGCGTCGGTGTCCACCACGATGATGGCGCCGCGCTGGAGCAGGTTGCCGGTGATCTCGGAGAGAGTCGTGCGGGACAGGCCGACGACCGCGGCGATCTCGCCGCGGCTCATGGCTCCGTTCGCTTGGAGTGCGCGCAGCACGCGGTCCTCATGGGTCCGCCTGACCAGGGCGTGCGCTCCTGTGGGCTTCTGCATGCAGGTCAAGGTAGGAAGGCTGAGATATTCCGTCAACACTCCGGCAGAAGTAAATGTGAAAACCTCGGCTGGGTCGGGATCGTGGGTGGCCGGTGCCGTGCGCCTCCGCTGCGGGAACCGGGCTCCTCCGCCCGTCGGTGATGCTCTGAGCAGCAACGACACCGGCGGCGGCGGTGGTTGGGACGGAGGTGGCCGCCGGCCCGGCCGACGCGGTCGCCAAGGTCCGTTATCCAATCGTGACTTGGCTGACGTGTGGCTCAAGTAAGGCTCTGACCTGCTGATTTGCCGTTCGGTGGGTCGTGCCGGCCCGTGGGTGGTATCCGGATTATTTATCCGGTGTGTTGACCTAATGACCGCGGGCTTCCGATGCTGTGCCGCATGCCAACCAGGGACCGCCCTCCGAGACGCAGCGGATCGGAGCACGAGGTGCTGCTGCTGGAACTGCTCGGCCGGCACGGCCCGCTGAGCCGGAGCGGCCTGCGGGAACTCACCGGATTCTCGAGGACGACGGTGTACGACGCGGTCGCGAGGCTCGTCGACGACGGCGCCGTCGTCGTCCGGTCCGGCCGGGGCCGGTCCGGCCCCGGCCGCCCGGCGGAGGAACTGACCCTCAGCCCGGGGACGGCAAGGGCGATCGGTTCCGCCCGCATCCCGCACGACGAAGGAGATGTGACTGATGACCGGCTTTGACAACCATGGACTGCGCCGCCGCTCCCTGCTGGCCGGCGCCGTCGGTCTGGGAGCGGCCGCCGCGCTGCCGATGAGCGCCGCCCGCGCCGCGTCCGGACCGGCGGACCCGGCGTCGATGCGCCGCTACCCGGCCAACTGGCCCGACCTGCAGCCCTACGGCACGGCGGACGCCCGGCTGGACCTGTGGCCGCGTGAGGACAACTCCTTCATCCTGCCGCTCGAACTGCGCCCGCGCGACAAGGACCGCGGCGTGGTGTGGATGCGGGACTTCTACGTCAACTGCTTCCAGGACGAGGGCGGACCCGTCTACGTCGCGACGGGCACCACCCGCGCGCCGGGGCTCGACATCGCCGCCCCCTGGAACGACGGCATCTTCCTGTGGGTCGCCCACTCCCTGAACGGCCCGTGGCGTCTGATCGACACCACCCGCATCCGGCCGGGCGCCGAGAAGGGCAAGGTGTGGTCGCCCGAGTTCACCGACGAGAACACCGGCGGCCGGACCGTCGTCGCGCCGTGGCAGCAGTACTGGTACGACGACACCTTCGGCAAGCGCGGTGAGGTCTGGGCGCCGGAGGTCCACCGCTTCAACGGGAAGTGGTACATCGTGGCCTGCATGGGCGACCACTCCCAGAAGGTGGGGTCGTTCATGCTGGTGAGCGAGGGCGGGCTGGAGGGCCCGTACCGGCTCATCGAGGGCAATGTCGACAAGCCGTTCGGCGACTCCTTCATCGGCGGCCCGAACTTCATCAAGCCCGGTTCGTACTACCACATCGACGGCAGCTTCTACTCCGAGGGCGACGACGCCTGGCTGGTGCTGCACAACGACCTGTACTCCAAGTTCCGTCCGGACATGGAGGACATCGTCACCACCACGCACCTCCCGGTGTTCTCGCAGATGCCCTACGCGCCCGAGCCGTACCGCGAGGGTGTGTACGTCTTCAAGTACGGGGGCAAGTACTTCCTCTCCCAGGCTGTGTGGGACCGGCAGTGGAACGCCGCCGACGGCGGCACGCAGTACGCCTACAACAAGTCCGGTGCCGGCACCGCGCAGTACCAGTACGACTCGGTGCTCGCCGTCGCGGACCACTTCGAGGGCCCGTACTCGGTGCGGTGGACCGCCGGCGTCGGCCTCGGCCACAACAACTTCTTCGAGGACCGCAGCGGAAAGCTGTGGTCGACCTTCTTCCGCAACCCGAACCAGGGCTACTGGGCCGACCCCTCGCGTGTCGCCCAGGGTGCCGTGCCCGGCATCGTCCAGATGGAGTGGACCGGCCCGTCCGGCAACCGCGTGTACACCAAGCGCCGCAACCACGGCAGCACGATCAACGGCTGACCGCTCTTCGCGGCGGCAGGTGCGGCGCGGCTCGCCGTACCTGCCGCCGCGGACGGCCGCGGCCCCGTGACCGGTCCGGCGCTGTGTGGGCAGCCGGACCGGACCGCGGGGCCGCGGTGCACAGGCCGCGGCGCTGTCGCCGCGTCCGGCCGGAGCCGGCGAGCCGGATTTCGGCCCCGGACGGCCCGGCCGGGGGGCCGAAGGGCCCTGGCGGGCCCCCGGCCCGCCCCGGTCCACTGGAGACGTACGGGTTCCGGCGGCAGGAGGGCGTGCTCACGGTGAAACGGCCGGAAGCCGGGCGCGCGGCGAGGCGGGCGGTTCTTCGGGCCCGGCGAGCGCTGGAACCGTTGCTGCTCGCACTGACCGCCGCCGCGCTGGCGGCGGGCGGTGCCGCCTGGCTCGCCGGGGCGGCGGCTCTCGCCGACGGGTTCTGGGCGGCGGGGACGGCGGTGGCCGTCGTGCCCGCCGTGGGGTGGGTGATCGACGCGCTGCGTCGGGGGCGGGCCGGCGTCGACCTCATCGCCGTCCTGGCCCTCGCCGGGACTCTGGCGACGGCCGAGTACCTGGCCGGCGCGCTGATCGCGCTGATGCTCGCCACAGGACGCTGGCTGGACGCCGCGGCGGAGCGCCGGGCCTCGCACGATCTGCGCCATCTGCTCGAGCACGCGCCGCGGTGGGCTCGCCGTCGCGACGGTGACGAGGTCCGCACCGTGCCTCTCGCGGAGGTCGGGATCGGTGATCTGCTCGTCGTCGGCCCCGGCGAGATCGTGCCGGTCGACGGGCGGATCGGGAGCGGTTGCGCGGTCCTGGACGAGTCCGTACTGACCGGTGAGTCCCTCCAGGTGGAGCGTGGTGCCGGGGAGACCGTACGCAGCGGCGGGGTCAACGCCGGCGGCGCGTTCGAGATGCGGGCCACCGCGACGGAGCGGGACAGCGCGTACGCCGAGATCGTCCGCCTCGCGCGGCAGGCCGGCGCCGAGAGTGCTCCGGTGATCCGCCTCGCGGACCGCTATGCCGCCTGGTTCCTGCCCGTGTCGCTCGCCGTGGCGGGCATCGCGTGGCTGGTCAGCGGATCGGCGGAACGGGCGGTCGCGGTTCTGGTGGTGGCCACCCCCTGCCCCCTGCTGCTGGCGGCGCCCGTCGCGATCGTCTCCGGGCTGTCGCGCGCCGCACGCCACGGCGTAGTGATCCGCGACGGCGCCGCGCTGGAATCGCTGGGCCGCGCGCGGACGCTGGTCCTGGACAAGACGGGGACCCTCACCACCGGCCGCCCCCGTGTCCTCGACATCGCCGCCGCGCCCGGACACACCCCCGACGAGGTCCTCGCGCTGGCCGCCGCCGTCGACCAGTACTCACCCCACGTCCTGGCTCAGGCGATCACCGACGAGGCGCACAGCCGGCGCCTGCGGCTGGAACGGGCCCGCGGTGTCACGGAGGAACCCGGGCGGGGAGCCACCGGCCGGATCGGTACCACCATGGTCAGCGTCGGGCGACACGACGGAACACCCCTGCCCGCCTGGGGCCGCGCCGCCGACAACCGGGCGACTCTCGACGGCGCGGCCGTCGCCTGGCTGACCCTGGACGGTCACCTCACCGGCGCCCTGCTGCTGCGTGACCCGCTCCGCAGCGACGCGCCGCGCACCCTGCGACGCCTGCGCCAGGCAGGCATCCGCCGGCTGCTCATGCTCACCGGCGACCGCGCCGAGCCGGCCCTGGAGATCGCCGCCGTCCTGGGGCTGGACGACGTGCGGGCGCGGCAGAGCCCCGCCGACAAGGTCGCCGCGGTCCGTGCCGAGCGCGGGCAGGCGGTCACCGTCATGGTCGGCGACGGAGTCAACGACGCCCCCGCCCTGGCCGCCGCGGACGTCGGCGTCGCCATGGGCGCCAGGGGTTCCAGCGCGACGTCGGAGGCGGCCGACATCGTGCTGACCACCGACCGCGTGGACCGTCTCGCCGACGCGGCCGGTATCGCCGTCCGCGCCCGGCGCATCGCCGCCCAGAGCGCCCTGGCAGGCATGGCGATGTCCCTGGCCGCGATGGCCGCCGCCGCGTTCGGCCTGCTGCCGCCCGCGGCCGGTGCGCTCCTCCAGGAGGGCATCGACGTGGCGGTCATCCTCAACGCGCTGCGCGCCCTGCGCGTGCCCCGGACCGGCCAAGCCGCCCTCGAGCCGGCGACCCAGCAGCTCATCCAGCGCTTCGCCGCCGAGCACGACGACCTGCGGGAGGTCGTCGAAGCCGTCCGTGAGGCCGCCGACCGGCTCAGCGACAGCGCGGGCGCCGACGCCCTGGGGACGGTCCGCGACGTCGACCGCCTGCTCAGCGAGCGGCTCCTGCCCCACGAACTCGCCGAAGAGCGCGAGCTCTATCCGGCACTCGCGAGCGCGCTGGGGGGCTCGGAGGCGACGGCCACCATGAGCCGCGCCCACACGGAGATCCACCGGCTCGCCCGCCGTGTCGGAGCCCATCTGCGACTCGCCGACGCCCAGGGCGGGTTGGGGTCCGAGCAACTGGACGACCTTCGGGCCTGCCTCTACGGCCTGCACGGGGTCCTGCGTCTCCACTTCGTCCAGGAGGAGGAGAACTACTTCTCCCTGGCCCCCTGAACGCCCTGCCTTCGCCGCGGCCTCCGGGTCAGACGCCCGCGGCGGTGACGACGGCGTCGGTGGCGAAGCCGAGGAACAGGCCGAGCAGGATCATCCAGGTGGTCAGTTCCTTCATGCCGGCGCGGCGGGCGACGGCGAGGAGCTCGATGACGACGTAGAGGATGGAACCGGCGGCCAGGCCGAGAAAGGCGATGGACAGCTTGTCGTCGACCAGGTGCTGGCCGACCAGCGTGCCCGCGAAGGTCGGGCCCCCGCCGATGAGGCCGAGCAGGGCCAGCCGGCCCCAGGAGGGGCGCTCGCCCTGGGCGGCGAGAGGGGCGACGATGCCGAACCCCTCGGTGGCGTTGTGCAGGCCGAAGCCGATGATGAGCAGGACGGCGAGCGAGATCGCGCCCGTGGCCGCGGAGTTGCCGATGGCCAGACCCTCGGCGAAGTTGTGCAGGCCGATGCCGGTGGCGATCATCAGCGAGAGCCCGGAGGCCGCCGATCGCGCGGGCGGGGTCATCTCCGTCACCGCCGCCGCGCCCGGCCCCTGGGAGAGCTTCGGCTGCCGCCTGCGTGCCATGGCGCGGTCCCAGTACACGAGTCCGGCGAGTCCCGCCGCCAGCCCGGCTGCCAGGACCGTCCCCCCGCTGATCGCGGTCGACCAGTGGTGGTCCCCCAACGCGCTGTCGGTCGGCTCCCACGCCGCACTGAGTACGTCCCAGACCAGGAAGATCAGGATGCCGATGGCCACGGCGTTCAGAGCGGCCCTCAGCCGGGGAGCGGGGTTGGCCAGCCGTCCCAGCGGCAGGCCGAGGTAGATGGTGAAGCCGGCTATCGCGCCGAGAAGGGCGATGTGGGAAGAGGACATACGGGTCTGCTCCGAGCGGGGGACGGAAGAGCGTCGATCCGGGTGACCCTAGGACGACTGAGGCTTGCCTAACAAATCGCCGGTCCGGAACGCCGCGGTGGGGCGGGGCTCAGACGCTGTGCGGGCAGCCGGACCGGGCCGCGGGGCCGCGGTGCACGAAGGCCGGGCGCAGGTCGTCGTCCGGCGGGTCGTAGTAGTGGTGGAAGACCGCCGTGGCCGAACCCGACAGCGGCGGGACGATCCAGCTCCAGTCGGTCGGCACCGGCCGTCCGTGCCGCCTCTCGCGTTCGACGTGCGCCAGGAAGCGGGTCGACTCCGTGTGGTGGTCGGCGATGGTCACCCCGGCCAGTTCGTAGGAGTGCAGGACCGCCACGTTGAGTTCGACCAGCGCGCGGTCCCGCCACAGGGTGCGGTCGCTGCCGGTGTCGAGGCCGAACAGGGCGGCGACGGCCGGGAGCAGGTCGTAGCGGTCGGTGTCGCCGAGATTGCGCGAGCCGATCTCGGTGCCCATGTACCAGCCGTTGAAGGGCGCCGCCGGGTAGGTGATCCCGCCGATCTCCAGGGACATGTCGCTGACGGCCGGCACGGCGTACCAGCGCAGGCCCAGGGCGGCGAAGCCCGGATGCCGCGGATGCGTCAACGGCACCTCCAGCACGGCGTCCTCGGGGATCTCGTAGAACCGCGGTGACGCGCCGGAGCCCGGCTGCACCAGCAACGGCAGCACCTCGAAGGGGGTTTCGCCGCCCTTCCAGCCCAGCTCCCGTGCCAGCGCGACCCGCCGCGCACTGCGCGGATCGTCCGCGTAGCGCACCAGCTGCTCGCCCAGCAGCGTGGGTCCCGGGCGGCCGGGCCGGTCGGGGGCGAAGACGCTGATGACCGGGCGGATGCGGCCGCCGTTGGTGGCGAGCCGCAGATGCCCGAAGCACTCCTCGGCGACGTCGTCCGGGTCCTCGACGTGGCGCAGGTCGCGCACCGTCAGGTTGTTCCAGTACAGCCGTCCGATGCAGCGTGCCGCGTTGCGCCAGGCCACCCGCGCGCCGAACGCCAGCTCCGCGGCGGTGTGCTCGTAGCTACCGGTGCGCTCCACCTCCTCGGTGACCTCGGCGATCCTCCGGTGCGGGTCGCAGGCGCCGGGGTTCTCCGCGGCGAACTGGCGGATGAACGGCACCGCGGCGTCCAGCACGGCGTCGGCGTCGAGCCGACCGGGCCGGGCGGGCGCGGGTGCGGAGGCGAAGTGCATGGGTGGTTCTTCCTGTCGGAGGGCCGAGGGCGGGATCGCGGGTGCCGGGAGCGGGCATGCCGTGCTGCCGGTCTGCTCGGCGGCCGGGTGTCCTCGGCGGGCGGTGTGCTGAGCCGCCCGGTGTGCTCAGCTCCCGGGTGTGCCGGGCGTCGGCGTGTGCCGGGCGTCCGCGTGTGCCGGGCGTCCGGCACGCTCACGGGCCGCTCTGGTCCCTCGCCCGCCGGGGCAGCAACGCCGCCTCCAGCGCGGGGACGTCGAACGGGTCGAAGTGGATCTGCGCCGGCGGGATGCCCTGGCGGCTCAGGGCGGTGGTGGCCTGGGTGACCATGTCGACCGGACCCGACAGGAACGCCTCGTGCTGGTACCACGGCCCGAACTCCTCCAGGACCTTCGGCAGCGTGCCCTCCAGCCCGGCGATGCGCTCGTGCGAGACGGCAGCTCGCACCGAGAGCCAGTGATGGCGCTGCGACATGCGCAGCATGTCGTCCAGTCCGTAGAGTTCGTCGGCCGTGCGCGCGCCGACGAAGACGTCCACGTAGCGCTGGATGCCGTTGCGGGCCGCCTGTTCGACCAGGGCCCGGATGGGGGCCATGCCGGTTCCCCCGGCGACGCACACCAGGTCGCGGTCACTGCGCGGATCCAGCGTCATGTCTCCCTGGGTGGGCCCCAGCCGGACCACGTCGCCGGGCTGGGCCCGGTACACCAGGGCCGGGCTGACCTGACCGCGGTTGACCGCCCGGACGTGGAAGGTGACGGTGTTGTCCGCCCGCGGGGCGTGCGCGGGCGAGTAGTAGCGCCACGCCTTCGGCTGCCAGGGGGTCTCGACACTCGCGTACTGGCCGGCCGTGTACGGGTAGGGGGCCTCGGGCCGGACGGTGATCTCGGCGATGCCGTGACCCCGGTGGACATGGCCGATCACCTCGGCCTGCCAGAAGGCCGGGTTCCTGCGGGCGTCCTGCTCGGCGGCGTACATCATCACCTGCGCCACGACGTCGTAGCCGTGGGTCCACGCGGCGGCCAGCTCCG
>NZ_JAINZZ010000039.1 GCF_019890725.1 Actinacidiphila acidipaludis
ACCGCCGTAGGACTTGCGCAGCCCGTGCGCCGCGATGTCCATGCTGGTCATTGGGGGTTGCTCCTCTGTGGGGGGCGGATGTCGGCCGCATGCGGTTGCGGGGTGCGGGAGTTCGCGGGCCGCGGGTTCACAGGCTGCGGGCGGTGACGTCGCCGTAGGCGGTGGTGGCCTGGACGGTCAGGTCCGCGGCGGCGCCCTCGGCGTTCTTCAGCGCGTTGTGGATCCGGCCGTGGGCGGTGCCCGCGTCCAGCGACGCGGAGACACCGGTGGCCGCGCCGACCTCGATGTCGCCGTGCCCGGTACGCAGGACGACGGCGCCGCGCACCGCCTCCGCGATCCGCAGGTCGCCCTTCTGCGTGCTGATCTCCGCGGGACCGCCGAGCCGGCCGACCGAGACGTCGCCGGCCAGGACGGTCACGCGGGCGCCGGCGGCTTCGTCGAGGTCGACGCCGGCCTGCCGGCCGTCGACGGTCACGTCGCCGAGCCGCCCCTCGCCGCGGAGTTCGGCGGCGGCCACCTTCGCGTCGAGGCGCGAGCCGGCGGGCAGGTGAACCGTCACCTCGACGGATCCGGAACCGCCGAGGACCCGGTGTCTCGCCGCCCCTGGCCCGACCCTCAGCACCCCGTCGGCGTAGGTGACCTCGTACTCTTCCGCCGCCCGCGCGTCACGGCTCTTCGAGGCGTCGGCGGGCCGGACCTCCACGGTCGTGACGGCGCGCTCGCCGGCGACGAGGCGGACCCGTCCGGCGGGGACGTCGAGGACGACGGCGATGGGGGCGGGGGTCTTGAACGTCTGCATCGTGTGCTCCTGCTGGTAGCGGTGCGGGCTCGCTCGTCGGCCCGCTGTTTCCGACACTGGAAACGCTACGTTGCATTCAGAGATGCAGCAACGAGTTTGTTGCACGCAACCGGCAATCATGCAGGTGGAGTCAAGGATTTCATTGCACTGGAGCTGACGGGAACGCAACGAACTCCTGGATCGTCCATTGCAATGAGCGAAGTTGAACGCTACGGGGCCGCGGGCACGGGTGCACGCCGCAGCCCGAGGGACCCGGGTCCGGCGGCGGCGGTATCGACGTCGTGCGTCCTCGTCGCCTCTTGCGCTCGCCGCGCGACGGCTCCGGGACGGCGACAGCCCCGACCCCCGAGTTCGGCACCTGTCCGGTCATGCGGGCTCCCCGATGCGTTGACCGGCCGATGTGCTGACCGGCCACCGCACCCCTGGCCTGCGGCGCGGCTGGTCTCAGCGTGGCCGGGCGCCGGCCCGCCATCAACGGCGATCTCGGCAAGGCTGCGTTGCCGCACGGGTCACCGATGCGTGTTGTGGCACCGCAGCGGTGACCGTTAGGTTCACGGTCCGGAGGGGGCCATGGAACTGCGCGACATCGAGATCTTCCTGACGCTGGCGGAAGAGCTGCACTTCGGACGTACGGCCGAGCGGCTGCACGTCACGCCGTCGCGGGTCAGCCACGCGATCAAGAAGCAGGAACGCCGCATCGGGGCGCCGCTGTTCGAGCGCACCTCCCGCACGGTACGTGCTGACGCCCGAGGGCGAGCGGCTGTCACAGGCGCTGCGGCCGGCGTACCGGCAGATCCTCGACGGGATCGAGGAGGTGTCGGCGTCCGTCCGAACGTCGGGCGGCACACTGACGCTGGGCACGATGGGCCCGCAGAGCTGGATGATCCAGGAGGTCGTCGCTCGGTTCCGGGACCGCAACCCGGCCGCGCGGGTCGAACACCGCGACATCAGCCCGGTCGGCCCGCTCACCGCGCTGCGAGCGGGCGAACTCGACGTGGCGCACATGTGGTTGCCGGTGGAGGACCCCGAGTTCACGGTCGGCCCGGTCACGCACACCTCGCCGATCGTGCTGCTGACCGCGGCCACGCACCCGTACGCCGAGCGGGAGTCCGTCTGCCGGGAGGACTTCGGCGAGTTGACGTTCGTGTCGCACCGGTCGCCCATCCCGGCGTCGATGGAGGAGGTCTTCCAGCCGTTCCACACGCCCTCGGGCCGGCCGATCGCCCGCGGCCCGGAGGTCGTCGCGTGGGACGACCAGATGAAGGCGGTGTTCGCGGGGGAGGCCGTCGTCGCGACCGTGGCCGAGGCGGCCCGCTTCTACCCCTGGCCCGGCCCGGCCTTCACCCCCGTCCGGGACGCGCCCCCCTGCCGCTGGGCCTTCATCTGGCGCACGGACAACCCCAACCCCCTGATCCCGTCCCTCGCCCAAGCCGTCCCTCCCCCGGAATAGTCCAGGCTGCGGGGCCGGGCCGGATCTTGGGAAGGGGCCGAGACGGTGGTGGCCTTGAGCGGCCGCGCCCCGGTGATCGTCCTCGCCGACCTTCCCGAGGAGGCCGCGGCGACCGCGGCAGCCGCACTTCGGGACGCGGGGGCCCGCGCGGAGGTGCGGCAACGCACTCGCCCCCAGGGCCATCCGGCTGCGGCGCCGCAGCCCGGGGTAACCGACCAGACATGCTGGCCCTCATTTCCCGCTCCTACAACGCCGCAGCCACCGCTTGGGCGTTCGCGCTCTCGATCCTGATCGTGGCCGCCGTGGCCTGGTACGTCCGTCATCGCAGATAAGGCCATCCCGGCGCTGATCGGCAGTCCGCCGGGAGTCCTCTGAGCTCAACAACGCCCGTCGCCCGCGGAGTTGGCGGACGTGAGCCGGGCGGTCAGCGGTGCCCGGCCGGAATCGTCCGACGATCTGTTAGCTTGCGCGGATGGATGATCTGGGACCGGTGGCGTGGCCGCCCGCGGCGATCAGGACCGAGCGGCTGGTGCTGCGGGGGGCCGAGGCGCGGGATCGTGAGGGGTTCATCGAGCTGTTCGCCTCGCCGGAGGTGAACACGTACCTCGGCGGTCCGCGCTCGCGGGACGAACTGGAGCGCGAGATGCCCGAGGTGCCCGAGCGGTGGGCCGGCAGCTTCGTGGTCGAGCTCGACGGGTCGATGATCGGCCAGGTGCTGCTCAGGAGGGCGACCGGGCACCGTCGTCCGGCTGCCGCGGGGAAGGCCGATCTCGGCTATCTGTTCCTGCCGCGGGCGTGGGGGCACGGGTACGCCTTCGAGGCGTGCGCGGCGGCCCTCGACTGGCTCGACGGCGTGCTGCCGGGCGAGCCGGTGGTGCTCACGACCCAGTCCGCCAACCTCGGATCGATGCGCCTCGCGGCGAAGCTCGGGTTCACCGAGGTGGAGCGGTTCGAGGCCTGGGACGCCGAACAGTGGCTCGGCATACGGTCGCCGGTCACACGGTCCCTCTGAGCGCCGCGCAAGCGACCCAGTAGACGACCGCCGGCAACCGGCGCACGCGCTCGCTCATCGGCCCCCCTGCCGCAAGGTTCACCCGGGGCCTTTCCAGGCCCAGGCCGTCAAAACGCCCCCGATCCGCGCAGGAAGCGCAGGCCGGGGGCATGGTGACGAAATAGAACTACTTCTTGCCCTGGTTCTTGACCGCCTCGATCGCCGCGGCCGCAGCGGCCGGGTCGAGGTAGTGGCCGCCGGTCACGGGGTGGAAGTCGGCGTCCAGGTCGTAGACCAGGGGGATGCCGGTGGGGATGTTCAGGCCCGCGATGTCGGCGTCCGAGATCCCGTCCAGGTGCTTGACCAGGGCGCGCAGCGAGTTGCCGTGCGCGGCGACCAGGACCGTCTTGCCGTCCAGCAGGTCCGGCACGATGCCGTCGTACCAGTACGGCAGCATCCGCTCGACGACGTCCTTCAGGCACTCCGTGAGGGGGCGCACCTCCGGCGGGATCGAGGCGTAGCGCGCGTCGTCGGCCTGCGAGAACTCGCTGCCGGGGTCGATGGGCGGCGGCGGGGTGTCGTAGGACCGGCGCCACAGCATGAACTGCTCCTCGCCGAACTCGGCGAGGGTCTGGGCCTTGTCCTTGCCCTGCAGCGCCCCGTAGTGCCGCTCGTTGAGGCGCCACGAGCGCCGCACCGGAATCCAGTGCCGGTCGGCCGCCTCCAGGCCGAGCTGCGCCGTCCGGATCGCCCGCTTCAGCAGCGAGGTGTGCACCACGTCGGGGAGCAGGCCGGCCTCCTTGAGCAGTTCACCGCCCCGGACCGCCTCCTTCTCGCCCTTCTCGTTCAGGTTGACGTCCACCCAGCCGGTGAACAGGTTCTTCGCGTTCCACTCACTCTCGCCGTGGCGGAGCAGGATCAGCTTGTACGCAGCAGCAGCCATGGTCCTGAGCCTAATAGAAATGCGTTGGCGCTCCTCCCCGGGCCTATGTAAGCTGCGCACGGCGAGATCGGTTGTTACAGGGGAGGGCCACGGTGGGGGCGGCGACACGGGCGGTACGCGAGACGGTCGGCGGCCTGCCCCGCCAGTTCTGGTGGCTGTGGACCAGCACCCTGATCAACCGCCTCGGCGGCTTCGTGGTGACCTTCCTCGCCCTGTACCTCACGGTGCAGCGCGGCTACTCCGCCTCGTACGCGGGCCTGGTCGCCGCGCTCTACGGCCTCGGCGGCGCGGGCGGCGCGGTGCTCGGCGGCGTCCTGGCCGACCGGCTCGGCCGCCGGACGACGCTGCTCGCCGCCCAGGTCGGGGCCGCCGTGACCACCGCCGTCCTCGGCCTGGTCACCGCCCCCCTGGCCATCGCCGCCGTGGCGACCCTGCTCGGCCTGGCCAGCAACGCCTCCCGGCCCGCGCTGCAGGCGATGATCGCCGACCTGGTCCCGGCCAAGGACCGCGTCCGGGCGTTCTCCCTCAACTACTGGGCGATCAACATCGGCTTCGGCGTCTCGGCCGCCGCCGCGGGCTTCATCGCCGCCGCCGGCTACCTGTGGCTGTTCCTCGGCGACGCCTTCACCACCGTGCTGTGCGCCGTCGTCGTCTTCGCCAAGGCCAAGGAGACGCTGAACGTCACGGCTGCCCCGGCAGCCCTCGCGAACGGCCCGGCCACCGCAGTTGTCCAAGCCCCCGCCGGCATCCGCCTCGCCGACGTCCTGCGCGACCAGCGCTTCATGGGCCTGGTCGGCCTGACCTTCCTGCTGGGCAGCGTGATGCAGCAGGGCAACTCCACCCTCGCCGTCGACATGGGTGCGCACGGCCTGTCCGCCCGCCAGTTCGGCCTGGTCGCCGCCATCAACGGCCTGGTGATCGTCGTCCTGCAGATCCCGTTGACCCGCCTCCTGCGCAGCCGGCCGACCGCCGGGCTGCTCGCCGCCGGCTCACTGCTGATGTCCTGGGGCTTCGGCCTCACCGCCTTCGCGGGCACGGTCGGGCTGTACTCGCTGACGGTGGTGGTGTGGACGCTCGGCGAGATCGTGCACGCCCCCGCTTCGATGTCCGTCGTCGCCGACCTGGCTCCGGCCACCGCCCGCGGCCGCTACCAGGGCATGTACACGCTCGCCTGGTCGGCCGCGTCCTTCGCCGGACCGCTGAGCGGCGGCCTGGTCTACGACAACCTGGGCCGCGACGCGGTCTGGGCGGCGTGCGCGCTGGTCGGCACGGTCGCCGCCGCGGGGTACTACGCCCTGCTGCGGGTCCGTCCCGCGCCCGCCCCGGCCCTCCCCGTCGCCGCCCAGGCCGCGGACCCCCGGCCGGAAGCCGTCGGCGGCTGACCCGGGCGGCCCGAGCGGCCCGCCGACCAGCCGCCCCGGCCCGACCGCCGTCGCCCCGGCGGAGCCTCAGAGCAGCAACTCCCGCTGCGCCTCGTAGAGGTTGACCGGCGCCACTCCCGGCGTCCCGTACGCCTCCAGCCGCGAGTCCAGCGCCCCGCCGAAGTCCGGTACGTCGATCTGGCCGAACGGCGTGACCGTCGAGAGGGCGAACGTCGCGCTGCGCGGCGCGATGTCGTCGATCTTGACGCAGCCGGCCCGGCCGTTGGTGACCGTGACGTTCCAGTGGGTGAAGCGCGCGCCGTACAGCGGTCCCGCGCTGGCGTCGCCGCCGTGGGCGCCGTCGTTGGAGACGGTGATGTCCGTGCGCACGTTGGCGAACGGCAGGCCGCGGTGGGTGTCGAAGGTGCCCATCTCCATGTCGCCGCGGGACCAGACGTTGTAGGAGGACAGTCCCTCGACGTTGATGCCGTGCAGCTGGGTGCCGGGCGGCGCCGGGAGCACCGTGCGCTGGTCGATGCGGAAGTCCTCGAAGAGGTTGTCGTGGGCGCCCTCGCGGCAGGCGTAGGGGTGGTGGCTGCCGCGGCCGGAGACCCGGGTGCGGCGGAAGGTGGTGGCCTTGGCCGCGACCATCAGGAAACCGTTGTCGACGTCGATCGCGTGCACGTCGTCCACCCAGCAGTCCCATGTGCACTGCGCCACCAGGCCGTTGTAGCCCTTGTCGAGCAGGTGCGGGGACTGAGGGGTGGGCGTCATGCGGATGGTCAGGCCCTCCACCCCGGAGTTGACCAGCGGCGGCACGCAGGTGGTGATCCGCGGGTTCCACAGCAGCCGGGTGTCCAGCGGCAGCGGGCGGTCGAACGTCACCCGCCGGCCGCGCACCGAGGCGACCCGGGCCGGCCACTCGTAGGGGACGTACGACAGCAGCTTGGACTTGTCGCTCCAGTCGTACGCGGCCGCGCCCTCGACGTCGCCCGCCATGTGGTCGAGCAGGCCGTGGGCGGGATCGTCGGCGTACTGCAGCAGGACCCGGCCGCCGGGCCGCAGCCGGTGCGCGTCGTCCACGGTGACGGACCAACTGCCCTGCGGTGAAGGGGCGGTGACGGTGGCCAGCACCTCGAACTCGTCGCGCTTGTTGCCGGTCCAGCCCTCGAACGGCCAGGCCTTCGCACGGATCGCGTCGGTGAGGGTCCGGTAGCGGTCGGCCGGGCACATCCACACCAGGCCGCCGGCCCAGGACCAGGAGGACTTGTCGCCGCCGTACCGGCTGCCGTAGACGCCGATCACGTCGGTCAGCGACTTGGTGGCGTAGAGGGTGGTACGGCCGCTGCCCGCACCGCGCAGGGTGGTGTTGCTCCAGCCGACCTGGATCACGTCGTCGATCCGGTACGTGCCGGGCGGGACGAGGACGGTGCCGCCGCCCGCCTCGCCGACCTCGCGCAGGGCACGGTTGATCGCGGGCGCGGAGTCGGCGGAACCGTCCGGCACGGCCCCGTAGTGGAGGACGTCGGCCCGCACCGGATGCCGCGGGAAGTGCCGGGCGCCGTCGAAGCCGGCCCTGGCGACGTAGGGGATCTGCGGGTGCGTGTACGGGGTGGCCCTGAACTCGGCCCACAGACCGGGGGGTTGGCTGCCGGACGACGACGGGCCGGCGGAACCGCCGGTGGCCGGGACGGCCGGGGCCGCCTCGGCCGCCTGGGCCGTGCCCGTACCGCCGAGCGCGCCGGCCACCGCGGCCGCCGAGGTCACCTGGATACTCGCGGCCAGCAGCCGTCTGCGACTCATCGCCATGGGGTCCGCCTTTCACGTATCTGAACACGATTCAGGAGTGCGACGGCCACGAGGGTGCCACGCGGCGACGGGCGGGGGAAGAGGGCGAACCCTGCCGACCGGTCGCTACTCGGCGAGGTCCTGGGTCAGATGGGTGAACGCGTCCAGGTTCCGCGTGGACTCACCACGGGACACCCGCCAGGCGTACTCCTTGCGGATCGAGGACGCGAAGCCCAGTTCCAGCAGCACGTTGAAGGAGCCGTCGGCGTGCTCGGCGACCTGGCCGAGCAGCCGGTCGACCTCCTCGGCGGACACCGCGGCCAGCGGCAGCCGCCCGTTGAGATAGACGTCGCCGAGCCGGTCGATCGCGTAACTCACCCCGTACAGGCGCAGGTTGCGCTCCAGCAGCCAGCGGTAGAACGCCTCGTGGTTCTCGTCGGGACGGCGCACGACGAACGCGTTCAGGGAGAGCGTGTGGCGGCCGACGATGAGCTGGCAGGTCGTCGACAGCTTGCGCGTGCCCGGCAGTTGGGTCACATATGTGCCCGGCCGCGGGGACTCCCAGCTCAGCTCGGCCTCGCTGAGAGCCCGTTCGACGGCCTCGGCGGCTTCGGCGGCGGCGCGGGTGCGCTCGGAGTCGGCGCCCGCGGGTCCGGCCGGGGCGGCGTCGACGGCGGGGGCGTCCGGGCGGTCGGGCGCGGAGTCCGCCGCGGCAGCCTTCGGACCGGCCGTCGCGCGCTCGTCGTGGGGGTGCTCAGCCATGGATCGATCGTAGGTGACGGCGGTGTTCGTACTGCGCCGCCGCGTAGACCTCGGCGGTTTCGGCGGCCGCGGTGCCCCAGCCGAAGCCGCGGGCGTGGTGCGCCGCCGCCTCGCCCATGGCGTCCCCCAGATGGGGGTGGTCGACGAACCGGCGCAGCACGGCCGCGTAGTCGTGCGGGTCGTGGCCCGGCACCAGGAAGCCGGTCTGCTCGTCGCGGACGGCGACGGGCAGGCCGCCGACGGCCGCCGCGATCACCGGCGTTCCGCAGGCCTGCGCCTCGATGGCCACCAGTCCGAAGGACTCGCTGTACGACGGCATGACCAGGACGGTCGCGGCCCGGTACCAGTCGACCAGCTCCTCCTGGCACACCGGCGGCTGGAAGCGGACGACGTCGCACACGCCCAGGCGGGCGGCGAGCTTGTGCAGCGCCTCCGGCTTCGCCAGGCCCGAACCGGACGGCCCGCCGACCACCGGCACGATCAGCCGGTCGCGCAGCGAGGGGTCCTCCTCCAGCAGCACGGCCACCGCCCTGATCAGCACGTCGGGGGCCTTCAGCGGCTGTATCCGGCCGGCGAACAGCGGGATCACGGCCTCCTGCGGCAGCCCGAGCCGGGCGCGCGCGGCGGCCCGTCCGCCGTCCGGACGGAAGCGCTCGAGGTTGACGCCGGGGTGGACGACGGCGACCTTGGCCGGGGCGGCCTCGTAGTGCCGGACCAGCTCGGCGGCCTCCTCGTCGGTGTTGGCGATCAGGCGGTCGGCGGCGCGGACCACCTGGGTCTCGCCGATCACGCGGGCGGTCGGTTCCGGGCAGTCGTCCTCGGCCAGCGCGGCGTTCTTGACCTTGGCCATGGTGTGCATGGCGTGCACCAGGGGCACCCCCCAGCGCTCGGCCGCGAGCCAGCCGACGTGGCCGGACAGCCAGTAGTGGGAGTGCACCAGGTCGTAGTGGCCGGGGCGGTGACCGGCCCAGGCCTGCATCACGCCGTGGGTGAAGGCGCAGAGCTGGGCCGGCAGCTCCTCCTTGGCCAGGCCCTCGTACGGGCCGGCGTCCACGTGCCGGACGAGGACGCCGGGGGCGAGCTCGACCGCGGGGGCCAGGCCGCCGCTGGTGGCGCGGGTGAAGATCTCCACCTCGATGTCGCGTTCCGCGAGGCGCTTGGCGAGCTCGACGATGTAGACGTTCATGCCGCCGGCGTCGCCGGTGCCGGGCTGGTGCAGGGGTGAGGTGTGCACGCTCAGCATCGCCACGCGGCGCACGCGGCGCCCGACCGTCCACCGCTTGTGGGGGCCGGCGCGGAGCGCGCTGAGGCGGGACGTGTACTGGGTCACCCTGTGAGTCCTTCCGGCAGCCGTACCCCCGTCGTCAACGGGGGCCAACGCTGGAATCTGCGATTCCATTTCCTCCGTTGCCGAACGGTTACCGCCTACCCATCCGGCCGCCCCCTGCACGACCCCGCCACCCGCCGATGAGGACTCGCCCTGTGCGGGCGCACGGCAACCACGAGGAGCGCGGGTAACTGCGCGACCAGCCACGATGGCGCCGCACTCCGCCGTCCGCCCCAAAGGGGCAGTTCCGTCCGCGCCGGACCACCGGCCGGTGGTGGCAGCGGGGGCCGGGGCGGAGTGCCCGGGCGCTGGTGGAGGTGACGGGGCCCGAGGCGGTTACGCTGCGAGAGTGGCAGGCGGCAAGCGAACGGTAGGCGTGGTGACCCGCGGCACCACCAACCCCAACCGCCTGCGCCGCATGGACCGCTGGATCGCCGCGGCCCACGCCGCGGAACTCCGCCGCTCCCCCGACCCCGTCGCCGTCGACCTCGGCTACGGCGCCGCCCCCTGGACCGCCGTCGAGCTCCTCGGCCGCCTCCGCCGCGTCCGCCCGGACGCCCGCGTGGTCGGCGTCGAGATCGACCCGGCGCGCGTGGCGGCAGCGCAGCCGTACGCACGTGACGGCCTCACCTTCGTGCACGGCGGCTTCGAGGTCCCCCTCCCGGGCGGCCACCGCCCCCTGCTCATCCGTGCCGCGAACGTGCTGCGGCAGTACGACGAGTCCGAGGTCCACGCCGTCTGGGCGCGGCTGCGCACCCGCCTCGCCCCGGGCGGCCTGCTGGTCGAGGGCACGTGTGACGAGATCGGCCGCCGCCACGTCTGGGTGGCGCTGGGCCCCGAGGGTCCGCGCACGGTCACCTTCGCCACCCGCCTCGGCTCCCTGGAGCGGCCCTCCGACCTGGCCGAACGTCTCCCGAAGGCGCTGATCCACCGCAACGTCCCGGGCGAGCCGGTGCACGCGTTCCTCACCGCGTTCGACCGCGCCTGGGCGGCCGCGGCGCCGCTGTCCGCGCTCGGCGCGCGCCAGCGCTGGATCCGGGCGGTCCGGGACCTGCGCGAGGCCGGCTGGCCGGTGCTGGACGGCCCGGCCCGCTGGCGCCAGGGCGAGATCACCCTCGCCTGGGACGCCGTCGCGCCCGCCGCCGGCCGCTGACCGAGCCGCACCCGCGAACCCGTAAGAGGGCTGAATCCGGGGCACGGTTGTGGCTCTGCAGCGTGACGTTGGTCATGTGCGGATCAGCACATCCACCCCGAAATCCCCCTCTGGCCATTGCATATGACGCTGACGGTTTACTTCCGGGCCTCCCGTGACGTCGTCTTCTGCCACTAGGGTCGCCTGATGTTCCTCGGGGGGAGGAAGGGAGTCGCTTGATGTCCGCAGCAAGGCGCGGCACCGAACGGCCCTCAGCCACCGACACCGGGGCCGAGGGTCCCGCCCCCATGCCCGCGCACACCGCGCTGGAGCCGGCCGGGCCCGGACAGCAGAGCCAGGACGGGCCGCAGGGCCCGGCGCAGGAGTACCCGCAGGAGCGGCAGGACCACCCGCAGGAGCCGGAGGCCGCCCAGCAGGGCGGCGCCTTCACCCTCCCCCGGCAGCGCCAGGACAGTGTCGCGGGACCGGCCGTGCTGACCCTCCTCGTGGTCGGCGACGACCCGACCGGCGCGTTCACCGCGCCGTACTTCCAGGAGGGCTCCGGGCCGCGGGTCCGCGTCCTGCGCGCCCGCAACCTGACCGCGGCCGGGCGCCTGCTCACCGACGACGTGCACTGCATCCTGCTGGACCTGCCCGACGTCCTGGAGCGGCTGCCCGAGGTGCTGCGGATCGCGCCCGGCACCGCCGTCCTGGTACTGACCGACGGCCCCGACCTCGACGGCCGCGCCGCCGAAGCGGTCCGCATCGGCGCGCAGGACCACCTCGCCCGGGAGTCCGTGGACGCGCCGACCCTGACCCGGGCCGTCCGGTACGCGGTCGAGCGCAAGCGGGCCGACCTGGCCCAGCGCCAGCTCACCGAGTCGCGGCTGCTCGCCCAGGAGAACTCGCGGCTGGAGCGCGGCCTGCTGCCCACCCCGCTGCTGGAGGGCGCGACGGGGCTGCGGTTCGCCGCCCGCTACCGCCCCGGCCGCAGCCGCGCGCTGCTCGGCGGCGACTTCTACGACACGGTGCGCACGGCCGACGGCACGGTGCACGCGATGATCGGCGACGTCTGCGGGCACGGCCCCGACGCCGCCGCGCTCGGCGTCGAACTGCGCATCGCCTGGCGCGCGCTGACCTTCGCCGGGCTGGGCGGGGAGGCGCTGCTGCGCACCCTGCAGGACGTGCTGGTGCACGAGCGGGCGGACGAGGAGATCTTCGCCACGCTGTGCATCGTGGACATCGCGCCGGACGGCGAGTCCGCCGACGTGCACCTGGCCGGGCATCCGGCGCCGCTGATGGTGCTGGCCGGGCAGGAGCCGGGACTGCTGCCGTTCGAGGAGGGCGGCCCGGCGCTCGGGCTGCTGCCGGACGCCTACTGGCACCGGATCCGGGTCCGGCTGGACGCCGGCTGGAGCCTGATGCTCTACACCGACGGCCTGATCGAGGGCCACATCGGCGAGGGCACGCTGCGGCTCGGCCAGGACGGCATGGTGCGGATCACGTCGCGGATGCTGGCCGCCGGGCTGGACGGTGAGGAACTGCTGGACGCGGTCGTCACCGAGGCCCGCAACCTCAACGGCGGCGAGCTGACCGACGACGTGGCGGTCGTGCTGCTGGAGCGGCACGACGGCTGACCCGCGCCCGCACACCGCCCGTACGCCCCCGTGCCGTACGGCCGAACGGGGGCGGCGGACGGGCCGCGCGTCAGGGCTCAGCGGCGGCCGTTGTAGGGGCCGTAGGGGCCGTCGCTGCTGCTGCCGCCACCGCGGTTGCGGCGCCCGCGCAGCAGGGGGCGGCTCCCGCGCGGACGGCCCGAGACGGCGCGGAGGGCCGGCCGGACGTCGACCATGTAGACGATCACGGCGACCAGGCCGATGATCGGCAGGAACGACAGCAGCGAGAAGAGCTTCATCACCACGGCCGCGATGCCGAGGATGATCAGCCAGAACCCCTTCGTGTTCTTGTCCGCCGCCCGGTACGCGTCGTCACGGCGGATCGCGGCGTCCACGAACGCGAAGACCGCGAAGAGGAAGAGCACCAACGAGATCACGCCGAAGACCGTGAAGAATCCCGTGATCAGCACCTGTCCACCGCCTGTTTCCACCTGAGTCGCCGTCTGGCCTGTCCGTCTTGCCGGTCGTGCGGCCTTTGCCTGCTGTTGACGACCGCCGTCCACGGTACCCGTCCTACCCACCCAACGGGCCGGACGCGCATAGCGTGCCCGGCCCGTCGGTGAAACGGCTTCCTCTCCGCGGGGCGCGGCCTCGCGGGGCGCGGCCCCGGTCTCCCGGGGCGTGTGCTCACTTCGCGGACTTGTCGGCGGCCTTCCTGGCGGCCGGCTTGCGCGGAGTGGTGGTGGTGGTCTTCCTGGCGGCCGCGGGCTTCGCGGCGGAGCCGGAGGCGCCCTCGGCCCGGGAGGACTTCGCGGCGGAGTCGCGCTTGGGCTCGACGGCCGCGGCGATCTCCACGACCTCGTCGGCGGCCTCGCCGCGCCAGGTGGCGACGGCGCCCTTGCCGCGCTCGGCCAGCCCGTCGTAGGTCTCACGGGCCTTCACCGCGTACTCGGCGGCCCGGCCCACGCCCTGCAGCGCGAAGCCCTGCACGGACTCGCCGAGCTTGCGGAAGTCCCCCCGCAGTTCCTTCAGGTCCACGTCGGAGAAGGTGCCGTTGAGGCGGGCCTGGGCGTCCTTGGCCTGTGCGGCGACGCGCTGCTGGGCGTCCTTGGCATGCGTGCTGACCCGCTGCTGCACGTCCTTGGGGTCGGTGCCGCGGAGCTTCTCGATGTGCTCGGGAGCCTGCTCCCGGATCCTGCCGAGCAGCGCCGGCACCTCCCGCAGCTTCTCCGCGGCGAGGTCCGCGGTCCCGGCGACCGCGTACAGCGGCGTGGGGTTGCGCAGGCTCTTCACGATGTCATCGGTGATCGTCATTGCCGGTTTCCTCCCGTACGGGGACGGGCCCCGCATGTTCTTCGTCGTCGGTGCCGTGTGTGGCGTTCGTGGTGCGTGTGGTGCGCGTGGTTCCGGTGGGTTCGTCGGCGTGCGCCGACTCGCCGGCGAGCGTGGGCTCGTCGTCGGCCGGGCCGGAGGGGCGCCCGGTGGCGTCCCCCTCCGCGGCGGCGGCCTCCTCGCGGGCCGCGGCGTTCTCCTTGCGGAAGGACTCGTAGATCTGGATGAGCACCTGCTTCTGGCGCTCGTTGATCGACGGGTCCGCCATGATCGCGGCGGGCACCTCCAGCTCGTCCCGCTCGCGGGCGTCGAGCATCCCCGCCTGGACGTAGAGCGTCTCGGCGGATATCCGCAGGGCCTTCGCGAGCTGCTGCAGGATGTCCGCGCTGGGCTTGCGCAGCCCGCGCTCGATCTGGCTCAGGTACGGGTTCGACACTCCGGCGGCGTCCGCGAGCTGCCGCAGGCTCAGCTGCGCGCTGCGCCGCTGCTCCCGCAGGAACTCCCCCAGACCGCCCACCTTCAGTGCACCCATGCCCACAGAGTGCCTCCATCCGCTAACTTTTGCAAGCACGCTGCTTGCAACTGTGTTACCCGTCCGCGTACGCGCCCGTGTCACCGTCCGCGGCCGGGCCGCGGACTCACGCCGCCTCCCCGGTGCGGGTGCGGCGAAACCCGAACGTCCGCCCGGGGCAAGGAAGGTGCGGCCGGTGGACACCGGCGGCCCGGTGTCAGTGGGGGTGGTTAGGGTCGGCCGGCATGAGTGATGAGGCGGGGTACCTGGAGACGACGCGCGCGATGTACGACACCGTCGCGGTCAGCTACGAACGGATGCTGCGGGACGAGCTGGACGGCAAGCCGCTGGACCGCGCCATGCTGGCGGCGTTCGCGGAACTGGTGAAGGCGCCCGGCACCGGGCCGGTCGCGGACCTCGGGTGCGGGCCCGGGCGGGTCACCGCGCACCTGCGCGCCCTCGGCGTCGAGGACGTGTTCGGCATCGACCTCTCCCCCGGCATGGTCGCCGTCGCCCGCCGGACCCATCCCGGGCTCCGGTTCGAGGTCGGGTCGATGACCGCGCTGGACCTCGCGGACGACTCCCTGGGCGGCGCCCTCGTCTGGTACTCCACCGTCCACACGCCGCCGGAGGTCCTGCCGGCCGTCTTCGCGGAGTGCGCGCGCGTCCTGGCCCCCGGCGGCCGCATGCTCCTGGGCTTCAAGGTCGGCGACCAGGTGTGGCGACGCGAGCAGGCCTACGGCCACACCGTGTCGTTCGACGTCTACTGGCGCGACCCCGACCGCGTCGCCGGCCTGCTGACGGATGCCGGCCTCACCGTCGACGCCCGGATGATCCGCGAGCCCGACGTGACCGAACTCCCCAGCCAGGGACGCCAGGCCGTCCTCCTCGCCCACAAGCCCGCGGAGGCCTGACACCGTGACCGCCCGGCCCCGACTTCGCGGGGGCCGTCGAGGTCGTCCGCGCCCTCGTCCTCGGGGAGACGGGCCGTGCGGCCGGGGCCCGCGCCGGCCCGGTGAAAATGGCGTGACGGGGATGGGTGGGCGGCGGCTAGCCTCGCCGGATGACGACTCACCGCCGCCCCGACAAGCCCCGGCCCGGGGACCGCATCGCCGTCGTGTCGCCCTCCGCCGGCCTGCCCGGCCTCTTCCCGCTTCCCTACGAACTCGGCCTGCGCAGGCTGCGCGAGGGGTTCGGACTGGAGGTCGTGGAGTACCCGACGACGCGGCGGATGGGCGCGACGGCGAAGGAGCGCGCGGCGGATCTGCACGCCGCGTTCGCCGACCCGGACATCACGGCGGTGTTGGCCAGCATCGGCGGCGACGACCAGATCACCGTTCTGCCGTATCTGGACCGGGAGTTGCTGCGGGAGAACCCCAAGCCCTTCTTCGGCTACAGCGACAACACCAACCTGCTCGCCTGCCTGTGGAACCTGGGCGTCACCGCCTACCACGGCGGATCGGTGATGGTGGAGCTCGGCCGCCCGGGCGCGATGCACCCGCTGACGCGGGACTCCCTGCGCGCCGCCCTGTTCGGGTCCGGCCCCTACGAACTGACCGCCGCGAAGGCCACCGGGGACGTCAACCGGCCGTGGGAGGACCCGGCGACCTTCGAGGCCGAACCGCGGCTCGCCCCGGCCGCGGGCTGGACCTGGCACCAGCCCGAGCGGGTCGTGGAGGGCACCGGCTGGGGCGGGAACCTGGAGATCCTGTCGTGGCTGCTGATGGCCGACCGCGAGATCCGCCCGGCCGAGGAGTACGAGGGCTGCGTGCTCTTCCTGGAGACCTCCGAGGAGATGCCGTCCGGGACGGAGGTGTACCGCGTCCTGCGCGCCATGGGCGAACGCGGCCTGCTGCGGCGCTTCCCCGCACTGCTGATGGGCCGCGCCAAGAGCTGGTCGTTCGACCGCCCGCTCGACCCGGCCGCCGGGGAGCGCTACCGGCACGAGCAGCGGGCGGCCGTGCTGCGCGCCCTGTCCGAGTACGCCCCCACGACCATGGCCGTCTTCGACGTCGACCTCGGCCACACCGACCCGCAACTGGTCATCCCCTACGGCGGCCCCATCCGCGTCGACGGCCCGGCCCGCCGCATCACGGTCACGTACTGAGAGGGCTCGGGCGCGGCGGGGTGCGGGTCAGGGGTGCCCGGGGCCCGGGGCGAGCCGGGAGTGCCCGATGCCGGGCCGGGGCAGTGCCCGCGGCCGGGTGCGGCCGGAAGTGCTCGCAGCCGGGTGCGGCCGGAAGTGCTCGCGGCCGGATGCGGCCGGGGACTCCGGATACCCGCAGGTCAACGGCCCCCTCCCACCGGCCGAACGGGCCGCCGCAGGGGTGCGGGGCGGGACGCCGTACCGGGTGCGGGCCGGGGGCGAGTCGGCGCATGACGGGCGCGGGTGGGCGGCGAGGGGGCGGCCCCGTCGAAGGGGACGGCGCCGGCGGCCAAGGGGGCGGGTGACCGTCACGCCACGAGCACGCCCCGGCGGCAGCCGTCCGGCACAGTTGACCTTGCCCTTGGGGCAGCCCCCAGCATCGGTGGGGCCGGGCGACGGGCCCGGTACGACGAGAGGACGGCGGACATGGACGAGCTGATGACCATCGGCGCGTTCGCGAAGGCGTCCCGGCTGTCGCCGAAGGCCCTGCGGCTGTACGACGAGCTCGGCCTGCTCACGCCCGAGCAGGTCGATCCGGTGAGCGGCTACCGCCGCTACGCGCCCGGTCAGCTCGAGCGGGCCCGGCTGGTGGCCTGGCTGCGGCGGCTCGGCATGCCGCTGGCCCGCATCCGCGAGGTGTGCGCCCTGCACGCCTCCGACGGGCGGGCCGCGGCCGGCGAGCTGCGCGCGTACTGGGCGCAGGTCGAGGCCGAGACCGCCGCGCGCCGCGAACTGGCCGCCTTCCTCGTCGACCATCTGGCACGGAAGGATCCCGCCGACATGGCCACCACCGCACACCCCCTGACCATCCGCTACGCCGCGCTGTCCGACACCGGACTGGTCCGCCCGAGCAACCAGGACGCCGCCTACGCCGGTGACCGGCTGCTCGCCGTCGCCGACGGCTGCGGTTCCGGCGGCGCGTCCGCCGCGGCCGGGGCCGTCGAGGCGCTGAAGCACCTCGAGACCGACGGCATACCGGCCGGCAACCTGCTGAACGTCCTGGAGGACGCGGTGTCCCGGGCGAGCAGCGCGGTGCGCGGGGTCGCGGACGCCACGCCCGAGGAGGAGGTGGGCACGACGCTCACCGCCATGCTGTGGACCGGTTCGCAGTTCGCACTCGTGCACGTCGGCGACTCGCGGGCGTACGTGCTGCGCGGCGGCGAGCTGTTCCAGATCACCCATGACCACACGATGGTGCAGTCGCTGGTCGACGAGGGGCGGCTGACTCCTGAGGAGGCCGCATCTCACCCGCAACGCGCTCTGCTGGTCCGGGCGTTGGGTATGGGCGAGCCGGCCGAGCCCGACCTGCGGCTGCAGGACGCGGTGGCCGGCGACCGTTATCTGCTGTGCTCCGACGGCCTGTCGGCGGTGGTGGCGTCCGACGACGTGCGCCGCGTGATGACCACCGCGCCCGAACCCGCGCAGGCCGTCCGCGACCTGGTCGCCCTGGCCCGCGAGGCCGGCGCGCCGGACAACGTCAGCTGCGTCGTCGCGGACGTGCTGCCGTCCGCCGCCTGACCCTCCCCCGCCGACGTCCGGCCTGGGCGGCCCCCCGGCCCGGGAGTGCGGTGCGCCATGATCGGGTGATGGAGACGATCATCCTGATGTCCGATCCGAAGATCGCCGCGCTGCCGGTGGCGGAGTGCGGTGAGCCGCTGGTGGACGTGCGCGACGGCGGCGCCCTGCGGGTCGCGGCCGAACGCGACGACCCCGCGGGCGCCTTCGCCCACCTGCGCCGGGGTGTGCTGACCCGGCTGCTCGACGCCCAGGACCGGCTGCCGGACGGACTGCGCCTGCTGTTCGTCGAGGGCTACCGGCCGCCCGCGCTGCAACGCCGCTACTTCGAGGGATACGCGGCGGGCCTGCGGGCGGCCAACCCCTCCTGGAGCGCGGACCGGCTGCGCGACGCCGCGAGCCGCTACGTCTCCCCGCCGGAGATCGCACCGCACAGCGCGGGGGCCGCCGTCGACCTGACCCTGGCGACCGCGGACGGGCACGAGCTGGACATGGGCACGCGGATCAACGCCGACCCGGAGGAGTCGGAGGGCGCCTGCTACACGGGGGCGCCGAACATCGCCGCCGAGGCCCGCGCCAACCGTGACCTGCTGTCCGCCGCCCTGACCGCGGCGGGGCTGGTCAACTACCCGACGGAGTGGTGGCACTGGTCCTACGGCGACCGGTACTGGGCGCTCGCCACCGGCGCCCCCGCCGCCCTCTACGGGCCGCGCGACCTCGGGCCCCCCTCTTCGGACTGACCGCGGCTCCCGCCGCCGAGCCGGCCCCGGCCGCCCAGCCCCTGGGCCGGAAACAGCCGCCGCACAAATCCCGGCCGCCGGTGTCGATCGGCGCCCCTCCCGTTCGACGCAGGGACGACAGCGCCCGAGCGGGGCGCGGAACCGGCACTCGCGGCAGGGAGAAACGCCATGCGCAGGATCGTCCACCTCGTGCACACCTCGGTCGACGGCTTCATCGAGGGCCCGGCGGGTGAGTTCGACTGGCCGGTGATGGGGCCCGAGCTCTCCGCGTACGTCGACGAGGTCGACCGCGGGATCGGCACCTTCCTCTACGGGCGCGTGGTCTGGCAGATGATGGCGTCGTTCTGGCCGAACGCCGAGGAGATCTCGGACAGTCCGCACGTGCGGAAGTTCGCCCCGCGCTGGCGGGCCATGCCCAAGGTGGTGGTCTCCCGGACCCTGCCGCAGCCCGGGGACACCGCGGTGCGCGTGCTGCGCGGGGACGCCCTGGCCGAGGTGGCGGCGCTCAAGGCCGAGCCCGGCAAGGACATCCTGCTGACCGGCGGCACCGAACTCGCCTCGCACCTGGCCGCGGCCGGCCTGCTCGACGAGTGGGTGGTCGCCGTGCACCCGCTCGTCCTCGGCGGCGGCAGGCGGCTGTTCACGCAGCAGAAGGAGCGGACGCCACTGCGTCTGGTGGAGTCCCGGACGGTCGACGGGCAGGTCGTCGTCTCGCGGTTCGCCGCCTCCTGACGCTGCGGCGGCGAGCGGCCGCCGCGCCACCGGGACGCCGAATCCGCTGCTCAGAGCGCCGGGCGCGACGTCCGATTCCCGCCAGCCCCGCCGTCGCGCCCCGGCAAGACTGGCGGCATGACCACGGACACGAACGCAGGCAAGAGCACGGGGATGAGCGCCGGTGCAGGCACGGGCACGAGCGCCGGTGCGGGCACGGAAGCGAGCGCCGGTGCAGGCACGGGCACGAGGGCGGGCCGGAGCACGGACCCGGGCCAGGACCTCAGCCAGGAGACCCTCACTCCGGGCCGCCACACCCGCATCGAGCCCGGCATCCTCTACTTCGGCACGCCCGTCGTCCTGCTGTCGACCCGCAACGAGGACGGCAGCCCCAACCTCGCGCCGATGTCGTCGGCGTTCTGGCTGGGCTGGCGGTGCATGCTCGGCCTCGGGTCGCGCTCGCAGACCGCCCGCAACCTGCTGCGCGAACGCGAGGTCGTCCTCAACCTCCCCGACGACACGCTCGCCGGGGCCGTGGACGCGCTGGCCCTGACCACCGGCCGCGACCCCGTCCCGGAGGGCAAGGCCCGGCGCGGCTACCGGTACGTGGGCGACAAGTTCGGGCGGGCCGGGCTGACCCCGCTGGCGTCCGAGACGGTCGGGCCGCCGCGCGCCGCCGAGTGCCCGGTGGCGATGGAGGCGGTCGTCGAGGCCACGCACCCGCTCGCCGACGACGACCCGGCGCAGCGCGGCGGCATCACCGTCTTCGAGGTGCGGGTGCAGCGGGTGCTGGTGCACGACGCCATCCGGATGGCCGGAACAGGTCACCGCATCGATCCCGACAAGTGGCGTCCGCTGCTGATGAGTTTCCAGGAACTCTACGGGCTGGGCGGGCGGCTGCGGCCATCGGCGCTGGCCAGCATCCCCGAGGACATGTACCGCGGCCCCGACATCGCCCGCTCCCGGACCGCCGCGGGCGCCGCGGTGCGCCCTTGACACCCGCAGTCCGCCCGCAGAGTCTGGGCTGTGCGCGCCGCGGCAGCTGATCGTCGCCGTCAACGTTCTTGCGCGCCAACAGGATTGGGCCGACAGCGGCTGCACCACGAGCCCGGATGCCGAGGAGGAGCCGCCATGCGCGCGCCAGACGCGTACCCGACCGTGTCAGGTGTCGCGGCGGCGGCCCGCATCCTGACCATGCGGCACCCGGACCTCTGCCGGATGCGGCTCGCCGGGGAGTCGCGCGCGGGACGGCCGCTGTGGCTCCTGTCGGTCGGGCACGGCAGGCGCCGGATCCTGGTGGTCGCCGGGCCGCACCCGGACGAGCAGGCCGGCGGGGCGACCGTGCTGTGGCTGGCCGAGCAGGCCGTGTGCGACCGCCGGCGGTTCGCCGAGGCCGACGTGACCTGGGACTTCCTGCTGTGCCTCGACCCGGACGGCACCGTGCTCAACGAGAACGGCCCGGCCGGGGAGCGCCCGCCCGCCGTCCACTACCGGCACACCTTCCGGCCGCACGCGGCCGAACAGCCGGAGTGGGCGAGCTCGTTGCGCACGCCGCGCGAGGAACTCCCGGAGACCTTCGCGCTGCTGGCGATCATCGACGAGCTGCGGCCGGTCCTGCAGTGCTCGTTGCACGGCACCGACGTCGGCGGGAGCTGGGTGCAGCTGACCGGGGACATCCCCGGGCTCGCCGAGCCGTTCGGCAAGTACGCCGCCGAGCTCGACATCCCCGTGCAGACCGGCACCTACGACGCGTTGTTCTGGCAGCACGCGGGGCCCGGCGTGTTCGTGCTGCCGCCGGGCGGCGCGCAGGAGCGTTTCGGCAGTGAGCCGGAGGACGCCAACGGCTCGACGTGGAGCCGCCCGCACCGCCACGGCGGGGTGACCGCGCTGGTGGAGGTGCCGATGTGGGCGACCCGGCGCATCGCCGACCCGGCCCCGCACCCCGACCCGGCCCACGCGGTGGGCGTCCTCAGCGCGCGGCTGCGCAAGGACGGCGCCGCGGCGGCCGCCGCCCTGGAACGCGCCCTGCCGCTGCTGACGCGGGCCGCGCCGGCATCCGGCCCGCTGCTGCGCGGCGTGGAGCAGGCCGTCGGCGCGTTCCCCGGGCTCGCCGACGACTTCGACGGGCTCGCCGCGGACTCCCCCGTCCCCCTCACCATGGCCCACGTCGCCGCCCTGGACATCGCCGCGCGCCGCATCCCGCTGCGGGCGGCGGGCATGCTGCTCCGCCTGCTGGACGAGGCCCGCCTCGACGAGGACCCGGCCGGCGAGCCGGCCCGCCTGCGCTCCCGGCTCGAACGCCGCATCGACGCCGGGGCCCGCGACCTCATCGCCACGACGGACGCCCGCTGGGTGCCCATCGCCGACCAGATCGAGCTCCAGGCCCGCACCTGCCTGGCCGCCGCCGACCTGGTCCTCCAGGAGCCGGCCCTCGCACTGCCCTGACGTCACCGCCCGGGCCCCGCGTCACATCCGCCTGCGGTCCCGCGTCACATCCGCCCGCACGCCGGGCAGTCCGCGCGCCGCGGATGCCGTTGCAGGACCGGGTCCTGGAGGGCCATGAGGTTGACGCCGTAGCGGAAGCCGGGGCGCATCGGGGGTACGCCGGTGAGCAGGGCGAGCGCGGCGTGGGCGACGAGCGTGCCGGACAGGCTCGCGGTGACCGCGCTCGCGGGGTTCCACGGCATCCGCGGCGACGCGGCGTCCTCGTCCTGCCCCGGTTCCAGCCGCAGGTCCCGGCGTTCGGCCTCGCCGGCCCGCTGGCACTCCCAGCAGGGGCCGTCGCCCGGGACGTGGACGCCCGCGGTGACGAGCGGGCCGCGATAGCCGCCCTCGACCCAGGGGGTGCCGAGGGCCAGGCAGACCCGGTTCGCCCAGCGGCGGATCTCCGGCGGACGGTCGGCGCCCAGCACCAGCAGGTCGTAGGGGGCGGGGCGGCTGGTCAGCAGATGGGCGAGGTCGTCGGGCCCGCGCACCTCGCGGCGCTGGCCGGTCACGGTGACGTCGGAGTTCAGGGCCCGCAGCGCGGCCAGCGCCGCGTCCGTCTTGGGGCGCCCGATGTCGGTCTCGCGGTAGAGCAACTGACGGTTGAGATTGGACAGTTCGACCACGTCCGGGTCGACGGTGTGGACCAGTCCGACGCCGGAGGCCACGAGGATCTGCGCGGCGGCGCCGCCCGTCCCGCCGACGCCCACCACCAGCACCCGGGCGCCCCGTAATCGCAGTTGGGCGCTCCACGGGCTGGCCCGCGGGCTGAGGTCCATCCAGCGCAGCAGCGCCACCCCGCGCGCGTACCGCACCCGGTCGCGCGGGAGCAGCCCGGCGGGCGGCGGGGCGGCCGCGTCGTCGACGAAACCGGCCTCGCGCAGGTCGGCCATCGCCGCCCACACGTCGCCGTGGGGCACCGCCGGGTGCCGCGCCGTCACTCCGTCGGCTATCTGCCCGGGGGTGCGACTGCCGTCCATCATCTGCGTGAGCGTCCAGATCCAGCCGTCCGGATCCAGGACCTCCGCGCCGATCCCGTAGATCACGCTGCCGATCCGCACATTGCCGTCGATCGTGCGGTACGCGCGGTGCTCCGGTTTGATGCGTGGTCGCCGCAACGCCCCGGCTCTCGTCCCTGCTTCCCCGTATCCGTCCGGAAGTACCGTCACCCGGCTCCCCTCGCCTCGCGACTGCACCGACAGCACCCACAGCACCCGCCGCGCCGACCCACCGCGCGGCAACGCCCCTTGACACTGTCGCCGGGCCGCCGCAGCCTTGGCAAGGCATGGGGGACAACCCGGGGTGATACCGCGACTACCCTGCGCGCCAGCCGACTTGTACAGAGAGGGGATCTCGTGGCAGCCACGATCGTCATCCGTCCACTGGACAAGAAGGAGACCACCGGCGACAGCAACTCCAACGGCACGTGACGTCGGCGATGGCCGACGCCTATCCGAGCGTCGCGGGGGTCGCTGCGGCGGCCTCCGCGTTCGCGCGCTTCCACCCGGGGCTCTGCGCACTGCGGCAGGTCGGGAAGTCGCGCGAGGGACGTCCGCTGCACCTGCTGTCGGTGGGGCACGGCCGGCGGAACGTCCTGGTGGTGGCCGCACCTCATTCCGACGAGCGGATCGGCCCGGCGACCGCGCTGCGGCTGGCCGAGCGCGTGGCGGCGGACCCGGACCTGCACGCGCGCGCCGACGCGTCCTGGCACTTCCTGCTGTGCCTGGACCCGGACGGCACCGTGCGCAGCGAGGAGGGCCCGCCGGTGCGGCGCACCCCGGCCGCGCACTTCCGGCACTCCTACCGGCCGCCGCCGGACGAGCAGCCGGAGTGGGCGCCGTCCGTCCGGCCCGCCGGCGACCAGCTTCCGGAGTCCCGGGCGCTGGTCGCGCTGATCGACGAGCTCGAACCGTTCCTGCAGTGCTCGCTGCACGGCAACGACCTCGGCGGTTCGTGGATCCAGCTCACCCGGGACGTCCCGGGGCTGGCCGAACCGCTGGGAAAGCTGTCCGCCGAACGGGACGTGCCGGTGCAGACGGGCACCTACGACGCGCTGTACTGGACGACGTCCGGCCCCGGCGTCTACGTGATGCCTGAGCCCGGCCGCCCGACGCAGTTCCCGAGCCTGCCCGAGGACGTCACCCGCTCCACCTGGGTGCGGCCGCACCGGTACGGCGGGATGACGGCGCTGTTCGAGGTGCCGATGTGGGGCAGCCGGCGGGTCGCCGACACCGCCCCGCACCCCGATCCGGCCCGCGCCCTGACAGCGCTGGCGGGACTGCTGCGCCGCCAGTCGGACCGCACCCGGGGCCTGCTGGACCAGGTGCGGGAGCTGCTGCCCGCGCCCGGTGCGGGGCCCTGGGACCCCTCCGGCTCCGGTCCGGCGACCGGCACCCTGCTGCGGCTGGCGACGGGCCTGACCGACATCTGCCCGCAGGTCGCCGACGACTGGGAGGCGCTGCACCCCGCGCCCGTGGAACTGACCCTCGCGCACGTGACCGCGCTGGACATCGCGGCCCGCCGGATCTCGCTGCGCACCACCGGCACCCTGCTGCGGCTGCTGGCCGGGCTGCCGGGTGAGGGGCCGGCCAGGACGAGGGCGGAGTGCGACCGGCTGCTGGAACGGTGGGCGGACGAGCTGGTGGTCGGCCACGACCTGACGTGGGTGCCGGTGCCGGACCAGGTGGAGCTCCAGTCGGAGTGCGTGCTGGCCGCCTTCCGGCTGCTCACGAACGGCTGAGCGCTGCCCGGTGGGGGCAGCGCTCAGGGGTTCGCGGCTCGGGCGTCACGGCCGCTTGACCGTTCACAGCGGGGGGCCGTTCACGGCAGGAGCCGTTCGCGACACGAGGCCGTTCGCGGCCGCGGGCCGGGTGTTCAGGCGCGGGCGGCCGTCAGCTCCGCGGCCACCAGCTCCGCGAGCTGCACCGCGTTGAGCGCCGCGCCCTTGCGCAGGTTGTCGTTGGAGACGAAGAGCGCGAGGCCGTTGTCGACCGTCTCGTCGACCCGGATGCGGCCGACGTACGACGGGTCCTTGCCGGCGGCCTGCAGCGGGGTGGGGATCTCCGAGATCTCCACGCCGGGCGCGTCGGCCAGCAGCTCGTAGGCCCGCTCGACGCTGATCGGCCGGGCGAACCGGACGTTGAGCTGCAGCGAGTGCCCGGAGAAGACCGGCACACGGACGCAGGTGCCGGAGACCTTCAGCTCCGGGATCTCCAGGATCTTGCGGGACTCGTTGCGGAGCTTCTGCTCCTCGTCGGTCTCGAAGCTGCCGTCGTCCACCAGGTTCCCGGCCAGCGGCACCACGTTGTAGGCGATGGGGCGCTTGTAGACGGCGGGCTCGGGGAACGCCACGGCGTCACCGTCGAAGGTGAGGCGGTCGGCACTCTCGGTGACCTTGGACGCCTGCCCGTGCAGCTCGGCGACGCCGGCCAGCCCGGACCCGGAGACCGCCTGGTAGGTGGTGGCGACCAGCGCGACCAGTTCCGCCTCGTCGTGCAGCGGGCGCAGCACCGGCATCGCGGCCATCGTGGTGCAGTTCGGGTTGGCGATGATGCCCTTGGGGCGGTCGGCGAGCGCGTGCGGGTTGACCTCGGAGACGACCAGCGGCACGTCGGGGTCGCGGCGCCACGCGGAGGAGTTGTCGATCACGACCGCGCCCTGGGCCGCCACCTTTTCCGCGAGGTCGCGGGAGGTGCCGCCGCCGGCGGAGAAGATCACGATGTCCAGGCCCGAGTAGTCCGCGGTGGCGGCGTCCTCGACGACGACCTCGCCGTCCGCCCACGGCAGCGACTTGCCCGCCGACCGGGCCGAGGCGAACAGCCGCAGCTGCGTCACCGGGAATTTCCGCTCGGCCAGCACGCTGCGCACGACCCCGCCGACCTGTCCGGTCGCTCCGACGATTCCGATCCTCATGCGGTCTCTCTCCGATCTGGTGGTGCGCTCCCGGCGGCTGGGGTCCAGGTCCGGGCCGTCGCCGCCGCTTCGAGTATCCCCCGGCCCGAGAGGGGGGCGGTGCGGGATTTCATCTGCCGAGACGCGCGGCCACCGCGTGCCGGGTGGTCCCGGCGGGCGGTTCCACTGGCGCGGACTGCTCCAGCGCGGTGAGCAGGGCGAGGGCGGCGTCGCGCACCTCGCCGGCGGCGGGCAGCAGCGGCAGCCGGACGTCCGGCGTCGGGATGCGGCCGCGGGCGTGCAGCACGGCCTTGATCACCGTCGGGTTCGGCTCCCGGAAGAGCCCCGCGGCCAGCGCGGCCAGCCGGTGACCGAGGTCACGGTCGCCGGTCGCGGCCAGCTCCGCCCAGCGGCCGGTGGCCAGGTGCGCGGAGGCCAGGATGCCGCCGTCGGCGCCCAGGGCCAGCAGGGCGGGCGCGAACACGTCGTCCCCGGCGAGCACCTCGAAGCCGGCGGGCCGGTCGGCGAGCAGGGCGACGAGCTCGGCGTCCACCACGCCGGTGGAGTACTTCATGCCCGCCACGCCCGGGATCGCGGCCAGCTCGCGAAGCGCGGCCGTGCTCAGCGGCTGACCGGTGCGGAAGGACACGTGGTAGGCCAGCAGCGGCACGGGCGCGGTCGCGGCCAGCTCGCGGAAGTGGGCGAGGACGCCCTGTTCGCCCGGACGGGTGAAGGACGGGACGGTGACCAGGGCGGCGTCGGGCCGGATCGGCAGCGCGGCGAGGGCGGCCAGCTCGCGTGCGGCCCGCCGGGTGGCGTTCGCGCCCACGCCGACGACGAAACGGGCGCCGCGCTCGCGGCAGACCCGGCCGACCGTGCCGGCCGCGGCGACGCGCTCGTCGTCGTCCAGGGCGGCCGCCTCCGCGGTGGTGCCCAGGGCGACAAGACCGGTGGCGCCGTCGTCGAGCACCTGGTGCCCGAGCGCCTCCAGCGCGGCGGTGTCCACCTGCCCGGCCGGCCCGAAGGGGGTGATCAGCGGTACGTGGATCATGTCTGTGAGTGTCACCCGGGCACTCGCGGAAGGTCCAGTTAAATGTCGTGCACGGCACTCTTAAGCAGCTCTACTCTGCGGGCCATGTACGAGATATCCGCGGACCCGGCCCGCCTCGACGTCCCCCGCATCCACGCCTGGCTGTCCACCGACGCGTACTGGGCGCTCGGCCGCACGCTGGCCAAGCAGGAGTCCGCGATCGCGGGATCGCTGAACTTCGGCGCGTACCACGTGGAGACCGGGGAGCAGCACGCGTACGCCCGGGTCGTCACCGACCGCGCGACCTTCGCCTGGCTCTGCGACGTCTACGTGGCGCCCGCCGCCCGCGGCCAGGGCCTCGGCACCTCCCTGGTCGCCGCGGCCCGCGACCACCTCACGCCCTATGGCCTGCGCCGCATTCTGCTGGCCACGCACGACGCGCACGGGGTCTACGCCCGGCTCGGCTTCGAGCCGCTGGCCGACCCCGCGAAGTGGATGGCGTTGGGCCTGCAATGACCGGCTCCGCCGGATGGTTCAGGGTTCGTCGTGCCGGGTCGCCCAGAGCAGAGGAGCCATCCCGATGACACCGTCGGGAACGTGCGCCGCGGCTCGCAGCGACCGGGCCGCCTCTTCGTGACGCGCGTAGCCCAGAAACGGCACGCCCGCCTCCGCCGCTGCCAGAGCGTCCATGACCGAGTCACCGATCATCAGGCATTCGTTCGGCAGGACGCCGAGCTTCTCGATGGCACGCTCCAGGCAGTGCGGATGCGGCTTCATCAACTGCGGACTCTCCGGAACACGGCCGAAGACCCGATCGCCGAAGCACTCTTCCAGGTCGTGCGCCGCCAGATAGGCCTCCACCGCGCGCGGTGCGTTGTTGCTGGTGATCGCCAGTCGGCAACCACGCTTCTTCATTCGCCTGACGAACTGGTCCGCTCCCGGTGTGGGGTCGGCCTTCGACGCCGCCTTTTCCTCCTCAGCGGCAGTCAACTCCTCGAGGACAGCGGCCACTCCGCTCGGCAGTTGTGACCGCAATATGCCGAGAGGGTCGTGGGTTCCCCGCCACTTCGCAGCCTCGGCGGGCAGCCCGAGGGCAACGAGCTGGTGGCACAGAGTGACCACGACGTCGGTCGCCGAATGCTGTGCGAAGAGTCCGCAGAGAGGGCCGTCGAAGTCCCAGAGCAGGCAGGACGCGTCCCGGAGCAGTTCCCCCGGCTCAGCCCCCCACCACCTGCCGCTCAACTCGGTGTACTCAGAAGTCACTTGACGAGTGTCACGGGCCGGGCTGCCTATGGCCAGAGCCCCGCCTCCGCTACACGTCCTCAGTGCGCTGCAGAAACGCCTGCAGGGCCATCTCCACCGCGGCCGGCGGCTGGGTTTTGTCCACTTCCAGGTGCGGCTGCGCAGCCTCCAGCGCCCGGCGCACGACAGCCGCGGCCCCTCGAAGCCTGGCGACTGGCGCAGCAGGTCGATCCCCGGACCGGTGGCCCGCCGGCGCTCCCTCCGCCATCCCTTCTCCATCTTCGCGGGCGGCTGTGGACAGCCGGGCGACGGTGCGCAGCACATCCGTGCACAGGGACTGGACGCGCTTGAACGCACGATAGTGCGGCAGGTCCTCGCGGGCTCCTGCGGCGGCCTCCGCACCCACGGCGCGCTCCCAGCGGGAGATGACGTCCGCCTCCTGGTCGGAGGGGTAACCCATGAGGTGCAGGTGGGTCGCGAGGTCGTACAACGGGTCGCCGACCAGGGCCAGTTCCCAGTCGATGGTCCACAGCACACCCGCACGATCGACCACGAAGTTCTTCTTGTGCAGGTCCCCGTGGAGCAGTTTGCGCGGCCGGTCGGTCAGCTCCGGTCGCCGTTCGGCGAAGGCCGCGAGTTTGTCCGAGGGCACACCCAGATCGGCCAGCAGGTCGTCCATGTCCCGGCGCCGCTGCTCATAGGCATGGTTGAAGGTGAAGTGCTTGAGACGACCGAGGAACTGGGTCGACCCACCCTGCTCGGGCCAGGACGCCAGATCGCACCCCGCACAGCCCTCGACTGCCGGGCTGCCGTGACCGACCAAGGAACCGGCGTCGACGGAGGCGAGCGTCCCGAACAACTCCTCGATCTGCCGCACGTACCGGTCCGCGATCCGGCCGGGACGGCGGCTGCGGACCTTGTCCAGCGTGACGCCCTCGATGAACTGGATCAGGCCGATCCTCCGCACCGGGGATGCCTCGTCCTGGACCCGCTGCTCGCAGACCCGCGGGACATGGCGGAACGTGTCGCCGAAACCGTCCCGGAGCAGGCGCAGCACGTACTCCTCGGAGGGGAACCAGCGCATGTCGTACCAGAACACGCCGTCGCGCGGCTCCCGCAGCTTGAGCCACGGGAATTGCCCGGCGAGCACGGACGCACGGTCGACCCGCACAGCGAAGGTCTGATGATGATTGCCCTTGAGTGGGCCCTCCACCCGATCCGCACCCATGACCGCCGCCGACACTTGGTCAGCGGTGCCTCGTCCGGTCGCCGTCGCGGTCAAGGTGCCTCTTCTGCTCTTCGTGGGCCGACGTCACTCCGAAAGGGATCACAATAGGCCGCCTGAGGCCCTCTCCCGGCCCGGTGTCACCTTCCGGCACATGCTTGTAACCCGGACAGGTGAGGGTGGCCCGCCGGCCCCGGCTCCTTCCGGGGATCAGCCGAACAGTGGCCGGCTGATCGTGGACCAGAGAGAGTCGAACCAGCCCTGGCTCTCTGCGAAGAAGCGCGACACGAGACTCTCAGGGTCTGCCGGATCGGCGCGAAACGGGAAGAGCACGGCGTCGAGCCCCAGGACGTCGTAGATCGTGCCCGAAAGCTTCCTGTACCTCACGTCCCGTTCAATCACCTGGTAGTAGCCGGTAAGGGCCGTCTTCCCGTTGAGGATGTACAGCTTGTGCAGGGGCGTGACCGGCAGCGCTTGCGTTTCCACGCTCAGATCGATGTCCGGCAGCAGATCGCGCACCTGGTTGAACGAGCTTTCGAGCGTGACCGCCTGTGCGCCCACAAGTTCTCGCAGTCGCGCCAGGGGCCACCGCTCGTCGCCTTCCACCAGCCGGGGGATGGCCAGCTCGGCGTCCAGGGCGGGAAGCAGAACTCTCACGCGGATGGATGCCGGGCTCAACTCACCTCGCAGCACGCGGTTCAACGGCTGGGACAGGGCGCTGGTGAGGGTCTCGGACGACAGCGAGTACGCGTCGATCGTGATGTGCCGCGCTTCGAACGCCTCCGCGACCTCAGCTTCGAGGACGGAGAGAGTCGGCCCCGGTATGTCATGCGTGGCCCGCGACGCCGGGACGGACCCCCGCCAGTCCAGCACCTCCGCGGAGCGGCCCCGCTGGTTGTCCAGGTAACCGTCTCTGCGCAGTTCGGTCAGAGCGCGCTGGACGGTGGGGCGGGAGACGTTGAAGCGCTTTTCCAACTGGGCCTGGGACGGGAGTCGTTCGCCCACGCGGAAGACGCCGTCGTGGATCTCGCCCCGCAGCACATCCGCGATGTGCAGGTAGGGCGGCTGATCACCGTTGACGCCCGGGCGCTCTTCCTGGTTCACGCCACTACGCTACAACTTCCCGTCATCCAGCACTGCTTGCTTGACCTGAGTTTACGGATCTCAGGCAACCGGGCACACCCTTGAATGAGGATACTCATTCAACTCGGCAGCAATCGCGGCAAGTTGAATGATCCAACCTCGCGGGGGTCGCACCTTCCCGTCCAAGGGCGTACGGGACGCACCGCAGCCACCCACCTTCAGCACGAAGCCATGAAGCAGGGCGCCACGAAGGAGGGATCGGTCATGCTCGCTCTCAGCTTGTGTGCATACGCGTTCGAACAACTCATCCAGTGGCGGTACGGGGCAGCCGGAATGGTCGCGGTCGGGCTCGTCACCTGGGGGCACAAGTCCCGCAACACCACCTGCACGGCCATCGGGCTCACCGCGCTGGCGCTGCTGCTCGCGCAGTGAACCCGCCCGGCCCGGGCGCACCCACGGGTCGCGGCCCGGGTCAGAACACCTCGGGGCACCACGGCCTGCGGGCCGTACGGAACAGGGCGTCGGCCATCCGGACGGCGCCCGCGCGGTGTTCGGCCACCCGGCCGAGCGCCGCCAGCCGGGACGCCGACTCGTCGCCCAGGTACAGGCAACCCAAGTCCGCCACGTCCAAGCTCAGTTCAGGTGACTCGGTGCTGCTGGGCGTGCACTGCGCCGCCCCCGCCGCATCGGTCTCCAGCAGGTAGCGGCCGCCGCACAGCCCCGCCGGGTCCCGCACCTCCAGCACCAGGCGGCCGGCGGCTCCGCCGTAGGTCCGGGCGGACAGTGCGGCGGGCACGTCGAGGACCCGCAGCCACATGAAGTCCGCCAGCGTCTCCGTCCGCGCCGCCCGCGGGTCGCCCAGCAGCAGCGGGAGCACGTCGTCGGGGGCGCGGTGGCCGGTGTTGAGCTGCGTCACCCAGTCCAGCGAGAGCAGGAAGCGCCACAGCGCCTGCTCGGCGGCGGGGTTGGCGGCCAGCAACTGCCTGACCGTTGCGTCCACCCGCGGCAGCTTGCCCGGCCAGGGGTGGTCGATCGTGGTGTACGCCAGCAGGCCCTGGACCTCCCCGGCCGCGTCGCGATGCACCGCGAAGAACGGCTCGGTCCACGGCTGGGACGGGAACGTCCGCTCGCCGGTGGCGACCTCCCACCAGCGGGCGTCGCGGCTGATGGCCCCGGGCGTCAGCGCCCGGACCCGCTCGTGCAGCCCCGGCCCGACCTTGCGGACCTCGACGACGTCCACCAGGTCGACCCGGCCGCCGTCGGTCGGCCCGGCATAGCGGTGGTCCACGGCCGCGCGGGGGATGTCGATCTCCCAGTCCGCCACCCAGGTCGCCGGGCCGAAGCCGAACCGCCCGTAGATCGGGTACTCCGCCGCGACGAGGATGGCCACCGCCTCACCACGCTCCCTGGCGTCGGCGAGGTCCGCGGCCATCAGCCGGCTGGCCAGGTCCCTGCGGCGGTGGGTCGCGGTGACGGAGACGTTGGTGATCGCCGACGCCGGGACGAACGCCCCGCCCGGCACGGTCAGTTCGCGCGGCATGCTGCGGAAGGTGGCCACGCAGCGGCCCTGGTCGTAGGCGCCCCGGGTCCGCTGCAGGTCGAACGCGACGCGGCGTGCCGCCACTTCCTCGTCCGTCACCGACGGCGCCAGGTGGAATCCGGTGTGCAGGGCACGCACCCAGTCGGCGACGTCGGACTCGTCCAGCGTGCGGATCTCAAGGCTCATGCGGGCACGCTAGGTGAGGCCCCGGCCGCGCCGCACTCGATTATCGGCAGGCCGGGAAACCGCCGCCCACCCGCAGCCGCTCACCCGCCGGCCCTCACCCCGCCGGCCCTCACCCCGCGGCCGCTCACCCGCCGGCGAGCAGGTCGCTCACCCGTCGGCGAGCAGGTCCTCCACCCGGGCCTCGCCGTCGCGGTAGCGCCGGGTGATCTCGGCCGAGCAGCCGTCGACGGTCTGCTGCAGGGCGTGGCGGCGGCGCGAGACCTGCTGCTCGTGGCGGACCAGCCGGGCCATGGCCACGTCCAGCTCCGGGTCGGTGCGCGCGTCGAGGTCGGACAGCTCGACCTCGGAGAGCATCTCCTCGGCGAGCGCCCGCACCCGTTCGGTGTGCGGGGTGCCGAGGGTGACATGGCGGGCCGAGGAGCGGATCCGGGAGGGCCCGTCGGCGAGGATCTCGGAGAGCCGGTCGACGACGGGGGCGTCGTCCTCGGCCAGCGGATCGTCCGAGGTGCCGGGGGACGCGCCGCGGCGGCGCAGTTCGGCCTGGAGGATGTCGATCCGGCCGTGCAGCATGCGCCGCAGGTACGACAGGTCGGCCTCCTCCTGCTGGGCGTCGCGGCGCAGGGCGCGCAGGGCTGCGAGGTCGAGCACGGTGAGGTCGGGCATCGGGGTGTCCACGAGGGGGCTGCGGGGGGCGGGCGGGCGCAGGGGCCCGGGAACGTCGGCCTTCAGCATGCGATGGCCCTTCCTGGTGGGCGCCGCCGAAACGGCGTTCCTGGTACGCGCCGTCGAGACGGCGGCCGTCGGTCCGGCGGTGCCGGACGCCGCCGCTGGTCCTGGTGCGGCAGTGCCGGAAGTCTCTCCAGTGCCGGGTGTGGTCATACCTGTCGTCCCCTCCTCGCCGAGGCCGCGCCGCGCTTCCTGGTCGTCGACGCGCCGCGACCCGCAATCGATGCTGCCACTTGCCGCTGACACGCCGCAGCGACATGGCACCCGAACGGCCGTCGCAACAGTTGTGCGAGCCCGCCGACCGGGCGTACCGCGCCACCCAGTGCGCCCCCCACACCCGTGTGGGTGACGCGCCGGCCGGGCAGGCCACAATGGCGGCATGCGAGCGGTGGCCCAGCGGGTGAGTGAGGCGAAGGTCGTCGTCGACGGGAAGACCGTCGGCGCCGTCACAGGACCGGGACTGTGCGTTCTGGTCGGAGTGACGCACGACGACACGGAGGAGAAGGCGGCGGCGCTGGCCCGCAAGCTGTGGACGCTGCGGATCCTGCCGGACGAGCAGTCCTGCTCGGACATCGGCGGCCCGCTGCTCGTGATCAGCCAGTTCACGCTTTACGGTGACGCCCGGAAGGGGCGCAGGCCCACCTGGAACGCAGCGGCGCCCGGCCGGGTCGCGGAACCGCTGGTCGACGAGGTCGTCGCCCAGCTCCGGAAGCTGGGCGCCACCGTCGAGACCGGCGTGTTCGGCGCGGACATGAAGGTGTCGCTGACGAACGACGGCCCGTTCACCGTCGTCCTGGAGGTCTGAGCCGCTCGGCCCGGAATGCCCGGGCCGGACGGGCGAGGCGCCGCTCGGAGAGCTCCGAGCGGCGCCTCGTCTCAGCCGGACCCAGGACCCCAGGCGGGAGCACACTCCGGCTGCGGGCCTCGGACCGCGTCCTCAGGGCGCGACGACGGTCTCCTGCGCGGCCGCGGTGTCCTCGGCCAGCAGCGTCGCCCGCTCCGGGGTGTTCCGCTTCACCAGGGCGAGCGCGATCGGGCCGAGCTCCCAGTGGCGGGCGGAGGACGTGATGACGCCGACCGCGCGGCCGGGTTCGCCGTCGGGGCCCTCTTCCGCGATCCGCACCGGGGCGCCGTGCGCCGGCAGCCGCACCTCGCTGCCGTCCAGGTGCAGGAAGACCAGCCGCCGCGGCGGGCGGCCGAGGTTGTGCACGCGGGCGACCGTCTCCTGACCGCGGTAGCAGCCCTTGTTCAGGTGCACCGCGGTGTCCAGCCACCCCACCTCGTGCGGGATGGTGCGGTGGTCGGTCTCGAATCCGACGCGGGGGCGGTGCGCCTCGATCCGCAGCGCCTCGTGGGCCAGGACACCGATCGGCGGACCGGACCGCGCCGCCCACTCCTCCAGACGGTCGCGGGGGACGAAGACGTCCCGGCCGTACGGCGTCTCACGGACCGCCCACTCCTCCGGCACCTGGGTGATCGACCCGGCGGGCAGGTGGACCACCGCGAAGCGGTCCGTGGCGTCCTCGGTCTCGACCCGGTAGAAGAACTTCATGCTCTCCAGGTAGGCCAGCAGCGCCTCCTGGGTACCGGGTTCGACGTGCATCCACGTCGTGGCACCGTCGTCCACCACGTACAGGGCGTGCTCGATGTGGCCGTGGGCCGAGAGGATCAGCGCCTCGGTGGCCTGGTTCGGGGGCAGCTGCTCGACGTGCTGGGTGAGCAGCAGGTGCAGCCAGGACAGCCGGTCCGCGCCGCTGACGGTCACGACACCACGGTGGGAGAGGTCCACGAAACCGGTGCCGTCCGCGAGCGCGCGCTGCTCGCGGAACAGGTCGCCGTAGTGCGCGGCGACGCCTTCGTCAGGGCCTTCTGCGGGGACGGCGCCGGGCAGCGACAGCAAAGGGCTCTTCGTCATGCCGTCAAGCGTACGACCGGCCTGACCCGCAAGGGTTACGCCGTCGGGAGGGGCCGGTGCCTCGGCCGGTACCTCGGGGCCGCCGGACCCCGGCTACGCGCCGTGCTCGGCGGCCTTCCGGGCGCAGTCCCGGCAGCGCCCGAAGATCGCGAAGTGCTTCATGTCGGTCTCGAACCCGAACTGCTCGCGCAGCCCCTCCTTGAGCGGGGCGGCCAGCTCGACGGCCGCCTCCGTCACCGAGTCGCAGTCCCGGCACACCAGGTGCATGTGGTCGTGCCGGTCGGCGAGGTGGTAGGTCGGGGCGCCGTGACCGAGGTGGGCGTGGCTGACCAGGCCCAGCTCCTCCAGCAGCTCCAGGGTGCGGTAGACGGTGGAGATGTTCACCCCGGAGGCGGTCTTGCGGACCTCGCACAGGATGCCGTCGGGCGTCGCGTGCTCCAGGCGGCCGACGGCCTCCAGGACAAGCTGGCGCTGCGGGGTCAGCCGGTAGCCGCGCTGCCGCAGATCGCTCTTCCAGTCGGTGCTCGCCACACGGCAAGTGTAGGCACGCGGTAACGGCCGGACCCGGGTCGTGCGCGGCCGCGACGGCCCGCCCACGTCGCGCCCGCCCGGTCGGGGCCCGTCCGCTGGGAGCCCGCCTGCCCGGAGGCCGCCTGCTGGGAGCCCGCCTGCCCGGAGGCCGCCTACTTGAAGAACGCGATCCCGTCGTCCGGCAGGTCCTTGATGTCGGCGACCCACTCGCGGGGGTCGACGACCTTCTTCAGGTGCGCGGACATGTAGGCGCGCAGCGGCACCGCGGGGGTCGCCTTCTCGCCCACCCACATCAGGTCGCTGTTGACGTACCCGTACAGGCGCTTGCCGCCGCTGTACTCGCCGGCCTGCGGCAGTCGCGCGATGGCGTCGGTGACCAGGTCGATCTGCGGCTTGCCCTCGGAGAGTTCTCCCGTCCAGATCTCCACCACGCCCTCGTCGCGCGTCATGGTGACGTCCACCTTGCGCTCGGCGTCGATCCGCCAATAGCCGCTCTCCGTCTCCAGCGGACGGACCTTCTTGCCCTCGGCGTCGAGCACCCACGTGTGCGAGGTGTACTCCAGGAAAGGCCGGCCGTCGTGGGTGAAGGCGACCTCCTGCCCGAAGTTGCACTTCTCGGAGCCCGGGAAGTCGTGCACGCCCGCGCCCGTCCAGCGGCCCAGCAGGAACGCCAGCGGGACCAGGTCGGGGTGCAGGTCGGAAGGGATCTCGATCATGTCAGCGCTGACCCTGGTAGAGCTTCTTCACCGCGTAGAGCGCGAACGCCGCGATGGCGATGCAGATCAGGACGAGCAGGGTGTCGAAGAAGTACTCGATTGCCACGGGACGGGCTCCTCGGACGGGCAGGCGGTCAGGGCCGCGCACGAGTCTAGTGCGCGGCCCCGCGGCGGGCGCGGGCAGCCCGCGTGACGTGCGGCTCAGCCCAGGAGCTGGGCCTGCAGCCGGACCGTCTGGCGGAAGGGCACCTCGGCCACCGAGCCCTTGCGCGTCTGCACGACCAGCCCGATGACGTCGCCCGCGTACAGGTACGCGTACCGGGTGGCCGCCGCCCCGTACGGCGCCGACTCGGCCGAGGCGTCGACGGTGATGTCGGAGGGGACCGCCTTCGACGTCACGCCGGAGTCCTTGACGACCTCCTCGGCGCCCTTGAGCCGCTCGGCGCCGATGTTCGGCTCGTACAGGTCGGCGTACCCCGAGCTCAGGAACTGCAGCAGGTAGAGGTCGGTGCGGGTGCCGTCCGGCGAGGTCCAGGAGCGGGCGGCGATGTGCCGCAGGCCCTGCTGCCGCAGCTCGGCGGCCTGCGCCTTGCGCAGATAGTCGTCGTCGAACCTGTACAGGTCGAGGTAGGCGTCGGGCGTGACCCAGCCACTGGGTCCGGGGACGGCGCGGTCCGCGGTCGCTCCCACCGGCGCGGGCAGCAGCAGCGACCGCACGTCGGTGAAGTGGTGCTGGCCCTGGTTGGCGTCGGCGAAGGGCCGCGCCCTGCCCGCGGGCAGCTTGGGCAGGGCGATCGGCGGGTACGTCCACCGGCCGTCGTCCGGGGTCCGCAGGCCCGGGATCCGCGTGCGCTCGGGCTGCGTGACGGCGTACGCGGTAGCGCTGCCGAAGGCGGCGAAGACCAGCACCGCCGCGGTCCAGCGGATCGCGGCGCGCAGCCGACGCCGCGGTGCCCGCGGGGCGGCCTCGGGAGCGGCCTCGGGCGCGGCGGGGAACAGGGGCGCGGCCTGGGGTCCGGGTTCAGCAGAGAGTTGCGGCGCGGCCTCGGGTCCGGGTCCAGCGGAGAGCTGCGGCTCGGCGTCGGGCTCCGCGGGGAACCGCGGCACGGCCTCGGGGGCGATCTCGTTCATCAGACCGCCTGCCCCGGGTCCTGGACGCGGTCGAGCTGCTTGCGCAGCAGCGTGGCCGCCTCGGCGCTCTCCAGCGGCAGCGTGCCGCTGGCCGTCATCTTCACCATCAGGTCACCCTCCGTGGCCTGGCAGAACATCAGGTCGAGCTTCTCGCCCTTCACCTTGGGCGACAGCACGCACGTGGCCTGCGGGTGCCCCGCGATCTTCGGGCCCTTGCGGAAGATCCCCATCGCCTTGGTGAACGCGGCGAAGAACTTGGTGTCGGCGCGCGCCGCCTCCTCGTTCTTCATCTGCACGATCTCCATCTGGATCACGAGCCGGTTGTCGTGCTGGGTGTAGGTGCGCATGCCGGCGCCCTCGATGTGCAGGGCGTCGACGTTCGCCGCGATGGCCTTGCGCTCCTTGGCCGGCAGGCTCGACAGGTCGCCCTTGACGAGTTTCTGGGCCTGGCCCGCGTCGAGCACGACATCGTTGCCGAACTCGTCGACGTCCGGGCCGGGGCCGTAGTTGTCGGGCATCGGCACGAGCAGCAGGCTCAGGCTGCCGTAGTGGCTGCCGCCGGACCGGGCGCCGAACGCCTTGGTCGCGCTCGGGGTCGGCTCGGCCCACGGTGTGGTGGCCGTGGGGTGCGCGGCCGCGTCCGTTCCCGAGCCGCCGTGGTGCAGGACGGCGTAGCCGGTGCCGCCGGCGGCGGCGACCACGACGAGGGCGGCGGCCGTCAGCAGCGCGACCCGGCGCCTGCCGCGCTCCGGCCGCTCGGAGAGCACGGGAGGACCGAAGGGCACGGGCTGCTCGGCGGCCACCGGCTGGTCGAAGGGCACGGGCTGCTCGGCGGCCACCGGCTGGTCGGCGGGCACCGGCGGCCCGGAAGGCGCGGACGGTTCGGGGGAGGGGGGCATCGCGGTCTCGTCGCTCACAGCCGCTCCAGTTGCTTGGTGAGGACGGACATCACGGTGCTCGCCTTGACCGGCTTGAGGGAGTTCACGTCGACCTCGGCGATGACGTTCCCGACCCTCGCCAGGCCGGTGGCGTAGTACATCGGCAGGTAGCCGGACTTGTGCTCCGCCTTGGCAGAACCCCAGACCTTGCCGTCCATCGTGCCGGGCACGTCGTGGCTGTCGCCGAGATGCTCGTCGTCGTCGTCGAAGGTCGTCCACGAGGAGATCTCGCCGGGGGCGTAGGGGGCGGCCTCGTCGCGGAACTGCACCAGTTCGACGCTGACTTCGGTGTCGTGTCCGCTCTGCGTCCACGAGGCGGTCGCGGCACGGCGGAAGTCGTTCGCGGCGAACTCCATGAAGGCGCCGTCGGGCTTGGTGAAGTTCTCGGCGTAGTCGGCCAGCGACTCCCAGTCCCGGTCGTCCTCCTTGGCCCCCTCGGGCGTGGGGACGAGCTGGGCGAGGAGGTTGCTGTCGAAGACCGCGGCCCGGTCCTGGCTCGCCGGCAGCGGCTTCGGCGCCACGCCCGCGCCCTTGGGCTGGGCGAGCACCGTGCCGGTGAGCGGCGGCAGGGGCGTCGGGGTGCGCTGCTGCTGGATGCGGTAGCCGAGGCCACCGCCGCCCAGCACGCCGAGCACCGCCGCGCACGCGATCAGCAGCGTGGTCCGCCCGCGGCGCCGGCGGGGCGCGGCCGGCACGGTCTCGTCGGACGCGGCGGCGCCGTCGACCTCTCCGGGTGCGGCCGGAATGTCGCCGAACGCCCCGGCCGCCGGGGACGACTCCCCCTGGGCGGGCGAGACGGGAGCCGGCGTCACCGGCGGGGGCGGCGGTATGAGCGGTGGTTCGGGCAGCGGCGGCGGGGCCGCCGCCGGCACAGGGGTGTCCTGGGACAAGAGCTTCTCCGGGAAAGTGGGACGTGCAGCTCAGCGGGGAGCGGGTCGCGCCGAGGGAAAGGCGGGTGTCCGCGGGCACGGGGCGCAGGGCGCCACCGGTGCGACCGGTCCTTCCACCGCCGCCCGTAGGCGAGTTCGGCGTCCGCGGGCAGTACCACCGGCGGACGCGCAGCCGTCGTCGACCGTCATCAAGCCCCCCCAGGCTGACGTGCGCATGACGCGATCGCATGATCGCGCGAAAGCAGAGTTATACCACCGCTTAGGCTGAGGCCATGGCGAAAAAGCTCGTGATCAAGGTGACGGCTGGGGCGGATGCGCCCGAGCGCTGCTCGCAGGCGTTCACCGTGGCGGCGGTGGCGGTGGCCAGCGGGGTGGACGTCTCGCTGTGGCTGACCGGGGAGTCGGCGTGGTTCGCGCTGCCCGGCCGGGCCGCGGAGTTCGACCTGCCGCACTCCGCGCCGCTGTCCGACCTGCTGGACGCGGTGGTGGCGGGCGGCCAGGTCACCTTGTGCACCCAGTGCGCGGCGCGCCGCGACATCACGGAGAAGGACGTGCTCGACGGCGTGCGGATCGCCGGGGCGCAGGTGTTCGTCAGCGAGATCATGCCGGACGGCGTGCAGGCGCTCGTCTACTGAGGCGACGGCGCGCGCGCCTCAGCGCCCGTCCGCTGCCCGCCCGCCCTACTGCGGGCCCTGTTCGGGCCGGTGGCCGCCCTGCGGGGGCTGGCCGGGGTGGTGGTCGCCGTTGCGGTCCTTGCGGCCCTTGCCGTCCTCCAGCTCCGCCCACCAGGCGTCGGACTCCGCGTCACCGGAGTCGCCGCGGGGCTCGTCCCACCAGCGGTCGTCGGGGCCGCGCCGGTTGGCCACGATCGCCGCGACCGGGGGGATGACCATGGCCACCAGGCACATGGCGATCGCCGCGGGCACCGACCACAGACGCACGACCGCCCACGCCATGATGAAGAGGAACACGCAGGTGCCCATCATGGCGAAGTACCAGTGACGACGACGCGCGTACACACTTCAACGGTACGTCCGCCGGGCGGAGAGCGGAACATGTGCGCGACACACCGGAAGGGCCGCACCCCCTTGCGCGGGGTACGGCCCTTCACGTCAGCGCGGTCCGGACGGACGGTCCGGAGCGCCTCAGACCGCGATCGCGACCTCGGACGCCGTGCCCTGCTGGGCGACGACGGTGCGGTCGACCGTGGCGCCGGGGACCAGCGCACGCAGCGTCCAGGTACCAGGCGCCGCGAAGAAGCGGAACTGCCCGGTCGCCGAGGTGGGCACCTCGGCGGTGAACTCGCCGCCGCCGTCCAGGAGCCGCACGTAGCCGCTGACCGGCTCACCGTCGCGGGTCACGGACCCCTGGATGATCGTCTCGTTGGCCACGTCCACTCCTGCCAGGTCCGGGCCGCCGGCCTTCGCTCCACACATAGGTTCAGTCCTCGCCTCAGTCGGTCGGGGTCAGTTGGCGCCGAGCTCGATCGGGACACCGACGAGCGAGCCGTACTCGGTCCACGAGCCGTCGTAGTTCTTGACGTTGGCCTGGTCGAGCAGCTCGTGCAGCACGAACCAGGTGAGCGCGGAGCGCTCGCCGATCCGGCAGTAGGCGATGGTGTCCTTCGCCAGGTCGACGTTCTCGTCCTTGTAGAGCTGGACGAGCTCGTCGTCGGACTTGAAGGTGCCGTCGTCGTTGGCGTTCTTCGACCACGGGATGTTGCGGGCGCTGGGCACGTGGCCGGGGCGCTGCGACTGCTCCTGCGGCAGGTGCGCGGGGGCGAGCAGCTTGCCGGAGAACTCGTCGGGCGAGCGCACGTCGACCAGGTTCAGCGAGCCGATCGCGGCGACGACGTCGTCACGGAAGGCGCGGATGGACGTGTCCTGTGACTTCGCCTGGTACGCGGTCGCGGCGCGCTCGGGCACGGCGGCGACCAGGTCGCGGGAGTCCAGCTCCCACTTCTTGCGGCCGCCGTCCAGCAGCTTGACGCTGTCGTGGCCGTAGAGCTTGAAGTACCAGTAGGCGTAGGAGGCGAACCAGTTGTTGTTGCCTCCGTAGAGCACCACCGTGTCGTCGTTGGCGATGCCCTTGGCCGACAGCAGCGCCTCGAAGCCGGCCTGGTCGATGAAGTCGCGGCGGACCGGGTCCTGCAGGTCCTTCTTCCAGTCGATGCGGACAGCGTTCCTGATGTGGTTCTTGTCGTAGGCCGACGTGTCCTCGTCGACCTCGACGATGACCACCTTGGGGTCGTCGATGTGGGCCTCGACCCAGTCGGCGTCCACGAGGACGTCACTGCGGCTCATGCTGATCTCCTCCGGGGCAGTACGGATCTGCGGTGGCGCGGGCCGCGGGTTGCGCGACGACGCGCGAGGGTGTGCCGGTGTGGGCACGGAACAGGGGCAGGCAGGCGGCGCCGGGGGCCTTCGGGCCCGCCGCGGCACAGGAGAGCTGCTGCCCCTAGGGCATGCGACAGAGCATGGCGGCGACGCGGCACAGGTCGACTGCCCGCCGCTTCGTAAGATCCGCCTGTCGCTTCATGAGTCCCGATCGTAGGGAAATGAACCGGCGGGTGTCACCGCCGTGTCGTATGTCGAGACAAGATTGTCCGTATGGCGGTACGGAAGGGGGATTCCGGCCGCCCGGCGCCCTTTCCGGGGCCTCGCGCGTGCGTTCGAGGGGCCGCTCGACGGGTGCGCGGCCGCTTTGCGGACGCGGCCGTCTCAGTTGGCGAGAACGATGTCCTTGCCGCCGACCCGCACCGAGATCCCGTCCGGCGTGGTGGTCACCGACGTGAGCTCCAGGTTGGCGGGCAGGTGGGTGACCTGGCTGGTGAAGTCGATCTCGTCCCGCACCTTGCCCTCCAGGCCGAGCGCGGTGAGTTCCTTCGGCAGTCCCTGGGCGTGCAGGCCGATGGTGTCCTTCTTCAGCACGATGTCGCTGAGCACGCTCAGGTGGGCGCCCATGAAGGAGCCGGTGAGCTTGACCCGCGGCGTGCCGGAGGCGGACGGCCCCGCGTAGGAGACCTTGATGCCGGCGGGCGCGGCCTTGGACAGGTCCGCGTAGGTGATGAACGCCTGGCCGTCGGCGGAGTCGGCGATCGCCCGGCTGAAGCCGTTCGACAGCTTCACCCCGTACAGGTCGGCGTGGAAGCTGTCGATGCGTACCGACTGCGAGCCGTCGCCGGCGGCGATGTCGTCCGCGCTGACCTTCACGTCGTCCAGCTTCCCGGACAGCACCTGGGTGAGGAACGGGAATCCGGTGATCGACACCTTCGGCTTCTCGGTGAGGTTCTCGGTGGCCTGGGCGCGCTGGGCGGCCTTGTTCTGGGCCACGGTGACGGCGATCCGGTCCGCTGCGACGAACAGACCGCCGAGAACGACCACGACGATCAGAAGTATTCGCGCCACTCGCATGCGTCCGCTCTCCCCGCTCGTCCTGGGCCCGCTCCGGCTGCTTCTGCCCGCAACCGGGCCGCGCAAGGTCCCTTCGCCGCGCAAGGTCAGCGCGCCGCACTTCGCTTACGCCTGACGGACGGCGGGGGTGCGCCGGTTCCCGCCGGAACTGATCCGTTACCTGGGACACACCCGGGAAGCACCCCGGGAGGCACCTGGGCTTTCGCCCGGCGGACCGTCCGGCGGCAGGGCCGAGGCCCGGCCCGCGGATCGTGCGGTCGCAGGCCCGCGGGCCGTCGGGAGGACGGCCCGCGGCACCGCGGTGACGGCTCAGTGCAGCGCGTTGCCCAGCGCGTAGACGACCGGGGCCGCCGCGGTCAGCGGCAGCGCGACGCCCGCGGTGAAGTGCACGAACCGCGACGGGAAGTCGTAGCTCGCCACCCGGAGGCCGACGAGCGCGCACGCGCCGCTCGCGACGGCGAGCAGCACGCCGTGGCCGGTGCCCATGCCGGTCGCCGGGCCGGTGGCCAGGCCCGTGACGAGCGCGGCCAGCAGCGACAGCGCCAGCGAGACGGGTTCGCCGCCGGGGAGCCGGACCGCGCGCACCAGCGTGGCCGCGGCCACCGCGATCGCGCCCACGACCACCGGATCGCTGCCCGCGCCGGACGCGGCGGTGGCCAGATACCCGGCGGCGACGACGGTGAGCAGGGTGGACGCCGAGGTCGCGGTGAGCGAGGACAGGCGTTCGTCGGCCGAACCGTGGTGGCGCAGTTGCAGTATCAGCACCAGCAGCAGCCACACGCCGAGCGTGCCGAGCAGCACCTCGGCGTTGTGGGAGCCGCCGGCGGCCAGCAGCGCGACGTCCGCGGTGACGCCGGCCAGGAACGCCAGCATGATGCCCTGCCGGGCCGGCCACATGCCGTTCAGCCGGAACCAGCCGGCCGCGGTCACGCCCTCCAGCACCAGCAGCACGACGGCCAGCCCGGGCTTCCCGAGCGCCGCAGCGCCGGCGATGAGCAGGCCCAGCGCGGCGGTGATGGCGGCGGGCTGGATGCCCGGCGGGATGATCGGCGAGCCGGTGCGCACGGGCCCGCCGCCCGTCGCGGACGAGGCGGCTGCGGGCGGCGGCTCCTCGCCGACGGTCGGCAGGACCGCGGTGTGCTCGGTGCCCGCGAACGGCTGCTGTGCCGCGTAGGTGTGCGGCTGCTGCCGCGACCACTGCGGCTGCGGCTCCGCCGGGGCATAACCGGCGGGGGCGTCGGCCGCCGGCTGGTGGTCCCACGGCTGGGCGGCGGACGGCGCCTGCCCCCAGCCGGCGCCGCCGGCGGGTCCGGTGAACGCGCCCCGGGCGGCTGCGTGGCCGCCCCAGGCGTCCCCGGACGACGGCAGCCCGAACGCGGCACCCGGGTCGGCCTCGTCCGGCAGCTGCCCGACGAGCGGTTCCGGGACGTAGGTGCCGTCCTCGCCGGGACCGGCCGCGGCGGCGCTGTGACCGAGGTGGCTGTCGTGGGGGCCCGGGCCGGGGAAGCCCGTGGTACCGGTCCGCGGAGCCGTCTGCGGCTGCCCGCCGTGCCCGAAGCCCGGCCCCGGGTACACGGGGCCGGGGCGGCCGGCCGAGGGGTAGCCGGGGTCGAGGTGCCCGCCGCCGGTGTAGCCGGGCCGGGGCTGGCCCGGGGTGCCGTGGCCTGCGTTCCCGAAGCCGCCGTCGTGACCGGCGTCCTGGTACGTGCCCCCGCCGTGAGCGGCGTCGGGGTAACCGGCGTAGCCGCCGTTCGCGTAGCCGCCGTTCGCGTAGCCGCCGTTCGCGTACCCGCCGGTGCCGTGCCCGTCGTTGCCGTACCCCGTGGCGTCGTAGCCGCCGGTGCCGTACGCGCCCTGGTCGTAGCCGCCCTGCCCGTAGCCCTCGGCAGGCGTGCCAAAGGTCTCGTGCGTGCCGTACGTCGCGTGCGGGAAGCCGGGCGGCGGGGTGTTCGGGGGCGCGGCGGGCGGCGGGTAGGCGCCGGGCGCCTGCGGCGGGACCTCGGGCGTCGAGGCGTCGCCCTCACCGGGAGCGGTCATCGCGCACCTCCCGCGAAGGGCGGCAGGACTTCCACGGTCGCGCCGTCGTGCAGGGCGACCGAGGCGTGGTCACGGGTGCCGACCGGCGTGCCGTCGACGAGGAAGGAGCAGCGCAGCAGCACCCGGTCGAACTCCGGTGCGCCGGCGTGGCGTTCGCGGGCCGCGGCCAGGGCCTCGGCCAGGGTCGCCGCCTGGTACGGCTCCTCCGCCGTGCCCGCGGCGGCCTTCGCGGCGGCCCAGTAGCGGATCGTGCCCGCCGCCAGGCACCCGTCGGCCGTGTCAGGTGCAGCCATCACGCTTTCCGTTCGTCGTCCTGCAGGTCGTACCGGGCTCCATCATGGCCCGTCGGTCTCACGCGGGGGGAACGCGGGAGGTCAGCCAGTCGCCGATGCGGCCGAGCAGCGCGGGGTCGGCCGCGTTCTCCGCGTGGCCGAAGCCGCGTTCGATCCACAGCTCGGCACCGCCCTCCCCGGCGGCCGCGGCCAGTGACAGCGGGTGGTCCAGCGGGAAGTACGCGTCGCGGTCGCCGTGCACGATGAGCAGCGGCGTGGGGGCGATGAGCGGCACGGACTCCACCGGGGAGACGGGCACCGGGTCCCAGTCCTCGGGATGGATCCGGGTCTTCAGCCCGAACCGGGAGACCAGCCGGCCCGCGGGCCGGGTGACGACCCAGTGCAGCCGGCGCATCGGCGCGGTCCCGCGGTAGTACCAGCGGGCCGGCGAGCTGACGGCGACCACGGCGGCGAGCCCGGCGCCCGGCGCGTGCCGCAGCACCACCGACCCGCCCATCGAGAAGCCGACCGTGACGACCCGCGCGTACCCCAGGCGGTGCGCCCAGTCGACGGCCGCGGCCAGGTCCAGCACCTCCAGGTCGCCGACGGTCGAGCGGCCGCCCGAGCGGCCGTGGCCGCGGAAGGAGAACGTGACGACCGCGCCGTACCGGCTGAACTGCCGTGCGGCGCGGCGGACCGCGGGCCGTTCCAGGGACCCGGTGAAGCCGTGCGCGACGACGATCGCCAGACGGCCGGATCCGTTCGCCGCGGGCAGGTGCTCGGCCTCGATCCGGACGCCGTCGGACGTCAACAGCACGGTCTGCCGGCCACTCGTCGGAGTCGGCTCGACACGCAAACGCTCGGAGTCGGTCTCGGCAGGGCTGTCCATGTCGGCTATTGTTGCGTGGCAGAGGACCTGGGCAATGTCGCCCCCGGGTCCTTTCGTGCTTTTCCGGCACGAGCACGTCGTCCTCGCAGGCCCGAGGAGGGTTCGGTTTGAGCCAGCACGACCAGCTCCACCCCGGGGTGCCCCGCGCCCCGCGAGGCAGTACGCCGCGGCACGTCCGGACGACCGACGGGAGCGCCCGATGAGTTCTCTCCTGCTACTGACCAACGCCCTCCAGCCGTCGACCGAGGTGCTGCCCGCCCTCGGACTGCTGCTGCACAACGTGCGGGTGGCCCCCGCCGAGGGCCCGGCCCTGGTGGACACCCCCGGTGCCGACGTCATCCTCATCGACGGCCGCCGCGACCTGCCGCAGGTGCGCAGCCTGTGCCAGCTCCTGCGCTCGACCGGACCGGGCTGCCCGCTGATGCTCGTGGTCACCGAGGGCGGTCTCGCCGCGGTCACCGCCGACTGGGGCATCGACGACGTGCTGCTGGACACCGCCGGCCCGGCCGAGGTCGAGGCCCGGCTGCGGCTGGCGATGGGGCGGCAGCAGATCACCGCGGACGACAGCCCGATGGAGATCCGCAACGGCGACCTGTCGGTGGACGAGGCGACCTACAGCGCGAAACTCAAGGGCCGGGTGCTGGACCTGACCTTCAAGGAGTTCGAGCTGCTGAAGTACCTCGCCCAGCACCCGGGACGCGTCTTCACCCGCGCCCAGCTGCTCCAGGAGGTCTGGGGCTACGACTACTTCGGCGGCACCCGGACCGTGGACGTGCACGTACGGCGGCTGCGGGCCAAGCTCGGCGTCGAGCACGAGTCGCTGATCGGCACCGTCCGCAACGTCGGCTACCGGTTCGTGACCCCGGAGAAGGCGGAGCGCGCGGCCGAGGAGGCGGCGCGCAGCGAGGCCGCCCAGGGCCGCGGCCCGGACCGCCCCGAGGCGGAGGCGCGTGACCACCGCTCCACCGCCGGACGCTCCCCGGCAGGACCGGCAAGATGACCGGCACGACGACCCATGTGGCGGCCGGATAGACACGCGTAGACTGCGCGACGTGCCCAAGGTGACGCGCGACGACGTGGCCAGGCTGGCGGGGACCTCGACCGCGGTCGTCAGCTACGTCATCAACAACGGACCCCGGCCGGTTGCCCCGGCCACCCGCGAGCGGGTGCTCGCGGCCATCAAGCAGCTCGGCTACCGCCCGGACCGGGTGGCGCAGGCCATGGCGAGCCGCCGTACCGACCTGATCGGCCTGATCGTGCCGGACGCCCGGCAGCCGTTCTTCGCGGAGATGGCGCACGCGGTGGAACAGGCGGCGTCCGAGCGCGGGAAGATGGTGCTGGTCGGCAACTCCGACTACCTCGACGAGCGCGAGGTGCACTACCTGCGGGCCTTCCTGGGCATGCGCGTCTCCGGTCTGATCCTGATCAGCCAGGGCCCCAGCGAGAACGCCGCGATAGAGATCGACGCCTGGGACGCCCGCGTGGTGCTGCTGCACGAACGCCCCGAGGCGATCGACGACATCGCGGTCGTCACCGACGACATCGGCGGCGCCCAGCTCGCCACCCGGCACCTGCTGGAGCACGGTCACCCGTACGTGGCCTGCCTCGGCGGCACCGAGATCACCCCGGTCGTCGGCGACCCGGTGCACGACCACGTGGTCGGCTGGCAGCGGGCCATGCAGGAGGCGGGCCGGTCCACCGAGGGCCGGCTCTTCCAGTCCCCGTACAACCGCTACGACGCCTACCGGGTCGCCCTGGAGCTGCTGGCGGGCCCGGACCGGCCGCCGGCCATCTTCTGCGCGACGGACGACCAGGCGATAGGCGTGCTGCGGGCGGCCCGCGAGCTGCGCATCGACGTGCCCGGCGAGCTGGCGGTGGCCGGCTTCGACGACGTCAAGGAGGCCGGGCTCGCCGACCCGCCGCTGACGACGGTCGCCTCCGACCGGCAGGCCATGGCCCGGGCCGCGGTCGACGCGGTCCTGGACGACTCCCTGCGGGTGCCCGGCTCGCGCCGCGAGCGCCTGCGCCAGTTCCCGTCGCGGCTGGTGGTCCGCGGGTCCTGCGGGTGCGAGGGCTGAGCCGGAGCGCGCTTCGCCCGGGGCCCGTAACTCCGTTGGCGGACGGGCCTGTTGGGCCCGGATAAAGGCCGGTGAGCGCGGGCGCCGCCGGTCCTTATATGGGGCATACCCACTTCTGTCGGGCTTCTCAGCGTGTACTCAGGAACCTCTCATGGTCCGAGCGCACAGTCATAGACATGACCGAGAGCAGCCGCAACGGCGAACCCCACCCGTACGACCAGCAGCCTCCGCTCTACCACGGCCCGCAGGGAACGGAGTACCGCTCCCCCGAGCCCCAGGTCCACGCGACCACGCCGTACGAGCCGCCGGCCTTCGGGGACGACCGGGTCGTCCCGTCGGAGGTCGTCGCCTCCCACAGCGTCGCACCGGGGACCCCGGCGGCCGGTGACGCCGGCGGCGCCTACCCGCCGCCGCCCCCGTACGGTCACGGCTACGGCTTCCCGCCGCCCGGCGAGCCGGCGCCGCACCGCCGCAGGCGGGTCCGCAAGCCCGCCCTGCTGGTCGCGGCCGTCGCCCTGGCCGCCGGCGTGGTCGGCGGTGGCGCCGGCGCCCTGATCGGCAACGCCACCGACCACACCACCGCCGCCGCGCCCGCTGCCGTCGTCAACGCCTCCGCGGTCGACGGCGGCGTCGCCGGGGTGGCCAAGGCCGTGAGCCCGAGCGTCGTCGAGATCAACGCGACCTCCCCCACCGGCAAGTCCACCGGCGCCGGTGTGATCATCACCTCCAACGGCCAGGTCATCACCAACAACCACGTGATCGCGGGCGCCGACAGCGTCAGCGTGACGTACAGCAACGGCAAGTCCGCGCGGGCCAGCGTCGTGGGCACCGACGCCAACAAGGACCTCGCGCTGATCAGGATCCAGGGCGCCTCCGGACTGCCCGCGGCCACCCTCGGCGACTCCTCAGGACTCGTCGTCGGCGACCAGGTCGTGGCCATCGGCTCCCCCGAGGGCCTGAGCGGCACGGTCACCAGCGGCATCGTCTCCGCGCTCAACCGCGACGTGACCGTCTCCACCGACGAGGGACAGGGCCAGCAGCAGTTCGGCGGCGGCGACGGCCGGTGGCCGTTCTCCTTCGGCGGCAACCAGTACAACGGCGACACCGGCAACTCCACGACCACCTACAAGGCGATCCAGACCGACGCCTCCCTCAACCCCGGCAACTCCGGCGGCGCGCTGATCAACATGAGCGGGCAGATCATCGGCATCAACTCCGCGATGTACTCCGACTCCTCCAGCAACAGCGGCGGCTCCTCCAGCGCCGGCAGCGTGGGCCTCGGCTTCGCGATCCCCGTCAACACGGTCAAGGCCGACCTCGCCACCCTGCGGGCCGGCGGCACCTCCGGCAACTGATCCTCCGGTCCACCGGCAGGAGCCCCGCGACCGGTCCTGCCGTCCCGCACCACCTGGGAGACCCCATGAGCAGCACGATCACGGCCGGCGTCAACCGTCTGCGGCGCGCCCTGGGCACGGCGGTGTCCTGGAGCCCGCACGCCCCGGCCGTCGCGACCGGCCCGGCCGACCTCGACCTCCCGCTCGCCCTGGCCGCCGGCCTCGCGCCCGCCCCCCGGGCGCCCGAGGTCAGCGCGGCCCGCGCCCGTCACCGGACTGCACGCCGCCGCGCCGCAACCGTGCGACGCTGAGACTGTTCCGCACACCACCGCCATGTCCGTCAGTGAGGTACCGCAGACCATGAGCCCCGGCGAGAGCGGCGAGGCCCCCGCCCGCATCCTGATCGTCGACGACGAGCCCGCCGTACGGGAGGCGCTGCGCCGCAGCCTCGCCTTCGAGGGCTACGACACGGCCCTGGCCGCCGACGGCATGGCCGCCCTCGAGCAGGCGGACGCCTACCGGCCCGACGCGATCGTGCTCGACGTGCTGATGCCGCGGATGGACGGCCTGACGACCGCACGCCGGCTGCGGTCGTCCGGCGTGACCACACCGATCCTCATGCTCACCGCGCGCGACACCGTCGGCGACCGCGTCACGGGCCTGGACGCGGGCGCCGACGACTACCTCGTCAAGCCCTTCGAGCTCGACGAGCTGCTGGCCCGTCTGCGGGCCCTGCTCCGGCGCAGCTCCTACGCGGCGGCCTCCGGACCCGCGGGCGAGGAGCACGTCATGACCTTCGGCGACCTGCGGATGGACACCAGCACCCGCGAGGTCACCCGCGACGGCCACCCGGTCGAGCTGACCCGCACCGAGTACACCCTGCTCGAGCTCTTCCTCGCCCACCCGCGCCAGGTCCTCACCCGCGAACAGATCCTCAAGGCGGTGTGGGGCTTCGACTTCGAGCCTTCGTCCAACTCCCTCGACGTCTACGTGATGTACCTGCGGCGCAAGACGGAGGCCGGCGGGATGCCGCGCCTCGTGCACACCGTGCGGGGAGTGGGCTACGTCCTGCGCGCCCCGGACGGCGGTCATTCGTGAACCGCCTCCCCCTGCGGTCCCGCCTGGCCATACTCACCGCGGCGGCGGTGGCGGTGGCGGTGGCCGCGGCGGCCCTGGCGTGCTGGCTGATCACCAGAAATCAGCTGAACGCGCAGCTCGACCAGTCCCTCGCCCAGGCACAGACGGACACCGTGCAGCAATTGCACACCCTTCGCCGGATCAGCTGCTTCCAGTCCCCGCCCGCCGATCGGGGACAGAACGTGAACCCGTCGAACGTCGCCGCGCAGATCGTCCTCGCGGACGGCACGACCTGCTGGATGAGCGGGGCCGGAACCTTCCCCGCGACCGCGCAGGATCAGTCCCTCGCCAGAAGGAATCCCGACAGTCCGCCGATCACGGTGACGCACACCGTGAAGCAGGGCGGGCAGAGCCTCCGCGTGCGGACCACGTCGACTCCGTTCATCGTGGGCAACCAGACAGCGGCGCTCTCGGTTGCCCGGCCCACCAGCGATGTGACAGCGCCGCTCACCCGCCTCGCCTGGCTCCTGCTGGCCGTCGCAGGCATCGGCGTCGTCGGTGCGGCAAGCGCGGGCGCGGCCATCGCGCGGGCGGGGCTCAGACCCGTGGACCGGCTGACGGACACCGTCGAGCACATCGCCCGCACCGAGGACCTGAACGTGCGGATCCCGGTCGAGGGCCAGGACGAGATCGCCCGGCTCAGCGCGTCGTTCAACGCGATGACCGCCGCGCTGGCGTCGTCGCGCGAACGGCAGTCGCAGCTCATCGCGGACGCCGGCCACGAACTGCGCACCCCGCTGACGTCCCTCCGCACCAACATCGAGCTGCTGGAGCGGAGTGAGGCGACCGGGCGGGCGCTGCCGCCGGAGGACCGCCGCGCGCTGCTGGCGTCGGTGAAGGCGCAGATGACGGAGCTGGCCGCGCTGATCGGGGACCTGCAGGAGCTGTCGCGGCCGGACGCGGCCCATGTGCTGCAGGTGGTGCCGCTGCACGAGGTGACCGAGACGGCGCTGGGCCGGGCCCGGCTGCGCGGCCCGGACCTGAAGATCGCGGCGGACGTGTCGCCCTGGTACGTCCGGGGCGAGGCGACGGCGCTGGAACGGGCCATCGTCAACCTCATGGACAACGCGGTGAAGTTCAGCCCGGCGGGCGGGACGATCGAGGTGCGGCTGCACGGTGGGCAGTTGACCGTGCGGGACCACGGGCCGGGGATCCCGGCGGAGGAACTGCCGCACGTCTTCGAGCGGTTCTGGCGCTCGCCGTCAGCGCGGAGCCTGCCCGGCAGCGGGCTCGGCCTCTCGATCGTGGCGCGGACCGTGCAGCAGTCGGGCGGCGAGGTCACGCTGGCGCCCGCGGCGGGCGGCGGCACGCTCGCGGTCCTGATGCTGCCCGGCGCCCCGACACCGCCGCCGGACGAACTCGCTCCCCCGGCGTCCTGACACACCATCACGTCTCACGATACGAAACCCTCTGTCTCAATCCGCGACATGGGCACATAGTTGGCGGTACCACCTACCAAGGAGGTGCCGCCCCGTGCGCCGATGGATCATGCTGGCCCTGGGCACCGCCGCGCAGACCGCGGCGTGTGCCTTCGTGTACGGAATCCCGTACCTGGCCGACACGCTGCGCCGCCAGGAACACCTCGGCCTCACCCAGGTCGGGCTGCTGGTGGCCTGCCCGACCGCCGGGCTGGTGCTCGCGCTCTACCTGTGGGGCGCGGCGGCCGACCGCTGGGGCGAGCGCGTGGTGATCGCGCTGGGCCTGGGCGCGGCGGCCGCGGCGCTGGCCGTGGCGGCCTGGACGGTGCACGGCATGGTTCCGCTCGGGCTGCTGCTGGTGCTGGCCGGCGCCGCCGGGGCCTCGGTGTACTCGGCGAGCGGCCGGCTGGTCATGGGCTGGTTCACCGCGCGTGAGCGGGGTCTGGCCATGGGCATCCGGCAGACGTCGACGCCACTGGGGATGGGCGTGGCCGCACTCGCCATGCCGCCGCTGTCCGACGCGCACGGGCTCGGCGGCGCGATCGGCTTCCTGGCGGTCGTCTGCGGGGTCATCGCGGTCCTGATCGCCCTCTTCGCCGCGGACCCGGCCCGGCCGGCCAAGGCGGCGGCGGAGCCCGCGCCGAACCCCTACCGCGGGTCGCGCACGCTGTGGCGGATCCACGGTTCGGCGGCGCTGCTGGTCATCCCGCAGTTCACCGCGGGCGCGTTCGCCCTGGTGCTGCTGGTGGACGTCCGCGGCTGGTCGTCCGTGCACGCCGGGCAGCTGATCGCCGCGGCCCAGGGGCTGGGCGCGCTCTCGCGCATCCTGGTGGGCCGCTGGTCGGACCGGGTCGGGGAGCGGCTGCGGCCGATGCGGCAGCTCGCGGTGGGCACCGCGGCGCTGGTGGGCGCCACCGCGCTGGCCACGGCCTTCCCCTCGCCGCTGACGCCGGTGCTGCTGGTGGCGGCCATCGCGCTGACGTCCAGCACCAACGGCCTGTCGTTCACCTCGACCGCCGAGCTCGCCGGGCCGGCCTGGTCCGGGCGGGCCCTCGGCGTCCACAACACGGGCCAGAACCTCACCGCGGCGGTGGTCCCGCCGCTGATGGGCGCCGTCATCTCGGCCACCGCGTACTGGCCGGGCTTCGTGCTGGCCGCCGTCACGGCCTGCGTGTCCGCGGCGATCATCCCGGTACCGGCGCAGGTGGCGGCGCCCGCCGCCGGTGCGCGCCGTACGATCTCCGCATGAGTGACCGGCGCATCGAGGTACTGACCGAACTGCCCGCCGCGACCGCCGACGCGGTGCTCGCGCTGATCGCCGCAGGCGCCGCGGAGGACGGCCAGCCCGCGGTGTCCGAGCAGGGCAGGCTGCGGGTACGGCACGGATCGCGTCCCGGCGTGCAGCACCTGCTGCTGTGGAGCGGGGCGGAGCTCACCGGGTACGGGCAGATCGACGGGACCGACGCCGTCGAGGCCCCGGCCGGCGAGTTCCTGGTCCACCCCGGGCACCGCTCCCAGGGGCACGGCCGTGCCCTGGGCGAGGCGATGCTGGAGGCCACCGGCAAGCGGCTGCGGGTGTGGGCGCACGGCGGGCACCCGGCGGCCCGGCACCTGGCCGTCCAGCTCGGCCTGAAGATGTTCCGCGAGCTGCGGCAGATGCGGAGGCCGCTGGACGCGGCGGGTGGCGGCATTCCGGAGACGCGACTGCCGGAGGGCGTCACCGTCCGGACGTTCGTGCCCGGGCAGGACGAGGCGGCCTGGCTGGCCGTGAACGCGGCGGCCTTCGCCCACCACCCCGAGCAGGGCGGCATGACGCTGGACGACCTGCGGGACCGGGAGGCCGAGGCGTGGTTCGACCCCGCCGGGTTCTTCCTCGCCTTCCGCGGGGCCGCGCTGGCCGGGTTCCACTGGACCAAGGTCCATGCCGAGGAGGGGCTCGGCGAGGTGTACGTCGTGGGGATCGCTCCCAGCGAGCAGGGCAGCGGCCTGGGGCGCGCCCTCACCGCGATCGGGCTGCGCCACCTCGCGGCGGAGCGGGGCGTGCCCACGGCCATGCTGTACGTCGACGCCGACAACGCGCCGGCTGTCGCCGTCTACGAACGGCTGGGCTTCACCACCCACGAGACCGACCTCATGTACCGCACCGAATCCTGACCCCGGGACTGCGTCCCGCTCCCCGTCCACCCCGCACCGTTCTCCCCGCCCCTGCCGGAGGCCGCCCTGCCCCTTGCGGGTGCGTTGCCGACTGCTGCGCCGTCGTGGCTGTTCGCGCAGTTCCCCGCGCCCCTGATCACGTGCCGTTTGCCCGCACGTTGGGGCAGTCCGGAAGCGTCTCCTCGGACTTGTGCGTGACCGTTCTCCCGAAAGGGCTGGGCGGGTGTGTGCACAAGTCCTTGCGGGGAGCGCTTCCTCCCCACCCCCTTGGCAGCCCATGGAGCCGCCTGGGCAGTACGGCGGTACCCCGGTAACACCTCCTGCGGCACTCGTTGCTGCCAGGGGGTGGGGAGGAAGCGCTCCCCGCAGGAATGTGCATCCGCCCGGGTCAAGGTGTGGAAGAACCCGCCATGCACAGTCCGAGGAGACGCTTCCGGACTGCCCCCGACAGACGAACGAACGGCACGTGAAACAGGGGCGCGGGGTCCCCCAGACTTCGTCCGGGAGGTGCCCCCAACGCGACAAGCCACGACGCACCGTGAGACGGCAATGGCACCGCAAGGGACAGGACGAGCCCCGAAGGGGCGCGAGGAACTACTGCGCGACAAGCCACCCACCAGCGGGGGGCCGGGAACGCGCACCCGGGGGCAGCCCGGAAGCTGGAAGGGGCTGCGGCCCCGGTGGGGCGGCTGGAATGGGGTGGCTGAGGGGGACCTCGGGCCTACAGCGGAGTGCCCCGCGGGCACAGACCAGGAACCGCGCTGGAAGCGCCCCGCTTGCCTGACGGCCACCCACCCGTTACCGCCGATTCAACCTCGCTTGCCAACATCTCAGGATGCAGCCCGCAGGCCCGACCTCCCCATCTTCGCCCGACCTGCCGAAACGAGCGGGTACACGGGACAATGGAGCGACGGCTGGGCGCCACCCGGAGGCCGCCGGCCGCACGCGACACGTGCCGGAAGCGGAGGAGGGCTCACCGATGGCCCAGACGAACCACACCAGCGTTCCCGCCCAGCCGCAGGCCCTGCGGGCCGACAGCGACGCGCTGTCGGACGGCGCGTTCCGGCCACGTGTCGTGCCGGATCTGGAGCCCGAACCGCCGAGCCTGGCCGCCGCCAGCGAGGAGTTCGGCGACGAGTTGCCGGCCGACCGCTTCCTGGACCGGGAGCGGAGCTGGCTCGCGTTCAACGAGCGTGTCCTGGAACTGGCCGAGGACCCGACCACACCGCTGCTGGAGCGCGCCAAGTTCCTGGCCATATTCGCCAGCAACCTGGACGAGTTCTTCATGGTCCGCGTGGCCGGTCTGAAGCGCCGCATGGCGACCGGCGTGGCCACCCGCTCGGCGTCCGGCCTGCAGCCGCGCGACGTGCTCGACCTGATCCTGACCAGGTCCCGCGAGCTCATGGCCCGGCACGCGGCCTGCTTCCAGAACGACGTGGCGCCGCAGCTCGCCGAGGAGGGCATCCACGTCATCCGCTGGGGGGAGCTGACCGGCAAGGAGCAGGCGCGGCTGGCCACGCTGTTCCGGCAGCAGATCTTCCCCGTGCTGACGCCGCTGGCCGTGGACCCCGCGCACCCCTTCCCGTACATCTCCGGCCTGTCGCTGAACCTCGCCGTGGTGGTCCGCAACCCGGTCTCCGGGCACGAGCACTTCGCCCGGGTGAAGGTGCCGCCGATCCTGTCCCGCTTCCTGGAGGCCGGCCCGCAGCGGTACGTGCCGCTGGAGGACGTGATCGCCGCGCACCTGGACGAGCTGTTCCCGGGCATGGAGGTGCTCGACCACCACATGTTCCGTGTGACGCGGAACGAGGACCTGGAGGTCGAGGAGGACGACGCGGAGAACCTGCTCCAGGCGCTGGAGAAGGAGCTCATGCGGCGCCGCTTCGGCCCGCCGGTGCGGCTGGAGGTCGAGGAGTCCATCGCGCCGCGCGTGCTCGACCTGCTCGTGCACGAGCTGAAGATGAAGCACACCGAGGTCTACCCGCTGCCCGGGCCGCTCGACCTGACCGGTCTGTTCGCCATCGCGGACCTGGACCGTCCGGAGCTGAAGTACCCCAAGTTCATCGCGGGCACCCACCGTGACCTGGCCGAGGTCGAGTCGGCCTCGCCGCCGGACATCTTCGCCGCGCTGCGCGAGCGGGACGTGCTGCTGCACCACCCGTACGACTCGTTCTCCACCTCGGTGCAGGCGTTCCTGGACCAGGCGGCCCTCGACCCGGCGGTACTGGCGATCAAGCAGACGCTGTACCGCACGTCCGGCGACTCGCCGATCGTCGACGCCCTGATCGACGCGGCCGAGGCAGGCAAGCAGGTCCTGGTGCTGGTCGAGATCAAGGCGCGGTTCGACGAGCAGGCGAACATCAAGTGGGCCCGCAAGCTGGAGGAGGCCGGCTGCCACGTCGTCTACGGCCTGGTCGGCCTCAAGACGCACTGCAAGCTGTCGCTGGTGGTGCGGCAGGAGGGCGACACGCTGCGGCGCTACAGCCACGTCGGCACCGGCAACTACCACCCGAAGACCGCCCGCCTCTACGAGGACCTGGGCCTGCTGACCGCGGACCCGCAGGTCGGCGCGGACCTGTCGCACCTGTTCAACCGGCTCTCCGGCTACTCGCGGCGTGAGGCCTACAACCGCCTGCTGGTGGCCCCGCGCAGCCTGCGCGACGGGCTGATCAACCGGATCAAGGCGGAGATCGCCCACCACAAGGCGGGCCGCCCGGCCTTCGTGAAGCTGAAGGTCAACTCGATCGTCGACGAGGTCGTCGTCGACGCGCTGTACCGCGCCTCGCAGGCCGGCGTGCCCGTCGACGTCTGGGTGCGCGGGATCTGCGCGCTGCGCCCGGGCGTGGAGGGGCTGTCGGAGAACATCCGGGTACGCAGTGTGCTCGGCCGGTTCCTCGAGCACTCGCGGGTGTTCGTGTTCGGCAACGGCGGCGAACCGGAGGTCTGGCTCGGCAGCGCCGACATGATGCACCGCAACCTCGACCGCCGCATCGAGGCACTGGTCCGGGTCGCCGACCCGGCCCACCGCGCATCGCTGAACGCCCTGCTGGACACGGGGATGTCGGACGGCACGTCGTCCTGGCACCTGGCGGCCGACGGCGACTGGACGCGCCACAGCACCGACTCCGAGGGCCGTCCGCTGCGCAACATCCAGGAGATGCTCATCGACGCCCGGAGGCGCCGGCGTGGTCCATCAGCAGCGACGTGACGCACCGGGCGCGGAGCGCCCTCCGCTGTCCGGCGGCTCCGCGGCCCGCCCGTTCCGCGCCCGCGGGGCCCCGGGCCGCGCGGGAACGGCGGGCCTCGGCCTCGGCCCCGCCCCCGCACAGGGGACCGCGGACGCCATGACAGCAGGCCGGGCGATCCCGGCCGCCGGAACGGCCGCCGCCGGCGGGCCCTCCGGTTCCGGCGGTACGCCGGGTACGTACACCGCGCACCTGCGCGCGGACGACGGGGACACGGGGAGCAGCACAGTGGCCAGCGGCAAGGCAGCGGCGGGCGCGAGCCCGGCGGTACCCCCTCCGGCACCGGACGCCCGGACGGCGTCCCCCTCCGCGGCGGCCACGGCACGGGGTTCCGGTGCGGTCGGTCCCGCTTCCGAGCACCTCGCGGCCGCCGCGAGTTCGCCCGCCTCAGCCGGTCCGACGGCGGCCGCCGCGCACGCCGCGCCCGGGCAGCGCGACCCCGGCACCGCCGCGGAGGCGCTGACGCGCTATCTGCAGGGCCAGGCCATGGCGTTCCTGCGCGGGCTGAGTCTGCGGGGCGAGGGCGACGGCACCTGGGACACCGTGCTGCGCGGCAGCGCCCGGCGGATGGCCGGCGTGCTGCACACCTATGCGCCGCTCACCGAGGAGGCGTGGGCCGAGCCGCTCCGCGCCGAACTGGGCTGGCTGTCCTCGACGTTGGGCCGTGAGCCGCAGTACGCGACGCGACTGGACCGGCTGCTGGAGGCGCTGCGGCGGCTGTCGGCCGCGGGAACGTCCGAGGTGCCACCGGGCCCGGGCGGCGGTCCGGCCGCCGGAGCGCCCGCCGCGGGCGGCGGCCCCCTCGCGCTGGGCGCGGCCCGCGCCGCCGCCCTGCTGGAGCGCCAGCTCACCCTGGCCCGCACGCGCGCGCACTCCGCGGCCCTCCAGGCGCTGGGCTCCTCCCGCTTCCACGCGCTGGCCGACGCCGTCGCGGTGCTCGCCTCGGACGTGCCGCTCTCCCGGGCCGCCGCCGGACCGGCCGGCGCCGTGCTGGAACCGCTGGCCGCGCAGGCCCACCAGCGGCTCGCGGACGCGGCGGGCGCGCTGCCGCTGAACCGGGCCTCGCTGCCGTACAACGCCGAGGCGGTCCAGGCGTCGCTGGGCACCGAGTTGACCACGGACCTGCAGGACGCGCCCTGGCACCAGGTGCGGATCCTGCTGCGCCTGAGCCGTTACGCGGCGGAGGTGCCCGGTGCGGGCCCGGCCGGGGAGCCGGCCAGGATCGCGGACGCCGGGCGGCTGCTGCAGCAGCACCACGAGGCGGCGGAGTCCGCGTCGGCGGTCGCCGCGGCGGCCCGCACGCCGCGGATCGCGCCGGCGACGGCGTACGCGCTGGGGGTGCTGCACGCCGACCAGCGGCACGAGGTCGAGGCGGCACGGTTCGCGTTCTCCCGCCTGTGGCAGTCCGGTTCGCCCGCGCAGGCGGCGACCGCGGCGTCGGCGCAGCCGGCGTCCTCCGCTCAGGCCGCGCAACCGGTGCCCGCCGCGGCGCCCGCGCGGGCCGGCGCCGCTCCGGGGGCGCGCACTCCATGACGCACGGGGACAGCGCCGGCGGCACGGACGGGACGACCGTCCGCGCGGCCGGCACCGTGCTCTGGCGCCGCTCCCCCTACGACGGCAGGGTCGAGATCGCGCTGGTGCACCGGCCGCGCTACGACGACTGGAGTCTGCCCAAAGGCAAGTTGAAGCGCGGGGAGGATTTCGCGGCGGCCGCGCTGCGCGAGACCCGCGAGGAGACCGGCATGCAGTGCGAACTGGGCACGACGCTGCCGGTGACCCGGTATCTGGTGCAGGGGCGCCCGAAGGAGGTGCGCTACTGGTCCGCGCGGGCGGGCGAAGGGGGTTTCGTGCCGAGCCGCGAGGTGGACCGGATGGTGTGGCTGCCGCCGGTCACGGCCCGGCACCGGCTCACCCACGATCGGGACCGTCCGGTGGTGGACGCGTTCCTGGAGGCCGACGCGGAGTGAACGCGGGGTGTGCGGCCGCCCGTGAGGCGCTCCCCGGTTGACTCGCCGTCTTGACCGGACCCGCCGCACGGAGTGCTTGCGCATGCGATCGAGGTCCGAAATGTCCGTGACTCCCTTGTGATCCGGTCGTTATCGGACCTTTTCCGTAAACCACATGTGTCCCTTGGACGACACTCCGTACAGCGTCCCGGGGGGTCGCCACCAGGCTGATAGACGAGGTTCACCTCGCGTTCACCCGCTCCCGTCGGCGGCTTCACCTGATCTGCCTAATTTCGGCCGTACCGGTGAGCGATGTGCCGCCGGGTGGATGCAGAACCACAACCCTCTGCTTCGCCGTCCACCGGCGGGCTTTCGGAAGGAACACACGAAGGTGAAGCTTCAGCGTAAGAGCGGGCTGCGCGCCCTGACCGTCGGCGCGGTCGCGATTACCGGTGCGCTCGTCCTGACCGCCTGCGGGTCGGACAACAACGACAACTCGTCGTCGCCGAGCGGCAGCAGCCAGCCGAGCGCGAGCGGCAGCTCCGCCAACGCGGCCGGCATCTCCTGCGCCCAGGGCCAGATCCTCGCTTCGGGCTCCAGCGCCCAGCAGAACGCGATCGAGGCCTGGGTGCGCAACTACCAGCAGGCCTGCAACGGCGCGACGATCAACTACAAGACGTCCTCCTCCGGTGAGGGCATCATCGACTTCAACCAGGGCACGGACGCCTTCGCCGGCTCCGACTCCCCGCTGAAGCCGGAAGAGGCCGCGGCCTCCAAGAAGGTCTGCAGCACCGGCACGGGCATCAACATCCCGATGGTCGGCGGCCCGATCGCCATCGGCTACAACCTGCCCGGTGTCAGCAACCTGGTCCTGGACGCCTCGACGATCGCCAAGATCTTCAACGGCAAGATCACCACCTGGAACGACAAGGCGATCAAGGCGCTGAACCCGAGCGCGACCCTGCCGAGCACCAAGATCCAGACCGTGCACCGCCAGGACGACTCCGGCACCACGGACAACCTGACCAAGTACCTGGGCGGCGCGGCCAAGGCCGACTGGCCCTACCCGCACGCCAAGGCGTGGGCCGCCAAGGGCGGCCAGGCCGCCGCGAAGTCCTCCGGCGTCTCCGCGCTGGTCAAGCAGACCGAGGGCGCCATCGGCTACTTCGAGCTGTCCTACGCGACCTCGCAGAGCATCCCGACCGTCAAGATCGCCACCGGCGCCTCCCAGCCGGTCGAGGCCACCACGCAGAACGCGTCGGCGGGCATCGCCCAGGCCAAGGTCGTCGGCACCGGCTCGGACCTGGCGCTGGACCTGAGCGCCGCGTACACCACCAAGGCGGACAACGCCTACCCGATCGTCCTGGTCACCTACGAGATCGCCTGCGACAAGGGCAACAAGGCCAGCACCCTGCCGCTGACCAAGTCGTTCCTGAACTACATCGCGAGCGACGCGGGCCAGCAGCAGCTGTCCGCGGCCGGCTACGCCCCGCTGCCCACCGAGATCGCCACGAAGGTCCGCTCCACCATCTCCGCCCTTTCCTGATCCAGCGCGGCGGGTCCCGCGGCCACCACGGCCCCGGGACCCGCCGCACTTCCGGTGCACCGCCGCCGGGGGAGCGCCACTCCCCCATCCAGACCGGAGTGAACCCCTATGACCACCGTAGAAACACCCCCCACCGCGCCACCGCGCAAGGCCGCCACCGTGACCCGCCCGGGTGACCGCATCTTCTCCGGTCTCTCCCGCGGCGCCGGCATCCTGCTGCTGGTCGTGATGGCCGCGATCGCCGTCTTCCTGACGGTCCGTGCGGTCAGCGCCATCTCCAAGGACCACGGCAACTTCCTGACCACGTTCGAGTGGACCCCGAGCCTGAACCCGCCGGTCTTCGGCATCGCGGTTCTCGCCTACGGCACCGTCGTCAGCTCGATCATCGCCATGCTCATCGCGGTCCCGATCTCGCTGGGCATCGCCTTGTTCATCACGCACTACGCGCCGCGCCGCCTCGGCGGGATCATCGCGTACGTCATCGACCTGCTCGCCGCGGTGCCCAGCATCGTCTACGGCCTGTGGGGCGCGCTGTTCCTGGTCCCGCACCTCAAGGGCCTCAACCTCTGGCTGGACGACTACCTCAGCTGGACCGTCATCTTCCACAAGTCGGACCCCAACTCGGCGGCCCGTTCGCTGCTGACCGTGGGCATCCTGCTGGCGATCATGATCCTGCCGATCATCACCAACGTCAGCCGCGAAGTGATCAACCAGGTGCCGAAGATGCACCAGGAGGCGGCGCTGGCGCTCGGCGCCACCCGCTGGGAGGTCATCCGGCTGTCGGTGCTGCCGTTCGCCCGCTCCGGCGTCATCAGCGCCTCCATGCTCGGCCTGGGCCGCGCGCTCGGCGAGACCATGGCGGTCGCCACCGTGCTGTCCGCCTCCCCGGTGCTGTCCGCGCACATCCTGGACCCGGTCGGCGGCACGTTCTCGCAGAACATCGTCGCCAAGTTCGGTGAGGCCGACGAGTTCGGCCGCGACGCGCTGATCGCCTCCGGCCTCGTCCTGTTCGTCATCACCCTGCTCGTCAACGGCGCGGCCCGGCTCATCATCGCCCGGCGCAAGGAGTACTCGGGGGCCAACGCATGAGCCACAGCATCTCGGACGCCAAGCCCGCCGCGGCCGGCGCGCCCGCCGCCACGCGGCTGGCCAGCCGCCGGCTCCCCCGCTGGAGCCCGCTGGCCATCGCCGTCGGCGCCATCGTCGTGGGTGTGGCCATCGGCGCCGGCTTCGGCCTCAAGAGCCACCTGCAGTGGGGCCTGATCGCCCTGATCCTCTTCGTGGGCGGCTCCTACGCCATCACCGCGCAGGTCGAGGGCCGCCGCCAGGCCAAGGACCGGGTGGCCACCAGCCTGATATGGGCGAGCTTCATCCTGGCCGTGATCCCGCTGTACTCGCTGGTGCAGACCACCATCAGCAAGGGCGTGAAGGTGCTGGACGGCACCTTCCTGACCCACTCCATGAACAACGTCCTGACCATCGAGCCCGGGGGCGGCGTCTACCACGCCATCATCGGCACGCTGGAGCAGGTCGCCATCGCCACCGTCATCGCCGCCCCGATCGGCATCCTCACCGCCGTGTACCTGGTGGAGTACGGCCGGGGCACGCTGGCGAAGTGGGTGACGTTCTTCGTCGACGTCATGACCGGTGTCCCGTCGATCGTCGCCGGTCTGTTCATCCTGTCGCTCTGGTTCGTGGCCCTCGGCAAGGCCCCGGCCTCCGGCTTCGCGGGCTCGCTCGCGCTGGCCATCCTGATGCTGCCGGTCGTGGTGCGCTCCACCGAGGAGATGCTCAAGCTCGTGCCGAACGAGCTGCGCGAGGCCTCGCTGGCCCTGGGCGTGCCGAAGTGGCGCACCATCACCAAGGTCGTCATCCCGACCGCCCTCGGCGGCATCACCACCGGCGTCATGCTGGCCATCGCCCGTATCGCGGGTGAGAGCGCACCGATCGCCCTGCTGGTGTTCGGCAGCAACATGATCAACACGAACCCGTTCAGCGGGCCGCAGTCCTCGCTCCCGTACTACATCTACCAGCAGTACGGAAACGGCAACGACCCGTCGTACGCCCGCGCATGGGGCGCCGCTCTGGTGCTCATCGCGTTCGTGATGATCCTCAACCTCGTGGCCCGCGGCATCGCCCGCTGGAAGGCCCCGAAGCGTTGATCGTGCGGCTCCGCCGCGTGCCAGGCCGCCGGACGCGGCCATCAGCAGACCTCGCAGAAAAGAAGTGATCCCCATGGCCAAGCGAATCGACGTCAGCGGCCTCTCCGCCTTCTACGGCACCCACCGGGCCATCGACGACATCTCCATGACCGTCGAGCCCCGCTCCGTGACCGCCTTCATCGGCCCGTCCGGCTGCGGCAAGTCCACGTTCCTGCGCACCCTGAACCGCATGCACGAGGTCACCCCCGGTGGCCGCGTCGAGGGGAAGGTGATGCTGGACGACGAGAACCTCTACGGCTCCAGCGTCGACCCGGTGACCGTGCGCCGCACCGTCGGCATGGTCTTCCAGCGCCCCAACCCGTTCCCCACCATGTCGATCTACGACAACGTGGCGGCCGGTCTGCGCCTCAACGGCGTCCGCAAGAAGGGCGAACTCGACTCCATCGTCGAGAAGTCGCTCAAGGGCGCCAACCTCTGGAACGAGGTCAAGGACCGCCTCAACAAGCCCGGCTCCGGTCTCTCCGGCGGCCAGCAGCAGCGGCTGTGCATCGCCCGCGCCATCGCGGTCGAGCCGCAGGTGCTGCTGATGGACGAGCCGTGCTCCGCGCTCGACCCGATATCCACCCTCGCCATCGAGGACCTGATCGGCGAGCTGAAGACCCGGTTCACCATCGTCATCGTCACGCACAACATGCAGCAGGCCGCCCGCGTCTCGGACCGCACCGCGTTCTTCAACCTGGCGGGCGTCGGACAGCCCGGCAAGCTGATCGAGATCGACGACACCGAGCGCATCTTCTCCAACCCGTCCGTGCAGGCCACCGAGGACTACATCTCGGGCCGCTTCGGATGATCAGAGCCGCCGTGCGGTGCTGCATGGCGGTGCCACCGCAGGGCGCAGGCCCCGTTCCCCTTCGCAGGGGGACGGGGCCTGATCCGTTTCCGGGAGCGACGGTGCGGCGGCGCGTCGGCCGTCAGGCGAAGATCGCCTGGATCAGCCAGAACAGGATCGCGGCGACGACACCCGCGGCCGGCATGGTGATGAACCAGCCGCCGACGATGTTCTTCGCCACGCCCCAGCGGACGGCCTTGACCCGCTTCGTCGCGCCGACGCCCATGATCGCCGAGGTGATCACATGGGTGGTGGAGACCGGGACCTTGAACAGGTACGCGGTGGTGTAGAGGATGCCGGCCGAGGTCGTCTCGGCCGCGAAGCCCTGCGGCGGGTCGAGCTCGATGATCCGCCGGCCCAGCGTCCGCATGATCCGCCAGCCGCCCGCGTAGGTGCCGAGCGACATCATCAGCGCGCACACGAGCTTGACCCAGACCGGAATGCCGAAGCCCCGGCTCGGGTCGTTGATCACCAGCGCGAGCACCACCACGCCCATGGTCTTCTGCGCGTCCTGCAGGCCGTGGCCCAGCGCCATACCGGCCGCCGAGATGGTCTGCGCGATACGGAAGCCGCGCTTGGCCTTGTGCGGGTTGGAGCGGCGGAAGAACCACAGGATGGCCATCATGATCAGATAGCCGACCAGGAGACCGACGACCGGCGACAGGAACATCGGCACGACCACCTTGTCGACCACGCCGTTCCAGTGCACGGCCGTGCCGCCCGCCAGGGCCGCGCCCACCAGGCCGCCGAACAGCGCGTGCGAGGAGCTGGAGGGCAGGCCGAAGTACCAGGTGGTGAGGTTCCACACGACCGCGCCGGCGAGCGCGGCGAACAGCACCGCCATGCCGTGCTGCCCGGTCGGGGTGGCGATCAGGCCCTTGCTGACGGTCTCGGCGACGCCCTGGCCGAGGAACGCGCCCAGCAGGTTCATCACCGCCGCCATCGCCAGGGCCGCCTTGGGCGTGAGCGCCCGGGTGGACACCGAGGTGGCGATGGCGTTGGCGGAGTCGTGGAAGCCGTTGGTATAGGTGAAGAAGAGCGCGACCGCGATGGTCACGACCAGCGCAAAGGTGTCCACGAAGTCAGGACTCCTTGACCGCGATGGTCTCCACGGTGTTCGCCACGTGCTCGAACGCGTCGGCGGCCTCTTCCAGCACGTCGACGATCTGCTTGAGCTTGAGCACCTCGATCGCGTCGTACTTCCCGTTGAACAGCTGGGCGAGCAGCTTGCGGTGGATCTGGTCGGCCTGGTTCTCCAGACGGTTGACCTCGATCCAGTACTCGGTCAGGTTGTTCATCGTGCGCAGGTTGGGCATGGCCTCGGCGGTCAGCTCGGCCGCCCGCGCCAGCACCTCGATCTGCTGCTCGACGCCCTTCGGCAGCTCTTCGACGTTGTAGAGGACGACCAGGTCAACGGCCTCCTCCATGTAGTCCATGATGTCGTCGAGCGAGCCGGCGAGGGTGTAGATGTCCTCGCGGTCGAACGGCGTGATGAAGGAGGAGTTGAGCTGGTGGAAGATCGCGTGGGTCGCGTCGTCCCCCGCGTGCTCCGCCGCACGCATCCGCTCGGCGATCTCGGTCCTGGTGGCCGAATCGGCCCCGAGGAGTTCCATGAGGAGCTTCGAACCGGTGACGATGTTGTCCGCGGACGCGGCGAACATGTCGTAGAAGCTCGTCTCCCTGGGGGTCAGACGAAAGCGCACGTTAGTCCTCGGGGTGCATGCGGTGTGCAGGGATTCGGTCTCGTTGATGCTAGGCGCATCATCCGGCCACGGCTAACCGGCGTCATCCAGTGTCGCCCACGGCACGAAGTCCCCCGGACGGGGGATGCCTCGCACATCATAGCGATTCGGTAAGGTATACCCATCGGGGGTATAACGGGACAGGAAGGGCGGGCAGGCGGGATGACCACGGAAAGCGTCGCGGGGGAGATTGTGAAGCCGGCCGGGCCGCATGGCTACAGTCACGACAAAGAGTCCCACCTGAAGCGCCTCCGCCGGATCGAGGGCCAGATCCGTGGCCTGCAGCGGATGGTCGAGGAGGACGTCTACTGCATCGACATCCTCACCCAGGTCTCGGCCAGCACCAAGGGGCTGCAGTCCTTCGCCCTGCAGTTGCTGGAGGAGCACCTGCGGCACTGCGTGGCCGCGGCGGCGGTCGGCGGCGGACCCGAGATCGACGAGAAGGTCGCCGAGGCGACGGCGGCGATAGCGCGGCTGCTGCGGACCTGACGCCCGCGGTAGCGGCCGGCGGCGGGGGGATCCGGCCGACGGCTCCGGTGGCGGCCGGGGGTGACTGGGGGCGGCCGGATCAGTTGACGGCGGGGGCCACCGGCGTTCGGGAGACGTCCAGCACCTCGTCGATGCGGGCCGGGCTGAGCCGGTCCTCGGCGCTGGCGGACGCGGCGATCATCAGCTCACCGCACAGCTCGATCTCGGCGAGAGCGACCTGGTCGTCGTCGTGCACCGAAGCAAGAAGCGCCGGCACCATGCACGCACCTCCTCGTCCCGTCCTGTGCGCCGCGGCGGCCGCGGGCAAGCGGCTGGAGCGGTTCCAGCGTAAGGAGCGGACGCGGCCCGCGCATGGCACGGAAGGACCATTTCCCACGGGCCCGATTCGGCCCGTCCTCATCCAGGGTGAGCAGAAACGATCTTGCCCGTCCAGATGTTCGCAGGTCGGGGCATGATCACCGACACCCGTGTCCCGAACCGGTCGTACCGGGTGGTTGAGACCACTGTCACATTCCGCCCCGCGCCCCGCGCACCGCGCCCGCCACCGAACGTGAACTGCTGGCTCACCTGACGCAGCCGCCCCTGCGCGTCCAGCCACGCGTCGAAGGGCACGCTCGTCACCGTGAAGCCCTTCGCCGCGGCCGCCAGCGGACCCCGCACCGCGGGCTCCGCGGCCCCGGCGGCGCGGGCGATGTCCGTGGTGCCGCGGTAGTGCCGCACCGCCGTGCCGTTCAGCACCTCCTCGCCGACGTACGTCACGTCCCGCGCGCCGCGCAGCAGCTCCGCCGCCGCCAGCGGCTCGGTCGCGCCGCCGGTCACCAGGTTGCCGTCGGCGAGCCGCGTGGTGTCCACCCGCACCCACTTGCCCGGCGGGACGCCCTCGCCGCGGTCCTTCATGTAGAGCGAGCCGGGTGTGAGCAGTTCGGTGATCGGCCGGTGCTCCTCCGCGCCGGCCGCGTCCTTGGGCAGCACCAGCGTGAGCTCGCCCCGCCGCCGGGCGAAGTCGAAGCCGCCGGTGCCGGTGATGGTCAGCCAGGTGCCGCCGCTGGCCATCCGCATCGAGGTGGTCACCTGGGCGCTGCCCGCCCGCGTCAGGGCGTCCGCGGCACCGGTCACCGTGGCGGCCGGAACCTGCTGGACCTTGGCGTCCCCCGGGCCGCGTTCGGCCGCGACACCGCTGCCCGCGCAGCCGCCCGCCAGGACCGCCGTCGCCGCCACCGCCGCGAGGACCACTGTGGTCCTCGTCACCTCCTGCCGACGCCAGGTCGCCGCTGCCACCATCATGTGTCCATCCCTGCACCGCCGTACGGCTCCGCCGGGCCGGGGAGCCCGCTGCCAATCGGCTAACGACCGTGTTCCGGCAGCCGTCACGCCCGTTACCTTGGACGGGTGCGAAAGCTGGGTGTGCGCTCCGCTCCGGTAGGCCACGCGGCCGCCGGCGGACACGCCATCACCGTCGTCGAACGAGGATCCTTCGCGACCGCGCACTGCTCCTGCGGCTGGAAGGGGCCCGCGCGGCGGGCCCGGGACCGGGCCAGGCGCGACGCGCAGGAGCACGCGGGCGGATGACCTCGACCGGACCGGCACCGGCCGGAAAGAAGTCCGCAACCGGAACCCTTGCTTCGGCGTCTCCGGTTACCGACGATGCGCCTGTTGATCAGAAGCGGGGATGCGGCGGTGGATGAGGCAGTGGAATCGACGACGGCTGAACAGGGTGGATCCCTCGGCCCCGCGGCGGAGCGGCGCTCCGTGCCGGGGCAGCGTTCTGTGCTGGAGCGGCCCTCCCTGCCGGGGCGGCCCTCGGTGGTGGATCAGCCGTCCGTGGCGGGCCAGCCCTCGGTGGTAGGGCAGCCGTCCGTGGCGGATCAGCGCCCGTCACCGGAGGGGCATCCGGCGCCGCGGCGGCGTTCGGCGCTGCGCGCGGGCGGTGTGGTGCTCGCCGGGGCCTGGCTGACCGCGTGCACCGGCAAGGGCGGCGGCGACGCCAAATCCGCCTCGGGCACGGCCACGACCCCGCCCCCGTCCTCGCCGACCCCCTCGCGCACCACCGCGCCGCCCGAGAAGGCCGACTGGCACGCGCTCTCCTCCTCGCTGGACGGCGACCTCGTCGTCCCCCAGGACGCCGCCTACGCGCTCGACCACCGCCTCTACAACACCCGCTTCGACCACCTGCGCCCGGCGGCCATCGCCTACGTCAGCGGCGCCGCCGACATCCGCACCTGCCTGGACTTCGCCCGCCGCACCCGGACCGTCCCGGTCATCCGCAGCGGCGGCCACTCCTACGCGGGCTGGTCCAGCGGCGACAAGCGGCTGGTCATCGACGTCTCCCGGCTCAACTCCGTCCGGCTGGACGGCACCACCGCCACCATCGGCGCGGGCGCCAAGCTGATAGACGTCTACAACACGCTCGGCCGGCAGGGCCGCACGATCCCCGGCGGCTCCTGCCCGTCCGTCGCCATCTCCGGCCTGACCCTCGGCGGCGGCCACGGCGTGCTCAGCCGGTCCATGGGGCTGACGTGCGACAACCTCGTCGGCGCCACCATCGTCACCGCCGACGGCCGGACCCGCGAGGTGGACGCCGACACCGAGCCCGAACTGTTCTGGGCGCTGCGGGGCGCGGGCAACGGCAACTTCGGGGTCGTCACGTCCCTGCGGTTCACCACCCACCCCGTGCCGGTGTCCGTCGTCACCGGGTACCTGACGTGGTCGTGGTCGCAGGCGGCCGACGTGATCCGCGGCTGGCAGAGCTGGGGCCCCGACCAGGCCGACCACATCTGGTCCTCCCTGCACCTGGACTGCGACGCCGGCGGCTCGCCGTCCGTCTCCGTCCCCATGCTGTCCACCGGGTCGCGGAGCGACCTCGCCCAGGCCGCCGACGCGCTGTCCGCGGCGGCCGGCGTGCACGCCTCCTCGGTCTCCCTGCACCCGCACGACTACGTCGACGTGATGTTCGACTACGCGGGCTGCTCGGGACTGTCCGCGGCGCAGTGCCACATAGCGCCGCGAGGGGTGCTGGGCCGCGAGACGTACACCGCGCGGTCGGACTTCTACGACACGAACCTGCCGGCGTCCGGTATCCAGGCGCTGCTGGCCCAGGTCGAGCGGCTCACCCGGACCGCGCCCGGCGGCAAGGGCAGCATCGACCTGACCGCGCTGGGCGGGGCCGTCAACCGGCAGTCCCCGACGGCCACGGCGTTCCCGCACCGCTCGTCGCGCTTCCTCGCGCAGTACATCGCCTCCGACGAACTGTCCAGCGGCGGCTGGCTGGACGGCGCCCATGACGCGATGCGCCGCTACGCCTCCGGCGGGGCCTACGCCAACTACACCGACCCCACCCTGAAGGACTGGCGCACCGCGTACTACGGCGCCAACGCCGCGAAGCTGACGTCCCTCAAGGCCACGCTCGACCCCGACCGCCTCTTCGACTTCCCGCAGGCGCTCTGAGCCATCACTTTCCGGCGCGGCCGCCCGCGGTCGACGCCCTCAGGCCACCTGGTCGAACGTCGGGGCGCCCGGGCCCGCGGCCTGGGTGGGCGCCGCCGTGGTCGCCGCTGCGGTCGTCGCGGGCGCGGTCGTGGACGTCGTGCTCTTGTCCGAGCTGGACCCGCTCCCGCCGCAGGCGGTCAGCAGCAGGCCCGCCGACGCGGCGAGGGCAACAGCGACGGGCAGGGAAGTGGGGATCATGAGGAAATCCCCCGTGCGTGATCAGGCGTCGGGTGCGGCCGACAGGTCAGTGCCGTTCCTCGACGGGACGAGGCTGCGACCGTGCCGCCCCGCCAAGTCGGCGTCCTATGCGACCTGGCACTGCTTGGCCCCCTGAAGCCACTTGTACTCGTAGACCTGCCAATCGCCGGCGGAGTCCTTGTGCATCGCGAAAGTCCACGCACGGAAGTCCTGCAGTGACGGTGTCGTCACGTGCACCTTGCCGGTCTTGGCGTTCTTGTCGTAAGCCTTGCGCTGGTCCTCACAGTAGGAGACGGTCAGCGTTCCGGCCCCGCCGTTGGCCTTCACCGTGGGCTGGTAGTAGCGATAGGTCCCGGTGGCCACGTTGCCGGACTTGCCGTAGTTGATGACGCTGTCCGCGAGCTTCGCCCCTTGAAGGCCGTCGAAGTAGCGCTTCACATTCGGGGTTTCAGCCGTCCGGATCTGGGACTCCGCCTCAAGAATGGCAGTCGCCGCGTACTTGGCGTCGCGCAGGGCGTCCTTCGCCTTGGGATCAGTACTGCCGAACCCGTTGAAGGCAATGGTGATGTCCGGCGGCAGGTCGAACTTCGGGGCGCCCGGGCCCGCGGCCTGGGTGGGCGGGGCGGTGGTCGTCGGGGCCGCGGACGTCGGCGCAGGCGCCGACGAAGTGCTCTTGTCCGAGTTGGACCCGCTCCCGCCGCAGGCGGTCAGCAGCAGGCCCGCCGACACGGCGAGAGCGACAGCGATGGGCAGAGAAGTGCGGGTCACCAGGAAATCCCCCGTGCATGATCCGGCGTCCGATAGGGCGCCCGACAGGTCAGTGCGGTTCACTGACACTACCGGGGCGCACGGTGCGGTTGTGGACACATCCCCGATCGTCGGTACGGTTCGCGGCACGCTTCACAACCCCTTCACGGACCCCCACTCGCGACTGCCGTGACCCCCTGCATAGGCTCGATCACTCATGCGATCGCAGTGTTGCCAGGGGTGGGATGACATGACATCAGCAGGTTTCCGCGGCGTGCGCCGGACCGCCGTCCAGCAGTCCGGGGGGCGGCCGTGACGCGTAGCTTCCCCCATCTCGGGTTCGATCCGACA
>NZ_JAINZZ010000004.1 GCF_019890725.1 Actinacidiphila acidipaludis
GGCCTCGCGCCTGACCGGCGCCGCCCCGCGAACGACCCCGCGACCGGCCGCGACAACGGACGATGGGGCCGGAGCCCTCTGGCGTCCGGCCCCATCGGCCTGGTCGGTCAAGCGGTTGGTCAGGTGCGGAGGGCCTTGGACCGCGACCTCCACTCACTTGCCGTTGTCGGCTCTCGCCGTGAACACGATCCTACGATAGACACTGTCTAAGTCAAGAGGCTGACCAGTCACAGATCTATTCGCTTCCAGGACCTGCGCTGTTAAGGTGATACACATGAGCGACCTCCTGGAACGCCTGCGCGAGCGCGGATGGCGCATGACCGCCCAGCGGCGTGTCGTGGCCGAGGTCCTCGACGGCCAGCACGTGCACCTCACCGCCGACGAGGTCCACGCCCGGGCGACCGAGCGGCTCCCGGAGATCTCCCGGGCGACCGTCTACAACACGCTCGGCGAGATGGTCAGCATCGGCGAGGTCATCGAGGTCGCCACCGACGGCCGGGCCAAGCGCTACGACCCCAACGCCCACCGGCCGCACCAGCACCTGGTCTGCTCCCGCTGCGGCACCATCCGCGACGTCCACCCGCAGGGCGATCCGCTCGCCGCGCTGCCCGCGAGCGAACGGTTCGGCTTCGCGGTGTCCACCGTCGAGGTCACCTACCGCGGCGTCTGCCCGGACTGCGCCGCGTAGGGCTCCGCGACCCGCGCCGAACGCCGCGCGCCGATCCGCTCGGCCAGCCTCCGCACCGCCGGTTCGGTACGGGTGCGGCCGATCCACAGCGTCTCCGGCGGCACGTCGTGCGGCACCCGGCCCAGCCCCTCGAACGCCTCCCGCGCCACGACCGCGTCCGGATCGTTGGCCAGCGGACCCAGCAGCGCCACGAGTTCGCCCAGCGCGGCCAGCCGGGCCACACCTCGCGCCGCCGCCCGCCGCACCTGCGGATGCGGGCTGCCCAGCAGGCCGGCCAGCAGCCCGGCGTCCGAGGCGTCCCCGCACTCGCCGAGCCCCACCGCCAGTCCCGCCACCAGCCGCGGCGCCGCTCCCCCGGCCTTGAGCGCCTTGCGCAACTGCGCCCGGTAGACCTCCACCGGCGGCTCGCCGCGCTGGTACAGCGTCCAGCGGGCCTGCACCCGCACCATCCTGGCCCGGTCCGCCAGCAGCGGCACCAGGTGCTTGGCCGGGACGTCCGCCGGCAGCGCGGCCACCGCCAACTCCCGGACTCCGGCGCCCTTCGCGGTCAGCAGCCGGCCCGCCTGTGCGGGGTCCAGCTCCAGCAGCCGCTGCGCACACAGCCGCCGGCACACCTGGTCGCCGTCGTACAGCGCTGCCCGCAGCAGATCGCCGGGCACGTAGTCCCCCAGGTCCAGGGCGAGTTCGACGCCGAACCGGCGGGCCGGCGGATCGGCGTCCGCCGCCAGGGCGCGCACCGCGCGGCGGTGCGGGGCCGATCCCAGGGCGGTCCGGTAGTCGGCCAGCAGGCCACCGGCCCGGCTGCGGCCCTCCAGGCGCAGCAGCACCCGGACCGCCGCGGCCACCTCGTCGGGGGCGCTGCGCACCATCAGGGCGGCCGCGGCCCGCCGGCGGACCTCCGGCGTCCAGTCGTCGGTGCGCAGGGCGAGCGCCGCGGCGGCGAGCGGCCCGCCGCAGCCGGCCAGCCCCTCCACCGCGGCCTGCCGGGTCCGGCCGCGGGCGTCGAGCGCGTCCAGGAACAGGTGCAGCGGTCCGGGCGCGCCGGTCACCGGCGGGCCGGGGCGGGCGTGCCGGTCGAGCAGCAGGAGCAGCCGGGCGGGAGCGGCGGACAGGGCGTCCAGCGCCGCGCCGCGGGCGGCGGAGGGGCCGGTGGTGACCACCGCGCGCAACTGGGTGAGGAGGTGGCGCACGTCCTCGGGCCGACCGGCGGTGGCCGCGGCGCACCAGGCAGCCCAGCTCCCGCTGTCCACGGTCAGGGCCGTGGCCCGCCCCCGCCGTCTGCGCAGCACTACCGCCTCCAGGCTCGGCCCGGCCGTCGTACGTTCCCAGGATCGCGCGCCGCACCGCCCCGGGCCAGGCGGGTTGCCCGGACTTTGCCCGAAGTGTGACGAAGGAAAAGACAGAAGGGGCAGAAGGAACGGAGAAGGCCCGGAAACCTGGGTTTCCGGGCCTTGTCCTTGCAGTAGCGGGGACAGGATTTGAACCTGCGACCTCTGGGTTATGAGCCCAGCGAGCTACCGAGCTGCTCCACCCCGCGTCGTTGTGTGTTCACTGTATCCCACCCCGGAGCGGGGGCCAAATCCCTTTCCCCGGGGCCAGGACCCGCTGCCAGGACCCGCGGCCAGGACCCGGGCCCCGGAGCGGCGCCCCGGGGCTCAGGCTGTCAGCTCGTGGGTGACCGCCTCGCGCAGACGGGTGGCCCGCTCCGCGACGGGAGCCGGCCCGCAGGCGATGGCCCGCGCGCACCACGACTGCGCCTCGGCCAGGGCCCCGCGCCGGGCGGCCAGCAGCGCCAGCCGCAGTGCCGCCCTGCCGTGCCCGGCGTCGGCCGCGCGGGTCCACCACTCGGCGGCCTCGCGCTCGCTCCCCGCGCGCGCCAGCAGCAGCCCGAGGTTGAACGCGCCGTTGCGCGATCCGGCCTCGGCGGCCAGCCGGTACCAGTGCCCGGCGTCCTCGGCGTCCCCCCGCTTGGCCGCGCGCATACCGAGCCGCACCTGGGCCCGGCGGTGTCCCTGGCGGGCCGCCCGCTCGTACCACTCCTCGGCCTCCTCGCCCACACCTTCCGCGGCGCCCTCGCCCGCCTGCTCCAACGCGGCGTCGAGCAGCGCGCCCAGCCGGAACGCCGCCTCCGGGCTGCCGCCCCCGGCCGCGCACCGCAGGTGGCGCTCGGCGCCGTGGTGGTCGCCCTCGCGCTGCAGGGCGATGGCCACCTGCAGGGCCGCCTCGGCGTGCCCGGCGGCCGCGGCCCGCTCGTACCAGCCGCGGGCGGCGTCGTCCTCGCCCCGGCCGGCGTGCAGGATGCCCAGGTTGAAGGCCGCGTCGATGCTGCCCGCCTCGGCCGCCTTGGAGAACCACGGCTCGGCGCCCGCCGCGTCGCCGCGCTGGAGCAGCAGCACCGCCAGCGCGTTCGCCGCCTCGCGGTGCCCGGCGTAGGCCGCCTTGCGGTACCACTGCTCGGCCTGGGTGCCGCGGCCCTGGCCCGCGCAGAGCAGGCCGAGGTTGTACGCGCCGTTGACGTCGCCGGCCTCCATGGCCGTGCGGTACCACCGCTCGGCGGTCTGCGTCTCGCCCTCCTGGGCGTGCAGCGCGCCGAGCGCGTTCGCGGCCTGGCCGTCGCCGGCCTGGGCCGCCCGCCGCCACCAGGTGGCGGCCTGGTCGACGTCGCCGGCGTCGCGCAGCAGGAAGCCGAGGGCGCAGGCCGCCCTGGCCTCGCCGTCGCGCGCCGCCGTGAGGTACCAGCGCTGGGCCTCGGCGGTCTCGCCGCGCTCCTCCAGCAGCGTGCCGAGCCGCAGCGCGGCCCTGCGGTGGCGGCGCGCCGCGGCCTGGCGGTACCACTGCTCGGCCTCGTGGGTCTGCCCGCGGTCCGCGCAGATGCGGGCCAGCCGGTAGGACGCCTCGCGGTGGCCGTGCTCGGCGGCGACCCGGAACCACTGCTCCGCGCCGTCCTCCTGGCGGTGCTCGATCAGGTCGGCCAGCGCGTAAGCGCCGAGGGTGTGCCCGGCCTCGGCGGACTGCCGCAGCCAGTACTCCGCGCCCGGCTCGTCGCCGCGCTCGCGGTAGTGGCGGCCGAGCGCGTGGGCGGCGGCGGCCGAGCCCGCGACGGCCGCTATCCGCCACCAGCCGGCCGCCTCGTCGGCGTAGCCGCGCTGGTGCAGGAGCAGGGCCAGGTTGTTGGCGGCCGCTCGGTCGCCGTGCTGGACGGCGGCGCGCAGGAAGGGCTCCGCGCCGTCGAGGTCGCCGCGGCGCAGCAGCAGGGTGCCCAGGGCGCTCATCGCGGCCGGGTCGCCCTGCTCGGCGGCACGGCGGTGCCGCGCCTCGATCTCGGCCTCCTCGCGCATGGCGAGGGTCTCCTCGTCGGGCAGTTCGCTGATCAGCGCCGGAACGGCGGTGTCGTCACCGCCGGCCTCGGCCGTGCGCGGTGCGGGAAGCAGCTCGGCCACGGTCGCGGGCAGCGACGGACCGCCCGCCGACCCATGACCTCCATGGATCTGACGAGTGTTCAGCAGCCTTGCACCATCCCCCATGAGCTCCATCGTCGCACCACCCGATACCGGCGTACACCCGGTATACCGCATGCCAGTCAGTCTCTTCGGCGTTTTGTCGACTTCCCGATATGACGTCACGTCAAACCCTTGACGCCGAAGATCCCCCAGAAAAGTGAAGAGGCCCGGAGTCAGTTGACTCCGGGCCTCTTCATGCAGTAGCGGGGACAGGATTTGAACCTGCGACCTCTGGGTTATGAGCCCAGCGAGCTACCGAGCTGCTCCACCCCGCGTCGTGTGCGACAACTGTACCACGACGCGGGGATGAGCCCTGGTCAGCGCTTGATCGCGCCCTTCTCCGCGGCCTGCGCCCGCTTCAGCGCGTCGGCCAGCCGCTTCTGGGCGTCGCCGTACGCCGACCAGTCGCCCTTCTGCATCGCCTTCTGCCCGTCGTCGTACGCCTGCTGCGCGTCGGCCAGCGCCTTCTGCAGGTCCGAGGTGCTGCCGGCGGGCGCGGACGGCGGCGGTTGCGCGGTGCCCGCGCCGGGTGAACCGGCTTCCGTCGGCGGCGACCCGCCGGCGGTGAAGACCGTGTCGAGGGCCTCGTCGAGGGTGTCCTTGAAGGCCATCTGGCCGTCGAAGTCCACCAGGACCTTCTGCAGCGACGGGTAGTTGGTGTCCGCACCGCGTACATAGACCGGCTCCACGTAGAGCAGGCCGCCGTCGAGCGGAATGGTGAGCAGGTTGCCGTACTCGACCGTGGAGTCGCCGCGTTTGAGGAGGTTCAGGTCGGGGGCGAAGTTCCGGTCGGAGTTGAACTTGCTCTGCACCTGCTGGGGACCCTCGACTCCCGAGTTGAGGGGGAGTTTGAGGATCCGCATCTTCCCGTAGTCCGGGCTGGTGGCGTCCGCGTCGACGGCCATGAACGACGCGAGGTTGTCCCGGCTGGTCGGCGTGAACGTCGTCGTCAGCGAGAACGTCTGGCTGTCCTGCCCGGGCATCTTCATGCTCAGGTAGTACGGCGGGACGGCCTTGCCCGACTTCGACGCCGGGTCGTCCGGCACCTGCCAGACCTCGCTGCCGCTGTAGAACTGGCCGGCGGTGGTGACGTGGTACTTCGCCAGCAGCTGCCGCTGCACCTTGAACAGGTCCTGCGGGTAGCGCAGGTGGGACAGCAGGTCCGGCGAGATCGCGCTCTTCGGCTTGACGGTGTGCGGGAACGCCTTCATCCAGGTCTTGAGGACCGGGTCCTTGGTGTCCCACTGGTAGAGCGTGACCGTGCCGTCGTACGCGTCGACCGTCGCCTTGACGGAGTTGCGGATGTAGTTGACCTGGTTCTGGTGGGAGACCACAGCCCGCTCGTCGTCGGTCAGCGAGTCGGCGGTGGTGTCGCCGAGCGTGGTCCGCGAGGCGTACGGATAGCCGTTGGTGGTCGTGTAGGCGTCGACGATCCACTGCACCCTGCCGTCGACCACCGCGGGGTACGGGTCCCCGTCGATCGTCAGCCAGGGGGCGACCGCCTCCACCCGCTCCTTGGGCGTGCGGTTGTACAGGATCTTCGAACCGTGGCCTATCGCCCCCGAGTAGAGGATCTGCGGCTCGCCGAAGGTCACCGCGTACGCGGCCCGGGTCACCGGGTTGTCGAGGCTGACCCCGCCCTTGCCGCTGTAGCTGGTGGTGCGTTCGCCGTTCTTGTCGGCGAAATCCAGCTCCTTGGTGGGCCCGCCGACGATCGAGTACTGCGTCGTCTGCTCGCCGAAGTAGATCTGCTGGTTGTACGGGCCGAAACTGCCCTTGGTCGGCAGGCTCTGCTCGGTGTACACGGGCTGGCCGACGGGGTCGGTGCCGGTGGCGGTCGTCCCCTTCGCCGCTATGACGCCGTAGCCGTGCGTGTACTTGAAGTGGTCGTTGATCCAGTTGTTCTCGGGGATGCCGCTGATGTTCAGCTCCCGCGCGCCCACCACCGTGTCCTGCTCCTTGCCGTCGACGGTGTACCGGTCGACGTCGAGGGTGGAGGGGAACGAGTAGTACCCGCGGGACTGCTGCATCTGCTGGAACGTCGGCGAGACCACGTTCGGGTCCAGCACGCGGACCGAGGCGGCGCTCGCCACGTCCTTGCGCAGCGACGCCTTGTCCGTGCCGCTCTTGCCGGAGTAGTCCGACACCTGGCTGCCGTCGATGCCGTAGGCGGCGCGCGTGGCGTCGATGTTCTTCTGGATGTACGGCGCTTCCTTGGCCGCCTCGTTGGGCTGCACCTGGAACTTCTGCACGATCGCCGGGTACAGCCCGCCGATGAGGATCGCGGACAGCACCATCAGGCCGAAGCCGATCATCGGCAGCGACCAGGTGCGGCGCCACAGCGTCGCGAAGAACAGCAGCGCGCAGATCACGGCGATGCAGAACAGGATCGTCTTGGCCGGCAGGTACGCGTTGGCGTCGACGTAGCGCAGCCCGGTCCAGTTGTCGGTGGACCTCAGGCCACTGGACTTCACCGCGAGGCCGTAGCGGTCGAGCCAGTAGGCGACCGCCTTCAGCGAGACGAATAGGCCGAGCAGCACCGACAGGTGCCCGGTGGCCGCCGCGGTCGCCCGCCCGCCCGGCGAGGTGATCCGCAGGCCGCCGTACAGGTAGTGCACGACCGCGGCCGCCACCAGCGACAGCAGCACCGCGGCGAAGCCGAAGTCGAGCAGGAAGCGGTACCAGGGCAGGTCGAAGGCGTAGAAGGAGACGTCCTTGTGGAACTGCGGGTCCTTGAGGTGGAAGGACGTGGCGTTGGTGGTGAGCAGCCACAGCCGCCAGTGCGCCGAGGCCGCGCCGCCGGCGATGAGCCCGACCACCGCGCAGACCGCCAGCAGCACCCACGTCTTGTACGGGGCTATGCCCATCCGGTAGCGGTCGAGGCTCTGCTGCTCCACCGACATCGCGCTCAGCGGCGGCCGCAGCCGGTGCGCGAGGTAGATGTTCGCCCCGACCACGAGCGCCATCAGCAGGCCGAAGACGCAGAACAGCCCCACCTTGGTCCACAGCATGGTGCTGAAGACCGACGAGAAGTGCACCGAGCGGTACCAGAGCCAGTCCGTCCAGATCCCGGCGAACATCACGAACGCGATCATCAGGACGGCGAGCAGGCCCACCGTGACGAGCAGCGACCGTGCGCCCCGGGACGGGCGGCCCACCCTCACCCGGGGTCCGGACGGCCCCCCGCCGCGGTCCGGCATCTGGAATACCAACGTGTGCACCTCGACGTGTCGTGACAAAGGCGCCCCGGGTCGGACGCCCACTGGTGCAACTTACCCACGCTTTGGCCGGTTCCCGATTCGGGTAACGGAAGAGGCAGGATGGGGGCCATGTCCAACACCCCCTCTGAGGGCACGCCGCTCGCGGCGAACCCGCTGACCCGTGCCGTTCTGGAGATCGACAGCTATGCCTCCGGGCTCGGCTGGGACCAGCCGGCCCGGCTGTTCGCCCTCGTCGACACCGACCACCTGCGGGCCCACGAGCCCGGCCTCGCCGACCAGCTGGGCCTTGACGACGCCACCTCCGGCGGGCTGACCCCGATCGAGCAGGACGAGCTGCCGTCCGGCACCGCACTCGACGAGTTCCTGGCCACCATCGCCTGGCCCGAGGTGATCGCCGGCTGCGCGCTCACGGTGGAGCGGCTGATGCTGCCGCCGTCGGCCGAGGCGTCGATGCCGGAGGGTCTGGACGACGCCGCGCTGGCGGCGTGGGTGGCGCGGCACCCCGAGCGCCAGGAGGTGCGGATGACGGTCGCGGTGCTGCGCGACGGCACCCGCGAGTCCGCGCTGCGCCTGCGGGAGAAGGACACGCCGAGCGAGGTGCTGACCGGCCCGGAACTGGTCCCGGGCCTGGCCGACGCGCTGTCCGCGACCTTCTCCTGAGACCTGGCAGAACCGTCCGGGGCACGCCCGGGGCACGCCTGAGCGACGTCTGAGGCGTGCCCGCGGCGGGACCCGCGGCGCCGGGGGTCAGCTCTTGCAGCTGGGCAGCGCCGCGGTGTCGCCCGCCTTGATCTCCTTGAGCGCCGTCATGGCGTCGTCGAGGGTCTTCACCTTCACCAGGGTGAGGCCCTTGGGGACGTCCTTGGCGGCCTCCTCGCAGTTGTCGGCCGGGGTGAGGAAGTACTGCGCGCCCTTGTCACGGGCCCCGATCGTCTTGAGGCTGATGCCGCCGATCGGCCCGACCGCGCCGTTGTCGTCGATGGTGCCGGTGCCGGCCACGAACTTGCCCCCGGTCAGGCTGCCGGGCGTGAGCTTGTCGACGATGCCCAGCGCGAACATCATCCCGGCGCTCGGCCCGCCGACGTCGGCGAGCTTGATGTCGATGTTGAACGGGAAGAGGTGCTCGATCCCGGCCTGGATGCCGACGACCGCGCGGGACGGGCCCTGGTCGTGCGACTGGCGTGTGGTGATCGTCACCTGGTGGGTCGCCGGCGACTTCGCCTTGACGTCCGCGGCCCGCACGACCGTGAACACCACCGGCTCACCGGGCTTGTGCTTGGTGACCTGCTTGGCGACCTGGTCGGCCTCGGTCACCGTCGTGCCGTCCACCGCCTTGATGACGTCACCGGCGTGCAGCGTGCCCTCGGCCGCGCCGCCCTTGACCACGGCGGCCACGATCACCCGGGACTGCACGGGGATGTGCAGCTCGTCCAGGGCGGCGACCTTGGCGCTGTCCTGGGACTGGCTGAACTCCTCGGCGTTCTCCTGGTCGGCCTGCTGCGCGGTCTGGCCCTGCGGGTAGAGCGTGTCGTGCTCCACCACCTTGTCGTCGTGCCGCGCCCAGCCGAGCAGCGCCTCGACGAGGTTCATCCGGTAGTCGGCGCCGGTGACGCGGACGGTCGTCATGTTGAGGTGACCGTCGGCGGGATACGTCTGGTGGCCCGAGATCTGGATCACCGTGTCGCCCCCGTAGTCGCCGAGGGTGTTGACCGTCGGCCCGGGCGACATCTCCGAGTACGGAGTCGGCGTCAGCAGCGCCACGCACAGCAGCGCTATGAGCGTCAGAGTCGAGGCGATCAGCGTCGCTGTGCGGCGTGGCATGGGTCGACCCTACGGGAAGGAAGCAGCAGTCGGCCCCCCGAGACAGCGGCGGCTAGTCCTCCCCGCCCCCGTCGGCGGCAGTCTGTGCGGAGGCTGTGCGGGAGGCGTGCGCGCGCTTGCCGCCGTGCCCGGACGGGATGATCCGCCGGCGGCGGCCCGCAGGCGCGGGCGCGGGCCGCCCGGAGCCGTCCGCCGCCCGGCCCTCGGAAGCGCCCTCGGCGGTGTGGCCCTCTTCACCCGCGGCCGCGTTCGCCTCGGAGGGACCGGCCGCCGGCCGGTCCGAGGCGCCCGGGACGGTCTCCATGGCGGCCCTGAACCGCTCGTAACCGGCCAGGGAGGCGCCGTCACGCGTGACGCGCCGCCGGGCCGCCCAGCGGGCCCAGACAGCGGCCAGGGCGACCGCGACGACAGGAATGAGCAACCACACGAGTGCTCCCACAGCGAACTCCCGACCCCGTATCGAGCCCAGATGCACCAAATCAGACTTATGAGCAGATTAACCACCCGGTCCGTCAACGGTCGGGCGGGGCACCGGGTTACGCAACCGGAAATCCCACTAACGGACGGTTACGTCATCAGAGTGGGTGCGGGGGCACGGAAGCTGCGCGGCGTCGCGTGGCTTCGGGTGACGGCGGGGGTCATCGGGGGGGCATCGCGTGGCTTCGGGTCGCCTCGGGTGAAGGGGATCGCTCGCCGGAGCGGCGCCGGCGCGGCTACTGGGCGCCGACCCACTCCTCGGTGCCGTCGTCGAACGTCTGGTGCTTCCAGATCGGCACCTCGCCCTTGAGGTCGTCGATCAGCCTGCGACTGGCCTCGAACGCCTCGCCGCGGTGCGGGCAGGAGACCGCCACGACCACCGCGAGGTCCCCCACCGCCAGATCGCCCACGCGGTGCACCGCGGCGAGCGCGCGCACCGGGAACTCCGCGGCGACCTTCTCCGCGACCCGGCGCAGCTCGGCCCCCGCCGTGGGGTGCGCAGAATAGGACAGTCCGGTGACCCGCGCATCCTGGTGCCCGTCGTGGTCGCGCACGGTGCCGACGAAGAGCGTGGTGCCGCCGGCCTGGTCGTCGCCCACGGCGGCGAAGACCTCGTCGACGGACAGCGCGGTGTCGCGGATCGCCAGCAGCCGGATCGGGCCGTCGCCGGGGTCCCGGTCCTCGTAGGTGGATGCCATGCCGTCCCTGCTCCTCACTGTTCCGCCTCTGTGTTCCGCCTCTGTGTTCCGCCTCTGTGGGGTCGCCGTCCCGCCGCGGTCCCACGATACGGAAAGACGATTCCATTATCGGCCGTCCGCCGTCCCCGATCGAGCCCTCAGCCGCTGAGGCCTCTCCCGACAGCCTCGCGCATCCGCGCGGCGAGCGGCGCCGAGCGGTCCGAGGCCGCTGACCGCTGCCGCGGCTCAGAGCCCGCGGCGCTTGCGGGCCCGCCGGACCACGGCGGCCGCGCCCACCAGAGCCACGGTGGCGCCGGCCGCACCGAGCGTCGTGGCGTCCTTACGCCCCAGGCGGCGCCCGGCGACCGAGTTCCGTCCGGCGACCTCCTCCAGGAGTTCGGCCAGCACCTCCTCGTTGGTCCACTTCGGTCGCCAGCCCGCGTCGTGCAGCCGGCTGCCGCTGACCACCCACGGATGCATGGTGTAGGCGAGGTCCCCGGCGGGCGACGGTGTGAGGCCCAGGCGGTGCAGCCGGGAGGCGGCGCCGAAGGCGATGGCGGGCGGCAGTTCCATGCGCCGGATCCCGGACAGCTCCTCCACCTCCTCCTGCTCCAGCCAGCCGTCGCAGCCCACCGCCATCTCGCCGTCGACCTTCTCCAGCACCGCGTACTCCAGCGCGGACACCAGGTCGTCGACGTGGCAGAACTGCCAGCACGGACGGCTGCCCGCCACGACCAGCAGCCGCGGCGACTCGAAGTAGCGGGTCAGCGCGGTGTCGGTGCCGCCGACCAGGACCGCCGGCCGCAGGATCGTCACGTTCAGGCCCGGGTGGGCGCGCGGCGCCCGGCGGCCCAGCCGCTCGATCTCCAGCAGGTCGTCGACGAAACTGGCCTCGGAGGTGGCGCGCAGCGGCGCGTCCTCGGCGAGCGGCACGTCGTTGTCCGCCTGGGCGCCGTAGACCATGGCCGAGGTGCAGAGCACGACCCGGTGCACCCCGGCCGCGGCCGCCGCCGTCAACACGGTCTGCGTCCCGCGCACGTTGAACGCCGAGCGGGCCTTGGGGTCGGAGTCCAGATCCATGTCCAGAGCGAGGTGCACGACGACGTCGGCGCCGCGCAGCTTCTCCGCGATGGCCGGGTCCCGTACGTCGAGCACCCGCCAGGTCGCCCCGGGCACGTCACCGCGCCGCTCGTCGATCGCCAGGACCTTCCTGACCTGCTCGGACTCGACGAGACGCAGCGCCAGGGCGTGCCCCACCCCGGACGCCGCACCCGTGATCGCGACCACCGGGCCGGACGGGCCGCGGCCCGCGCTCCGCTCTGGGCGAACGTGTGCTTCTGGGGAACTCACCGGGTGTCTCCCACGGTTGTCTCAGATACGTACGCAGCCATCCTGCCGGACAGGTGTCTAGGCTGGAGGTACAGCCCGCAACACACCCCATCACGACACAGAGCCGAGGAATCCCGTGAGTGACATCCCATTCGGATTTGGCGTCCCTCCGGAGGAGCCCGAGGACGGGGACGAGGGCAAGCAGGGCAAGGGCGGCGCGAACCAGGGCGGCAATCAGGGCGGAAACCAGGGCGGCCCGCCCAATCCGTTCGGATTCGGCGGCGGCAACCCCTTCGGCCCGGGCGGCGGGGACAACCCCTTCGCGGCGATGTTCGGCTCGCTGAACCCCAACGACCTGGGCGCCGCCTTCCAGCAGCTCGGCCAGATGCTCTCCTACGAGGGCGGCCCGGTGAACTGGGACATGGCCAAGGACATCGCCCGCCAGACCGTCGCCCAGGGCACGCCCGACGGCGTCAAGGACGCCAGTGTCGGCCGCGCCGACCGCGACTGGGTCGCCGAGGCGGTGCGCCTGGCCGACCTGTGGCTCGACGGCGTCACCTCGCTGCCGTCCGGTGCCAACACCGCCGTGGCGTGGAGCCGCGCGGAGTGGGTCGAGGCCACCCTGCCGGTCTGGAAGGACCTGGTCGACCCGGTCGCCGAGCGGGTGGCCGGCGCGATGGGCGACGTCCTGCCCGAGGAGATGCAGGCCATGACCGGCCCGCTGCTCGGCATGATGCGCTCCATGGGCGGCGCGATGTTCGGCTCGCAGATCGGGCAGGCGCTCGGCACCCTGGCCGGCGAGGTCGTCGGCTCCACGGACGTCGGTCTGCCGCTCGGTCCCGCGGGCAAGGCCGCGCTGCTCCCGGCGAACATCGCCGCGTTCGGCGAGGGCCTGGGCATCCCGCAGGAGGAGGTGCGGCTGTACCTGGCGTTGCGCGAGGCCGCCCACCAGCGGCTCTTCGCCCACGTGCCGTGGCTGCGCGCCCACCTGTTCGGTGCCGTCGAGGGCTACGCCCGCGGCATCAAGGTCGACACCGCGCGCCTGGAGGAGGCCGTCGGCCAGCTCGACCCGACGCAGCCCGAGCAGCTCCAGGAGGCGCTGCAGCAGGGCATGTTCCAGCCCGAGGACACCCCGGCGCAGAAGGCCGCGCTGGCCCGGCTGGAGACCGCGCTGGCCCTGGTCGAAGGCTGGGTGGACGCGGTGGTCCACGAGGCCGCCGCCCCGCACCTGCCGTCGGCCGGCGCGCTGCGCGAGACGCTGCGCCGCCGCCGTGCGACCGGCGGTCCCGCCGAGCAGACCTTCGCCACCCTGATCGGCCTGGAACTGCGGCCGCGCCGGCTGCGGGACGCCGCCCGCCTGTGGGCGTCGCTGTCCGACGCCCGCGGCACGGAGGGCCGGGACGGCCTGTGGGCCCACCCCGACATGCTGCCGACCGCCGCCGACCTGGACGACCCCGACGGCTTCGTGCACCGCGAGTCCTTCGACTTCTCCGAGCTCGACAAGATCCTCGGCGAGGCCGCGGACGACACGGTGGAGCGCAAGGCCGGGGAGAAGGAGGGCCCGTCGAAGGACGCGGCGGACCCCGCCCCGGGCGGGAAGACGTCCGCCACCGGTGAGGACGCGCCGGGCTCCGGCACGGACTCCGGCCCGCGCGACTCCGGCCCGGAGCCGGGTCCGAAGCCGGGTCCGGACTCCGGTCAGGACGGCACGGAGGGCGACGCCGGCAAGTGAGCGCCCTGCACGACGACGCGGTCGGTGTCCTCGAGAACTGGCCGGCGCCCACCCCTGACCAGGAGAAGCTGCGCCAGGAGTACCTGGCGCACCTGGCCGCGCACCCCGACGGACACCTCAAGGCCTGCCGCGACGGGCACGTGACCGGCAGCGTGCTGGTCGTCGACCCGCCGCGGGAGCGCGTGCTGCTGACCCTGCACGCGAAGCTCAAAATGTGGCTGCAGATGGGCGGCCACTGCGAGCCGGGCGACGACGCGCTCGCGGACGCAGCGCTGCGCGAGGGCGTCGAGGAGTCCGGCATCGACGGGCTGCGGCTGCTGGCCCCTGAGCCGGTGCGGCTCGACCGGCACCTGACGCCCTGCGCCTGGCACCTGGACGTCCAGTACGCGGCGGTGGCCCCCGAGGGCGCCGTCGCCTCGATCAGCGACGAGTCGCTCGACCTGCGCTGGTTCGGCTACGACGAGGTCGCCGCCGTCGCGGACGCGTCGGTGGTGGCTTTGCTGCGCGGGACCCGCGCGCTGCTGTAGCGCGCCGAGCCGCAGGGCGCGGGTGGCGGCCGCCTCCGCGCCCTGCGTCCGGGCCGCCGCCTCAGCGGTTGGACCAGATGTTGCCGGGGTTCTGGCCGTGGGCGCCCTGCGGGCCCATCCCGTACGCCCCGCGCAGACCCCCGAGCTGAACGTTCTGCGGCGGCATCAACTCGCTGGGCTGGACCAGGACATACCCCTGCCCGACGAAGTTCAGCTCCCAGCCCTCGCCGGTGTTCCCGCGCCGGCGGAAGACCGACGAACTGCTGGTCTGCGCCTGCATCTGCACCCGCAGACCGGTCGACCACGCGACGACCGCGTCCGCGTCGCAGGACACGTACTTGTCGGGCGTGACCGGCATCATCAGCGGCTTGCCCGACGTCATCAGGGCCACCTTGCCGCTGCCGGCGATGTTGAGGTTGTACTGCCCGGTCACGGACAGGCCGAACTGGCTGTCCACCGCGATGACGTCCCAGTGCAGACCGGAGTCCAGCGCCAGCACGTACGCGCTGTCGACGGTCAGGCCCTCGTGGTCGACGTCGAGGATGTGGATCTGCTGCGCGAGGTTCGCCAGATAGACGGTGCCCTGGCCGGAACAGCGCATCAGGTCCAGGCCCTCGCCGGTGTGCCGGCGGGCGCTGCGCTGGTGGTGCGACTGGTACTCGCCGTCGAACTCGATCATGCCCTGGTACGCGACCATGGACCCCTTGCGGGCCAGGCAGTCGGGGCCGGTGTTGCCGTCCAGCCGCACCCGCAGAAGATAGGAGTTCTGCAGGCTGTAGTGGTCCTGGTTCTGGACCTCGGTGAAGGCGAAAAGCGGGCTCTGCATGATGTTCGCTCCCCCTCAGCCCCGGATCCGGAGCCGGTCAGTGCTGTCCTCGCTCGGCTGGACGACCACGAATCCCTGGCCGGAGAAGCCGATCTGGAACGCCTCGCCGCTGCCGCGCCCGATCAGCGACGACGCCTTGAAACTGCGCTTGGCCTTCATCTTCAGCCCCGACGACCAGGCGACCAGGGCGTCCGGGTCCACGTACGTCTCGTCGGCGCCGCTGCCGCAGTCGACCACGATCGGCGTCCCGCGCGAGGTGACGGCGACCCAGCCGGTGCCGGACACACCCACGTTGAACAGGCCCTGCCCGGCGAACTTGGCGAGCCCCTTGACCCGCTCGACGCCCCACTGCAGGTGGGCGTCGAAGGCCAGCAGGTTGCTGCCGTTGACCGACACCGACTCGTTGGCGAGGTTCAGGCACACCACGTCGGCGCCGTAGTCCGCCAGGTACAGCAGCCCGTCGCCGCTGCACTTCATCAGCGGGGTGCCCTCACCGGTCAGCCAGGCCGAGGCCATCTGCCGCACGGCGGGCGGGTTGGGCTCGTACTGCACGAAGCCCTCGTAGGCGATCATCGAGCCGGTCCTGGCGAACAGGTCCTGGCCGGTCCGCATCGCGACCCTGAGCATCGCCGAACCGTGGTTCTCCATACGGGCGGCGACCGGCGTCGGCGCGTAGCCCGCGATCATCTGCTGGTCCATGGCGGGTCACACCTCGTAGGGCTGGACGACGATGAAGTTGCCGGGCGCGCCGCGGAACTGCAGGTTCACGGTCTCACCGCTGTGGCCGGGGTAGGCGGTCCTGCGCAGCCGCACCTGGCTGGAGACGATCACCTGCGAACCGGCCGACCAGGCCACGATGGCGTTGCTGTCGGCGTAGGTGGTCGGCGTGACCGGCAGCACCACGGGCGTGCCGTGGGTCTTCACGATCACGGTGCCGGTGCCCTGGAACTGCATGGTGAACAGCGCCCCGCCGGGGATCCCGTGGCCCTCGATCCGGCGCACCTCGTGCTGCAGGCTCTCGTCGAACGCGAGCACGTTCTCCGCGGAGACGCACAGCGCGTCGCCCTGCAGCTCGACCGGGTGCAGATAGGCGGCGTTCTCCGCGAAGAAGACCTGGCCGTTGCCGGTGCAGCGCATCAACTGCATCTCCTGGCCGGTCATGTTGCCCACGATCCGGCCGGTGAAGCCCGCGCCCTTGTAGGCGAAGTCCACCTTGCCCTGGTACAGCACCATGCTGCCCTGCCGGGCCAGCACCGGCTGGCCGCCGGCCTGACCGAGGTCGGCGCGCATCAGCTTGGGGTTCTGCTGCGTCCACCGCTGACCGGTGGGCACCTCGCGGTACTTCTGCATGGCGGCGGCCAGTCCCGGGCCCTGCGCGGGCATCGACGGCAGGCCGTAGTTGGCGGGCGCACCGGGCGGGCCGGGCTGCGGGTAGCCGGGCGGCGGCTGCTGGCCGAACGGGTTGCCCGGAGCGGGCGCTCCGGGCGGGCCGGGCTGACCGGGGAGCGGCGGCGGGGTCGTGCCGCCGGTGCCGAACGGCGGCGCCTGACCGGGCGGACCGGCCAGCGGCGCGACCATCGTGGGCGCGTGGTGGATGTCGGGGCCGCCGGCTCCCGGTGGCGGTGTGAAGCCGGGCTGCTGCGGTGCGACCGGCGGCGGACCGGCCGGTCCGCCGAACGACGGCGCTGGGGCGGGCGGCGGCGTCGGGGCCGCGGGCGCGCCGAAGGACTGAGCGGGGACCGGGGGCGGCGTCGGCCCGCCGGGCGGCGGGGCGAACCCGGGGGCGGGCGCCGGGCCCGCGCCGGGCGGGGGCGCGAAGCCGGGCGCGGCCTGCCGCGGCGGCTCGGCTGCGGGCTCCTCCTCGGCGACCTCGCCGCCGAAGTTCCGCAGCAGCGCGGCGAGTCCGCCGTCGAAGCCCTGGCCGACGGCCGCGAACCGCCACACGTCCTTGAGGTAGAGGTCGGCGAGCATCACCGCGCGCTCGGTGGTGAACTCCGCGCCGGTGAAGGCGTAACGCACCACCTCCTCGCCCCCCGCGACCAGCCGGATGTAGCCGGGACCGACCTGCGACATCTGCCCGTCGCCGTCGATCGTCGCGGTGAAGCTCAGCCGCTGCACGGCGGCGGGGACGCGGTCGAGAGTGACGCGGAAGGACTCGGTGTCACCGGCCTGCGGGCCGAGCAACTGGATGGATTCCTCAGGCGACTTGGGCTGGTTGAAGAAGACGAAGTAGCGGTCGTCGGAGAGCTTCTCGTCCGCGTCGAGACCGAAGCAGCTGATGTCGAAGGCCAGCCCGGGGGCGGCGATCTGCACCCCGACGTAGAGGTCGGTGCCCGCCGTCATGTCACTGAGCTTGGCCTTGTGGCCGCGTTGGAATTCCCTGGCCATCGTGCGACCTTCCCCCATCCCCTGTGCTGCCGGTGCGTTGCGACAGGCTAACCGCTCGGCCCGACGGCGGGCCATTCCCCTCAGGTCACCGCTCCGTCACCGTTCCGCGCGTGCGGCGTGCGCGGACGCGTGCGGACGGGGAGGGTGGGGCGGGGGGCGCGGAGGTTCCGCATGGGGGCGGTAGCGAGGGGTGCGGAGGTTCCGCGCCGGGCGGGGTCAGTCTTGTGGGCCGGGCGCGTGCGGCAGGCGGTCCGCGGCGACCACGCCCTCCAGGAAGCCACGGGCCCGCTCGGTGCGCGGGTAGCTCTCCAGCAGCTTCCAGAAGCGGGGGCCGTGCCCGGGCACGAGCAGGTGGGCCAGTTCGTGCAGCAGCACGTAGTCGATGACGTACTCGGGCATCCCCTGCAGGCGGTGCGAGAGGCGGATGCTGCCCTCGGACGGCGTGCACGAGCCCCAGCGCGAGTTCTGGTTGGTGACCCAGCGGACGGTGTCCGGCACCGCCCGGCCGTTCAGGTACTGCTCGGAGAGGTGCTCGGCGCGCGTGGCCAGCTCCTCGTCGCCGGGCATCCTGCGGCTCTCCTGGGCCGCCAGCTTGTCCAGCATCACGTTCACCCAGCGCTGCTCCTCCGCCGCGGACATGCGGGCCGGGATCAGCACGATGGTGCGGTCGCCGTCGCGGTACGCGGACACCGTCCGGCGCCGGCGGGCACTGCGGCGCACCTCCACCGCGCCCGACCCGCTCGTCGCGAGGCCGCGGGCGGTCTGGCCGGCGAGATTACGCACTGGATCGGCGGACACGGCTCGACCGTACCGGTTTCACCTGTGCGAAGTCCCGCCTCCGAGCCGTTCGGATCGCGAATCACCTCGGTACGCACACATCTGGAATGCCGGTGTTCACCTGTGCGCGGCCTCCGCAGAGGGGGCGGCGCGGGGGCGCTGACCTGCGAGGACGCGGGGAGCGGGCGGGGTGCCGGGCCGACGCGGGCATATGAGATGACCATCCCCCACAGCCTGTGGATAACTCTTCGGCATCTCGGGACGGATCGGGCATGCTGACGGTGTCGCTCACGGAGAGTGAGCGGTCGGGCGGGTGACGCGACGGAAGCGGCGCGCCCGCGCGGCGGGGACCGTGCCGGGGACCTCAGCGGGACTTCGAGGTCGTCGGCGGGGACCTCGGCAGGGACCCCGGCAGGGACCCCGGCGGGGACCTCGGCAGGGACGAGACAGAGGGGCGTGAGGATGATGCGGCCGATGCTGAAGACGGCGCTGCGGCGCAGCTGGCGGGACGGTGAGAGCGTGCAGTTCGGCGTGGACCCGGCCCACGCGGTGGTGCTGGAGCCGGTGGACGGCCCGGCGGCCGGTTTCCTCGACCTGCTCGACGGCACGCGGGGCACGGACACGCTGACCCGCGAGGCGAGCGCCCTGGGCCTGGGGCCCGACCGGGTGCGGCGGCTCCTGGGCCTGCTGGCCGAGGGCGGAGTGCTCGACGACGCGGCGGGGCATGCCGCGCTGTCCGCGGCCGTACGGCACCGGACAGCGCTGCTGGACCGGCTGCGGCCGGACCTGGCGGCCCTGTCGGTGGTGCACCCGGGTCCCGGTGGCGCGGCCCGGCGGATGGGCGGGCGGCGGACGGCCCGTGTGCGGGTGCTCGGCGCCGGGCGGGTGGGGGCCCAGGTGGCCACCGTGCTCGCGGCGGCCGGAGTGGGCTCGGTGGAGCTCGTGGACTCCGGGCGGGTCGAACCGTGGGACACCGCACCGGGCGGCATTCCGGCCGAGCAGGCCGGTGAGCGCAGGGACGCCGCCGGGCGTGGCGCGGTCCGCCGGGCGGCGCCCGAGGCCCGGCGGGTCGCCGCCGGCGGCGGTGGAGGCGGACGCGGCGGCGGAGGGGGCGCCGGACCGGGAGGGACGGTGACCGTGCTCGCTCCCCGCGACGGACTGCACGCCTACGCGCCGGACGCCGAGGAGGCGGAGCGGCTGGTGGCGGCCGGGGTGCCCCACCTCTACGCGGGCGTGCTGGAGGGCACGGGCGTGGTGGGTCCGCTCGTCCTGCCCGGCCGGAGCGCGTGCGGGCAGTGCGTGGCCCTGCGACTGGCCCGGCGGGACGCGGCCTGGCCGCGGATACTCGCGCAGCTGCGGTCGGGACGGCAGCCCGCGGTGCCGGCCTGCGACATCGCCCTGGCCACGACGGTCGCGGGACTGGCCGCCGCTCATGTGCTCGCCCATCTGGACGGCGGGACGCCGCCGAGCGCCGGGGGCCGCGTGGAGCTGTCACTCGGCCGGCTGACGTCCCGGGTCGGACCGCTGCCGCCGGAACCCGGGTGCTCGTGCGGGGCGGCTGCCGGGAGCGGCAGGGCCGATGGTGACCGTGGAGCCGGCGCAGACACGCCCGCCGTCCTGGATCCCGCAGAGGATCACCCCTCCCGTCCGGTCCGAGGGGCCGCCCCGGGGCGGCGTGCGGGGCCCGTCCCGGCCCGGGCATCCGGCGCGGCGCGCGGGCCGGGGCCGGTTCCACCCGGGAATCGGGAGGAGGTTCCATCCAGGGCGGTGTCCACGATGCGGTCCGGAACACCCCCCACACGCCCGGTCACCACGCTGACCAGGACGGTCGGCACGGCACTGTTACGGTCGCCAAGTGACGGTCCCTCCCCCGGGCCGCCGCGGGAGCGGGGCACAATGGCCGTGTGACCTACCGGAAATGAGGGGCGGCGCATGGCAGATCTTCCGCGCAAGGCTGTGACCCGGACCGCGAAACTGGCCGCGCTCCCTCTGGGGTTCGCCGGGCGGGCCACCGTGGGGCTCGGCAAGCGCCTCGGCGGCCGGCCGGCCGACGAGGTCGCCGTCGAGATGCAGGAGCGCACCGCGGAGCAGCTCTTCAAGGTGCTCGGTGAGCTCAAGGGCGGCGCGATGAAGTTCGGGCAGGCCCTGTCCGTCTTCGAGTCCGCACTCCCGGAGGACATCGCCGGCCCCTACCGGGCGGCGCTGACCAAGCTCCAGGAAGCGGCCCCGCCGATGCCCGCCCGCACCGTCCACCGGGTGCTGGCGGAACGACTGGGCAAGGACTGGCGCTCGCTCTTCGCCGAGTTCGAGGACACGCCCGCGGCGGCGGCGTCCATCGGGCAGGTGCACCGGGCGGTGTGGAGCGACGGCCGCAAGGTCGCGGTGAAGGTCCAGTACCCGGGAGCCGGGGAGGCTCTGCTCTCTGACCTCGGTCAACTCGGCCGGGTGGCCCGGCTGTTCGGACCGCTGATCCCGGGCATGGACGTCAAGCCGCTGCTCGCGGAGCTGCGCGAGCGGGTCTCGGAGGAGCTGGACTACGCCCTGGAGGCCAAGGCCCAGCACGCCCACGCGGTGGAGTTCGCCGACGACCCCGACGTGGTGGTGCCGGACGTGGTCCACCAGGTGGACCAGGTGCTGGTCACCGAGTGGCTGGACGGGGTGCCGCTGTCCGAGGTGATCTCGTCGGGCAGTGAGGAGCTGCGGAACCGGGCCGGGCAACTGCTGGCGCACTTCCTGTTCGCCGGACCCGCCCGCACCCGGCTGCTGCACGCCGACCCGCACCCGGGCAACTTCCGGCTGCTGGTCGACGACGGCCCGGCGGAGGGCTGGCGGCTGGGCGTGCTGGACTTCGGCACGGTCGACCGGCTTCCGGAGGGACTGCCGCGGCCGATCGGCACCGCGCTGCGGCTGGCGCTGGAGGACGACGCCGACCAGGTCTACGCGATGCTGCGCACGGAGGGCTTCGTCAAGCCGACGATCACCCTGGACGCCGACGCGGTCCTGGACTACCTGCGGCCGATCATCGAGCCGGCGGCCCGCGAGGAGTTCCGCTTCGAGCGGGCGTGGATGCGGTCGCAGGCGGCGCGGATCGCCGACCCCCGCTCGCCCGCGCACCAGCTGGGCAAGCAGCTGAACCTGCCGCCGTCGTATCTGCTGATCCACCGCGTCACGCTGAGCACCATCGGGGTGCTGTGCCAGCTCGGCGCGACGGTCCGGCTGCGCGACGAGCTGATGGAGTGGCTGCCGGGCTTCGATCCGGAGGGCACGGCGGAGTCCGCCTGAGCGGCGGGCGCCGCCTCCGCTTGACCGGAGGGCCCGCCGGCTACCACCAGGCGGAGTCCAGCCGTCCCTCGATGCTGCGCAGGTGTCTGCGGGCGCAGCCGTCGCAGAAGTAGACACGGCGGCCGTTCTCCACGGAACAGGTCCACGTCACGGGCAGTCCCTCGCGGGTGACGCCGCAGCGGGCGCACGTGGTCGTGGCCTGAGACGTGGCCGGGGAAGACTTCTGATCCACTTGTTGACGATACCTCCGCCGGCGCCGGGTTCGCGGGCAGAACGCACCGCGGGGCCGGCCCTTTCGGACCGGCCCCGCGGGGTCGTCTTGGTGGTCATGCGCTGGTCGTACGCCTACGGGGTACTGCCGCGATCCCGGTGGGGACCGTTACTGCATCACGGCTACCGCAGTCACGGTTACCGCATCACGACTACTGCATCACGGCCATGGCCAGCGCGCGCCGGGCACGCAGGGACGCGCGTTCGGCACGGCGCTGCAGCCGGCGAGCGGCGAGAAGGTGCAGTGACCTTCGTTCGTGCTCGGCCTCCTGCAGGCGCTGTTGCATATGGGCACGTGCCAGGGCTTCTGGCATGAGTTGCATCTCGAGGTTCCTGTTCTGGCGCGACGCGAACGCGTCGGATTCGCGGGCGGGGAGTTCGCTGAGCATGGGAGTGGGAGTCATCGGGTCCTGCTTCTTCGGGTCGTGCGTCAGTGGGCGGTCAAGGGTGCCGGGGATCGTGGACTTCCTGATGGTCATGCCACGACCGCGTTCTTGCGCGGACGGCCACGCGGGCGCTTGCGGGGTACCACGACGCCCTGGATGAACAGCTCGCCGCCCCAGACACCCCAGGGCTCGCGGCGGTCCTTGGCACCCGCGAGACAGGCCTCGCGGACCGGGCAGGTCTGGCACAGCGACTTGGCGTACTCGACGTCCGCCGGGGACTCCGCGAAGAAGACCTCGGGGTCGTAGGTGCGGCAGGGGACGGGCACGCCGAGGCGCTCGATCTCGTCGTCGAGCTCGGTGAGGGGCAGCAAGGTGTTCTCCGGGGGCTGTGCGGGCGGGTGGGTCGGGCCGGGTCGGGATCCTGACGGTGCGTGCGGGGCGGTGTGCACGGTTGGTTGGTTCCTCGTCTGTCGGTCCGGCCGTTCGGGTTCGGCCGGGACATGTCCTGCAGGTCTGAAGAAAACAGAAGGGCCGCGGATCCCGGTCTGGGATTCCGCGGCCCTGAGGTGCCGACCTGATGCCGTATCAGGCTGGATCACTCCAGGGTTCGAGCCCGCGGAAGGCCCACTTGCCGTGCTGCTGCGTCTTCTGCTGTCCGATCGCGTGTCCATTGGCGCCTGCTGCGCCCGTGGCGGTACCAGCGCCGGCGCCGTTGGCCGCCGCCGCAAAGGCATAGGCCTGCGCCTGAGCCTTCGCCGCCGCTACCGCGGGCGCCTGGGTCGGTCGCTCGCTCCGCTCACGCACCGGGGAAATCGGCAGGAGAGCGGCGGCGGACAGACCGGTGGCAGGAACAGAGACGCGGCGCGAGCAGGCAAGGGTCACCGAGCGATCGGTCATTTTGACGGTGGTCATCAGGCTGATCATCGGGAACTCGCCTCCTCTCGGCGTCTCGTAAGGGCATTGGAACGGACGTGCCTAGTACATCACGATCCGGTGGGCTCGGGGAAGAGCCGTTCCCGACCGTGCTCGTGAAGGCTATGGGGACCTCCGCGGGATGCGCAAACTATTTTTCGGCTTCTTCCGCAGAAGATTTTCCGGGCAGGTCAGAGGCCGGGTGCGGTCACTCTTCCGCTTCCTCGTCGGGCAGTTGACCCGCGCCCTGAACCGGAATCCCGAGTTCCTCCCCGGAGCACAGCGCGAGCACGTCCGCGCCGAACTTGTCGAGCTTGCGCGCCCCGACTCCGGCGATCTGCGACAGCTCCCCCGCGTCCGACGGCCGGACCTCGGCGATGGCCAGCAGCGTCTTGTCGGTGAACACGCAGTACGCGGGCTGTCCCAGCTCCTTGGCCTGGTCCATCCGCCAGGCCCGCAGCCGCTCGTACAGCGCCTCGTCGAGATCCGAGGGGCAGTCCTCGCAGCGCATCAGCTTGATCTCGCCCGCGTCCGACAGCGTGCGCCCGCACACCCGGCACAGCACCGGCCCGCGCCGCCTGCGCCCGCCCTGACCGCGCTCAGCGCCACCGCCGCCGCCCGCCCCGGTGCCGCGGGCCCCACGGGCCGTCGACCCCGGCCGCAGGCCGTCCAGGAAGCGCGAGGGCCGCCGGCCGCCGCGGCCGCCCGGGGACCGCGACAGCGCCCAGGACAGCGCCAGGTGGAACCGCGCCCGAGTCACCCCGACGTAGAGCAGCCGGCGCTCCTCCTCGACCTGCTCGTCGGTCTTGGCGTAGGTGATCGGCAGGGTCCCCTCGGTCAGGCCGACCAGGAACACCGCGTCCCACTCCAGGCCCTTGGCGGCGTGCAGCGAGGCGAGCGTGACGCCCTCGACGGTCGGCGCGTGCTGCGCGTTGGCCCGCTCGTCCAGCTCCGCGACGAAGTCGCCCAGCGTGGCGTCCGGCCGGGCCGCCGCGAAGTCCTCCGAGAGCCGCACCAGCGCCGCCAGCGACTCCCAGCGGTCGCGCACCGCGCCGGAGCCGGCGGGCGGCTCGGAGGCCCAGCCGCGGGAGCTGAGCACCGCGCGCACCTGCTCGGGGACCGGCACCGGCTCGCCCGGCTCGGCGGCCGCCCGGGCCGCGCCGCGCAGCAGCAGCCCGGCCTCGCGGACCTCGGGCCGCTCGAAGAACCGCTCGGCCCCGCGGAGCTGGTAGGGAACCCCGGCGTCGGCCAGGGCCTGCTCGTACACCTCGGACTGGGCGTTGATCCGGTAGAGCACGGCGATCTCGCTGGGCCGCACCCCGGAGTCGATGAGCTGCCGGATCCGCCGGGCGGCGCCCTCGGCCTCGGCGGGCTCGTCGGAGTACTCGGTGTAGGACGGCTCCGGGCCGCCCTCGCGCTGCGAGACCAGTTCCAGCCGGTGGGCGGCCGCCTGGCCGCGGGCCTGGCCGAGCAGCCCGTTGGCCAGCGCGACGACCTGCGGGGTGGAGCGGTAGTCGCGCACCAGCTTGACCACCGTGGCGTCCGCGTACCGGCCCCGGAAGCCCAGCAGGAAGTCCGGGGTGGCGCCGGTGAAGGAGTAGATGGTCTGGGAGGCGTCCCCGACCACGCACAGGCTGTCCCGGCCGCCGAGCCACAGCTCCAGCAGCCGCTGCTGCAGCGGGCTGACGTCCTGGTACTCGTCGACGACGAAGTGCTGGTACTGCGAGCGGACGGTCTCGGCGACGTCCGGGCGGTCCTGAAGGACGCCGACGGTCAGCAGCAGCACGTCCTCGAAGTCGATCACCCCGCGGTCCCGCTTGAGCTGCTCGTAGGTGGTGTAGATCCGGGCCACCTCGGCCGGGTCGCGCGGCACCTCGCGGCCGGTCTTGGCGGCGGCCGTCGCGTACTCCTCGGGGACGGTCTGGGTGACCTTGCACCACTCGATCTCGCCGGTGACGTCCCGCAGCTCGTTGCGGTCCAGCCGGATGCGGCAGCGCGCGCCGGCCTCGGCGACCAGCTGGACCTTGCGCTCCAGCAGCCGCGGGATCTCGCCGCCGACCGCGCGCGGCCAAAAGTACTGGAGCTGGCGCAGCGCCGCGGCGTGGAAGGTGCGCGCCTGCACCCCGCCCGCGCCGAGCTGCCGCAGCCGCCCGCGCATCTCGCCGGCGGCCCGCGCGGTGAAGGTGACGGCGAGCACGCTGGCCGGCTGCAGGATCCCCGCACGCACCCCGTAGGCGATCCGGTGGGTGATCGCCCGGGTCTTGCCCGTGCCCGCGCCCGCGAGCACGCACACGGGCCCGTGCAGGGCCGTGGCCACGGCGCGCTGCTCGGGGTCGAGACCGTCGAGCACCGCGTCGGCGGAGTCGGGCACCGCGGGGAAGAGCGAGTCGTGGAGTGTTGCAGTCACCCCGCCACTCTGCCACTTCCGCCCGGCACCCCGGGAAAGTTATCCACAGCCCGGGCGGTACGGTCCGGAATGCGGCACGCGCCCGGAGCGTTCCCCCACCGGCAGCGACCCGCCGCCACGCCGTCCCCTCACCAAGGAGCGAAACCGATGTCGGGCACCGTGACCATGTACAGCACCACCTGGTGCGGCTACTGCCGCCGGCTGAAGTCCCAGCTGGACCGCGAAGGCATCGCGTACACAGAGATCAACATCGAGCAGGACCCGGCGTCCGCCTCGTTCGTGGAGAAGGTCAACGGCGGCAACCAGACGGTGCCCACGGTCCAGGTCGTACCGGCCGGCGGCGCCCCCGAGGTGGTCATGACCAACCCCAGCCTCGCGCAGGTCAAGCAGGCCCTCGGCGCCTGACGCCGGGAGCGCTCGGCGCCGCACGCGCCCGGGTCAGCGGCTCACGCCCGGCCCGGGCAGCGGCTTGCCGTACCAGCGCTCGATCAGGCGGGCCGCGATCGAGATGCCGGACGGCGGCAGCACCTCGCCGGAGGCGTACGCGGCCTCCAGCTCGTCCCGGGAGAACCAGCGCGCCTCGTGGATCTCCTCGCCGTCCACCACGACCTCGGTGGACGTCGCCCGCGCGTTGAACCCCAGCATCAGGCTCGACGGGAACGGCCAGGGCTGGCTGCCCATGTACTCCACGTCGCCGATGCCGACGCCCACTTCCTCCTGCACCTCGCGCCGCACCGCCTGCTCCAGCGACTCACCAGGCTCCACGAAGCCCGCGAGCGTGGAGAAGCGGCCCTCGGGCCAGTGCACCTGGCGGCCGAACAGCGCCCGGTCGTCGTCGTCGGTGATCAGCATGATCACCGCGGGGTCGGTCCGCGGGTAGTGCTCCGCGCCGCACGCCGGGCAGCGCCGGATGTGCCCGGCGGCCGCGATGACCGTCCGCTCGCCGCAGCGCGAGCAGAAGCGGTGCATGCGCTGCCAGTTCTCCAGCGCCACCGCGTGCACCATCAGCCCGGCTTCCAGCGGTGACAGCAGCCCGCCGACCTCCCGCAGCCCGGCGGCCCTGGCCTCGTCGTCCATCCGGCCCGGCAGGGCGTCCTTCTGCAGCGCGAAGTAGCGCACACCGTCCGGGTCGATGCCCAGGAAGTACCGGTGGGTCTCGGTCTCCGGCGCGTCGAAGGCCGGGGTCATGACGAGTTCGGTCCGGCCGTCCTCGGTGTCCTCGACCAGCACCTGCCCGCCGGAGACCACGAAGACGCGGGTCGTGGGGTGGCTCCAGGCGGCTGCCAGCCACGCCTCGTCCATGCGGTGGTGGGCCGCCCGGTCCACGCCCTGGTGGGTCAGGGCGATCGGCTGCGATGTCGCGTCGAGTCCGGTCAAGGTGGTTCCTACTCCCCGTCGTTCACGTGCGTACGCGGTGGCTGCGGTGGCTGGGGTGGCTGCGGTGGTGGCTCGGGTAGCTGGGGTAGCTGGGGGACACCGCTCAGCGGCCGGCCGCCGGCCAGGGTTCGGCCCGCCAGTCGGCGGCCAGGTCGGCCCACAGGTGGGCGGCGGTCTCGACCCCCTTGAGGAGCAGGTCGAGCTCCACCTTCTCGTTCACCGAATGCCAACCGTCGGACGGCACGGAAATTCCCAGGAACAGCACGGGAACGCCCAGCACGTCCTGCAGGTCGGCGGCCGGCCCCGAACCGCCCTCCCGCGTGAAGCGGATCTCCTGCCCGAAGGCCCGGCCCATCGCCCGCACCAGCGAGCGCAGCGCGGGGTGGTCCAGCGGGGTCAGGCACGGGCGGGTGCCGCCGCCCCAGAAGCGGATCTCGTGCCGGATGCCGGCGGGCAGCCGCTCGGCCACCCACGCGGTGACGAGCCGCTGGATCGCGGCGGTGTCCTGCCCGGCGACCAGCCGGAAGGAGAACTTCACCTGGGCGCTCGACGGCACGATCGTCTTGCCGCCGGGACCGCCGTAGCCGCTGTGGATGCCGTTGACCTCGGCGGTCGGCCGGGCCCAGATGCGCTCCAGGGTGCTGTGGCCGCTCTCGCCCAGCGCGGCGTGCGATTTGGCGGTGCGCAGCCACGCGGCCTCGTCGAAGGGCAGCTCGGCGAGCAGCCGCCGCTCCCGTTCGGTGAGCTCGACGACGCCGTCGTAGAAGCCGGGGATCGTCACCCGCCGGTCGTCGTCGTGCAGGGCGGCGACCAGCCGGGCCGCCTCGGTCGCCGGGTTCGGCACCGCGCCGCCGAAGGAACCGGAGTGGATGTCCTGGTCCGGGCCGTGCAGCACGATCTCGCCGTCGACCAGGCCGCGCATGCCGGTGCAGACCGTCGGGGTGTCCTCGGCCCACATGCCGGTGTCGGAGACGATCACCGTGTCGCAGGCCAGCCGGTCGGCGCGCTCCCTGATCAGGTCGAGGAAGTGCGGGGACCCGGACTCCTCCTCGCCCTCGACGAGGAACTTCAGGTGCACCGCGGGGGTGGCCCTGCCGGTCGCCGCCAGGTGCGCGCGCAGGCCCAGGGTGTGCAGGAAGACCTGGCCCTTGTCGTCGGCCGCACCCCGGCCGAACAGCCGGCCGTCACGCTCGACGGGCTCGAACGGGTCGCTGTCCCAGCCGTCGGCGAGCGCGGCGGGCTGCACGTCGTGGTGCCCGTAGACGAGGACGGTCGGCGCGTCCTCGTCGTCGCTCCGCCACTCGGCGAACACCGCGGGCGCCCCCTGGGTCGGCCACACCTCGGCGACCGGGAAACCCGTCTCCTTCAGGGCCGCGGCCAGCCATTCCGCGCTGCGCCGGATGTCGGGCGCGCGGTCGGGGTCCGCGGAGACCGAGGGGATGCGCAGCCACTCCGCCAGGTCCGCGAGGAACGGCGTGCGGTGGGCGCGGATGAACGTCTGGACGGCGTCGTCCGGGGTGGAGCTCATGGCTTGCAGCCTAGCTTGGGCCGCTCGGTGGCATCCCCGGCGGGTCGCGGGCCCCCGCCCATCGGCCCCGCCTATCGCACCCGCACCCGCACCCGCCGCGGACGTGCCCGGCGCCGGACGGGCGACGGCTCCGCCCGGCGGACCCGGCCCGCACCGGGCCGCGGCGTGAGACCCGGCCGCGGCGTCAGACCGGGCCCAGCAGCCGTTCGAGTTCCGCGCGGCCGGGCAGTCCGGGCGGGTGGACGAGGTCCCCGGTGCGGACGTAGAGGAACGCGGCCCGGACCGCACTCGGCGGCACTTCCTGGCGCTCGGCCCAGGCCAGCCGGTAGACGGCGAGCTGCAGCGGGTCGGCGGGCGACACGTCGGGGTGCCCGGTCTTCCAGTCGAGCAGCTCGTAGGTGTCGCCGTCCCGGTAGACCGCGTCGATCCGCCCGCGCACCACGCGCCCGCCCAGCGCGAGCTGGAACGGCACCTCCACCGCGTACGGCACCCGGTCGGCGAAGGGCGTGCGCAGGAAGGCCTCCTTGAGGGCGGCCAGGTCGCGTTCGTCGGCGATGTCCAGGTCGTCGCGCGGTTCGGCGCCCGGCAGCTCCTCCAGCCCGAACAGCGGCCCGGTCGCGAAGCGGGACTCCAGCCAGGCGTGGAAACGGGTGCCGCGCCGGGCGGCGGGAGCCGGCCGCTGGGGCAGCGGCCGGGCCAGCTCCCGGGCCAGCCCGTCGGGGTCGGCGGCGAGCCGCTGCAGCTGGGTGGCGGTCAGCGACGGTGGCAGGGGGACGTCCCGGACGGTCGCCCGCGCCCGGCGCAGTTCACCGGCGAGCGCGTCCAGGTCGCGGTCCCAGGACGCGGCCAGCCGCGCCTCCTCCGTGACGAGCCGCTCGTCCTCGCCGTGCCGCGACGCGTCCTCGCCGGGGCGCCGCACGTCCTCGCCGTGCCCGTGCCCGTCGCCGGTCCGCTGCCGGACAACGCCGTCCGCGGCAGCGTGCGCAGGCGCGCCCTTCGCCTCGCCCGCGGCTTCGGCCTCCTGCCGCGCCCGGTCCCGGACCGCCTCCAGGTGCGCGACCACCGACGTGGCGGCGTGCCGGCGGCGGGCCAGCGCCTCGGGGTCGAGCGGCAGCGGCCACGGCTGCTCGGCTGCGTCGGCCAGCGAGGGGTTGACGTCACCGGGCGCCGGGGCCTCGGCCCAGTGCTCGATCTCCCCGTCCCCCGCCTCGCAGTGCCTGCGCAGCGCGTCCAGGAACGCGGACGGGCCGAAGGGCGACTTCTGCGTCGGGCCCCACCAGTGGCCCGATCCCAGGAGCAGCGACCGGGGGCGGGTGAACGTGACGTATCCCAGGCGCAGTTCCTCGATCCGCTGGTGCTCCTTCATCGCCCCGCGGAACTCCTCGACGCCGGCCCGCGTCCACTCGGCCACGTCGGGCAGGGTCGCCGCGTCGCCGCGCAGGCCGTGCGGCAGCACCTTCGCGTTGACCGGCCACAGCTCGCGGCCGCGCTCGCTGGGGCAGCCCTTGGCGACCAGGCCGGGCACCGCCACGACGTCCCACTCCAGCCCCTTGGACTTGTGCGCGGTGAGCACCTTGACGGTGTTCTCCCCGCCGGGCAGCGAGCTGTCCAGGCCCTTCTCGTAGTCGGCGGCCGTCCGCAGGAAGCCCAGGAAGGCGAGCAGGGTGGCCTCGCCGTCCAGGGAGGCGAAGCTCGCGGCGATGTCGAGGAAGGTGTGCAGGGTCTCGCGGCGGCGCGCGGCCAGCGCGTGCGGCGAGGCCGACAGCTCCACCTCCAGGCCGGTGACGGCCAGGACCCGGTGCAGGACGTCCATCAGCGGGTCGGCCAGCGACCGACGCAGATCGCGCAGTTCGGTGGCCATCCGCGCGAACCGCACCCTGGCCTCGGCCGAGAACGGCAGGTCGTCCCCCGGGTCGGCGTCCAGGAAGGTCTCCAGGGCGTCGGCGAGCGAGACGACCTCGGCCGGATCGACGCCCTCGACGGCCGCCGCCAGCGCGTCGCCGTCGCCCGCGCCGTCCCCGCCGGCGCGGACCAGCAGCCGGGCGCGGCGGCCGAGCAGGGCCAGGTCGCGCGGGCCGATCCGCCAGCGCGGGCCGGTCAGCAGCCGTACCAGGGCGGCGTTGGCGGTCGGGTCGTGCAGCACCTCGCAGGTCGCGACGAGGTCGGCCACCTCCGGCAGGTGCAGCAGCCCGGACAGGCCGACGACCTCGACGGGCACGTCGCGGGCGACGAGCGCCGCGTGGATCTCCGGGAAGCGCGCGGCGGTGCGGCAGAGCACGGCGATCTCGCCCGGCGGGGTGCCGGTGCGCACCAGGTGGGCCAGGGTGTCGGCGAGCCAGGCGGTCTCCTCGTCCTGGGTGGGCAGCAGCGCGCAGCGCACCACGCCGTCGCGTTCGGCGCCCGGCGCGGGCCGCAGGGCCTCGACGCCCTCGTGGAGCTCGCGCAGTTCACCCGCGAGGGTGTTGGCCAGTTCCAGCAGCCGGCCGCCGGAGCGGCGGTTCTCACTGAGCGCGTAGCGGGCGGCGGGCTCCCCGCCGGCCTGCGGGAAGTGGAGGGGGAAGTCGTCGAGATTGGCCACCGAGGCGCCGCGCCAGCCGTAGATCGCCTGACACGGGTCGCCGACCGCCGTGACCGGGTGGCCGCTGCCGCCGCCGAACAGTCCCGCCAGCAGCAGCCGTTGTGCGACCGAGGTGTCCTGGTACTCGTCGAGCAGCACCACCCGGTACTCGTCGCGCAGGATCGCGCCGACCTCGGGCCGGCTCTGCGCGAGGGTCGCCGACAGCGCGATCTGGTCGCCGAAGTCCAGCAGGTCGCGGCGCTGCTTCTCGTCGCGGTAGGCAGCTGCGAGTTCGGCCAGCTCGCGGCGGGCGGCCACGGCGGCGGTGACGTCCCGCACCCAGGCGTTGCCGCGTCTGGCCGGGTCGACGCCCGCGAGCCGCTCGTGCAGCCGGGTGTCGTGGGCGCGCAGCCGCTCGGCCGGCACCAGGTGCTCGGCCAGCTCTCCGGACAGGGCGAGCAGGTCGCCGACGAGGGTGGGCAGGCCCTTGGTCAGGGCCGGGTAGGGGCCGGGCGCGGTGCGCAGCACCCTGGCGGCGAGCTGGTAGCGGGTCGCGTCGGCCAGCAGCCGGGCGCCCGGCTCCAGGCCGATCCGCATCCCATGGTCCTTCAGGAGCTGCCCGGCGAAGGCGTGGTAGGTCGAGATGCGGGCGTCGCCGGGCGGCTCCGCGCCGGGGTCGTACGCGCCCTCGGCGTCCCGGCCGGTGATCCCGGCCTTCTCCAGGGCCCGCCGGACCCGCTCGGACAGTTCGCCCGCGGCCTTGTTGGTGAAGGTCAGGCCCAGCACCTGCTCGGGCGCGACCTGCCCGGTGCCGACCAGCCAGACCACGCGCGCGGCCATCACCGTGGTCTTCCCCGACCCCGCCCCGGCCACGATCACCGCCGGGGCCGGCGGCGCGGTCGCGCACGCCAACTGCTCCGGGGTGAAGGGGATGCCCAGCAGCTCCTTCAGCTGCTCGGGTCGGGTGATGCGCGCGGACACCCTGGTGAGGCTATCCGTCCTCGCCGACACCTGACGCCGGGTCCGCGCCCCCGGCACGCCTCCGCCCGTCGCGTCGGGCGGCGGGCCGGCGGCGGGCCGAGCCGTGCCGGGCGCCCGCCGGCGCCCCGCGATCAGACCGAGAGGTGCTGGGACGCGCCGAGTTGGGCCGGCTCGACGGTCCGGTCGGCCGGCGGCGCGGATATCGGCGGGATGTGACCAAATCCGCTGAACTTCTCCGTCGCCCGGCCGCCGCCCGTCGTCGGCACCACGCATTCGAGCAGGTACGGCCGGCCGGTCATGGCGACGTACAGGGTCGACGTCGCTGTGGGCTTGACGTGGACCAGCGGCAGCGCGGGGGCGCCGCCGACCGTGGTGGGCCGGTGCTTGGCGATGGTGCCGACGTCCACCTCGGAGGTCATGTGGTCCATGAACCGGTCCTTGTCGCACAGCAGGCCGATGGTGCCGGCGTCGGCCGCCGCGTCGGCGGGCACCCGGAGCCACGAGCCGTTGAGCAGCCTGAGCGCGCCGCCGGGGACGCCGGCGCCCTCCCAGAAGCTCCGCGTCCCCTTGAGGTAGTACGCCGAGCCCGTGCCGAGGACCTGGACCTCCACGCCGCTGTCGTCGCGCATGGTGGCCGTGCAGCGGCCGCTGCCGGTCATCACGGACGTGATGTGCACGGTCCGGCCCCCGCTGGTGCCGTCCTCGTGGAACGTGAAGGCGCTGGCCGCCCGCATCGCCGCGTTCGCCTTGATCAGGACCTGATGGCCGGTCAGGCCCGCGAAGGGCCCTTCGTCGGACACTCTGCTGGACATCGGGCGGACCAGCGGCGCGTCCGCCCCGGCCCGGTCGCCGCCGCAGCCGGCGAGGCCGGCCGCCGCCGCTCCCGCGGCGAGCACCGCCGCCAGCATCCTGCGTGTGGCCCTCATGGCCGCCCCCGGTCCTCCACGCCTCCGGCGCGCGCCGTCGCGCACCTGCCCCTCGTGGTCGTACGGCCAACATAGCGCCGCGGTAGGACAGGAGTGCGGCGGGTGCCGCCCCGGCCCGCCTCGCCCCCGCGAGCCCGCCGCCGGGAAGCGCCCGGAGGGCCGGTTTCGGAGGTTTTGTCACGAAGGGCCGGGGTCGAGGGGCGACGCTCCGAGGGCCGCGCCCGGACGGCGTGTTCCGGCCTCACTCCACGACGTGCCGCCCCTCCGGGCGGGCCGTGCAGGAAGCACGGAACGCGCAGTGCTCGCAGTGGCGGCCGGTGGCCGGGGTGAAGCGCTCGTCGAGGACCCGGCCGGCCGCCTCCGCGAGCAGGTCCTGCGCCCAGTCCCCGTCGAGCGCCTCCTGCCGCTGCACCGCGGGCACCGCCTCGCCGCCCTCCTTCTGGGTGGCGCCCAGCCTGAGGTGGACGAGCTCCGCACCGCCCGGCCGCGGCCGGGCGCCGCCGAAGAGCGGGTCGACCGCGCCCTCCCGCACGGCGAGCTGGTAGACGGCGAGTTGGGGGTGGCGGGCGACCTCGGCGGCGGTCGGCTTGGCGCGGCCGGTCTTGAAGTCGACCACGTACGCCTGGCCCTCGGCGTCGGTCTCGACGCGGTCCATGCTGCCGCGGATCCGCACCTGCACCTCGCCCGCGTCCAGGGTGACGTCGAAGGACTGCTCGGTGGCGACGGTGGTCCGGCCGCGCTCCATGACGTGCCAGCGCAGGAAGCGTTCCAGGGCCGCGCGGGCGTTCTCCCGCTCCTGCCGGGACTTCCACGGCGCGTCGAAGGCCAGCGCGTCCCACACCGAGTCCAGCCGCTCCATCAGCACGTCCAGGTCGGCGGGCGCGCGGCCGGAGGCGACCTCGTCGGCCAGGACGTGCACCACGTTGCCGAAGCCCTGCGCGGCGGTGGACGGCGGTTCCGCCTTGACCTCGCGGCCGAGGAACCACTGCAGGGCGCAGGTGTTGGCGAGCTGGTCCAGCGCCGACCCCGACAGGGCCACCGGCCGGTCGCGGTCGCGCACCGGCACGGCCGAGCGGGTCGGCTCGTACAGGCCCCACCAGCGCTCGGGGTGCGCGGCCGGGACCAGCGGGTACCCGTCGTCGGTGAGCGCGGCCATCCGGGCCAGCCGGCGGGCGGCCGCCTCCCGCAGCGCCGGGGACGCCTCGGGGTCGACGGTGGTCGCCCGCAGCTCCGCGACGAGGGCGGCCACCGCGAGCGGACGGCGCGGGCGGTGGCTGACGTCCTGCGGCTCCACGCCGAGTTCGGCCAGGAACCGGGACGGCTGGTCGCCGTCGTCGGACGCGGACTTCACCGCGGTGACGAGCAGGCGCTCGCGGGCACGGGTCGCCGCCACGTAGAACAGGCGGCGCTCCTCGGCCAGCAGCGCGCCCTGCGACATCGGCGGCGCCAGGCCGTCCCGGCCGATCCGGTCGGCCTCCAGCAGCGAGCCGCGGCGGCGCAGGTCGGGCCAGACGCCCTCCTGCACCCCGGCGACCACCACCAGCCGCCACTGCAGCCCCTTGGAGCGGTGCGCGGTCATCAGATGGACGGCGTCGGGCCGCACGGTGCGGCCGCTCAGCGTGTCCGCCGCTATGTCGAAGCCGGACAGCTCCTCGATGAGGTTGAGGGCGCCGCGGCCGCCGGTGCGTTCCTCGGCACGGGCGGCGGTGTCGAAGAGCGCGCACACCGCGTCGAGATCGCGGTCGGCGTTGCGTCCCGCCGGACCGCCGCGCAGGGCCGCGCGCTCCAGCCGGGTGCTCCAGCCCGATCCGGCCCACAGCCCCCACAGGGCGTCCTCGGCGGTGCCGCCCGCGGCGAGCGTGGCGCGGGCGGTGGCCAGCAGCCGGCCGAGCCGCAGCGCCCCCCGGGCGTATCCCTGGTCGTGGGTGACCAGCCGTTCCGGTTCGGCGAGGGCCTCGGCGATCAGCACGTCCGACGGACGCGGGACCGCCGCCCCGGCCGCCCGCTCCTCCTCGCGCAGCGCCCGCCCGAGCTTCCGCAGGTCGGCGGTGTCCATGCCGCCCAGCGGGGAGACCAGCAGGTCGGTGGCCTCCTCGACGCCGATGGCCCCGGCGGCCTCCTCCACGCCGCCGGCCCCGGGGCCGTCCGCGGGGCCGGTCGCTGCCTCCCTACGGGGTCCGGGGGCCTCTGCGTCCGCTGCGTCCCCTGCTACGGCTTCCACGTCCTCCTCGCCGGGCCCGGGCGGCGCCGCTGCATCCGCCTCCTCCGGGCCGGACCGGCGGGTGGGGACGTCCGCCTCCTCCGGGCCGGGGCCCGGTTCCGCTGCCGGCGCCAGGGGGCGGGCGGCGATACGGAGGGCCTGCAGGAGGGTGGCCACCGCGGGCTCGGCGTGCAGCGGGGCGGCCCCGGCCTCGAGGTCGACGGGCACGCCGGCCGAGGTGAGGGCGCGGCGCAGGGCCGGCAGCGGGGTCGCGCTGCGGACCAGGACGGCCATGTCCCGCCACGGGAGGCCGTCCTCCAGGTGGGCGCGGCGCAGGGCGTCGGCGACGGAGTCGAGCTCCGCGCCCGGCGACGGGTAGGTGCGCACGGCGACCGCGCCGCCGTCCCGGACCGGGGTCAGGGCGCGGTGGGCGCGCACGGCGGACGCGGGAAGCCGGGGCAGCGGCATCCGGCCGGTCAGGTGCCGGGTCGCGGCCAGCAGCGCGGCGCCGGACCGCCGGGAGGTGCCGAGGACGACGACCGGCGCGTCCGACCCGTCGCGCCGCGGGAAGGTCTGGGGGAAGTCGAGGATGCCGTTGACGTCCGCGCCGCGGAACGCGTAGATCGACTGGTCCGGGTCGCCGAGGACCACGAGGGTGCGGCCCTGCCCGGCCAGCGCCCGCAGCAGGCGGACCTGCGCCGGGTCGGTGTCCTGGTACTCGTCGACGTACACGGCGTCGTAGCGCGCCGCGAGCTCCGCGTGCACCTCGGGGCGTTCGATCAGCCGTACCGCGCGGTGCACCAGCTCGGTGTAGTCGACGACGCCCTGCAGGTCCGTGACGTCCAGGTACTCCTGGAGGAACGCGGCCGCGGCGAGCCAGTCCGGGCGGCCGGCGCGGCGGGCGAATGCGGCCAGGTCGCCCGGCGCGAGGCCCAGCTCCCGGGTGCGGGCCAGCACGGCCCGCACCTCGTCGGCGAAGCCGCGGGTGCCGAGGGCGGCCCGCAGGTCGTTTGGCCACCGCACCCGGGCCCGGCCCTGGCGGGCCAGCGCGGCCTGCCCGGCGAGCAGTTCCCGCACGACGAGGTCCTGCTCGGGCCCGGACAGCAGCCGCAGCGGCTCGGCGAACAGCCCGGACCCGCCCGCGCCCTGCTGCGCGCGGACCAGGGCGTGGCAGAACGAGTGGAACGTCACAGCCCGCGGGGCGGGGGACGGCCCGGCGCCCTGCCCGGGACCCGCAGGCCCGCCCTCGCCCACCGCGGGGGCGGGCTGGGGCGCCGGGGCGCCGGCCCGGGCGGCCATGCGGTCGCGCAGTTCGGCGGCGGCCTTGCGGCCGAAGGTGAGGACGAGGATGCGGTCGGCCGGGGTGCCGGCGGCCACCCGGGCGGTCACCGCCTCCACGAGCGTCGTGGTCTTGCCGGTGCCGGGTCCGGCCAGCACCAGCAGCGGCCCGTCGCGGTGCTCAACCACCGCGCGCTGTGCCGCGTCCAGCACAGGGGGCGCCGCGGGCGCCACGGAGGTGTGGACCAGCCGGTAGCCGCCGGACCCCGCTCCCCCGGCCGCCGCGCGGGCCCTCGGCACGCCCCCGGCGCCGGGCGCGCCGGGCGCCCCCGGGGCGGGCGCCGGTGCCGGGGCGGTCGTCCCCGCGGGGCTCGGTCGGGAAGAAGAAGTGGGGTTCACGTGGTTCGCCGGTTTCGTGGTGGTCGAGGAATGTACTCCGTACGGAGAGCCGGGGGTATGTCAGGCGCCCGGATGCCGGAAGCTGGATGACATGAGCGTCCGGCTGTCACCCGCCGACGGCGCCTCCCGGGGCGTCGGCGGCACCCTGCCCGTCCCAGCGGGCTCGGCGCATGTCCACGCGCGGCACATGGCCCCGTTGCGTATCCGCGGCCGGGCCGCTCGTGCGCAGCGGGGTGCCCTCGGCGTGGTACTCCGCGAGCGCGTCGCGCTCGTGCCCGGGCAGCAGGACGCCGTCGGACCGCACGACCCGCCACCACGGCACGCCGCTGCCGTACAGCGCCATGACCCGGCCGACCTGGCGCGGGCCGCCCTCGCCCAGCCACTCGGCCACGTCGCCGTATGTCATCACCCGCCCGGCGGGGATCAGCTCGACCGTGTCGAGCACGCGTTCCGCGTAGGCGCTGGGGGCTCCCGGGTCGTACTCCTCGCTCATCCGTCCCATCCTGCCCCAGACGTCCGACACCGGGGGGTTCCGGTGCGTTCCCCGGGTCCGTCGTGCCACCATCGTGCGGGCGGTGACTGGTGATACGAGACCAAGAAGACCAAGAACAGGCGACAGGGGAGCCGACGGGTGCGCGGGAGGCCGGAGCGGCCGCCGCCGCCCCCGACGGCGTGCCCGCGCCCGCTCCCGCCCCCCGCGGCCGTGAGAACGCCGGCGACGGAAAGCGTGACGGTGACGATCGCGACGGCGGCCCCATGAGCGACCGCGAGGGCGCCTCCCACGGCAACCACAGCGGCCGCGGCGACCACCACGACGACGGGCACCACCGCGACGGCCGGGACCACGGCCGCCGCGGCGGGCCCGGCACCGGCAAGGACCCTGACACCGCCGACGGCACCGGCACCGAAAACGGCACCGGGAACGGCAAGGACGCCGGCAGGGGACGCCGCTTCGGACGGTTCCCGGCCGGCGCCTCGCGCTCCGACACGGTCCCCGGCCCGCCGGAGTCCGGTGGCACCCGGAACGCCGTCTCGGGCGACGAGCCGCTGCTCGCCGCCCGGGTGCACCGGCCCGCCGACCTGGTGCGCTTCCTGTTCGGCGTGCTCGGCATCGCGGTGGTGCTGGCCGTCGCCGGGTTCGCGCACGCCACGACCACCGGCCTGGACACCGACATCGCCAAGGGCGCCAACCACGCGCCCGGCTTCCTGTCGTCGTTCACCGGCCTGACCGCGAGCGTCGCGGTCCTGATCGTGCCGGTGGCCTTCGCCGTGGAGCGGCTGGCCAAACGGGACGGCCTGCGGATCGCCGACGGCGTGCTGGCCGCCGTGCTGGCCCACGGGACGGCCCTGGCCACCGACCTGTGGGTGACGAACTCGGCGCCCGCCGCCATTCGCGAGGCCCTCTCGCACACCTCGCCGGTCGGCAACGGCATGACCGACCCGGTGCACGGCTATCTCGCGCCGGTCATCGCCTACGTCACGGCGGTCGGGATGGCGCGGCGGCCACGCTGGCGCGTCGCGGTGTGGTTCGTGCTGCTGCTGGACGCCTTCGCGGTGCTGGTGGGCGGCTACACCACACCCTTCTCCATCGCCCTGACCGTGCTGATCGGCTGGACGGTGGCGCACGGCACGGTCTACGCCGTCGGCTCGCCGAACGTCCGGCCGACCGGCCAGAACCTGCTGGCGGGCCTGCGGCGGGTGGGCTTCGCGCCGCTGACCGCCCGCCGGGTCGGCCTGGACGAGCCGGAGACCCCGGACTCCGACCGCGGCCGGGCGTACCTGGTGACGCTGGAGGACGGCCCGCCGCTGGACGTGACCGTGGTGGACCGCGAGCAGCAGGCCCAGGGCTTCTTCTACCGGGCCTGGCGCCGGCTGTCGCTGGTCGGCGGCATCACCCAGCGGCGCAGTCTGCTCTCGCTGCGGCAGGCCCTGGAGCAGGAGGCGCTGCTGGCCTACGCGGCGATCGCGGCGGGCGCCAACGCGCCGAAGCTGATCGCCACCTCCGAGCTGGGCCCGGACGCGGTGATGCTGGTCTACGAGCACATCGGCGGCCGGCGCCTGGACGCGCTGTCCGACGAGGAGATCACCGACGGACTGCTCCAGGAGACCTGGACCCAGGTGCGGGCGCTGCACTCGCGGCGCATCGCCCACCGGCGGCTGGTCGGTGAGTCGCTGCTGGTGGACCGCGGCGGCCGGGTGTTCCTGACCGACCTGCGGGGCGGCGAGATCGCGGCCGGCGACCTGGTGCTGCGGATGGACATCGCGCAGCTGCTGACCACGATGGCGCTGCGGGTGGGCCCGGAACGCGCGGTGGCCTCGGCGCTGGCGGTGCTCGGCCCGGACACCGTCGCCGACTCGCTGCCGCTGCTGCAGCCCATCGCGCTCAGCCGGGCGACCCGCGGCCGGCTCAAGGTGCTGGGGCGGGCCAGGGCCCAGCGCGAGCGCGAGGCGGTGCTGGCGGCGTCGGCGAAGGAGAAAGAGGCCCGGGAGGAGCACCGCGCCCTGGAGGCGCGGCACTCCCGGCCCGGTGGCGAGACGTCGGCCAAGGTGCCGTCGAAGGCCGAGCGCAAGGCCGAGGACAAGGCGGAGAAGCGCGCGATCGAGGACGCGCTGGAGGAGGCCCGCGAGGAGGACCTGCTCGCGCGGATCCGCCGGCAGGTGCTGCTGATCCGGCCGCAGGCTCCGGTGGAGCCGGTGCGGCTGGAGCGGATCAAGCCCCGCACGCTGATCACCGTCATCGCGGGCGCCTTCGCCGCGTACTTCCTGCTCTCGCAGCTCAGCTCGGTGCCGATCGGCCACGCCATCGCGAACGCCGACTGGCAGTGGGCCGTGATCGCGGTCCTGGGGTCGGCGGCCAGTTACGTGGCGGCCGCGTGCGCGCTGTCGGGGTTCGTTCCGGAGCGGCTGTCGCTGATGCGCACGGTGATGGCGCAGGTCGCCGGGTCGTTCGTGAAGCTGGTGGCGCCGGCCGCGGTCGGCGGTGTGGCGCTGAACACCCGCTATCTGCAGAAGGCGGGGGTGCGGCCGGGCCTGGCGGTGGCGAGCGTGGGCGCGTCCCAGCTCGTGGGCCTGGGCGCGCACGTCCTGCTGCTGATGACGTTCGGCTTCATCACCGGCACCGAGAAGACGCCGTCGCTGTCGCCGTCGCGCACGGTGATGGCCGGGCTGCTGACCGCGGGCGTGCTGGTGCTGGTGGTCACGGCGGTGCCGGCGCTGCGCCGGTTCGTCTCGACCCGGGTGCGGGCGCTGTTCGCGGGTGTGGTGCCGCGCATGCTGGACGTGCTGCAGCGGCCCGCGAAGCTGCTCACCGGCATCGGCGGCACGCTGATGCTGACGGTGTGCTTCGTGATCTGCCTGGACGGCTGCGTGCGGGCGTTCGGCGGGCACCTGAGCTACGCGGCGATCGCGGTGGTCTTCCTCGCGGGCAACGCGCTGGGGTCCGCGGCGCCCACGCCCGGCGGTGTCGGCGCCGTCGAACTCGCCCTGACGGGTGGTCTGATCGCGGCGGGCCTGCCCAAGGAGGTGGCCACGCCGGCGGTGCTGTTCTTCCGCCTGCTGACCTTCTGGCTGCCCGTGCTGCCCGGCTGGCTCGCCTTCACCCACCTCAGCCGCAAGGGCCAACTGTAGGATCCATCAGCCCTGTCGATGCTTCGCCCGGGAGGTCCGACAGGAGCGCCCCGGCCCGGTGAACGTGGCCAGTTCCTTGCCAGGTCCTTGCCAAAATTTAGGCCAAATCTCCCGCGCCTGCGCCTCCTTGATCCCTCCGACGTGATCGGGTGCCGTGCGAACGGCTCATTCCATGCACGTTCGGGGAGGATCTGTGAACGCACCATCCCGCAGGAGACGCTGGCTGACGATCTCAGCCGCCACTGCGCTGGCAGCACTGTTCGCCATACCTGCGGCCGCCGCGCCCGGTCACCCGGCCACCCACCCGCGGGCCTTCACGGCACAGGCGACGGCCTCCGACGGGGGCGGCGACGACGGCGGCGAGGAGTCCGACGAGATCGCGGAGGGCGCGGACCAGTTCGCCGAGGCGCGTACCTCGCCCGGCACGCTGCTGCCCGGCGCCTTCAGCGCCGCCTGGAACCAGATGAACGCCCTCACGAACACCGGCGGGCACTGGCAGCACGTGACAGGCCTGCCGTACAACTCCGACGACCCGCGCTACCGCGACTACGACTCCAACTCCAGCGGCGGCGCCGGACTGGTGACCGGCCGCGCCTCGGCGCTGGCGGCGGACGACGACGGCTATGTGTACGAGGGTTCGGCCGGCGGCGGCGTGTGGCGCTCGTCGACCGGCGGCGGCCACTGGCAGCCGATCAGCGACGCCCTGCCCGCGCAGGCGACCGGCGCGCTCGCGCTGGACGGCGGCGGCCGGCTGTGGCTGGGCACCGGCGAGGCCACCACCAACGCCGACGCCTACCTCGGCAGTGGCGTGTACGTCCTGGACCACCCCCACTCCGGGACGTTCAGCCGGTACGACCGCGTCGGCGGCGCCGAGCTGGACTCCACCTCGATCCACACCCTGCGGTTCGGCGGCGACAAGGTCTGGGCGTCCACCACCCGCGGTGTGTGGAGCCACTCCACGAAGGACCTGCGCGGCCCGTGGAAGCTGGAGTTCGCCCCCAACCCGGCCTATCTGCCCGGGGGTTCGCTGGCCACCGACCCGAACGCGCCGTACAAGAACATCGCCAACGACGTCGCCATCGACCCCAGGAACCCGTCGAGGGTCATGCTGGCGGTCGGCTGGCGCAGCGGTGACGACTACAACGGCTTCTACCAGAAGGTCGGCGGCACCTGGACCCGCGTCAGCTCGCTGGGCGCCCTGCCCACCGACGCCGGGACGGTCGGCAACGTCACCTTCGCCCGGGCCGCGAACGGGTCGCGCTACTACGCCATCGTGCAGTCGCCGACCGCACTGGCCACCGACCCGGACAGCAACCTGGACGGCATCTACGTCTCGCGGTCCGGTGACCCGTTCGGCTCGTGGACGCGGATCGCGGACACCGAGACGCTCGTCGGCTCCGGCTCCGCGCTGACCGATCCGGGCTACATGCCCGGCGTGCAGGCCTGGTACAACGAGTTCCTGCAGGTCGACCCGACCGACGCGAACCACGTGTACGCCGGTCTCGAGGAGGTCTTCGAGACCAAGGACGCCGGTTCCTCCTGGTCGGCCGTCGGCCCGTACTGGAACTTCGGGTTCCCGTGCTGGAGCATCGACCCGTCCAAGCAGACCGGTGACTGCAACCCGACGACGCACGCCGACCAGCACGCGGTCGCCGTCGGCAGCTACCACGGCAAGCCGTACGTGTTCGTCGGCGACGACGGCGGGGTCTACAAGCGCCCGCTCAACGGCCGCACCGACGCGGACGGTCACGCCACCGACTGGGTGTCCACCAACGACGGCACCATCGACACCCTGCAGTACTACTCGGTCGGCATCGGCGTGGACCCCGCGGCCCGCCACGGTGTCGCCGTCAACGGCGGCCTCCAGGACAACGGCCAGTCGATCCTGCGGCCCGGCGACAAGGTGATGGGCTCCAACTTCGGCGGTGACGGCGGCGACACGCTCACCGACCCGGCCAACGGCTGCAACATCGCCCAGGAGTACGTCTACCTGGCGGTCAACGTCACCCAGAACTGCGCGGTCAACGACGGCGCCTGGGTGAACGACCCCTCGAAGATCACGAGTTACTCGGTGGCTCCGCCGGACAACGCGACCAGCGAGGCCCGCTTCACCGCCCCGCTGACCGTCGACACCAAGGACGGCAACACCTGGATCGCCGGCGGCCGGCACGTGTGGGTGCAGACCCACGGCTACGCCATCCGCAGCTCCAGCGAGTGGACGAACGCCTTCGACCTCGGCGCGGGCCACACCGCCACCGCCGTGGCCGCGCAGGGCGGCAAGGTCTACGCGGCCTGGTGCGGCCCCTGCAACAACCAGGGCTTCACCCGCGGGCTCGCGGTCGGCAACGCCGACGGGACCGGCTGGCACCAGGTGAACCTGCCGGCGACCGGGGCGAACGGCACCGTGCCGAACCGCTACCTGGCCGGCCTGGCCATCGACCCGGCGAACTCCTCGCACGTCTACCTGGCCGTCAACGGCTTCTCCCGCCAGTGGACGGAGGGACCGGGCGCCGGCTTCGGCCACGTCTTCGAGTCGACCGACGGCGGCACCACCTGGAAGGACGTCTCCGCGAACCTGCCGGACGTGCCCTCCAACGCGCTGCTCACCCTGCCGAACGGCGGCCTGATGCTGGCCACCGACCTCGGCGTGGTCTACCGCGCGCCGCACCACACCGCCTGGGAGCGCGTCGGCTCGCTGCCCGCGGTGGCGGTGCTGCAGCTCAAGCCCGGCCCTGACGGCCGGATCTACGCGGCCACCCACGGCCGCGGCCTGTTCGCCATCCGCCTGCACTAGCCGCGGCGGCCGGGGAAACACCGGGGGCCCGGTGGCCGCGCGCGACGCGCGGCCACCGGGCCCCCGGCTTCGGACTGGTCCACCGCGCGGTCCGCGGCGGCCACCGGTCCGGTCAGAACAGGTAGTTGTAGGTGTTCCAGCTCGTGCCGATCTTCTGGCGCGGGCCGAACGGCGCGGCGGCGTTGCCGGTACCCGGGTACAGGTACAGGTTGCCGCTGCCGTCGCGGGCGATCAGGTCGTTGCGGCCGTCGCCGTTGCTGTCGCCCAGGCCGAGGATCTTGTTGTAGATGTTCCAGCCGGCACCGATCCGGGTGCGGGCGAGGAACGGCTTGTGGTAGTCGCCGGTGCCCTTGTAGAGCCACAGCACACCGGACCCGTCGCGCGCGACGATGTCCGCCTTGCCGTCACCGTTCAGGTCACCGCGGCCGGCGATCTGGTTGTAGATCTGCCAGCCGGCGCCGACCTTGGTGCGGGCGGTGAAACGGCCGTTGCTGTAGGACAGGTAGACCCACAGGGTGCCGCCGGTGTCGCGGGCCAGCAGGTCCGGGTACGCCGCGCCGCCGATGTTGCCCGGCGTCACGAAGGAGTTGTAGACCTGCCAGCCGCTGCCGATGACGTCGCCGGAGCTCACCGAGCTGCCGTACATGCGCAGCGTGCCGCCGAACCGGGCGTACAGGTTGACGTACTTGTCGTTGTTCGAGTTGTTCTGGAAGAACGCGTTGGCGCTGCCGAAGCCGGTGCCGATCTGGTCGCGCGCGCCGAAGCCGCCGCCGGACTTGGGCGGGTAGGCCCAGACCGTGCCGCCGGAGTCGCGGCCGTTGATGCTGAACGACCAGCCGACGTTCGGGTCGGTGCTGTCCTGGGCGGAGCTGAAAGTGGACTTCGCCGGGGCGAAGTGCTGCGCCTGCTGCGTCCCGCTGACCGTTCCCGTCGCGCTGTCCGCGCTGGCGGCGACGGTGGCGCCCAGCGTCACGGCGAGCGCACCTGCCGCGACGGCCACGGCGCGGGCCCGGAGGCCGCGCTTCGCACGACGAGGGTGAAGCGATGTCACCTGTGGTCCCCCTTGATGCCTGATGTCTGTTGCCCCGCGGCAATCACACGCGGGAAGCCCTGACCGTATCGCGCGGCCGACCACATTCACCGCACAGAAGTGTCATCGTCCCGTCACAGTTCTCACCGGCGAACTACAGCCCGGGCACCTGTGCGAACCCCGTCCGGCCCGGCGCACGGGCGCAGGTGACACCTCGTGAGCTCACCTTCCGCGCGGGCCGGTCGGCCTCCGCTTGCCGCCACGCGGCCCGGCCGGAGGAGGTCCGCCCGCGTGACATGCCCGTGACGCAATCCGCACGCTCCGGGACTCGATGCCGCCACCGCCCTTTCGGTACGGTGGTTTTCAGCCTGGATACGGGGACCAGCGGGAGTGATCAAGCCATGCCTGTGCGGTGTCCCCGGCCATCACGGATCGGGGAGCCCACGACGATGCGAGCCATGCGAGCCACTCCGGTTTCCCCGGTTCTCGCCACCGCCCTGGCGGTTGTCGGCGCTCTGGCACTGAGCGCGTGCGGCTCGGACTCCGGCGGCTCCGCCACCATCGACAAGGGCGGCCCGGCGACCACGGCCCCGGTCTCCGCCTCCCCGACGGCCGCTCCCACCGGGCCGCCGCCGACGGTCGACGCGCTGCTCGCCCTGCCGGCCGGTCTCCGGGTCGTCTTCGACTTCGGGACGCCCGCCGACCACGCCCCGGCCGCGGCGCTGACCGGCGCGGCCGACTACATCCAGGCGATCACCCACGCGGTGGTCGAGCAGAACCCGCACGACGCGTCGCTGAGCGCCTACGCGGCGGGCGGCGCGCTGTCCTACGCGCAGAACTACGTGCGGCAGAACGTGCAGCGCCGGCTCACCCTCACCGGCACCGATCGGTACTACCGGCCGAAGGTCGCGGTGAGCAAGAGCGGCGAGGCCGTCGAGATCACCCTGTGCAACGACCAGGGCAAGCTGTACAGCAAGGAGATCCCCACCGGGAAGGTGCACATCACCCCTGCCGACGACGCGAGTTACTCGCTGTTCGACATCGTGATGGCGAAGCTCCCCACCGGCAAGGAGCTGTGGCAGGCCAACTCGATCACGGTCAAGGGGAAGGCACTGGAATGCGAGCAGTGATACCGATGTCGCTGATCGGCCGGGGGCTGGTGCTCGCCGGGGTCGCCGTGGTGGCGACCGCGGGCACGGCCTTCGCCAACAGCGACGTCTCGAAGACCACCTCGGGCAGCAGCGGCAACGGCACCATCGGCGCCCAGGTCAGGGGCGTGACCGTCACGTCCTCCAACAAGGCGGGCAGCACCTCGAAGCCGCTCACCTCCTCCGGCGCGAGCTGGACTCCCCCGCCGTGCTGGATCGGGCCGATCGGCGGGCCGGCCGACTTCAAGAAGATGGTCGAGAAGCAGGTCAAGGACACCGACGCCTATCCCGGCCAGCCCAGTTACGCGATGCAGGCGATGGACGAGTACCGCCGTCACTACGAGGAGGGCTACACCTGGAGCGGCGGCGGCGACGGCTACAAGAACTTCAACCTCGACCAGGAGGGCAAGGGGCAGTTCTGGGGCCCGTTCGAGAACCCCGACTCGACCAGCCCCGACCGCTTCAACTGCAACTCCACGCTGCCGATGTGGGTGCCGAACGGTCAACTGCCGCCCGCCGGAACGCCGAACGTCATCACCACCGACATGCTGGCCAAAATCGCGGCCGCCAGCACCGAGGTCCCGGGCGTCGAGATCACGACCAACCCGCGGGGCACCCAGACCGTCAACCTGCCGACGTGGGTGAAGCTCCAGGAGAATCTCGCGCCGGTGGTGGTCCGGGCCAGCGTCGACCTCGGGGGCGGCGCCACGCTCTGGGCCGAGACCACCGCGGAAACGCACGGCGTCCACATCGACCCGGGCACGCCCGACGCCCAGGTCTTCCCCGGCGGCGGTGACTGCCCTGTCGGTGCCAACGGCACGGTCGGGGCCGACTACAACGGCGACCCCGGGGCGACCCCGCCGTGCGGTGTCACCTACCAGCGTTCCACGCAGAACCGCGGCCCGTTCCAGCTCAACGTCACCGCCGTGTGGAACGTGACGTGGCGGGGCTCGGACGGGAACACGGGCGGCTTCGACCCCGCGACCGTCAGCGACCCGACACCGGTCACCGTCCGGGAGATCCAGGCCGTCAACCGCTGACCCGCGCTCCGGGCCGGCCGGCATTCGGCGCCGGCCGGACGGCACGCCTCGGCGCCGACGCGCCGTGTCGGACCACGCCGGGGAAGTGGCGGCAGGCCAGGATGGACGGCACCCGGGAGTGCTCATGGGCGTCACCGGGGTCCCGGCCCAGCGCCAGAAGGGTGCCGTCACAGTGCTCACCACGGACGAACTGGCTCGGCGGAACGCCGGGTTCGCCGACGGCGGAACCTTCGCCGGCCTCAAGCTGCTGCCGAGCGGCGGTCTGACGGTCATCGGATGCGTCGACCCCCGGGTCGACCCGTCCCACGTGCTCGGACTCGAACTCGGCGAGGCGGCGGTGATCCGCAACGTCGGAGGGCGGGTCACCCCCGCGACACTCCGGATGCTGGGGATGCTCGCGAAGGTGGTGGAGGCCCGCACGGGCGGTTCCCGCACGGGCGCCACCCACTACGCGGTCCTGCACCACACCGACTGCGGGATCACCGACCTGGCCGCGTTCCCCGAACTGCTGGGCGACTACTTCGAGGTTCCGGCCGGAGGCGTGGACGCCAAGGCCGTCACCGACCCGCGCGCCGCGGTCGCCGTCGACGTCGGCGTTCTGCGGCGCGAACTCCCGGCCGGGATCCTCGTCTCGGGGCTCGTGTACGACGTGGCCACCGGGACCGTCGAGGTGGTCGTCCCGCCCGAGCGCGGGCAAGGATGACTCCGCGCGGCACCTGTGCGCCGCTCGCGGTCCGGACCGGAGGAGGGGCTTTCCCGTATGTGTGACGATCACGGGCACTCGGCGGCCGAGGCGGCCTGGTCGGCGCCGCGCGCCGCGGAGGGAACGGCGGTCGACCCGGTGACGCTGCCCGAGGTCGACGAGGTCAGGATCACGACGATGGTCGACAACAGCTTCGACGCCCTGCTGCCCTCCGCCGAAGGGGTCGCCCGGGCGTCGATCGGAAGCGGGCGGACCGCCGCGCGGCAGTTCGCCGGCGGCGAGACGGTCGCGGGGCTGCGTGCCGAGCACGGCTTCTCCGCCCTGGTCGCCGTCCGCACCGGGAACGCGAGCAGCACGCTGCTCTTCGACACCGGCGCGTCGGCCGACGGGCTGGCGGTGAACGCCGAGCGGCTCGGCGTCGACGTCGGCGGCATCCAGGGCGTCGTGCTCAGCCACGGGCACTTCGACCACGCGGGCGGCTTCGACGGCCTGGCCCGGCTGCGCGGACGCTCCGGCCTGCCGCTGACCGTCCACCCCGCGGTCTGGACCCGCCGCCGCCTGAATCTGCCCGCCGGCCAGGGTCTGGAGATGCCCACGCTGTCGCGGGGCGCCCTGGAACGTGAAGGGTTCGAGGTCGTCGAGCGGCGGCAGCCGTCGCTGCTGGCCGGGGGCGTCCTGATCACCGGCGAGGTGGACCGCGTCACCGAGTTCGAGCACGGCATGCCGCCGGCGCATCAGGCCTGGGACGGCGACGGCTGGCGGCACGACCCCCTGGTGATCGACGACCAGGCGCTCGTCGTCCATGTGCGCGGCCGCGGGCTCGTGATCGTCACCGGGTGCGGCCACGCCGGAGTGGTCAACATCGTCCGGCACGCGATGCGGCTGACCGGCGTCGGCAGGCTGCTGGCCCTCGTCGGCGGCTTCCACCTGAGCGGTCCCGCCTTCGAGCCGGTCATCGCCCCGACGGTGGCCGCGCTCACCGAGCTCGCCCCCGAGCTGATCGTCCCCGGCCACTGCACCGGCTGGCGCGCCCAGCACACCCTGGCCGCGGCCCTCCCCGACGCCTGGGTCCAGACCAGCGTCGGCACCACCTACACCCTCACGGCCTGACCCCCGCCCCCGGCCTGACCCCGCCTCACCGGAGCACCCAACGAAAAGGCGGGCCGCGGCACATCGCCGCAGCCCGCCGGATCAGCCGCTCAGTAGACCGGCTTGTGGGGCTCGATGGTGTTGACCCAGCCGATGACGCCGCCGCCGACGTGGACCGCGTCCGAGAAGCCGGCCGACTTCAGGACGGCGAGCACCTCGGCGCTGCGGACACCGGTCTTGCAGTGCAGCACGATCCGCTTGTCCTGCGGCAGCGACGACAGCGCGGTGCCCATCAGGAACTCGTTCTTCGGGATCAACTTCGCGCCCGGGATGGACACGATCTCGTACTCGTTCGGCTCGCGGACGTCGATGATCTCGATGTTCTCGCCGTCGTCGATCCACTCCTTGAGCTGCTTCGGAGTGATCGTGGAGCCGGCCGCGGCCTGCTGGGCCTCCTCGGAGACGACGCCGCAGAAGGCCTCGTAGTCGATGAGCTCCGTGACCGTGGGGTTCTCGCCGCACACCGCGCAGTCCGGGTCCTTGCGGACCTTGACCTGGCGGTACTGCATCTCCAGGGCGTCGTAGATCATCAGCCGGCCGACCAGCGGGTCACCGATGCCGGCCAGCACCTTGATCGCCTCGGTGACCTGGATCGAGCCGATGGACGCGCACAGCACGCCGAGGACGCCGCCCTCGGCGCAGGACGGGACCATGCCCGGCGGCGGGGGCTCCGGGTACAGGCAGCGGTAGCAGGGGCCGTGCTCGGACCAGAAGACGGACGCCTGGCCGTCGAAGCGGTAGATCGAGCCCCACACGTAGGGCTTGTTGAGCAGCACACACGCGTCGTTGACCAGGTAGCGGGTGGCGAAGTTGTCGGTGCCGTCCACGATCAGGTCGTACTGGGCGAAGATGTCCATCACGTTGTCGGCCTCGAGCCGCTCCTCGTGAAGGACGACGTTCACGTACGGGTTGATGCCCAGCACGGAGTCGCGGGCGGACTCGGCCTTGGAGCGGCCGATGTCGGCCTGGCTGTGGATGATCTGGCGCTGCAGGTTCGACTCGTCGACCTCGTCGAACTCCACGATGCCGAGCGTGCCGACGCCCGCCGCGGCCAGGTACATCAGGGCCGGCGAACCGAGGCCGCCGGCGCCCACACACAGCACCTTGGCGTTCTTCAGCCGCTTCTGCCCGTCCATGCCCACATCGGGGATGATCAGGTGACGCGAGTACCTGCGGACCTCGTCAACGGTGAGCTCGTCGGCCGGCTCGACCAGGGGTGGCAGCGACACAGGGACCTCAGCAATACGGTTGGTCGGTCATCAGACAGGACACGCACGGCCCGGCCCGGGAGCCGGCACGCACACGCTTTCGTGCAACACTGCCACGCCCGTCTTCATTCCAAGACACCCGGTCCGAGGACCGAGACATTTCCCGGCCACATGGTGGGCGGACGGCCGTCCCTCGCCGCCCACCCGCCAGGCTCACACCTTTCGCACCACTTCGTGCCAGTAGGCGGGTAGACCCGCCCAGGGATCGGCGCCCTCCAGCGCGCTCCGGTCGGTCATGCAGACCGTACCGGCGCCCTGCCAGCGGGCGATCCGCAGCGCTTCGTCCAGGTGGGCCGCGGACAGGCCGTGCACCAGGTGCGCGAACCGGGACGCCGGATAGGCCGCCGACCACTCCGGGGCCTCCGACCAGCGGTAGCGGGTCCAGGCACCGTTGAAGACCACGACCTGGTCGGCGATGTCCGCGTAGCCCGGGTAGGGGTAGACGCCGGGCGACAGCACGATCCGGGGCACGCGCCGAGCGGGACCCCCCGCCGCGTCCGGGCCCGCGACACCGTCCGGCTGCCCGTCGGCACCGTCAGCACCGCCGGCACCGTTGTCGTGCCGCCGCTCGTGCTCCTTCTCCAGCAGGGCGCGCAGCGTGCTGACCACCCGGCGGCACTCGGACGTCTCCACCCGCAGGGTCGGCGCGCGGTCCAGGTAGAAGCCGTCCACGCGGTACCAGTCCAGGTAGTGCGAGGCGTCGGAGACCAGCTGACCGAAGGGCCGCGTGCCGTGCGCGCAGTCCAGCAGTCCGAGGACCGGGACGCCGTTCTCACGGACGCGGGTCAGCGCCTCGGTGTACAGCGGGTCGCTGCGGCTGCCGGGGCCGCGCGACACGTCGAACGCGACCCAGTCCAGCGGCGTGCCCGGCCGGGCCAGCTCGGCCCACTCGGCGGGCGCGACCAGCGGGTGGGCGAAGGCGGGCACGCCGAAGCCGGTGCGGCCACCGCCGTCGCACCCGGCGGCCGGGAGCGGGGTGCGGGAGGGGATCAGACGCGGCATGCCGCCTCCATCCACACGTCGGCCAGCGACTCCTCCAGGCCGATCCGGGGCCGCCAGCCGAGCCGGTCGCGGGCCGTGCGGACGTCCGCCTGCTGCCACAGCCCGCAGCCGTCGGGGTACGGCGGCTGCACCGGCGGGGTGTGCGGCTCGTCCACCTCGTGCAGCACGCCGTCGAAGCCCGCGACGTGCGCGAGCGCCGCGGCCATGTCCCGCATCCGGACCGCCCGGCCGCTGCCGATGTTCACCACGCCCTGCGCCGCCGACAGCGACGCGGCGTGCACGGCGCGTGCGACGTCGCGCACGTCCACGAAGTCGCGCTGCACCGCCAGCCCGCCGAGCTTCAGCTCGCCGTCACCGTTCTGCATGGCCCGGCGCAGCGCCTCGGCGATCCGGCCGAGGGGCGCGCCGGTCGGGGTGCCGGGGCCGACCGGGCTGAACACCCGCAGCACCACCGCGTCCAGCCCCGAGCCGAGCACCAGCTCGGTGGCGGCCAGCTTGCTCACCCCGTACGGGCCGCCGGGCCGCGGCGCGGCGTCCTCCCCGGTGGACGCGCCGACCGGCGAGGGCCCGTACTCCGAACCGCAGCCGACCTGCACCAGCCGCGCGCCGATCCCGCTGCGCCGCAGCGCCTCGCAGATGGTCGCGACGGCGACGGTGTTCTGCCGGGTCAGGTCGCGCGCGTTGCCGCGGGTCGAGCCGGCGCAGTTGATGACGACGCCCGGGTGCACGGCGTCGAGGAACCGGGCGAGGACCCCGGGGGCGCCGGACGACAGGTCGAACCGCACGTCGGCGTCGTCGCTCCTGCCGAGCGCGGTGAGCTGGACGGCCGGGTCGGCGAGCAGGCGCTCGGCGACATGGCGCCCGAGGAAGCCGTCGGCTCCGAGCAGCAGCGCTCTCATCGGCTGCCTCCGGGCCTGCGGTGCGCGCCCGCGGCGCGCGGGGTGGTCGGGGTGGCTTGCGTGGTCACGGGTCGTTCTCCTGGGTGGCTCGTACGTCGCGTACCGGGGTACGGAGTCAGTTCGGTCGATGGGCCGCGGCGCGGGGCAGGACGCGGAACGCCTGCACGACGGCCACGGCGGCGGCGGCCGCGCAGACCAGGGCCTGCGCGGTGCCGTGCGGGCCGCCGGTCCCGAGGGCGGCGGCCAGCCGGAACGGCGCCTCGGCGGCGCAGGCCGCGGCGAGCACCGCCGCGGCGAAGGCGGCCCGGCCGTGCAGGGCCAGCAGCCGGGCGGTGAACAGCAGCAGCCCGAGCGCGGCGGGCGTGGCCACCGGTCCGGCCACGCCCAGCAGCGCGACCAGGACGACGGTGTATCCGGCGAGAGCGGCGCCCAACCGCGGGCGGACGGCGTCGGCGAAGTCGTCCAGGCTTTGGCTGGGGGCGAGTTGGGCCCGGGAGCGGACCGCGAACCAGTGCGCGCAGTACGCCGCGGGCAGCAGGCTCGCGGCGAGGCCGGGCGCGGTGGGTGTGGTCAGGGCCAGCAGGACGCAGGCCGCGAGGGCGGCCAGCGGCCCGCGGGCGTGCAGCGGGCCGCGGCGCAGGACCGCGTACCCGGCGAGCAGCACGAGGGCGGTGACGGCCGGGTCCGGCAGGAAGCGGGACGCCACCGCGCACACCGCGCCCGGCAGCAGGTAGCGGGCCGCGCCGGCCGGGTTCAGCCAGGCGCTCTCCCGCTTCCCCCGTACCGCCGCGGCGGCCTGGCCGGCCCGGGGCACCCGGGCGTACAGCTCCTCCGCCAGCCCGAACACGTCACGGTGCCGCAGTCGGCGCGCGTCCACGTCGGTCACGCCGTGGGCCTCCAGCCCGGCGGCGATCTCCCACACGTCCACGGCCCCCGCGATCAGGTCCTGATGCCGGTGCATCACCTGCCGCACCGGGTCCGCGGGGCCTCGCCTGCGGGGAAGTCCCCCGGAGGCGGGAGCAGTCGGGGGTGCGTCCCGGGACGACGCGCGGGAGGGGGCCGCGTCGCGGGAGGAGGCCGCGTCCCCGGAGGGCGTGCGCCCGGGCGGCGCCTTTCGGGGTGCCGCCTTGGCGGAGGCCGGGCTGCCGGGAGCCGCCGCGTGAACGGACGCCGCGGTCCCGGGGTCCGCGGTGCGTACGCCCCCGCGATCGGGCGTCGCGATCCCGGAGTTCGCGGTCCCGGCCTCCGCGATCCCGGCGCCCGCGCTCCCTGCCACCGCGGGCCCGAGGTCCGCGCTCTCGGTCGGCCCCTGGGCCGGCGCCGGTACTGCAGGGGTCGCGGCCGGTGTGGCGGGCTGCCAAATCGATTCGGCACATCCGGGTCCACCGTCTGCGGCGGCGGTTGTTCGTTCGCGCGCCGCCCCCGCGGGGCCGGTCGCCCCGGCCGACGGGATCTCCTGCGCAGGCGCTTCCGCCGTCGCGGCGTCCGCCGGGCCGCCGTCCGGCCGGGGCTCGTCCGTCGCACACCGTCCGGTGGGCGTCTCGGGGACCGTGACCGGCTGCCCGGTGGCCGTCGTGCCGCCCGCCGCGGACGTTCCCGCCCCGGGAGCCGGGCCTTCGGGTGCGGCCGCAACGGCGTCGTCGTCCCGCGGCCCGGCACCGGCTTCCGCATGCTGGGACGCGGCCTCGGCCTCGGCCTTGGCACCGGACGGCTCCGGCTCCAGCACCTCGGCGGCCATCTTCCACAGCTCGGCGAACCCGGCGCCCGCCGCCGCGGGCTGCTCGTCGCCCGGCTCGGAGACGTCCTCGGTCTCCACCTCGACCTCGACGCCGGCCTCCGCCTCACCGCCCGCCTCCGCCGCAGCGCCCGCCTCCGCGGACGAACCGCCGTCGGATGCCGGCCGCACAGGCCTCCCCCACAGCTCGGCGAAGGCCGCGGACTCAGCGGACGCTGCGGACTCAGCGGGCGGGGCCTCCACCGAGGACGTCGAGGGCGCGGACGCAGGCGCGGGTGAGAGGTGGAGGGGGGCGATGTCCGCTGGGGTCGCGGGGCGAGGACTCATCGGGGGACGTCTCCGGAGAGAAGGGAGGGGGCCAGGCGGGTGGGTGACCAGGACTCGGCGGGGCTGGTGAAGGGGCGGGGCTCGCCCGCGGACGACCAGAACGGCTCACGCGGGACGGGGTGGTGGGCCACCACGTCCAGGTAGCTCTCGCGGAACGCGTCCACGCACCGCCCGACCGTGAAGAGCGCCAGCGCCCGCTCCCGGGCCGCCGCGCCGAGCCGGGCCGCGCGTTCCGGCCCGCGCAGCAGCGCCAGCGTCGCCTCGGCGAGCGCCTTGGGGTTGCGCGGCGCCACGACCAGGCCGGTGCCGCCGATGACCTCGCGGACCGCGCCCACGTCGGTGGAGACCGTGGGCCGCCCGCAGAGCATCGCCTCGACGAGGGTGAGCGGGAAGCCCTCCGCGGTGCTGGACAGCACCACGACGTCGCCCGCGGCGTAGGCGTCGGCGAGTTCCGCGGCGCCCGGCGAACCGATCTCCTCGAAGCTGACCGGGCTCTCACCGACCGCGTGGGCGTGGGCCGCCTCGTCGGGGAAGAGCTGGGCGGCGAGCGAGCGGCAGTGGTCGAGGTAGCCGGCGGCGTCGGACGCACCGCGGAGGTGGAAGACCCGCAGGCGTGCCTGCGGCTCCTCCTTGCGTATCGCGTGGAAGGCGTGCAGCAGAGCGATGAGGTCCTTGGCGGGCTCGGCGCGGCCGACCCAGGCCACGGTCGGGTCGGCGTGCGCGGCCGGCGCCGCGGCCTCCGCCTCGGCCGCCTCCCCGGCGCGTTCGAAGCGGGTGGCGTCGATCCCCGGGTACACCGTCCGCATCCGCTCGCGCGGCGCGCCGCAGCGCTCCTGCCAGCGGCGGACGTGGGTGGAGCCGGGGGTGACGAGGGCGGCGGTCCGGTAGCCCTCGCCGGCCAGCAGCCGGTGGTAGGTGCCGAGCAACGCGCGGACGGCGGGGGTGAATCCGGCGGCGCGGTGGGCCAGCAGGGCCTCCCGCAGCCGCACGGTGTACTCGGTGACCATGAGCGGGGTGCCGCAGAACCGTTTGGCCAGCAGTCCCGGCAGCATCGCGGGACCGCCGGACACGGCGTGGCACACGTCGGCGGCGCCGAGTTCGCCGGGGCCGTACCAGGGCAGGGACAGCGGCCGCAGCTGGCGCTCCAGCAGGGCGGTGACGGTGAGGAGTTCGGACACCGTGGCGTCGCCGATCAGGGGGCGTACGCCGGGCGCACGGCACGCCGTCTCCAGCAGCACGAGCGCGTCGTGGCCGGTGAGCAGGGCGGGCAGGCCGCCGTGTTCCGCGGCGGACTCGGCCAGTCCGTAGAGCCCGGCGGCGAACCGTTCGGCGCGCTCGTTGGGGTGGGAGGCGTCCCGGCCGCCGGCCAGCGCGGCCGTGAACTCGCCGAAGTGCCAGCGGAAGGCGGCGTCCCGTGCCCGGCGCGCGGCCCGGCTGCGGTCGGCCGCGCCGCCGGCCGGCGGGGCGCCCCACAGCCGCTCGGTGAGCACCCGCCGCACCTGTTCGGGCGGCGCGACCTGCCCGCCCTCCTCGCCGCGCGGCGAACGGCTGAGCGCGTAGACGTCGAAGTCGTGGTGCGGCAGCCCGCGCACGAGCCGGTCGCACCAGGCGCCTCCCTCACCTCGCGCATACGGATACCCACCCTCGGTGAGCAGTGCGATCCGCACGGGTACGCCTCCTTTCGCGCCGTGTGCCCGGTGTTGCGGTCATCTGCCAGGCGTTGCCCGGCCCGACGACGGTATGCCGGTACGGCAGTGGCGCGACGGACGGTTGTCCGCCGCGCCACCAAAAGGGGTGAAGCGACGTAACTTCTCCCAGCGGGAGACGTTGTGGCGATCTAGTGTGCGGTCACCATCACGTCCCGCAGGGCGCGGCGGCTCTCCCGGCGGCCGGCCGCCTCGGCCGGATCGAGCACCGGCACGGCGGCCAGCAGGCCCTTGGTGTACGGGTCCTGAGGCGCGTCGTACACCTCGTCGACGGTGCCGGACTCCACGATCCGGCCGCCGCGCATCACCGCGACCCGGTCGCTGACCTGCCGCACGACGGCCAGGTCGTGGGCGATGAAGACCAGCGCCAGGCCGAGGTCGCGCTGGAGTTCGCCCAGCAGTGCAACGACCTGCGCCTGCGTGGTGACGTCCAGCGCGGACACCGGTTCGTCGCAGACGATCAGCTTCGGCTCGGGCGCCAGCGCCCGAGCGATGCCGACGCGCTGGCGCTGGCCGCCGCTGAACTCGTGCGGGTAGCGGTGGTACCAGTCCGGGTCGAGGCCGACCCGGTCCAGCAGGTCCTTCACCCGGGCCACCACGGCCGCGTCGGTCAGCCGGCCCTCGGCCCGCAGCGGGTCGGCGATCGACTCGCCGATGCTGCGGCGGGGGTTGAGCGAGGAGACCGGGTCCTGGAAGACCATCTGCAGCTCGCGCCGCAGCGGCCGCAGGGCCTTCTCGCCGAGGGCGGCGATGTCCCGGCCGCGGTAGTGGACGCGGCCCGCGGTCGGGTCCAGCAGCCGCACGAGCATCCGGCCGAGCGTCGTCTTGCCGGAGCCCGACTCGCCCACCACGCCGAGGGTTTCGCCCGCGCGCACGGTCAGGGACACGTCGTCCACCGCGGTGAACGCGTGGCGTCCGCGCCCGAACTCCCGCCGGAGGCCCTCGGCCACGAGCAACGCGCCGTCGTCCGCCGCCGGTACGCGACCCGCGCCCCGGGCCGGGGAGGGCTGGTCCTTCACGAACGAGGGCGCCCTAGCGCCGGCGGCCACCGCGGGGGTGTCCTCGGCGGAACCGCTCAATGCCGCGGCCGCGTTCTCGGGCTCACCGTCGGCCTCGACGTCGGTCTCGGTCTCGGCCTCGACGTCGGTGTCGGCCGCCGCCGGCACGGGCCCGTCCAGCCGCGGGACCGCGGTCAGCAGCGCCCGGGTGTAGGCCGCCGCCGGCGCATCGAGCACGCTCGCGACCGGACCGCGTTCGACCGCGGTCCCGTCCCGCATGACGAGGATGTCGTCGACGCTGCCGGCGACGACGCCCAGGTCGTGGGTGACCAGGAGCAGCGCCATGCCGGTCTCGGCCCGCAACTCGTGGAGCAGGTCCAGGATCTGGGCCTGCACGGTGACGTCGAGCGCCGTCGTCGGCTCGTCCGCGATGAGCAGCCGCGGTTCGCACGCCAGCGCCATGGCGATCAGCGCGCGCTGCCGCATGCCGCCGCTGAACTCGTGCGGCCGGGAACGGGACCGGCGGGCGGCGTCGGCGATGCCGACGCGGTCCAGCACCTCCACCGCCCGCGCGCGGGCCGCGGACTTCGACACCCGGTGGTGCACCCGGTACACCTCGGCGATCTGGTCGCCGATCGCGTAGTACGGATCGAGGGCGGACAGCGGGTCCTGGAAGACCATGGCGGCCGCACCGCCGCGCAGCCGCCGCAGTTCGGCGTCGTCCGCGGCGAGCACGTCGGTGCCCGCGACCCGGACGGTGCCGGAGACCCGGGCGCCGGTGCCGCGGTGCAGTCCGAGCAGGGCGTACGCGGTGGCGCTCTTGCCGGAGCCGGACTCCCCCACCAGCCCGAGCGCCCGGCCCGCGCCGAGGGTGAAGTCCAGCCCGTCGACGGCCCGGACGGAACCGCCGTCGGTCGGGAACTCGATACGGAGGCCGGCGACCTCGACCAGAGGCGTCGTCATGCCAGCACCACCCTTCGGTCGGCGAGCGCGTAGAGCACGTCGGCGACGGCGTTGGCCAGCACCACGGCCAGCCCCATCACCAGGACGATCCCGACGACCACCGGCAAATCCTTGAGCTGCACGGACTGCACGAGCTGCTGGCCGAGGCCCGGGATGCCGAAGAGCGTCTCGGTGAGCAGCGCGCCGCCGAACATCGTGCCGAGGTCCAGTGCGGACAGCGCGATCACCGGGGTGAGCGCGCCGCGCAGCGCGTGCCGCCGCACGACCGCTCCCTCGCCGACGCCGTAGGCGCGGAAGGTCCTGATGTGGTCCTCGGCGAGCGTCTCCAGCATCGACGAGCGGGTCAGCCGCGCGTACTTGGCGGCCTCGACCAGCGCGAGCGCCAGCCAGGGCAGCAGCAGGTTCCACGCCCACTGCTGCGGGTCGTCGGTGAGGGAGACGTACGAGGGGTACGGCAGCCACTGCAGCCACGAGCAGAACACGAGCAGCAGCAGGATGCCGGTGATGAACACCGGGGTGGCGACGCCGACCAGGGTGAACCCGGTGAGCAGCCGCTCGGTGATCCCGCCGCGGCGCAGCGCCGACAGCAGGCCGGTGCCGACACCGATGACCAGCCACAGCACCATCGCGCCCAGCGCCAGCGAGGCGGTGGCGGGCAGCTTCTCGGCGATGAGGTGGGTGACCAGTTCGCCGGTGCGGTACGACTGGCCGAGGCACGGCGCGGGGCAGTGCAGCGAGCCGGTGCCGGTGCTGTAGGTGTGGCCGGTGACGATGCCCTGCAGGAAGTGCCAGAACTGCAGGTACACCGGGTCGTCGAGGCCCATCTGCCCGCGGATCTGGGCGACCTGGGCGGTCGAGCACTTGGGGCCGCAGGCGAGCCGGGCGGCGTCGCCGGGCGCGATGTAGAACACCGCGTACAGCACGGCCGCCAGCACCAGCAGGACGAGCACGGCCTGCAGGAAGCGGCGTACGAGGAAGGCCGGCAGCCCGGTCATGCGGCACCACCTCCGCGCGGGTCGGCGGGACCGGGAATGCCGCTCGCGGCGTCGGCCGGGGTCGCGGCCGAGTCAGCGGTCCCGGCGCCGCGGCGGCCCGCCCGGGTGCCGACCCGCAGCCGGCTGGCGGCCCGCGGGTCGAGGGCGGTCCTGATGCCGTCGGCGAAGACGGTGAAGGCCAGCACGGTCACGAACAGCAGCACGGCCGGCAGCAGCACGTACGACGAGTCGGCCTGGTACCAGGTGGTCGCGCTGGAGAGCATCTGCCCCCAGGACGGGGTGGGCGGGGTGACGCCGATGCCGAGGAAGGACAGGCCCGCCTCGGACACGATGTTCGTGGGCAGGGTGATCGCCGCGTACGTCAGCACCGGCGCGACCAGCGCGGGCAGCAGTTCGCGGCGGGCGGTACGCCAGGGCGACGACCCGGCGAGCCGGGACGCCGCCACGTAGTCGAGGGACTTCTGGGTGAGCACCTGGGCCCGCACGATCTTCGCGAAGCCGCCCCAGGCGAGGAAGCCCAGGACCAGGGTCAGCAGCACCGGCCGCGGGAACGAGCCGGGCACCACGGCGAGCAGGGCGATGGCCAGGATCAGCGCGGGCATGACGACGAAGACGTCGGTGACGCGGCTGAGCAGGCTGTCGACCCAGCGGCTGCCGAGTCCGGCGGCCAGCCCGAAGGCCACGCCGATCAGCACCTGCAGGATCGTCGCGCCGATCGCCACGCCGAGCGAGACGCGGGCGCCGTAGACCAGCCGGGCGAACAGGTCGCGGCCGGTGCCGGGTTCGACGCCCAGCCAGTGGGAGCCGCTGATCCCGCCGAAGTGGCCGAGCGGCACCCCGCCGGACGCGGAGTCCACCAGGCCCGGGTGGTAGCTGGTGGTGTCCTGCCCCTCGATCGCGGCGAGCAGCGGGGCGCCCGCCGCGATGAGGACCAGCAGCACGATGACCACGCCGCCGGTCAGGGCGGCGGGGCGGCCGCGCAGCCGCCGCCATATCTGCCGGGCCCCCGACGGGGGAGCGGGCGGCATCGTGCCCACTCCCCCGTCGGTGACCGCGGTGGGTGTTCCTGCGACCGTCACGGCGTCACTTCACCGCGACCTGGGAGACGTCCAGCACACCGGTCCAGTCGCTGATGACGACGTTCCTGATGTCCTTGCCGTACAGCCTCTTGTAGACCGGGTGGTAGAGCGGGACGGTGACCGCCTGCTCGCCGATCTTCTTGTCCAGCGCGCCCCAGCGGACCGCGGCGGCCTTGAGGTCGGTGATCTTGTTGATCGCGTCGATCTCGTTGTTGACCGAGGGGTCGTCGAGCTGGGCGTTGTTGAAGTTGTCGCCGCCCTTCACGATCTGGCGGCCGTCGAAGATCGGGCCGAGGAAGGGACCGCCGGACGGCCAGTCCGCGCCCCAGCCGGCGAGGAAGAAGCCGGGCTCGGACTGCACGTTGTGGATCTTGTCGCTGTAGGCGTTGTGCTCCTGGCCGTCCAGCTTGACGGTGATGCCCGCGACCTTGAGCGCCTCCTGGAGCGCGGTGGCGACCTCGGGACCCTGCTCGTCGCCCTTGGTGACGTCGTGGGTCAGGGTGACGGTCAGGCCGTTGGGGTAACCGGCCTCCTTCAGCAGCTCCTTGGCCTTGGCCGGGTTGCCGTCGGCGCCGGCCGGGAACGGGTCGTACGGCGTGTAGCCGAACGCGGCCTGCTGCGGCAGGAAGGTGGTGGCGGCCTCGTTGAGCGAGGAGCCGCCCTGCGCGTTGATCACCGTGGTGCGGTTGACCGCGTAGGCGATCGCCTCGCGCACCTTGATGTTGTCGAACGGCTTCACCTTCGGGTTGAAGGCGATGTAGTCGGTGTAGCCGAAGTGGCCGGTGCCGACGCGGCCGGCCAGGCTCTTGTCGCCGCTGACCTTGGCGAGTTCGGCCGGGCCGAGGTTGGTGTCGGTGGTGACGGCGTCCGCGTCCTTGCCCACGCCCGCGGACAGCCGCTGGTTGATCACGGCCTGGTCGATGCCGGACTGGACGTCGATGGTGTCCGGGTACGCCTTGCGCTGGCCGTCGGTGGTCGCCGACCAGTTGGGGTTGCGCTTGAGCACGATGTGCTCACCGTTGTTCTCGTTGCTGACCACCTCGTACGGGCCGGAGGAGACCGGGTGCTCGGCGTACTTGGTGCCGGTGTCCTTGGCCTTGGGCACCGGGGCGAACGAGGTCTGGGTCGCCAGCAGCGGGAACTCGCCCTCGGGCTTGTTCAGGTGGAAGACGATCGTCTTGGCGTCCGGCGTCTCGATCGCGGACAGGCCCTTGGGGTCCTTGTACGGGCCCTGGTAGTCCGCCGCGCCGACCAGCCAGTCGCGCAGGTAGGGGGCGCCGCCGGACAGTTCGGGGGCGAAGGACCGCTCGATGTCGTACTTGATGTCGGCGGTGGTGATGGGCGTGCCGTCCTGGTACTTCAGGCCGTCCTTGAGGTGGTACGTCCACACCGTGGCGTCCTTGCTCGGCTCACCGGTGTCGGTGGCGAGGTCGGGGACGACCTTGGTGCCGGCGGCGCCGTCGGCGCGGTTGCGGGTGGTCAGCGTCCGGTAGACCAGCGAGGGGATGTTGCCGCCGCCGGAGGTGTACAGGCGCGCCGGGTCGAAGTCCTCCTGCGCCTGGTTGTTCAGGACGTAGAGCGTGCCGCCCTGGTGCGGGGTGGCGTCGGCGCCCGCCTTGGCGTCGCTGCCGCTCTTCGGGCCGCAGGCGACGGCCCCTCCCGCAAGGGCCAGACCGATGGCTATCACGCCGATACGGCGGGATGTGACGGGCAGATGACGCATCGTGGGACCTTTCACAGGCAGAGCGGGGAAACGGGAGGGACTGCGGGGATCCGTTCCGCGGCAGGGCACGGCACAGCACGGCTCGGGGCAGCGCTCGGCGCGGAGGGACAGGGCGGAGGAGTCCGCCGGGATCAGCCCGGGCGGCGGAGGCGGGTGGTGCGCGCCTCTACGCGGCGGGGCTGGAGATGATCACCGACAGTGCACGTCGGCGACGCAGTGCGCGGCCACGCCGATCAGCGCCAGCTCGATGCTGGCGCGCAAGGACGACGGTGCGTGGCGGTGCGACATGCTCAGAAGAGTGCAGCGAAGCGGGGCCGGATGTCAAAGTGACATCAAGAGAAGCGATAAGGATCACTTATGCGGTCGGCCGACGGCAGAAAGTCGGGCCCGGCCGCCGGCCGCGCCGGGGCGGGGGTCACGGTCGGACCGGCCCTAGGGGAACGGCCAGGCGTTGGGCTTGCAGGTCGGGCCGCCGTCGAGCGACAGGAACTTGGTCTGCTGCATCATCACCGGGGCCGGCGCGCCCTCCTTGGGGCACCCCACGTGGTCGTGCCCGAGACGGTGCCCGACCTCGTGGTTGATCAGCATCTGCCGGTACGCGAGCATCCGCTCCGGGCCGTAGGTCACCGCGCCCTGCGCCCAGCGGTAGGCGTTGATCATCGTCCGGGGAGTCGACGCGGAGTCACATGACACGTTCTCAACCGACGTGTCCAGACCGGACTTCGCGCACCACTTGGCCGTCGTCCCGGGGCTGGCCAGCGTGACCACGATGTCGGCGGGCCCGGAGGACACCCGCTCGAAGGTCATCGTGCCGCCGTGGCCCCAGCTCCGGGGATCGTTCAGGGTGGCGAAGACCGCGTCGGAGAACAGCCGGGCGTCCAGCTCCAGCCCCTGCTCGACGTCCACCCGGAACTTCAGCACCTTGCCCCTGCCCGGCGCGGCCTGGTGACCGGGCACGGTCGTGAAGGCCCCGGACAGGGCGAGCTTGGGGTCCAGCGGGTACTGGCGGGCCATCAGCTCGTCGTAGGAGGGGGCGGCCGCGGGCGCGTCGGAGGACCGGGCCTGCGAGCGGGAGGCCTCACCCGCGGTGGACCGGGCGCCGCCGTCCGGGCCCGGGTTGCCGCCGCTGCCGGTGGGGTGCCTGCCGCCGCCGGTCGCCTGGCCGCCGACCACGACGGCGAGCACGGTGACCACCGCGGCCGCCGCGGCGCCGCTGATCGCGCGGCCCTTGCCGCCCCCGCGCCGGCCGCCGTCGCCGTCGCCGGGGTGTTCGCCGTCGCCGCCGGCCGCCATCCGAGCGGAGGCGGCCGCCGGGGCGGTTGCCGCGACCGGCGCATCGAAGGCGTCGACGAACTCCTGGCGGGGCCGCGGGACCAGGCGTCCCTGCGGCGCCGCGAGCGGCCGTCCCGCGGTGGCGGCCGGCGGCCGCAGCGCGGCGGCGGTGTCGTAGGGCGCCCAGTCGGCCGCCCACTCCTCGACCGGGTCCGGCAGCAGGTCACGGCGGCGGCCCGGGACGCCGGCCCGGCCTGCGGGCCAGCCGCCCGAGGCTCCCCAGGCCGCGTGCTCGCGGTGCTCGGGGTGGGCCTGCGGCGGGCCGCCGGCCTCCCGCGGCCGGACGACCGCGAAGCCGCCGGTGTCCGCGTCGGCGTCGCCGCGCCGGCGCCGCCCGGTGCCCGGGGCGCCGACCGGCGGCGGTGTCCGGTGCGGACCGGGCGACGAGGCACGGCCGCCCGCGCCGCTCTGGCCGCCGGTCCCCTCACTAGCGCTGTGTTTGCCCACGCCGTCGCTCAGCTCCCGGTTGCCGCTGTGCTCGTCGGACTGTCCTGTGTCCCGGTCGTGCCGGTGCCCGCGCCGCCGCCGCGGTGGCCGAGCTCGTCGAGCAGGTCGCGGAAGGCGCGGGCGACCAGTTCCGGGTGCTCCATCATCGCCACGTGGCCGCTCTGGGGGATCATAAGCAGCCGGGAGTCGCGGAAGGCGCGGGACGCGCGGCGGGCGGTCCGCACCGACACCAGCCGGTCCCGGCCGCCGTACACCAACAGGGTCGGCGCGAGCACCCGCTCGGCCTGCCGCCACAGCGCGTGCTGCCCGCCCAGGGTGTAGGCGTTCACGATGCCGCGGGTCGAGCGGACCATCACGTCCCAGAAGTACGGCAGGTCCAGCCGGCGCTGGTATTCCACCGCGGCGTCCGCGCGGGCCTGGGCATCCACGATCGAGGGGTCGCCGTAGCAGAGCGCGAGCAGCGCCGCGGTGCGCTGCTCGATCGACCACCGGCGGGTGGCCCGCATGTAGAGCTGCGGCAGCCCCGGGACCGAGGCCAGACCGGTGGGCCAGGCGCTGAGCTGCGGCGGGATCTCTGGCAGCGCCGGGGAGATCAGCGTGAGGGTGCGGACCAGGTCGGGCCGCGCGGCGGCCACCTTCACCGCGACCGCGCCGCCCATCGAGTTGCCGAACAGGTGCACCGGCCCGCGCCGCTCGGACTCCAGCAGCCGCACCACGGCCCTGGCGTGCCCGGCGATCGAGTAGTTGCCGTCGTCCGGGGGCGGCGAGTGCCCGAAGCCGGGCAGGTCCAGCGCCTCCCCGGCGACCGTGCCGGCCAGCCGCGCCATCAGCGCCGTCCAGTTCTGCGAGGAGCCGCCCAGACCGTGCACGCACAGCGCGGGCTCCGCGTCACGACTCCCGGGACCGGACCTGACCAGCAGGCCGAGGCCGGGCAGGTCGACCGTGCGGGCCGACTCCCCGGCGGCGAGCACCGGCCCCGCGGGCGGGACGGTCGACGCCGTGGCGACGGCCGCGAGCGGGGAATCGGTCGTTGGCATGGGCCAATGTTACGAGACGATCACGTGAACAACCGTGTGTTCGGCGCCACAACTGGGTGAGAAGACAAAACGGGCGCACCCTTGGAGCAGGGGCGAGAAACGGAGAGGCCATGTCCGACAGGACCCAGCACATCCGCGACAGCCGTGACGTCGAGGGCGTCGAACGGGACGCCGACGAGCTCGACGACGGCACGGCGCAGGAGTCCGACGCCGGCCTCGGCCTGGAGGCCCCGGAGGCCGACACCGCCGAGCAGCGCGCCGAGGTGCTGCAGCGCGGCGACGAGCCCGTGACCGCCCGGTCCGCGGACCGGAACGGCGAGGCGGACCCGGCGGACACCGCGGAGCAGCGCCGGGTGGTGGTGGAGGACGAGGAGGACTACCGCTGATCGGTTCCAGGGAGTGAGAATGTCCGCCCGCACGGAGCACAGGATCGTTACCGAAAAGTACGATGGCCATCGCAGAGACCCCGTGGTTCAGTCCATCGTTCACTTCTTTCACCAGAACTGGGAGGCGGCGTGACAGCCATCGAGCAGACTCAGGCGCGGCCGCGCGGCACCCGCCTGCCCCGCAGGGCCCGGCGTGAGCAGCTGCTGGGGGCGGCCCAGGAGGTTTTCGTCGCCCAGGGCTACCACGCGGCCGCGATGGACGACATCGCCGAGCGCGCCGGCGTCAGCAAGCCGGTGCTCTACCAGCACTTCCCCGGAAAGCTGGAGCTCTACCTGGCGCTGCTGGACCAGCACTGCGAGTCGCTGCTGCAGTCCGTGCGCGGCGCGCTGGCGTCCACCACGGACAACAAGAAGCGCGTCGAGGCGACCATGGACGCGTACTTCGCCTACGTCGAGGACGAGGGCGGCGCGTTCCGGCTGGTCTTCGAGTCCGACCTGACGAACGAGCCGGCCGTGCGCGAGCGCGTCGACAAGGTGTCGCTGCAGTGCGCGGAGGCCATCAGCGAGGTCATCGCCGAGGACACCGGGCTGGCCCGCGAGCAGTCCATGCTGCTGGCGGTGGGCCTGGGCGGCGTCTCCCAGGTCGTCGCCCGCTACTGGCTGGCGAGCGGCAGCGGGGTCCCGCGTGACACCGCGGTGCAGCTGCTGACCTCGCTGGCCTGGCGCGGCATCGCCGGCTTCCCGCTGCACGGCACCGACGGCCACCACTGAGGCGAGGGGCCGCCGGTCCGGGGCGGCCGCCGAGCCGGGGCGCCACCGGTCCGAGGGGCCGGTGAGCCGCGGATCGGGGTGTTCGCTCACGGCGTTTCCCCGCCGCCGATTCCCGCCGCCCCGGCCGGGCTAGTCTGTGCAGCGTACGGCGCGATCGACCGCGCACACCGCCAGACCATCGGAGGTATCCAAGCCGTGGAGGTCAAGATCGGCGTGCAGCACGCGCCGCGCGAGATCAGCATCGAGAGCGCGCAGACGGCCGAAGAGGTGGAGAAGGCCGTCGCCGCGGCGCTCTCCGGGGACGCGAAGTTGCTCAGCCTGGAGGACGAGCACGGCCGCAAGGTCCTGATTCCCGCGGACCGTCTCGCCTACATCGAGATCGGCGAGCCGGCGACCCGCCGGGTCGGCTTCGGCGCCGCGCTCTGAGGCGTCACCGCAGCATCCGCGGAGAGGCGGCGACCGGTGGTGACCGGTTGCCGCCTCTCCGTTTCACCTGCTGGTCCCGACGGGTAGGAGGCGGGTGAGCACGCCGGCCCGAACAGACCGGAGGGGATCAGCATGTTGTGGGAAGCCGTGGCCTATGCCGTGATCGGACTCGCCGCCGCGCTCGCGGCCAGCCGCCTGCTGCCCCGGCGGCTCCCCCGCTCGCCGCTGGTGCTGGCCACCGGCCCCGGCGCGGCGCTGGCCGGCGGCCTGATCGCCCGCACCATCGTCGGCGCCGGCCACCTGGAGGCCACGCTTCCGGCGGCCCTCGGCGTCTCCCTGGCCCTGCTCAGCCTGCTGGCCCGCCCCGACGCCCGCTCCTCCTGGGGCCTGATCAAGGACTGACGCCCGCCGCGCACGGCGGGGGCGGCTCCCCGCCGCGCCGGCCGTACCGTCGTGCGGGGCTCAGGCGGCGAGACCGAGAGCGGCCATGCGCTTGGTGTGGGCCTCGGTGATGCGGGAGAACATCTTGCCGACCTCGGCGAGGTCGAAGCCGTCCGCGACGCCCCCGACGAGCATCGTGGAGAGCGCGTCGCGGTCGGCGACCACCCGCTGGGCCTGCGAGAGCGCCTCGCCCATCAGCCGGCGGGCCCACAGGGCGAGCCGCCCGCCCACCCGCGGTTCGGCCTCGATGGCCGCCCGCACCTTCTCGACCGCGAAGGTGGCGTGCCCGGTGTCGTCCAGCACCGCCAGCACCAGCGTGCGGGTGTCGGTGTCCAGGCGGACGGCCACCTCGCGGTAGAAGTCGGACGCGATCGAGTCGCCGACGTACGCCTTGACCAGGCCCTCCAGCCAGTCCGAGGGGGCGGTCTGGCGGTGGAACTCGTCCAGTGCCGCGCCGAACGGCAGCATCGCCTCGTTCGCCGCCTCGCCGATCTCCGTGAGCCGGTCGCGGAGCTGCGCGAAGTGGTGGAACTCCGCCGCCGCCATGGCCGCCAGCTCCGCCTTGTCCTCCAGGGTGGGCGCGAGTTTCGCGTCCTCCGCGAGCCGCTCGAACGCGGCCAGCTCGCCGTAGGCGAGCGCGCCGAGCAGATCGACGACGGCGGCCCGGTAGTGCGGGTCCGCGGACGCGGCGGCCCAGTCCTGGGCGGCGATCCCGGTGGGGACGGGGGCGGGGGTCCGGTCGGGCGTGTCAGGCGTCTCCATGCAGCGCACAATAGCCAAGTCCGCGCCCGGCGTAAGACCCCCGCCCCGACGCGCCGCCGCAGGCCGCGCCGAGTGCCGGGGGGCCGCCGGCGCCGTGGGACACCGGCGGCCCCCCGGCACTCGCCGGCCCGGACGACGGCGGAACGCGGGCGTGGGCGGGGCGCGGCCGGGGTGTCGCCGGGGCGTCACTGAGGCCATCACGTCCCGAACGAAACATTTGATCGGGTGCAGCTACGACTTTCCGGGGTAGAGTGGTATTGCACCCGTCGGGCATCGGCGCGTTTCCGATCATCCGGCGGGCGACGTGTGCAACACCTGGATGCCCGGTCGGTGGCCCGATCGGCTCCGAACCGACCGCCTTCCCGACATCGGGAGGGGCCCGCTCGCGGCATGAGCGAGGGCAGCGGTCCCGCGCTCCGCAGCCACCTACGGCTGCACGACACACCTCTGCGCGGTCAGTGGCCGACGCCGTATCCCTACGGCGCCCCGGCGCTCGACCCCCCTTGCCGCCAGTGCCGTCTCACAGAAGAGGCAACATCCTGACCACCACCACGTTCCGCAGCCTGGGAATCCTTCCCGAGACCGCCGAGGCCCTCGAGGCCGTCGGCATCATCACTCCCTTCCCGATCCAGGAGATGACGCTTCCGGTCGCCCTCGCGGGCAACGACGTCATCGGCCAGGCCAAGACCGGCACGGGCAAGACCCTCGGTTTCGGCCTGCCGCTCCTGGAGCGCGTCACCGTCGCCGCCGACGTCGAGGCCGGCCGCGCCGAGCCCGACCGGCTGGTCGACGCCCCGCAGGCACTCGTCGTCGTGCCGACCCGCGAGCTGTGCCAGCAGGTCACCAACGACCTGCTCACCGCGGGCAAGGTCCGCGACGTCCGGGTCGCCGCGATCTACGGCGGACGCGCCTACGAGCCGCAGGTCGAGCAGCTGAAGAAGGGCGTCGACGTGGTCGTCGGCACCCCCGGCCGCCTGCTGGACCTGGCCGGCCAGAAGAAGCTCAGCCTCCGCCACGTGCGCACCCTGGTGCTGGACGAGGCCGACGAGATGCTCGACCTCGGCTTCCTGCCGGACGTCGAGAAGATCATGGCCATGCTGCCGGCGAAGCGGCAGACGATGCTGTTCTCGGCCACCATGCCGGGTGCCGTCATCAGCCTGGCCCGCCGCTACATGTCGCAGCCCACCCACATCCGCGCGACCGCGCCGGACGACGAGGGCGCGACCGTCGCGAACATCACCCAGCACGTCTTCCGGGCCCACTCGATGGACAAGCCGGAGCTGGTCGCCCGCGTCCTGCAGGCCGACGGCCGCGGTCTGGCGATGATCTTCTGCCGGACCAAGCGGACCGCCGCCGACGTCGCCGAGCAGCTCGAACGGCGCGGCTTCGCCTCCGGCGCGGTGCACGGCGACCTCGGGCAGGGCGCCCGTGAGCAGGCGCTGCGCGCGTTCCGCAACGGCAAGGTCGACGTGCTGGTCTGCACCGACGTCGCCGCCCGCGGCATCGACGTCGAGGGCGTCACGCACGTGATCAACTACCAGACGCCCGAGGACGAGAAGACCTATCTGCACCGGATCGGCCGCACCGGCCGGGCCGGCGCCTCCGGCACCGCGCTGACGCTGGTCGACTGGGACGACATCCCGCGCTGGCAGCTCATCAACAAGGCGCTGGACCTGCCGTTCAACGACCCGGAGGAGACGTACTCCACCTCGGCTCACCTGTACGAGCTGCTGGGGATCCCCGAGGGCACGAAGGGCATACTGCCCCGCGCCGAGCGGACCCGGGCCGGACTGGACGCCGAGGAGGTCGAGGACCTCGGCGAGACCGGGCGCGGACCGCGCGGCCGGCGTGACGGGCGCGGCGGACGGCCCGCGGCCGCCGAGGAGCGCCCGGCCCGCACCCGCACCCCGCGCCAGCGGCGGCGCACCCGTCACGGCGCCGAGGTGGGCGCGGACGGCGCCGACTCCGCCCAGGCCACCTCCGGCACCGCCGAGGCGACCGCGGTCTCCTCCGGCGAGGAGCAGACCGCGCGCACGCCGCGCCGCCGTCGCCGGACGCGTTCCGGCGGGTCGGCGGGGCACGCGGGGCAGGACACGGCAGCGGTGACGGCGGCCCCGGAGGCCGCTGTGACCCCGGTCGCCGAGGCGCCCGCCCAGGACGCCCCCAAGGCTCCCCGCCGGCGCACCCGCAAGGCCGCCGAGACGGCCGTGGACACCGTGGCCCCCGCCCCGGAGACCCCGGCCGACGAGGCGCCCAAGGCACCGCGCCGCCGCACCCGCAAGGCGACCGAGGCGGCGGCCCCGGACGCCCCGGAGGCCGCGGTGACCCCGGTCGCCGAGGTCCCGGCCGAGGCGCCCGCCCAGGACGCCCCCAAGGCACCGCGCCGGCGCACCCGCAAGGCCGCCGAGACGGCCGTGGACACCGTGGCCCCCGCCCCGGAGACCCCGGCCGACGAGGCGCCCAAGGCACCGCGCCGCCGCACCCGCAAGGCGACCGCCGAGGTCCCCGCCCCGGCCGCCGCCCCCGAGGCACCGGCCACCGAGGCCCCGAAGGCGCCCCGCCGCCGCACCGCCAAGGCGACCGCCGAGGTCCCCGCCCCGGCCGCCGCCCCCGAGGCACCGGCCGAGGACGCCCCGAAGGCACCGCGCCGCCGGACCCGGAAGGCGGCCGCCGCCGCTCCGGCCGAGGCGGGCTGACGCTCCCTCAGCCGTCGGCACGGCACCGCAGCACCGCCCGCAGCCCGGCCCTTCGGCCGGGCTGCGGGCGTTGGGGCGTCCGCCGCCGCCGGAATCACGGCGGGAGTCCGCAGGCAACCTGCCGGACACGGACGGCGCGTAATCTCCCCTCATGAGCCGTCCTAGCGCCCTCGAACTGCCCGGCAACGTGTCCGCCCGCCGCCTGGAGACCGCCCGCGGCTCCTTCGCCGTGCTGGACGGCGCGCCCGATCCCCAGGTGCCGTACCGCGGCGCCGCGCTGCTCGTGCCCGGGTTCACCGGCAGCAAGGAGGACTTCCTCGACCTGCTGGCACCGCTGACCGCGGCCGGCTTCCGGGTCGTGGCGGTGGACGGGCGCGGCCAGCACGAGTCGGGCGGTCCGCGTTCGGAAGCCGCCTACGCGCAGGCCGAGTTGGCGGCGGACGTCACGGCGCAGGGCGCGGCGGTCGCCGAGGAGTACGCGACCGGCCGGCTGCACGTGCTGGGGCACTCGCTCGGCGGGCACATCGTGCGGGCCGCGGTGCTGGCGGACGGCCCGGAGCCGTGGGCGTCGCTGACGCTGATGAGTTCGGGGCCGGCGGCCGTCACCGAGGCGCAGCAGGTGCGCACGCGGATGGCCGTGGACTTCCTGCCGACGACGGACATGGAGACCGCCTGGCAGGTGATGCGCTCCATGGACGCCGAGAACGCCGCGGACGGCGCGGTGTCGGCCGCGCCGGCCTGGCTGGACGAGTTCCTGCACCGGCGCTGGGTGTCCACGGTGCCCGAACAACTGATCGCCACGGCCCGCCAGTTGATGACCGAACCCGACCGGGTCGGCGAACTCGCCACCGTGCCGCTGCCCAAGCTCGTACTCTCCGGCGAGGTGGACTACGCGTGGCCGGTGCCCTGGCTGGACGAGATGGCGGTCCGGCTCGGCGCGCGGCGCGTGGTGGTCAAGGGCGCCGAGCACTCCCCCAACGCCGAACGGCCGGCCGAGACCGCGGCGGCGCTCGTGGCGTTCTGGACGAGTGTTACCGAAGAGTAGTTAGGTCTCCGAAAAGTTTCTTTAGTCTAGGGAATAGTTAGAAGGGGGTGTTCGTTGACAACACATGTATCGCGCGACGAAGGGAGAAGCCCCATGCGCTTCGAGATCATGCGACTCGACGACGTGAACGGCACAGCCGTGGACAGCACCGTCGTGGACGCCTCCGCCGTCAACGAGGCCGTCCAACAGGCCGCCGCCCTGGGCCAGCGCATCTACATCCGCCCGGCGGACTGAGACAGCGCAGGCTTGACGCAACGGCGCCCCGTACCGATGGAGTACGGGGCGCTTTCGCGTGCCGGGGGCCGGGGCGGACCGGACCGGACCGGACCGGGCCAGAGGGGACCGGAGGGGTCAGGAGCCCTGGCCGTGGACGAAGCCGAAGACCCCGTTGGCCACCGACTGGACCGCGATCGCCGACAGCAGCATGCCGGACAGCCGGGTGACCAGCACGACACCGCCCTCCTTGATCAGCCGGATGATCGCCAGCGAGTAGCGCATGGTCAGCCAGAGCACCGCGTGCATGGCGATGATCGCCAGCCACACCGAGGTCTGCTGCTCGACGCCGTCGGCGTGCTGCACCGCGAGGATGACGGTGACGATGGCGCCCGGCCCGGCCAGCAGCGGCATGCCCAGCGGGACCAGGGCGACGTTGACGTCCTTGGTCTGAGTGGGCTCGTCGGCCTTGCCGGTGAGCAGGTCGAGGGCGATCAGCAGAAGCAGCAGGCCGCCGGCCACCCGCAGCGCCGGGACGGAGACGTGCAGGTAGTCCAGGATCTGCTGCCCGCAGATGCCGAAGACGGTGATCACGCCGAGCGCGACGGACGCCGCCTGCCAGGCCATCCGGCGCTGGACCTTGGTGGCCCGGCCGGAGGTCAGGGCCAGGAAGATGGGGGTGATTCCGGGCGGGTCCATGATCACGAACAGCGTGACGAAGACCGACCCGAACAGGGTGAAGTCGAACATGCCAGGGCTTTCGGGGTCGTACGGGGGTGAGGGACGGGCTCCGTCGCACGGGACGGGCGCGTCCGGGGACGGCGGGCGGGTTGCGGCCCGGCTAGACGGCGCTGATGGGCTGGGCGCCGGTCGCCCTGCGGGCGATCTCCCGGTAGACCTCGGGGTCGGTGGTGCACTCGCCGAGGCGGACCGTCTTGCGGCTGCCGTGGTAGTCGCTGGAACCGGTGACGAGCAGGCCGTGGTCGGCGGCGAGGGCGCGCAGGCGGGCCCGGGTCGGCTCGTCGTGGTCGGTGTGGTCGACCTCGAGGCCGTCGAGCCCGGCGGCGGCCAGTTCGGCGATCACCGTCTCGGGCACGGTCTCACCGCGCTTGTGGGCCCCGGGATGCGCGAAGACCGTGACGCCGCCCGCCGCCTTCACCAGGCGGACGGCCTCGAACGGGTCGAGTTCGTGCTTGGGGACGTAGGCCCGGCCGTCGTTGGCCAGCCACGCGGAGGTGAACGCGTCGGAGACGCTGTCCACGACGCCGGCCTCGACCATCGCGGCGGCGACGTGCGGCCGCCCGACGGAGACCTCGGGTGCGGCCGCCGCGGGCGCGATGCCCGCCTCCGCCGGGATCCCGGCGATGCGGGCCACCTGTTCCCAGGTCACCGGGACACCCAGCTCCTGGAGCTTGGCGACCATGCCGCGGGCCCGGGGCACCCGGTCGTCGCGGACGAGTTCACGCTCGCGGTGCAGTTCGGGCTCGGCGGGGTCGAAGAGGTAGGCCAGCATGTGCATGCTGATGCCCTGTACCCGGCAGGACAGCTCGGCGCCGGTGACCAGCGTCAGCGGACCGCCCGGCTCGGCCAGGGCGCGCGCCGCCTCGGCGTGCCCGGCGACGGTGTCGTGGTCGGTGAGCGCCACCACGTCCAGGCCGGCCGCCCGGGCGTTGCGCACCAGTTCGGCGGGCGTGTCCGTGCCGTCGGAGGCCGTGGAGTGGGTGTGCAGGTCGATGCGCACGGCACAGGCTCCAGGGGGACGGCGGACAGCGGGGGCGGATACAAGGATAGCGCCCTCGCACACCTGCGATTCCCAGGGGACGGCCGGGATCGGCTCCTACGATCCCCGGCCGCCGGCAGCACGGACCGGCGTCAGGCCAGCAGCCGCGGGGAGAGGGCGCCGCAGGGCAGCAGGTCGACCTCGGCGCCGGCGTCCCGCAGGTCGGTCAGCACCAGCTCGTCGTACATCAGCAGCCCGGTCTCCTCGGGCCAGACGATGGCCCACAGCCACAGCCCGCGGGCCTCCCCGGCGAACACCACCCGGTCCTCAGGGGCGCCGTTGACGTGCCACAGCGGGGTGGGACGGCCCGCCGCGAGCACCTTGGCGTGCGCGGGCTTGTCCACGCACATGTCCGGGCCCGGATCGGGCCCCTTGATGCCGGCGTAGCGCGCCCCGAGCCCGACCCCGAGCTCCTCTGCGACCAGCATCAGCTCTCCCGGACCCCCGAGCGGTCCGGGCCCCGAGCAGGCCACCGCGGTGGCCCGGCCGCCGCTGCGGTCGTCGCCCGCCGCGGCGATCCCGGAGAACAGCCAGCCCACGGGAAGCGGCCACGGCATCCAGACCGGGACCTGGGACCGGTGCACGACCACCCCGAGCGCCTCCACGCTCGGCGGCACCACCGGCTGCAGCGGGTACACGGTGCCGTGCACATCGCACTGCCAGGAATCGGCGAAGAGCCCGGGTGCACGGACCCTGCCACCGCACTTCGGGCAACTGGGTTCGCCCCTCATAACGCCCCACGGTCCTCCTGGCCTGTGCCCGCGTCAAGGACGATCACCCGTCCGGCCCCGGGGCGCGTGCTGCACCCCTGCCGACCTGCGGACCTGCGGATATCGGTGCCGTTTGCATCAGTTGCTATAGCCAACTTAATATGTGTATGACACAACTACTTCGTCGCCGTCCCCCGGCGAGAAGGGACTCCCTCATGGACCACGCGGACCCCGCTCGCGCGGGGGACAAGGTGAGCATCCTCCGCCAGCCCACCGCGGTGTGGGCCACCGCGGGCGCGGCCGTCGTCGCCTTCATGGGCATCGGGCTGGTCGATCCGATCCTGCCGTCGATCGCCAAGGGCCTGAACGCCACACCCAGCCAGGTCTCCCTGCTCTTCACCAGCTACTTCCTGATCACCGCGGTGGCCATGCTGGTCACCGGCTTCGTCTCCAGCCGGATCGGCGGCCGCAAGACGCTGCTGGCGGGCCTCGCGCTCGTCGTGGTCTTCGCCGGGCTCGCCGGCACCTCGGACTCCGTCGGCCAGCTCGTCGGCTTCCGGGCCGGCTGGGGCCTGGGCAACGCGCTGTTCGTCTCCACCTCGCTGGCCGTCATCGTCGGCGCGGCCAGCGGCGGCGCCGCGTCGGCCATCCTGCTCTACGAGTCAGCGCTGGGCCTGGGCATGGCCTGCGGTCCGCTGCTGGGCGCCGTGCTCGGCGACATGAAGTGGCGCTACCCGTTCTTCGGCACCGCCGCCCTGATGGCCATCGGCTTCGTGGCGATCTCGCTGTTCCTCAAGGAGCAGCCCAAGCCCGCCGCCCGCACCTCGCTGCTCGATCCGGTCAAGGCGCTCGGGCACGGCGGCCTGGCGTCCGCCGCGGCGTCCGCGTTCTTCTACAACTACGCGTTCTTCACCGTGCTGGCGTTCACGCCCTTCGTCCTGAACATGTCGCCGTACCGGTCCGGCGCGGTGTTCTTCGGCTGGGGCGTGCTGCTCGCGGTCTTCTCGGTGCTGATCGCCCCGCGCCTCCAGGCCCGCTTCGGGTCGCTGAAGGTGCTGGGGTCCTCGCTGGTGCTGCTCGCCGCGGACCTGGTCGTGCTCGGCTACGGCAGCCACACGACCGCGATCGTCTGCACGGTCCTGTCCGGCGCGTTCATCGGCGTCAACAACACCGTCTACACCGAGCTGGCGCTCGGCGTCTCGGACGCCCCCCGGCCGGTGGCCAGCGCCGGCTACAACTTCGTCCGCTGGTTCGCCGCCGCCGCGGCCCCCTACCTCGCGCCGAAGATCGAGGAGTGGACCGACATCCACATCCCGTTCGTGGTCGCGGCCGTGGCCGCCGTCGTGGGCGCGGGCGTGATCGTGGTGCGGCGCCGGCACCTGACCGTGGTCCACGGCGAGGACGTCGTCGCGCGGTCCCACCCCGCGCCGCACGCCGCCGCGGGCGCCGCGACGGCCGAGGCACACGGCTGACCTCCGCGACGGCGGGGGCGCGGGTCTAGTCCAGCGGGACCGAAGCGCGGCGCGGGTCGCGCAGATCGGTGCCGCGGGCCAGCCAGCGCTCCTGCAGCGCCGCCGCGCCGTGCACCCGCTTCCACGCGGCCTCGTTGGACGTCATCGGCAGCAGCGGCAGAAAACGCACCGGGTCCAGGGGCTCGTCGAGGTCGAGATCCTCGACGAGCCCTCCGTTCTCCGCGACCAGCACCGCCGAGAAGGGCGCGTCCGGCCACAGCGGCCCGCCCAGGTCCAGGGAGTTCCCCGGCGCCACCACCACGCCCTCGACCTGCGGCGACGCGGCCAGCACCGCCAGCGGGCGGAGCACCTTGTCGGTGTCTGCGAGCCCGGCCCGCACCGAGAGCACCAGCTCGGCCCGCGGCCCGCGCACCGGATCGCTGACCGTCACCGCGAGCGCCTCCGGCTCGGTCATCGGCTGCGCCGACATGCCGAGGGTGGCGTACCGCAGCAGGTCGCCGTCGCTGAAACGGAGCACTTCGATGCGTTCGGTTCCCAGGAACGTCACGGCGGCCCGGGCGTCCGGTTCGCCCAGCGCCGACCGCAGTCGCGCCTCCACCAAGGCCAGGACATCTGTCATAGGCGGAGCATAGAACGCGTATGGAAGGCGCAAAGGGCGGCCATGGGCCCGCGCGAAGTTGATAAAGTGGAGCGTTCACGTATCGCGGTCCCCTGGCGGGGAACGGCTGGAGGAGGTGGGACTGACATGGATCGAAGTCGACCGTGCAGTACCGGCAGCTCTTCCCCGTATTGCCGACTCGCATCCTGAGCCCTCGCGTTCCATACCCGGCTGTCCGGCCCTGAAACGCGTGTCGCCCCCGGCTTGCCCGCGGCTGCTGCCCGCGGCGGAAGAGCGCCCTGAACTGCCTGCGATCAACCTGTCCTGATCAGCATTTCAGTGCGGCGTGAGCCGTCGGCCAGTCCGTGAAGGAGCTTGCCATGTCGATGATCCGTGATCTGCGCGCTGTCGTTCGCCCCACCCTGCGCAAGTCCCCGGCGTCCTACGACTACGGCCCGGCTCAGGACCCCGCGGCGAGCAGCGCCGTGGTCGACTGCGCGGTGTACCGCGACGGCGTGCGCTGCAGCGACACCATCAATCTGCGCGACGCCCTGGACCGGGTCCGCGAGGGCCGTCCCATCGAGAGCTGCGACGGCAGCAACGGCTTCGTCTGGATCGGCCTGCACGAGCCCACCGAGCAGGAGTTCGCCGGCATCGCCGAGGAGTTCGGGCTGCACCCGCTGGCCGTCGAGGACGCCGTGCACGCCCACCAGCGGCCCAAGCTGGAGCGGTACGACGACTCGCTCTTCACCGTCTTCAAGACCATCCGCTACGTCGAGCACGCCGAACTCACCGCGACCAGCGAGGTCGTGGAGAGCGGCGAGGTGATGGTCTTCACCGGCCGGTACTTCGTGATCACCGTGCGGCACGGCGGCCACGGCTCGCTGCGGGCGCTGCGCCACCGCCTCGAGGACGACCCCGAGCTGCTCGCCAAGGGCCCCTCGGCGGTCCTGCACGCCATCGCCGACCAGGTCGTGGACGACTATCTGGCGGTCACCGAGGCGGTGCAGGACGACATCGACGAGGTCGAGATCGACGTCTTCTCCGCGGGCAACGGCAAGGCCTCGCGCGGCGGCGACGCCGGGCGGATCTACCAGCTCAAGCGCGAGGTCCTGGAGTTCAAGCGCGCGGTGTCCCCGCTGCTGCGGCCGATGCAGCTGCTGGGCGAGCGGCCGATGCGGCTGATCGACCCGGAGATCCAGAAGTACTTCCGTGACGTCGCCGACCACGTCGCCCGCGTCCACGAGCAGGTCACCGGCTTCGACGACCTGCTCAACTCGATCCTGCAGGCCAACCTCGCGCAGGCCACCGTGGTGCAGAACGAGGACATGCGCAAGATCACCGCGTGGGCGGCCATCCTCGCCGTACCGACGATGATCACCGGCGTGTACGGCATGAACTTCGACCACATGCCCGAGCTGCGCTGGAAGTTCGGCTATCCCGCGGTGCTCGTCGCCATCGTGGCCATCTGCTACGCCATCCACCGCGGCTTCCGCCGCAACGGCTGGCTCTAGGCGGGCGGCCGCGACGCCGGGGCCGGGGCGATGTCCGCCTGGGTCCGGGCGATGTCCGCCTGGACCGGGGGAATCTCCGCCGGGGCGGCCTCGGCCTGGACCGGGGCGACTTCCGCCGGGGCCTCCGCGGGAGTCGCGGCGGCGCCGTCGCCCCTGCGGTCGGCGAGGATGACCAGGGCCAGGCCCGCGAGGATCACGGCGAGCGCGGGGTAGGCGGCGGCCGGCGGCGTCTGGCCGAGCCACAGCGCCGCGATCAGGGCCGCGCCCGGCGTCTCCAGCAGGATCGCGGTGGAGACCGTGGACGGGCCCAGCCCCCGCACGACGCGGTTGAAGAGCGAGTGCCCGAGCAGTTGGGCGACCACGGTCAGCGCGGCGATCTTCAGCCACGTCCCGCCGTCGTACCCGGCCAGCGCCGACCCGGACACCAGGCAGGCGGCCAGCAGCGCCACGGCGGTCGTGGAGTAGCAGACGAACGTGTACGCGGTGGTGCTCGCGGTGCGCCGCACCTCGGAGCCGAGCAGCATGTACCCGGCCGCCGCCATGCCGGCCGCCAGAGCCAGACCGTCGCCGATCAGCGCCCGGGGGTCGGTGGACAGGTCGATGCCGGTGAGGATGAGCACGCCGGCGACCGCCAGCGTGGTGCCCGCCCACACCAGGCGCGGCGGGCGGTGGCCGCGCAGCCGCAGGATCAGCGTCGTCCACATCGGCGTGGTGGTGACCAGCGCGGTCGAGGTGGCGACGGACGTCATGCCCAGGCTCGGCAGCCACAGGCCGAAGTGCAGGGCCAGCACCAGGCCCGCGCAGCCCGACAGCAGCAGGGCCCTGCGGCCCATCCGCCGCAGCTCACCGCGGTGCCGCCACAGGGCGACCGGGCTGAGCACCCCGACGGCCATGGCGTTGCGCCAGAACGCGATGGCCAGCGCGGGCGCCGCGGTCGCCGCGATGAGCGGCGCGGACATCGAGACACCCGCGATGGCCACCGCGAGGAGCGTGAAGTCCAGGCTCCGGCCGGGCGTGCCGGGCGGTGCCGCGGCCGCGGTGGGGCGGGTGGCGGCGGCGCTCTGCGGGGCGGTCACGGTGCTCCTCGTGCTCCTCGTTCTCGGGATCCGCGGTCGCGGGCCGGCGTCCCCAGGGTAAGGCGCGTGGACCGCCCGAGCGCCTGTCGTCCAGGGCGCGGAACGGCGGGCCCGGACAGGCCCTAGGGTGGGCGGCATGAGTGACGAGCTGACCGCCCTCGTCGAGGAGGCGACCAAGAAGTCCGGCCTGGTCTGGGTGAACGGGCAGGCTCTCTGGCACGCCTGGGTGGACCGGGCGATGGTGCTGGTCGGCGGGCCCGGTGAGCAGCCGCTGCCGGGGCTGCGGGACGGTGGTTCCGCCGAGGTGACGGTGCGCAGCAAGGACAAGGGCGGGCGCCTGGTGTCCTGGCCGGCCCGGGTCACCCTGCTCGCGCCGGGCGGCGAGCCCTGGCAGGCGGCGGCCGCCGAGCTGAAGGGCAAACGCCTCAACTCCCCGGACGGGGAAGGCGTCATGGACCGCTGGGCGCGCGAGTGCTCGGTGTTCCGGCTGGCTCCCGACGGTCCCCCGGCCGAGTACCCGGGCGCGATGCCGTCCGGCTCCGGCGCGGCCGTGCCGGTGCCCAGCGAGGCCGTCACCCGGCGCCCGGTCCCGGCGGGGTTGCCGCGGCTGCTCGCCCGCCGGCGCAAGCGCTGACCGCTTCCTTCGGGACCGCCGCGTCCCTCCGCCCCGCTTCCGGAGCGCTACTTCGAGGACTTCGGAGCCGGCGTGGGCGTGGCGCCCACCGTCGAGCCGTAGTCGACGACGGCGTCCTTGGCCGGGGCGCTGAGCGTGACGTCCTGCCCCCAGTCGGTCAGCGTCAGCGTGCCCCCGTTGCCGACCCGCTGGTAGCGCAGCGGGTAGGGCGTGCCCTTGAGGGAGACGTCCATCGAGCCGCCCTTGGAGCCGTCGAGGGCGATCGTCCGGGTGTCGCCGACCTTGCGGTGCTGACCGACCGAGACCGTGCCGTCCAGCAGGAACAGGTCCTTCAGCAGCAGCTTCTTCTCCGTCAGGCCGCTGAACTGCTGGTAGGCGGGGTCGCCGGAGGGCACCTTGACGTACTTGCCGTCGAGCCTGGCGGCCGCGGCCTGGCTGTCCTTGTCGCTGCCGCCGTCGCCCCAGAACGACGTGCCCGCCTTCAGGTAGAGGTCCGTGCCGATCCGCAGCAGCTCGAAGGTGCTGCCCTTGGTGGTGACCTCGCCGGCCCCGCCGTCGTCGCTCAGCCGCATGTCCAGCCGGTAGCTCTGGCCGAGGCTGACGACGGTGCCGGCCAGGTGGACGGTGTGCGCGGCGGCCGCGGCGGCCTCGGCCCGCTGCTCGATGGTCCGCGCCGGCAGCTTGCCGACGCCGTTGGTGCCCGCGTCCGGGTCGCCGCCCAGGCCCAGGCAGCCGCCGAGCAGGGTTCCGGCACCGGTCACTGCGAGGGCGGCTGCGAGCGTACGGCGGCCGGAAGTCACGGGTCTTCGTCCTCCAGTGGGGGCAGGGTCGGGCCCTGGGGAAGCTACCGCAAGGTACCCCGGCAGAGCACCCCGCGGGGCGCCCAAGATCGGCGCGGAGTAGCCTGGCGACGGATGTGCGGTGAACCGGAACAGCCGTCCGCCGACCGGTAGGAGGCACCCCTGATGGCCGCAGGCGCCCCCCGGGTCTTCGTCTCGCACCTTTCCGGCGTGGCCGTCTTCGACCCCAACGGCGACCAGGTCGGCCGGGTCCGCGACGTCGTGGTGATGCTGCGGGTCGGCGGCCGGCCGCCGCGGGTGCTCGGCCTGGTCGTCGAGGTGGTCGGCCGGCGCCGGATCTTCCTGCCGATGACCCGGGTGACGGGCGTGGAGTCCGGTCAGGTCATCACCACCGGCGTGCTGAACATGCGGCGCTTCGAGCAGCGGCCGACCGAGACGCTGGTGCTGGGCGAGCTGCTGGACCGCCGGGTGCGCCTGGTGGACACCGAGGCGGGCGAGAGCACCGAGGGGAACGGCGGCGCCGGGGACGGCGGCGAGGACGGCGAGGAGGTCACCGTGCTCGACGTGTCGATGGTGCAGCTGCCCGCCCGCCGCGACTGGGAGCTCGACAAGGTCTTCGTGCGCCGCGGCAAGACCGGCGCCCTGCGCCGCAAGGGCGAGACGCTGACCGTGGACTGGTCGGCGGTGACCGGCTTCCGGCTGGCCGAGGAGGGCCAGGGCGCGGAGAACCTGGTGGCCACCTTCGAGCAGCTGCGCCCCGCCGACCTGGCGAACGTCCTCCACCACCTGTCCCCCAAGCGCCGCGGGGAGGTCGCCGCCGCGCTCGACGACGACCGGCTGGCCGACGTCCTGGAGGAGCTCCCGGACGACGACCAGGTGGAGATCCTCAGCAAGCTGAAGGAGGAGCGGGCCGCCGACGTCCTGGAGGCGATGGACCCGGACGACGCCGCCGACCTGCTGGCCGAGCTCCCCGACGAGGAGCAGGAGCGGCTGCTGGCCCTGATGCAGCCGCAGGACGCGGCGGGCGTGCGGCGGCTGCTGTCCTACGAGGAGCGCACCGCGGGCGGCCTGATGACCACCGAGCCGATCATCCTGCGCCCGGACGCCACGGTCGCCGACGCGCTGGCCCGGATCCGCAACCCCGACCTGTCCCCCGCCCTGGCCGCGCAGGTGTACGTCACGCGGCCGCCGGACGAGACGCCGACCGGCAAGTACCTGGGCCTGGTGCACTTCCAGCGGCTGCTCCGCGACCCGCCGTTCACCCTGCTCGGCTCGATCGTGGACACGGATCTGCAACCGCTCACCCCCGAGACCCCTCTTCCTTCCGTGACGAGCTTCCTTGCCACGTACAACATGATCTCGGCCCCGGTGGTGGACGCCGGCGGCTCGCTGCTGGGCGCGGTGACCGTCGACGACGTGCTCGACCACCTGCTGCCCGAGGACTGGCGGGAGACCGACCTGCACGGCGCCGCCGGGCCGGAGAGCGTGTCCCGTGAGGCGGCCGCTCGTGACGAGGCGGAGCGCGGGCCGATGGAGACAGCCGATGGCAGCTGAGGAGCGGGACCGCGCCCGGCACCCCGCCGGGGCCACCGCCACCGGACGCCCGCGGGTGCGGCTGGACCAGCCGCGCAAGCCGCGGCGCAGCCTGCTGCCCACCTACGACCCGGAGGCGTTCGGCAAGTTCTCCGAGCGGATCGCGCGTTTCCTGGGCACCGGACGATTCATCGTCTGGATGACCGGGGTCATCGTCGTGTGGCTGCTGTGGAACGTCTTCGCACCGCGCCACCTGCGGTTCGACCCGTACCCGTTCATCTTCCTGACGCTGATGCTGTCGCTGCAGGCCTCCTACGCGGCGCCGCTGATCCTGCTGGCGCAGAACCGGCAGGACGACCGGGACCGGGTCAACCTCGAACAGGACCGCAAGCAGAACGAGCGCAGCATCGCCGACACGGAGTACCTGACCCGCGAGGTGGCCGCGCTGCGGGTGAACCTCGGCGAGGTCGCGACCCGCGACTGGATCCGCTCCGAACTGCAGGATCTGCTCAAGGAGATCGACGGCAGATCCGGTGGCCACTCCGGTGGCCACTCCGGTGGTCACTACGCGGCGCGCAGTGACGAAGGAGACGGCCGGGCCCGCTGATCGCCCGGCGGCCGCCGCCGTACCATCAACGTATGGCTACCTCCACCCCCGCTGGGCCCGCACGGGAAGTGCCGTCGGGCACGCCGACCGACGACGCGGTACGCGCCGCGCTCGCCACCGTGAACGACCCGGAGATCCACAAGCCGATCACCGAGCTCGGCATGGTGAAGTCCGTGGACATCGCGGCCGACGGCGCGGTCGACGTGACCGTGTACCTGACCGTCTCCGGCTGCCCGATGCGGGACGAGATCACCGGTCGCGTCAGCACGGCGGTGGGGCAGGTCCCCGGAGTCACCTCGGTGCGGGTCGCGCTGGACGTGATGAGCGACGAGCAGCGGCGTGAGCTGACCGCCTCGCTGCGCGGCGGCCAGGCCGAGCGGGAGATCCCGTTCGCCAAGCCCGGCTCGCTGACGCGGGTGTACGCGGTGGCGTCCGGCAAGGGCGGCGTCGGCAAGTCCTCGGTGACGGTCAACCTGGCTGCCGCGATGGCCGCCGACGGGCTGAAGGTCGGCGTGGTGGACGCGGACATCTACGGCCACAGCGTGCCGCGCATGCTCGGCGTGGACGGCCGGCCCACCCAGGTCGAGAACATGATCATGCCGCCGGCCGCGAACGGCGTGAAGGTCATCTCGATCGGCATGTTCACCCCGGGCAACGCGCCGGTGGTGTGGCGCGGCCCGATGCTGCACCGCGCGCTGCAGCAGTTCCTGGCCGACGTGTACTGGGGCGACCTGGACGTGCTGCTGCTCGACCTGCCGCCCGGCACCGGCGACATCGCCATCTCGGTCGCCCAGCTCGTGCCGAACGCGGAGATCCTCGTGGTGACCACCCCGCAGCAGGCCGCCGCCGAGGTGGCCGAGCGGGCCGGCTCGATCGCGGTGCAGACGCACCAGAAGATCGTCGGCGTGGTGGAGAACATGTCGGGCATGCCGTGCCCGCACTGTGACGAGATCGTGGACGTCTTCGGCACCGGCGGCGGTGACCGGGTCGCCGAGGGCCTGACCCGCACGACCGGCGCCACCGTGCCGGTGCTCGGCCGGATCCCGATCGACGTGCGGCTGCGCGAGGGCGGCGACGACGGCCGCCCGGTGGCGGTCTCGCACCCCGACTCCCCCGCGGGCGCCGCGCTGCGCACGATCGCCGGGAAGCTCGGTGGCCGGGCCCGCGGCCTGGCGGGGATGTCCCTGGGCATCACCCCGCGCAACAAGTTCTGACAGGGCCGCACAGACGCCACAGTGCCCCCGCTCCGGCCGGAGCGGGGGCACCGCCGTTACACGGCGTCGTACGCAGTGGCGGGCGGCACGTGCCGGGGCCGCCAGAGGGACGCTGCGGCCGCCGGAGAGCCGCTGTGGCGGCCGGGGGGCCGCTCAGCTCCCGTACTGGGCGATGTCGCGCACCACGCTGAGGGCGAGCCCGTAGGCGGACATGCCGCGCCCGTACGCGCCCAGGTGCACCCCGCGGGCGGCCCCGGCCATCACCCAGCCGTACTCGGACTCGCGGTAGTGGAAGGGGGTCGGCTCGCCGTCCACGGGGAGGGTGAGCGTCGACCAGCCCGGGCCCGCCAGGTCGTCGGCGAGCTCCCAGGCGGTGGCGGTCTGCTGGTCCATCCAGTCCTGCCGCAGCGCCCGCTCCATGGTGGCGGGCCAGGTGCACGACAGGAGGCCTGAGCCGGCCAGCCAGGCCGCGGAGGACACCGAGGTGGCCTCCAGCACGCCCGTGCCGTCGGCGCTGCGGCGTCCGGGCCGGCGGGCGACCGTGACGACCACCGCGAACCGCTGCCCCTCGGGGTCCGCGGCCTCGGCCTTGAGCGAGGGCTCGTCACCATGCCCTATCGAACCGTGTTCGACGGTGCCGTCGGCGCTCACGCCCACGGTCCCCAGCCAGCGGCGTCCGGTGAACGCGCTGTCCAGTCCATACCACGGGAAGTCGGCCATCAAGTAGCCGTCGACCGCCCCGTGTGCTGTGCCGGTCTTCGTCTCCATACGGGTCGCGCCTCCTCCAGTGCCCTCATGGGCCACGCCATCTTGCCCGACCCTGGGAGGGTTCGGGGGCCGAAACGGCGTGGGGTGACGGCGAACACACGCGCATAGCTCACCCTATGGGGTGAAAAGGGTCCATAGGGTTGACGTGTGTCGGGGGCGGACCAGCGACGATCGTGTCGCGCTCAGGTCGCGTCGGAGTCGAACGGCGGCGCCTCGCCCGGGTCCAGCTTGTCCCGCTTGGTCAGCCGGTCCGAGGTGCGCGTCGCGGGGGCGGCGGCGCCCGGCTCCACGCCGTTCACCGCGTCGGTGACCTCCGCCATGTCCTTGCGCAGGTCGAAACTGTTGCGCAGGTCCTTGATCTCGTTGAGGCCGTACTCGTCGTTGTCGCTCATCAGGTTCTTCTTGATGAACGTCTTCGGGTTGAGGTCCTCGAACTCGAAGTCCTTGAACTCCGGTCCCAGCTCCCGGCGGATGTCCTCCTTGGCGCTGTCGGAGAACGCCCGCACCTTCCGGATGAAGGCCATCGTGTCCTGGATGACCTTCGGCAGCTTGTCCGGGCCGAAAACGAGAACGGCAAGGACGACGAGTGCGACCAGCTCCAGCGGGCCTATGTCGAAGAACACCTTGCAGCTCCTTGAGACGTCCTCAGCCGGGTGGGCAGGGTCCGGCGGACATTACGGTACCTGCCCCCACGGGGCACGCGGGAGTGGGTGAGGCCAACAGTATGCCGACCGGGGGTGAATCGTGGTCCGCGGCTCAGTGCAGAACGACGGAGGACTGCGACGTCAGCGGCACGGACGTGGCCGAGGCCGCCGCGGACGCGGCCACCACCGGGGCGCGCCGCAGCCGCTCGTCACGGGCGTCCAGGACGCCGCGCGGGGTCACCCCGCGGGTGTCGCTGACCGCGCTCGTGTCGGCGCTCAGCGGGCTGACCGCCGGTCCGTCGTCCGGCCGGGCACCGCCGTCGACGGCCGCCTCCATGGGCAGCGCCGAGCCGATGGCGATGGCCGCCAGCGAGAACGCGCCGGCCGCCGCGAAGGCGAGCCTGCGTCCACGCGACGCCGCCGCCGTGACCGAACCCGGGGACGAACTCTCGTCCGGGTCCGGTACGACGGGGCTGACGGCCCTGGCCGGCTGGTGGATGCGGAAGCCGCGCGACCGTGAGCCGACGGGCGCGGCCAGGTCGCGGCCAGGACCGAGATAGGAGAACTCACCGCGCCGCCCGGAGCCGAACACACCGGACCCCAGCAGGCCGCCGTCGAACGGTCCGCGGCGGTCCTCGGTGGCCGGGGGCATGCCGCGGTCACCGGGCAGGTCACGGGAGCCGTCGCCGTCGCCCGGGCCGTCGCCACCCATGCCGGGCAGGCCCTGCAGACGGGCCAGCAGCCCGGCCGATATGGCAGGCAGTTCCGAGGCCGCGACGACGCTCTTCAGCCGCCGCTGCTCGGCGGCGGCCGCCTTGCACTGCGGGCAGGTCGCCAGATGGGCGAGTACCCGGTCCCGGCTGTCGTCGGTGAGTTCGCCGTCGACGAACGCCGACAGCCGGTCTCCAAGGTGCTGCTCGGCGGGCGCGGAACGCTGGTCGCGTTGGGGACGCTGCTCGCCGGAAGCGTTGCTGCTCACGCTCTCCCGCCCTCCAGGCCAGGTTTCGGTGCGGCGGCAGCGAGCGCGGGATCCTGCTGAGCGGTAGCGGGAGCCCGGTGCTCCAGCGCCTTCCGGAGGTGCGAGCGGCCGCGGTGGATGCGGCTGCGCACCGTGCCGAGCTTCACGCCGAGGGTGGCGGCGATCTCCTCGTACGACAGCCCCTCGATGTCGCAGAGCACCACGGCGGCACGGAACTCCGGTGCGAGGGTGTCCAGCGCCTGCTGGACGTCCGCGTCGAAGTGGGTGTCGTTGAAGTGCTGCGCGGGGGACGGCTCGCGGCTGGGCAGCCGCTCCGCCGCGTCGTCGCCGAGGGCGTCGAACCGGATGCGCTGGCGGCGCCGCACCATGTCCAGGAACAGGTTGGTGGTGATGCGGTGCAGCCAGCCCTCGAACGTGCCGGGCGTGTAGGTGGACAGGGAGCGGAAGACCCGCACGAAGACCTCCTGGGTGAGGTCCTCCGCGTCGTGCTGGTTGCCGGTCAGGCGGTAGGCCAGCCGGTACACCCGGGCACTGTGCGTACTGACGATCTCCTCCCAGGAGGGAGGTGTCCACGACGGGGCGTCGCCGTCGGCGAAGGTCGCGGTGGCGGGGTTCGCGTCGGCGGGGACGGTGTCGCGTGAACGTGTGTCATCAGCGGTGTTGGTCACGGATTCGGGCTGTCCGGCCGACCTGCGGAAGCGTGAGAACACTCCCCGGTCACCGGCCGCAGCCGCACCTCCCCTGTCGGCTCTGGTGGTCTCCAGTAGAGCCCCTACCATATCCACCTCGCCCGTTAGCTCCGGATAAATGCGCTGTTGCCAAGGGGCGGGAACCTGGCTGCTCTCCCGCCCAGTGCCTTCGCTGTCACTAACGCACAGTCCCATCTGCGGGTTCCCCACCCCAGCGGATACAGTCGCCCGGGCGGAGCACAACAGCGCGCCGAACCGGGACCGGCCCGGGACCGCGCACGGGCGACGGGGAGAGGGCCATTAGCGGGAACCGGCAGGCGAGCTGGGCTTTCGCCGACGCGTTCGTCGCCGAGGACGATGCCCTGGTACGCGCCCGCGCCCGCTCGCACGCCGAGGGGCTGCGGCCGGTCTCGCCCGGCACGGGCGCGGCGCTGCGGCTGCTCGCGGCGGCCGGCGGCGCGAAGGCCGCGGTGGAGATCGGCACGGGTGCCGGGGTCTCCGGCATCCACCTGCTGCGCGGCATGCGGCGGGACGGCGTGCTGACCACGGTGGACACCGAGCCGGACCGCCAGCAACTGGCCCGCGAGGCGTACCGGGAGGCGGGTTTCGCCGCCAACCGCTCCCGTTTCATCTGCGGCAGCGCCCTGGACGTGCTGCCGCGCCTCACCGACGGCGGCTACGACCTGGTGTTCTGCGACGCCGACCGCCGCGAGTACCTGGACTATCTGGACGAGGCGATGCGGCTGCTGCGGCCGGGCGGGGTGGTCTGCTTCGAGGGCGCCTTCGGCCGGGGCCGGGCGCTGGACGCGGCCCACCACGACGACGAGGCGCTGCGGCTGCGCGAGCTGATGCGCGTCGTCCGCGACAGCCCCCACCTGGCCCCCGTCCTCCTCCCCACCGACGACGGCCTGCTCTGCGCGGTCCGCGCCCTCGGCACGTAGGCCTCTCGGGCGAAGGGCGCGTCGGCACCGGGTCCGAGCGCCCGCAGGCGAGAGGCCGGACGCAAAAGCCGCGGCCACGCACACCTGGGTGCGTGGCCGCGGCCGGGTCTGGGACAGCTGGTCTCAGGCGATGGCCTTCTTCAGCGCATCGCCGAGGGCATCCGCCTCGTCCGGGGTCAGCTCGACGACAAGCCGCCCGCCGCCCTCCAGCGGAACGCGCATGATGATGCTCCGCCCCTCCTTGGTCACCTCGAGCGGGCCGTCACCCGTCCGCGGCTTCATGGCCGCCATGCTCGTTCCCCTTCCTGAAACCAGCTCGGACTCGAACACATTGGTTCTCGGCCATTATCCCGCATCTTCCGACCCGATGACCAATAGCGATGTGAGGACGTTCACCGCCCGGCGTGCGCATATCCGGCCATTTCGCTGGGCGGGCGGGGATTGTGGGGTTTGCCCGGCCGCCGGGTCTGCCCGGAATGTTTGACGTACGTCACATGTCCGCCCACGGCAATGTCCGGCATTCTGACCACCACATGACCGCGCACGTCAGTGCGCCATCATGACCGCGACGACCGCGACGACCGCGACGAAGGGGTATCCGCGATGGCCGACAGCGTTCTGTACGAGGTGGACGGCGGACTCGCCACCGTCACCTTCAACCGTCCCGAGGCGATGAACGCGCTCGACACGGCGACCAAGGACGCGCTGCGCGACGCCCTTCAGGAGGCGGGCGCCGATCCCGCCGTACGGGCCGTGCTGCTCACCGGCACCGGCCGGGCCTTCTGCGTCGGCCAGGACCTGAAGGAGCACGTCGCCGTGCTGGAGGCGGGCGGGGGCATGACCACCGTCGCCGAGCACTACAACCCCATCGCCACCGCCATCGCGACCATGCCCAAGCCGGTGGTCGCCGGGGTGAACGGGGTCGCGGCCGGCGCCGGGGCGGGCTTCGCGTTCGCCGCGGACTACCGCGTGGCGGCCGACAGCGCCTCCTTCACCACCGCCTTCGTGGGCGTGGGGCTCTCCGCCGACTCCGGGATGTCCTGGACGCTGCAGCGGCTCGTGGGCTACGGCCGGGCCGCCGAGCTGCTGCTCTTCCCCCGCCCGGTGCGGGCCGCGGAGGCACTGGAGCTGGGCCTGGTGCACCGGGTGGTGCCCGCGGCCGACCTGGCCGCCGAGGCCCTGTCGGTGGCCCGGCAGCTCGCCGAGGGCCCGACGGTCGCCTACGCCGGGATCAAGGAGGCGCTGGCCTTCGGGTCGGCGAACGGGCTGGTCGACACCCTCGCCCGCGAGGACGTGCTGCAGACCCGGTCCGGCGCCTCCGCCGACCACCGCGCCGCGGTCGCCGCGTTCCTGCGCAAGGAGGCCCCGGTCTACGCGGGCCGCTGAGCCCGGTGGGCCGGGCCCCGCAGGGCCCGGTCCGCCCGGCACGCGCCGCCCGGGTCCGCCCGGTCCGCCCGCCCCGCACGTCCGGGGCCGGGCGGGCCGTCAGCGGGCGAAGCAGCCTTCCAGGTGGTCGTTGACCAGGCCGCACGCCTGCATCAGCGCATAGGCGGTGGTGGGGCCGACAAAACGGAAGCCGCGCTTCTTGAGGTCCTTGGACAGCGCCAGCGACTCCGGGGTGGACGCCGGGACGTCCGCGGTGGTGCGCGGCGCCGGCCGGGCCGCGGGATCTGGGGCGTACGACCACACCAGCGCGTCCAGGCCGCCGTCGTAGGTCGTCCGGACCTGCTGCGCGGCGGCGGCGTTCGCGATGGCCGCGTCGATCTTGGCCCGGTTCCTGATGATGCCGGGGTCGCCCAGCAGCCGTTCCCGGTCGGCGTCGGTGAACGCGGCGACCTCGTCGATCACGAAGTGGCGGAAGGCGGCCCGGAAGGTCTCACGGCGCCGCAGGATGGTGATCCAGGACAGCCCGGACTGGAACGCCTCCAGGCAGATCCGCTCGAACAGCGCGTCGTCGCCGTGGACCGCCCGGCCCCACTCGGTGTCGTGGTACTCGACGTAGTCCGGGGTGGACACCCCCCAGGGGCAGCGGGCGCGGCCGTCCTCGCCGGTCCGGGGGCCGGTGGCGGACGGCTCACTCATGGGCGGGGCCCTCGGTGCCGGGCGGCAGATCCTGGTGCTCGTGCGGCGCCTGCGCGACGCCGTCGGACGCGTTGTAGGACGCACTGTGCGACGCGCTGTGGGACGAACTGTGGGACGCGCCGTGCGCGGCCCGTGCCCCGGCCAGGGACGACTCCAGCTCGGCGATGCGGGCGTCCCGCTCGGCCAGCTCGGCGCCGAGCCGGTCGAGCACCTCGTCGACGTCGATCATGCGGTAGCCGCGCACCGCGACGGGCAGCCGGACCGCGTCGATGTCGGACCGTACCAGCGGGCGGTCAGGGGGGAGCCGGTCGTCGAGCCGTTCGGGTTCGGAGTCCTTGAGCGCGCCGCCGTCGCCCAGGACGGCCATGGCCACCGCGGCCACCACCGCGACGAGCGCGATGAGCATGAACCACAACAAGTCGATCTCCCCGGGTCCGGCCGGCGACGGCAGGTCCAACATGTCAGGCACGATCGTGCCACGATCGCATGAGTCTGAGATGAGGAGCGGCAGTGGCACTTCGGCTGGGCACCCGGGAATTCGCCGAACGGGAGCCGGTGATCATGGCGATCGTGAACCGCACCCCCGACTCGTTCTACGACCAGGGGGCCACGTTCACCGACGAGCCCGCGCTGGAACGGGTCGCGGTGGCCGTCGCGGAGGGCGCGGCGATCATCGACATCGGCGGGGTGAAGGCCGGGCCGGGCGAGGAGGTCTCCGCGCAGGAGGAGATCCGCCGCACGGTGGCGTTCGTGGCGGAGGTCCGGCGCCGGCACCCGGACGTGGTGATCAGCGTGGACACCTGGCGGCACGAGGTCGGCGAGGCGGTCTGCGAGGCCGGCGCGGACCTGCTGAACGACGCCTGGGGCGGGGTCGACCCGCGGCTGGCGGAGGTCGCCGCGCGCCACGGCGCCGGCCTGGTGTGCACCCACGCCGGGGGCGCCGAGCCGCGCACCCGGCCGCACCGTGTGGGGTACGACGACGTGATGGCGGACATCCTCGACGTCACGCTCGGGCTGGCCGAGCGGGCGCTGGAGCTGGGCGTGCGGCGCGACGGCATCCTCATCGACCCGGGCCACGACTTCGGCAAGAACACCCGGCACTCGCTGGAGGCGACGCGCCGGCTGCCGGAGATGACCGCGACCGGCTGGCCGGTGCTGGTCTCGCTGTCCAACAAGGACTTCGTCGGCGAGACGCTCGACCGTCCGGTCAAGGAGCGGCTGATCGGCACGCTGGCGACGACGGCGGTCTCCGCGTGGCTGGGCGCCCAGGTCTACCGGGTGCACGAGGTGGCCGAGACCCGCCAGGTGCTCGACATGGTGGCCTCGATCGCCGGGCACCGCCCGCCCGCGGTCGCCCGGCGCGGCCTGGCCTGACACCGGCTCCGGGGCGGGGGCCGGACCCCCGCCCCGCCCCGCCCCGCCCCGGGCCTAGGCGGACTCCTTGGTGACGCGCTCGACCGCGTCGTCGACGTCGTCGGTGACGTGGAAGAGCTCCAGGTCCGCCGCGGACGCCTTCCCCTCGGCGACGAGGGTCTTCCTGATCCAGGTGGCCAGGCCGCCCCAGTAGTCGCTGCCGAACAGCACGATCGGGAATCGGGTGACCTTCTTGGTCTGCACGAGCGTGAGCGCCTCGAACAGCTCGTCCAGGGTGCCGAAGCCGCCGGGCAGCACCACGAACCCGCGGGCGTACTTCACGAACATCGTCTTGCGGACGAAGAAGTAGCGGAAGTTCACGCCGATGTCGACGTAGGGGTTGAGCCCCTGCTCGAAGGGCAGCTCGATGCCGAGCCCGACGGAGACACCGCCGGCCTCCAGGGCGCCCTTGTTCGCCGCCTCCATGGCGCCGGGGCCGCCGCCGGTGATCACGGCCAGGCCCGCCTCGGCGAGGGCGCGGCCGATACGGACCCCGGAGTCGTACTCACGGGAGTCGACGGGGGTGCGGGCGGACCCGAAGACGCTGACCGCCGGGCCCAGCTCGGCGAGCGCCCCGAAGCCCTCGACGAACTCGGACTGGATCCGCAGCACGCGCCAGGGGTCGCTGTGCACCCAGTCCGTGGACTCCCGGCTGTCCAGCAGCCGCTGGTCGGTGGTGCCCGACTGCACCTGCCCGCGTCGCCTGATCACCGGGCCGGTGTGCCGCTCGGGCCACCCCCGCCCCTCGGAGAGGGACTCCGCCGCCGCATAGGCGGCCGCGGCCTCCTCCTGCCAGTCGGCGCCCTGGCCGATCATGGCGTCCGGGCTGTCCACGCCGTCACTGCTGGCACTGCCGTCACTGCCGTCCCTGGCGTCCGTGTCGTCGGGACCCTTCGCATCAGTCATACCGGCAGCGTACGCATCAGGGTGCCGCGGACGGGGCCAACGGGACGGCGCGCGGCGCCTCGATCCGCCCGCTGACCCAGGTGAAGGCGTCGGGGAACATCCGTCCCCAGGTCTTCCAGTTGTGCCCGCCGTTGGCGACCCGCATGGTCGTCACGGTCGCGGGCGGCCGCACGGCGGCGCAGATCTCGTCGGCGAACTTCGGCGGGCTCTCCGGGTCCTGCAGGCTGGACTCCACCAGGAGCTGGACGTCGGGGCGGCTGGTGCGGGCGAGCTGCAGCGGGTTGCGGACGCCCTGGGCGGGGTCGTCGGGCGCCAGGGCGGCGCCGGCGGCGAAGGTCTCGGGGTGTTCCAGGGCCAGGCGGGCGGCGCAGTAGCCGCCGGTGGATATGCCCATCACCGCCCAGCCGCGGGGGGCGGGCAGGGTGCGGAAGTTGTGGTTGATCGTCCGGACGACGTCCTTGGTGAGCCAGGTGGCGACCCGACTCTTCCCGGGCACGTCCGCACACCCGGTGTTGACCCGGTCCGGGGTGATGGTCGGCAGGACGAGGATCGCGGGTTCGGCGCGGCCCGCGGTGATCTGCTCCTGCATGATCTGGCCCAGCCGCATGCCGCGCAGGAAGCTGTGCGGCGTGCCGGGTATGCCGTGCAGGACCTCGATCACCGGGAAGCGGGTGTGCGCGAACTCCTTCTTGCCGTACTGCGGCGGCAGCCACACGATGACGTCGCCCTTGGTGCCGGAGGCCCAGCCGCGGACCGTGGCGCGTTCGAAGCCCTGCGAGTAGGGGGTGAACTTCACCGCGTAGTCGGGCACCGCGGGGACGGGGCCGCCCGAGGGGGAGGCGGTCGGGCGCCCGCCGCTGTTGGCGTTGCCGAGCAGGTCGTCCCAGGAGGCGTAGAAGCCGTACTGGTTGTTGATGGCCACCATCACCACGAACACCGCGGTGACCTGGCAGAGGACGATCATCCCGATCCGGCTGACGAACCGCAGCGCGCGCGGACCCCGGACCCGCGGCCACAGTGTCAGTGCCGCCGCCACCGCCCCTATGGTGACGGCGATCAGCAGGATTGCGAACCACATGCTGGTCAGTCCCACGACGCGCCTACTTCCCCCCTGTCGGCCGGACGTACCGGTTCACACCATGCCGGGAAGAAAGACCTGTGCGCACCCCAGTTCGGTTGCCCGGGCGCTCACGGCCTCATGTGGTGAGCCAGGCGCGCAGCTTCCGCTCCGCGTCCAGGACCGCTGCCACCGCGACGTTCTCCTCACGGGTGTGGGCGAGCGTGGGATCGCCCGGACCGTAGTTCACGGCGGGCACGCCGAGCGCCGAGAAACGGGCGACGTCGGTCCAGGATTCCTTGGCCGCGGGGGGAGTTCCGATGGCCGCGACGAAGGCGGCGGCGGCCGGATGGGACAGTCCGGGGAGCGCCCCGGGAGCGCTGTCGGTGAGGACGACCTCGAACCCGTCGAAGATCTCCTCGACCCGCGCGAGGGCCTGCGCCTCGCTCTGGTCGGGCGAGAAACGGTAGTTGACGGTGACCGCGCACGTGTCCGGGATCACATTCCCGGCGTGCCCGCCCTCGATCATCACGGCGTTGAGGCCCTCGGGGTAGACCAGGCCGTCGATCTCCACCCGGCGCGGCCGATACGCGGCGAGCCGGGCCAGGATCGGCGCGGCCTTGTGGATGGCGTTGTCGCCGAGCCAGCTCCGGGCGGAGTGGGCGCGGCGGCCGCTGGTCTGCACCCGCACCCGCAGCGTGCCCTGGCAGCCGCCGTCCACCCGGCCGCCGGTGGGCTCCAGCAGCACCGCGAAGTCACCGGCCAGCCACTCCGGGTGATGCGCCACGAGCCGCCCCAGGCCGTTGAACTCGGCGGCGATCTCCTCGGCGTCGTAGAAGACGTAGGTCAGGTCGCGGTTGGGCGCGGCGAGGTCCGCGGCGAGCTTGAGCTGCACCGCGACGCCGGCCTTCATGTCCGAGGTGCCGCACCCCCAGAGCAGACCGCCGTCGTCCAGCCGGGACGGCAGGTTGTCCGCGATGGGGACGGTGTCCAGGTGCCCGGCCAGGATGACGCGTTCGGCCCGGCCCAGTTCGGTGCGGGCGACGACGGCGTCGCCGTCGCGGTCCACCCGCAGGTGCGGGATCGCGCGCAGCGCGCTCTCCACGAGATCGGCGAGCGGCTTCTCCTCGCGGCTCACCGAGGGGATGTCCACGAGGGCCGCGGTGAGCGCGGCCGCGTCCAGGCCCAGATCCAGTCCACTACCCATGCCCCGACCTTATGCGCCCGGGCCCGGTGCGGGGACAGGGACACCGCGGTGGGGAGTTGACGGGCCGCCGCCCCTATAAGGTCGCCCCGTGCCACGCTCATCCAGCCCGCCCGGCAAGGGAAGGAGCGGCTGCGGACTGAAGTTCGCCGCCGGTCTCGTCGTGCTGCTCGGGATCGGCATCTTCCTTGCCCAGCACTTCGGCGGCAAGGGTCTCCAGCCCGCCGAGTGCACGGTTCGGGCGGCCGGCGCCGTGCTCCGGCTGACCCCGGAGCAGGCGGCGAACGCCGCGACGATCGCCGCCGTCGCGACGTCGCGCGGACTGCCCGAACGGGCGGTGGCGATAGCCCTGGCCACGTCCCTGCAGGAGTCCCGGCTGGAGAACATCGACCACGGCGACCGGGACTCGCTCGGCCTGTTTCAGCAGCGCCCCTCGCAGGGCTGGGGCACCGCGCGGCAGATCATGGACCCGGTGTACGCGTCCAACGCGTTCTTCAGCAGCCTGGTGAAGATCCGCGGCTACGCCCAGCTGCCGCTGACGGTGGCCGCCCAGCGCGTGCAGAGGAGCGGCTACCCGGAGGCGTACGCCCAGCACGAGGCGGACGCGACGACGCTGTCCGCCGCGCTCTCCGGCCGCGACGCGGACGCGCTGAGCTGCACCACCGGCGGCAGCCGCGCGGACAGCGCGGGCGGCGGACCGGGCGACACCGCGGCGGTGACGGCGCTGCTCAAGCGGGAGTTCGGCAAGCAGGCCCGGCCGCGCACCGACGCCCTCCCGCGGACCGTCGCGGTCCCGCCCACGCCGGGCGGCGCCGCGGCGAAGAGCGAAGGCGGCCGCCGGGGCTGGGAGTTGGCGCAGTGGGCGGTGGCGCACGCCCCCGAACTGAAGGTCGAGCAGGTCGCGTTCGGCACCATGCGCTGGCAGGCGGCGAAGTCCGGCGAGGGATGGCAGAAGCAGAAGCCGGTGAGCGCGGCGAGGGCCGGGGCGGACGCCTCGGCCGGCACCCCGGCGGACGGCCTGGTCCGGATCACCGTCGCGGGCTGAGTCCCGCGGCTTCGATGCGGCTTCCTCGGGGCTCCCGTGCGGCTTCCGCGCGGCGCCCGTGGGTCGTGCGTGCGGTCCCGCGGGCAAGACCCACGGGTCCTGCGTGCCGTCCCGCGGGCCGGATCCGGGCGCGGCGTCATACCGCCTGCCGCGCATTCACCCGGAAGAGCCCCATTCGCCGTCTGTCACTCGAACGGCCGCAACCTTCCGGCGTTTCGAGCGGTAGTCACGGCGACCCCACGGGGTCCGGTACCCCTTCCGAACACCGCACAAGGAGCATCATGTCCCTCCCTCTGCCACGCCGGATCGCCCGGGCCGCTCTGCTGCTCGGCGCGGCAGCCGCACCCCTGGTGGGTGCCGGTGCCGCGCACGCCGCCGCCCTGCCGCAGCCGAACCTGGGCGGGCTGAGCACCCTGGACGGCCCGGCGCTCGGGGACACCGTCGACAGCGCCTCGCACCAGACCACGGTGCTGGCCGCGGAGGCCGGGACGGACGCGATGAAGGCCACCCTCCCGACCACCGACCACCTCGTCGGCACCACCGCCAGGACCGCCGTCCCGACCGCCCAGCAGGCCGTTCGGCGGGCGGCGGGGAACGCGACGGAGGCGGCCGGCCGGATGGCCGGCGGGTCCGCCGAGTCGGCGGCCGGCGCCCTGCCGTCCGACGCGCTGCTCCCGGCCGGCGGGCTGAGCGCGCTGCTGCCCGACACCGGTGCGCTGCCCACCACCGACCACCTGCCGATGCAGGGCCTGCCGGTGGTCTGAGCGCGCGGCGCCGCGGGGCACCCCTGGCCTCGGCTCAGGGCGTGCCCCCGCTCAGGGCCCGCCTCCGCTCAGGCGCCCAGCCGCCGGACCGCGGCGGCCACGCGCTCGTCCGTCGCCGTGAAGGCGATGCGGACGAACCGGCTGCCCGCGGGGCCGTAGAACTCGCCGGGGGCGACGAGGATGCCCTGCTTGGACAGGTCGCCGACGGTCTCCCAGCAGTCCTCGTCGCGGGTCGCCCACAGGTAGAGGCTGGCCTCGCTGTGCTCGATACGGAACCCGGCGGCCTCGAAGGCGGTCCGCAGCGCGCCGCGGCGGCGGGCGTACCGGTCCTTCTGCTCCACCGCGTGGGCGCGGTCGCCGAGCGCGGCGATCATCGCGGCCTGGACGGGCTGGGGCACGATCATGCCGGCGTGCTTGCGGACGCCGAGCAGTTCGGCGACCACCGCCGGGTCGCCGGCCAGGAACGCGCCGCGGTAGCCGGCGAAGTTCGAGCGCTTGGACAGCGAGTGGACAGCGATCAGCCCGTCGTGGCTGTCCCCGCAGACGTCGGGGTGCAGCACCGAGACGGGCTGCGCGCCCTCCCAGCTCAGCTCGATGTAGCACTCGTCGGAGACCACGAGGATGCCGTGCTCCCGGGCCCACGCGACGATCCGCCGCAGCTCGGCGGCGGGCAGCACGCGGCCGGTCGGATTGGACGGGCTGTTCAGCCACAGCACCCGGGTGCGCTCCGGGTCGAGGTCGGCGACCGGGTCGTCGTACGTCACCGGTTCGGCGCGGGCGATCAGCGCGCCGATCTCGTAGGTCGGGTAGGCCAGTTGCGGGTACCCGAGCCGGTCGCCCTCCCCCAGGTCCAGGAGCGTGGGCAGCCAGGCGACCAGTTCCTTGGAGCCGATCAGCGGCAGCACGTGCCGCGGGTCCGCGCCGCTCACCCCGTGCCGGTCGCGCAGATAGGCGGCGATCGCCTCGCGCAGCTCGGGGGTGCCGTACGTCAGCGGGTAGCCGGGGCTGTCGGAGGCCGCGGCCAGCGCCTGGCGCACCACGTCCGGGACAGGGTCCACCGGCGTGCCCACGGACAGGTCGACCACGCCGTCGGCGTGCGCCGTCGCGGCGGCCTTGTACGGCTCCAGGCGGTCCCAGGGGAACACCGGAAGGCGGGCGGAGATGCTCACGTGCTCACTCTCGCTTGGGGGAAGAACGCCGGGCCCCGCACGGCGGTACGCCGTACGGGGCCCGGCGGAGTCAGCCGACGCAGGACGTCACTGGTTCTGCGTCGGCAGCTCGGCGATGAAGGGGTGGTCGCGCTCGATCAGGCCGAGCTTGGAGGCACCACCGGGCGAGCCGAGCTCGTCGAAGAACTCGACGTTCGCCTTGTAGTAGTCCTTCCACTCCTCCGGGGTGTCGTCCTCGTAGAAGATGGCCTCGACCGGGCACACCGGCTCACAGGCGCCGCAGTCGACGCATTCGTCCGGGTGGATGTACAAGGACCTGGAGCCCTCGTAGATGCAGTCGACCGGGCACTCTTCGATGCACGCCTTGTCCTTGACGTCGACACAAGGCTGCGCGATGACGTAGGTCACGCTGTCGTTCCTCCTCGAGTTGGGCTCATCTCGCGCGGGAGCGCGGCGTCGTCGATGCCCGCACCTAGTATCTCCGTTCCTGGGCACGATCCGAACAGGAGGGGCACGCATGCCAGGGGAATTCTCGTCCGGAGCTCGGCTCGAAATCCGGATTACCCCCGCTGACGTGGGAAAACGCGTTTCGGTACGGCAACTGGTCGAGATCGCCGACGGGCATCCTACGTTCACCGACACGGTGGGTGTTCTCGTATCGTGGGATGCGGGCGTGGTGTGCGTCACGCGCAGGAACGGTGAAACGGTCCAGATGGCGGAAGCCTCGCTGGTGGCCGGGAAGGTCGTGCCGCCCGCCCCTCGGCGGCGTGTGAAGGGTGTGCCGGACGTGACGGCAGAGGAACTCGACGCGGTCGCCGCGCGCGCCTGGCCGGCCACCGAGACGGACCGTCTCGGAGACTGGACGCTGCGGGCCTCCGGCGGATTCACCCGGAGGGCCAACTCCGTCCTGGTGAACGGTGATCCGGGCGTGCCGCTGGACGACGCCCTCACCGAGGTGACCGCCTGGTACACCCGGCGCGGTCTCACCCCCTGGATACAGCTCTCCGACACCTCCCCGTACGGCGCGGAACTGGCCGCCCGCGGCTGGCCACGCGTCGCCGACACGCTGGTCCGCACGGCGCCGCTGGCTGCGCTCACCCGGCTGCCGGAGCCCGCGGGCGGCTCCCCGGAGGGCGGCGTGGCGCTCTCCCGCACTCCCGACGCGGCCTGGCTGGCCGCCTACCACCGCACCGGCGATCTCGCCGACGCCGCCCTGAAGGTCGTCACCGGTGGGCCGTCGGTGTGGTTCGCGACGATGCCGGGGGCCATCGGGCGCGCCGTGGTCGACGGGCCGTGGGCGCTGTTCGGCGCGGTCGAGGTGGACCCGGAGCGGCGGCGGCGCGGCCTGGGCACCGCGATCATGGGCGCGCTCGCCCGGCAGGCGGCGGCGGAGGGCGCCGTCGCGGCGTACCTCCAGGTGGAGGCCGACAACGCCGCCGCCCGGGTGATGTACGACCGGATGGGCTTCACCGACCACCACGGCTACCACTACCGGCGTCCCGCGGCATGAGCGACACGACCGGGCCCTCGGTGCGCGAGCGCTTCGCCGCGGCGGCCCGCGAGGAGCGCCCCGACCTGGCCGAGCTGTGCCTGCTGGTCGGTGCGGAGGCCGACCCGGCGCTGGACGGCGAACCGTCCGACCTGGCGCAGATCGAGCTGGACCGGCTGGCCGGGCTGCTGCCGTTCGGCTTGAGCACCCCGCTGGAGTGGGCGCTCGCGCTGAACCGGCTGCTGGCCGTGGGCCACGGTTTCCAGGGCTCGCCCGCCGACTACGGCCGGCTGGAGTCCTCCCTGCTCCAGGAGGTGCTGCGGCGCCGCCGCGGGCTGCCGATCCTGCTGTCGGTGGTGTGGATCGAGGTCGCCCGGCGGGCCGGGGCGCCGGTGTACGGCGTGGGGCTGCCCGGCCACTTCGTGGTGGGTCTCGGGGAGCCGGAGGGCGAGCACGTGCTCGTCGACCCGTTCGACGGCGGCCGCGTGCTGTCCGCCGAGGACGCCGAACTGCTGGTCGCCGGCGCCACCGGTGCCGGCCTGACGCCCGCGATGCTCACCCCGGCCGATCCGCTGGACATCGTGCTGCGCATCCTCAACAACATCCGGGCCTGGGCCGCGCCGCGCCCCGAGCACCGGCCGGTGCAGCTGTGGACGCTGGACCTGACGCTGCTGCTGCCGCGGCACCCGGCGAAGCTGCGTCACGAGCGGGCCCGGCTGCTGGTCGCGATGGGCGACTTCCTGGGCGGCGCGCGGGAGATGGACGAGTACGCGAAGGTGATCGGGGCGTTCGACCCGGAGTCGGCGGCGGGCATCCGGGCGGAGGCGCGTGCGGCCCGCGCCATGCTCAACTGAGCCTGCGCCCGCCGCTCGGGCGCGGCGGAGCTCAGCCGGGCCCAGCGGAGCTCGGACGGTTCAGCGGGGCTCGGACAGTTCAGCCGGGCTCGGACGGGCTCGGACGGACTCGGCCTTGTTGGGACGGGTTCAGGCCGGACCGGCGGCCTCAGCCTGCCCGGCCCACTCTCCGGCCCGCCACGAACGCCTCGATCTTCTCCTGCATCTGGCGGACCACCCGCTTGTGCGACCCGGGCATGGCCATCAGCACGGCCAGCTCCACCTGCACGAACGGCAGGTTGGCGGCGTCCACCACCAGGGCGTCCGGCGGGCTGACGTACTCCACCCGCTGGGCGAGTCCCTGGACGGCCCGCACGGACGGGGACAGGTACTGCTCGACGAGTTCGGCGACCCGGCGTGAGCGTTCCCAGCTCTCCCGGCTCAGCAGACCGGCCCGCACGCCCGGGTGGAAGTCGTAGGTGACCCGGTCGTAGGGCGCGTCGTCGGGGAACTCCATCCCGACCTCGCGGATCAGCCCGCTGCTCAGCACCTCGGCGAGGTCGGCCGGGCTGGAGTACGGCACGAGCTGGTCGGCGACGAGCTGCATCACGTGCCGGTTCAGGGGCGCGGCGGCCAGCAGTTTGGCGAGCTGGGCGGTCCGCGGCGAGGCGCTGGCCAGGAACGCCACCACGCGCGCGTCAGCGCCCCCGCCGGGGGCCCGGACGGCTGTCACCGGACCGGGCACGGCCTCCGGACCGGGAGCGGCCTCCGGGCCGGGAGCGGCCTCCGGGCCGGATGTGGGCGGTGGGCCGTCGGTGACCCGCTGGCCCGGCAGCACCACCGGACCGGCCGGTTCCTCCGGCACCACCAGCACCTGCTGCTGCACCCACTGGTCGGACAGCACCAGCCGGCACCAGTGCTCGATCCACGGCTTGCGCATTTCCATGACGGGCACGACCAGGTCGCCCTTGGCGACCGGCGCGGCGGGCACCAGATCGGCTGCCGCGCCCTCCTCCGGCTCGCGGGTGGCGATGGTGCCGTTGCCCCCGCCGGGCACCGACGAGCGCAGCTTCAGCGGGCGGGTGTGCAGGGCCGAGCGGGTCCAGTTGGCGTGCGGCTGCAGGTGCAGGACGGCCAGCGGGTGGCGAGCCGACCACTGCCGGAACCTGCGCCAGATCTGCCGGCCGGACCAGGCCGCGCCGACCCCGTCGGTGAGGACCAGCACGATCTTCCTGCGCGGGGAGAGCGTCAGCCCCGCGCCGCTGACGGACGCGGCGTCGAACAGGTCGTCGGCCTCGTCCGGGCGCTGCGAGTGCAGCTTGACGATGTGCACGTCGGCGAAGAGCGGCAGGTCGTGGGCGCAGGCCACGAAGCAGTCCACCGTGGGGTACCAGGCCGGCATCGACGCGCCGGTGTCGATGACGAGCACCAGGTCCCACACGGACGGGTGGTGCGGCGCGTGCGGCACCGGCCCGGGCGCGTTCGGGATCGACAGCGTCCCGTCGTCGCCCGGGTCGCGGCGCAGCGCGTCGAGGACGCCCAGCGCGCGGGCGGCGGCCGCCACGCCCGGCTGCGGGCGGGGCGCCGGCCACTCGGGCGGCGGTGGCGCGAACACCGGCTTGGGCGGGTGCGCCCGGAGCCGCAGCGGGCCGCCGTGGCCCTGGTCGTCCTCGGGCGAGGTGGTGACCAGCCAGGCGCCGGAGTCGGCGACGGTCACGACGCCTTCGCCTCCCCCGGGGGCACCAGCGCGGGCATGGACGGCAGGGTGTGGTCGGGGTCGTCCCACAGCAGGGTGATGTCGCGGACGGCGTCGGTCTCCTCCCCGACGGGTGCCGTCCCGGCGTCCGCGTGCAGGGCGCTGACCCGCTGCGGCAGGTCCTTGAGCGGGCCCTGGTCGATCAGCCGCCGCACCGAGGCCCGGAAGGCCGTGGAGCCGCAGTCCAGGCGGTGCCAGAGGATGGCGGGGGCGCCGCTGCGGATGGCGTCCATCAGCTCGGTGCGGCCCTTGGGCAGAGTGGGCGGCGCGCTGAGCACCACGACGTGGCGGCGGGAGGTCTCCTCGGGCGCGGTGTCCTCCCCCGCGCCGGGGTCCGCGGCGGCCGGGTCCTGCAGGGTCGCCCACCGGTCGCGCCACTTGGAGTGCAGGGTCGGGGTCTGCAGCCGCTCCAGGCTGCGCACGACGACGTCGAACCGGGACAGTCCGGCCGGGTCGTTGGCGGACCGGCACCACTCCCACACCGGCTGGTTGAGCAGCGGAAGTGGCAGGAAGAACTCCACGGTCAGGTTCCGCACGCTCGTGCCGGTCTGCCGTCCCCACTGCTGCAGCCGCTGGTAGACGGTGCGCGGGATGTCCCGCTGCCCGATCTGCTTGTCGTCGTCGCGCAGCGTCGGGGCGCCCTCGGCGCCCGCCTCGCGGTGCCAGGTGCGCAGCGTGTAGTAGTCGTTGAGCAGGCCGTCCGGCAGGAAGACGAACATCACGCGGGCCGCGGCGGAGCGCCGCACGGGCTGCGCGTCGGCGGCGGCCCGGCAGTCGTGCAGCTCGGTCAGCACCTGCCACTCCGACGCCTTGCGCTCGGTCCAGTCCCGCAGCTGCCGGGTGGTCTCGGCGGGCCCGCGCGCGGCGGCCGCCAGGTACTCCATGAACGCCAGGAACGGCGGCAGCCCGCTGGGCAGCACGTTGCGCCGCAGCAGGTGCAGCACCGCGGGCCAGGCGTCGGTGCAGTGCTGCGGCAGGGTGCCGGCCAGCGGCTGCAGCGACGCCTGCGCGACCGCCTGCACGTCGGGGACCGCGGTGCGCTCCACCAGCCGCTGCAGGCCGTCGAGTTCACCGCTGCCCAGCCACTGCCGGGCGGCCAGCAGGTCGGACATGGCACGCAGCGGGATCGCCGTCTCCGGGCCGCCGGTGACGGCGTCGAGCGCGTCGGCGAGCGCGTCCGCCCGGTCTGTGCGGGTGGTGCACGACAGCACGAGCTGGTGGAGCTGGACGCGCGGCGGCGCGGCGGTGTCCGGCATGTCGTCCAGGCCGGTCTGCGGGTCGCGGGCGACCAGGCGCAGCAACGCCCGGGACCCGGCCGGCGAGGTGAGCGCCGGGGCGTCCGTCAGCCGCGTCAGCAGATCCTGCTGGAGGTCGGTCAGCGTCGGCGACGTCCCCTCGGTGCTGCCCGGGGACCGTGTCTCGTCCGTCATGGCTGATCACTCCTGCGGTGGCGGGGGCTGCTTCCGGTGGGGTGCGCGCGGGGCGGCGGGACCTGCTTTGTCCGACTGTCCTTCGCCGGGCGGGTCGTGGCCAGAGGCGTGATCCGGCCGCTGCCCGGCCGGGCGGCCGGTTGCGGACAACTCCCGCGCGGGGAACGCCCGTCGGGGAGAATGGCCGGCATATGGACGCGAGCGGATACGCGGCGTGGGCGGCCGCGGTGACGAGTGCGGCGACCCTTGTGGTGACGACGCTGGTCAGCGGGCGGCGCGAGCAGGTCCGCTGGGCCCGGGACGCCCTGACGGACGCGTTCGTCGCGTTCCTGTCGGCGAGCTGGAAGCACTCCGACCTGGCCCGCTCGGGCCTGCCGGGCGATCCCGCGGTCGCGCCCGGGCTGGCGCGCGAGTACGCCGAGATGCGTAGCCATCTCACCCGGCTGCGGCTGCTCACCTCGGCCGACGTCGTCACCGCGGGCGAGGTGCTGCTGCGTCTCCAGCGGGAGGTGCAGGAGGCGACGACCCAGGCGGGCCGGCACACGGCGCTGGAGGCGGCGTCCACCGCCCGCATGGAGGTCGTCGCCGCGGCCAAGAAGGCCATGGACCTGCCGTGACCTCCCGTGCGGGCCGCGGGCTCCGCCTGCCTCAGGGGACATAGCGCCTCATCGTGGACTCGGCGGTGTCGCGGATCTGCGCGAGGACCGTGCGGGTGCCGGCCGGCAGCCGCCGGTCGCGCAGCGTGCCGCCGATCCAGCGGGCGAGGTCCACCAGGTAGGAGTCGCCGGACTGGGTGAGCGGTCCCGGCAGCCAGTGCGCGGTGATGTTGCGCGCCGCCTGGTGCATGACCGGGTCGTCCGGCGGCAGCGAGTCGAGCAGTTCCTCCCAGTCGCCGAGGAAGCCCAGCCCGACCAGCCGGGCCCGTTCCAGGCTCGGGTGGCGGCCCTGCGTGGTGCCGGCCATCCGCATCAGCGTGGCCATCTCCGCCCGCACGCTGCTGACCGCGCCGTCGCCCAGCGCGAGCTTCGCCAGCAGGCCCAGCGCGGACACCGCGTGCGCGGCCATCGACACCTCGACCAGGCCGTGCACCGGATGCGAATGGGTGATGGTCGCGGTGTTGTTGGCGACGTGCTGCGCCACCTCGTGGACGAATCCCAGGCTCTCGTGCAGCCCGGCGCCGGCGGCCAGCAGGACGTAGCGGTGGGCGGCGAGCCCGGTCGGGTCGCCGGGCTCCAGCGCCAGCAGCCGCTGCCGCTGGTCGAAGTCCAGGGTCAGCGGCTGGAAGGCGGGGGCGTCCAGCAGGACGTCGGTGGTGCTGATCAGGGTGAGCACGTCGGCGTCGTCGAGGTCGGGGTCGTCCAGCAGCAGTCCGATGTCGGTGCGGTCCGGCATCGCCTCCCGCCAGGTGGCCGCCCACGGCCAGAACCGGGCCTGCCGCAGGCCGTGTTCGCGCACCGACCGGTCGACGGCCAGCGCCAGCCGGGGCCGTGGCGCCAGGTCGTGCCGCCCGAGCGCCGCCACCAGCGCCGCCAGCGGTTCCAGCTCCGCGGGCCCGGGGCGCACGGCGAGCCGTTCGACGATCCGCTCGACGGCCGGCACGTCCTCGGCGCCCAGGCCGTGGACGAACGCGGCGACCGCCAGCAGCCGGCCCGGCGACCCGGCCCCGCCCGGCGCGGTGCCCAGCTCCTCCAGCACCGGCCCCGCGACGACCGTGCCCTGCATCAGCAGCCGGTGGGCGGCGGCGGCGGCCATCGCCTCGTCCGCGCCGCACAGCAGCTCCGGCCAGCGGGCCTGCGCCTTCTCGCCCACCTCCACGACGCAGTGCGCGAGTTCGTCCTCGGGCGCCTCGGCCAGCACGAGCTCCGCGGCCCTGCGCAGGTACTCCTCCCAGTCGGGCTGGTCGGCCAGGCCCATCCGGAAGCGGTGGTCCAGCAGCACCCCCAGCCGGCCCTCCCCGGCCAGCACGCCGAGCAGGTCCATGCGTTCGCGGTTGAGCCGGCGCGCGGTGGCCGAGTCGGCGCACGCCGGCAGGTCCTCGTCCACCTCCGCCAGCCGGCGCGCGCACGCCTCGGCGTAGACCGCCCGCACCTCGCCGCTGGGCAGCACCTCCAGCTCCTCCAGCGTCTGCCACGCCTGCCGGATCACCGGCCACGACGCCGCCGGACGCAGCCGGGCCCAGACGTAGCCGGCCAGCGCGTGCTGCTCGGTGGCGGCCACGCTGCGCAGCGCCCGTACCGTCAGCTCGTCGCTGAGCCGGTCCGCGGGCGTCTCCAGCAGCGTCCGCAGCACCTCCCGCAGGATCTGCCCGGCGCCGGGCGCGAACCACTGGTGCATCATCACCAGGCCGTCGAGGGCGTCGGCCGCGGCGGGCGAGGCGTCGCCGCGGACCGCGACGCCGTGCAGGATCTCCATGGCCTGCGGGGTGCCGTACTTCGCCAGCGCGTACGCCGCCTGGCGCCATGCCGGGCCGCCGCTGTCCTCGGAGGTGAGGGTCTCCTGGACGCCGCTGAGCAACCGGTCGCGCAGCCCCGGGTAGGAGTCCGGCGGGGTGGCCTGCAGCAGCCAGGCCCCGTAGACCGCGTTGGCCCGCACCGCGGCGTCCAGCACCGCGCTGACCAGCCGCTTGTCGGCGTCCGGGTCGGCGACCAGCATCTGCGCGGCGTCCCGCCAGTCGAACCGCATGACGCGGGCGGTCACCGCCACCAGGTCCCGTTCCGCCTCGGCCTGCAGCGCCGCGGCGGCGAAGTACGCGTGCACCAGCGGGTCGCGGAAGGTCACCCAGGACTGCGCGGCGTCGGTCTGCAGCGGGCCCATGTTGAGCAGCGCCTGCAGGGTGCTGTCGGTGTCCCTGGGCTGCATCTTCTGCAGGGTCCGCAGCGCCTCCTGGTAGCGGATCGCCGAGCCGTGGTCGCCCATCTTGTGGGCGAGGAGCTGCAGCAACTGCATCCTGCGTTCGGCCTCGTTGGCGTCCACGCCGTGCTGGAGCTGGGTGAGGTAGAGGTGGACCAGCGCGCCGGGGTTCGCGGAGATCTGCGAGGCCTCGTCGTAGTGCTGGACCAGCATCCACAGGAACAGCGGCTTGCCCGCCATGTCGCGCAGCGCGGCCGCGTCCGGGTCGTCGAAGAGCTGCTTCTCCAGGGCCGCGACGTGCGGGCGCCAGGTCTGCGGCTCCTTGGTGCGCAGGATGTCCTCGATGTAGTCGCGGGCCTGCTGCTTGCGCACCTCGTGCAGCACCACCGCGGGCCACGGCAGGCCCTCAGGGCGGTACTCCCACGAGCGCTGGCACACCACGACCGGCAGCCGCGGGTACTCCTCGCCCAGGGCGCGGATCCAGCGCGTCACGACCGGCTTCTCCGCCGCGTCCAGCCGGTTCAGATCGTCGACGACCACGTGCAGGCCGCCCATCCGCAGCAGCCGGTGCAGGACCGGTGTGGGGATGCCGTCGGGCACCGCGCAGCAGCCGCGCAGCACCTCCGCGGCCGGCCGGCGGCCCCCGGCGCCGCCGGCGCGCAACTGCTCGATGACGCGCAGCGCGCTGACGGTGACCGGCCAGCAGGGGGGGCGGTCCGGCGCGGCGTTCGTGCCGTCGGCGGCGGGTCCCTCGGCCCCCGCGGAGATCGGGGCGGCCTCGTAGGGCGGCCGCGCCCGGCGCGCGCCGTCGCGCAGCAGCCGGGCCTGCAACTCGCGCGCCACGACGGTCTTCCCGGCGCCCGGGTCGCCGACCAGCACCGCCCGCCGGTGCTCCAGCAGCAGGTCCACCGCGTGCTGCGGGGAGATCACCAGCGCGCCGTCACCGCGCTGCACCAGCGGCTCCCCGGCCGTCAGCACCCGGCCGGTGAGCGGGATGTACGGGTCGAGGCCGTCGCACTCCGCCCGCCGCCGCTCCAGCGTGTCCGCCAGCGGCCCGCCGAACAGCGCGCCCAGTACCTCGGCGTCCGTCGGCGCGTCCGGGCCGTGCGGCCCCTTGCAGCCCTGCCGTGCGGCGAGCAGCACACCGACGGCCGGCCAGTCCAGCTCCCGGGTCGCGAGCAGCGCCCGGGACAGCGCGGCGATCTGCCGCGGCGGCCACTGCGCGAAGAACGTCTCGTCCAGGCCCTGCAGGGCCTCCGCCGCGACGCCCGCGGTCACCGCGGACACGGCCACCTTGTGGGCGTTCTGCTCGGCGTCGGGGAACTTCAGGCCGCGGCAGGCGGCGAGCGTCAGGTGCTGGAACAGGTGACGCGACGCGGCCTCGGGCCCCAGCGCCTCGGCCACGGCCAGCGCCGCGGCCCGCAGCGTCCAGAGGTAGGTCAGGCAGCGCGCCAGCACCGGCGAGCGCTCCTCGGCGCTGGCGACCAGCGCCTCCAGCAGCCGGTCCTGGCTCTCGGGTCCCACGTCGGGCGCGAGCGTGGTCAGCACGGCCAGGTCCCGCTGGAGCTGCACCAGGTCCGCCCACGGCAGGTCGTCGGCGCTCAGCTCCCGCAGCGCGCAGACCTCCAGCCACGCGTAGTCGACAAGGGTCGCGCCGCCGGGGTCGGCCTGGGCGTAGTCGATGAGGTACGTGTTCAGGCCGCACAGCAGGATGTTCCGCGGGTTGAGGTCGCCGTGCACCATCGAGTGCACGCGCTGCTCGGCGGGCGCGGTCAGCACCTGGTGCAGGGCGCGCAGCGGGTGCGCCACGGCCACGCCGTCGCGCTCCAGGTGGGTGGGGGTCTCGCGGAAGCGGTGGGGGGTGGGCCGGGGCGGCGCGGGGGTGCCGGTTTCGGTGTCGGTGGCGATTTCGGTGTCGCCGGCGTTGTCCGTGCCGCGGTCGGGCTCCCGGGCGGCGTCTGCGTCGGTGCCGGGAGCGGGGTCGGCGCCGGGGTCGGGACCTGGATCGGGGTCCGGGTCCGGATCGGGGTCCGGGTCCGGGTCGACGAGGAAGGTGCGCAGCCGCCGTGACCAGGTGTCGGCGCGGACCGCGGCCACGCTGCCGTACACCTCGACGCTGGTCTGCCCGGCCAGGGCGGTCGCCAGGTCGGTCTTCCGGGCCTGCCCGCGGGCCACCGCCTTGACCCGGGTGTCCTCGACCCGGCCGGTCAGTCCCTCCGCGGTCAGCTCGACGTCCTCCAGCCGCACCGCGACCAGGTCGCGCACGGCGAGCGTGCGGTGTTCGCCGGGCGGGGCGCTGGCGGCGCGCAGGATCGTGTCCCCGGGGCGGAACGCGGCGCGGACCTCGTCCTCGCCGGGGTTGCCCATCATCAGCTGCGGCCCGTCGCCGTCCCGGTCCCGGACGATGTCGAAGTCGAGCGTCAGGTCGTGGCCGAGGCTCCGGTTGTACGCCCGCAGCGTGCCGGGGACCGTTGCGGGACTGCGGTGCAGGGCCCGCGGCAGCGCCCGGGTGACGGCGGACACGGCCGCGGACGCCGAGGCGGCGTCGGAGTGCCCGCGGACCCCGGCGACGATGACGTCCTCCAGCGAACGGACCTCGCCGCCGTTCTGGTCGCGGTCGCTGACGTGCTGGTAGACGACGACCTGCCGGCCGAGGGTGTCCGGACGCCCGGGGTCGAGCACCGCGCGGCTGACGGCCAGGATCGGCACGTACATCGCGAAGCGGTTGCTGCGGTCGGTGCTGCGGAACGCGGCCCACTCCTTGGCGGCGGACGCGCGGTCGGAGAGCTTGGCCACCTGTAACGCCTCGTCACCTCCGGTGTGGGTGACGGCGATCTCCAGCACCTCGGAGCCGCTGCGGCCGCCGGCGAGGCGGCGGCAGACCCGGACCGTGCGGACGCTCTCCGGCCAGCAGCCGGGCGCGGACTCGCCCGGGTTCGCACAGGCGGCGACGGTGGTGAGGGCCGCGCGGATCTCGGCGGCGCTCCCGGTGTCGATGCCGCAGCCGGCAGCGAACTCGATGTCCCATGTCACCCGCAGCTCCCCCCGCCGGCAGGCCGGGCCCGATCGCCCTGACCCTCACTTACCCCTGGGCGCCGGGTGTCTCACACGGCGGTCGAGTCTAGCGAGGGCCCGCCGCCGCGCGGGGCGGAACGCGCCACGTGCCGGGGCTGGTTCGGGGCCCCGGTGGCGGTGCGACACGGACGGCTCGGGGCGGCCCCGGGTCAGTCGCGGGTCAGTCGGGCGCCGTTTCAGGGCAGTCGCGGGCACACCCGGCAGGCGCGCACGACGGGCAGGCCGGACGGGTCAGAGCCAGCCCTTCTCACGGGCGATGCGGACGGCCTCGGCACGGTTGCGGGCGCCGGTCTTCTGGATGGCGGTCGAGAGGTAGTTGCGCACGGTGCCCTCGGAGAGCAGCAGGCGGCGCGCGATCTCCGCGTTGACCGCGCCGTCGGCCGCCGCGTTGAGGACGTCCCGCTCGCGTGCGGTCAGCGGGTCCGCGCCCTCGGCGAGCGCGGCGGCCGCGAGCGTGGGGTCGATCACCCGGCGGCCCCTCAGCACCTGCCGTACCGCCTCGGCGAGTTCGGCCGCCGGCGCGTCCTTGACCAGGAACGCCTCCGCTCCGGACTCCATCGCCCGGCGCAGGTACCCGGGCCGCCCGAACGTCGTCACGATGACGACCTTCACGCCCGGGGTCTCGCGGCGCAGTGCGGCCGCCGCGTCGATGCCGGTCATGCCGGGCATCTCGATGTCCAGCAGCGCCACGTCCGGGCGGTGCTCGCGCACGGCGGCCACCACCTCGTCGCCGCGCGCGACCTGCGCGACGACCTCGATGTCGTCCTCCAGGCCGAGCAGGGTCGCCAGCGCCTCCCGGACCATGGACTGGTCGTCGGCGAGCAGTACCCGGATGATCCCCGTCATCCCGGCAGGCTACCGGTGCGGAGGGTGCCCCGTCCTCGCCGTCTCACCATGCCATCCGGCGATCTGCAGCCGCGCGATCAGGCCGTCCTCGACGGCGAAGATCAGCGTCGCCTCGTGCGGTGGCCCCTGCGGCGACCACGCCAGCAGCTCGGCGCCGACCCGTGTGAGGTCCTCCTCCGTGTGCTCGTCGGTGAGCCGCATCTTCAGCCGCGCGCCCGCGCACTCCTCGGCGCACCAGTCGCGCAGGGCGTCGCGTCCGCGCAGCTCGGGGCGGTCACCGTCGTCCAGGACCGCGTCCTCGGCGACGGTGGCGGCGAAGTCGTCGGGGTGCCAGGCGTCCATGGCCTCCAGGGCGGCGGCCACCGCGACCGGCATCGAGTCCCGGCGAACGCTGTACTGGCCCCGCCCGTCCTCGGTCGCCGGCCCCTTGGACCGGCGGCGCGGCAGGTGCGCGGCGAGCGACGGGGGGATCGCCAGGTGGGACTGCGTGATGACGTGGGCGTGCGAGAACGCCCAGTCCAGAAACCCGTGGACCACGGTCGCCACCTCCGGGGGGCCGGGGTACCGGTGGCCTTTCGCCTTCCAGTGTCGCGCAGGCGGTGGGTGATCCCCAGTGGAGGGCTGGTGGGGTGGAGGGGTGGGGCGCGCGTGGACGGGCACGGGTGGGCGCGGGTTACGGGCGCGGGCAGCTCGCCCGGGCCGGGTCCGGCTGCGGCTGCGGGCTGCCCGGGCCGTGGAAGCCGGCGCGGCAGCCCCGGGCCGTCAGCCGCCGACCGGGCGGTGGGCGGCGACCGTCGCGAAGAGCGACCAGCCGTCGACCTCGGTGACGGCGTCACCGTTGATGAGGCCGCCGCGGGAGGTGATCTCGTCGACCAGGGCCCGGACCGTCCCGGGCTCGTGGAGGTTGAGGCTGACACCGTCGCCGGTGCCGACCGTGCCGGACGGGGTGTGGCCGTCGGGGACCACGTGCCCCGGGCAGCTCCCGAAGACGACGCGGAGGCGGCCCATCGCGCCGGGCCGGCGGATCGTGAGGACCTCGCTGCAGTCCTCGTAGCTGCCGGGATCCCCATGGTGCTCGTGCCGCACCGACCAGAGAAACGTGTCGTCGCCGACGACCAGCTGCCGCGGCGTTCTGCTGCTGCGCGTCATCTGTCGATGCTAGGCCCGGACCTGTCCAGTGGCACCGCACAGAACCGGCCACGCCGTGACACTCAGCGCGCCATCGCGTACCGGACGAGTTCCAGGTCCTTCAGCGGTACGGCCAGGTCGTACGTCCCGTCGCCGGTGACGAGCTCGTAGCGCCGGAACTGCGGTCCGCCCGGCACCTTCCCGCCCTCGCCCCGGAGGGCGAACGGCGGCACGAGCTCCACGGTCCCGGCGCCGCCGGTCCGCTGCACCCACACCGGTGGGCGGCCCGCCGTGAGCCGCAGGTCGCCGCGCTTGGAGAGCAGGACCGTGCGTCCCTGGCCCGCGCGGATCACCCGCTCCCCGCCCAGGTCCTGCTGAACGCCGAGACCACGAGGGTCTCCCCCGCGTCCAGGTCCTTCCGGTCCTGCTCGGCCGAGCGCCGCCGCAGCCCCGTCCACCGCAGCAGCACGTCCCCCGCCGTCTCCGTCCCCGCGGCCCGCCTCATCGCGCCCTCCCCATCCGTCCCGGACCGGAGCCCTCACTCACGGGCTCCGCCGCGGCCATCACATCATCATCCGCCGCATCCCCCGCACTCTGGCGGAATCACGCCCCCCGTCAGCGCATCGCGCAGGCAGGAGATCAGATCATCTCCCGCCACCTCGGTCCACCCAACCCCGGCTGCCCCGACCCGCAGCACGCGGTAGCGCCCCGACTCCGCCTCCTCGACGAGGACCTGCCGGCTCGTCCCGTCGAGTGGATCCACCCGCAGACGGACCGCACCATGAGTGATCGTCGGGAACATCGTCCGCAGCACCTCGTCCGCGTGCAGGCGACGGAGGAGGCTCCGCTGCCTGCGGTGGAAGTCGGCGGACAGGAGCCCGGACCACTGCTGGGCGGTGGGTTCGCCGGCCTCCAGCGTCCTGACGAACTCGCCGAGGTCCAGGAAGGCGAAGCGCGCCGCAACATCCGCGTACGGCGTCCCGTCCCGCCAGCGGGCGACCGCGTCCACGAGCAGGGCGAGGTCGCTCGTCGAGCCGATCGGCCACGTGAATCCCGGAATGTGCACGGACACCGTGAACAGCCGCTCGTCGGCGGCGAGATGGACGGTCACCACGCCTCGCGCCGTCTCGATCCGGGCGACGTCGTCCCCGAGCGGCAACGGCCCGAAGTCGTACCCGGTGCGCTCCGCCGCTTCTCTCATGGCCGGGCCGAGCCCCCCGGCGGCGGTCACGTCCGGGTACAGGCGCCGCCCCCGGTCGCGCCGCGCGATGGCGTCCAGCATCTCGTCGGCCACGGCGACAGGGCCGGTCATGCCCGCTCGCGCAGGTCGCGGCGGAACCAGACGCTGGTCTCGCGGCCCGGGGGCGGGGTGGTCGGGGTGAAGCCGGTGTTGGTGAGGACCTTCTGGGAGGCGAGGTTGCGCGGGGAGGTGCCGGCGATCAGCGTGCGCAGGTGGTGGCGGGTGGCCGCGAACCCGCACAACTCCCGTACGGTCGCGGTCGCCAGGCCCCGGCCGGCCGCGTGCCGGGCGACGCGGTACCCGAGTTCGGCGCTGCCGCCCTCGACGTCGAACAGGTTGAAACGGCCCAGGACCGAGCCGTCCTCGGCGATCAGGACGTGGAACAGGCTGATGCCGGCGTCCTGTTCGGTGAGCAGCGCGCTGAACCCCTCGTCGAAGTGCTCGAAGTACGCGTCGCCGCGGTCGGCGATGAAGGACGCGAAGTAGGCGCGGTTCGCCCGCTCGAAGTCCAGGACGGCCGGGGCGTGACGGGCTTCCAGCTGCTGCAGTTCGGGCATCGTCCGACCCTAGCCCTCCCGCCCCCGGCCCGGCTCGGGATTTTCGGCGGCCCCGCAACGTCCCGCACCTCCTACTCCGTTGCCCGCCGGGCCGGTTGGGCATACGCTTTGAGCGTTCGCTCAAAAACGGGAGGGCCGGATCGTGGCCAGGTCGGGAGTACCGAGCAAGGTGGGGGCGGCCGGCGGGTCGGACGAGACCCGGCAGGCGCTGATCCAGGCCGCCGTCGACGTCCTGCGCACCGACGGGTTCCACGGGGCCAGCGCGCGGAAGATCGCCGCCCGGGCCGGCTGCAACCAGGGCTTGGTCTTCTACCACTTCGGGTCCGTGGCCAATCTGCTGCTGGCCGCGCTGGACGCGGTGAGTGAGGACCGGCTGGCGCGGTACTCCGAGGCCGTCGCCGGGACGTCGTCCGTCGTCGGGCTCGCGGACGTGGCCGCCGCGATCTTCGAGGAGGACCTGGACAGCGGCTACGCGAAGGTGCTGGTCGAGCTGATCGCGGGCTCGGCCTCGGTCCCGGGGATGGGAGCGGAGGTGTCCCGGCGGATCGCCGAGTGGACCGGCTTCGCCCGCTCGGCGATCGAGGGGACGGTCAGCTCCTCGCTGCTGGCCGCCGTCGCGCCGCCGTCCGAAGTCGCCTACGGCGTCGTCGCGATGTACCTCGGGCTGGAGATGCTCAGCCACCTGGACGACGACCGCGCCCAGGCGCACGCCCTGTTCCAGCGCGCCCGCACACTCGCCGTCCTCGCGGGGGCGTTCGGCTTCGGCGCCGGGGCGTTCGGGTTCGGCGCCGGCACGAGCGACGACGGCAGCAGCGGCGACGGGACCCCCGAAGAAGAGGACGACGGCGGCGATTCCCCGAACCCCCGGAACCCCCGGCCCGAACCGGCCTGAGGCCGCGGCCGGAAGCAGCCCCGCGCACCCGCACCCGCACCCGCACCCGCACCCGCACCCGCACCCGCAGGACACCCTTCCCGCCCCGCCGACCGAAGGCCGATGCCGCATGGAAGCACGACGCTCCTCCTGGTACGAACAGCCCTTCCCCGGACCGGCGTCCGGTCGGCGATGGCCCGGCGAGGCCCTCGCGCTGTGGGCGGTCGCCTCGGGCGTGGCCGTCCTGGTCCTGGCCGCGGTCCTGCCCGTGGAGACCGTCGACACCGGACGCCCGGGAGTGCAGCCGCGTCACAGCCTCCTCCAGGTGCACGGTGCCGCCGTCCTGCTGCCGTCGGCGGTCCCGCTGCTGGTCGCCCTGCTGGTGACCGGGGCCCTGTACGCCGGCCGGCACGGCGGCCGTCGCTGGACGCTCGCGGTGGCGTGGACCCTGTCGGTGGCACTGCTCGCGGCGGCGCTGGCCGGCTTCGTGACCTTCCTGATCGGGATCTACGTCGTGCCGACCGGCGTCCTGCTGACCGCCGCCACCTGCATGGCGCAGAGCGCACGCGGGAAGCAGGAACCGGCGCGTTAGGACGGCCGGCGCGGGCCCGCGGGCGCGGCGCCAGGTGGAGGGACTGACGAGCACCCGGGCGCCGGATCAGGCCCGCCGCACCACCAGTTCCGTGTTGCGGTCGCGCGCCGCGCCCGCCGAGGACTCCCGCACGCCACTCGTCATGGCCTCCGGCAGACCGGGCGCGTTGTAGGACAACTCCCGGTACAGCGAGGCGAGTCCGGTCTGCGAGAGGTCGCTCGTGTCGGTCCGGTAGGGCGCCGAGGACTCGATGAGGGTGGTGAACAGCGACACCGTCCCGTCGTGGTTGTCCACGAGTTCGAGCAGCCGGGCGTGGTGCGGATAGTCCACGTGCGAGGCCGTGTTGACCTCCCAGAAGGACCGGCTCGCGGTGGCGTGCGGGTGCGGGGTGATCTGGTTGACGTGGCTGTGGCCGTTGATCCAGGCCACCACGTTGGGGAAGCGGCTCAGCAGATCGATGACGTCCTGGCCGTCGTGGCGGTCCTCCTCCGGGCGGGCGGCGTCGCGGCGCCGGGTCATGCTGGGGCTGTGGTGGTGGCTGAACACCAGGATCAGCGCGTCGTCCGCCGCCGCGTTGCGCACCACGTGCCCGTCGGCGTCGTACGACACCGCGTTGTACGCGGTCAGCGTCCGCTCCAGCCAGTCCATCTGGGCGCTGCCCACCGAGCCCTGGAAGTGGCCGCTGCGGTAGGTGGTGTCGAGGCTGATGCCCATGACGCCGTCGGCGATCGGGAAGGCGTAGTACTGCAGGTCGTCGTTGAGGTGGTCCTCGGTGTAGCCGTGGCCGACGGGACCCGCGCCGCCGTACGCGGGGTCGAGGTGGGCGGCCAGGTACTCGTGCGGGGTGAACAGCGCCCGCGCGGGATCGGGGGTGACCGTGCGGGCCTTGGCGGCGTTGCGGGTCAGGATGTCCTTGAAGACCGTGCTCTTGGGATCGTCGCCACTGTTCAGCACCTTGGCGAAGGCGGCCACGTCGGCGTCCGGCACGGTCATCAGCTTGCGACCCGACACGGCGGCGTCCCGCAGTTGCTGGTCCTCGGGCGCCAGGCAGCCGCCGGGCAGGGCGTCGTGGTTGCCGGGTGCGGAGAACCACGGCACGGACAGGCCGGGGCTGGTCACCGGGCGGATCGCGGCCTCCAGGTAGCCGGGGATGTGCGGCATGCCGCGCAGCTTGTCGACATCGCGCAGGGCGCTCTCGGCCTGCCAGAACAGCCGCAGACCCGAGTTCTGCGTGCCCTCGTAGTGCGTGGGGTCCCCGGTGTTCGGCGTGATCCGGCCGCCGCTCATCGCGGTGAGGTACCACTGCAGCTCGATGGAGGAGTTGCTGTCGACGTTGTCACCGGTGGAGACCACGAACGCGGGCGGCAGGCCGGTGTGCGGGGCCGCGGTCAGCGCGTTGACCTGCTCGACGAGCGCGACCGCGCCCGGCACGGTCAGCGCCTCCTGCAGCCGCCACGAGCCGAGCGAGCCGGCCCGCAGGAACTCGGTGCGCAACGGGCTCTGCACGTCCGCGAGATGAAGGTCGGTGAGCTGCACGAAGCAGGCCAGCGGCGTGCGCCGGCCGGCCCGCTGGGCGCCGGCCGCGGCCAGATCGGTCCGCACCACCGTCGGCCAGCCGGGACCCTGGACGATCCTGCGGTAGCCGTGACCGCCGCTGATCCGGGCGGTCGTGTCGAGAGTGGTCAGGCCGTAGGGCGCGGCCCGGTGGACGGCGGCGCGGTGCGTCGCGCCCGCCACCGGGTGCGGGAGCGGGGCGGTGGGACGCACGGTGGCCGGGTGTGTCGCGGCGGCCGCGGCGGCATGGCCGCGGCCCTCGAGCGCGCCGAGCGGCCAGAGGGTGGCGGTGGCGGCCGCGGCGAGCGAGGCGCCCGAACTCAGAAGGAAATGACGGCGGTTGACAGCGGAACGGGTCCCGGTCATGAGGGGGTCCTCCGGTGCGGTGCGCCGCATCGGCACACGGTCACTGAACCGAATGTCTCCTCATGAGCGTGGGCGGCCGCGATGGCCCCGGCGTGAACGACGCCGGAACTCCACAGCGCCGTAAGCCGTCAGGTCAGGCCCGTGTCCGGCACGGCGGCCGTGCCTGGTGGGCGCCGGGGAAACGGCACTTGACGTGTGAGGGGGCGGCGCGGGAACGTCACCCGGCGTATGGGGGCTCGGGGGGTACGTCACCGGGCGTGCGGGGCTCGGGGATACGCCACCCGGCAGCGTGTCGGCGCCGGCGCGTCACAGCCCGCGCATCACACCCCCCGCATCACAGCCCGCGCATCACAGCCAGCCCCGCTCGTCGGCCACGCGCAGCGCCTCCGCACGGTTGCGGGTGGCGGTCTTGGCGATCGCGGCGGACAGGTAGTTGCGGACCGTGCCCTCCGACAGGTAGAGCCGCGCGGCGATGTCCGCCACGCCCGCGCCGGAGCGGGTGGCGTTGAGCACGTCGCGCTCGCGCGCGGTGAGCGGGGACTCGCCCGCCGCGAGGGTCGCCGCCGCCAGCGCGGGGTCGACGACCCGCTGTCCCGCCATCACGCGGCGGATCGCGTCGGCGAGCGTCTCCGGCGGCGCGTCCTTGACGACGAAGCCGACCGCCCCCGCCTCCATCGCGCGGCGCAGGTACCCGGCGCGGCCGAAGGTCGTCAGGATCACCACACGGCAGGCGGGAAGGCGTTTGGCCAGCACCGCGGCCGCGGCCAGCCCGTCCAGGCCCGGCATCTCGATGTCGAGCAGGGCGACGTCCGGCCGATGCTCGGCGGCGGCGTCGGCGACCTGGTCGCCCCGGCCCACGGAGGCGACGACCTCGAAGTCCTCCTCCAGTTCCAGCAGCGCGGACAGCGCGCCGCGGATGAGGTCCTGGTCGTCGGCGAGCAGCAGGCGGATCGTCATGCCGATGTCATGCCCATCCCGGCGAGTGACACGCGCAGCCGCCAGCCGCCCGGATCCGCCGGCCCCGCCTCCACGCTGCCGCCGGCCGCCGCCACGCGTTCCCGCAGGCCGGTCAGGCCGTTGCCCCCCACCCGGGCGGGCCGCCCGGCGGGCGCTGCGGGCCCGGCCGCACGGGGTACGGCCCCGACGCCGTCGTCGCGGATCTCCACGTGCTCGGCCGACAGCGTGATCGTGCACCGGCTGGCGTTGGCGTGCCGGACCACGTTGGTCAGGCCCTCGCGGACCACCCAGCCGAACAGCTCACGGTGCTCGGCGTCGACCATGTCGGTCGCGGTCGGCAGGTCGGCGACGATCCCTGCGGCCCGCAACAGCTCACGTCCGCGCGCGAGTTCACCGGCCAGGTTCACCTCGCGGTAGCCCGTCACGGCGGCCCGCACGTCCGCCAGCGCCTGGCGGCCGAGCTCCTCGACGGCGGTGATCTCGTCGAGCGCGCGGGACGAGCCGGCGGCGGCGAGCCGGCGGGCGAGCGCGCTCTTGACGGTGATGACCGTGAGCGAGTGGCCGAGCAGGTCGTGCAGGTCCCGGGCGATGCGGTTGCGTTCGGCCTCGGAGGCCAGCCGCGCGACCTCGGCCCTGGCCTCCACCAGTGCCAGGTTGGTGGCGGCGGTCTGCGCGAAGGCGTGCACGGTCAGCGCGGTGAAGAGCACCGCCAGGGCCTCGAAGGTGGCGGGACCGCTGTGCCACGAGGGCACGAGCGGCGGCACGACCAGGGGCGCCAGCGTGCCGGCCGCCACCACGGGCACGGCGTACCGCTGGAAGAAGATCGTGGCCAGGGAGACGGTCACCGCGGCGAGGAAGAAGGCGAACTCGCGGGCGAACGGCAGCTCGGCCACGAACAGCGCGGTCATCGCGCCCAGCAGGCACCGGTGGAACCAGGGGTGTTCGGTGACGGTGACGGCCTCCAGCAGGTAGCAGGCGCAGAAGGCCGCCACGATCAGATAGCCGGCCAGGGCCCGGTCGCCTGTGGAGTACTGCCCGAGCAAGCCCGCGGTGATGATCGGGTAGACCAGCATCCCCAGGGACAGCATCCGGCGGCGCCAGCCCTGCTGCCAGCGCAGTTCGGCGTCGGACGACCCGCTCCCCGGCCTCCCCGGCGAGGGGTCGGGGAGCGGGTCGCGCAGGGGTTCGGACGGCGGGGGGCCGGGCGGCCCCCCGCCGGGAGCGGTGGACGTCACGAGTGAGCCTTCCCCGCGGGCGGGCAGGTGAAGAGCTGCCGTACCCCGCGGCTGTTCGCGGAGGCGACGACGGCGGCCACGACCACGCCGCAGATCGCCTGGTCGGCCTTCATCCAGGCCGGGAACCAGCCCGGCAGGGTCAGGATGGCGACGATCGCGCAGAGCGAGGCGGCCGACAGGATGCGCAGCCGCCGGTAGGCGCCGCGCGAGCCGCGGGCCGCGCGGTCGGCGCACAGGAGCATCACCAGGGCGCCGCCGGCCACGAACGTGCCCCGGATCCAGACCGCGGGTTTCACCGCGGAGGCGTCGACGCGGCTGAGCACCGCGGCGGTCGCGAGGGTCAGCACGCCGACGGCCAGGTAGCCGCCGACGAGCAGCTTGATCCGGCGGAACGCCCGCACGCCCCGGACGTCGCCGAGGCGGGTGACGGAAGCGGTGACGGAAGCGGGGGAAGCGGGGGAAGCGGGGGAAGCGGGGGAAGCGGTGCCGCCGGGAGCCGCGGTGGCCTCGGCGGTGCGGGTGGACGGGGTGACGGTCGCGTGGTTCTCATCGAGTGCGTTCATACCGTCACAGTGGCCGCGGGCACCCGGGTGCGGGCAGTGTGATACCCCATCACCTCGCCATGACATTTGTCAGGGTCCGGCGGCGCGGACGGCCGCCGGGACGCGTTCAGCGGCGCTGCCACCAGTGCCGCTTGAGCGACGGCGTCACCGCGTGGATGGCCGGGCGCAGCAGGTCGAAGGTGACGACCGTGGCGCTGGCGGCCGGGGTGGTCGCCGCGGGGGCGCCCTCGGGCGCCTGCCGGGGGGCGACCGGCCGGATCGCGGGCAGCAGCAGGCCCAGGCAGACCAGCTTGATCTGGTCGTCGTCCATGGGCACGGCGGCGAAGACCGGGGCGCCGGCGAAGCCGTCCGGCAGCGGGGTGGTCCAGCGTACGGGCGCCGCCGGGTCGTCGGAGGTTCGGGTGACCGCGCCCGGCAGCAGCACCTGCGGGCGGTCGGGGTGCTTGCGCCCCGCCTGCTCCTCGACGGTGTGGCCGAGCGCGTAGGCGGGCAGCGGTTCTGCGCCGATCTGCGCGATGTCCGCCGGCTGTGCGGCGAGGCCCGCGGTGACCTCGTCGGTCGTCCAGTGCCAGCCGCGCTTCTCGGCGTGGATGTGCAGGTCGGTGGTGGGCATGACGGCCACCCCGAGGTCGCCGAGCCGCGTCCACTTGCGGGCGAAGGACGGCAGCACCAGCTCGTCGGCGGGCAGCTCGGGGGCCGCCAGGCCGTCGCGCAGCGTGAACTGGCCGAGCTCGTAGCGGGTACGGGACTCGGCGGTGACGAGGTACTGCCGGATCACCTCATGGCCGGCCGCGGTCTCGACGAGGTCGTTGTACCAGAACGCCGTGGCGAAGCTCCGGTCGGCGCGGGCGGCCTGGAACGGCAGCGTCACACGGGCGGCCGCCTCCAGCACGGCCGCCTCGACGAGGTTGACCGGCTCGGCGTCGTCCGGCGCGGCCGCGGCGGCGTCCTCCGCCGTCTCCGGCGCCTCGGCCTCCTCCGCCGCGTCGGAGCCCTCCCGGCCCCCGGCCGCGTCCGGGCTCGCGGATCCCTCCGCGGCCGCGGAGCCCTCCGGGGTCCCGGCCTCCGGGGAGGAGCCGGCGTCGTCGGAGCTGTGGGGCGTCTCAGGGGTCTCGGGCACGTCCCGGACCCTACTACCCGGCGTGCGGTGCGTCGGCCGCGCCCCACCGCCGCCGCCCGTACCGCGCGCCGGGCTACTCCCGGCCGCCGCCCGCGCGGCCGCCCTCCGCGCCCACCGGCGCCGGGTCCAGCGGGACCGACGCCCTGAGCACGAAGCCGCCGTCGCCGGAGCGGTCGGTGCGGAGAGTGCCGCCGGCCAGGATCAGGCGCTCGGTCAGGCCGGTGAGGCCGTTGCCCGGTTCGAGGTCGTCGCCCGGGCCGCGGCCGTCGTCGGAGACGGTCAGGGTGGCCAGACCGCCCGCGGTCTCCAGCGCCACCACGCAAGTGGCGGCGCCGCTGTGCCGGACGACGTTGGTGACCGCCTCGCGCAGCGCCCAGGCCAGCGCGCCCTCGGCCTCGGGGGCCAGACCGGGCGGCGGGCCGTCGGCGTGGACCCGGGCGGTGACCCCGGCCGAGGCCAGCGCGGTGCGGGCGCCGGCCAGCTCGGCCGTCAGGGTCGGCCTGCGGTAGCCGCTGACCGCCTCGCGCACGTCCACCAGCGCCTGGCGGCTGACCTTCTCGATGTCGGCGACCTGCTCGGCCGCGTCGTCCGGCCGGTCCGGCAGCATGCGGCCGGCCAGCTCACTCTTGAGGGTGATCAGCGAGAGCGAGTGCCCGAGCAGGTCGTGCAGGTCACGGGCGAGCCGCAGCCGTTCCTCGGTCGCGGCGAGCTGGGCCACCGTCTCCCGGGCCTCCCGCAGCTCCCGCATCGTGCGGACGAGCTGCTTGACCCCGACCATGGCGAACCCGCCGAGCAGCGCGGGGATGATCAGCGCCGGGTACAGGTCGCCGCCGCTGTCCACGCTCGCGCCGATCGCGGCCAGCACCGCGGTCACGGCGGGTACCGCCCACCGGGACTCCCGGAACGGCAGCGCGGCCCCGCAGGCCACCGCCACGTACACGAAGAGCACCAGCCAGGACTTGCCGAGCGTCGCCGACAGCAGGGCGGACAGCCCGGTCTGCGCGACCAGCACCGCGTACACCCACTGCTCGGGCTTCTCGCGGGCGTTGGTACGCAGGAAGACCAGCGCGAGGTAGGCGAGGACGAAGGCGGCCAGGCCCAGCGCGGCGGCCGTGGTCACCAGGACTCCGTGGCCGCCGTCGGCCAGGTCGCTGACCGGCGCGCCCAGGTACACCAGCCAGATGCCGACCCAGGCCAGCTTGACCAGCGCCTGCTTGCGGGTCTCCGGGGCGCGGCCCATGGAGGTGGAGTCGGTCTCCTCCACCTCCCGGCGCCACGCCGGCCACTGTTCCTTCTGCCGGCCCGTCTGGCTGCCCATGGGACCGATCATGCCTTCCGGGTGTCCTTGCGGTACAGCCAGGCGGCCGCCCCGGCGAACAGCAGCAGGTACACGAGGAGGACGGTGACGTCCTTGGCGTGCGGGGCGTGGCCCAGCTCGATCGACCTGCCGAGGTTGGCGTACGGCCCGGCAGGCAGGTAACCGGCCAGCGTCTGCAGCCAGTGCGGGAAGTTGTACAGCGGAACCCACAGGCCGCCGAGGATGGCGAGGCCGAAGTAGAAGATCATCGAGATCGGGCGGGCCGCGTCGGCGGTCGCGAGGTACCCGATGGCCACGCCGAGCGCGGCGAAGACCAGGCTGCCCGCCCAGGTGGCGACGCCGATGCCGACCCACTGCCAGGCGTCCAGGCGGACGTTCTTCACCGTGGCGCCCAGCACCAGCACGATCAGGATCGAGGGGAGGCTGACGGTCGCCGCCGAGGCGATCTTCGCGGCGACGTAACCCCGGCCGGGCAGCGCGGTCAGCCGGAGCTGGCGCACCCAGCCCTTCTCGCGCTCGCGGGCGATCCGCTCGGCGTTGCCCATCAGCACCGCCGTCATCGCGCCGAACGCCGCCATCGCGGTCATCAGGTAGGCCAGTGCGCTCAGGCCGGTGTCCCCCGCCGTGGCGCCCTTCTTGTAGCCCAGGCTGACGCCGAGGAAGAGCATCGCCGGGTACATCACCGAGAAGAACATGAACTTGCGGTTCCGCAGGGTACGGGTGATCTCCAGCTTGACCAGGGTCTTCATCGGTTACCCGCCTCCTCGGCGGTAGCGGCGTCGGTGATCGCGAGGAAGGCCTGCTCCAGGCCGAGGCCGGAGACCTCCAGGTTGCGCGGGTACAGGCCGAGGCCGTACACCGCGTGCATGGTCGCGTCCGCGTCGTCGGAGCGGATGCGGACCGTCGGGCCGGTGACGTCCAGGCCGACCAGGTGCGGCAGGGTGCCGAGCAGGTCGCTGTCGACGGTGCCGTCGAGGTCGAAGGTGATGCGCCGGGCGCCGGCCCTGGCCTTGATCTCGGCGGCGGTGCCGTCGGCGATCAGGCGGCCCTGGTGCAGCACCAGGACGCGGTCGGCGATGGCGTCGGCCTCTTCGAGGTAGTGGGTGGCGAAGAGCACCGCCTTGCCCTCGTCGACCTGGGCGCGCATGGTCGCCCAGAACGCCTGCCGGGCGGAGACGTCCATGCCGGTGGTCGGCTCGTCCAGCACGATGAGGTCGTTGGCGCCGGCGGTCGCCAGGGCGAACCGCACCCGCTGCTCCTGGCCGCCGGAGAGCTTGTTGACCTTGCGGTCCCGGATGTCGGTGATGCCGGCCGCGGCCATGACGTCCGCCACCGGGTAGCGCCGCGGGTGCAGGTCGCAGGCCAGGCCGACCAGCTCGCGGACGGTGACCTCCTCCATCAGACCGCCGGACTGCAGCATCGCGCCGACCCGGCCGGCCGCGATGGCCTGCGTGGGGGTCTGCCCGAAGAGGCGGACCGTGCCGTGGTCGGGGTTCTTCAGCCCGAGCAGCAGGTCCAGCGCGGTGGACTTGCCGGCGCCGTTGGGGCCGAGGAGGGCGACGGTCTCGCCCGGGTGGAGGCTCAGGCTCAGGTCCGAGACGGCCCGGACGGGCCCGAAGCTCTTGGCGACGTCGGTGAACGAGACGACGGGCTCCGCCGGGGCGGCGCCGTCCGCGGGGCTGACGGGACGCTTCCCGGTCCCGGTCTGTGCGGCAGGTGCGGTCATGGCACCCAGGGTCGCGGTCGCGGCCCCTTGCCCGGCAGTGCCGGGGGTCGTGTCTTCCGCATGACAGATGTCATGCGGCGCGGCGGACGCCCGTCACGCGGTCGGGCGTGCGGCGGGCGTGCGGGCCGGTGGCGACAGGCGCCTGCGGCCGACCCGGACGCGGGCATGGAACAGCCCGTACCCGGTCTGTTTGGGGTGTCCGGGTACGGGCTGCTTCCGAGTGGAGGACGGACTGAGCCCGGGTCAATGGGTGGAGGACGTCAGTCCTCCTCAGTCGCCGCCTCCTCGATCGCGGCCAGCGCCGGGTCGAGCACGATGTCCTCGTCCCGAGCCGTGATCGTCGGCTCCTCCGGGAAGTGGCAGGCCGTGAGGTGGCCTTCCTTGTTCCCGCCGATCTGCAGGAGCGGGGGCTCCTCCGTCGCGCACTTGTCCTGGGCCTTCCAGCACCGGGTGCGGAACCGGCAGCCGGACGGCGGGTTGATCGGCGACGGGACGTCACCGGCGAGCCGGATGCGCTCGCGGCCGTCGTCGTCCGGGTCCGCCTCGGGCGCCGCGGACAGCAGCGCGTGGGTGTACGGGTGCCGCGGCCGGTTGTAGATCGAGTCGCGGTCGCCGATCTCGACGATCTTGCCCAGGTACATCACCGCGATGCGCTGCGAGAAGTGCCGGACGATCGCCAGGTCGTGGGCGATGAACAGGAACGCGATGCCGAGTTCCTTCTGCACCTTCTGCAGCAGGTTGACGACCTGCGCCTGGATCGACACGTCCAGGGCCGAGACGGGCTCGTCCGCGACGATCAGCTTCGGGTCCAGGGCCAGGGCCCGGGCCACACCGATGCGCTGCCGCTGGCCGCCGGAGAACTCGTGCGGGAAGCGGTTGTAGTGCTCGGGGTTGAGGCCGACGATCTCCAGCAGCTCGCGCACCCGGCGCTCCCGGCCGCCGGCCGGGTTGACGTCGTTGATCTCCATCGGCGCGGAGATGATCGAGCCGACCGTCTGCCGCGGGTTCAGCGACGCGTACGGGTCCTGGAAGATCATCTGGATCTCGGACCGGATCGGCGCGAGCTGCTTGCGGTTGCGGTGCGTGATGTCCTGGCCGGCGTAGGTGATGCTGCCGCCGGTCGGCTCCAGGAGCCGGGTCACCAGCCGGCCGGTGGTCGACTTGCCGCAGCCGGACTCGCCCACCATGCCGAGCGCCTCGCCGGCGTTGATGTGGAAGTCGACGCCGTCGACCGCCCGGACGTCCCCGACCCGGCGCTTCACCACGAAGCCGCCGTGGATGGGGAAGTACTTCTGCAGGCCGTTGACCTCGAGCAGCCGCTCACCCGTCTCGGGGCGCGGAGCCGGGACCTTGTCCAGGGTCTGCTGTTCACTCATTGCTTGTGTCCTCGAGTCCTGGTCAGCGCAGCCGCGGCTGGATCTGCTCGGTGAAGATGTCGCGCTTCTGGGCCACCGTCAGGTGGCACGCGGACCCCCGCCCGGCCGGAAGCAGCGGCCGTTCCGTACTGCACCGGTCGCCGCCCACGGTGTCCACGAAGGCGCACCGGGTGTGGAACGGGCAACCCGACGGCGGGTTCAGCAGGCTCGGCGGCGAACCGGGGATCGGCGCCAGCGGCACGTCCACGTCCGCCGACAGCCGCGGGATCGAGCCCAGCAGTCCCCACGCGTAAGGGTGTTCCGGCGTCTTGAGGATGTCCCGGACGGTACCGCGCTCGACGGCGCGGCCCGCGTACATCACCAGGACGTCGTCGGCCATGTTGGCGATGACGCCGAGGTCGTGCGTGATGAAGATGATCGCGGTGCCGGTCTCCTGCTGGAGGTCCTTGAGCAGGTCCAGGATCTGGGCCTGCACGGTGACGTCCAGCGCGGTGGTCGGCTCGTCGGCGATCACCAGCTCCGGGTCGCAGACCAGCGCCATGGCGATCATCGCGCGCTGGCGCATACCGCCGGAGAACTGGTGCGGGTAGTCGTCCACCCGGGTCTTGGGCTGCGGGATGCCGACCCGTGCCAGCATCTCGATGGCGCGGTCCTTGGCCTCCTTCTTGGAGGCGCCCATGTGCTTCATGTAGGGCTCGGCGATCTGGCGCCCGACCGTGTAGTACGGCGACAGGGCGGTCAGCGAGTCCTGGAAGACCATGGACATCTTCTTGCCGCGCATCTTTTCCAGCGTCCGCGGGGAGGCGCCGGTCAGCTCCTGGCCGTCCAGCACGATCTCGCCGGCGATGGTGGTGTTGCGCGGGTTGTGCAGTCCCAGGATCGCCAGGTTGGTGACCGACTTGCCGGAGCCGGACTCGCCCACGATGCCGAGGGTCTTGCCCCGGTCGAGGTCGAACGACAGGCCGTCGACGGCCTTCACGGTGCCGTCCTCGGTGGCGAACTGCACGTACAGATCACGCACCGAAAGGAAGTGCTCGGATCCCTGAGGCGTGGGCTGGGCCTCGGGCTTCGTCAGAGTGGTCACGGGCGGGTTCTCCTACCGGGTGGTGCGCTTGTCGCGGTCGGGGGCTCCCCCGCCGGAGGCAGGGGGCGTGGCTACCGCGGTCATGCGAGCCGGATCCGCGGGTCGATGATGGCGTAGGCGGCGTCGACGACGATGTTGAAGATGACGATGGCGCTGGCGCTGAAGAGCATCACGGCCATCTCCAGCGGCAGGTCGCGCTGACCCACGGCGTTGACCGCGAGGTTGCCGAGACCGTGCAGCCCGAAGGTGTACTCGGTGATGATCGCGCCGCCGAAGACGCTGCCCAGGTCGATGCCGAAGATCGTGATGATGGACGCGGCGGCGCCGCGCAGCGCGTACCGGTAGAACACGTACTTCGAGCCCATGCCCTTGGCGCGGGCGGTGCGGATGTGGTCCTCGGAGAGCTGCTCGACCATCAGGGAGCGGGTCTGCCGACTGTAGTTGGACCAGAAGATGACCGACATCACCAGGCAGGGCAGCACGAGGCCGTTGAGCGAACCGATCGGGTCGGACGTCCACGTCGGGTCGTGACCGTGGTCGAACCAGCCCAGGTTGTCGGCGAACAGGGCGATGGCCAGCGGGCCGATGAAGTAGATCTGGACCGAGTTGCCGATCAGCGAGATCGAGCTGGCGAAGCGGTCGAAGGTCTTGCCCTGCTGCCAGGCGGACAGCATGCCGAGACCCACACCGATGATGAGGAACGCGGCGGAGCCGCCGACGGCCAGCGAGAAGGTCGTCGGGTAGCGGTCCTTCAGGAGGGGCCAGATCGCCGTGTCGTTGGCGAAGGAGAACCCGAAGCAGGGGGCCCCGCAGTTCTGCCCGTCGGGCATGGTGCGACCGACGAAGATGCCCTTGATGTAGTCCCACCACTGCTGGTAGATCGGCAGGTCCAGGCCCATGCGGTGGTGGATCGCCGCCACCAGGTCGGGGTTCGAGCAGTTCTTGCCGCACGCGAGCCGGGCGGGGTCCGCCGGCAGCACGAAGAACAGGAAGTACGTAACGATCGAGATGAGCAACAGGATGATGATCGCGCCGAGGACGCGTCGTGTGAGGAAACGGAGCATCGGGAGGCTCTTCCATGGGAGCGCGAGCTGCGGCCGCGCGGTCAGATCCGGGACCAGCCGGCCCCGGCGGGGCGCCGGGGCCGGCTGGTCGAGGAGGAACTACGGCTGCTTGACGAACACCGTGTTGGCGTTGATGACGCCGGTCACCGTGTTGTAGGTGACACCACCGAGGTTGGTGCCGTAGATGTTGAAGTACTTGTCGAACAGGAACGGCACCTGGGCGGTGTCGTTCTGCAGCGAGTACTCCGACAGCTTCTCCCAGTCAGCGGTCTGCTGCTTGAGGTCGGTCTCCGCCTTGATGCGGTCGATCTCGGAGTTGATGTGGTCGTCGTTCAGGAACGAGTAGTTGTTCGTTCCGTCCTGCAGGTTGCGGCCGTCCATGGTCGGCGGGATGACCGTCGAGGCGTTCGGCCAGTCCGCGCCCCAGCCGGTGCGGTAGATGTCGTACTGGTTGTTGACCTTGCCGACGACCGTGTAGAAGGAGGTCGGGTCGATCGGCTTGCGCACGACCTGGAAGCCCGCCTTCTCCAGCGCGTTCGCGATGGTCAGCGAGATGTTCGTCCAGCGCGGGGTGTTGGCGTACGGGAAGACCAGCTTCGGGTGCGGCTGACCGGCCTCCTGCAGCAGCTGCTTGGCCTTCTCCACGTCACCGGTCGGCTTGGCGAGCTTGCCGAACGGGTCGAACTGCTTCCAGCCGCCCACGGTCGGGCTCATCAGCGTGGTGCCGAGGTCGCCCTGCGCCGCGCCACCGAACGCCTGCTGCACCTGGGCCATCGGGAACGCGTAGGCGATGGCCTGGCGGACCTTCGGGTTGGTGATGCGCTTGGTGTTGATGTCGAGGGTCTCGACGTACGGCTGGTACTGGTTGATCGTCCGCGCCTTGTACTGGGCGCCGTTGACCAGGGTGCTCATCTGCGACACGTCGGCGGTGCCGGACAGGTCGATGGCGTTCTTGTCGGTGCCCGCGGCGGCCATGATCCGCTGGGTCAGGCCAGGCTGACCGATACCCAGGTTGAAGTTCCACGAGTCCGGGTAGGCGTTGCGGATCGGGTCCGTCTTCGGGTCCCAGTTGGGGTTCCGGACGAAGACCAGGGACTTGCCCGGCTTGTACGAGGAGATCTTGTACGGGCCGGAGGAGACCGGGTGGTTGTTGTATGCGCCCTTGTCGTCCTTGGACTTCTCGACCGGGGCGGTCACCGGCATCGCCATCGCGTACGGCGCGTCGGCGTGCGCGTCCTTGAAGTGGAAGACGATGGTCTTCGCGTCCGGCGTCGCCAGGACGCTGTCCGGGATCTCCTGGCCGGAGTACGGGCCCTTGTAGAGCTTGCGGTAGTCGGGACCGTACAGCCACTGCTGGATGTACTGCGGGCCCTGGGTCTCGAAGTCGGCGTACAGGCGCTCGATGCTGTACTTGATGTCCTTCGAGGTGATCGGCGTGCCGTCCTCGAACTTCAGGCCGTCCTTGAGGGTGTACGTCCAGGTCTTGCCGCCGTCCGACATCTTGCCGGTGTCGGTGGCCATGTCGCCGACGAGGATCGTCTTCCCGGTCTTCGGGTCGATCTTGTAGCCCGTCAGCGTACGCGCGTAGAGGACCGAGACCGACAGCTGGTCGCTGACGTACTGCTGACCCGGGTCCAGGTAGTCGAAACCGGCCTGGTCCAGGTCCTGGACCGTGCCGCCCTTGACAGCGCCGGCGACGGCCGGGGCCGGGCCGGTGGAGTCGGCCGCGGTGCCGAGGCCGTAGTTCGGAACCGTCGCCTTCGGGCCCCCCGAGCCGCCCTTGCTGCCGCCGGTGCCGCCGCCGTTGCCGCTGCTGCACGCGGCGGTCAGCGACAGCGCGCCGGCCGCCACGAGGGCTGCCGCCAAGCGAACCTTGCTGTTTCTCATGAAATCCTGCCTGTCACTGGTGAACTGCCACCGATGCCGACGTCCGTACCCGCAGGAGATCGGGCCGGTTCCGACGACCTGGACAACTTGTGAGTGGTGCTGCTAGCGGACTAGCGAAGGGTCTTCGGGTCGAGAGCGTCCCGGACCGAGTCCCCCAGCAGGTTGAAGGCGACCACGAAGATCACCATCGCGATGCCGGGGAAGAACATGAAGGTGATGTCGCTGGAGTAGTAGGTGGCGCCGGTCTGGAACATCAGGCCCCAGTCCGGAGTCGGCGCAACGATGCCGACACCGAGGTAGGACAGACCGGCCTCCGCCGTCACGAACACCGGCAGCATCAGAGTCGCCTGGACCAGGATGGTGCTCCACAGATTCGGCAGCAGCTCCTTGCGGATGATCCGCCAGGAGGACGCGCCGCTGATCCGGGCCGCCTCGACGAACTCCCGCTCCCGCAGGCTGAGGACCTGGGCGCGCACCAGGCGGCCGATGCTCATCCAGCCGAGCAGGAACTGAACACCGATCAGCACCAGAGGACGGACCCACCAGGGCTCCTGGTCGCCGATGCCGACGAACAGGGAGATGGCCACGGGGGAGAACGCGATGAAGAACAGCTGGGACGGGAAGGACAGCATGAAGTCCGAGAACCGGCCCATGAAGTAGTCGACCTTGCCGCCGATGTAGCCCTGCGTCAGGCCGAACAGCACACCGGTGCCGACGGAGATGACCGTCACGACGGCGGCGATGCCGAGCGAGGTACGGATGCCGTACATCAGCAGGGCGAACACGTCGCGACCCAGGTTCGGCTCGATGCCGAACCAGTGGGTGCCGCTGATGCCGCCGTTGGGGGCGATCGGCAGACCATAGCTGTTGAGCAGGCCGTCGTCCTGACCGTAGAAGTCATAGGCGTTCTGGCCGTAGAGCTTGACGATCAACGGCGCGGCGACGGCGATGAGAATGAAACAACCCACGATGACCGCGCACACGATGCCGGTCTTGTCCCGCTTGAAACGGAGCCAGGCGAGTTGGCGCGGCGTCCGTCCGGCGAGATCCGGGGTGCCCTTTCCACCCGGTGTGCCGGGTATGCCCTCGGGCTCGAGGGTGAGGCTGTCGGCGTCCGCCGCAGCCTGGCTTGGACTCGTCATTGGTTACATCCCCCGGGACCGAGAGCGTGCGTTGCGACGCCTTGCGTGCGTCGCGGGTTGAGCGGACTTTCGCAATGGAATCAACTTCCAGTCAAGGGGTGACGGGGGGAAGAAAGCTTGTTGTTTGGCATCTTGAGCGAAGGTTTTGCAGATCGTCCTCCGAAAGTGCTTGACATCGATCGACAAGAACGGACACACCGGATATGTCAGGGCAGAACGCGTTTACATGCTGGCAACTTGACTGTCGCGACTCCGATATACGGACCGAGCAGTCTGAACAACGTACGGCCGTGCGGGTGCCGTAAGCCGGCCGGGGGCGTTCGAGGCCCCGGCCGGCCCCCGCCGCCGACGACCCCGGAAGGGGTCCGGCGACGCCCCCCCCAACGCCCCTTTTCCGGTTGCCTGTCGGCGTTCCGCCTCCCGCGGGACGGGTATATCCGAGGCAACGACAGGCCCTCGGGGGAGGCAGGCCGATGCGACAGTCGATGCAGCCCGGCTGGGGAAGCGCCGGGTACGGGACCGGACCGGGTCCCGAAGGGGGAAGCACCGCGGGCGGGACGCTCACCCAGGGCGCCCGGATCGCCGGAGCCCTGATCTGCGCCGTCCTGCTGGGGGTGGAGATCGCCTGGATGGTCCGGGACGCCGACGCCCTCGGGTTCCACGGCGCCCTGCGCATCTGGCTCGGACTGAAGCTGCCCGGCCGCGCCGAGGACGTGCCCGCCGCCGGCGGACTGGACATCGCGCTCGCGGTGGTGCTCGCCGGCGCGCTCGTCGCGGCCCGCCGGCCCGCAGCCACCTGGGCGTTCCTCACCGCCGGACTGCTGGCGCTGGTCTACCGGGTGCCCGGGCTCTGGGTGTTCACCGCGACCTGGACGAAGGGCACGCCGCTGCGCGACCGGGCGCTGACCACGGCGGGTGCTCTTCGTGGTCGCCGGAGCCGTGCTGGTGCTGCTCGCCCTGGCGGGGCGCCGGCCGCCCGCCGGTCCGGCCGGGGAGCCGGCGCGGCCCGCAGCCGCCCCCGCGGTGCTCGGCGGACTGCTGCTCGTGGTGGTCGCGCTGGAGACCGCCGGCTGGCAGGTGTACGACATCCGGAAGTACGGCGGCCCCGACTATCCGCCCCATCTGTACAGGCACCTGCTGACCGGCGAGACCACACTCTCCTCGATGCTGTCCGCGCCCTTCGCCTATGCCGCCTGGCTCACCGCGGCGCTCACGGTGCTCGGCGCGGTCCTCGCCTTCCGCCGGGCGCCCGCCGCCCGGCCGCTGGGCATGGCCCTGGGTGTGCTGACGCTGCTCGACGGGGTCGTGGACCTGTGCTCCTGGCACGCCGAGCACGCGCTGTTCAAGGGCGGGATGCCCGACGCGGTGCTGACCGAGCAGGGCTTCGCGGTGTTCCACGTGGTGGCCGGGCTGCTGCTGGCCGTCTTCCTGGCCCAGCGCGGCGCCGCACCGGCCGCACCGCCGAGCGGGCCCGGGTGGACCCCGCAGCCGCCGCCCGCGTGGCAGGCCGGGAGCCGAACGCCGGTTTGGGGCCCGCCGTACCAGCAGCCCCAGGTGCCGCCGGGGTATCAGGTGCCCCACCAGGCGCCGGGCAGCGGGGCGTTCGGCCCGCCGTCGGAATTGCCGCCCAATCTGCCGCCCGGCACTCCCCCGCCGCCGGCCGGGCCTCCGTCCGTCCCCCCGGGCTCCGCCGGCTCCCCCGGTTCGTCCGGGCCGTCAACCCCGAAGCACGACCGTCCCTCGGGCTCCCGTCAGCGGTCGCGGCAGTGCGAAGGAAGCAGTCCGGGGCGGCGGCTCAGAGCAGCCCGAGCGCCCGCTTGAGGAAGTCCACCTGGAGCAGCAGCAGGTTCTCCGCGACCTGCTCCTGCGGGGTCATGTGCGTGACGCCGGACAGCGGCAGCACCTCGTGGGGGCGGCCCGCCGCCAGCAGGGCCGTCGACAGCCGCAGCGAGTGGGCGACGAGCACGTTGTCGTCGGCCAGGCCGTGGATGATCATCATCGGCCGGTGCGGTTCCGCCGCGTCCCGCAGGCCCTCCTCGGTGACGACGGCGTTCGCGTCGTAGACCTCGGGCTGCTCGTCGGGGTGGCCGAGGTAGCGCTCGGTGTAGTGCGTGTCGTACAGCCGCAGGTCCGTCACCGGGGCGCCGACCACGGCGGCATGGAAGACGTCCGGGCGGCGCAGCGCGGCGAGCGCCGCCAGATAACCGCCGTACGACCAGCCGCGGATGGCCACCCGCTCCAGGTCCAGCGGGAACATGCCGGACAGCGACTGCAGCGCTTCGACCTGGTCCTCGACGGAGACGTCCGCGAAGTTCCCGGCGATCGCCTTCTCCCACTCCGGGGAGCGGCCCGGGGTGCCGCGGCCGTCCGCGACGATCACCGCGAACCCCTGGTCGGCGAACCACTGCGACACCAGGTGGGGGTTGTGCGCGGCGACCACCCGCTGGCCGTGCGGCCCGCCGTAGGGGTCGAGGAGCACCGGCAGCGGACCGTCGGACTCCCGGTAGTCGGTCGGCAGCAGCACGGCCGCCGGGATGCGCCGCTCGCCGGCCTCCAGGAGTTGCGGGCGGGCGGTCAGCGACGGCGTCTCGGCGTGCGAGGCCACCTCGGCCACCACCGTGCCGCCGCGCAGCACCCGCGTCACCGTGCCGGGCCGGTCCAAGGCGGCGGAGCTGAGGACGGTCACGTCGCCGGAGCGGACCGCGCCGTGCAGTCCGGGCTCGGACGAGACGCGCACCGCGCCGGACTCGTCGACCCGGTAGACGTGCACCTGACCGGTCTCCGGGTCCTCGGCGGCGGCGCCGGCCGAGGCGGCGACCAGGATGCCCGGGCCGCCCGCGTCCAGCACCGCGCGCACGTGGAGTTCGGGTCCGGTCAGGGTCGCGTCGCCGGCCTTGAGGACGCGGGCGCCGTTCTCGTCGGTGATCCGGACCAGTTCGCCGGCCGGCGTCCGGACCGGAGTCCCGGGGAAAAGATCAAGCCAAATTCGATCTTCCTCGACGGCGAGAGTGCTGGTCGCGCCCGTCGCGGTGTCGACCTCCAGGTAGCGCTGCTCGCGCTGGTCGCGGGTCTGCACCAGGAGCAGCGGCGGGCCGCCGGCCGACCAGTGCACCGCCGCCAGGTAGGGGTGGCGGGCACGGTCCCACTCCACGTCCACCCGGCTGCCGTCGGCGAGCCGGAACAGGCTCAGCGAGACGTCGGCGTTGGCGGTGCCGGCCGCCGGGTAGGGCACGGCGACGGGCTCGCGGTCCGGGTGCGCGGGCTGGGCGATCCACCACCGCTGCACCGGGGACTCGTCCACCCGGGCCGCCAGCAGCGCCGTGCTGTCGGGCGACCACCAGTAGCCGCGGCTGCGGCCCATCTCCTCGGCCGCGATGAACTCCGCGAGGCCCCACGTCACCTCGTCGCCGTCGGGTTCGGCGATCGCCCGGTCACCCGATCCGGTGGCCTCCACGGCCCGCAGCGCGCCCTGCGCCGTGTACGCGACCCACCGCCCGTCGGGCGACGGACGCGGGTCGACGACCGGGCCCGGCACGGCCAACTCCCGCGCCCCGCCCCCGCCGGGCGTCAGGTCCGCGGTGAACAGCCGGCCGGAGAGCGCGAACGCGGCCGTCCCGGCCGCGTCGTCCACCGCGAAGGCCACGATGCCCGCCGAGCCCTCCCGGCTGCGCTCGCGGCGGGCCCGCTCGGCGGCCGGCAACTCCTCGTCGGCGCCGTTCAGCAGGGCCACGGGATCGGCCGCCACCCGCTCGGCCGGCGCCTCCCCGGCCTCCCCCTCGGCGGGCAGGTCCAGCACCCACAGCAGGTGCTCCCCGCCCCCGGCGTCCTCCGAACTCCGGCTCCCCGCGCGTGCTCTGACGAACACCACCCGCCCCCCGGCGCCCGCCGTTCCGCCCGGCTCCGCGGGCGCCACGACGAACCCCCGCGGCACCCCCAGGGTGAACCGCTGCGTCCGTGCGTGCTGGCGGGGGAATGAGAGGTACGTCATAGCCGTGACCCTAGAGGGTGCCTCCGACAATCGCCCCTCCATTTCCCGCGACGCCCCGGCCGGCTCGCCCGTGCGGCGCTGACCTGCGCGGGCGCGCCGGCCCGCGCCCCCGGCGCCCGGGCCGCCGCGCCGGCCGTTGGCCGGATCCCGTCATGCGCCCCCGCGTGCTTCCATGCCCCGACCTATGCGGTCACACGGAAAGTTATGATCCGTTGCCGTGGGTGGGTAATAAGCATGTGGCAACTGACATGACCCTGCGTACTGGGAGGTGAGCCGCTGTGGCGCTCTCGATTTCGGCGGTGCTGCTGCTGCTGATCGTCGTCGTCCTGTTGATCCGCCGGTCCGGGCTCAAGACCGGGCACGCAGTGGCCTGCACACTGCTCGGCTTCTACTTGGCGAGTTCGTCGTGGGCACCTCAGATCAACGACCTCACCACCAACGTCGCGCAGACCATCTCCAACATCAAGTTCTGAGCGCACCCCCGGGCGGGACGTAGGCTTCCCCCATGACCGACCTTCCCGCCAGGCGACTGCTGCTGGTCCACGCACACCCGGACGACGAGACGATCAACAACGGCGCCACCATGGCCAAGTACGCGGCCGACGGCGCACTCGTCACCCTGGTCACCTGCACCCTGGGCGAGGAGGGCGAGGTCATCCCGCCCGGGCTGGCACACCTGGCGGCCGACCGGGACGACACCCTCGGCCCGCATCGCATCGGTGAACTCGCCGCCGCCATGGCCGAGTTGGGCGTCACCGACCACCGTTTCCTGGGCGGCCCCGGCCGCTACCGCGACTCCGGCATGATGGGCGTCCCGCAGAACGACGTGCCGGGCTGCTTCTGGCAGGCCGACCTGGACGAGGCCGCGGGACACCTGGCCGACGTCATCCTCGAGGTCCGCCCGCAGGTGCTGGTCACCTACGACAGCAACGGCGGCTACGGCCACCCCGACCACATCCAGGCGCACCGCGTCGCCCTGCGCGGCGCGGAACTCGCCGCCCGACGCGGCCACCGCATCGCCCGCGTCTACGAGATCTGCTATCCCCGCTCGGTCGTCGAGGCGGGCTTCGAGCGGCTGGCGGCGGCCGGCAAGGACTTCCCCTTCGAGGGCGTCGCCACCGTCGACGACGTCCCCGGCGTGGTGGCCGACGACCTGGTGACCGTGGCCGTGGACGGCCGCGCGTACGCGGACCGGAAGACCGCCGCGATGCGCGCGCACGCCTCCCAGATCGCCGTGGACGGCCCGTTCTTCGCGCTCTCCAACGACCTGGGGCAGCCGTTCTTCGCCGTCGAGTACTACCGCCAGGTGCAGGGCGAGCCGCCCGCGCACTCCGGAGCGGGCCGCGCCACCGACCTGTTCGGCGACGCCGGCACGGACGAGGGGGCCGCCGCATGACCGCCCGGCCGACGCGCGTCCTCCTCTACGTGGCGCTGGGGATCCTCGGCGCCCTCGTCGCGCTCGCCGGCGGGCTGGTCCAGGACGGCTGGTTCCCCGGCGGGCTGGTGCTGGCCCTCGCGGGCTGCGTGGCGCTGTTCTACGGCGGGCTGAAGGCCACCGGCACCCGGCTGGGCGCGGTGGTGCCCGCCACGGTGTGGGTGATCTGCGTGATCCTGCTGAGCACCAGCCGTCCGGAAGGTGACTTCCTGTTCGCCGCCGGTGCCGGACCGTACATCTACCTGCTCGGGGGCGCGCTGTCGGCGCTGGTCTGCGCCACGGTGCCCCAACTGCCCCCATCTGGGCGGAACAGGGCCTGACTTGGCAGGCGGGGGGGCGCTCATGGTTGGGTGACCCCGAGCGTTCCGCCGCACCAGGGATGCCCTTCCACGACGGTCGGTATCGTGGTGCGCGCCGGCGAGCCGCCCGCGAAGAACCGTCCAGGGTGGCGAAGCACACCGGGAGAGCCTGCTTTGAGTCGTGAAACAGACAGTTCGTCCTCGGGTCCCCAGGGACGCGGCGGTGCCGCGTACCCGTCGGGCACCCCGCCGTACGGCGCCCGCCCGTTTCCGTCGCTGCACCCCCAGGAGCGCCCCCGTCCCACCGGCACTCCGGACCCGGCCGACGGCCAGGACGCGGCCGGGCCCGACGGCACCGGCGCCACGGGAGCGGACCAGCCCGCCGGGGACGGCCCCAAGACCGAGACGACACTGACCACGCGGATCCGGATCAACATCCCCGGGTCGCGGCCGATCCCGCCGGTCGTGGTCAGGACCCCGGTCGAGGAGGGCACCCAGGTCCCGGAGAGCGGCACCGCCGGTCCGGGCGGCGCGAGCGGCGGCCCCGGCGGCACGGCAGGCGCCGACGAGCAGGCCGCGGCGCCCGCCGAGGCCCCGGCGGAGCCCGAGGCCGAGCCGGAGAAGCCGGCCAGCGACTGGTTCGCGCCGCGCAAGCCGGTCAGCGCGCAGCCGCCCGCCGCCGAGCCCGGCCCGTCCTTCGGCGACGCCCCGCAGGCACCGCCCGCCGCGTCCTCCCCCGCGCCCGGCGATTCGTCCGGCGGCTTCGCGCTGCCCGACGACTTCTTCCGCCCGGCGGACCCGGCGCCGTTCCCGGAGTCCGACACCGGCTCGGGCCCCCGGCCCTTCCCGCCCGGTCCCGGCCAGGGTCCCGGCCTGTTCCCGGAGTCGGACACCGGTTCCGGCCCGCGGCCGTTCCCGCCCGGTCCGGGCCCGGTGCCGGGTGCCTTCGGCGACCCGGACACCGGCTCGATGCCCAACCCCTATCTGCCGCCTCCGGTGGGCTCCGGCTCCACCGCCGGTCCCGGGGCGCGCGCCCCCCACGACTCCCCGGCCGGAGGTATCCCCGCGCCGTTCGGCACCGAGGACTTCCCGCCCGGCGTGCCGCGGCCCGTCGACCCGCTGGCCGGGCAGGACCGCCCCGTCGACGCGTCCGGCGCGTTCGCGCCGCCCGCCGGGCCCACGACCGGTCCGGCGACCGGTTCCATGCAGGTGCCGCCGTTCGCGCCCAACGGGACGGGCGGCGCCGCGGTGCCCAACGGCCCGGCGGGCCCGGCGGGTTTCCGCCCGCCCGTACCCGGCGCCGGCGGTCCCGGACGCCCGGGGGTTCCCGGCGGCCCTGGCGTTCCGCCCGCGGACCGGGTCTCGGGCGACACGCTGGTCAGCGGCATCCCGGCGGTCCCGCCGGGTGAGGTGCGCGGCCCGCGGTCCGGCCCCGGCGAGGGTGCGGCTCCGGCTCCGGTCCCCGCGCCCGCTCCCGAGCGGGTACCCGCCTCCTCCGGCCGAAAGGGCCGCTCCAAGGTGGTCCTCGCGGGGGTCGCGGTCGGCGCCGTGGTCGTCCTGGCGTACGGCGCGGGCCTGTTGATGAACCACGCCGAGGTACCGCGGGGCACCACCGTGCTCGGGGTGAGCATCGGCAACATGACCAAGGACGACGCCGTCCAGACCCTGGACAAGGCGCTCGGCAACCGGACGACCGCGCCGCTGACCCTCACCATCGGCGGGAAGAAGCAGTCGCTCAAGCCGTCGGTGGCGGGCCTGTCCCTGGACACCGACGCGACCGTCCGCTCGGTCGCGCACACCGACTACAACCCGGTGTCGGTGATCGGCTCGCTCTTCGGCGGCAGCCGGACCGCCGACCCGGTGATCCGGGTCGACAACGACAAGCTGAAGGCCGCACTGCAGGGGATCGCCGGCCGGAACAGCAGCGGCAGCGACGGCATGGTCCGTTTCGCCGACCACAAGGCGATCGCCGTCCCCGGCAAGCCGTCCACGTCCTTCGACGTGAACGCCGCCGCGACGCAGGTCGCCGCGGCGTACCGGAACCGGGCGGCCACGGGTGCCGACCAGCCGATCCCGCTGACCGTCACCACGGTCCCGCCGAAGGTCACCCAGGCCGAACTGAACCGCGCGGTCGACGGGTTCGGGAAGACCGCGATGGCCGGCCAGGTCACCGTGCGGGCCGACGCGGCCCACAAGCTGCCGTTCAACAACTCGCTGCCGACGTTCCTGACGATGGTCCCGGACGCGCAGGGCAAGCTCGTCCCGCACATCGACCTGACGGTGCTCAAGTCGAAGTACGGCCACACCTTCGACGGGGTGCTGCTGCGGCGGAGCGACGGCAGCAAGACCGCGGTCACCCCGCAGGACGTGGCCACGGCCCTCATCCAGGCGCTGGGTTCCAGCAGCCCCGCGGGCCGCGTCGTCACCCTGCCGCACGTCGCCGGCTAGCCGGTCCGGGAGCCGGAACGGGAGGTCAGCGCCCCCCGCTCCGGCCCTCGGCCACGAGCCGCAGCCGGTCGAGGCGCGGCAGTTCGGGCGGCAGCATGTGGCGCTGCAGGGCGACGGCGAGGTCGACGCGGGCCTGTTCCACGGTGATCCGCTCCCTGGTCTGCTCGACCAGGCCGCTCAGCGCGGAGAGCAGTTCCTCGGTGCTCTCCGGCATGCCGTCGGTGCCGGCGGACGGGGCGTCCGCGCCCGTGGGCAGACCGGTCCGCCGCCCGTGCGGGCGCTCATGGTCCTGACGTCCGCGCATGACCGCCCCCAGGGGGTACGTGTCCGCTTCTGGTCTCACGATGGTCCCGCTGGGGCCTGGCCACCGGGTGAGCCGGAACCGCCGGACCCGGGACGTCAGACCCCGGGACGTCAGACCCCGGAACGTCAGACCCCGGGACCCCCGGGCGGCCCCTGCGGGTTCGCGGGCGGGCCCCCCTGGTCCCCGGGCGGGCCTTCGGGACCCCTGGGCGGCCCCTGCGGATCCGAGGGCGGGCCTCCCTGGTCCCCGGGCGGACGCCCGTCGTTCCCGGGCGGCCTCTCCTCCGGCACGACCTCCATCTCCTCCGCGAAGTGGCACGCGGAGTCGTGTTCCGCCGGGCCGCCCGTGCCGCGGAAGACCTCGGGCACGGCCAGCAGGGGCTCCTCCACCACGCAGCGCTCCTGGGCCTTCCAGCAGCGGGTGCGGAAGCGGCAGCCGGACGGCGGGTTCGCCGGCGACGGCACGTCGCCGGCGAGGATGATCCGCTCGCGCTCCTCCCGGGCCTCCGGGTTGGGCACGGGGACGGCGGACAGCAGCGCCTGGGTGTACGGGTGCGTGGGGTGCTCGTAGATCGCCGCGTCGGCCCCGACCTCGACGATCTTGCCGAGGTACATCACGCCGACCCGGTCGGAGATGTGCCGGACGATCGACAGGTCGTGGGCGATGAACATGTAGGAGAGCTGGAACTCGTCCTGCAGCTTCTCCATCAGGTTGACGACCTGCGCCTGCACCGAGACGTCGAGCGCGGACACCGGCTCGTCGGCGACGATGATCTCCGGGCGCAGGGCCAGCCCGCGGGCGATGCCGATGCGCTGCCGCTGGCCGCCGGAGAACTGGTGGGGGTAGCGGTTGATGTACTCGGGGTTGAGGCCGACCACGTCCAGCAGGTCCTGCACCCGCTTGCGGCGGTCGCCCTTGGGGGCGACCTCGGGGTGGATCTCGAACGGTTCGCCGATGATGTCGCCGACCGTCATCCGGGGGTTGAGCGAGGTGTACGGGTCCTGGAACACCATCTGGATGTTGCGGCGGACCGCCTTCAGGGCGCGGCCCTTGAGCCGGGTGATGTCCTCGCCCTTGTAGCGGATCGATCCGGCGGTGGGCTGCTCCAGGTTCATCACCAGCTTGGCGACCGTCGACTTGCCGCAGCCGGACTCGCCGACGATGCCCAGCGTCTCGCCCGGGTACAGGTCGAAGTCGACGCCGTCGACCGCCTTGACCGCGCCGATCTGCTTCTTGAACAGGATGCCCTGGGTGAGGGGGAAGTGCTTGACCAGGCCGCGGACTTCGAGGATCGGTTCGCGGGCGGTGGTCGGGGCCGGCGCCGGCTCACGTGTTGTCGGCTGACTCACCGAGGCACTCCTTCCAGAAGTGGCAGGCGCTCGCCCGGGTCGAACTCACCTGGTACAGCGGCGGGACGTCGGTGCGGCACACGGGCTGGGCCATCGGGCAGCGCGGGTTGAACGCACAACCCGGCGGGATGTGCAGCAGGTTGGGCGGCAGGCCCTTGATCGCGTACAGCTCCTGGCCCTTCTGGTCGACCCGCGGGATCGACTCGAGCAGCCCCCGGGTGTACGGGTGGGCGGGCGCGGCGTAGATGTCGTGGACGGGCGAGGTCTCGACGATCCGGCCGGCGTACATCACCGCGATCTTGTCCGCGACGTCGGCGACCACGCCGAGGTCGTGCGTGATCAGGATGAGGCCCATGTTGTACTCGCGCTGCAACTCGGCGAGCAGGTCCATCACCTGCGCCTGCACGGTGACGTCGAGGGCGGTCGTCGGCTCGTCGGCGATGATGAGTTCGGGCTCCAGCGCCATCGCCATGGCGATCATGACGCGCTGCCGCATACCGCCGGAGAACTGGTGCGGGTACTGCCGGACGCGTTCGCGGGCGGCCGGGATGCGCACCCGTTCCATCAGCTCGATCGCCTTGGCCCGGGCGTCCTTGCGGGACATGCCCCGGTGCACGGTGAACATCTCGCCGAGCTGCTCGCCCACGCTCAGCACGGGGTTGAGGGCGGACAGCGCGTCCTGGAAGATCATCGCCATCCGCGCGCCGCGTACCTTGCGCCGCTCCTCGGCGCCGAGGGTGAGCAGGTTCTGTCCCTGGAACAGCACCTGCCCGGCGGTGACGAAGCCGGGCGGGGAGTCCAGGATGCCCATGATGGCCTGCGCGGTGACCGACTTGCCCGACCCGGACTCGCCCAGCACCGCGAGCGTCTCCCCCGCGTCGACCGAGTAGTTGACGCCGTTCACCGCCTTGGCGGTGCCCTCGCGGGTGCGGAACTCCACGTGCAGGTCCCGGACGTCCAGCAGCGGGCCCTCGTCGGAACCGGCCGGCTCCGGGCTCAACTCGGCACTGGTGGCCATACGTGCTCCTCAGCGCAGCTTGGGGTCGAGGGCGTCGCGCACCGCGTCGCCGAGCATGATGAAGGCCAGCACGGTGAGGCTGAGCGCGCCCGCGGGCCACAGCAGCATGTGCGGGGCGTTGCGGATCTGGTTGGACGCGTCGGAGATGTCGATCCCCCAGGAGACGGTGGGCGGTCTGAGGCCGACACCCAGGTAGGACAGGGTGGCCTCCAGCGAGATGTACGTGCCGAGCGCGATGGTGCCGACGACGATGACCGGCGCGACGGCGTTGGGCGCGATGTGCCGCAGCAGCATCCGGGAGTTGCCGGCGCCGAGTGCCCTGGCCGCCTGGACGTAGTCGTTCTGCCGGGCGGTGATCACCGAGCCGCGCGCGATACGCGCGATCTGCGGCCAGCCGAGCAGCACCATGAAGCCGACCACCGGCCACACCGTGCTGTTGGTGACCACGGACAGGAACACCAGGCCGCCCAGGATGACCGGGATGCCGAAGAAGATGTCGCTGATCCGGGAGAGGACCGCGTCCCACCAGCCGACGAAGAATCCGGCCAGGCCGCCGAGGACGCTGCCGAGGATCACCACGCCGAGGGTGGCGCACACGCCGACGGTGACCGAGGCCCGCGCGCCGTACACGACGCGCGTGTAGACGTCCCGGCCCTGGCTGTCGAAGCCGAACGGGTGCCCGGGCTCCGGGCCGGCCTGCGACTTGGCGAGGTTGGCCTTCAGCGGGTCCTGGGTGGCGATGGTGCCCGGCCACAGCGAGATGAAGACCAGGAACAGGATGATCAGCGCGGAGATGATGAAGATCGGGTTGCGCCGCAGGTCGTGCCAGGCGTCGGACCACAGACTGCGCGGCTTGCCGGCCGGGCCGCCGGGTTCCTGGCCGTGGCCGGGCGCCTTCTCCAGGGTCTCCGCGTCGGCGTTGGCCAGGTCGAACCCGCCTCCGTAACCGCCGGCGGGAGCGACCGATCCCTTGCTGGGGTCGATGGGTTCGAGGGGGTCGTGTCCGTCAGGCATACCGAATCCTCGGGTCCAGGACCGCGTAGAGCAGGTCGACGAGCAGGTTCGCGATCAGGAAGACCAGCACCAGGATGGTGACGAAGCCGACGACCGTCGGCGCGTTGTTGCGCAGGATGCCCTGGTAGAGGTTGTAGCCGACGCCGTGGATGTTGAAGATCCGCTCGGTGACGATGGCGCCGCCCATGAGCGCGCCGATGTCGGTGCCGATGAAGGTGACCACGGGGATCAGCGAGTTGCGCAGCAGGTGACGGATGATCACCCGGCGCCGCGGCAGGCCCTTGGCCACGGCGGTGCGCACGTAGTCGCCGCGGGTGTTCTCCGCGATCGAGGTGCGCGTGAGCCGGGTGACGTAGGCCAGCGAGACCAGGGCGAGCACCAGCCCGGGCAGGATCAGCTCGTTGAGCGGGGCGCTGGGCGACACCGAGGGGGCGGTCCATTTGAGCTGGACGCCGAAGACGTACTGGAGCACGTAGCCGGTGACGAAGGTGGGGATCGAGATGACGACCAGGGTCAGCAGCAGCACCCCGGTGTCGACGGGCTTGCCGCGCTTCATACCGGTGAGCACGCCCAGGCTGATGCCGATGATGATCTCGAAGACGATGGCCACGATGGTCAGCCGGATGGTCACCGGGAACGCGTCGCCCATGAGCTGGAGCACCGACTGGCCGTTGAAGGCCACGCCGAAGTCCCCCTTGAACAGGTTGCCCATGTAGTGCACGTACTGGGCGGGCAGCGAGTGGTCGAGGTAGAGGTCGTGCCGGATCTGCGCGGCGGTGGCCGGGTCGGGCGCCCGGTCGCCGAAGAGCGCGGCCACGGGGTCGCCGAGCGCGTACACCATGAAGAAGATCAGGAAGGTGCTGCCGATGAAGACGGGGATCATCTGCAGCAGCCGCCGGATCACATAGCGTCCCATCGAGCCTCCCGGAAAGGCGGGCGGAGGCCGCACCGGGCGGACCCGGTGCGGCCTCCGGCCGGCGTCACTTGACCTTGATCTCGTTGTAGACGGGGACGCTGAACGGGTTCAGGAACACGTTGCTGACGTTCTGCGAGTAGCCCGCGCTGCCGTTCTGGTACCAGAGCGGGATCGCCGGCATGTCGATGACGAGCTGCTTCTCCGCGTCCTGGAACTTGGACACGGACTCCGAGGAGCTGGGGGCGGCGTTGGCCTGGTTCACCAGGTTGTCGAAGTTGGCGTTGCTGTAGTGCGAGTCGTTCGACGACGCGTTGGTGTAGTACTGCGGCTGCAGGAAGTCCTGGATCAGCGGGTAGTCCATCTGCCAGCCGGCCCGGAACGGGTCGTTCATCTGCTTGTTGGTGATCTTGTTCCGGAAGTCGGCGAAGGTGCCGACGGGGGCGCCGACGCAGGCGTTCTGGTTGCCCAGCGAGTTGTTGATGCTGTTGCACACCGCGTCCACCCACTCCTTGTGGGAGCCGGTGTCGGCGTTGTACGAGATGGTGATGTGGCCGCCGGGCAGGCCGCCGGCCTGCTGGATCGTCTGCTTGGCCTTGCTGGGGTTGTACGTGCACTCCTGGCCGCACAGCCCCTGCTTGAAGCCGCCGGCGTCACCGAGCACCGGCGAGGTCCAGTCGCTCGCGGGGGTGCGGGTGTTCTGGAAGATCTGCTGGGTGATCTGCTGGCGGTTGATCGCCATCGACAGGCCCTGCCGGACCTTCGCGGAGTTCGCGGTGTTCCAGCGCGAGCTGTAGAGCGGGAACGAGATGGTCTGGATGATGCCGGCCGGGACGTTGATGTACCGGCTGCCCAGGTCGCTCTTGACGTTCTTCAGCTGGGAGGCGGGGATGTCGTCGACCAGGTCGAGGTTGCCCGCCTGCAGGTCGGTGTACGCGGTGTTGTTGTCGGTGTACACCCGCAGGTCGACGCCCTTGTTGACGGCGGCGTCCGAGCCCTTGTAACCGTCCCACTTCACCAGGTTCATCCCGGTGCCCTTGGTGTACGACTGGATCTCGTACGGGCCGTTGCCGATCGGCTTCGCCAGCCACGCCGCGTGGTTGGTGAAGAACGCCTGCGGCAGCGGGTAGAACGCGGAGTACCCCAGGGTGTCGGGGAACAGTGCGAACTTCGAGCTGAGCTTGACGGTGAACTCGGTGTCCGAGACCTTGTGCAGGCCCGACAGCTTGGTGGCGGCGGTGGCGCCGGAGGTGTTCGGGTGCACCTGGGCGTAGCCCAGGATCGGCTCGAAGAACGACGCGTTGAGCTGAGCGTTCTTCAGGGCGGCGCCGTAGTTCCAGGCGTTGATGAACGAGTCGGCGTTCACCGGTTCGCCGTTGCTGAACGTCCAGCCGGACTTGAGCTTGATGTCGAAGGTCTGCGAGTCGCTGCTGGTGATCGACTGGGCGATCCAGTTCTCGGCCGCGGCGGTCTTCGGGTTGTACTTCTTCAGGCCGCGGAAGATCATGTCGAGCACCTTGCCGCCCTGCACCTCGTTGGTGTCGGCCGGCTCAAGGGGGTTCTGCGGGTCACCCCAGGAGGCACGCACGACGCCGTTGGAACTGCCGCTGCTGCCGCCGCTGCTGCCGCCGCCGCAGGCCCCGGCCGTCAGGGCGACCGCAACCGCACCCGCGGCCCACTTCACGCGCGTGGCTCCGCGCATCGTGTGCCTCCTCCATGGTCACAAATGAGACTTCATCACCCATGACACAGCAATCGAGGCAAACTGGCACTCATTCACCTCCGTGTCGCGTCGCCCAATGTGTTGGCCAGAGATCGACAGGTGGTGACACGTTCCCGCGGGCGACGGCGCGAAAGGCCGCTGTACGAGCCGGCGGCGTCCCGGTGGGAGAGCGGGACCGTCCGACCGCGCAGGCAGCACGAAGAGGGGTGCCCCGGCCCTTCCCTCCCAGGCCGGGACACCCCTCGTCACCGGCGGCCGTCAGGCCGCCGCCCTCTGCTACGCCGCGTGCACGACGTCCTTCTCGGCCGCGAAGTGGCAGGCCGACTCGTGCGCCGCCGGGGTGTCCTGGCCGGCGAAGACCGACGGGACGGCGAGCAGCGGCACCTCCTGGGAGCAGCGCTCCTGCGCCTTCCAGCAGCGGGTGCGGAAGCGGCAGCCGGACGGCGGGTTCGCCGGCGACGGCACGTCACCGGTGAGGATGATGCGCTCGCGGTGCTCACGCGCCTCGGGGTCCGGCACCGGCACCGCGGACAGCAGCGCCTGCGTGTACGGGTGGGTGGGGTGGTCGTAGATCTCGGCGTCGGTGCCGATCTCCGCCATCTTGCCCAGGTACATCACGCCGACCCGGTCGGAGATGTGCCGCACAATCGACAGGTCGTGCGCGATGAAGATGTACGACAGGCCGAACTCGTCCTGCAGCTTCTCCATCAGGTTGACGACCTGCGCCTGCACCGAGACGTCCAGCGCCGAGACGGGCTCGTCGCAGATGATCACCTCGGGGTTGAGCGCCAGCCCGCGGGCGATGCCGATGCGCTGCCGCTGACCGCCGGAGAACTGGTGCGGGTAGCGGTTGAGGTACTCGGGGTTGAGGCCCACGACGTCGAGCAGCTCCTGCACCCGCTTGCGGCGGTCGCCCTTGGGCGCGACCTCCGGGTGGATGTCGAAGGGCTCACCGATGATGTCGCCGACCGTCATCCGCGGGTTGAGCGAGGTGTACGGGTCCTGGAACACCATCTGGATGTTGCGGCGCACGGCCTTGAGCGCGCGCCCCGACAGCCGGGTGATGTCCTGGCCCTTGTAGAACACCTCACCCGAGGTGGCCTGCTCCAGGTTCATCAGCAGCTTGGCGACCGTGGACTTGCCGCAGCCGGACTCGCCGACGATGCCCAGGGTCTCGCCCGGGTACAGGTCGAAGGAGATGCCGTCGACGGCCTTGACCGCGCCGATCTGCTTCTTGAACAGGATGCCCTGGGTCAGCGGGAAGTGCTTGACCAGGTTCCGCACCGACAGGATCGGCTCCAGCGTGGAGTCACTCACCGAGGGTCTCCTTCCAGAAGTGGCAGGCGCTGCCACGCCCGGGGCCGGCCGTGTGGAGCACGGGGACCTCGGTACGGCAGATGTCCTGCGCCATCGGGCAGCGCGGGTTGAAGGCGCAGCCCGACGGGATGTGCAGCAGGTTGGGCGGCAGGCCCTTGATCGCGTAGAGCTCCTGGCCCTTGCGGTCCAGGCGCGGGATCGACTGCAGCAGGCCCTTGGTGTACGGGTGGGCCGGAGCGGCGTAGATCTGGTGCACCGGGGCGGTCTCGACGATCCGGCCGGCGTACATCACCGCGATCTTGTCCGCGACGTCGGCGACCACGCCGAGGTCGTGGGTGATCAGGATGAGGCCCATGTTGTACTCGCGCTGCAGCTCCGCGAGCAGGTCCATCACCTGCGCCTGCACCGTCACGTCGAGCGCGGTCGTCGGCTCGTCGGCGATGATCAGGTCGGGCTCCAGGGCGAGCGCCATCGCGATCATGATGCGCTGGCGCATACCGCCGGAGAACTGGTGCGGGTAGTCGTTGACCCGCTCCGCCGCGGCGGGGATGCGCACCCGGTCCATCAGCTCGATGGCCTTGGCCTTGGCCGCCTTGCGGGACAGGCCCTGGTGGACCCGGAACATCTCGCCGAGCTGGTAGCCGACCGACAGCACCGGGTTGAGCGAGGACAGCGCGTCCTGGAAGATCATCGCGATCTTCCGGCCGCGGATCTTGCGCCGCTGCTCGCCGGACATGGCGAGCATGTCCTGGCCCTGGAACAGGATCTGGCCCTGGGGGATGCGGCCGGGCGGCATGTCGAGGATGCCCATGATGGCCTGCGCGGTGACGGACTTGCCCGAACCGGACTCACCCAGCACCGCGAGCGTCTCCCCGGCCTGAACCGAGTAGTTGACGCCGTTCACGGCCTTGGCGACCCCGTCACGGGTGTGGAACTCCACGTGCAGGTCGCGTACTTCCAGCAGAGGGGCGGTCTGCGCGGCCTGAGGGGCCGCGGTCGCGCCTTCGGAGATGACAGTCAACGTACGCCTCCCTCAGCGCAGCTTGGGGTCGAGGGCGTCGCGCACCGCGTCGCCCAGCATGATGAACGCCAGCACCGTGATGCTCAGCGCGCCCGCGGGCCACAGCAGCATGTGCGGGGCGTTGCGGATCTGGTTGGACGCCTGCGAGATGTCGATGCCCCAGGAGACGGCCGGCGGCTTCAGGCCGACGCCCAGGAACGACAGGGTCGCCTCCAGCGAGATGTAGGTGCCGAGCGCGATGGTCGACACCACGATGATCGGCGCGAGCGCGTTGGGCAGGATGTGCCGCAGCAGCATCCGGGTGTTGCCCGCGCCCAGCGCTCTGGCCGCCTGCACGTAGTCCTGCTGCTTGGCCGTGATCACCGCGCCGCGCGCGATACGCGCGATCTGCGGCCAGCCGAGCAGCACCATGAACAGGGTGACGGTGGCCACCGAGCCGCCCTTGACGACGGACAGGAACACCACGCCGCCGAGCAGGATCGGAATGCCGAAGAAGATGTTGCTGACCATGGAGATCAGCGAGTCCCAGATGCCGCCGAAGAAGCCGGCCAGGCCGCCCAGCAGGGAGCCGAGCACGGTGGCGCCCAGGGTGGTCAGGATGCCGACCGCGACGGAGTCGCGGGCGCCGTACACCGTGCGGGTGTAGACGTCGCAGCCCTGGGTGTCGAAGCCGAAGGGGTGGCCGCCGGTCGGGCCCATCTGCGACTTGGCCAGGTCGCACGCGAGCGGGTTGCCGCTGGCGATGGCGCTCGGCCAGATCGCGATGACGATCAGGAACAGGATGAGCAGGCCGGAGATGTAGAACATCGGCTTGCGCCGCAGGTCGCGCCACGCGTCGCCGGCCAGGCTGCGCGCCTTCTCCCGCTGCGGGTCCGCCGGTGCCGCCGGCACCGCGACGCCGGCCACGGTGGCCTCGGTCAGGGGCTTGGGGTCGGTCAGTTCAGGCATACCGGATCCTCGGGTCCAGGACCGCGTACAGCAGGTCGACGAGCAGGTTGGCGGCGAGGAAGATCAGCACCAGGATGGTGACGAAGCCGACCACGGTCGGCGGGTTCTGCCGCAGGATGCCCTGGTAGAGCTGGTAGCCGACGCCGTGGATGTTGAAGATCCGCTCGGTGACGACGGCGCCGGCCATCAGGCCGCCGATGTCGGTGCCGAGGAAGGTCACCACGGGTATCAGCGAGTTGCGCAGCAGGTGGACGGTGACCACGCGCCGCCGCGGCAGGCCCTTGGCGACCGCGGTGCGCAGGTAGTCCGCGCGCGAGTTCTCGGCCACCGAGGTCCGGGTCAGGCGGGCGACGTACGCCAGCGAGACACCGGCGAGCACGATGCCGGGGAGTATGAGGTCGCCGATCGGGGCGCCCTCGGCGACCGCCGGGTTGGCCAGCCCCCACTTGAGGCCGACGAAGTACTGCAGCAGGTAGCCGGTGACGAACGTCGGGATGGCGACGACGAGCAGCGTGAACGCGAGCACGCTGCTGTCGGCGAACCGGCCGCGGCGCAGTCCGGCGAGCAGACCCAGGCCGATGCCGACGACCGCCTCGATGGCGAACGCGACCAGCGTCAGCCGCAGGGTGACCGGGAAGGCCGTGCCCATGAGCTCGGTGACCGGCTGGCCCGTGGCGGACTTGCCGAAGTGACCGGTGAAGATCTGCCCCATGTAGTGCACGTACTGCAGCGGCAGCGGGTGGTCGAGGTAGAGGTCGTGCCTGATCTGCGCCGCCGTTGCGGGGTCCGGCGCACGGTCTCCGAACATGGCGGCCACCGGGTCGCCGAGTGCGTAGACCATGACGAAGATCAAAAAGGTGGTGCCGATGAAGACCGGAACCATCTGGAGCAGTCGCCTGATGACGTAGCGCCCCATCTGCCCTCCAGGGATCGGGCAGATGCCGGCCGGGGCTCGTGACCCCGGCCGGCATCCGCACCGCGAGCGGTTGCTGTCAGTTCCCCCCAGCGCGCCCGCCCCGGTGCGGGGCGGGCGCTCTGTGCATCAGGTCAGCCGTTGTTGACCGTGATGTCGGTGTAGACGGGGTAGCTGAAAGCGTTCTCCGTCACGTTGGACACGCGCGACGACCAGCCGGCCTCGCCGTTCTGGTACCAGAGCGGGATGACGGGCATGTCCTTGAAGAGCAGCTTCTCGGCGCTCTGGTAGAGCACCGTCGCCTTGGCCGTGTCCGGCTCGGCGTTCGCCTTCTTGATGAGGGCGTCGAACTGCGGGTTGTTGTAGTGCGAGTCGTTCGAGCTGCCGTCGCTCGCGTAGAGCGGCGTCAGGAAGTCGTCGATCAGCGGGTAGTCCATCTGCCAGCCGGAGCGGAACGGCTGGGTCATCTGGCCCTTGGTGATCTGGTTGCGGAAGTCCGCGAAGGTGCCGGTCGGGGCGCCCACGCAGGCCTTGTCGTTGCCCAGCACGTTGTTGATGCTGTTGCACACCGCGTCGACCCACTGCTTGTGCGAGCCGGAGTCGGCGTTGTAGCCGATGGTCATGTGACCGCCGGGGATGCCGCCGCCCTCCTGGATCAGCTGCTTGGCCTTCGCCGGGTTGTACGTGGTGGCGTCACCCGCGATGTCCGAGCTGTAGCCGCCGGCCGTGCCCAGCACCGGGGAGGTGAGGTCGTTGGCCGGGGTACGGGTGCCCTGGAAGATCTTCTGGGTGATGGTCTTGCGGTCGATCGCCATCGACAGGCCCAGGCGGACCTTGTCCATGCCGGGGGCGTTCCAGGACTTCTGGTTCAGCGGGAACGAGATGGTCTGGATGATGCCGGCCGGCTGGTTCAGGTAGCGGCCGCCCAGGTCGGACTTGGCGTGGCTGAGCTGCTCGGCCGGGATGTCGTCGAGGACGTCCAGGTTGCCCGCCTGCAGGTCGGCGTAGGCGGTGTTGCTGTCGGTGTAGACCTTCAGCAGCACGCCCTTGTTCTTGGGCTTGCTCGGACCGGTGTAGTACGGGTTCGGGACCAGCTTCATGCTGGAGCCCTTCGTGTACGACACGATCTTGTACGGACCGTCGCCGACCGGCTTGTTGAGGTAGCCGGCGTGGTCGGTGAAGAAGGACTTCGGCAGCGGCGCGAACGCCTTGTAGCCGAGGCGGTCCGGCCAGGTCGAGAACTTCTGCGTCAGCTTGACCGTGAAGGTGTGGTCGTCCACGACCTTCAGACCGGACATGGTCTTGGCGGTCGGGGCCGCGCCCTCCTTCGCCGGGTGCACGGCGTCGTAGCCGTCGATGTCCGCGAAGAAGTACGAGTTCAGCTGCTTGTTCGTGACCAGCGCGCCGTAGTTCCAGGCGTCCACGAACGAGCTGGCCGTGACCGGCGTGCCGTCCGAGAACTTCAGGTTCGGCTTCACCTTGATCGTGAAGTTCTGCTGGTCGGTGGTGGTGATCGAGTCCGCGGCCTCAAGGTTGGCCTTCCCCGTCTTGGGGTCGTACTCCTTGAGGTCCATGAAGATCATGTCCAGGACCTTGCCGCCCTGGACCTCGTTGGTGTTCGCCGGCTCAAGCGGGTTCTGGGGGTCGCCCCACCAGGCCCGGACGACGCCGTCGTCGGAACCGCCGCTGCTCGAACCCGAACCGCAGGCGGTTGCTGCCAGGGCGACGACCGCCGCACCTATGACCCACTTGGCGCTCTTGGCACCGCGCATGGGTATGCCTCCTCAGGAGTCACTGTCACTACGTGAAAGAGAAGGCCCGGCGTGCGCTGACACCCCTGACAGCCGCCGCGGCCTTCTCCGCTCGTGAGTCGGCGCTCCCCATCAGCGCTTGACCCATTGACCCGAGCTCAACTTCGTCCACTATCGGGCACGTATGGGGGCGGATGGCGCCGTCCCGGGTCTCGCTTGGGTCACGATCGCGTCCGGAATCCGGACATTCCGCAACGTACACAGACAGGAACTAATCGGGCATTGTGAGCAGTATCACGCCGCTGAGCGGTGAACAGTGTCCGAATATCGGACACTGTTGTGTTCCTCAGGGGTTCGCCCCGCCCGGGCGGAGGGCACGCCAAAGGGGCGCGGGGAACCGCGCGACCAGCCACCCGCCGGCCGGTGATCCGGCACGGACCGAACGGCCCCTCCGGGCCGGTGACGACCCGCGGCGCCGCGGTGGCTGAGCGCGCGGTTCCCCGCGCCCCTCAACGCACGCTACGCGTGCTTCGCGCGGGACGCGGCGCGTCCCCGCTCCTTCTGGTCCAGGACGACCTTGCGGATCCGCACCGTCTCCGGCGTCACCTCGATGCACTCGTCGTCGCGGCAGAACTCCAGCGACTGCTCGAGCGACAGCTTCCGCGGCGGCACGATCGACTCGGCCACGTCCGCGGTCGAGGACCGCATGTTGGTGAGCTTCTTCTCCTTGGTGATGTTGACGTCCATGTCGTCGGAGCGGGAGTTCTCACCGACGATCATGCCCTCGTACACCTCGGTGCCGGGGTCGCAGAAGAGCACGCCGCGCTCCTGCAGGTTGGTCATCGCGAAGGCGGTGACCGCGCCGGAGCGGTCGGCGACCAGCGAGCCGTTGTTGCGGGTGCGCAGCTCGCCGAACCACGGCTCGTGGCCCTCGAAGATCGAGTGCGCGATGCCGGTGCCGCGGGTCTGCGTCAGGAACTCGGTACGGAACCCGATGAGGCCGCGGGACGGCACGATCCACTCCATGCGGATCCAGCCGGACCCGTGGTTGGTCATGGTCTCCATACGGCCCTTGCGGGCGGCCATGAGCTGGGTGATGGCGCCCAGGTGCTCCTCGGGGGAGTCGATGGTCATCCGCTCGATCGGCTCGTGGACCTTGCCGCCGACGTCCTTGGTGACGACCTCCGGCTTGCCGACGGTGAGCTCGAAGCCCTCCCGGCGCATGGTCTCCACCAGGATGGCCAGCGCCAGCTCGCCGCGGCCCTGGACCTCCCAGGCGTCCGGGCGCTCGGTCGGCAGCACGCGCAGCGACACGTTGCCGACCAGCTCGCGCTCCAGGCGGTCCTTCACCAGGCGGGCGGTGACCTTGTGGCCCTTGCCGCCCTTGCCGACCAGCGGCGAGGTGTTGGTGCCGATGGTCATCGAGATGGCCGGCTCGTCCACCGTGATCAGCGGCAGCGCGATCGGGTTCTCCGGGTCGGCGAGGGTCTCGCCGATCATGATGTCCGGGATGCCGGCCACCGCGCAGATGTCGCCGGGGCCCGCGCTCTCGGCGGGCTTGCGGGTCAGCGCCTCGGTCATCATCAGCTCGGTGATGCGGACGTTGGCGATGCTGCCGTCGCGCTTGATCCACGCGACGGTCTGGCCCTTCTTCAGGTGGCCCTGCTCGACGCGCAGCAGCGCGATACGGCCGAGGAAGTTGTCGGCGTCGAGGTTGGTCACGTGCGCCTGGAGCGGCGCGTCCTCGTCGTACGTCGGGGCGGGGACGTGCTCCAGCAGCGTGGAGAAGAACGGCTCCAGGCTGGTGGAGTCGGCCGGCACCGTGCCGTTGTCCGGCTTGGTGAGCGAGGCGATGCCGTCACGGGCGCACGCGTAGACGATCGGGAACTCGATCTGGTCCTCGTCCGCGTCCAGGTCCAGGAACAGGTCGTACGTCTCGTTGACGACCTCGTCGATCCGGGAGTCCGGGCGGTCGGTCTTGTTGATGCACAGGATCACCGGCAGCCGGGCGGACAATGCCTTGCGCAGCACGAAGCGGGTCTGCGGCAGCGGGCCCTCGGAGGCGTCCACCAGCAGCACCACCGCGTCCACCATCGACAGGCCGCGCTCGACCTCACCGCCGAAGTCGGCGTGGCCGGGGGTGTCGATGATGTTGATCGTGATGGGGTCGCCGCCGTCCTTCGGGTGGTACTTGACGGCGGTGTTCTTCGCGAGAATGGTGATGCCCTTCTCGCGCTCCAGGTCGTTGGAGTCCATCACGCGGTCGTCCACGTGCTGGTGCGCGGCGAAGGCTCCCGCCTGCTTGAGCATGGCGTCGACCAGGGTCGTCTTGCCGTGGTCGACGTGGGCGACGATGGCGACGTTACGGATGTCGTGGCGCGTGGACATGCGGCGGCGTTTCTCCCGGAAATCGTGGATGACGTCGCGTCCCTTGCCCCGACGCACACGCCTGCCGGGCGCACTTCCGCCACGGCCTCACCCCATGGTACGGGGCCGACGGCCGCGCGGGCGCCCGCCGGGGGTCCCGGCCCCCGCATGGGAAGCGCCGAACCGCTGGTGGGAAGGGGCTTCCGCCTGCCAGGATCCTGGTTCGTGTCCATGTCACAGACCCCCGACGCGCCCTCCCCCGCGCCCTCCGACGTCCTCACCCCGCTGAGCCCTGCCGAGGGCGGCGGCCGTCTGCGCGGCGGAAACGCGGCACGCCGGGTGCTGGTCCTGATGTTCGCGGCCGCCGTCACCTCCGGCACCGCCGGCCTTCGGCCGGGCTCCGGTCTGTCCGGCGGGCTCTGGCTGGCCCTGTACGCCGCCGGCTTCCTGCCGGGGTTCTGGCTGCCTCTGCTGGTCGTGCGGCTGTCGTCCCGCCGCGTGGGCCTGGCACCGGTCCTCACCACCGTCGGCGTGGGGCACTGGGGTGGATCGACCGTGCGCCACGGACGCCTGGTGGTCTTCCGCCAGGTCCCGCTCCTCCCGCCGGTCTGGTTGCTGGCACTGACCGAGCCGGCGGTCCCGCTCGGACGGCTGCGGGCGGCGACGGCGGCCGGCTCGCTGCTCTCGGCCGTAAGCGCGGCCGCACTGCTGGCGTGCGGCGGCCCGGCCGCCGTCGCGGGCTGGGGCGCCGCCTGGGCGGTCATGATGACGCTCGCAACGAGCATCATCATGCCTGGCTCCTTCGTCGCGATGCTGTTCCGGCCGCCGTCCGGCGGAGCGGCCGGGTTGGCCGAGCTACGGCACGGGCCGGCCGAGCTGGCAGCGGTGCGGGCCCTCGCGGCAGGGCGCCTGACGGCGGCCCGTGAGGCGCTCTCCGAGCCGTGCGCCGAACCGGGAGCCAGCCGGAGCCTGGCGGAGGCCACCCTCGCTCTCGCCGAGGGCGACGTCGAGGAGGCCGCCCGCGGGGCACTGCGGGTGTACCGGCAGAGCCGGCGGACCGAGAGGCGGGCGGGAGCCGTGCGTGTCCACGCGCAGGCGCTGGCCGAGGGCATCGCGGCGGGCCGGTGGACCGCCGAGCAGGCCGGACCGGCCCTGGACGCCGCGGTGGCCGCCCTGCGGACGATCCACCCGAAGCTGCTGAGGGTCTCCGAGCTGCCGGCCACGCTGGCCACGCTGAACGGCCGGACCCACGATGCGGTCGCCCTGGCCACCAGGGCCGCGGCGATCGCGCCGGACGCGCTCAGCCGGGCCCGTGTGCTGGCGGTCCGGGCGGAGGTCCTGGCCGCCGCGGGCGACGGGGACGAGGCCCGGAGGGCCCTCACCCAGGCCCGCCGCCTGGCCCCGGGCCTCACCCGCACCGCCCTCGCCGCGCGCACCGTTGCGCCCGAGGGCACCTCGTGAAGAGGGTTCCCCGCGCCCGGCTCAAGGGCTGAAGGGGCGAGCGGCGCCGCGCGCCCGGCGGGTCCGGGGCCCGGTCGCCCGGGGCACCGGGTCCCCTGCCGGGAGGACTACTTCCGGAACCCGATGTTCTGGTACGCCGGGGTCTGGAAGCCGAAGGCTCCCGCGTTGGCGACGGTGGTGCGCAGCGCCACCACCTCGGGGCGCTGGTAGAGGGGGATGGAGCCGGCGGCGGCCCAGATGCGGGCATCGGCCTCGGCCGTCAGGGAGCGGGCCTGGGAGGCGTCCAGCTCCGAGCCCGCCCGGCTGAGCAGCTGGTCGATCTGGTCGGTGCCGACCCGGCTGTAGTTCTGCGCGACGGACAGCGACCCGTCGGGCGCCGGCACCGGCTTGGCGAAGATCGGCGTGTCGTCGGTGGCCGGGTACGCGCTGCCGGGCCACGAGTACAGCGCCAGGTCGAAGTCGCCGGCGGCGATGTGGTCCTGGAAGTAGCCGGCGTCGGCGACCTTGTCGATCTCGGTGCGCACCCCGATCACCGACAGCATGCGGGCGATCCGGCCGCCCACGTCGTCCAGCATCGGCGAGTCCGAAGGCAGCACCATCCGCAGCGAGAGCTGCTTGCCGTCCTTGGCCACCGCCCGGGTGGGCTCGACCACGGTGAGCGTGCCGGAGGCCGCGCTGCGCCCGGGACCGGCCGCCTTCTCGCCGGTCTTGGCGGGCGACCGCTGCCAGCCCGCGTCGGCCAGCAGCGCCTGGGCCTGCGCCACGTCGGTCTTGCCGAGCGCCGAGCTGTGGTCGGCGTAGCCGTTCTGGGAGGGCAGCACCAGGTGGTTGCCCAGCGGCTGCGCGGGCAGCCCCAGCGGCTTGAGCACCGCCGACGCGATCTGCTTGCGGTCGATGGCCCGCGCCACCGCGTGGCGGACCCGCTCGTCGGCCAGCGCGCCGGTCGAGCCGTTGATGGCGAGCTGCGCGTAGGCCGCGTCGGGCGCCTTGCGCACGCCGACCCCCTTGGTCCTGGTGACCGCGCTGAGCGCGCCGGGGTCGATCTCGGCCACGTCGAGCTTGTCCGACGCGAGCTGCGCGGCCCGCTGGGCGCGCGGCACCGCGGTGAGCACGAGGGTGTCGAGCTTGGCCCGCTCGCCCCACCAGGAGGGGTTGCGGACCAGGGTGACCGTGCCGGCCTTGGTGTCCAGGTCCTTGACGGTGAAGGGCCCGGCGACCGCGGGGAGCTTGGTGCGGGCGGTGTCGTTGAAGGCGTCGGCGCTGCCGGTCACCGAGGTGGGGTAGAGGGGGCTGAACAGCGAGCGCCAGTCGGCGTACGGGGTGGCGAAGGTGACCTTGACCTGGTGGGCGTCGCTGCCCTGGGCGATGCCCGAGATCCGGTCGTACCCGGCGTTGCGGGCGGTCCAGAACGCCGCGTTCCTGCCGCCCAGGGCCTTCCACTGGGAGGTGAAGTCGGCGGCGCCGACCGGCCGTCCGTCGCTCCACCTGGCCTTGGGGTTGAGGTCGTAGGTGACGACCTGGCGCGGGTCGGTCGAGGTGACCTCCGCCTTGGTGACGAAGTCGCGGTCGAGCCGGGGGGCGCCGTGCTCGTCGAGGGTGAACAGGTGCGGCAGTGTCGCGGCGGCGATCATCGCGGTGCCGCCGTCGGCGTCGGACTGGTAGGCGTTGAGGGTGGGGGGCGTCTCGTCGACGGCCCAGCGCATGGTGCCGCCGTCGCGCACACCGGCGCGGGCCACGGTCGCCACGTCCGTGCCGGCGGTGCCGGCCGCGTGCGTCCCCGAGGAGGAGCAGGCGGCGGTGAGGCTGAGCACGGCCCCCGTGGTGAGGGCCACGGCGACCCGTACCGCCCGTCGCCCGGGCGCGGAAGCGGTCGCGTTCGTGCTGCGGTTCATGGGGGGACACCTCCGCGGGCCCGGCGGCTCGTACGGTGGCAGCCGCACCGGCCGGGATCCTCATCTGGTCTGATGTGCCTTTTGTCGGAATTACACCGCGCTCATGGCATCCCATGGCCGCCGCGGTCCCGGGGCGACCCGCCGCGCGACCACCCCGGACCACCCGTCCGGCCGACAATCGCCGGTTGCGTTACCACGTCCGGTGGGAATCCGTGCAGGCGTCTTCACAAAGAGTGGTGTGACGCGCAACACTCGCATCCGCGACAGCGAAGCGTCACCCACCGCACGGCGGCAGATGGTGAGGGCAGTGCCATGTCCCTGCATGACGACCTGACTTCGGTCCAACGACGGCTCGACGACCTGATGCGCTGCGTCGCGCGGCTCGACGAACAGGCCGGCGACACCCTCGACATGCGCCGGGTCCGGGCCGACGCGGGCCACCTCCGGGACAGCCTCGCGATGCTGTGCGCCTCCGCGCCGGCCGCCGCGGGCTCCCGCCCCGTCGAGATGGTCACCGTCTCCGACGCCCCGTACGACCGCATGCTCTGGGTCGACGCCGAGGACGAGGGGCTGGGCTCGCCCTACCGGCACGCCCCCTGAGCCACCGGCCCGCGCCGGTCCCCTGCCGGGCCGGACCCGGCACGGGCCGCCCACGCACCCGCCCGCCACCGCGCTTCCCAGCGGGCCGCGCACCTGTCACGCGCGGTGCCGCCGCGCCCCCATCCCCGTCCGTTCGGAGTCACCCTTTGGCCACCGGAACCACACCCACCACCCCCGTCACGGAAGCGAGCGGAGGCCGCGCCCACGGACGCGCCGCGATCGCGGCCCGGCATCTGCGGACCGACCGGTGGTGGGTGCCGCCGCTGGTCACCGCCCTCGGCCTGGGCGCGTTCATCGCCTACGCCACCTGGCGGGCCTTCGCCAACAGCGACTACTACGCCGCGCCCTACGTCTCGCCCTTCTACTCGCCGTGCCTGGCCTCGAACTGCACGAGCATGAAGGGCGGCGCCGACTGGCCCCTGTTCGGCGACTGGTGGGGCCTGTCCCCCGCGCTGCTCGTGCTGGTCTTCCCGCTCGGCTTCCGGCTGACCTGCTACTACTACCGCAAGGCCTACTACCGGGGGATCTGGTGGTCCCCGCCGGCCTGCGCGGTGGCCGAGCCGCACGCGAAGTACACCGGCGAGACCCGCTTCCCGCTGATCCTGCAGAACGTCCACCGGTACTTCTTCTACCTGGCGCTGATCGTCGCGGGCATCCTCACCTACGACGCCGTGCTCGGCTTCCGCGACCCGAGCGGCGACTGGGGCCACATGGGCCTGGGGACCGTGGTGCTGCTGGTCAACATCGCCCTGATCTGGGCCTACACCGTCTCCTGCCACTCCTGCCGGCACGTCATCGGCGGCAAGCTCCGGCACTTCTCCAAGCACCCGGTGCGCTACCGGCTGTGGAACCGGGTCGGCGCGCTGACCGCCCGCCACATGCTGCTCGCGTGGTCCTCGCTGATCAGCGTCGGCGTGGCGGACCTGTACGTGTACCTGGTGGCCAGCGGCGCCTTCGACGATCCGAGGTTCTTCTGAGATGACGAATGTGGAACGGCACGCGTACGACGTGGTCGTGGTCGGCGCGGGCGGGGCAGGGCTGCGCGCGGCGATCGAGGCGCGTGAGCGCGGGATGCGGACCGCGGTGATCTGCAAGTCGCTGTTCGGCAAGGCGCACACCGTGATGGCCGAGGGCGGGATCGCGGCCAGCATGGGCAACGCCAACGAGCACGACAACTGGCAGGTGCACTTCCGCGACACCATGCGCGGCGGCAAGTTCCTCAACCACTGGCGGATGGCGGAACTGCACGCCAAGGAGGCGCCGGACCGGGTCTGGGAGCTGGAGACCTGGGGGGCGCTGTTCGACCGCACCGCCGACGGCCGGATCTCGCAGCGCAACTTCGGCGGCCACGAGTACCCCCGGCTGGCGCACGTCGGCGACCGCACCGGCCTGGAGCTGATCCGCACCCTCCAGCAGAAGATCGTCTCGCTGCAGCAGGAGGACCACGCCGAGACCGGTGACTACGAGGCCCGCCTGAAGGTGTTCCAGGAGTGCACCGTCACCCGGATCCTGAAGGACCGTGACCGGGTGGCCGGCGTCTTCGGGTACGTCCGCGAGTCCGGCCGGCTGTTCGTCATCGACGCGCCCGCGGTCGTACTGGCCACCGGCGGCATCGGCAAGTCGTTCAAGGTGACCTCCAACTCCTGGGAGTACACCGGCGACGGCCACGCGCTCGCGCTGCTGGCCGGGGCGCCGCTGATCAACATGGAGTTCATCCAGTTCCACCCGACGGGCATGGTCTGGCCGCCGTCGGTGAAGGGGATCCTCGTCACCGAGTCGGTGCGCGGCGACGGCGGGGTGCTGCGCAACAGCGAGGGCGAGCGGTTCATGTTCGGCTACGTCCCGGACGTGTTCAAGGAGAAGTACGCGCAGAGCGAGGAGGAGGCCGACGGCTGGTACACCGACCCGGACACCCACCGCCGCCCGCCGGAACTGCTCCCGCGCGACGAGGTGGCCCGCGCGATCAACAGCGAGGTGAAGGCCGGGCGCGGCACCCCGCACGGCGGCGTCTTCCTGGACGTGTCCACCCGGCTGTCGGCCGAGGAGATCAAGCGCCGGCTGCCGTCGATGCACCACCAGTTCAAGGAGCTGGCCGACGTCGACATCACCGCCGAGGCCATGGAGGTGGGCCCGACCTGCCACTACATGATGGGCGGGGTCGACGTGGAGCCGGACACCGCGGCCGCCCGCGGGGTGCCGGGCCTGTTCGCGGCCGGTGAGGTCGCCGGCGGCATGCACGGCTCCAACCGGCTCGGCGGCAACTCGCTGTCCGACCTGCTGGTCTTCGGGCGCCGCGCCGGCCTGTTCGCGGCCGAGTACGCGGCCGGGCTCGGCCCGGACTCCCGCGCGTCGGCGACCGCGGAGCAGGTCGACGCGGCGGCCGCGGAGGTCCTGCGGCCGTTCGGGGCGGCCGAGGGCGCGGGGACGGGATCCGGCGGCGACGGCTCGGGGGCCGCCGCCGAGAACCCGTACACCCTGCACCAGGAACTGCAGCAGGTGATGAACGACCTGGTCGGCATCATCCGGCGCGGCCCGGAGATGGAGCAGGCGATGGAGCGGCTGACCGGCCTGCGGGAACGGTCCAGGCAGGTCGGCGTCGAGGGCCACCGGCAGTTCAACCCGGGCTGGCACCTGGCCATGGACCTGCGGAACATGCTGCTGGTCAGCGAGTGCGTGGCCCGTGCCGCGCTGGAGCGCACCGAGAGCCGCGGCGGCCACACCCGCGACGACCACCCGGACATGGACCGCCTGTGGCGCAAGGTCAACCTCGTGTGCGAGCTGGCGGCCGAGCCGCCCGCGGAGGACGCCGGCGCACCCGCGGTCACCCTGCGCCGCCGCCCGATGGACCCGATCCGCCCGGACCTGCTCGCCCTGTTCGAACGGGACGAGCTGCTCAAATACCTGACCGACGAGGAGCTCGACGCGTGAGCAGTTACACAGCGCACTTCAAGGTGTGGCGCGGCGACGCGGACGGCGGCGGCCTGCAGGACTTCCAGGTGGAGGTGAACGACGGCGAGGTGGTCCTCGACATCATCCACCGCCTGCAGGCCACGCAGGCGTCGGACCTCGCGGTGCGCTGGAACTGCAAGGCCGGCAAGTGCGGGTCGTGCAGCGCCGAGGTCAACGGCCACCCGCGGCTGATGTGCATGACGCGGATGTCGGTGTTCCGCCGGGACGAGACCGTGACGGTCACTCCGATGCGCACCTTCCCGGTGATCCGCGACCTGGTCACCGACGTCTCGTTCAACTACACCAAGGCCCGCGAGGTGCCCGCGTTCGTCCCGCCCAAGGGCGTGGCCGCCGGGGAGTACCGGATGGCGCAGCAGGACGTGGAGCGCTCGCAGGAGTTCCGCAAGTGCATCGAGTGCTTCCTGTGCCAGAACACCTGCCACGTGGTGCGCGACCACGAGGAGAACAAGGAGGCCTTCGCCGGACCGCGGTTCCTGATGCGCATCGCGGAACTGGACATGCACCCGCTGGACGCCGCCGAGGAGACCGGGCTGAACCGCGCGGCCTCGGCCCAGGAGGACCACGGCCTGGGCTACTGCAACATCACCAAGTGCTGCACCGACGTGTGCCCGGAGAACATCCACATCACCGACAACGCGCTGATCCCGCTCAAGGAGCGCGCGGTGGACCGCAAGTACGACCCGCTGGTCTGGCTCGGGTCGAAGATCCGCCGCCGGGGGCAGTAGCCCGGCACCGGGCCGCCCGGCTGAAGTCGCGCCACGGACGAACCCCACATAGCCTCCGAAAAAGGAGCCACCCGCAGCGGCGTGGCGCGGCAGCGGGAGGCGGCGCGGTGCGGACAAGACGTCGGGCCTTCCCCGCCCTGCTCGCGGCCTGCGCGGCCGTCGCACTGAGTTCCGCGTCGCCCGCCCGGGCCGTCACCCGGTCGGGCGACGGCCCGATCCCGCTCGCCCGGACGGGCCAGGTCACCGACCGGGTCGGCGCGCTCGGCGGCCGCGGGCCCGAGGTGGGCAGCGCGCTGCAGCGGCTCTACTCCGCCCAGCGTCTGCAGCTCTTCGTCGCCTACGTGAGCACCTTCTCCGGACGCAGCCCGCAGGACTGGGCCAACGCCACCGCGGTCAAGAACGGCCTGGGCCGCAAGGACCTGCTGCTCGCGGTGGCCACCCACGACCGCCAGTACGCGGTCTCCGCCGACCAGGACTCCGGTCTGACGCAGGACCAGCTCAACGAGGTCAGCGACCGGGCCATCGAGCCGGCGCTGCGCGAGAACGACTGGGCGGGCGCGGCGATCGGCGCCTGCGACGGCTATGACGCGGTGCTCACCGGCCGGGCGGTGGCCGCGCCGGCCATCTCCCCCGGTGCCGCCGACCCCGGCGGCGCCCCCAGCGGCGCCGGCACCAACGAGGCCGCCGCGCTGTGGATCCCGGTCGCCGCCGTCGCCGCGGCCGGCTTCCTCGGCCTGTGGGCGTACCGCAGGCGCCGGATGCCCGCGAGCGGGCCGCCGGGCCACCGGCCCGCACCCACCTGGCGGGCGCCGGGCGGCGGCCGGACCGCCAAACAGCCCACCCCCCTCACTCCGCTGCCCGAGCTGGACGCCCAGGCCCGCCAGCTCCTGGTGGCCACCGACGACGCGGTCCGCACCAGCCAGGAGGACGTCGGCTTCGCCGCCGCCCAGTTCGGCGACGAGGCCGCCAAGCCGTTCGGCGAGGCCGTGGACTACGCCAGGGGCGAGCTGACCGCGGCGTTCCGGATGCGGCAGCGGCTGGACGACGCCTTCCCCGAGGACGACGACACCCGGCGGCAGATGCTCGACGAGATCCTGTCGCGCTGCACCCAGGCCAACCGCCGCCTGGACGCGGAGTCCGAGGCGTTCGACCGGCTGCGGGCGATGGAGGCCAACGCCGCGCAGGTGCTGGAACAGGCCGAACAGGCGCTGGCCGCGCTGCCGGGCCGGATCGCCGCGGCCGAGGACGCCCTGGGCCCGCTGGGCCGGCGGTACGCCGACTCCGCCCTCGAACCGGTGGCCGGCCATCCGGCGGAGGCCAGGGACCGCATGGAGTTCGCCCGCACCACCCTGGACCAGGCGCGCGCGGCGCTGGCCACCGACCGGGGGCGCGCCGCGGTCTTCGTCCGGGCCGCCGAGGGCGCGCTGGACCAGTCGGCGACCCTCGCGGACTCGGTGACGCGCCGTGAGCAGGAGCTGCGCGCCGCCGAGGCCGCGCTGCGGGACGCGCTCGCCGAGACCGGCGCCGACCTGGCCGAGGCCCATGGCCTGGCCGGCGGCTCCGCCCCCGGCTCGACGGCCGGCCTGCAGGGCTTGATCGCCCGCGCCGAGGCGGTCGTGACCGGTGTTCAGCAGGAGATGACGGCCGGGCGCTACGACCCCATCGCCGCGCTGCGCCGGGTGGAGGAGGCCGACGCCGCCCTCGACGAGGCGCTGTCCGGGGCCCGCGACCGGGACGACGCCGTCCGGCGCGCCCGCGCCCTGCTCGACCAGGCGCTGCTGGCCGCCCGCAGCGAGGTCGCCGCCGCCCGCGACATCGTCACCACGCACCGCGGCGCGATCGGCAGCCAGGCCCGCACCCGGCTGGCGGAGGCGGAGCGGCGGCTGCGGCTGGCCGAGGCGTCGGCCGTCACGGACCCGGCGGCCGCGCTGGAGCACGCGCACGACGCGGACCGGCTGGCCCGCGAGGCGCAGGCGTTCGCCGGTCAGGACGTCAGCGGCTTCGCCGACTTGGGCGGGTTCGGCGGGTTCGGCGGCCACGGCGTGGGCAGGCGCACCACCGGAGGCATGGGCGGCATGGGCGGCGCCCTGCTCGGCGGGATCCTGCTGGGCGGTGTGCTCGGCGGCGGAGGCGGCGGCTTCGGCGGCACGGGCGGCGACTTCGGCGGATTCGGCGGCGGACCGGGCAGTTTCGGCGGCGGCCAGACCCGCGGCCGCATGGGCGGCGGCGGACGGTTCTAGCCGCCCGCTTCGGGCACAACCCACGGAGCAGGGAGTTCGGATGACCAAGCAGACCATTCTCGGCCGGGTGGCCCAGCTCGCCAGGGCGAACGTCAACGCGCTGCTGGACCAGGCCGAGGACCCGCAGAAGATGATGGACCAGCTGATCCGGGACTACACGGCCAACATCGGCGAGGCCGAGACCGCGGTCGCCGGCACCATCGGCAATCTGAGGCTGCTGGAGCAGGACCACGCGGAGGACGTGGGCGCCGCGGCGGAGTGGGGCGGCAAGGCCGCCTCGGCCAGCCGCCGGGCCGACCAGCTCCGGCTCGCGGGCAGCGCGGATGCCGACCGCTTCGACAACCTCGCCAAGGTCGCGCTCGGCCGGCAGCTCCAGTCGGAGAAGGAGGCGAAGGCGGCCGAGCCGATCATCGCCGCGCAGACCGAGATGGTCGACAAGCTCAAGGCCGGCCTGGACCAGATGAAGGCCCGGCTGGCCCAGTTGCAGTCCCGGCGGGACGAACTGGTGGCCCGTTCGCGGTCGGCCCAGGCGCAGAACACCATGCTGGACGCCGTCAAGAGCATCGACGTCCTGGACCCGGCGAGCGAGCTGGGCCGCTTCGAGGACAAGGTGCGGCGCGAGGAGGCACGCGCCCAGGGCCGGGACGAACTGGCCGCGTCCTCGCTGGACCACCAGTTCGAGTCCCTGGACGCCCTCTCGGACGCCGCCGAGGTCGACGCCCGCCTCGCCCGCCTGAAGGCCGCCTCCGCCTGAGATCCGCCCCCGGCTGAGGACCGCCTCCCGCTGACGGCCCCGGGTACGCCCCCGCGGGATGAGGGTCAGTACATGCTGAGCAGGTCCTCCACCGAGGGACCGGCGGAGGCGGCGCCGCCGCGCAGGGCCAGTTCGAACCAGACGGTCTTGCCCCGGTGGGTGCGGCGGCTGCCCCAGGACTGGCTGAGCATCGTGACCAGTTGCAGGCCGCGGCCCCCCTCGTCGGTGTCGCGGGCCCGGCGGCGGCGCGGCTGCATCAGCGCGCTGTCCCACACCTCGCACACCAGCGTCCGGTCCAGCAGCAGGCGCAGCCTGATGTCGCCGTAGCCGTGCCGCAGCGCGTTGGTGACCAGCTCGCTGACCAGCAGCTCGGTGGTGTCCACCAGGTCATCGAGACCCCAGGCCAGCAGCTGGTCCCGGGCCAGCTCACGGGCCCTGGCCACCGAGGTGGGCTGCGGCTCCAGCGTCCAGTCGCCGACCTTGTCCGGGGACAGCCCGCGGATCCGGGCCATCAGCAGCGCGATGTCGTCCTCGCCGTGCGCGGTGTCCAGGGTGGCCAGCACGTGGTCGCAGACGTCCTCCAGCGGGCGCGGCGGCCCGGCCAGCGAGTCCCGGAAGGCGTCCAGGCCCTCGTCCAGCGGGTGGCTGCGGGACTCCACCAGACCGTCGGTGTACAGCGCCAGCAGTGCCCCGTCGGCGAGCTGCACCTCGATCTCCTCGAACGGCTCGCCGCCGACGCCCAGCGGCACGCCGCGCGGCAGTTCGAGCAGCAGCGGGCTCTCCCCCGGCTCGACCAGCACCGGCGGCAGGTGCCCGGCGTTGGCGATCGTGCAGCGCCGGGTGACCGCGTCGTAGACGACGTAGATGCAGGTCGCCAGGTAGACCTCGGCGAGGTCCGCGTCGCCGGGGTCCTTGGACCGGCGGGCCATGCCCTGCCGGGGCGCGCCCAGGCCGCCGACGACCTCGTCCAACGCGGCCAGCACCTCGGCGGGTTCGAGGTCGAGCATGGCCAGCGTGCGCACGGCGGTGCGCAGTTCGCCCATCGCGACGGCGGCGCGCAGGCCGCGGCCCATGACGTCGCCGACGACGAGCGCGGTGCGGTGGCCGGGCAGCTCGATGACGTCGAACCAGTCGCCGCCGACCTCGGTCTCCATGCTGCCGGGCAGGTAGCGGCAGGCGATGTCCAGGCCGGCCGCCTCCGGGTCGTCCGGGGGCAGCAGGCTGCGCTGCAGGATCAGGGCCCGCTCGTGCTCCCTGCGGTACAGCCGGGCGTTGTCCAGGAAGATCGCGGCGCGCGCGGCCAGTTCCTCGGCGAGCATCCGGTCGCGTTCGGCGAACGGCTCGCTTCCCTTGGCCCGGGAGAACTGCACCAGGCCCAGCACGGTGTCCCGGGCCACCATCGGCACCACCAGGGTGGACTGCACGAGCGTGCCGCCCAGGTCGTTGGCGCCCTCGCCGTCCAGGACCTGCGGCTGCGCGGTGCGCAGGGCGCGGGCGCTGGCCGAGCCGAAGCGGTAGCGGTGCACGGCGCCGACCGAGACCGGCCCCTCGCCGGGACTCACGTCGTCGTCGCCGGCCATCACCACCGGCGCGTCGGAGACGGCGCTGGCGAAGGCGACGCGGCGCACCTGGCCGCTGCCGTCGGTGGCGCCGGTCAGCTCCTCCTCGCCGGACAGCAGCACCTGGTAGAGGTCGACCGAGGCCAGGTCGCAGAAGTGCGGGACGGCGACGTCCAGCAGTTCGCGGGCGGTGGTCTCCAGGTCCAGGGAGGTGCCGATGCGCGAACCGGCCTCGTTGAGCAGGGCCAGGTTGCGCCGGGCGTGCGCCGCCTCGCGTTCGGCGCGCTGGCGCCCGGTGACGTCCATGGCGAGCCCCGCGACGCCGATCGGGCGCCCGGCGTGCCCGCCCTGCCCGGGGATGCCGCCGCTGTGCAGCCGGTACAGGGACATCGCCCAGCGGCGCCTAACGGGGTCGCCGGGCACGGTGCCGACCAGCGGCATGTCCAGCACCGGTTCGCCGGTCTCCAGGACCTGCCGCAGCGCGGCCGTGAGCCGGTCCGCCTCGACGCGGGAGAGGAAGTCGTGCGGGCCGCGGCCGCGGTGGCCCTCGGCGGGGCGCCCGAAGACCTCGGCGAAGCGCTCGTTGACGCGGATCAGCCGCAGGTGGGTGTCGAACAGCACGAAGCCCATCGGGGACTGCCCGAAGACCGCCTGCGAGGCGGCCACGTCGGTCTCGATCTGCCGGAGCGTGGCCACGTCCAGCGCGATGCACACCGCGCCGTCGTCGGAGGGCATCACGTAGACCTCGGCCAGGCCGTTGCCGCCGGAGGCGTCCTTGTACGGCACCAGGCCGTTCCACTCGCGGCCGTCGAGGATCTGCGCCAGCCGCTCGTGGGCGCGGACCTGGACATCCGGCGGGGCGAAGGCGGCGATCGGGTCGCGGCCGAGGGCCTCCTCCGCGGCCACGCCGAAGAACTCCTCGGCGCGCCGGCTCCAGTGGTCGATGCGCCCGGCACGGTCCAGCGAGAACGACGCGACGCGTATGTAGTCGTACATCGAGCCGGGCGGGCTCGACTGCCAGACCCCGGCGCGTGCCGCCGGGTCCGCGTCGTCTCCGGGGGGGACCTCCCCTGCTGGCATGTCGCTCACTCGCCCGACCCCTCCAGCTCAGCACACACATGGACCGGTTGGAGCCGAGTATTCAGCATGCAGACCGTCCAGCACACGGTCTTGTCGATCACAGCATCATCTCGGCTCCCGGGTACGGGGACGGACCCCCGGAACACCGCGGCCGCGTCTTTCGCTTCCGTCCCTTCGGCATACCCGGCACAGTGGCGTCGAATCATGCAGCGGGGGGCGCCCGGCGGCATCCGGCTCAGGGAAGCGCCAGTTCGAACCACACGGTCTTGCCGAGGGGGCCGTGGCGCGTTCCCCAGCGCCGGGACGTCCGGGCGACGAGCTGCAGCCCCCGGCCGCCCTCGTCGGTCTCGGCGGCGTTCCGCTCGCGCGGCGGGTCCGGCAGCGGGTCGGAGACCTCCACCAGCAGCGACGAGCCACGGACCATCCGCACCCCGATCGGACCGTGCGCGTACCGCAGCGAGTTGGTGACCAGCTCGCTGACCAGCAGCACCGTCACGTCCGACAGCGGCAGCAGATCCCAGTGCACCAGGGTGTCGCGCACCCGGCGGCGGGCCAGCCGCACCGCGCTGGCCTCCGCGGGGAAGGTCCAGCCCGCGGTGGACCCGGCGGGCAGGCCGCCGAGCCGGGCCATGAGCAGCGCCACGTCGTCCGGTTCGCGGCCCGGCTCCATGGTGGCCAGCAGGTCGTCGCAGGCGTCCTCCAGCGAGTGCAGCGGGCGGCTCAGGGTCGCGCGCAGGCGTTCCAGCCCGGCGCTGATGTCGTGGCCGCGGGACTCCACCAGGCCGTCGGTGTACAGCACCAGCACCGCGCCGTCCGGCACCTCCAGCTCGGTGGTCTCGAACCGTACGCCGCCCACGCCGAGCGGGACGCCGGTGGGCAGTTCGAGCAGCCGGGCGTGGCAGTCGTCGCGGTTCTCCGGCGGCCCCGGCTCCACCAGCACCGGGGGCACGTGGCCGGCCTGCGCGAGGGTGCAGCGCCGCGTGGACGGGTCGTACACCGCGTAGACGGCGGTGGCCATCCACCCCTCGATCTGCCCGCGGGCCAGGTCGTCGCCCAACTCGTTGACGCGGCTCAGCAGTTCGTCGGGCGGCATGTCCAGACCCGCCAGGGTGCGGACCGCGGTGCGCAGCCGGCCCATGGTCGCGGCGGCCCCCAGGCCGTGGCCCATCACGTCGCCGACCACGAAGGCCAGCCGGCCGCCGGCCAGCGGGATGACGTCGAACCAGTCGCCGCCGACCTCCGCGCCGCTGCTGCCCGGCACGTACCGGAACGCCACCGCCACGCCCGGCGGTTCCGGCACGGTCTGCGGGAGCAGGCTGCGCTGGAGCATCAGCGCGCCCTCGCGCTCGCGCACGTACAGCCGGGCGTTGTCCAGGGCGGCGCCGGCGCGGTCGGCGAGTTCGGTGGCCGGCGCCAGGTCGTCCCGGTCGAACGGCTCGCGCCCCACGGACCGGCTGACCACCAGCAGTCCGAGCACCACCCCGCGCGCCCGCAGCGGCGCCACCAGCATCGAGGTGATGCCCAGTTCGACGGCGGCCTCGATCTTCGGGTCGTCGGGGAAGGTGGTGCGGCGCAGGTCCTCCTCGGTGCACACCAGCCGCGGCTCGCCGGTGACCAGCGCCGTCCCGAACACCGAGTCCTTCGTGAAGTCGACGAGCTGGCCCCGCCGCAGCATCCGGCTGACCGCCGGGCTCCACTCGACCGCGCCCACCCCGAGCTGCCGCATGGGAGTGGTCGCGGTGTACGGCACGCTGGGCAGCTCCCCGCCCTCGGCCGCCTCGGCGTGCAGGATGACGCCGGCGTAGTCGGCGAACGCGGGCACGAGCGCCTCGGCGAGGGCTTCGGCCGCCCGGTGGACGTCGAGCACGCCGGCGATCCGCGAACCCACGTCGTTGAGCAGCGCCAGCCGCTGCCGGGCCCGCTCGGCCTTGGCTGCGTCGCGCATCCGCTCGGTGACGTCCATGACGGTCGCGCTGATGCCGAGCACCCGTCCGGCCCGATCCACCAGCCGGTGGTACGACAGCGAGCGGTGGCCTGCGCCGCGCGGCGCAGGCGCCACCAGGTCGATCACCGGACGGCCGGACGCCAGCACCTCGCGCTGCAGCGTGGTCAGCTCGCCCGCCGCGGCCGGGCCGAGGACCTGGGCGACGGTCCGGCCGAGGTGCGCGGCGACCGGCAGGCCGTTCATGTCGGCCAGGGCCTGGTTGACCCGGACGTAGCGCAGGTCGCGGTCGAAGATGGCGACGCCGAGCGGCGAGGAGTCGAAGAGCGCGTCCAGGGCGGCCAGGTCCTGCTCCAGCGTCTGCAGCCGGCTGGTCTCCACCATCGACGCCAGCACGAACGGGCGGCCGTCGCCGTCGACCAGCAGGGTCGCCCGGGTCTCCACCTGGACGGAGTGGCCGTCGCGGTGGCGCAGCGACAGGATGCCGTCCCAGCGGCCGGTCCGCAGCAGGTCGGCGAGGATGTGCCCGGCCTCGCCGGGCTCCGGGACGGTGCGCAGGCGCGCGTGTCCGGTGGGCGTGGTCTCCACGGCCTGAGCCGGGCCGAACAGCCCGCCGACCCGGCGGCCCACGATGTGCTCGCCCGCCCAGCCCAGCACCTCCTCGGCCAGCGGGCTCCACAGCAGGACGCGCCCGCTGGTGTCGAGCATGACGACGGCGACGCGGAGGGTGTCGAGGAGGGCGCCCCGGGGGCGCTCGGCCGGGGGTGGGGGCACATCGTCCGGCGACGCGTCGCCGCTGTCGCTCATGCCTCGGGCACCCCCGACCGGGTCGGGGCCGGTCGCACCACCCGGCCACACGAAGGGTTATCTCCCCCTTACCCCATCATCAGAGCTTTTTGTCGCTTTTGCCGGGTCAGCACCTTTCGGCCGCCGTCCCGGAGGTACGCCGGAGGCAGCCGCCGGGTTCATGCGCCGGGCGGCGAGAGCGCGGCGATCAGCGGGATCAGCGGCCGGTCGGCGGGGAGCCAGTCGAGGGCGGGGGCCTCGGCGGCGGTGACCCAGCGGATCTCGTCGTGGTCCTGCAGCGGGCGCGGGGTGCCGTCGAGGATGACGGCCGTCCACACGTGCAGGACGAGGCCGGCGGTCAACGGCCAGGCGCCGGGGACCCGTTCCAGGGGCCGCACGGTGATGCCCAGCTCCTCGCGCAGCTCCCGCACCAGGGCGTCCTCGACCCGCTCGCCCGGCTCGACCTTGCCGCCGGGCAGCTCCCAGCGGCCGGCCAGGTCGGGCGGCGCCGTACGGCGTGCGGCGAGCAGCCGGTCGCCGTCCAGTACGGCGCCCGCGACCACGACCCGCGGCTTGTTCACGCCTGGGCCGCTTTCGGCGCGATCCGTTCGATCACATAGGCCTGCCGGTCCCCCGCACCCAGCGTGGCCGCCACCCGCTCGGCCTCCGCCCGGGTGGCGTACCGGCCCACCCGGTAGCGGTTGCCGCTCTCGTCCTGGCGTATCAGGACCCACACCAGCTCCGCCGTCACGACGGTCGTCCCCCTTCGAGCGCGCTGAGATGCGCGACGTTGTCCCGGTCGTCCGGATCCTGGCTGGGTACGCCGGCGAACCAGGCGTCGAGGATCTCCCCGAGTACCGGCCCCGACAGCGTGCGCAGGCTCAGCGCCAGCGCGTTCGCGTCGTTCCACCTGCGCGCGCCGTCCGCGGTGTAGGCGTCGCCGCACAGCGCGGCTCGCACGCCGGGCACCTTGTTGGCGGCGATGGACGCACCCGTCCCGGTCCAGCAGCAGACGACGGCTTGGTCAGCTCCGCCCTCCGCCACCGCGCGCGCCGCCGCCTCCGCACTCCAGGCCCAGTCGGCGCGGTCGTCGGAGCGCAGCGCCCCGTAGGCCGCGACGATGTGCCCGCGGTGCCGCAGCTCGTCGACGAGCTGCCGGGCCACGGGCTCATCCATGTCCGAGGAAACGGCGATGCGCATATGCGCGACCCTACGCCCGAGGTTCACAGCGCGGGTACGGATTACCACGAAGAGGAACCGATCCGGCCAGGCGCAGGCACGAAAAATTGACGCCCCGTCAACCCGCGGCGCCGGAATTCACCCCAAGGAGTGAGCCACTGCCGCCGGTGGGACGCGCCACCGCCGCTCGCCGGCCGCCGCGGGCCGGCCCACGGCCGTCACCGCACCGGCAGGTGGTACACCGCGCGGTAGCGCTCGGCGGGGATGACCACGTCCGCGGTCTCCACGGGGCGGCCGGACGCGAAATAGGTGCGGCGGATCTCGATGACGATGTGCCCGGGGACCCCGCCGAGCGCGGCGGCCTCCTCGGCGAGCCCGGGGCGCGCCCCGACCTCCTCGGCCATGTGGTCGACCATCACCTCGATCGCCGCCATCCGCGGCACCACGCCCTGCCCGCCGACCGGGCCCTCCTCCGGCAGCAGCACCGGCGTGCGGGCGGTCAGCGCGAGCGGCTCCCAGGAGGTGGACAGCATCGACGGCTCGCCCTCGGTGCGGAACACGTACTGGGTGCGCATCACCCGTTCGCCGGGCGCGATGGCCAGCCGCTCGGCGATGTCCGGGCCGGCCACGTCCTGCACGCTGCGTGACTCCCAGGTGCCCTTGCTGCCCTCGTCCGCCTGCTCCTGCCGGTACGGCGAGGGCGGACCGGAGGGCCGGTAGCCGCTGCGCACGATGCGGCGCGGCCGGGGCCGCTCACGGACGTAGGTGCCCGAACCCGAGCGGCCCTCGACGAAGCCCTCGGCCATCAGCACCTTGCGGGCCTCCAGGGCGACGGTGTCGGAGACGCCGTACTCGGTCCTGATCCGGGCCTGCGAGGGCAGCCGGGCGTGCGGGGGCAGCGTGCCGTCGAGGATCTTGCGCCGCAGGTCCTCGGCGACGCGGAGGTAGGCGGGCTGGTCACCGAAGGCCACGGGCCCCTCCCAGGGGGTTGACTGTCTGCGACAGCTTGGCAACCGTCGGTGCTCGTCCGCAAGCCTTCCCCTGAGCCTCACCGAACGCGTCCGCCCCGGCGCGCCCGGCGGGGGCGCCGCCTCAGACCCCCACGCCCGAGGAGCCGCCGGGCGACTTCACCGAGCCCGTCACCTTGCCGCCCTGGCTGCCGAAGAAGCAGGTCACGTCGCGGTCGCCGCGGTCCCAGCCCTCACGGGGCGGCAGGTAGTAGTAGATGTCCATGCCGTCGGAGAGCGAGGCGTCACCCAGGTAGTCGTCGGCGTACGACCCGCACTTGTCGTCCGCGACCCCCGAGATCGCGTCCACGCCCGGGTAGTCGTCACCCAGGCTGGAGTCGAGCGGGAAGACCGCGTACGTCTCCGCGTCGTGCTTGCCGGCACAGGGGACGACGTCGACGGTGGTCGACCGCGTGCCCTGTTCCCCGTAGTCCGACAGCGAGTGCCCGACGGTGTTGAAGCACTGGCCGGCCTTGAGGTCCTGGACCTGCGTGTTGCCCTCGTTCATGGCGCCGATCACCGCGAGGGTGACGATCAGTGCCGTCAGGACGGTCGACACGCTGCTGATGACGATGCCCGCGATCGCCAGGCCGCGGCCGCGCTGGCCGTTGCGGCGGATCTGGCGCAGCCCGAAGATGCCGAAGATCAGGCCGAGGAAGGGCACGCAGCCCGCCGCCAGCGAGACCACGAGCGCGGTGATGGCCAGGCCGTTGGTGGTCGGCTCGGCCGGGTACCAGCCGGGGCCGGGGTAGCCGTACGGGCCGGGCACCGAACCGTACGGGCCGCCGGCCGGGTACGGCCCCCCGGCCGGATAGGGCTGGGTCCCGTAGGGCTGGGTCCCGTAGGGCTGGGTCCCGTACGGCGGCTGCTGCCCGAACGGCGGCGTGCCATAGGGCGCCTGGGCGTGCGGCGCCTGCCCGTGGGGCGGCTGCGCGCCGTGCGGGGCGGGCGGCACGGGCGGCGGCCCGGCGGGTCCGCCCGCGGCCGGCGAGGGCAGGTCGGCGCCGACGGTGAGCGCGGCGTCGAACGGCGGCGGCGCGGGAGTGGGCGCGGGGGCGGGATGCGCCGTGCCGTCGGCCTGGGTCGGGATCGCCGCGGACGGCCACGCGTCCCGGGACGGACGCGCGTCCTCGGGCGCCGGGGCGCCCGCGGAGGAGCTGTCCGGGGAGGCGGTGCCGGCGGCCGGCGGCGCGGTCTCGTGCGACGGCGCGTCCTCGGGCGACGACGGAGACTCGGGCGGCGGGGGTATGTCCACCCGGGGAGTGTACGGGCCGCCCGGCGGGCCGGGTGGCCAGGCCGGGAACGGCGCCAACTGCCGTCGCTGTCGTACGTGTTCCGTCGTTCCCCTTGACCGGTATTGGTCTAGGCCAATAGCGTCCGGCCATGCGTCGTCGAATCCTCGGCCGTATGGCCGCGACGGCCGCCACCCTCTCGGTGGTCGCCGTCCTGCCCGCCCTCGCCGGCGGCAGCTCCGCGCAAGCCCACGACGGTACCGGCTTCCCCGCCAACTCGTCGTACAAGAGCGTCGGTTACTTCACCCAGTGGGGCATCTACGGACGCAACTACCAGGTGAAGAACGTCGAGACGTCCGGCACCGCCGCCAAGCTGACCCATCTCAACTACGCGTTCGCCAACATCGGCGCCGACGGGACCTGCTTCGAGGGCAACGTCCCGGGCCAGGCCGACGCGTGGGCCGACTACCAGCACCCGGTGGACGCCGCCACGTCGGTGGACGGCACCGCGGACACCGCCGACCAGCCGCTGGCCGGCAACTTCAACCAGCTCCGTGAGCTCAAGGCCGCCAACCCCGGCCTGAAGGTCATGATCTCGATCGGCGGCTGGAGCTGGTCCACCCACTTCTCGGACGCGGCCAGGACCGCCGCCTCCCGCCAGGCGCTCGTCGCGTCCTGCCTGGACATGTTCATCAAGGGCAACCTGCCGCTGCTCGACGGCAAGGGCGGCCCGGGCTCGGCGGCCGGCCTGTTCGACGGCGTCGACATCGACTGGGAGTGGCCCGGCTCCGCCGGCGACACCGCCACGGTCTACCGGCCCGAGGACAAGCAGAACTTCACCGCCCTGGCGGCCGAGTTCCGCCGGCAGCTCGACGCCTACGGCCGCACCACCCACAAGCACTACGACCTGTCCGCGTTCCTGCCCGCCGCCCCGGCGAAGATCGACGCGGGCTTCGAGGCACGGAAGATCTTCCGGTACCTCGACTTCGGCACCGTCCAGGGCTACGACTTCCACGGCCCGTACGAGGCGACCACCAACCAGCAGTCGGCGCTGCGCGCCCCGCGCACCAGCCCCGTCCCGAACGACTTCAGCGACAGCCAGGCGATCGGCGACTGGCTGCGCCGGGGCGCCCCGGCCCGCCGGCTCGTGCTCGGCGTGCCGTTCTACGGCCAGGGCTGGACCGGCGTGCCGGACGGCGGCACGGCGGGCCTGTTCCAGCCGTCCACCGGCCCGGCGCCGGCCACCTGGCAGGCGGGCAACGAGGACTACCACGCGCTGAAGGTCCTGGCCCAGTCCGGCACCTACACCGTCCACCGCGACGTCAAGGACGGCTTCGCCTGGCTCTACGACGGCACCGACTTCTGGACCTACGACGACCCGCAGGTCATCGCCCAGAAGACGGCGTTCATCCGGGACGCGCACCTCGGCGGGGCCATGGTGTGGTCGCTGGACGGCGACACCTCCGACGGTGAGCTGATGTCCGCGATCCACAACGGCCTGGCCTCCCACCACCGCTGAGGACCGGCCACCGCCCCTGACGGCGGGTCACCGCACGGTGCCCGGGCTCCCCACCCTGCCGGGGAGCCCGGGCACCGCCGTCCCCGGAAAGGGCTGGCCGCCCGGCCGGAAACAGGTGATCCTCGGGGTATGCCGACCTTCACCGCCCCCGACGGGACCACGCTCGCGTACCGCCTCGACGGCAGGGGCGGGCCCCTGGTCTGCCTGCCCGGTGGGCCGATGCGGGCCTCGGTCTACCTCGGCGACCTGGCCGGCCTCGCGTCCCACCGCACCCTGGTCCTGCTCGACCTGCGCGGCACGGGCGCGTCGCAGAAGCCGGCCGACCCGGAGACGTACCGCTGCGACCGCCAGGTGCCGGACGTCGAGGCGCTCCGCGTCCACCTCGGGCTGGAGCGGATGGACCTCCTGGCCCACTCGGCGGCCGGCGACCTGGCCCTGGCGTACGCCGCGGCGCACCCCGGCCGCGTCAACTCGCTGACCCTCGTGGCCGCGAGGGGCCGCACGCTCGGCATCGACTTCACCCCCGACCACCGCCGCGAGGCGGCGGCGCTGCGCGTCTGCGAGCCCTGGTACCCGGCGGCCGCCGTCGCCCTGGAGAAGTCCTTCGCGGGCACCGCCAGCGACGCCGACTGGGACGCGATGATCCCGCTGTTCTACGGCCGCTGGGACGCCGCCGCCCAGGCGCACAGCGCCGCGGACGTCGTCGAGTCCAACGAGGAGGCCGGCGACCGCTACGCCTCCGCCGGCGCGTTCGAGCCCGCGGCCGCCCGCAGGGCCGTCGCGGGGCTCACCGCGCCCGTGCTGTTCTACGCCGGGGAACTCGACGGCGGCCCGCTCCCCCGGGTGGCCGCCGAGATCGCCTCCCTCGTCCCCGACGCGCGGCTGGTCGTCCAGCCGGGCGGCGGCCACTTCCCCTGGCTGGACGACCCGGACCACTTCAGGCGCACGGTGGTCGCCTTCCTCGACGCGGTGCCGCCCGTCCCGGCGCGCGACGCCTGACGCGCTGACGCACCGCCGCCCGGTCCGCACACTCGGCCGCGGTCACCCGCCCGGCAGCCCGGAGGCGGCCGGTCGCCCGGCGCGCGGTGAGCCCGGGGAGCAGCCGGCCGAGCAGGGCGGGCCGGGCGCGCGGCAGCGGGTCAGGAGCGGCCGCGGGGCTTGCCGCGGCGGGCGCCGGAGCCGGAACGGGACCCCGCGGAACCGGACTGGGGACCGGGGGCGCGCTTGCCCGCCCTGGCGGTCCGGGAGGCGCCCTGGCCGGTCGAGGCGCCCTTGGCGCCCTTCCTGTCCCCCGCGCCCCCCGCCGCCTTGGCCCTGGCGGGCTTGGACTTCTCCGCGGCCCGCTCCTGGGCCGCGCGTCCGCGGGTGCTGTTGACCGTGCGGCCGCGGACGATGCCGATGAAGTCGTCGACCAGGTCGGTCGTCGCGTCCTCCCGCCAGGACAGGGCGACCTGGGACTGCGGGGCGTCGGTGAGCGGCCGGTAGGTCAGGTCCCTGCGGTGGTACAGCCGGGCCAGCGACTGCGGGACGACGAGCAGGCCCACGCCGGCCGCGACCAGCTCGATCGCGTCCGCGGTGGTGGCCGGGCGCTCGAACGCCGGACGTCCGGGGGGCCCGTCGGGCCAGTCGAGGCTGTCGTCGAGCGGGTGCTGCACGATCTCGTCCGCCAGGTCGTCCAGGGTCACCTCGTCGGCGGCGGCCACGAAGTGGTCCTTGGGGACCACCACCACGGTCGTCTCGGTGTAGAGCGGGATGGCGCTGAGGTCGGTGCGGTCGACGGGCAGCCGCAGCAGACCCGCGTCGGCGCCGCGCTCCCGCAGCAGCCCGCCGGCCCCGGTGGCGTCGACCGGGACCAGTTCGAGCCGGACCTCCGGCCGGCGCTCGTTCCAGATCCGCACCCACTTGCCGGGCGTCACGCCGGGCACGTAGGCGAGCCGGAACGGCGGATTCGCGGTGCCGGGCGAGGAACCGGAGGGAGTACCGGGGGCGGAGGGGGAGGGATCCGACGGGCCTGTCACCTGGCCAGGCTATCTCGGGGGCGGCGGGAGAGGGATCCCGCGCTGGTTACCCTGGACGGCATGACGTCGCAGAAGACCACCCAGACGATGAAGCCCGCCACCGCGGCGAAGAAGCTGGGTGTGTACCTCCAGGCCACCCCCGCCGACTTCCAGGAGGGCACCGTCTCCCGCGACGAGCTGAACGCCCTCCAGGCCGATCCGCCCGCGTGGCTGCAGGAGCTGCGCCGCAACGGCCCGCACCCGCGGCCGGTCGTGGCGGCCCGCCTCGGCGTCTCCATCGCGGGACTCGCCCGCGGCGGCGTCACCGAGCCGCTCACCACGACGCAGATCGAGGAGCTCAGGGACGAGAGCCCGGAGTGGCTGCTCCGTGAGCGCGCCACCCAGGCCGAGGTCCGCAAGGAGGCCGAGCGGATCAAGAAGAAGCACCAGGAGCAGGACGCCGCCGGCCACTGAGCACGGCAGGAGGGCCCCCGCCCGGCTTGCCGCCGGGCGGGGGCCCTCCTGTGTGATCAGATGATCAGTCGTCGCTGTCCGACGACGGGATGTACGCGCCGGGCACCTCGTCCGGCGTCAGGATCTTGCTGTCGCCCGGGTACGGCTTGGTCCAGTTGTGGCTGTCGTACCAGGTGTAGCGGTTCATCTGCTCCGGGTTGGCGAAGTCCGGCACCGCCTTGTCGCCGGTCAGCCGCTGGTGCGACTTCCAGGTGTTCCACTGCGCGGCGACGTTCTTCTCGGCCGCGGGCACGACCGCGCTCGTCGGCGCGGGCGCCGCGCTCGGGTCCTGCGCCGCGGGGGTGTCGACACCGCAGGTCGGCGCGGGCGAGACGCCGAGGGTCAGCGAGGTCTTGTTCTGCACCGCGGTGAACGGCGTGAAGTCGGGGTGGTTGGTGAAGGCCCCGTACATCGGCGTGGCGGCGCTGTCGAGCTGGTTCATCGGCTGGATGCCGAGGATCTGCTCGATGGTGCGCATCATCGTGATCTGCGAGTAGTAGTGGTTGTCGACCACGCCGTGCTGGGCGTACGGGCTGATGACCTGGATCGGCGCACGGTGGCCGTCGACGTGGTCGAGGCCGGCCTGGGAGTCGTCCTCGACGATGAAGATCGCCGAGTCCTTCCAGTACTTGCTGTGCGTGATCTCGTCCACCGTCCGGCCGACCGCGAGGTCGTTGTCCGCGACCTGGGCGGCCGAGTTGGCCGGGCCGCCGGTGTGGTCGTTGGAGTACCAGAACATGTTCAGGTTCGCAGGACCGTTCTTCTCGAAGTCCTGCTTCCAGATCTGCTCCTTGTAGACGTCCGGGACGCTGGTGTCGAACAGCGGGAAGCCGGGCGCCGACACCTTGTTCAGCGACGGGATCGCCGAGCCGGTCTGGATCGGGTACTGGGTCGCGGCGCCGGTGGAGTCCATCGTCTTCGCGTCGCAGTACAGGTTCTGCCACGTCGCGCCGGCCGGCTTGCTCTCCAGCGACTGGAACTCGCCGAAGTCCCGGACGGTCTTGCCGGCCGCCTGCGCGCCGGACCAGATGAAGCCGCTCTTCTGGTGGCCGAGGACGTCGTTCTCGGTGTCGTAGCTGCGGGTGTACTCGCCGGCCGACGACTCGGTGTACTCCGGGTTGTCGGACTGCATCAGCCAGTTGTGGCCCTCGGCCGAGTTCGTGCCGACGTCGTAGAAGTTGTCGTAGAGCCCGAACTGCTCGGCCAGCGCGTGCTGGTTGGGCGTGACGTTCTCACCGAACTGCGTCACCGACGGGTCGCCGTTGCCCTGCGGCATGTCACCGAAGACCTGGTCGTAGGTCCGGTTCTCCTTGACGAGCAGGAAGACGTGCTTGATCGTCGACGGGTCGCCGATCCGGCCGGGCACGGCCACGGCCTTGGCCTTCTTGCCCTGGGCCTGCTTGACGTCACCGTTGGTCCAGCCGTTCTGCTGGAAGACCTTGCCGGTGTAGGAGCGGATGACCTTGTCGCTCGGCAGCGTGAACTGCGTGAGGCTCGACGTGGTGTCGTGGGTGCCGTGCCCGGCCGCGGTGGTGGGGCGGCGGGCGTCGATGCCACGCGTGTTGGAGACGACGACGTTCTTGCCGACGGTGGTGATCTCCGCCGGGAAGTAGTCCGTCGGCAGCAGGCCGACGTACGACACCGGCTCCTGCGGGCTGGTGTAGCGGTAGACGGCGACCGCGTTGGCGCGGCCCAGCGTCACCAGCAGCCGGCCGTCGTCGGTGAGCGTCACCGCGTTGGGCTCGTAGCCGACCGACGCCTCCGGCCAGGGCTGGGTGGCGATGGTCTGCACGACCTTGTCACGGGCGGTGCTGATCACCGACACCTTGTTGTCGGCGGTGTTGGTGACGAACACCGCGCCGTTCCTGGCGTAGACGGCGGTCGGGTGCAGACCGACGTCGATGGTGCCGACGGCGGCGGACGCGTCCGCCACGTTGACGACGCTCACGGTGCCGGTGGTGGAGGCGCCCGTGTCGGCGTTGGCGACCACGTCGGTGCCGTACGAGTTGATGGTGGTGTCGCCGGCCTTCGCCGGACGGCCGCCCTCGTTGCTGACGTAGAGCTTGTCGCCGACCAGGGCGAGGCCGCGCGGGGCGTTGCCCACCGCCCAGCTCTGCTTGATGGCGCCGGTCGCGGAGTCGATGGCGACGACGCGGTTCTGGCCGTTGACCGCGGAGTACACGGTCGAACCGTCGGCCGAGAACACCGCGGCGCCGACCAGCGCGTGCTTGGAGCCGTCCACCGGGATCGCGACGTTCACGGGGTTGGCGAGGGTGCCGTCCGCGTTCACGGTGAACTTCGTGTAGCCGTCGCTCTGGCCCAGCCAGAGCTGCTTGCCGTCGGGCGAGTACGTCGGGCCCTCTTGGCCGACGGACGCGCTCTTGATCTTCAGGGTGTCGGCCGCGTTGGTGCCGACCTTCTGCTTCACCGCCCCGGTCTTGAGGTCCATCAGGACCAGCGCCGCGTCACCGTCGGTGACCGCGGCCGCCAGCGTCGTGCCGTCCGGGCTCACCGTCGACGACATGATCTTGCCGTCGTTGATGACGGTGCGGCTGCCGTAGGGGTTGATGTACTGGTCGTCGGCGACGACCTGGCCCTTGGAGGTGACCTGGCCGACCTGCTGGGTGCCGAACTGCTGCGTCGAGGCGACGGCGGTGCCCGTGACGCCCAGGGCGACCGTGATGCACGCCGTCACCAGGGTGGTCCTGCGGCCGACGCGCCGGCCGAGAAGGGTGAGTCCCGCCTTCTCGCTGGTGCGACGCTGCCGTATTACCTGCATGGTTATCCCTTCGGGGTGGTGGACAGCAGGTCGACGTTCCCGTCGAACTGCCACAACGGGTTCGGCGCGTCCCCCTGCGGGGTGTGCACCAGGAAGTAGCCGTTTACTTCCTTCGGTCCGTCGCCGTCGGCGACGTACCGCCCGTCTGCGGTGATGTCGAGCTGGTAGATGGCCGTCCCGGTGAGCTGGACGCCGGGGACGTGCCACGACACGACGCAGCGCCAGTCGTTGCCGGCGCCCTCCGCGTCGTGCTGCACGTCGCTCTTGGCGCACGCGGCCGTCGACCGCAGCTGTGCCTCGGTGACGGCGGGACGGTTGAGTTCGGCGGTCTGCATCCGGTACAGGTGCGCGAAGGCGGTGGCGAGCGAGCGCTCCACCTTCGCCTGGGTGATCCCGGAACTCGTGGAGGGAGTCGCCACGGCGACCACCGCGATCGTGGCGCCGAGCAGGGCGGCCAGCGGCACGAACCCGGCCGCGAACGCGCGGCGGCCGGAGGTGTCGCTGGTCAGGTTGGTGAAGTCGCGTCGCAGGAACAGCAGATACGCCAGCGTCGTGGCCAGCAGCGCCCACAGCAGGCTGACCGCGATGCCGAGCAGCAGCGGGCCGGTCTGCCGCGGGTCGGCGAACAGCCCGTTCCAGGCGATGAACGCGTAGCCGGGCAGCGCGACGCGGACCGCGACCGGCAGCGGCAGCATCTGGGCGAGCTGCATCGTCAGGGCGACCAGCGCGGGCAGCAGCAGCCCCATCGGGGACCGGCCGAGCGTGACCGACCCGAGCAGGCCGATCGCGGCCAGCGCCAGCGTCGGCGCGATGACGCACGCCCAGGCCAGGAAGACGTCCCCCGCGGCGGCCGACGGCGACAGCAGGTGGTCGTCCAGGCCGACCAGCGCGTGGTTGCCCTCCGCGAGGAGACCGCCCACCACACCGGAGACGGCGAGCCCGGCCACCATCAGCAGGATGACGGTGAGGCTGGCGAGCGCCTTCGCCGCGAAGATCCGCCGCGGCGAGCGCACCGCGACCAGCAGGTGGCGCCAGGTGCCGAGCCGGTCCTCGGAGGCGAACACGTCCCCGGCGACCACCGAGGTCAGCAGCGGGAGCGCCCAGGTGCCGGCGAAGCCGAGCACCACGAGCGGACCGGCCCAGCCGGTCGCGTGCATCCAGCGGCCGAAGAGGGTGTCCGTGGGAAGGGTGCTCTGCTGCCCCACGGCCGCGACGAACAGCCCGGGGGCGAGCCAGCAGGCCAGCACGAGGAGGCGGATCCGCCACTGCGAGACCAGCTTGACCACTTCGAAGCGGTAGCCGCGGGCGATGGAGACGGGGTGGGCGCGGGGGGCGGCACCGACAACGTTGTCGTCCTCCAGGGTCGCGGTTGCGGCGGTCATCGGGCGGCCTCCTGCGGCTCCTGCTCGTCCTGCGGGCTGTCCTCGTCCTGATGGTTCTGCGGTGCGTGCGCGGCGTCCGTGGCATGCGTGGTGTGCGCGGCGTGCGCGGTGTGCGCGGCGTGCGGCGCTTGTTCGCCGGGCTCGGCCGGCTCGTCGCGGCCGCCGGTCAGGGCCAGGAACGCGGCCTCCAACGGCGAGACGACGGGGGCGAGTTCACGGACCGCGACGCCGTCGCGGACCAGCCGCGCCACCAGGTCGTCGAGGGCCGGCACCAGGCCGCGCACGACCAGCGCCTCCGCGCCGCGCCACTGCCCGCCGTGCTCGACGACACGCATGCCGGGGGTGGCGGCGGCCAGTTCGCGGGCGGCCCTCGGATCGGAGGTCAGCAGCCGGTAGTCCAGCTCGCGGTTCTCCGCGGCGAGCTTGCCCAGCGGTCCGGAGAAGACGATCCGCCCGGTGGAGAGGATGGTGACCTCGGAGCACAGGGCTTCCAGGTCGTCCATGCGGTGACTGGAGAGCACGACAGCGGTGCCCTCGGCGGCCAGCCGGAGCAGGACGCCGTGCACGTGCTTCTTGCCAGCCGGGTCAAGGCCGTTGGCCGGCTCGTCCAGCACCAGCAGCCGGGGGCTGGTGAGCAGGGCGGCGGCGAGGCCGAGGCGCTGGCGCATGCCGAGGGAGAAGCCGCGGATGCGGTCGTCGGCGACGTCGGTGAGACCGACCTCGGCGAGAGCCCGGTCGATGCCGGGGGTGCCGGAGCCCTGGCCGCGGAGGGCGGCGAGCGCGGCGAGGTTCTGCCGGGCGGTGAGGGAGGGGTACAGGCCGGGGCCGTCGACGAATCCGGCGACACCGTCGGGGGCCGCCAGGGCCCGGCCGACCGGGGTGCCGAGGATCTCCAGGACCCCGCCGTCGGCCGCGGACAGTCCCAGCATCAGACCCAGCAGGGTCGTCTTGCCGGCGCCGTTGGGTCCGACCAGTCCGTGGACCTGACCCCGTGCGACGTCCAGGTCCACCCCGTCGAGCGCGACGACGTCACCGAAGCATTTGCTGATCCCACGTGCCCGTACCGCGAGGGCTGTCTCCATGGGTCCGCCTCCCTTCCCTGAGCCCCAAGGGAGGTTAGGGAGGCCGGAAAGCGCCTGCCTGGACCGGAAGTTGAACGGTCGGCGAACGACAGACGTCCGACCCGGTGCACTCATGTCCCGGGGTGGCGAAGGGAGTTGCGGCTCACCCTACGGAGCGGTAAATGCGCCCTCCGCGACGGACGGCCCCGCGGCCGAGCGGCGGCCCGGCACAGCGGCCACGCGCTCGGGCGGCGGTCGGTCAGACGGCGGCGCGCGGGTCGCGCAGGAAGTCGAGCATCATCCGGGTGACCTCGGCGGGGCGCTCCATGGAGGGCAGGTGACCGGCCCAGGGGAGCTCCACGTGGCGTGCGTCCGGGAGCAGGTCCGGCAGGCGGGCGGCGATGCGGCGGAAGTCGGGCAGGTCATGGGCCCCCGAGACGGCGAGGCAGGGCGCCTTGGCCGCGGCGATGTCGAAGTCGACTTCCAGCGAAGGGACTTCGGCGGCGGCGAGCTGCAGCTCGTAGGCCCGGCGCTGCATCACGCGGACCGCTTCCCTGACGGTGTCGCCTGCCTCCGGGCCGACCCAGGTGTCCACCATCAGCTCGACCGCTCCCGCGACGTCCCCGCCCTCGATCAGCGCGTCCTCGCGGTCGAGCACCGCCCGGAACTCCGGGGACTTCTCCTGCCGCACCGGCGACGCCGCGCACAGCAGGAGCAGTCCGGTCACCCGGTCCGGCCAGCGTGCGGCGACCTCCAGGGCGACGGCCCCGCCGAACGAGGACCCGACGACGACGGCGCGCTCGACACCGAGAGTGTCCAGCAGGTCGCGTACGTCGTCTGCGTCATCGCAGGGCTTATCCGCAGCCGGGCTCTCACCGAACCCCCGCAGGTCGCACCGCACCACCGTGCGTCCGGCCGCGGTCAGGGCGGCCCACTGCGGGTCCCACATCCGCCGGTCGCACACTCCGGAGTGCAGCAGCACCACCGCGGGGCCGTCCCCCGCCACGTCATGAGAAAGTGTCATCGGGCCCACCCTAGGACCCCTCCCCCGGCCCGGGCCGCCCATTTTCCGCGGGCGCCCGCCGGTCACTCCGGCGACGACGTGACGGCGACCCGCTTCTCGAACCAGTGGTGGGCGTAGGGCTCGTCGTTGAAGGCGGCCACCTCCTCGAAGCCGGAGGAGCGGTAGAGGCCGACGGCGGGGGTCAGGGCCTTGTTGGTGTCCAGGCGCAGCGTCCTGCGTCCGTGGGCCGCAGCCCGCGTCTCCAGTTCGGCCAGGAACCGGCGGCCGAGACCGAGCCGGCGCGCCCCGGGTGCGACCCACATGCGCTTGATCTCCGCGGGGGCGTCCGGCGGCAGCTTCAGCCCCGCGCAGCCGACGGGCTCGCCGTGCAGCCGCGCCACCAGGAACAGGCCGCGCGGCGGCCGCAGTTCACCGGCGTCGGGCAGCAGGCTGCGGGCGGGGTCGAAGCCGGTCGGGAACCGCTCGCTCAGCTCGGCGAAGTAGGCCTCCAGGCAGTGCCGGGCGTCGGGGTGACCGGGGTCGACCTCGTCCAGGGTGACCGTGGCGGCGGTCAGCAGCCGTTCGACCTCGTCCATGGCCGCGACCAGCCGGGCGCGCTGCGCCGAGTTGAGCGGTTCGAGCAGCGACCCGGCCAGTTCGTCGCTGCCGGCGTCCAACTGCCCGCGCTCGGAGCGGCCTTCCGCGGTGAGCCGCACGGTGCGCACGCGCCGGTCGTCGTGCTGCGCCTCGACCGTCACCAGGCCGGCGGTCTCCAGCGAGCGCAGCAGCCGGCTGACGTACCCGGAGTCGAGCCCGAGCCGCTCGCGCAGCCGCCGCACATCGGTGCCGTGCTCGCCGATCTCCCACAGCAGCCGCGCCTCCCCGATCGGCCGGTCACGGCCGAGGTAGTGGTCGTGCAGCACCCCCACGCGCTCGGTCACCGTGCGGTTGAACCGCCGTACCAGTTCGATCTGCGCCTGATCCATTCTCTGACTCTAGTCAGAGAAATGCCCGCGGGCTATCCGCGGGAGACCCTCGGGAGACCCGCGGGCCAGGGGAAAGGGGTAGGCCGGGCCGCCGCGAGCAGGAGAAGGCCATGCAACGCGAATCGAGGCCGGCGACCGGACCGCCTCGGGCACTCCCCCAGGCCCCCGGGCCCGTGTAGCGTCTACAGTCCTGTAGACGATGTGAGGTGGTCAGGTGTTTTCCGCATGAGTGCGTTCCCGCGCCGGTGGCCCGTGGTGACGGCGGCGGCCTGGATCCTGTTCGCCGCGCTGGCGGTCGTCCTCGCCGTGCACGGCTGGGGGTCCTTCGGGTTCGAGCGGGCGGCGATCGACTGGAGCGCCCAGCACCGGCCGGCGGCGGCCCGGCACGTCGCGATCGGCGTCACGGTGCTCGGCACGGGAGCGCCGCCCTACCTCGTCGCCCTGGCCGCCGGAGCCGTCCTGACCCTCATGGCGCGCGGCCCCCGGACCCGCAAGACCGACCTCGCGCTCCTGCTGACCCCGGTGCTCTGGCTGATCGCCGGGCAGCTCGTCCGCGAAGGGCTCATGCACGCCTTCGCCCGGCTGCGGCCCTCGTCCGTGCACTGGGCGACCACGGCGACCGGCTTCTCGTTCCCCTCCGGTCACTCCTTCTCCTCGGTGGTCTGCGCGGGCCTCCTCGTCCTGGCGATCGCCCGCCGCCGCCCGTCCTGGACCCGGGCCGCCTGCGCGGTGGCCGTCGTGTACGGGATCGCGGTCGGCCTCAGCCGCGTCTACCTGGGGGTGCACTGGCCGCTCGACGTCCTCGGGTCCTGGCTGCTGGCCGCCGGCTGGCTGGCCGCCGGGGCCGCCGTCCTCGCCCGCGTCGATCCGGTGGGCCGGGACGGGACGGGGGATCCGGGACGGGGTTCCGGTGCGGCGGACGGCCCCGGACGCGGAGCGGGCGACGGGGACGACGCCGGATCGGGCGCGGACGGCGCTGCCGGCGCTGACGGCACGGATGAACCGCAGGCGCCCGACGGCGGGGGCGGCCCGGAGCGAGCCGGCGGCGCAGCCGGCCCGGAGCGCGGGTCCGCCGGGCGGCGGGGACGCGCGGAACGTACGGGGCGCCCGGGACGGGCGGAAGGGCGGGGCCGCCTCGGACGCGGTGGCCGGCCGGGACCGGCGATCGCGTCGTGAGCGCCGCCGAGCCCGCGCGCACCGAGCCGCCGGTGACGCGGCCGGCCGGCGCCACCCCGCCCAGGCGCCACATGTGGCCGTTGTACGCGGCCGGGTTCACCACCGCCTTCGGCGCGCACGGCATCGCCGCCAACCTCGGGGCCCGCGGCGAGGGCGCGGTCACCTCGCTGCTGGTGCTGGGCGGGCTGCTGGCTCTGTACGACGGCGCCGAGGTGCTGCTCAAGCCGGTCTTCGGGACGCTGGCCGACCGGGTCGGCGCGCGTCCGGTGCTGGTCGGCGGCCTCGTCGCGTTCGCCGCCGCGTCGGCCGCTTACGCCGTCGCGGACAGTCCTGGCTGGCTGTGGGCGGCGCGGCTCGGCCAGGGCGCGGCCGCGTCGGCCTTCTCACCGTCGGCCTCGGCGCTGGTCGCCCGGCTCAACCCGGCGGCCGAACGCGGGCGGGCCTTCGGCAGTTACGGCTTCTGGAAGTCGGTCGGCTACACCCTGGGCCCGCTGCTCGGCGGGGTGCTCGTGTGGGGCGGCGGCCGGCGCCTGCTGTTCGTCGTCCTGGCCGTGCTGGGGGCCGCCGTGGCCGCCTGGGCGGCGCTGGCCGTCCCCGCGGTGCCGCCGCTGCCCAGGACCCGCCAGACGGTGGTGGACCTCGCCCGGCGGCTGGCCGACCCCGCCTTCCTCACCCCGACCGCCGCGCTGGCCGCGGCGACCGCGGCGCTTTCGGTCGGGGTGGGCTTCCTGCCGGTCTCGGGACGGGCGGCCGGCCTGGGGACCGTGGCCACGGGTGCGGCCGTGTCGGTGCTGGCGGCCTGCGCGGCCTTGGTCCAGCCCCGGGCCGGACGTGCCCTGGACCAGGGCGCCCTCACCACCCGCTCGGGCATCACGGCGGGACTGCTGCTCACGGCGGGCGGCCTGGCCTGCGCGATGCTGCCCGGCCTCACCGGGGTGCTGCTGGGCGCGGCCCTGATCGGCGTCGGCACGGGCCTGATCACCCCGCTCGGGTTCGCCGCCCTGGCCGCCGCCACCCCGGCCGCCCGGCTGGGCCAGACCATGGGCGCCGCCGAACTCGGCCGCGAACTCGGCGATGCGGGCGGCCCCTTGCTCGTCGCCGTGGTCGCCTCCCTGACGACCCTCACCCACGGCTACGCGGTCCTGGCGGTCCTCCTCGCCGTCGGCCCGGCGGTCGCCTGGGTCCGCGGACTCCGGGTCACGGTGTAAGGGGCCCGGCACACCTCACCGGCCGGAACCGGCACCCCGACGCCCGCGCCCGCCCCGACCGCTCGAGGGCGAGCACCCCATCGGGACAGCCCGGAGAGCCCCTGCGCCTCAGCCCGCGCTCAGCCCGGGGACCCCGTGGTCCCGCAGGGGTCCGACCTCCCAGCCGCGGGTGTGGCAGGTGTCGAGGATGGCGGGCAGGGCCCGCAGGGTCGTGCGCCAGGAGCCGGTGGCCGAGGTGCAGTCGGAGTCGTGCAGCAGGATCGTGCCGCCGCCGCGCAGGTCCCGCAGGACGGTGTCCTGGACGGACCGCGGGGTGGCGCGCCGGCGCCAGTCCTCGCCCCAGCAGGTCCACAGCACCGGCGTGAGGCCGAGGCGGCGGCAGGCCACGTGGGCCGCGGTGGACATCACCCCGTAGGGCGGACGGAAGAGCACCGGCGGGCGGCCGGTGACGTCGGCGACGGCGTCGCGCGCCCGGGCCAGGTCGTCGTAGGCGGCGCGCGGGCCGCGCAGCAGCAGCGGGCTGTGGTGCCAGCCGTGGATGCCGATCTCGTGCCCGGCGTCGGCCATGTCCCGGGCGAGCCCGGGCGAGCGGGCCAGCATCGAGCCGAGCAGGAAGAAGGTGGCGCGGAGTTCGCGGCGCCGCAGCAGGGCCAGGAAGTGCGGGGTGGAGAGGTGGTCGGGGCCGTCGTCGAAGGTGAGCGCGACGTGGCCCGGGCGCCCCTGTCCGGACAGACGCGGCATCGTCCTGGTGCGCAGCGGGCCGAACGTGGAGATCACCGGTGCGGCGTGCAGCGCGGCGAGCGCGGGCACGACGGCGGCCGAGGCGAGCAGGGCGGCGCGGGCGGGCGTCATGACCGGTCTCCGTGCAGGTAGTGGGTGACGGCCGTGAAGCGCCCCGGCGCGTGCTCGTAGGCGCAGGCCAGTGGTGCGAGGACGCCGAGCGAGAGGGTGGCGGCCACGGTGACCGCGGCCGCGCCGAGCCGGCGCCGGTCGCGGCGGCGTCCGCGGGCGGACGGCCCCTTGGGCCCGGACGAGGGCGGTGCCGGGGTGGACGCCGGCGACGGCGGGCGGTTCCCGGTCCGCGCGGCGACGGCGGGCACCGGGCCCGGCGCCGACCGGTGCAGGGCGAGGCCCGCCGCGCGCTGGTCGCCGCCGCGGCTTCCGTTGAGGAGTTCGGCGAGCACCGGGCCGAGGTCGTCGGGCCGGCGGACCCAGGCGGCGAGGCCGGCCTCCTCCAGGGCTTCGGCGTTGGTGCGCCCGTGGCCGGGGATGCAGCGGTAGCTCGCCACCGGCAGCCCGGCGGCGAACGCCTCCAGCGAGGTGAGCCCGCCCGCGTTCTGGACCAGGACGTCGCAGGCGTGCATCAGGCCTGGCATGTCGTCGACCCAGCCGAAGGCGTGCTCGACGCCGTCCTGCCGCAGGTGCCCGGCCAGCGCGCTGTTGCGCCCGCACACCACGACCGGGACGGCCAGTCCCGTCGCCCGTATCTCCGCGGCGGCCTCCCGGACCGGGCCGACCCCCCACGAGCCGGCCACCAGCAGCGCGAGCGGGGCGTGTGCGGGCAGGCCGAACCGGGCCCGCGCGGCGGACCTCTGGCCGTCGGCGGGCGGGCTGAACCGCGCGTCGGTGACGGGACCGGCGACGGTGACGGCGGCCGCGCCCTGGGCGTGGGCCTGCGCGGCGGGCACGGCGTGGACGGCCAGGTGGGCGTCGACCCCGTCGGCTATCCACAGGCCGTGGACGGAGAAGTCCGTGAGGTACGTCAGGGCCGGGACGGTCAGCAGACCGCGCCGGCGCAGCGCGCCGAGGACCTGACTGGCTCCCGGGTACGTCGACACGACCGCGCGGGTGTCCGGCGGCAGGCCGCGCAGCAGCCGGCGTTCGGCGCTGCGGAACAGCGCCCGCCATATCCAACTCGGCCGGGACGTGCGGTCGGTGGCCCGGTAGAGGTGCTGGTAGCCCTCCGGGGCCCAGGTCAGCAGGCGGTGGTACGTGCCGCACACCAGCCGGCCGGCGCCCGCGGGCAGCAGGTCCAGGAAGTTCTGCCGGTCCACCAGGTAGCCGTGGGCCCGCAGCCGTTCGGTCAGCCCCGCCGCCGCGCCGTCGTGCCCGGCGCCGACGCTGGCGGAGACGACGACGATCCGCCGGGGGCCCGGGTCGTGGTGGGCGGCGGGCGGCGCGAGTGCCGGGCCCGGCAGCGGGTCGGGGCGGTCGGGCACGGTGGATCAGCCTCCTGACGGCGACGGGGACGGCCGGGCAGGCCCATGGCCGGGTCGGACCGCGGGCAGGCCGAAACTGGCCCTTGCACGGGCCAGGGCGATGGCGCGGATGCGGCGGCACCGAGAGGCGAAGCTACTACATCATGTAGAAATTGGGGAGCGGGCAGCCGGGCCGGATAGGCGCGTGGAGGCAGGTCGGCGCCGGACGGCCGGTGGGCGCGCGCGACCGGGGCGGCGTTGGGCCCCGAGGGCTGACGGACCGGGTGCCGCTCTGCCCTTCTACAACATGTAGTAAGTTACCGGTGCAGTCACCTCAACGTCACCGCGATGTCATCGGCATGCCACCGCGGACCGGAGCGCCGGCCCGCCGCGTGTCGCCCCGCCGCGCCCCTCGCGCTCACGACGTGCCCATACGGAAGGACGTCTCGCTATGACCGCGGCCGCCACCGCGCAGCTGGCCTTCGACGGATCAGGGATCGACGGCTCCCTGTTCACCTCCGTCACCGATTTCGCCCGTGACACCAAGTGGCTCAACACCCCCATGGAGGTGTGGACCAACCTCGGTCTGGGCGTCTTCGCGGTGCTCATGGTCATGGGCTGGTGGAGCGCGCGCCGCCGCGGCCCGCAGGCGATGACGGTCGCGCTCGCCGCGCCGGTCGCCGTCGTGACCGCCTTCGCCGTCGCCGAGGTGGTCAAGAAGATCGTGGGCGAGGTGCGCCCCTGCCGTTCGATGCCGCACGCCTACCTGGTCGACACGTGCCCCGCGCCCTCGGACTACGCCTTCCCCAGCGGCCACAGCACCGTGGCCGCCGCGACGGTGGCCGCCCTGTTCCTGCTGAACCGCCGGCTGTGCGCGATCGCCACGGTGTTCGCCCTGGTCGAGGGGTTCAGCCGGGTCTACGTCGGAGCGCACTACCCGCACGACGTCCTGGGCTCGGCCGTCCTCGCCCTGCCTGTCGCGTTCCTCACCAGCCTGGCGCTGCGCCGCTGGGCCACTCCGCTCGTGGCGTCCCTCAGCCGGGGCGCGCTGCGTCCCGTGCTGACCGCCGGGCCGGACGCGGGGCCCTGGGCCGAAGGAGCCGAACCCGCCGCGGAACCGGCCGCCGTCACCCAGACCGCCGGCTGACGGTCCCCTCGCGACTCCGGGCGCCCGGCCTTCCCCCGGGCCGGGCGCCCGGCCCTTCCTCGCGCCGCGGACCGGCCACGGACGTCACCCCTTTCGTACGGCCGGTCCGCGGCGCGAAGGTCACTCCTCTCCCCGCTCCGCCCGATAGGCGCGCAGCGTCAGCGACGCGGCCGGCCAGGGCTGCGGAAGGGGACGCAACCGCCGCCAGTCGTACGGGGGATGCCCGAGCTTCGGCCGACGCCGGTCGTAGACGTTGATCAGCGCCCAGCCCGTGACACACGCGACGATGCCCGCACGGGCCGCGACGTCGCCGGGACCCGCGCCCGGCGCCAGCAGCCCGCCGAGCCCGGCCGTCCACAGCCACGAGCCGAGCACGGGATAGACCACCAGCTGGTGCCACACCTTGGTCGGGGCGAACGCCTGCCGGCGGGTGAAGAAGCCCTTCCGCAGCTCCCCCCGCCACTGCACAAGGCCGAAGCACAGCCATCCCGCGGCGGAGACCAGCGCCGGCCACGGCCCCGCGGCTCCGTCCGGCCGTCCCGCGCCGATCCGCCAGACGCCCAGGCCGACCGCCGCGGCCAGCAGCGGGTCGCCGAGGAGCACGGCGACGAACCCGGTGCGCGGACCCATGAGGCGCCGCTCCAGCACCAGCGCCAGCAGCCACAGCCCCGCGGGCGTGACCCCGAACGCGGCGGCCGCGGCGACCCAGGGCCCGTGCCGCAACGGCGCCGCGGGCCAGCACAGCACGCCTCCGCTCACGGGAAGGACGTTGCCCGCCGGGCCCCTCGCTCATGCCCGGCCCGGGCACGGTTCACGAGGGGGGCGGCACGTGGATCGGACCGGAGGGCGGCCCTGCGGACGGCGACGGCAGGCACCTCGGGCCGGAGGGGGCCTGCGGGCAACGGCAGGCAACTCGGGCCGGAAGCAGGCCTGCGGGCGGTGACGGGCCCCGGATGAGGGCCTGCGGGCGGTGACGGCACCCAGCTCGGACCGGAAGCGGGCCTGCGGGCAACGGCAGGCAACTCGGACCGGAAGCGGGCCTGCGGGCGGTGACGGGCCCCGGATGACGGCCTGCGGGCACTGCGGGCCCCGAACGACGGCCTGCGGGCACCAACGGCACGCAGCTCGGGCCGGAACGGTTCTGCGGGGGTCAGCGGCCGGGGCGGAGGTGGCCGGCCGTGGCGTGGGCGTGCATCGCGGCCTCGAAGAGCCGCTCGGTGTCGTGGGCGGTGACGGCCAGGCTGGCGCAGCAGGCGGTCATCAGGGCGGCGAACGCCAGGGCCGCGCCGTTGCGGCGCGGGATCGGCGGGGCCAGCAGGGCCCGTACGCGCTGCGGGACCGGGCCGCCCGTGGCGGCCAGGGCCGCCCGTTTCGCCCGGCCCGACGCCAGGGCCGCGCGCGCTATCGCCCGCGCCACCAGGGGCCGGTCCTCGACCACGGCGCCCGCGTCCTCGTCCGCCCAGCGCTCGACGGCGAACGCGCCGGCCCGCTCCAGCGGCCGCAGCAGCGGATCGACGACCGCCGCCAGGTGCAGGATCAGCGAGAAGAGGTGGTGGCGGTGGCGCAGGTGCGCCCGCTCGTGCGCGAGCAGCGCGCTCCGCTCCCGCGCGTCCAGCACCCGCAGCATCCCGGACGAGACCACGACCCGCCCCGGCAGCCCGAGCACGGCGAACGCCGCCGGCACCGGATCGTCGACCACCGCGAGGTCGCCGCCTGCCGCCAGTTCCCGGCACTCCCGCCACGCGCTGACCAGCGCCCGGCCGCGGCGCCACGACGCGACCGTCGCACTGACCACCATGGCCAGCACCACGGCGGCGCATCCCACGGCGAACTCCCGGTCCACCGGGTCCTCGGCCGCCAGCACCCGTACCGACCACGGCCCCTGCGCGGCCACCAGCGGCAGCTGGCCGACGACCGTGAAGGCGAGGATCGCCAGCTCGGTCACCCAGGTGCCCGCCGCCACGACGGCGGCGCACGTCATCGCCCAGGCCCCGGCGCGCGGCGGCATCCGGCGGCCCACCCAGGGTGCGGCCACCGCGAGCAGCGCGCTCACCAGCAGCGGGAGATACATCGGCGCCGGCCAGAACACGGCTACTCCTGGTCGGGGAGCCGGTCGGGCAGCGCGCCGTGCAGCAGCTGCTCCAGCAACTGCTCGTCCTCCGCCGACAGGTCCGACACGAAACGGGCCAGCACCGCCGCGCGGTCGCCGCCCTCGTCCAGCAGCGAGTGCATGCCCGCCGCCACGACCCCGGCCCGGTCGTCCACGGGCGCGTAGACGTGGCCGCGCCCGGCACGCCGGCGGGTCACCAGGCCCTTGTCGCACAGCCGCGTCAGGATCGTCAGCACGGTCGTGTAGGCCGCGCCGGTCACGCTCTCCTGGACCACGGCCGCTGTCACCGGGCCGTCGGCCGCCCACAGCGCGGCCAGCACCTCGCCCTCCAGCTCACCGCGCGCCCGTCGCCGGGCCTCCCCCCGGCCGTCCTTCTCCGTCACCCGGCACCTCCTCTTCCTCTCATGTTTCTCTCATCGTCAGGACCGTCGCCGACAAGCTACTACGAGTCGTAGAAAACGGACCATCGGGCCGTCGCCCGGAAGCTCCGGAAGCCCCGGAAAGCCCTCACACTCCGGGGCGGCAAGACGGGCACCGACGCGTTCACGATCAGGTAAGGTAAGGCTTAGTTATCCCTCGTATGGCCGGGAGCGTAGCCGTTCGCCCCCGGCCATACGCCTGCCCGGCGAGCACCGAGGGCCCGCCGCGGGCCGCGCGCGGACGCGTCATCGCCGCCCTCCGCCTCCCGGCACCCCCGTCGCCACCCCCCCTCCCTGTGGCGTGCGCCATGGTCAGCCCGAATTAATTGACGCGTCAAGTACATCGCGGCAGAATGGGAATGTGCTTGACACGTCAAGCATTCGGCGTCACAGGAGGAGACGATGACGACACCGGCCTTCGAGTTCGGCCTCAACAGCTTCGGGGAGATCGCCACCGACGCCGGCCGCACGCTGAGCGACGCGGAGACGCTGCGGCTGCTCGTCGACGAGGCGCGGCTGGCCGACGCCGTGGGCCTCGACGTGTTCAGCGTCGGCGAGCACTACCGGCCCGACCACACCGACACCGCGCCGCCCGTGCTGCTCGCCGCGATGGCGACGGCCACCGAGCGCATCCGGCTCGGCACCTCCGTCACCGTGCTGAGCACCAACGACCCGGTCCGGCTCTACCACGCGTTCGCCACGCTGGACGCGGTCTCGGACGGCCGGGCCCAACTCGTGCTCGGGCGCGCGTCGGTGACGGAGTCCTTCGCCCTGTTCGGCTACGACCTCGCCGACTACGACAGGCTCTTCGAAGAGAAGCTGGACCTCTTCCTGCGGCTGCAGCGCGAGGAGTCGGTGACGTGGTCCGGCACCGTCCGCGGCCCGCTCGCCGACCAGCGCCTGCGCCCGCGGATGCGCCCGGGCGGCATCCCCACCTGGATCGGCGTCGGCGGCAACGCGCACTCGGTGGTGCGCGCGGCCCGCCACGGTCTGCCGCTGATGCTCGCGATCATCGGCGGGCGCCCGCAGCGTTTCGCCGGGCACGTCGAGCTCTACCACCGGGCGCTCGCCGAGGCCGGACAGCGTCCGCTGCCCGTGGGCCAGCACTCGCTCGGGCTGGTCGCCGAGACCGACGAGGAGGCGGTCGAGACCTGGTGGCGCCACTGGCAGCCGGTGGTGGCGGGGGTGGCCGCGGAGCGCGGCTTCTACGCGCCCACCCGGGACCGCTACCTGGCCGAGGTCGACCAGGGCGCGCTGTTCGTCGGCTCCCCGGAGACGGTGGCGCGCAAGATCGCCCGCGTCGCCCGTGACCTGGGGCTGAGCCGCTTCGACCTCAAGTACGACATCCTCGGGCTGCCCCGCGAGGCCCGCGCGCGGACGATCGAGCTGCTGGGACGTGAAGTGGCGCCGCGGGTCCGGGAGTTGCTGGGGGCTGCCGCTCCCGCGCCGACGGCCGGGCGGCCCACGGCCGCTGCGCCCGGCGCGTCCTCCGCGGGAGCCGGCTCCCCCATCGGCTGACGCCGCTCCCGCCGCCCGCGCCACCGCCGCCCTCCGGCCGGCACGGCCGGCCCCGCACCCACCACCCACCCGGTCCCTCTGGACGGACACCATGACTGACCTGCTCTTCGGCCTCGACACCTTCGGCGACCTGCCGCTCGACGACGACGGCCGCACCGTCTCCCACGCCGCCGCGATCCGGCACGTCGTCGATGAGGCGGTGCTGGCCGACGAACTCGGCGTGGACGCCCTCGCGCTCGGCGAGCACCACCGGCCCGAGTACGCGATCTCGACCCCCGAGACCGTGCTCGCGGGCATCGCCACCCGCACGTCCCGGATCCGGCTCGGTTCCGGCGTGACCGTGCTCAGCTCCGACGACCCGGTGCGCGTCTTCCAGCGCTTCGCCACCGTCGACGCACTGTCCGGGGGCCGGGCCGAGGTCATCCTGGGCCGCGGCTCGTTCACCGAGTCCTTCCCGCTGTTCGGCTACGACCTGCGCGACTACGACCGGTTGTTCGAGGAGAAGCTCGACCTCTTCGTCAAGCTGCTGGACGAGAAGCCGGTGAGCTGGCAGGGCACCCTCCGTCCGCCGCTGGAGAACGCCGACGTCTTCCCGAAGACCGACTCGGGGCGGCTGACCACCTGGGTCGGGGTCGGCGGCTCCCCGCAGTCGGTGATCCGCACCGCGCGCTACGGCCTGCCGCTGATGCTCGCCGTCATCGGCGGCCCGGCCGCCCGGTTCCGGCCGCTGGTGGAGCTGTACCGGCGGGCGGCGGACGAGTTCGGCACCACCGCGCACCCGGTCGGCATGCACTCCCCCGGGTTCCTCGCGGACACCGACGAGGAGGCCCGCGAGATCTTCTGGCCGCACTACCGGGTGATGCGCGACCGCATCGGCGCGCTGCGCGGCTGGCCGCCGGTCCGGCGCCTGGAGTACGACACCGAGATCGCGCACGGCTCGATGTACGTCGGCTCGCCCGAGACCGTCGCCGTGCGCATCGCGGACGCCGTACGGACGCTGGGCGTGGGGCGGTTCGACATGATCTACAGCGTCGGGACGGTGCCGGCCTCGGCCCGGCTGCGCGCGGTCGAGCTGTACGGGTCCCGGGTGATCCCGCGGGTGCGCGAGCTGCTGGCCGGCTGAGGCGCGGGGCGGCGGAGGACGACAGGCCCGGAGCGGGGCCGCCGGCGGACGGCGGCCCGGCCGGCCGGGACACTCAGGCAGGGAGAACGGACATGGACACGACGGTGGGTGCCGCCGACCGGGCGGCGGAGGCCATCGAGGCAGTGGCGGCCGAGGCAGCGGCGGCCGAGGCACCAGCGACTCAGGTATCCGCGACTCAGGTGTCCGCGGCGACGACGCTGGCCGTGCTCGGCGCGGGCAAGCTCGGCACGGTGCTGGCCCGGCTGGCGGTCGCGGCGGGGCTGCGGGTGCTCGTCGCGGGTTCGGGGGATCCCGCGCGGATCGCGCTGACCACGGAGGTGCTCATGCCGGGGGCCGAGGCGACCACCGCGGTAGACGCCGCACGGCGCGCCGACGTGGTGGTGCTCGCGCTCCCGCTCGGCAAGTACCGGACGGTCCCCGCCGGGGAGTTGCGCGGCAAGCTCGTGGTGGACGCGATGAACCACTGGTGGGAGGTGGACGGCGCCCGGGAGACCCTCGTCGCCCCGGACACCTCCTCCAGCGAGACGGTGCAGGCGTTCCTGCCGGAGTCCCGGGTGGTGAAGGCGTTCAATCACATGGGGTACCACGACCTGGAGGACGAGGCCCGGCCGGCCGGTGCGCCCGGCCGCAAGGCCATCGCCGTCGCGGGTGACGACCCGGCGGACGTCGCGGCCGTCTCCGCCCTGGTGGACGCCCTCGGCTTCGACCCCGTACGGGCCGGGCGCCTCGCGGACGGCATCCGGCTGGAGCCCGGCACCAAGCCGTTCGGCGCCAACGAGGAAGCCCCGACGCTGCGTTCGATGCTCAGCCCGGCCGCCTAGCCCCGGCCGTCCGGCACCCGGCGGTTCCTCGGCCGCCGCCGCCGGGGCTGCCACGCACGGACGACGTCCTCCGGCCCCCAGTGCGCCGCCGGCGGCAGGCCCTCGGTCACCCCGCACCGGGAGACGGCGGCCAGGGGCGGGTCTCCACCGGAAATCGGCTCGGCGCCGCGCGGGCGAACCGCTACGTTGCGGTGGGACGGGCCACGGTGCGAGGGGCCGACGGGGAAGGGCACATCGTGAAGCACGAGTACGAGGCGAAGTTCCTGGACGTCGACGTGACAGGGCTCCAGGGCGGGCTGGCGGCGCTCGGGGCGGTGCGGGCGTTCCCCCGCACACTGCTCACGCGGAAGATCTACGAGGGGGCCGGCCTGACCGGCGACCGGTGGGTACGGCTGCGGGACGAGGGGACCCGGACCACGCTGACCCTGAAGGAGGTCACCGACGGCGATTCGATCCACGGCACGACCGAGATCGAGACCGAGGTCGGGGACTTCGCCGCGACCGCCGAGATCCTGACCGCGCTGGGGCTGCGCGAGGTGGGGCACCAGCAGAACTACCGCGAGGAGTGGCGGCTCGGGGACGTGGCCTTCGACTTCGACACCTGGCCCGGCCTCGCCACCTTCCTGGAGATCGAGGGCCCCGACGAGGAGTCCGTCCGCAGGGCGGCGTCCGCACTGGACCTGGACTACACCCTGGCCCGGTTCGGCAGCGTCGGCGCCCTCTACCGGACGGAGGCGGGCCGCGACATCAGCACCGAGCCCACCCTCCTCTTCCCCGGCCCCGACGAGGCCGCCGATCCCGCCCGCTGAACGCCGTCACACCGGCACGGCCTTCGCCGGACATACGAGGACGCCGGACGCGTCACACGTTGAAGCGGAACTCCACCACGTCGCCGTCCTGCATGACGTAATCCTTGCCCTCCATGCGGGCCTTGCCCTTCGCGCGGGCCTCGGCGACGGAGCCGGTGGCGACCAGGTCGTCGTAGGAGATGACCTCGGCCTTGATGAAGCCCTTCTGGAAGTCGGTGTGGATGACACCGGCGGCCTCGGGGGCGGTGGCGCCGCGCTTGATGGTCCAGGCGCGGGACTCCTTGGGGCCGGCCGTGAGGTAGGTCTGCAGGCCGAGCGTCTCGAAGCCGACCCGGGCGAGCGTGGCCAGACCCGGCTCGGTCGCGCCGACCGACTCCAGGAGCTCCATGGCGTCCGCCTCGTCCAGCTCCGCGAGGTCCGCCTCCAGCTTGGCGTTGAGGAAGATCGCCTCGGCCGGCGCGACCAGCGCGCGCTGCTCGCCCTTGAAGCCCTCGTCGGTCAGCTCCTCCTCGTCGACGTTGAAGACGTAGAGGAACGGCTTGGTGGTGAGCAGGTGCAGGTCGTGCAGGAGCTCCGCGCGCTCGGAGCCCTGCAGGATGCCCTGGGAGAACAGCGTGTCGCCGCGCTCCAGGATCGCCTGGGCCTCCTCGACCGCCGCGACCTTCGGCGCGACGTCTTTCTTGATCCGGGACTCCTTCTGAAGCCGCGGCAGGACCTTCTCGATGGTCTGCAGGTCGGCGAGGATCAGCTCGGTGTTGATCGTCTCGATGTCGTCCTCGGGCGACACCTTGCCGTCCACGTGGACCACGTTCTCGTCCCGGAAGGCCCGGATGACCTGGCAGATCGCGTCGGACTCACGGATGTTCGCCAGGAACTTGTTGCCCAGGCCCTCGCCCTCGGAGGCGCCGCGCACGATGCCGGCGATGTCCACGAAGTCGACCGTGGCCGGCAGCACCCGCGCGGAGGAGAAGAGCTCCGCGAGCTTGGCCAGCCGCGCGTCCGGCACGCCCACCACGCCGACATTGGGCTCGATGGTGGCGAACGGGTAGTTGGCCGCCAGGACGTCGTTCTTGGTCAGGGCGTTGAAGAGCGTCGACTTGCCGACGTTCGGCAGGCCGACGATTCCGATGGTGAGCGACACGTTGGCGACTTCCGTTAAGGCCGTGGACAGCCAGCAGGCAGGAGAGGGACGACGACCAGTCTACGGTCCGCGTCCGGCCCGCCCGGCCGCCCGTCGAACACCGCCCCCACGAGGGGGAATGCGCGTGTCCCGGTATGCGATCACCCGGCCGCCGTGCCTACTGTACGTAGGTGGACCAACACAGCGCGCGCACAGGAACCGAGCCTGTGCCCGGCGGCGAGGCCGCCGCCGGGGTCTACCGCCCCCCACCCCGCCCCGCCCACCCCGTCACCGCCGCCCTGCGGCGGCTGCGGGCCGTCCAGCGCCCGCGCCCGCGGCTGACCGGGCTCGGCACCGGCCTGCTCACCACCGTCGTGACGGTGCTCGGCGGCGCCGTCGACTCGTTCCTGTTCGACGGGCCCGGCGTGCTGTTCGGCCTGGTCTTCCTGGCAGCGAGCATCGCCGGCGCCGTCTATGTCCGCCCCTACGACCTGCTGGCCGCGCCGGTCGCGGCGCCCATCGCCTTCGCCGTCGGGATCACGCTGACCGGCGACAGCGGCGGCGGGGGGTTCGCCGGCCATGTGATCGGGGTGTTCACCGGGCTGGCCACCATGACGGGCTGGCTCTACGCGGGCACCGCGCTGGCCGCGCTGATCGCGGGGGTCAGAGCGCTGCGGCTGCCATCGCGGCGCCGACGATCCCCGCGGAGTTCTGCAGCTCCGCGGGAACGATCTCGGCGCTGATCCCCTGGATCAGCGGCAGGAACTTCTCCGCCTTGCGGCTGACGCCGCCGCCGATCACGAAGAGGTTCGGCGAGAAGAGCATCTCGACGTGCGCGAGGTACTTCCGCAGCCGGTGCGCCCAGTGCTCCCAGCTCAGGTCCTCGTCCTCGCGGGCCTTGACCGACGCGCGCTTCTCGGCGTCGTGGCCGTGCAGTTCGAGGTGGCCGAGCTCGGTGTTGGGCACCAGGTGCCCGTCGACGAACAGCGCGCTGCCGATGCCGGTGCCCAGGGTGAGCATGAGGACCACGCCGCCCCGGCCGCGGCCCGCGCCGAACGTCATCTCGGCGACGCCGGCGGCGTCGGCGTCGTTGAGCACCACGACCGGCAGCCCGAGCCGCTCGCTGAGCAGCTTGCGGGCGTCGCAGCCCACCCAGCCCTTGTCCATGTTGGCGGCGGTGCGGGTCACGCCGTCGACGACCACGCCGGGGAAGGTGACCCCGAGCGGGCCGGTGTGGCCGAAGTGCTGGACGACCTCGTGGACGCCCTCGATCACGGCCTCCGGTGTCGCCGGTTGCGGAGTTGCGATCTTGAGCCGCTCGTCCGCAAGGTCGCCCCGGTCGAGATCGACCGGAGCGCCCTTGATTCCCGTACCGCCGATGTCCACACCGAACACGTTCATGCCCTCCACGTTAGAGGTGCGCGGAAAACGTCACCTCTTGGCCGATTCCCTGTCGGCCAGCTCCGCACGCAGATCACGACGGAGTTCCTTGGGGAGCGAGAACTGGATGGACTCCTGGGCGGAGGTGACCACCTGGACGTCGCCGAAACCGCGTGCGGCCAGCCACTCCAGCACGCCGTCGACGAGGATCTCCGGGACGGAGGCGCCGGAGGTGACGCCGACCGTGGTCACGCCCTCCAGCCAGGCGTCGTCGCACTCGTCGGCGAAGTCCACCAGGTACGAGGCGCCGGCCCCGGCCTGCAGGGCCACCTCGACGAGGCGGATGGAGTTGGAGGAGTTGCGCGAGCCGACCACGATGACCAGGTCGGCCTCGGCGGCGATCTGCTTGACCGCCACCTGACGGTTCTGGGTGGCGTAGCAGATGTCGTCGCTGGGCGGGGAGAGCAGCTGCGGGAAGCGCTCCTTCAGCGCGTCCACGGTCTCCATCGTCTCGTCGACGGACAGCGTGGTCTGGGAGAGCCAGACGACCTTGGACTCGTCGCGGACCCGGACGTTCGCGGCGTCCTCGGGGCCGTCGACCAGGTGCATCCGCTCCGGGGCCTCGCCCATGGTGCCGATGACCTCCTCGTGGCCCTCGTGGCCGATGAGCAGGATGTCGTAGTCGGAGTCGGCGAACCGACGGGCTTCCTTGTGGACCTTGGTGACCAGCGGGCAGGTGGCGTCGATGGAGGCGAGGCTGCGCCCGGCGGCCTCCTCGTGGACGACGGGCGCCACGCCGTGCGCGGAGAAGATGACGATGGCGTTCTCGGGCACCTCCTCCGTCTCGTCGACGAAGACGGCGCCCTTCTTCTCCAGGGTCTGGACGACGTACTTGTTGTGCACGATCTGCTTGCGCACGTAGACCGGGGCGCCGTACTGCTCGAGCGCCTTCTCGACGGTGATGACGGCGCGGTCCACGCCCGCGCAGTACCCCCGGGGGGCGGCGAGCAGGACGCGGCGGCTGGAGTCAGAGGTCATGGGCCCATCGTACGGGGGCGGCCGCGGCGGCCGTCGGGGTGTCGGCGGGGCGCATTAGGGTGCGGTCATGGCTCTGAACACCTCGGCGGAGACGCCGATTCCGGTCGGTGAGGTGTCCCGCCTGATCGGCGGGTGGATCGATCGGCTCGGTGCGGTGTGGGTCGAGGGCCAGATCACCCAGCTCTCCCGGCGGCCGGGCGCGGGCGTGGTGTTCCTGACGCTGCGCGATCCCTCGCACGACATCTCGATCCCCGTGACGTGTTTCCGCGGGGTGTTCGAGCAGGTCACCGACGTGGTCGGGGAGGGGGCGCGCGTCGTGGTGCTCGCCCGGCCGGAGTGGTACGCGCCGCGCGGCACGCTCTCGCTGCGCGCGACGGAGATCCGGCCGGTCGGGATGGGCGAGCTCCTGGCCCGGCTGGAGCAGCTCAAGCGGACGCTGGCCGCCGAGGGGCTGTTCGCGCAGGACCGCAAGCGGCCGGTGCCGTTCCTGCCGCAGCTCATCGGCCTGGTGACCGGCCGTGCCTCGGCCGCCGAGCGCGACGTGCGGGAGAACGCCCGGCTGCGCTGGCCGGCGGTGCGTTTCGAGGTGCGCAACGTGCCGGTGCAGGGCGCGAGCGCGGTGCCGCGGATCGTGGAGGCGGTGCGGGCACTGGACGCGCACCCCGAAGTGGACGTGATCATCGTGGCGCGCGGCGGCGGCAGTGTGGAGGACCTGCTGCCGTTCTCCGACGAGCGGCTGGTGCGCACCGTCGCGGACTGCCGTACCCCGGTCGTCTCGGCGATCGGCCACGAGCCGGACAGCCCGTTGCTGGACCTGGTCGCGGACCTGCGGGCGTCGACGCCGACCGACGCGGCGAAGCGGGTGGTGCCCGACGTGCGCGAGGAGCTGGCCCGGGTCGAGCAGGTGCGGGACCGGGCGCTGCGGGTGATCCGCGGCCTGCTGGACCGCGAGGAGCGCGGCCTGACGGCCGCGGTCAGCCGCCCGTCGATGGCCGCGCCGTACCGGATGGTCGACGAGCGGGCGGGCGAGGTCGCGGACCGGCTGGACCGCGCGCGGCGCTCGCTGCGGCACGTTCTGGAGCGGGCGGACGCCGACCTCGCCCACACCCTGGCGCGAGTGGTGGCGCTCTCCCCCGCGGCGACGCTGCGCCGGGGGTACGCGGTGCTGCAGCGTGCGGACGGTACGGCCGTGCGCAGCCCGGAGGACGTCGGGGAGGCCGAGGAGCTGCAGGCCCGCGTCGCCGAGGGGCGGTTCACCGTCCGGGTCACCGAGCGGCCCGCGCCCTGAGGGCCGCCGGCCGCCCCGGGCGGGGCGGGCCGCCGTGTCGGGGGGAGGTCTTAGGCTGCCCCCATGGCTGACAGCACTTTGGGGTACGAGCAGGCGCGGGACGAGCTGGTCGAGGTCGTCCGGCGGCTGGAGGCGGGCGGCGCCACCCTGGAGGAGTCGCTCGCCCTGTGGGAGCGCGGCGAGGAGCTGGCGAAGATCTGCCGGCGCTGGCTGGAGGGCGCCCGGGCCCGGCTGGACGCGGCGCTGGCCGCGGAGGAGGCCGAGGAGCTGGCCGCGGGCGAGGCGGAGCAGGCGGAGGTCGACGCGGAGGAGGCCGCGGACCAGCGCTGACGCCGGTGCCGGCCACTGCATCGCGCAGCACCCCACAGCACCTCACCGCACCCCACAGCACCGCATCACCGCAGCACCGCACCGCGGCAGCGGGAAGTACCTGCATCATGCATCGAATCTGGTTGTATAGTACACGTGTGTGCCGAGTTTTTAGTTGAACTCGGAATGATTGAATCTTCACCCACGTTGAGGGATGCGTCTCTGCCGCTCCCCGAAAGGCCAGGCACCCCGATGTCCCTCGTCCTCGACCCCACCGCTCAGGACCTGCTCTTCCGCGAGGCCCGCACCGCGAACACCTTCACCGACGAGCCGGTGACCGACGAGCAGATGCAGGCGATCTACGACCTGGTGAAGTACGCCCCCACCGCCTTCAACCAGCAGCCGCTGCGCGTGCTGCTGGTCCGCTCCCCCGAGGCGCGCGAGCGCCTGCTCACGCACATGTCCGAGGGCAACCGGCCGAAGACCGCCGCCGCCCCGCTGGTCGCCGTCCTCGCGGTCGACAACGAGTTCCACGAGGAGCTGCCGACCCAGTACCCGCACTTCCCGCAGGCCAAGGACGTGATCTTCGGCGAGCGTCCGGTGCGGGAGCGGTCCGCCGCGCTGAACGGCGCGCTCCAGGTCGGCTACTTCATCATCGGCGTGCGGGCCGCCGGGCTCGCCGCCGGCCCGATGACCGGCTTCGACGCCGAGGGCATCAACAAGGACTTCTTCACCGACGGCGACCACTCCGTGCTGGCCGTGGTCAACATCGGCAGGCCGGGTGAGAACGCATGGCGCCCGCGCCACCCGCGGCTGTCCTACGACGAGGTCGTCACGACCGTCTGACGTCGGGCCCCGCGCCGGACAGCCGGCGCGGCGCCCCTGGCCCCGAACGGCTCCTACTGGCCGCCGCGCTCCCGCAGCGCGGCGGCCAGCTGCTTGAGCTGGGCGTCCGGCGCGGTGCCGAGCACCACCGTGGTGACCTTGGGGTCCTTGCGGACGAGGGCGGTGTAGCGGCCGCCGGTCCAGCGCTCCCAGGTCTGCCCGCCGGCGGCGACCGTGCCGGTGCCGTCGCGGTGCGAGTTCAGCGTCACCGAGGCGATGAACGCGTCGGCGGCGCCGTTGCTCTGCTCGATCGCCACGTACTGGCTCTGCGGGTCGACGAAGCCGAGGTGCCAGGTGACGTTCTTCCGGTCCGCCCCGTTGTAGCTGACCGAGGTGGACCGCCAGTCGGCGCCCAGGCCCTCGGGGCCGGCCACCGGGTAGGGGGCGTCGCGCCGGGCCTGCCCCAGCTCGACCGAGTACGAGACGGCGACGCCCTTGACCGGGTCCGCGTGCGAGTCGTGCGGGATGAACAGGTAGATCACCCCGACGACGAAGCCCAGGACCACCAGCGAGAGCAGGAGGTCCCGCACCGTGTTGTTGCCACGCTTGTCTGCTGCCACGCCCCTATCGTCCCCCATGTCCCAGGGCGCCCCGACCGCCGGGTGGCGGCAGCGGGCCCGCGGAGTCACCATGGCGCTCATGTGACATGCCCCCTGCTCATATTGGCGGGCACCCGATAGGGTCACAGCACCCTCATATCCGGCCGTCCTCGTACAGAAAGGTGCGCTGTGATGACCGAGCAGCATCTGCCCCCGCAACTCGAAGTGAGCCCGGAGGCCCCCGACCGCAACCTGGCCCTGGAGCTGGTGCGGGTCACCGAGGCCGCCGCCATGGCGGCCGGCCGGTGGGTCGGCCGCGGCGACAAGAACGGCGCGGACGGCGCGGCCGTCAAGGCGATGCGGACCCTGGTGCACACCGTGTCGATGAACGGCGTCGTCGTGATCGGCGAAGGCGAGAAGGACGAAGCGCCGATGCTCTTCAACGGGGAGCGGATCGGCGACGGGACCGGCGCGGAGTGCGACGTCGCCGTGGACCCGGTGGACGGCACCACGCTCACCGCCAAGGGCATGCCGAACGCGGTGTCGGTGCTGGCCGTCGCCGACCGCGGCACGATGTACGACCCGTCGGCGGTGTTCTACATGGACAAGCTCGTGGTCGGGCCGGAGGCCGCGGAGTTCGTCGACATCACCGCCCCCACCGAGGTCAACATCCGCCGGGTCGCCAAGGCCAAGGGCAGCGCCCCCGAGGACGTCACCGTGGTGGTGCTGGACCGGCCGCGGCACGACCGGCTGGTGCAGGAGATCCGCGAGACCGGCGCTCGGATCAAGTTCATCACCGACGGCGACGTGGCCGGCGCGATCATGGCGGTCCGCGACGGGACGGGCGTGGACATGCTGATGGGGATCGGCGGCACGCCGGAGGGCATCATCTCGGCCTGCGCGATCGCCTGCCTGGGCGGCACGATCCAGGGGCGGCTGTGGCCCAAGGACGACGCCGAGCGGCGCAAGGCGCTGGACGCCGGACACGACCTGGACCGGGTGCTGCACACCCACGACCTGGTCAGCGGCGACAACGTGTTCTTCGTGGCCACCGGCATCACCGACGGCGAACTGCTGCGCGGTGTGCGCTACCGGGCGGAGACCGCCACCACCTCGTCCCTGGTGATGCGCTCCAAGTCCGGCACGATCCGGCAGATCGACTCGGTGCACCAGCTGTCGAAGCTGCGCGCGTACAGCGCCGTCGACTTCGACCGCGGCAGCCACTGACGGACCCCGCTCCGGCTCCCGCCCCCTCCGCCGCCGTCCGGGCCCCGTATTCCCGGATCGCGGCGGTGGGAGCGGCGGTTCAGCCCGCGGCGGCTATCTGGGCGGCCGGGCGCTGGAGTTCGACTTCGCGGCGCCGCCGGCGGGCCAGCACCACACGGCGCTCCGCGGCGGTCATCCCGCCCCACACCCCGTAGGGCTCGGGCTGCAGCAGGGCGTGTTCACGGCATTCGAGCATCACCGGGCAGCGAGCGCAGACGCGCTTGGCCGCTTCCTCGCGCGACAGCCGGGCCGCCGTCGGCTCCTTGGAGGGAGCGAAGAACAGCCCCGCCTCGTCACTGCGGCAGGCGGCCTCCGAGTGCCATGGGCCGCCCAGATCCCGCGGGTGACCTGGCGGGAAGGACGGGTCCATGACGGGCTCGATCGGTTGAAGCACGGGAAACTCCTGACGACGGCTCGGCGGGGGCCACGCTGGCCTGCCGTCTTGCCGGCACCCGGACCGGGCCCGCCGGGTCGACGGCGCGTGACGTGCTCCTTCCCCTACCCGCTGTGCGCGACTTCATGCGCACCGTGTTCGCCACCGTCACATCAGCCCCATCCGCGCCGTCCAACGGGCCTGTCACAGAGGCGAGTCGAGCGGCCGGCCCCGGGTGTCGGCCGCGTCCTGAGTCACGTCGGCCGCGGGGACGCGGTTCAGTCGTCGAGCTGCTTCTTCGTCCAGTCGCGGATCTTCTTGCCGCGCTTGGCCTTGGCCTCCACGCCGCCCCAGAAGGCGAATCCGTCGACGCGGACGACCGGCGCGCCGGGGTCGGGCGCCTCGAACGCCTTGACGTCGGAGCCGCCCATGATGCCGACGACCCCGCCGCCGCGCAGTGTGACGTTCTCCGGCAGCTTGATGCTGACGCCGCCCATGACGGCCGTGCAGTGGATGACCAACTCCGGTGAGGTGAAGGTGGCTTCGGTCAGGTCGATCTCGACGCCGCCCATGATCGCCACCGCGGTGATCCGGTTGCCCACCCGCCAGCGGCCCTTGCGCTCGGCGCCGCCGAGGATGCCGACCAGGTTCGGGTTCTCGCCGCCCGAGCCGGGGGTGAACGGACGCGGCGCGGGGGCGGGTTGGGGCCGCCCGGCCGCACCGGCGGGCAGATCCCTGACGAGCGGCTCCAGTTCGCCCTGGGTCTTGGCCGCGTAGACGCGGTCGAGCCGCTCGGAGTGCTCGGTGGCGTCGAGGCGGCCCTCGGCGAGCGCCTCACGCAGGATGTCGGCGATCCGGTCCCGGTCGGCGTCCGACGCGCGCAGGTCGACGGCCTCGGCCGGCCCCCCGGTGCGGGCCGGTGCATCCGCCGGCTGCGGGCGCTTCTGGAGCTGCGATTCATCCACGCGCTCACCGTACACAGACGCGATAGATCGCGACTACCCCGAGGCGCGCCGGACCCCACCCGGAACCGCCCCTTAGGGGGCGCCCCCTTCCCCCTCCACCCCGGGTCGCACCCCGGCCCCTTCGCCCGGTGACCGGGCGGGCGCTCGGTGAGCCGTAGCTCACGCCGGGATGAGCCCTACCTCACAGGTTCCGGGCCGCCGGGACGTTCTACGCTTGATGCGCTTCAGCGTCGACGCAGCCGAGTGAGGAATGCCGCCCATGCCCGAGTTCGCCTATACGGATCTGCTCCCCCTCGGCGAGGACACCACCCCGTACCGTCTCATCACCTCCGAAGGGGTCAGCACCTTCGAGGCCGACGGCCGGACGTTCCTGAAGGTCGAGCCCGAGGCGCTGCGGCGACTGGCCGCCGAGGCGATGCACGACATCTCCCACTACCTGCGGCCCGCGCACCTGGCGCAGCTGCAGCGGATCCTGGAGGACCCGGAGGCCAGCCCCAACGACCGCTTCGTGGCGCTGGACCTGCTGAAGAACGCCAACATCGCCGCGGCCGGCGTGCTGCCGATGTGCCAGGACACCGGCACCGCGATCGTCATGGGCAAGCGCGGCCAGAACGTGCTGACGTCGGGCGGGGACGAGGAGGCGCTGTCCCGCGGCATCTTCGACGCGTACACCAAGCTGAACCTGCGCTACTCCCAGATGGCCCCGCTGACCATGTGGGAGGAGAAGAACACCGGCTCCAACCTGCCGGCGCAGATCGAGCTGTACGCGACCGACGGCGGCGCCTACAAGTTCCTCTTCATGGCCAAGGGCGGCGGCAGCGCCAACAAGTCCTTCCTCTACCAGGAGACCAAGGCGGTCCTCAACGAGGCGTCGATGATGCGCTTCCTGGAGGAGAAGATCCGGTCGCTGGGCACCGCCGCCTGCCCGCCGTACCACCTGGCGATCGTCGTCGGCGGCACCAGCGCGGAGTTCGCGCTGAAGACCGCCAAGTACGCGTCCGCGCACTACCTGGACGAGCTGCCCGCCGAGGGCTCGGCGGCCGGGCACGGCTTCCGCGACAAGGAGCTGGAGCAGCAGGTCTTCGAGCTCACCCAGAAGATCGGCATCGGGGCGCAGTTCGGCGGCAAGTACTTCTGCCACGACGTGCGCGTGGTGCGGCTGCCTCGGCACGGCGCGTCCTGCCCGGTCGCGATCGCCGTCTCCTGCTCCGCCGACCGCCAGGCGCTGGCGAAGATCACGCCCGAGGGCGTGTTCCTGGAGCAGCTGGAGACCGACCCGGCGCGCTTCCTGCCGGAGACCACGGACGAGCACCTGGACGACGACGTCGTCCGCATCGACCTCAACCGGCCGATGGACGAGATCCGTGCCGAGCTGACGAAGTACCCGGTCAAGACCCGGCTGTCGCTGTCCGGCCCGCTGGTCGTGGCCCGCGACATCGCGCACGCCAAGATCAAGGAGCGGCTGGACGCGGGCGAGGAGATGCCGCAGTACCTGCGGGACCACGCCGTGTACTACGCCGGGCCGGCCAAGACGCCCGAGGGCTACGCGTCGGGTTCGTTCGGCCCGACCACGGCCGGGCGGATGGACGCCTACGTCGAGCAGTTCCAGGCGGCCGGCGGCTCGATGGTGATGCTCGCCAAGGGCAACCGGTCCCGGCAGGTCACCGAGGCGTGCGCCGCGCACGGCGGCTTCTACCTCGGCTCGATCGGCGGCCCGGCCGCGCGGCTGGCCCAGGACTGCATCAAGAAGGTGGAGGTCCTGGAGTACGCCGAGCTGGGCATGGAGGCGGTCTGGAAGATCGAGGTGGAGGACTTCCCGGCGTTCGTCGTCGTCGACGACAAGGGCAACGACTTCTTCACCGACCCGGCCCCCGCCCCCACCTTCACCTCCATCCCCGTCCGCCCCTCCGCCTGACCGGCCCGGCGCCTCCGACCGCGCCCTACCGCGTCCCCCTACGCACGACCGCGGCACCCCCGCCCCGCCCGCCGAGGGCCGGACGGGGGCACGGGGGAACAAAAGGGTGCGGGCTGGGCACTGTTACAGGTATGGGTGATGACGCATACCGGGTGGAGCACGACTCGATGGGGGACGTCCGCGTGCCCCGTGAGGCGAAGTGGCGGGCGCAGACGCAGCGGGCGGTGGAGAACTTCCCGATCTCCGGGCAGCGCATCGAGCGCGCCCACATCGAGGCGCTGGCGCGGATCAAGGCGGCCGCCGCCAAGGTGAACGCCGAGCTCGGCGTGCTGGACAAGGACGTCGCCGAGGCGATCCAGGAGGCCGCCGCCGAGGTCGCGGAGGGCCGCTGGGACGAGCACTTCCCGGTCGACGTCTTCCAGACCGGTTCCGGCACCTCCTCGAACATGAACACCAACGAGGTCATCGCCACCCTGGCCACCGAGCGCCTGGGCCGCGGCGTCCACCCGAACGACGACGTCAACGCCTCGCAGTCGTCCAACGACGTGTTCCCCTCCTCGATCCACATCGCCGCCACCGCGGCGGTCACCCGCGACCTGGTCCCCGCGCTGACCCGCCTCGCCGAGGCCCTGGAGGCCAAGGCCGCGGAGTTCCAGGACGTGGTGAAGGCCGGCCGCACCCATCTGATGGACGCCACGCCCGTCACCCTCGGCCAGGAGTTCGGCGGGTACGCGGCCCAGGTCCGGTACGGCGTCGAGCGGCTCCGGGCGGTGCTGCCGCGGCTGGCCGAGCTCCCGCTGGGCGGCACCGCGGTCGGCACCGGCATCAACACCCCGCCCGGCTTCCCCGCCGCGGTGATCGCCGAGGTCGCCCGGGCCACCGGCCTGCCGCTGACCGAGGCCCGCAACCACTTCGAGGCGCAGGGCGCCCGCGACGCGGTGGTCGAGACGTCCGGCCAGCTCCGGACCATCGCCGTCGGCCTGACCAAGATCGCCAACGACCTGCGCTGGATGGCCTCGGGACCGCGCACCGGCCTCGCCGAGATCAGCCTGCCCGACCTGCAGCCGGGCTCCTCGATCATGCCCGGCAAGGTCAACCCGGTGGTGCCCGAGGCGGTGCTGATGGTCGCCGCGCAGGTCACCGGCAACGACACCGCGATCACCGTTGCCGGTGCGGCGGGCAACTTCGAGCTCAACGTCATGCTGCCGGTCATCGCCCGCAACGTGCTGGAGTCGGTGCGCCTGCTCGCCAACGTCTCCCGGCTGCTGGCCGACCGCACGATCGACGGGATCACCGCCCACCCGGAGCGGGCCCGCGAGTACGCGGAGTCCTCGCCGTCCGTGGTGACGCCGCTGAACCGCTGGATCGGCTACGAGGAGGCCGCGAAGGTGGCGAAGAAGGCGCTGGCGGAGCGGAAGACCATCCGGCAGGCGGTCATCGAGGGCGGCTACGTCGAACGCGGGCTGCTGACGGAGGAGCAGCTCGACGCGGCACTCGACGTGTTGCGTATGACCCGTCCGTGACGGGTGATCCGTAAGCTCTGTTCATGACAGCCGACGTCGACACCTCGATCCGTAACGGACAGCAGCGGCACTTCTGGGCCCCCGGCGACCAGGTGCTGTGGCGCTATCGCGGCAACGGCACCGACGCGGTGCACATCTGCCGGCCCGTGACGGTGGTGCGTGACGACACCGAGCTGCTGGCGGTGTGGATGGCCCCGGACACCCCGGTGGTGCGGCCGGTGATGGCCGACGGCACGCCGGTGTACCGCGAACCGCTGGAGACGCGGTACCGCAAGCCGCACGTGCCGAGCGTGGAGCGCTGGTGGGGCACCGGCGTGCTGAAGCTGGCGCGGCCGGGCGAGCCGTGGTCGGTGTGGCTGTTCTGGGAGCCGGGATGGCAGTTCCGCAGCTGGTACGTCAACCTCGAGGAGCCGCTGCGCCGCTGGTCGGGCGGGGTGGACTCGGAGGACCACTTCCTCGACATCTCCGTGCACCCGGACCGCAGCTGGCACTGGCGGGACGAGGACGAGTTCGCCCAGGCGCAGGCCGACGGGCTGATGCCGGCCGCGCTCGCCGCCGGGGTGCGCGAGGCCGGTCACCGGGCGGTCGGGGTGATCCGCGCCTGGGGCCATCCGTTCCGTGACCACTGGCAGGACTGGCGCCCCGATCCGGCGTGGCCGGTGCCGTCGCTGCCGGCGGACTGGGCCCGTCCGGGGGTCTGAAGCCGCTGACCGGCAGGTCCGCGGCACGAGCCAGGGAACCGCGGAGCCCCTTGTTGCGTCCCTGTCGGTCAACCGTAGGATCGTGCTCCGGAACACTGCACAATTGCCGAGCACAGCCCAGAGTTTGACACTGCGTCATGGGCAGGTGCGGGCCCGCGCACGTCGCAGCACAGCCAGCACACACGCCGATGACGCCTCTGCCGGGCGTCGTCCACCGGACGGATGAGCAGTCAGGGAGGCCCTGAGCAGTGGGAACCGGCGGCTACGAGGACCTGGAGAAGGACCGGACCGGGCAGGCCGAGGCGTTCGACGCCATCGGCGACCGGTACGACGAGGCCTTCCCGCACAAGGAGGGCCAGATCGAGGCCGGGGGCTGGCTGACCGCCTCGCTGCCGCGGGGCTCCCGGGTGCTCGACCTCGCCTGCGGTACCGGGATGCCCACCGCCCGCCAGCTCACCGACGGCGGCCTCCGGGTCACCGGGATCGACCTCTCCCCCAGGATGCTGGAACTGGCCCGGCGCAACGTGCCGGAGGCCGAGTTCGTCCGCGCCGACATGGGCGATCTGGTGGGCGGCGGCGCGCTGGCCGGGGGCAGCTTCGCCGGCGTCGCCGCGTTCTTCGCACTGCTCATGCTGCCCCGCCCGGAGATCCCCTACCTGCTGCGCACCGTCCACGACCTGCTGGAACCCGGCGGGCTGCTGGCGCTGTCCATGGTCGAGGCCGACGTGGACGACATGCAGATCCCGTTCCTGGGGAACACGATCCGGGTATCCGGTTATCTACGGGACGAACTGCGCGACGTGGTGACGGATGCGGGCTTCGAGGTGATCAAGGAGGAGTCGTTCGCGTACGCGCCGGCGAGCTCCGACGTACCTCCGGAGCTGCAGCTCTTCCTCTACTGCCGACGTGCCTGAACCGGCCAGGTTCGAGCCCCGCCGCGCGGTGGTCGCGGCGGCGCACCGACGGATGGATCGACTCGCGTGACCACGGACCAGCCCCGCCCTCCCCGAACCCCTGCCGCGCCGCCGGACCCGCGCGGCGGCTTCGGCCTGGACTCGCTGCCGCAGACCCCGCCGGACGCGGCGCCGCACGCCGCGCCCGGCCGCCCCTGTCCGCTCCCGGCCGATCCGCACGCCCGCGGCGGCGACCCGGCCGGCGCCGAGGAGGCCGGCGGCCCGCGTGGCCATGCCGCGGAGGCGGCCGGCGCGAGCGGTCCGGCCGGTCCCGGCGACGGTGCCGAACACGATGAGCGGGGAGCCGCCGGCCCGCCTGGCGGGCAGGTCGCGGGGGGCGAACCGGTTGAGCGCGGCGATCACCGGGAGTCCCCGGCCGACTCCGCAGCGCAGTCCGCAGGCCCCGTCGGCGGGGAGACCGGGACCGACCCTGCCGGACCAGGCACGCCGGATGCGCCTGGGTCGTATGGTGAGCGCGTGGCCGGACAAGAAGCGGCAGACCCGCAGGGAGCGACGAGTCCCTACCGCGACGCCCCGTCCGACCCTGCCCAGGGCGCGGCCGCGTCCACCCCGCCCGGCGAGGACCCGCACGAGCAGGGCCGGCACGCACAGAACTCCCACGGGCAGAATCCCCCGGAACGCAACCCCCACGGGCAGAACGCGCACGGGCAGACCCCGCCCGCCGATGACCCGTACGGGCAGCGGCCCCACCGGCAGGAGTACGGCAAGGGCGCGTCCGGGCCGCGGGATCCCCGGCCGGAACCCCAGCCGCAGCCGCAGCCCCAGTCGCCGCCGCACGAGGAACGCGGCCGGCACACGTCCGAGGGCCAACTCCCGCCGCTCCCGCCCATCCCGGCGCACGGCAGCGGCTGGATGCCGGGGACGCCGGACGGCGGCGAGGTGCTGGGGTCCTTCGTCAGCACACCGCCGCGGGGCACTCCGCTGGAGGCCGCCGGGCACCCCGGGGACGAGGACTCGGTGGGCATGCGCATTCCGATGCCGGCACAGACCGGCCCCGAGGCCGACCGCCTGCGGTACGTCGGGGCCGCCACCCGCCGGATCGCCCGCGGTCTGGACCTCGACGAGATCCTGCTGGGCCTGTGCCGGTCCGCGGTGCCCGCGTTCGCCGACGCGATCCTGGTCTATCTGCGCGACCCGCTGCCGGTCGGCGACGAGCGGCCGTCGGGTCCGCTGCGGCTGCGGCTGCGCCGCGCGGACGGCGGGCTGGACGGGCCCGACCCGGCCGGTGACGCGCCGGTCGGCGCGGTCCCGCTGGTGCCCGCCCTGGAACCGGCGTACGCCTCCGAGACGATCGGGGTGCTGCTCGACGGCCCGCTGGCCGAGGTGCTGCGCGGTGTCCGCCCGGTGTTCGCGGAGTCCCCGCGGGCCGCGGACGCGCTCGCCGAACTCCTCGGCAACCCCGCGAGCCCGCTGCCGACCGGCCGCCGGGCGCTGCTCGCGCCGCTGCGTGGCCGCCGCCGCGTGATCGGCGCGGCGGTGCTGCTGCGCCGGCCCGACCGGCCCGCGTTCGAGGCCGACGACCTGCTGGTGGCCGCCCAACTGGCCACCCACACCGCGCTCGGCGTCGACAAGGCGGTGCTCTACGGCCGCGAGGCGTACATCGCCGACGCCCTGCAGCGCGAGATGCTGCCGGACTCCCTGCCGCAGCCCACCGGCGTCCACCTCGCCAGCCGTTACCTGCCGGCCGCGGAGTCGGCGCGGGTCGGCGGCGACTGGTACGACGCGATCCCGCTGCCCGGCAGCCGGGTGGCGCTGGTGGTCGGCGACGTCATGGGCCACTCCATGACGTCCGCGGCCATCATGGGTCAGCTGCGGACGACCGTGCAGACCCTGGCCGGGCTGGACCTCGCGCCCCAGGAAGTGCTGTACCACCTGGACGAACAGGCCCAGCGGCTCGGCCAGGACCGCATGGCGACCTGCGTCTACGCCGTCTACGACCCCATCGCGCACCGCATGGTGGTGGCCAACGCCGGTCACCCGCCGCCGGTACTGCTGCACGCGGACGGCCTCGCGGAGGTGCTGCGGGTGCCGCCGGGCGCGCCGATCGGCGTGGGCGGCGTGCCGTTCGAGGCGGTGGAGCTGCCCGCGCCGGCCGGGGCGACGCTGCTGCTCTACACCGACGGGCTGGTGGAGTCGCGCAGCCGCGACGTGTGGGGCGGCATCGAGCTGCTGCGCGAACGCCTGCACGACGCGGCGACGGTGCTGTCGCCGCCACCGCTGGAGCCGCTGTGCGACGAGGTGCTGGAGATCCTCGGGCCCGGCGACCGCGACGACGACATCGCGCTGCTCGCCGCGCGGTTCGCCGGGATCGCGCCGAGCGACGTGGCGTACTGGTTCCTGGAGCCGCAGGCGCAGACCGCGGGCCGGGCCCGCCGCCTGGTCCGCCAGGCGCTGCGCCGCTGGGACCTGGAGGACCAGGTCGACGCGGCGGAACTGCTGGTCAGCGAGATCGTCACCAACGCGGTGCGGTACGCGGAACGGCCCATCACGCTGCGGCTGCTGCGCACCGACGTGCTGCGGTGCGAGGTCGGCGACGACGCGCCGCTGCTGCCGCGCATGCGGCATGCCGCTCCCGAGGAGGAGGGCGGGCGCGGGCTGTACCTCGTCAACCGGATGGCTCAGCGCTGGGGTGCCACCCGGCTGGGCGCAGGCAAGGTCGTCTGGTTCGAGCTGCCCATCATCTGACGTGAGCCGTCGTGCCGGGTCCCGCCGCGGGGGCCCGGCACGCCTGTGCGGTGGGGGCGGTCGCGGGCGCGACAGCAGCCGGGGCTTGCGGTCACAGTGGGGGCAGCCGCGCGGAGGTCCGAGGGAAGGCGAGCGCTGAGGCCCGCGCCCGGCGGACGCAGTCCCGGGGCCGGTGTGGATGGCCTGTGCCCCGGGACTGCATCGCGCGCACCTCTCGCTGCGCCGCGTCATCGACCGCGCCCCCATCGGGGCTGAGGCCCGCCGTCAACTGCCCGCCTCGACGGGCGAAGGGGGGCCCGGCGCAAGGGCGCGAACCCGGGCGGAAGGGGTATGCGCGGGGGGTATACATGGAGGGTATACACGGCGTGTAGTGTGGGCGGCATGTCAATCGGCCACACCCTCCTCGGACTCCTGGAGTCCGGCCCGCGCCACGGATACGACCTGAAGCGCGCGTTCGACGAACGGTTCGGGCACGACCGCCCCCTCGCCTACGGCCAGGTCTACTCGACGATGGCCCGGCTGCTGAAGAACGGCCTCGTCGAGGTCGAGGGCATCGAGCCCGGCGGCGGCCCGGAACGCAAGCGGTACGCCATCACCGACGCCGGCATCACCGACGTCGAGGCCTGGCTGGCCCAGCCCGAGCGGCCCGAGCCCTACCTGCAGACGACCCTGTACACCAAGGTCGTCCTGGCGCTGCTCACCGGCCGCTCGGCCGCCGACCTGCTCGACACGCAGCGCGCCGAGCACCTGCGGCTGATGCGCGAGCTGACCCGTCGCAAGTCCTCCGACGACCTGGCGGACCAACTCATCTGCGACCACGCCCTGTTCCACCTGGAGGCCGACCTGCGCTGGCTCGAGCTCACCGCCGCCCGCCTGGACCAGCTCGCCGCGGCGGTGACCCGATGACCACGGAACCCCTTCTCCAGGCGACGGACGTCCGCAAGTCCTACGGCCGGACCGCGGCGCTGGACGGCGCCGACCTGACCGTGCGGGCCGGTGAAGTGGTGGCCGTGATGGGCCCGTCGGGGTCCGGGAAGTCCACCCTGCTGCACTGCCTGGCCGGCATCGTGCGGGCCGACTCCGGCGAGCTGCGCTACCGCGGGCAGGACCTGACCGCGATGTCCGACGGCCGGCGCAGCGCCCTGCGGCGTTCCGACTTCGGCTTCGTCTTCCAGTTCGGCCAGCTCGTCCCTGAGTTGACCTGCCTGGAGAACGTGGCGATCCCGCTGCGGCTGGCCGGTGAGCGGCGCAGGGCCGCCGAGGCCAAGGCGGCGGCCTGGCTGGAGCGCCTGGAGGTCGCGGACGTCGCGGGCCAGCGGCCCGGCGAGGTGTCCGGCGGTCAGGGCCAGCGGGTCGCGGTGGCCCGCGCGCTGGTGGCCGGCCCGCGGGTGATCTTCGCCGACGAGCCGACCGGCGCGCTGGACTCGCTGAACGGCGAGCGGGTGATGCGCCTGCTGACGGACGCCGCGCACGACACCGGCGCCGCCGTCGTCCTGGTGACCCACGAGGCGCGCGTGGCCGCCTATTCCGACCGGGAGATCGTCGTGCGGGACGGGAAGTCGCGCGACACGGAACGGGTGTCATGAGCGCGCCCCACGAGCCGTTCGCCGGCTTCGACCGGGCGCCGTCCGGCGCCGGCCCCGACCGCGCCCCCGACTCGGGCGCCGGCGTGCGCACCTGGGCCCGCGACCTGGCGCTCGGCGCGCGGTTCGCGGCCGGCGGCGGCCGCGAGGGCTGGACCCGGACGGTGCTGACCGCGGTCGGCGTGGGCCTCGGCGTCGCACTCCTGCTGCTGGCCGCGGCGGTGCCCCCGATGATGACCGTGCGGGACCACAAACGGGTCGCCCGAGACGCGATGTCCTCCGGTTACGTCGCCAAGCCCACCGACAGCACGCTGCTGTCGGCCGAGGCCGACACCACGTACCACGACAAGGACATCACCGGCATCCTGCTGCAGCCGGACGGGCCGAACGCCGCCACGCCGCCGGGCGTGACGAAGCTGCCCGCGCCCGGGCACATGGTCGTCTCCCCCGCGCTGCACCGCCTGCTGGACGGTTCACCGCTGTTGCGCCAGCGCATCCCGTACACGATCGACGGCGCCATCGGCCGCGCCGGCCTGATGGGTCCCGCCGAGCTGTACTTCTACGCCGGCAGCGACCGGCTGACCGCGCGCGACGCCGAGTACCGCAACGGCAACGCCGACCGGATCACCGGCTTCGGGCACCGCAGCAACTCCGCCGTGATGGGGCCGACGTTCGACCTGCTGCTGGTCATCATGCTGGTGGTGCTGCTGCTGCCCGTCGGGGTGTTCATCGCCACCGCGGTCCGGCTGGGCGGCGAACGCCGTGACCGGCGGCTGGCCGCACTGCGCCTGGTCGGCGCGGACAACCGGATGACACGCCGGATCGCGGCCGGGGAGGCGCTGTTCGGGTCGGTCCTCGGACTGCTGGTCGGCGGCGGGCTGTTCTTCGCCGGCCGGCAACTCGCGTCGCATGTCACCATCCGCGGCATCTCCGCGTACCCGGCCGACATGACGCCGGCCACCACACTGGCCGTGCTGATCGTCCTGGCGGTGCCGCTGACCGCGGTCGCGGTGACGATGCTGAGCCTGCGCGGGACCGCGATCGAGCCGCTCGGGGTGGTCCGGCAGGGTGTCGGCCGCGGCCGCCGGGTGTGGTGGCGGCTGGTGATCCCGGTGGTCGGACTGGTGCTGCTGCTCCCGCAGTTCGGGCACGTCCACGGCGACAGCAACCTGAACGTGTACCAGACCGCCACGGGCGCGGTGCTCATGCTGATCGGCGTCACCGCCGTACTGCCGTGGGTCGTCGAGCAGGTGGTCGGGCGGCTCCGCGGCGGCCCGGTCGCCTGGCAACTCGCCACCCGGCGGCTGCAGCTCAGCAGCAACGCCGCGGCCCGCATGGTCAGCGGCGTCACCGTCGCGGTGGCCGGGGCCATCGCCCTGCAGATGCTGTTCACCGCGGTCGACGGCGACTTCGTGCACGAGACCGGGGGCGACCCGAGCCGGGCGCAGGTCATGGTCGACGCACCCGTCGCGAACGGCGCGCAGGCACGGGACTTCAACCAGCGGATCGCCGCGACCCGCGGCGTCCGGCAGGCGTACGGCTACGTCAACGCCGACGCCACCCAGCCGGACGCGGACCGGGTCCGGGACGGCGACTTCGCGTACCTGCCCGTGGTGGTCGGCGACTGCCCGACGCTGCGGCAGATGGCCCAGGTGTCCGCGTGCTCCCCGGGCAGCGTCTTCATCGTGCCGCCGGCCGACGGCATGGGCGACCCCGGGTCGGCCCGCTCCTACCTCAGGCCCGGCTCGCGGCTGGACCTCAACGGGCCGCCGCAGTCGGCCTACGTCGGCACGCCCCGGCTCTGGACGATCCCGCGGACCGCGCGCACGGCCGCGCCCCGGACGGACCCGACGGGCAGCCTGTCGTGGGGCCTGTTCGCCACCCCGCAGGCGCTCGACACCTCGCTGCTGTCGTCGCCGACGGCGAACTCCATGGTGGTCCTGGACCCGCGGCAGCCCGAGGCGGTGGAGTACGTGCGCAACACCACGGCGAAGCTGGGGATCGGCGTGGACGTGTTCACCGTGCACTCCACCACCCAGCAGAACTCCTACACCCAGCTGCGGCGCGGCCTGTTCGCCGGTGCGGCCCTGACCATGGCGCTGATCGGCGCGAGCCTGCTGGTGATGATGCTGGAGCAGCTCCGTGACCGGAAGAAGCTGCTCGCGGTCCTGGTGGCGTTCGGCACCCGGCGCAGTGCGCTGGCCTGGTCGGTGCTGTGGCAGACCGCGATCCCGGTGGTACTGGGTCTGGTGCTGGCCTGCGCCGGCGGTCTGGGCCTCGGGGCCGCGCTGCTGGCGATGACCAGCCGGCCGTTCCACCCGGACTGGAGCGGGATGGCCGCGATGTCGGCCATCGGCGCGGCGGTCGTCCTCGGGGTGACGCTGCTGAGCATGCCGCCGCTGTGGCGGCTGATGCGGGCGGACGGCCTGCGCACCGAGTAGCCGTCCACCGCCGCAGTCAGGAGGGGCCCGGCCGTCGTGCGACGGCCGGGCCCCTCCTGGGAGTTCGGGCCGGCGGGGATCGGACCACAGTTCAGTCCGGTCAGCCCGGTCAGTGCGTCAGTCCGGTCAGTGCGTCAGTCCGGTCAGTGCGTCGGGGCGTCCGCGGTCGGGGCGCTGTCCGCGGAGGGCTCGGCGGCGGGCGGGACTCCGTTCTCGCCGGTCTCACGGGTCTCACCCGTCTCACCGGTCGTGCCCGCCGGTCCGGCCGGCCGCGGCTCGGCGCCGGCCCGGGTCGCCGTCCCAGCGGCCGCGTCGGGCGCCGAGACGTGAACGGCGGCGGGTGCGGTCGCGAGCGCCGCGTCGTGCGCCGCGTCGTCGGCCGGCACCGCGGCCGCGTGCTGCGCCGGCGCGGCGAGCACGTCCCCGTCGACGGTCCCGGCCGCCGCGGCCGTGGCCTCCCGGTGGTGGGCGCGCAGATAGCCGACGACGGTGTTGCCCACCGCGACGAGCGGCACGGCGACGACCGCGCCGCCGATCCCGCCGACCAGCGAGCCGGCGGCCACCGACAGCACCACGGCCAGCGGGTGGACCCGCACCGCGCGGCCGAGGATGAACGGCTGCAGGATGTGACCCTCGATCTGCTGCACGGCCAGCACCACCGCGAGCACCAGCACGGCGGTGAACGGACCCTCGGTCACCAGCGCCACGACCACCGCGACCGCGCCCGAGGTGACCGCGCCGACCAGCGGCACGAACGACGACAGGAAGATGACCACGGCCAGCGGGACGGCCATCGGCACGCCGAGGAAGAAGATGCCGATGCCGATGAAGATGGCGTCGATCATCGCGACGATCACGGTGCCGCGCACGTACAGGGTGAGGGTGCGCCAGGCGCGCGGACCCGCACCGCCGAGGGCCTCGCGCGAGGCCTCGGGGAACAGCCGCAGCACCCAGTTCCAGATGTTGGGGCCGTCGTAGAGCAGGAAGATCGTGCTGAACATCGCCAGCAGCATGCCGGTCAGCAGCTCGACGATGAAGGTGACGCCCTCCAGGCCGGCGTCGGTGAGCTGCTTGGTGTTGTGGCTCAGCGCGTTGCTCAGGTTGTTCGCGACCTGGTTGATCTGGTCGTCGGTGACGTGGAAGGGGCTGTTCAGCAGCCACTTCTTGCCCTCGGCGATGCCGTCCTGGAGGCTGCCGGACAGGTTGTCGACGTTGTCCATCACCTGCCAGACGACGAACCAGCCGACCAGGCCGATGACGACGAAGCCCCCTATGCAGACCATGGCCGTGGCCAGTCCGCGGGGAACCCCGGCTCGTTTGAGGCGGGCCACGAAGGGCTGGAGCAGCGCGCTGATGAGCAGGGCGGCGACGAACGCCAGGACGACCAGGCGGACCGCGTCGATGACCCGCATCAGCACGTACACGCTGCCGGCCAGGATCAGCAGCCGCCAGCCGATCTCGGCGGCGACCCGCATGCTCCACGGCACGGCCGAGACCGGGCTCACGGAGGCCGCGGTGCGCTGGGCCGGGACGGCGCGCGGCACGGCGGGCCGCTCGGCGGTGGCGACGGCCGCCGCCGGAGCGGGGGCCGGGGTGGCTCGTGCCGCGGCCGGGGCGGACCGGGCGGCCGGCTCCGCCGTGGCGGAGCCGGCGTCGTGCCCGGGTGCGGCAGGGTCCGTGCCCTGCCGGGCGTCGGCGTCGCGTGCGCTGACCTCGGCCTGCCGTTGTTCGATGCGCCCGGCGAGGTTGGCCAGCCCTGAGGCCAGCGCGACGCTCCAATGGCGCTTTTCCGGCATGGTGCTCCCCTGACCCCTTCGGCCGTCGCTGTGGCACCGCTGTGCCACCACATCCCTGTGGGAGACGACGTTACCCGGGATCGGGGTTGCTCAGGCCGGACGGCGGCGTGACATCCCGTACCCGAGGGGCGCGGGGTACGCCGGTGCCGTGACGAGGCCGGCCTAGTAGTAGTTGTGCGCCTGCCAGAACTGCCAGGCGCCGCAGGGGCTGCCGTAACGACTGTTCATGTAGTTCAGGCCCCACTTTATCTGCGTGGCCGGATTGGTCCGCCAGTCCGTGGCGACCGAGGCCATCTTGGTGCCCGGGTTGGCCTGCACGAGGCCGTAGGCGCCCGAGGACGGGTTGACGGCGGTGTACCGCCAGCCGCTCTCACGGGTCACGATGTTGGAGAAGCAGGCGAACTGGCCGGAGCCGACGATCTGCTTCGCCATCGCCTGCACTTGGGCGATGGAGTAGGAGCTCTGCACGGGGAACGTCGCCCGTGAGTCTCCCCGGCTGGCCGCTTCCTCCCGGGCCTTCGCCGCCTTCTCGTCGGCCGCCTTCTTCTTGGCTGAGGCGTCCTTGGCGGCCTGCAAACGGGCGGCCTGCTCGGCGCTCTGGCGCGCTGCCGTGTCCGCGGCGTCCGACTGAGCCTGGATCTGCTCGGTCAGTGATGCCTGCTGAACCTGTTGCCCCTCGGGGATGTCCGCGAGGAGGGTCGTCGTGCCGGCTGCTTCGACGGGCTCGCTGGGGCCGCCCTTTTCCGCACCTGACGCGACGCCGACGACGGCGCCCACAGTGGTGACTGCCGTGGCCGAGGCCACTGCCAGTCCCCGGACCGAGATCCGGCTCACACGGTTTCCTTCCGGAGTCGCCCGCTTGGTGACCGCACGGACGCAATCGTGCCCCTGGCTCGGTCCCCCTGTCCGGTCCGCCGTACGGGCCGGTCGGTCACGGGGGCACTGTCCCGGTGCGAAGTCCCTTGCGGGTTCCGCGTGTTGCTCGGGCGGCTCATGGCGGTCGATGTGATGTTGTGTGGTGCTGTATCCCGTGCCCTTGCGGGCGCAGGGGTGCCATGAGCGGGGCCTGACAGCCTCACACCCTGCCGTACGGGGACGCGTTGCGGCAATTTCCGGTTGAGTGGCAAAGCTCACACGCCGCGGACGGCGGTAATTGCCTGCGGATCGTTCACCCAAACGCTAGGCTGCTGCGCCCTCCTGGGAGGGCGCAGCAGCCTCAACTCATCGCATTACCCGTCAAATAGGACGGGGCTTTTGCCCGGCTTGTCCGATGCCGACGGACATCGGCCGGGATGCTCCCCGGCTGGTCAGCCGACGCCGTCCTCCAGCATCTCGGTGACCAACGCGGCGATGGGAGACCGCTCGGAACGCGTGAGCGTCACGTGGGCGAACAGCGGATGGCCTTTCAGCTTCTCCACCACCGCGACGACACCGTCGTACCGGCCCACCCGGAGGTTGTCGCGCTGCGCCACGTCGTGTGTGAGCACCACGCGGGAGCCGGCGCCGACACGCGACAGCACCGTCAGCAGCACGTTGCGCTCCAGCGACTGCGCCTCGTCCACGATCACGAAGGCGTCGTGCAGCGAACGGCCCCTGATGTGGGTGAGCGGCAGGACCTCCAGCATGCCGCGGGCGACGACCTCCTCGACGACCTCCTTGGTGGTCACCGCCGAGAGGGTGTCGAAGACGGCCTGGGCCCACGGGCTCATCTTCTCCGCCTCGGTGCCCGGCAGATAGCCCAGTTCCTGCCCGCCGACCGCGTACAGCGGGCGGAAGACCATCACCTTGCGGTGCTGACGGCGTTCCAGGACCGCCTCCAGGCCCGCGCACAGCGCCAGCGCCGACTTGCCGGTGCCGGCCCGGCCGCCCATCGAGACGATGCCGACCTCGGGGTCGAGCAACAGGTCCAGGGCGATGCGCTGTTCGGCGCTGCGGCCATGGATGCCGAACGCCTCACGGTCGCCGCGCACCAGCTTCACCCGGCCGTCCGGGGCCACCCGGCCCAGCGCCTTGCCGCGGTCGGACTGCAGCACCAGACCGGTGTGGACGGGGAGGCCGGCCGCCTCGGGCAGCTCCACGGTGTCCTGGGCGAAGAGCGCGTCCACGTCGTCCGCGGAGACCACGAGCTCCTCCATGCCCGTCCAGCCCGAGGTGATGGCGAGCTCGGCCCGGTACTCCTCGGCCAGCAGGCCGACCGAGGAGGCCTTCACCCGCAGCGGCAGGTCCTTGGAGACGACGGTGACGTCGTACCCCTCGGCCTGCAGGTTGCGCGCGACGGCGAGGATCCGCGAGTCGTTGTCGCCGAGCCGGAATCCCGCGGGCAGCACCCCGGGGTCCGAGTGGTTGAGTTCGACACGCAGGGTGCCGCCGATGTCCCCGATCGGGATCGGCGCGTCGAGCCTGCCGTAGCGGATCCGGAACTCGTCGAGCTGGCGCAACGCCTGGCGGGCGAAGTAGCCGAGCTCCGGGTGGTGGCGCTTGGCCTCCAACTCCGTCACCACGACGACCGGAAGCACTACCTCGTGCTCGTCGAACCTGGCGAAGGCGTTGGGGTCGGCGAGCAGCACGCTGGTGTCGAGTACGTACGTGCGCCGGTCGTGATCACGGCGATTCTTGCTGGTCACCACGTGTGGACGAACCCCCTCGGGAGAGGTGAGTCTGCGGTCCGGCACCCAGGGCCAGGATGCCGGTCTGCCTGTGATATGCCCGGGAAAACGCGACCCCATGCGAATGCATATGACAGTCATCCGTCGGTCATCGACCGGTCACCGACCGCTCATCGTCCATTCCGCGCCACCGGGGGAACCGGCAACACCCCTGGCGGGGCGGGTCCCGGCCCGGGATCAGGCGGCGAAACCGCGGTTACGATCCGTAGCGGCGGTGTCGGGCGGCGTAGTCGCGCAGCGCCCGGAGGAAGTCGACCTTCCGGAACGCGGGCCAGAAGACCTCGCAGAAGTAGTACTCCGAATGGGCGCTCTGCCAGAGCATGAAGCCGGACAGCCGCTGCTCGCCCGAGGTGCGGATCACCAGGTCCGGGTCGGGCTGGCCGCGGGTGTAGAGGTGCTCGGCGATGTGCTCGACGTCCAGGATCTCGGCCAGGTCCTCGATGGAGGTGCCGCGTCCGGCGTGCTCGTGCAGCAGGGAGCGCACGGCGTCGGCGATCTCCTGCCGGCCGCCGTAGCCCACGGCGACGTTGACCAGCAGGCCGCTGCTGCCGTAGGTGGCCTGCTCGGCCTCCTTGAGCACCCGCTGGGTGTGCGAGGGCAGCAGGTCCATGGTGCCGACGTGGTGCACCCGCCAGCGGCCGGTCGCCGCCAGGTCGGTCACCGCGTCCTCGATGATGCCCAGCAGCGGGACGAGTTCCTCGCCGGGGCGGTCCAGGTTGTCGGTCGACAGCAGCCACAGGGTGACCACCTCGACGCCGGTCTCCTCGCACCAGCCGAGCATCTCGGCGATCTTGTCCGCGCCCGCCCGGTGGCCCTGCACGGTGGTGCCGCCCGCGGCCTTGGCCCAGCGCCGGTTGCCGTCCAGGATCACGCCGACGTGCTTGGGGGCCTGCGACACGTCGAGCCGGCGTTCCACCCTGCGGGAGTACAACCCGTACACCAGGTCGCGCAGATTCATCGCGTACCAGCCCCTCCTGCGCTTAGACGCCCGGCGGCCACACTACTGCGCGAACGCCCTGGCGGACGAACCGGGGCGGCCGCACCGGGCGCGGGTAGTAAGCGGTTCAACCTCCCGTGATAAGCAGGGGAGCGTGAACATCCGCACCCTTTACCGCGCCTCCGACGAGCGCTACGACTCGATGGAGTACCGCCGCACAGGCCGCAGCGGCCTCAAGCTTCCCGCCATCTCCCTGGGCCTCTGGCACAACTTCGGTGACGACCGCACCCTGGATTCCCAGCGGGCGATCCTCCGCCGTGCCTTCGATCTGGGGATCACCCACTTCGATCTGGCGAACAACTACGGCCCGCCGTACGGCGCCGCCGAGGCCAACTTCGGCACCCTGTTCGCCCAGGACTTCCGTCCCTACCGCGACGAGCTGGTCATCTCCAGCAAGGCCGGCTACGACATGTGGCCCGGCCCCTACGGCGAATGGGGCTCGCGCAAGTACCTGCTGGCCTCGCTCGACCAGTCCCTGGACCGGATGGGCCTGGACTACGTCGACATCTTCTACTCGCACCGCTTCGACCCCGAGACCCCGCTCGAGGAGACCATGGGCGCGCTGGCGTCCGCGGTCCAGCAGGGCAAGGCGCTGTACGTGGGCATCTCCTCCTACGGCCCGGAGCGCACCCGTGAGGCCGCCCGCATCCTGCGCGAGATGGGGGTGCGGCCGCTGATCCACCAGCCGTCGTACTCCATGATCAACCGCTGGATCGAGGACGAGGGCCTGCTGGACATCCTGGACGAGGAGGGCATGGGCTGCATCGGCTTCGTGCCGCTCGCCCAGGGCCTGCTGACCGACCGCTACCTCGGGGGCATCCCGCAGGACTCGCGGGCGGCGCAGGGCAAGTCGCTCGACCCGTCGCTGGTCAACGACGAGACGGTGTCCCGGTTGCGGGCGCTGAACGAGGTGGCCGCCGCGCGCGGCCAGTCCCTCGCCCAGCTCGCGCTGAGCTGGGTGCTGCGGGACCCGCGGGTGACCTCGGCGCTGATCGGCGCCTCGTCGGTCGCCCAGCTGGAGGCGAACGTCGCGGCCGTCGGCGCGCCCGCGCTCACCGCCGAGGAGCTCGCCGAGATCGACCGGCACGCGGTCGAACCGGAGGGCGTCAACCTCTGGTCGGTCAGCAGCGACGCGTAGGCGTCCGCGGCGTCGGCGCGGAACGCGCACGGAAAGGGGTGGCCCGGGCCCGCACGGCCCGGGCCACCCCTTTCCGCCGGCGAGGCGGAACGAGCGGCGTTCAGGTGAGGAGGAGCGCGGCGAAGGCGCCCGCGAGGATGAACGGGCCGAAGGGGATCGGGGTCTTGCGGTTCGCGCGGCGGGTGGCGAGGAGGAAGAGGCCGAGCACCGCGCCCAGGCCGAATCCCAGCATCGTGCCGAGGAACACCGTCCCCCAGCCGTACCAGCCGAGCGCCAGCCCCATCGTCGGGGCGAGCTTCACGTCGCCGAAGCCCATGCCCGCCGGATTGACGAAGAAGAGCACGAAGTAGACCGCGCCCAGCACCGCGGCGGCGATCAGCGCCCGGGTCCATGACCCGTCGTGCGACGGGAGCAGCGTCACCAGGCCGAGCAGCGCCGCGGTCCCGGCCAGCGCGGGCAGCGTGAGGACGTCCGGCAGCCGGAACACCTTCAGGTCCACCCGGGCGAGCACGACGCCGACCGGCACCAGCAGCAGCCAGACCGCGAGTTCGGGGTGCGCGCCGACGACGACCGCGAGCGCCGCACAGGCGGCGGCCGCGGCCGCGGCCGTGCCGTACCCGGGGCCGTACGGGCGCCCCTCCGCGCACGTCGCGCACCGCGCGGGCCCGAGCCATCCCCGTACGGGGTGACCAGCCGGGCACGCCGAGGCCCACGGCTGGTCCGCCTCGACGGCCAGCCGGTAGGCGGCACGCGGCAGCAGCAGGCCGACGGCTATTCCCCAGACGGCCGCACCCGCGATCAGATAGACATGCACCGGCCGACCGTACAGGAGCCCGTTGGGGAGGACGCATGCGCCGACGCCGGCAGGACGGCGAGGGCACGCTGCTGGCGCCCGGCGCCGAAGTGGCGCTGCGGATCGCCGCGTCGTACCGGGCCAGGACCCGCGGCCTGCTCGGCAGTGATGGCGTCGAAGGGGCGCTGCTGCTGACTCCCGCGTCCAGCGTGCACACCGTGCGGATGCGGTTCGCCATCGACGTCGCCTACCTGGACCGGCGGCTGCGGGTGCTGGCGGTGCGGACGATGCCGCCGGGCCGGATCGGCCGCCCCCGGCTGCGGGCCCGGCACGTGCTGGAGGCCGAGGCGGGCGCGATGGCCGGCTGGGGTGTGGTGCGCGGCGCGGTGCTGGAGGTACGGGCCGGATCGGCGGTGTTCTCCGCGCCGCGCACGGGCCGGCGCGCCGGCTGAGCCCGGGTCAGGTGACCGGGAACTCCACACTGTTGACGATCTCCTGGAGCAGGGCCGGGTCGTGGGCGGTGCCGTCGACCGCCCACGCGCGGATCGTGACGGGGTGGCCCTCGCGGTCGCGGACCCGCACCTCGACGTGCCCGGCCGGGCGGCCGTCGGGAGCGGCCTGCGCGAAGCTCAGCACCTGGGCGCGCCGGCCGTCGATCGTCAGCGTCTCGCGCCGGGCGTCCGCCGGGATCCGGCCGGGCTGTGCGGAGGACGCAGTCGATGCGGTGGAGGCCCTGGACGTGCTGGACGCCGTGGACGTGCTGGACGCGGTGGATGCGGTCACGCTGAGTGATGCGTCGGTCCGGCCGTGGGCGCCGGGCAGTTCCGCGCCATCCGGCCGCACGCGCCAGGTCTTGGGCAGGGCGACGGCCACCGGCCCGGTGCGCAGATAGCGCCACCCGTCGGGCGAGCCCTGGCCGACGGAGCAGCCCGCGGCGGTCACCGCGAGTGCCGCCACGACGAGATGTCCCGCTCTGGTCCGCATGCCGGAAATCTACCGTTCCGGTACCTGGGACGCCTGCCACCAGGCGTCCGTTCCGGGACCCGCAGGCCGAAAACCGCCCCACAAAAAAACGGGCCGGTTCGCAGGGGGGGGAGAGCGAACCGGCCCGAGGGGGGGAGTTACACCGTACCGCGTCCGCACGCTCCTTCAGGACGTTACGCGGCAGGTGGCGTGAAAGTGATCTCCACGCGGCGGTTCTGGCGGCGGCTGGTTTCGGTGGAATTGTCCGCTATCGGATAGTCCTCGCCGTAGCCACGTACTTGAAATGTGTGGGAACCGTCACCGAGTGCGCCCAGTTCCCTTGCCAGGACTTTGTACACGGCGTCCGCCCGCTGCTTGGACAGCACCAGACCGTGGGCGCTGGTGCCCAGATCGTCGGTGAACCCGAAGACACGGATGGGTGACGTGACGTGACGGGCGTTGATGTCGGAGGCGATGGCCTGCAGCCGCGAGGTCGCGCTCGGCGAGAGCTGCGCGCTGTCCTTGGGGAACAGCACCTCCGACTGCAGCGCGTAGGTGATCGTGGAGTTGGACGTCTCCTGCCGCTGCTCGGGCTGGCTCGCGGCGACCGAGCTCTGGTCGCTGACCGACACGATGTCCAGCACCTTCGGCGGCGCCAGCGTCGCGCCCTCGGGCAGACGCAGCCCGGGCGACGTCGGGTCCACCCGCACCGGCGCGGTCGGGGTGGGCTCCCCCGCGCTCGGCGGCGGGTTGGGATCCGCGAGGGCGGCGGGCGCGCTCAGGGTGGCGGCACCGGCGGTCAGCAGGACGACCAGCACGGCGGCTGCGGGCTTCATACCGGGCTCACCCCTCTCCGTCCGAGAGCGTGATCTTGGCCGGGGGCATGGTGGGCAGGTCGAACTCGACCTGGGTCGTCGCCGCGGGCGGGGCGGGGAACTGGGCGAAGAAGGGGCGGGACTCCTTGGGCTGAATTCCGACCAGTCCCATGGTGCACAGGCAACGCCCGTCCGTGTCCCGCAGTACGTAGTACCGCTTCTTGCCCGCCTCGTCCACCAGGACCGCGCCGGCCACGGAGGCCCCTGACTTCTGCAGCGCCACCTCAGGACCGTTCCAGTACGTGGCGTCGAACGAGCTGCTGCCCTCGTTGTCGACGGTCCCCTCGACGGTCACGAATCCGCCGGAATCGCGCTCGGCGGAGGTGATGGTGACCACCATGTCGTGCTCGCCCTTCATCTGGGCCAGCACCGTGGTCGGCGACCCGGACGGGGTCGCTCCGGCGCTACCGGCCGACGCGGCGGCCTTGCTCGGCGCCGAGTCCGTCGGCTTGTCTTCGGCCTTCTTGCTCCCGCCTCCGCCACCGCAGCCCGCGACCGTCACCGCCGCCATGACGGCGACCGCCGCCACGGCAACGGAGTTGCGTCCGTATCGCATCGTTCCCCGCTCTCTCGGCCGTCTGCCGGTGGTCACTTGCTCAGGTGGACGGAATAGAAGTCCGCGAGGTCCAGCAGGAAGCCGCTCGCGGTCGGATCGATGGTCAGGTCACCATCGTCGCAGGTGAACCGAACGCTGTTGCCGTCCTTGTCGCCCGCCTGGCAGCGCGGCTCGACCACGGCCGTGGCCGACGCCACCGCGTGCATGTTCTGCGTTCCGTGAATCACCGAACTCCCGACCGTGCCAGTGGACCTGACACCGACCGTGTAACCGGGAGGACCATTCACCTGCTGACAGGACTGCACTTCGGCGTCGTTGTCCCCCGCATACGATCCCGCTGCGGAACAGGCCGCGCCGTCGTCCGGTCCCAACCGATTGAGGAGGTTGCCCAGTTCCGTCAGATCGCCGCTGGTCAGCGCGTGGAGGAAGTCGGTCTTGACCTCATCCCGGTACTGCCGGGCCGCGGCGAGCGCGGCCGCGTCCGCGGCGGTCTGTGCGCCGTTGCGCTTCACGGTGGCTTGTCCGACCGCGAAGTACGCGAAGGCGAGAAAGAACAGTGCTGCCATCGCGACGACGTACACACCGACCGTCTGTCCGCTGTCGCCGCCGGGACGACGGGACCCCCTCGCCCGCAGCGGGCGTCCCCCCCTCCTCACCCGTCCCCACCGCCTCAGCCGCCGGTGATCTTCCCGATCTCGTTCAGGATGCCGTCCTTGATCTTCTGCCCGATGTCCGTCGTACCGGCCAGCACGCCGATGATCACCACGATCACCACGGCAATACCGAGGTACTCGATCGAACCCTGCCCCCGGTCGCCTCGCGGGGCGCCGTGCCGAGCCGCGAACCGGTCCGAGCGTTCGCGGAGCAGGGCTCCCGCAGCCACATAGAGCTGAAGTGCCCACTTGTTCATGCTTGTTCGCCCCATCCCTTGTCACCTGACTGGTCAGCGACCACAGCCGCGCCAGGTTCGAACCACTGTTCACATCGTCGACACGCGTCCCGTCAGCATGACGGTTGATCACGTCCTGTGGCACCCCCGTCACGCAATCACCTCCCCCAAGCGGACCGCCTTCATCCGCGGGGCGCCGCGGCGTCATCCGTTGCCCCCGAAAAGGTCGCCGAAGTGGATCTGGGAGCCGATGACGGTGCCGGCCATGAGGAGGATCATCGTGGCCGGGACCAGGAGGGTGGTGACCACCAGGGTCGCGCGGGGGACCATGCGGGCCGCGCGGCGGCGGGCGTTCTGGGCCTCGGTGCGGCGCATGTCCGTGGCGATCTGCAGCAGGGTGCGCGCGATGGGCGCGCCCAGCTCCTCACCCTGCTGGAGCGCGGTGACGAACTGCCCCACCTGCTCACTGCGGTTGCGCTTGCGCAGCTGGTCGAAGGCGTCCCGGCGGCTGACGCCGACGTCCATCTGCCGCAGCGCGATGCGTACTTCGTCCGACCAGGGGCCCTGGTAGACCGCGTTGACGCGCTCCAGGGCCTGACGGAAGCCGAGTCCGGCGCTGACCACGACGGCAAGGACGTCCAGGAAGTCCGGCAGGGTCCGCTCGATGTCGTCGCGGCGGCGGCGGATGGCGACCCAGATGCCGAGGTCGGCCCACCACCAGCCGTAGGCCAGGAGCATCAGGGCCAGCAGCCAGCTGCCCCGGGTGAGCAGCAGCAGCGCGCACAGCAGGCCGAGCCCGCCGTAGACGGCGCGGCGGGCCGCGTACCGCTCGACGGTCAGGCCGTAGGGGTGGCCGGCGTGCTCGATGCGGGCCCGCATCCGGGCGATGCGGGCCGGTCCCATCAGCCGCAGCACGGTCGGCGCCCAGCGGATGCCGGCCCGGTCGATGAGGCTGCCGGTGCGGGTGGTCCGGGTGCGTCCGACGTCCAGGGCGAGCTGGAGGTCCTCCGGCAGCCTGACCTCGGCGCGCATCATGCCGACCGCGTGGACGACCGCGGCCACGCACACCGCGACCACGAGTCCCAGGGCCAGTCCGAGCAGGGTCATCGCGCGCTCCTCACACGTCGATCCGGGACATGCGGCGGATGAGTGCGAAGCCGACGACGTACAGGGCCAGCGAGATCAGCACGCAGACCCGGCCGACGTTGGAACCGGTGAGGGCGCCGAGCGAGCCGGGCATGATGCGGTCGAGCAGCAGCAGGGAGCCGATGCCGATCACCGGGACGGCGTACGCGGTGACGGTCACCTGGGACATCTGGGTGCGGACCTCGCGGCGGGTCTCCTTGCGCTCCTCCAGCGTGACGGTGAGGTTGCGCAGCGACTCCACGACCGAGCCGCCGGCCCGGCTGGAGAGCACGAGGGTGGACACCAGCACGATCAACTCCCGGCTGGGCAGCCGCTGCTGGAGCTCGCCGAGGGCGTCCTCGACGGAGTGGCCCAGCGCCATCGCGTCGGCGACCTGCTTCAGCTCCTCGCCGGCCGGGGCCTCCAGCTCCTCCGCGGCCATCGACACGGCGGTGCGCAGGGCGAGGCCGGCCTGCGTGGCGTTGGCCAGGACCCGGGCCAGCTCGGGGAGTTGGGCGATGAACCGCTCGGTGCGCACGCGCCGCCGCCACTCCAGGAAGGAGTAGCCCGCCCACGCGGCCAGGATCGCGGCGATCGGCCCGAAGAAGGGGGCGAGGACCACGGCCGCCACGATCCACGCCCCGGCGACCAGCCCGATCACGGCCGCGGTGAACTGGCCCGGGGTGAGCGTGGTGCCGGTGGCCGCGAGCCGTCCCGCGAGCCGGCGCCCCCAGCCGTACCGGCGCACCCGCCGGTCCAGTCCGGAGAAGGGCGCGCGGCGCGGGCCGGGGCCGCCGTCGCCCGCCAGGCGTTCGACGAGCGCGGCCCGGTCGGCCCGCCCGCCCCACCAGGCGGACAGCCCCCACACGCCGAGCACCAGCGCCAGGCAGGTGGCGCCGACGACGAGCGCCGGATACGGCCCGGAGGCGAAGTCCCGGCCGGCGGCGAGCAGTTCACGGGAGCTGGTCACTTCGCCTCCCGGCTGTCGAGTTCGAGTTCGCTGGCGCCGACGCCGAACGCGGCGGGCACGTGCTCGCCCGCCAGGTACAGGCGCTCGCCGATCTCCCGGGGCACCGGCCGGTGTTCGTACCAGCCGCGGACGATGCGGTCGACGCCCAGCGGCTCGGCGCGGAACCGCGTCGCGGTGGTGAGCCGGAACGCGTCGCGGCCCCGCGAGGACAGGACGGCGATCTCGGCGATGCGCCGGGTGCCGTCGATGTGCCGCTGCAACTGGACGACGACGTCCAGGGCCGAGTTGATCTGGTCGCGCAGCGCCTCGAACGGGATCTTGACCTCGCTCATCGAGGCGAGGGTCTGCAGCCGCAGCACCGCGTCCTCGGCGGAGTTGGCGTGCACGGTGGCCAGCGAACCGTCGTGCCCGGTCGACATGGCCTGGAGCATGTCCAGCGTCTCGCCGCCGCGCACCTCGCCGACGATGATGCGGTCGGGCCGCATGCGCAGCGAGTTGCGGACCAGGTCGCGGATGGTGACCCGGCCCTCGCCCTCGACGTTCGGCGGCCGCGACTCCAGCCGGACCACGTGCTCCTGCTGGAGCTGGAGTTCGGCGGCGTCCTCGACGGTGATGATCCGCTCCCCGTCGGGGATCAGCCCCGACAGGGAGTTGAGCAGCGTCGTCTTGCCCGAGCCGGTGCCGCCGCTGACGATGATGTTGCACTTGGCGCGGACGAACGAGGAGAGCAGCAGCAGCATGTGCTCGTCGAGCGTGCCGAGGCCGATCAGCTCCTGCAGCGTGTAGGCGCGCGGGAAGCGGCGGATGGTCAGGGTCGGGCCGGTCAGGGCGAGCGGCGGGATGATGACGTTGACGCGCTCGCCCGACGGCAGCCGGGCGTCGACCATCGGATTGGACTCGTCCACGCGGCGGTTGACGGTGGAGACGATGCGCTCGATGGTCTGCAGCAGTTGCTCGGCGGAGGAGAAGCGGGCGGCGACGGCCTCGACGCGGCCGCCGCGCTCGACGTAGATCCGGTCCGGGCCGTTCACCATGATTTCGGTGACCGACGGGTCCTCCAGCAGGGGTTCGAGGATGCCGAGGCCCAGCGCCTCGTCCACCACCCGGCGGATCAGCGCGGCGCGTTCCGAGGTGGACAGCACCGGGCCCTCGCGGCTGATGATGTGGCCGAGGACGCGTTCGAGGCGGGCGCGGCGGTCGGCCGCGGACAGCGCCGACATCTCGGCGAGGTCGATCTCCTGGAGCAGCTTCGCCCGGTAGACGGCCACCATGTGGCCCTCCTGCGTCTGCGGGGCGGCCTCGTCGACGGCGAGGCGGGCTCGGAGGCTCATGGCGTGGCGTCCTCCTTCGGCATCGTCGCGGAACGCGTCACCGGGTCGAACAGGTGGACGCCGGGGAAGACGGACGGGATGTGGACGGTGGCCGTCACCTTGACGGTCGTGTCGCCGTTCTCGGTGAACTGGATGTCCGGGTGCACCCAGTCGCTCACGGCGTCCCGGCCGGCCTGGGCGGCGTCCGGGTGCGGGCTGTGCTCGGCCGCCGTGCGGGCGGCGGTGCGGGCTGCCGTGCCGGCCTGCTCACCGCAGTAGGCGGCGATGCCGAGTTGGATGCCGGCGAGGGCGATCAGCAGGAGGAAGGGGAGCATGCCCAGGTACTCCAGGGAGGCCACCCCCCTCTCTCGCGGGCCCGCCCTCCGCGCCCGCGCCGTCACCCGGCTCCCCCGGCGCCCCTTACGGGGTACGAGCCGCGAGATGGAGGACGGCGTCCACCACAACAGGGGCGCGGGGAACCGCGCGCGCAACCCGCTGACGGGCGAAAGTCGGCAGACGGCCGCAAGGGGCAGGACGTGCCCCGACAGGGTCCGGGCTCGGGGAACCCGCGGCGGAGAAGGGGGCTGAGGCAGGTGGGGGAAGCCGGCCGGCAGGGCGCACCTCATGGGCGGCCCTCCTCGTCGACCGTGCGGGCGTGGCCGTGGACGGGCACCCAGAAGTCGACGGCGCCCGGGAAGAGCACCGGGACCCGGATGCTGAGCTGCACGTCGACCGTGCCGTTGTCCCGGGTGACCGTCGGGCCGCTCAGCGAGTCCGCCCACGCCCCGGGCATGTCGGAGACCGCCGCCGCCCGCGCGTCGGCGCCGACCGCGGCGGCCCGCGCGGCCTTGTCCGCCGCGTCCCCGGCCAGCGTGAAGGTGTAGCCGGCGAGCACCGCCTGCCAGACCAGGATCAGGGTGATGAGGATGATCGGGGTCATGCCCAGCGTCTCCAGGGCGATCTGCCCGCGGTCCCCGCCGCGCCGCGGTCTGCGGCCGCGTCCCGCGGGCAGCGCCGCGCCGGTGACCAGCCCCAGCTCGCCGGCCAGCGCCCAGATCCCGGCGCGTACGGTGGACCGGCCGTCGAGGTCGTGGAGGCGGCCGGAGTCGATGACCGGCTGGAGTTCGCGGAAGGCGGCGGGCACGACGGACGCGGCCACCCGGGTGCCGGTGATGCGCCCGATGAGCGTCGGCTGGATCTCGCTGCCCCGGCTGTGCCGGTTGACGACGGTGGTGGTGTCCTGCGGCTTGCGGATCTGCAGCCGGTCCCAGAGCCGGACCACGCGCTTGGCGGCGCGGACCGCGATCACGTCGGGCGTGGTGACCAGCACCGCGACGTCGGCGGTCTCCACCGCGACCGCGTTCGCGCTGGTCACCTGGGTGCCGCAGTCCACGATCACGACCTCGTAGCGCTGTCGCAGCGCGGTGAGCAGCAGTCGCGCCGAGCGGTCGGTGACCTCCTCGCCGCGTTCGCCGTCGCCGGGGGCGAGCAGCAGCGCGGGTCCGGACTCGTGGACGTACATGGCGTCGTGCAGGACGCGTGAGGAGACGTCGGCGATGTCGGCGAGGTCGGCGACCGAGCGGCGGAACTGCACGTCGAGGTAGGAGGCGACGTCGCCGCTCTGCAGGTCGAGGTCGACCAGGGCGGTGGACCGCCCGGAGGCGTGCGCGGCGAGCGCGAGGTGGACGGCGGTGACGGTGGTGCCGACGCCGCCCTTGGCCCCGGCGACGGCGACCAGGGTGCCGCCGGCGACGGCGGGCAGGGACGCCCGGCCGGGGCTGAGGTGCCGCCGCACGCCGACCGCCCAGCTCGCGGCGGCCTCCACCCGGGCGCCCAGCTCGTCGTAGGACAGGGGCAGTCCGATGACCCCGCGGGCGCCGGCGTTCATCGCGGAGGCGAGCATCGCCGGGCCGGCGTCGGCGGTGAGCAGCACGACGCCGGTGGCGGGGAAGCGCAGTGCGATGTCGCGGACCAGGTCGAGCGCGGGCATCGGGCCGATCACGTCGTGCACGACGACGACTTCGGGCAGGTCCTCGGGGCCGTACTCGGCGGCCCTGGCGAGGGCGTCGAGCAGCGCGGTGGAGTCGCGGAGCGCGGGCGCGGGTTCCGCGCCGGGCAGCTGGCCGAGGAGCCCGGTGAGCGCGCGGGCGGCGTCCGGGTCCCCGGTCCCGGCGAGGATGCGGACGCTCACGGCTTCACCCCCGCGTCCCCGGCCAGGGTGTAACTGCGGGATCCCGCCGGCGGCGGCGAGGTGTCGCCGGGCGCGACGAGCGCCAGGCGCACGTGACGGGCGAACGACTCGGCGTAGGCGACGCGTTGGGCGTCCTCGGCGCCGAGCGCGAAGGTGATGGGGACGCCCTGTTCGGAGACCCGCTGGGCGTCGTCGGACTTGTCGAAGGCCTTGATCTCGCCGACGTCGATGACCTGCGCGTTGGCGACGATGATCCGGGAGACGTCCGGGTCGGTGTCCTTGCGGCCGGCGAAGGTGGCGAAGATGTTGACGCGGGCGCCGGGGGTGATCTTGCCGGCCACACCGGTCTCGGCGTCGATCATGATGGCGATCTCCATCTGGCCGGGCTGGAGGTCGGGCCGGGCGGCCACCATGTCGGACTGCAGCAGCGAGCCCTTGGTCAGCGGCACGGCGGCGATCTTGCCCTGGTACTCCTGGGGGCTGTGGATCGCGGCGTCGGGCAGCCAGCGCCTGGGCACGGATATCCGGCGCACCTGGGAGCCGGTCAGCGCGGTGTACGCCGGTACGTCGCGGGTGAGTTCGTACGCGGTGACCTTCGGCCCCACCTGCGACCGCGCGTCGCGGACGACGGCGACCACCCCGGCGAGGGCCACCGCCGCGCAGAGCACGGAGACCACCAGGAGGACGACACCACGGCGCTGACGTGAGTTCATGTGCGGTCGCACCTATCGCTTGTGGGGTTCGAGTTGGGGGCGGGCCGGGGGTTCGACGGACGCCCGGGCGGCGGGGCGGCCGTCCGGCGCCGCGGCGGCGTGCTTGGCGGGCGTGGTGCGGGTGCCCAGCCGGGTGTCGCAGAACAGGCACTGGTCGCCGATGACTTCGAGCCCGCACCAGGTGCAGGTGTCGCGTCGGACCGAGGTGACGAGCTGGTAGAGCATGCCGACGTCGGCGATGTAGGCGGTGAACTCCACGAGTTTGCCGGTGCCCCACCAGCGCGCGGAGTCGGCGGGCAGCGGCACCTCGCGCAGGTGCTGGGTGCGCCAGACGGCGGCCAGCGGCCCGGTGATCCATCCGGTGTCCAGGGCCCGTCCGGCGACGGCCAGTTGGGTCTGGTACCCGGGTCCCGGCGGGACGGCGTCGGCCTCGGCCGGGCCGAGGTGGGGGGCGGGGTGGGCGAGGACCGCGAAGTGTTTCCCGGGGACGAGGGACTTGACGTGGTCGGCGACGCTCACCGGCACGCGGTCCAGCCTGGCGACCGAGCCGAGCAGCGCCCCGGCGTGCAGGTAGTACGCCAGCAGGCGCGCGGCGCCGGCCAGGACCCCGGGGCCGAGGTCGGTTCCGGACAACTGCCGGAGCTGCTCGCCGAGCAGGGTGCGGGCCAGCGGCGGCAGGCTCATCGGCACGATGGCCATCCGGTCCGCCTCCAGCGCGGCGCGCACGGTGTGCAGGCGGCGGCGGGCGGGATCGGCGGGTTCGGCCGGGGCCAGCGCGACGATGTGGCCGTGGGCGTCCAGCGCGGCGGAGGTGCGCGTCACCTGTTCCTCCAGGGACAGCGCGAGGTCGTCCGCGGTGGCGATGATGACGCTCGGCATTCGGAACCTCCCCGTCTCCGCCCGGCGAACGCACTCCACCTGGTCATTCGCGGTCGTCAGCTTATCGATGTGTAGCGGTTCGGGTGCGGAAAGTTGCGGATCGGACCCGGTGAACGACAGGTGTCCAGCAGAGGTCTTGACAACCCGATTGGTCTGGACCAGCTTTCTCCCTTGACACGTCATTGACGTGGTCACGTCCCCCACGTCCTCGGCACACCCACCACCCCCCAACTCCTTGCCCCCAGGAGGCAGTCGTGGAACGTGCATCGCACGCGAATCACACGAGTCATTCCCGGCGCAGATCGACCGTCCTGCAGCGCGCCCTCGCCGGGCTGAGCGCCGCCGCCGTCATCGGCGCCGGCGTCGCCCTGGTCAACTCCGGCGAGGCCGGGGCCGCCACCACCAACCTGGTGGCCAACTCCGGTTTCGAGAGCGGGCTTTCCGGCTGGACCTGCACGGCGGGCTCCGGCGCCACGGTCGGCAGCCCGGTGCACTCCGGCTCCTCCGCCCTGAAGGCGACGCCCACCAGCAGCGACAACGCGCAGTGCAGCCAGACCATCAGCGTCCAGCCCAACTCGCAGTACACGCTGAGCGCCTACGTCCAGGGCAGTTATGTCTACCTCGGCGCCACCGGGACCGGCGGCACCGACCCGTCGACGTGGACCCCCAGCGCGTCCTCCTACACCCAGCTCAGCGTCAACTTCACCACGGGCGCGAGCACCACGTCGGTGACCGTCTACCTGCACGGCTGGTACGCGCAGCCGGCGTACTACGCCGACGACGTGACGCTCTCCGGCCCCGGCGGCACCGGCACCACGCCGCCCACCACCCCGCCGACGACGCCCCCCACCACGCCGCCGACGACCCCGCCGACCACGCCCCCCACCACGCCGCCGACGACCGGTCTGCCCAAGCACGTGGTCACCGGCTACTGGCAGAACTTCAACAACGGCGCGACCGTGCAGACCATCGCGCAGGTGCAGAACCAGTACGACATCATCGCGGTGGCCTTCGCCGACGCCACCACCACGCCGGGCGCGGTGTCCTTCACGCTCGACCCGTCGCTGAACTACAGCGTGGCGCAGTTCAAGGCGGACATCGCGGCCAAGCAGGCGGCCGGCAAGAAGGTGATCGTCTCCGTCGGCGGCCAGAACGGCACCATCTCGGTGCGGGACTCCGCCTCGGCCACCAACTTCGCCAACAGCGTCTACTCGCTGATGCAGACGTACGGCTTCAACGGCGTCGACATCGACCTCGAGAACGGCATCGACTCCACCTACATGCCGCAGGCGCTGCGCGCGCTGAGCGCCAAGGCGGGTTCGGGGCTGATCATCACGATGGCCCCGCAGACCATCGACATGCTCTCCGCGGGCAGCGACTACCTGGCCACCGCGCTGAAGGTCAAGGACATCCTGACCATCGTCAACACGCAGTACTACAACAGCGGTTCGATGAACGGCTGCGACGGCGGCGTGTACAGCCAGGGCTCGGTGGACTTCATCACCACGCTGGCCTGCACGGCGATCCAGGCCGGCCTGTCCCCGTCGCAGGTGGGCATCGGCACCCCGGCGTCCACCAGCGCGGCGGGCTCCGGCTACGTCAGCCCGTCCGTGGTGAACAACGCGCTGGACTGCCTGGCCAAGGGCACCGGCTGCGGCAGCTGGCACCCGAGCACCACCTGGCCGGGGATCGGCGGTGCGATGACCTGGTCGACCAACTGGGACGCGTCGGCCGGCAACACCTGGTCCAACGGCGTCGGCCCGCACGTCCACGCCATGTCGTGATCTGATCCGCGACCCCGGGAAACCGCCGGGCCCGGGAGACGGCGTCTCCCGGGCCCGGAACCGTGTGCGCCGCGGCGGCGGCGTGCGGGCGGTCAGCCCAGCACGGCCAGCGCGTCGATCTCGACCAAATGGCCGGCCGGCAGGCCGACGTACACCGTGGTGCGGGCCGCCGGGGCCTCCTTGAGACCGGCGAAGTAGTCGTTCCAGATCTGGTTGAACTCCGCGAAGTGGCCGGTGTCGGTGAGATAGACGCGGATCATCAGCACGTCCTCCCACGTCGCGCCGCCGGCCTCCAGCACGGCCTGCACATTGGCGAAGGTGGCCTGGGTCTGCTCGGCCAGGCTCGGCCCGGCGAGCTTGCGCTGCCCGTCGGTGCCGTCCGCGGGCAGGAAGCCGACCTGCCCGGCGACCTGGAGGATGTTGCCCTTGCGCACGCCGTGCGAGAACTTCGCCGGCGGCTCGGAGGCGCCGGCCGGGACGATCGCGGTTTTCGGCAGGTGGGGCAGCTGGGTGGGGTTGTGCTCGGGCAGCTCGCTCATTCGGGTGCGTCCTCGGAAGGGTCGTCGGGGTGGGCAGGGGTCCCGGCCGGGCCCAGCGGACTCCGGCCGGGGTGATCGTGATCGGGTGCGGTGCCGCACAGCTCCGCGCTGACGGCCTCTGCGGTGCGCTGGACCAGCGGCCGCAGCCGCAGCAGTTCCTCGGCGGACACCACGACGTTCGGCGCCGAGACGGACATCGCGGCCAGGACCCGGCCGTCCGGGCCGCGCAGCGGCGCGCCGACGCAGTTGATGGACTCCTCGTGACCGCCGAGGTCGGCGGCCCAGCCCTGGCGGCGCACCCGGGCCAGCTCGGCCAGGAACGCCGCCGCGTCCGGCGTCGACCGGGCGGTGTAGCGCGGGTACTCCAGCCGCTCGGCGACCGCGCGCCGTTCGGGTTCCGGCAGGTCGGCGAGCAGCAGCTTGGCCACCGCGGCGACCGTGATGGCCACCGGGCGGCCGATCCGGGAGTACATGCGCACCGGGTAGCGGCTGTCCACCTTGTCGATGTAGACCACCTCGCCCTGCTCGTACACCGCCAGATGGACGGTGTGGCCGGTGCGCTCGTTGAGCTCGGCCAGGTGCGGGTGGGCGATCTCCCGGACGTCGAGCGCCTCCACGGCCTGCTGGGCCAGCGCGAAGAGCCGGGCGCCGAGCCGGTAGCGCTGGTCCGGCTGGCGGTGGACCAGGCCGTGCTCGTGCAGGGTGCGCAGCAGCCGCAGCGCGGTGGACTTGTGCACCTGGAGCCGGCCGGCGACCTGGTCGAGCCCGGCGGGGCCCTCGGCCAGCAGCGGCAGGATGCTCAGGGCGCGGTCCACGGTCTGGCTCATGTCCGTACCTCCCGCCGGGTATGCCCCGCCCGCTCGCCGTGTTCCCCGGGCTGTTCCGCCCCGCCCGTCCAGCCGGGGCCCAGCCGCAGTCTCCCCCACGCCGCGTCGTCGAGGGCGGCAAGCGCGTCGGCGTGTGCCCGGGTCGGGGGTACGGCCTGGTCGCCGGGCACGGTCAGCGCGGCGGCGGCCAGCAGATGGCCGTGCCGCAGCCGCTCGGCGAGCGGCCGGCCGCGCAGGGTCGCGGAGAGGAAGCCGGCGGCGAAGGCGTCGCCCGCGCCGACGTGGGCGACGACCTCGACGGCCGGCGCCGGTACGTGCAGCCGCCCGGTCCCGTGGAACACCGTGGCGCCCGCCTCGCCCTGCTTGACCACCAGCAGGTCCGGCTCGGGCAGCGCCGCGCGCACCGCGTCGGCGTCCGGCAGTCCCCAGGCGGTGGCGGCCTCGTCCTCGCCGACGAACACCACGTCGCAGCCGCGGGCCAGACCGGTGAGGAGCTTCGGGTCGCCGTCCCGCCACAGCGCGGGCCGGTGGTTGACGTCGAAGGAGACCAGCGGGCGGCCGGGTTCGCGGTGGGTGAGCCGGCGCATCAGGTCGCGGCAGGTCGCGGAGAGCGCGGCGGTGATGCCGGTCAGGTGCAGCACCCGGCCCGACCACGCCTCGTGCCGCGGCACCAGGGCGGGCGACAGCGCGGAGGCCGCTGAGCCCCTGCGGTAGTACACGACCTCGGCGCGGCCGGCGCCGGTGGCGTCGCGGTCGCCCGCGGTGCGGAAGTACACCCCGGTGGGCCGGTGCGGGTCGCGGCGCACCGCGCCGACGTCCACGCCGCACGCGGCGATCTCGCCGACCAGGTGGTCGCCGAAGCCGTCGGCGCCGACCCGGCTGATCCAGCGGGTGCGGTGCCCGGCGCGGGCGAGGGTGCAGGCCACGTTGGACTCGGCGCCGCCGATGGTCCGGTCGAAGGCGGGCACGTCGGCGAGGCGCCCGGGGACGGAGGGGACGAAGGTCACCATGGACTCGCCCAGGCAGACGACGTCGAACTCCGGCGTCATGCTCGCCCTCGCAATCCCTCGGGAACCGGCCGTCGTTGACCCGGCACTGGCCCGGATGTTAGACAGCCGTGAGCAGCATACGCAATGACTGTTGCACAGAATGCAACGCACCTCGTGAGAGCACGGCCGGGAGGCACGATGGAGATCGACGAGCGGGTCGCCGAGCTGGACCGGGAGCCGGTGGGCCACCGCTTCAAGGGCATGCCCTGGGACGCGGCCGGCCTGACCGTCGGCGAGCTCACCGCGCAGCGGCGCGACCTGTTCGGCGGCGGGTTCGGCACGCCGGTCCTGGTGCTGTCGGAGGAGGCCCTGGACCACAACCTGGAGCTGCTGGAACGCTTCACCGCCGACCACGGGCTGTCGTTCGCGCCGCACGGCAAGACCTCGATGGCCCCGCAGCTCTTCGCCCGCCAACTCGCGCACGGCGCCTGGGGCATCACGGTCGCCGTTCCCCATCAGATCCGGGTCTGCCGGGAGTTCGGGGTGCGGCGGATCTTCCTGGCCAACGAGCTGGTGGACGCCGCCGCCCTGCGCTGGATCGGCGAACAGCTCGACGGAGACCCGTCGTTCGAGCTGACCACCTATGTCGATTCGGTGCGCGGCGTGGAGCTGATGGACGCGGCGCTGCGCGCGGCCGGAGTGCGGCGGCCGCTGGACGTGGTCGTCGAGCTCGGGGGCGGCGAGGGCGCGCGGACGGGGGTGCGCACCGAGAAGGAGGGCACCGCCGTGGCCGAGGCCGTCGCCGCGGCGGGCACACTGCGGCTGGTCGGCGTCGCCGGGTACGAGGGCGAGGTGCCCGCGGCCTCTCCGGAGACGGTCCGCGCGTGGCTGCGCCGGCTGGTCGCGCTGGCGTCCGGTCTCGACGCGGCCGGGCTGCTCGCGGACGCGGAGGAGATCGTGGTGAGCGCGGGCGGCTCCGCGTGGTTCGACGCGGTCGCCGAGGAGCTCGCCGACCTGCCGGAGTTCTCCCGGCCGGTGCGGAAGCTGCTGCGGTCCGGGGCGTACGTGACGCACGACGAGGACCACTACAGCAAGGTCACGCCCTTCAACCGGATCCCCGACGAGGGTGCGCTGGAGCCGGCGTTCCGCCTGTGGACGCAGGTGGTCTCGCGCCCCGAGCCCGAGCAGGCGTTCCTCAACGCGGGCAAGCGGGACGCCCCGTACGACCTCGGGCTCCCCCAGGTCGCGGTGATCCGCTCGGCCCGCACCGGCGAGCTCCGCGCGCCCGCGCACGGCGTCCGGGTCGCCCGCCTGTCCGACCAGCACACCTGGCTCACCCTGCCGCACGACGAGCCGCTGGAGGTCGGCGACTGGGTCGGCCTGGCCGTCTCCCACCCCTGCACGACCTTCGACAAGTGGCAGCTCATCCCCGCCACGCGCGGCACCGAGGTCACCGCCTACATCCGCACCTTCTTCTGACCGCTACAGGTCGAGTCCCCTGCGGAGCATGCCCAGCGCGCGTTCCAGCAGGTCCAGCAGGTCTTCGGTGCGGCCCTTCTCCACCCAGTAGAGCGCGGCCTCGTGGATCGCGCCGAAGACGGCGGCGGTGAACACCCGCACCTCCAGGTCGTCGCTGCCGCGGCCGGTGCGCTCGGCGATCACTCCGCCGAGCAGCCGGCCGGTGGCCGACAGGCTCTCGTGGGCGCGGGCCCGGATCGCGGGCACGTCCCGGACGAGTTCCTCGCGCTGCACGAGCTCCTCGCGGCTGTCCGGGTCGCCGAGGATGCGGGCGAAGGAGTCGTGCAGCACGACCCGCACGGACACCAGCGGTGGCTCGTCGGCCGGCCGCTCGCGCAACTCGCGGGCCATGTCCGCGTCGTACTCGTCCGTCAGGACGATGTCCTCCTTGGTGGGGAAGTAGCGGAAGACCGTGCTCGGGGAAACGTCGGCCGCGTCGGCGATGCGGTCGACGGAGGTGGCGTCGTAGCCCTGTTCGGCGAACAGCCGGTACGCGGCCGTGCGGATGGCCTGGCGGGTCTGGATCTTCTTGCGTTCCCGCAGACCCGGCCGGGGGGTGGCGTCGCTGAGTCGAGGGCACATGGCGTCATTGTCGGCCGTCTTCGCTCGGGTCGGCCATGACCGCCGGGGCCGCGGTGGACCCGGCCGCGGCGGGCATCCCGGTCGCCGGGCCCGGGGTTCGGCAGCAGGACGGCCAGCAGGCCGCCGCCAGCAGCGCCGCGCCCCCGCACACCGCGAGCGCCAGGTCCATGCCGTGCAGTAGGCGGCGTCGGCGGACGCGGCGAGCGCCCGGTCGCCGAACCGGTCTGCCGCAGCGTCTGGCGGTGGCGCCGACGTGCGCGGCCATGGTCGGCAGCGCGACGTTGAGGACCGTGGTGTCGAAGCTCAGCACCAGCATGCCCAGGCCGAGCGCGCCCAGCGCCCACCAGCGGCGTGGGTCGGGCGGAGGTGCGGTGGCAAGGGGGCGTTCATCGGCCCTCCCGCTAGCGAGTGTTAAATGACAGTGACTCGCAAAAAAAGTAGCCGTCGCCCTCGGCATGCGAAAGACCCCGCCTCCCTGGAGGGAGGCGGGGCCCGGAACGGAGGGCGGTCGCGGCCTCAGGTGTGGGTGTAGGCCACCAGCGAGATGCCGACGTAGTGGACGATGAACGCCGCGAGCGTGAAGGAGTGGAAGACCTCGTGGAAGCCGAACCAGCGCGGCGAGGGGTTCGGCCGCTTGAAGCCGTAGATGGCCGCGCCGGTGCTGTAGAGCACGCCGCCGACGATCACGCAGACCATCACGGCGACACCGCCGGTGCGCAGGAAGTCCGGCAGGAAGAAGATCGCGACCCAGCCGAGCGCGATGTAGCAGGGCGTGTACAGCCAGCGCGGCGCGCCGACCCAGAAGACCCGGAAGGCGATGCCGGCCAGCGCTCCCGCCCACACCAGCCACAGCAGCAGCTCAGAAGTGGCCCCCGGCAGCAGCAGGATGGTGAGCGGCGTGTAGGTGCCGGCGATGATCAGGAAGATGTTGGCATGGTCAAGTCGCCGCAAAATTCCTGAGCCGCGCGGCCCCCAGTTTCCGCGGTGGTAGAGCGCGCTCGTCCCGAACAGCGCGCACGCGGTGACCGTGAAGACGGCGCACGCGATACGCCCCCGGGTGCTCTGCGCGAACGCGGTCAGAGCGACGCCGGCCACCAGCACCGCCGGGAACATCCCGGCGTGCAACCACCCTCTGAGCACGGGTTTTGCGAGCTTCGGCAGGTCCACTGCACCGGCAGGCGGGGGTACCGCGGCAGTCTCGTCCACGTCGGTCATGCCGCTCATCGTACCTACGGCACCGTAAGTTACCCATAAGTAGGACTCTGCTGGAGTACGTGGCGATGGTCACCTCCCCTGCCCTGGACAGAATCATTTGAAGGGGCTCACACTCATATGAGTGCGGTCGGCACCGGATGAGCACTCCACGAACGCGTCCGGGTCGCAGCCCCCAAGGGGCACCAACCGAACCCTCAACATGTGACGCCGGTCTGTGCGGACCCGGCGGGACGGAGCGATCGTGGCGCGCGGCATTGCGGCTCCCACCAACCACCAGGAACTGATCAACTGGGTCGGCGAGATCGCCGAACTGACTCAGCCCGACGAGGTCGTGTGGTGCGACGGCTCCGAGGAGGAGTACCACCGGCTGGCCGGTGAACTCGTCGAGAAGGGCACCTTCACCGAACTCGACCCGACCCTGCGCCCCAACTCCTACTACGCCGCCTCCGACCCCTCGGACGTGGCGCGCGTGGAGGACCGGACGTTCATCTGCTCCCAGCGCGAGGAGGACGCCGGCCCGACCAACCACTGGAAGGACCCCGCCGAAATGCGCGAGGTCTTCGTGGGCCGGGAGGGTGACGGCGGGCTGTTCCGCGGCTCGATGCGCGGCCGGACGATGTACGTCGTCCCGTTCTGCATGGGCCCGCTGGGCTCGCCCCTGTCCGCGATCGGCGTGGAGATCACCGACTCCGCGTACGTGGCGGTGTCCATGCGCACCATGACGCGCATGGGGCAGCCGGTGCTGGACGAGCTCGGCGACGACGGCTTCTTCGTCAAGGCCGTGCACTCGGTCGGCGCCCCGCTCGCCGAGGGCCAGGCCGACGTGCCGTGGCCGTGCAACACGACCAAGTACATCTCGCACTTCCCCGAGGACCGGGAGATCTGGTCCTACGGCTCCGGCTACGGCGGCAACGCCCTGCTGGGCAAGAAGTGCTACGCGCTGCGCATCGCCTCGGTGATGGCCCGCGACGAGGGCTGGCTCGCCGAGCACATGCTGATCCTCAAGCTCACCCCGCCGCGCGGCGAGGCGAAGTACGTCGCGGCCGCGTTCCCGTCGGCCTGCGGCAAGACCAACCTGGCCATGCTGGAGCCGACGATCTCCGGCTGGACGGTGGAGACCATCGGCGACGACATCGCCTGGATGCGGTTCGGCGAGGACGGCCGGCTCTACGCGATCAACCCCGAGGCCGGCTTCTTCGGCGTCGCGCCCGGCACCGGCGAGCACACCAACGCCAACGCCATGAAGACGATGTACGCCAACTCGGTCTTCACCAACGTCGCCCTCACCGACGAGGGCGACGTGTGGTGGGAGGGCATGACCGAGGAGCCCCCGGCCCACCTGACGGACTGGAAGGGCAACGACTGGACCCCGGACAGCGACACCCCGGCGGCCCACCCCAACGCCCGCTTCACCGTCCCGGCCTCCCAGTGCCCGATCATCGCGCCGGAGTGGGAGGACCCCAAGGGCGTGCCGATCTCGGCGATCCTCTTCGGCGGCCGCCGCGCCTCCGCGGTGCCGCTGGTCACCGAGTCCTTCGACTGGCAGCACGGCGTCTTCCTCGGCGCGAACGTGGCCAGCGAGAAGACGGCCGCGGCCGAGGGCAAGGTCGGCGAGCTGCGCCGGGACCCGTTCGCCATGCTGCCGTTCTGCGGCTACAACATGGGCGACTACTTCGGCCACTGGGTGAAGCTGGGCCGTACCCACGACCCGGCCAAGCTGCCGACGATCTACTACGTCAACTGGTTCCGCAAGGACGCCGACGGGCGCTTCGTGTGGCCCGGCTTCGGCGAGAACAGCCGCGTGCTGAAGTGGATCGTCGAACGGCTCAACGGCCAGGCGGAGGGCGTGCGGACGCCGATCGGCATCGTGCCGGCCGAGGGGTCGCTGGACACCGCGGGGCTCGGCATCAGCCAGGCCGACCTCGACCTGCTGCTCACAGTCGACCCCGAGGTGTGGCGCGAGGAGGCGTCCCTCATCCCGGCCCACCTGGAGACGTTCGGCTCCCACACTCCGAAGGAACTGTGGGACGAGTACGAGGCCCTGGTCTCCCGCCTGGGCTGAGGCTCACCTCACCCGCGGGGTGGGCCCTCTTCAGGGCTCACCCCGCGGGAGGGGGAAGGTCAGGGCTGGCTGTAGCCGGTGAGGAAACGGCCGATCCGGGTGACCGCGTCGGTCAGGTCCTCCTTGGCCGGCAGGGTGACCAGGCGGAAGTGGTCCGGCTCGGGCCAGTTGAACCCCGTGCCCTGCACGATCAGGATCCGCTCGGCCCGCAACAGGTCCAGCACCATCTGCTGGTCGTCCTTGATCTTGTACACCTTCGGGTCCAGCCGCGGGAACGCGTACAGCGCCCCCTTCGGCTTCACGCAGGTGACCCCGGGGATCGCGGTGAGCGCCTCGTACGCGGCGTCGCGCTGCTCGGTGAGCCGGCCGCCCGGCAGGACCAGGTCCTTGATCGACTGCCGCCCGCCCAGCGCGGTGGCGATCGCGTGCTGCGCGGGCACGTTCGCGCACAGCCGCATGTTCGCCAGGATGGTCAGGCCCTCGATGTAGCTGGTCGCGTGGTCCTTGGGCCCGCACACCGCGAGCCAGCCGCTGCGGAAGCCGGCCACCCGGTACGCCTTGGACAGCCCGTTGAAGGTGAGGGTCAGCAGGTCGGGGGCGATCGCGGCGAACGGCGTGTGCGTGGCGTCGTCGTAGAGGATCTTGTCGTAGATCTCGTCGGCGCAGACGATCAGCCGGTGCCGGCGGGCGATCTCGGCGAAGCCGCGGAGCAGCTCGTCGTCGTAGACCGCGCCGGTCGGGTTGTTCGGGTTGATGATCACGATCGCCTTGGTGCGGTCAGTGATCCTGCGCTCGATGTCGGCGAGGTCGGGGTACCAGTCCGCGCCCTCGTCGCAGCGGTAGTGCACGGCCGTGCCGCCGGACAGCGACACCGCGGCGGTCCACAGCGGGTAGTCCGGTGCCGGGACCAGCACCTCGTCGCCGTCGTCGAGCAGCGCCTGCATCGACATCTGGATCAGCTCGGACACGCCGTTGCCGAGGTAGACGTCCTCGACGTCCAGGTCGATGCCCTTGGTCTGGTAGTGCTGCATCACGGCGCGGCGGGCCGGCAGGATGCCCTTGGAGTTGACGTAGCCGTGGGCGGTGCCCAGCGACCTGAGCATGTCCTCCAGGATCTCCGGCGGGCACTCGAACCCGAACGGCGCCGGGTTGCCGGTGTTCAGCTCCAGGATGCGGTGGCCCGCCGCCTGAAGCCGCATGGCCTCCTCGAGCACCGGTCCGCGGATGTCGTAGCAGACGTTGGCGAGCTTCGTGGACTGGATCACCTGCATGTGCGTCACCTTACGGGCACGCCATCGGGGCCGCTCGGTGTTTTTCGCCACCCCGGGCCGCCGCGCCGCACCGAGCGCCCGGCCAGGACGTCGGTCCTGCGGCCCTCCCTGACCACGAACCGGCCGTCGATCAGCACGTACGGGATACCGGTCGGCAGCACCCGCGGCCGGTCGTAGGTGGCGCCCGCCGCGACCGTCTCCGGATCGAAGAGCACCAGGTCGGCGCGGTACCCTTCGCGGACCAGCCCGCGGTCGGCCAGGCCCAGCCGGGCGGCCGGCCGGCCGGACAGATGGGCGACGCACTCCTCCAGGCCGAGGACGCCGAGCTCCCGCACGTAGTGGCCGAGGTAGTGCGGGAAGGTGCCGTAGGCGCGGGGGTGCGGTTTGGCGCCGTGCAGGATCCCGTCGGATCCGCCCGTGTGGGTGATGTGCCGCATGATCGCCCGCACGTTCGCCTCGTCACCCACGTGCTGGAGGATCGTGGTGCCCAGCCGGTCGGCGAGCAGCAGCGCGCGGGCCGCCGGCCAGCCGTCGAGGCGGGTGCCGACCCGGCCGGACAGCGCCGGATCGCCCACCCCGGAGACCTCGATCGTCGCCCAGTCCATGGGCACCCCGTGGCTGCCGTCGGAGCCCTCGACCTCCAGCGCGTGCCGGATCCGCTCGGCCGTCGCGTCGTCCCGCAGCCGGGCCAGCGTCGCCTCGGGACCGCCGGCCGCGGCCCAGCTCGGCAGCAGCGCGGCCAGCGTCGTGCAGCCGGGGGTGTAGGGATAGGTGTCCAGCGTGACGTCGGTGCCGGCGGCCAGCGCGTCGTCGAGCAGGGCCAGCAGTTCGCCGGCCCGGCCGCGGTTGACGCCGAAGTTCATGGTGGCGTGGGCCAGGTGCAGCGCGCAGCCGGTGCGGGCGGCCAGCGCCAGCATCTCGCGGTAGGCCTCCAGCGCGCCGGCGCCGTAACTGCGGTGGTGCGGGCAGTAGTAGCCGCCGTAGCGGGCCACCACCCGGCACAGTTCGGTGAGTTCGGCGTCCGAGGCGTACATCCCCGGCGTGTACGTCAGCCCCGACGACAGCCCGGCCGCGCCCTGTTCCAGTCCCTCGGCGACCAGGGCGCACATCCGGGCCACCTCGCTCCCGGTGGCCGGGCGGTCCTCCCAGCCGGTGACCATCGCCCGGACCGTGCCCTGCGGGACGAGGTAGGCCGCGTTGACGGCGACGCCCGCGTCCAGCCGGTCCAGGTAGCCGCCGACGCTGCGCCAGCCGAAGTCGACGTCCCGGCCGTCGCCGTTCCAGCCGGCGAGCTGGGTGCGCAGCGCGTCGAGCGTCGGCTCGTCGGCGGGCGCGTAGGACAGGCCGTCCTGGCCCAGCACCTCCAGCGTGACGCCCTGCGCGGCCTTGGCCTCGTGCGCCGGGTCGGTGAGCAGCGCGAGGTCGCTGTGCGCGTGCATGTCGACGAAGCCGGGGCTCAGCACGAGCCCCTCGGCGTGCACGGTGGCGCGCGCGGTCAGCCGCGGCCCGCCGGGCGGCCGGATCTCGACGACGCGGCCGCCGTCGATCCCGACGTCGGCCGGGTACCGGCCGTTCCCGGTGCCGTCCACGACGGTCGCACCCTGCACCACCAGATCCATCGCGCACCCCTCTCCGGCGCCCCGCCGCGAGGCCGCGCGGCACGGGCGCGAGGAGCGCGGACCATCGTAGAAGCGGCGCCGGATCCGCCCGGTGGCGGGTGCCGGGCGGATGCCGCGGGCCGTCGTCGCACGCCTCGCGGTGGACGGTGGGCGATCCTCGGGCCGGCGTTCGGTTCTGGGCGGTACGCGATCCGCGGGCCGGCGCCGGCAGGTCAGCTGCGCCGCGGGCCCGTCCACACCTGGGAGCGCAACTGCGAGCGCAGGGTGCGGGGTTCGGACGTCGGGGCGTCGCACACGAAGTGCCGGCACACATAGGCGGCGGCACGGCCGCCCCGGGTGGGGCGGTCCCGCAGCAGCGGGAACTCCGTCGAGCCCTCCTCGCCGATGGCGACGACCGCGCCGGGCGCCGCGCCCAGCAGGGCGGTGCGGTGCAGTTCGGAGGTCAGCGGGTCGCCGATGGCGCCGACGATGGCGACCTCGCGCGGCCCGTCGAGCACCGCCTCGGCCACCGCCAGGCCCCAGCCGACGAACCGGGGGGCCCGCGGCGCGAGCGCCCCCACCACGCCCAGCGCGCGTTCGGCGGCGGACCGGTGGGCCTGCGAGCCGGTGTGCGCGGCGTAGGACAGCAGCGCGCCCGCGGCGGCGTTCCAGCCGGAGGGAACGGCGTTGTCGGTGGGGTCCTGCGGGCGCCGGATCAGCGTCTCCGCGTCGTCCGCGGTGTCGTACAGGGAGCCGTCGTCCGCGGTGAAGTGGTGCAGCACCGAGTCCAGCAGCAGCCCGGCGAAGTCCAGCCAGACGCCCTCGCCGGTGACCCCGGCCAGCGCGATGAAGCCCTCCGCGACGTCGCCGTAGTCCTCCAGGACGCCCTGGTTCGGGCCCGCCACGCCGTCGCGTGAGGTGCGGAAGAGCCGTCCGTGCTCGTCCATGTGCACCCGCACCAGCAGGTCGGCGGCGTCCACCGCGGCCTGGACCAGGTCGGGCCGGTCGAAGTACGCGCCGGTCTCGGCGAGCGCGGCGATCGCCAGGCCGTTCCAGGCGGCGACCACCTTGTCGTCACGTCCCGGCCGGGGCCGGCGGGCCCGCGCGGCCAGCAGCCGCTCCCGCACGGAGGCGACCCGGTCGGCGTCCACCATGCCGGTGCCCTGGGGCAGTTGCAGCACGGAGGCGCCCTCCTCGAAGGTGCCCTCGTCGGTCACGCCGAAGTAGGCGGCGGCGAACACGGCGTCCTCGTCGCCGAGTTCGGCGACGAGCTGCGCGGGCGTCCAGACGTAGAAGGCGCCTTCGGTGTGCCGGCCCGAGCCGTCGTCGCTGTCGGCGTCCAGCGCGGAGGCGAACCCGCCTTCCGGGGTGCCGAGTTCGGCGATGAGGAAGTCGGCGGTCTCCAGCGCGACGCGCCGGGCCAGGTCGGAGCCGGTGGCCCGCCACAGGTGCGCGTAGACGCGCATCAGCAGCGCGTTGTCGTAGAGCATCTTCTCGAAATGCGGGACCACCCAGTCCCGGTCGACGCTGTAGCGGGCGAAGCCGCCGGCCAGCTGGTCGTAGATGCCGCCGCGGGCCATCGCCTCACAGGTGTCGCGGGCCATCTGCAGGGCGCCCTCGGCGCCGGTGCGGGAGTGGTGCCGCAGCAGGAACTCCAGCGCCATCGACGGCGGGAACTTCGGCGCGCCGCCGAAGCCGCCGCGCCGCGCGTCGTACTCCCGGGTCAGGCCCAGCAGGGCCGCGCCCAGCTCGCTCTCCCCGATGGGCACGGACATGCTGTAGGCGCCGGCCCGTTCGGTCAGCTCGCCGACGATGCGGGAGGCGACCTCGCCGACCTCGTCGCGGCGGTCCCGCCAGGCGGCGACGACGCCCTGCAGCACGTCCATGAAGCCGGGCATGCCCTGGCGGGCGGCGGGCGGGAAGTAGGTGCCGAAGTAGAACGGCTCGGCGTCCGGGGTCAGGAAGACGGTCATCGGCCAGCCGCCCTGCCCGGTCGCGGCCTGCACCGCCTCCATGTACACCGCGTCGACGTCCGGCCGCTCCTCGCGGTCGACCTTGATCGCGACGAAGTGCTCGTTGAGGTAGGCGGCGGTCGCCTGGTCCTCGAAGGACTCGTGCGCCATGACGTGGCACCAGTGGCAGCTGCTGTAGCCGACGCTCAGCAGCACCGGGACCCCGCGTTTGCGTGCCTCCGCGAACGCGTCCTCCCCCCAGGGCCACCAGTCGACCGGGTTGTCCGCATGCTGCAGGAGATAGGGCGAAGTCGCGTCACCGAGTCGGTTCACCCCGTCACTTTCTCACGCCTCCGCCGCCCGCTGTGACCGCCGGTATCCGTATGTCGGCCCGGGCGGCCCCCTTACGCTGGGACTCCGCCCGCTCGACGTGACGCCCACCCGCCCGGAGCACGTCCTCCTGGTCGTCGAGGTGGTCTCCGCCGGGTCCGAGACCAGGGACCGCGTCGTCAAGGTCGAGCAGTACGCCAAGGCCGGCATCCCCTTCTACTGGCGGATCGAGCGGACGGCCACCGGGCTTCCGCTCGTGTACACCTGTCTGCTCGACCCGGCCGCGGACCGCTACCGCGACGGCGACGTGTTCACCGGCGTGATCAAGGCCGCCGCGCCCTTTCCCGTCGAGGTCGATCTCGGCGCTCCCTGACCCCGCCTCCCGGTCCGGAAAAAACCTCCGGGCCGCGTGTCGAATCGCGCGGGGTCCGTTCGACGCGTAGGTGAAGGCGGGGAGGACCCGCCGGAGGACCACAGAGAAGGACAGTGCGATGCGCTTCATGATGCTGCTGGAGCTGGATCCGTCGAAGGCGCCCGCCCAGGGCCCCAGCGAGGAGCTGATGACCGAGATGGGCAAGCTGATCGAGGAGATGACCAAGGCGGGCGTGCTGCTGGACACCGGCGGGCTGCGCCCGGTCGAGGAGGGGACGGCGCTGCGGCAGTCGGGCGGCCGGCTGACCGTGCTCGACGGGCCGTTCACCGAGGCCAAGGAGGTTGTCGGCGGGTACTGCATCGTCCAGGCGAAGTCCCAGGAGGAGGCCGTGGAGTGGGCCTCCCGGTTCCTGGCGATCCACGGCCCCGAGTGGGACATCAGGTCCCAGGTGCGGCAGATCGAGGAACCCGCGTAGGGCCGTTCGGCACACCGTGCGGGCCGCCCGTGCTTTGCGCGGGCGGCCCGGGCCTGCTGTCATGGGTTGGCGTGACGGCAGACGACACGGGGGACGGCAGGGCGGACGAGCGGGCCCGCAGGGCGGTGGACGCCGTGTGGCGGATCGAGTCCCCGCGCCTGATCGCCGGGCTCACCCGCATGGTGCACGACCTGGGCGTCGCCGAGGAGCTGGCCCAGGACGCGCTGGTGGCCGCCCTGGAGCAGTGGCCCGCGGAGGGTGTCCCCCGCAACCCCGGCGCCTGGCTGATGACCACCGCCAAGCGCCGCGCGGTGGACCAGATCCGCCGCAACGAGACGTACGCCCGCAAGCTGCGGATGCTCGGCCACGAGCTGGAACTCGACCAGGGGTCGGCGTCGTTCGAGGTGCCCGACGACCCCGAGGTCATCGAGGACGACCTGCTGCGGCTGGTCTTCGTCTCCTGCCACCCCGTGCTGTCCCGGGAGGCCCGGGTGGCCCTGACGCTGCGGCTGCTGGGCGGACTGACCACCGACGAGATCGCCCGGGCGTTCCTCGTCCCGGAGGCCACGGTCGCGCAGCGCATCGTGCGGGCGAAACGCACCCTGGCCCGGGAGAAGGTGCCCTTCGAGGTGCCCTACGGGCCGGACCGCGCGGACCGGCTCGCCTCGGTGCTCGAAGTGGTCTACCTGATCTTCAACGAGGGCTACGCGGCGACCGCGGGCGACGACTGGATGCGGCCCGGGCTGTGCGAGGACGCCCTGCGGCTGGCCCGGGTGCTGAGCGGCCTGATGCGGGCCGAGCCCGAGGTGCACGGCCTCACCGCGCTGCTGGAGATCCAGGCGTCCCGGTCCGCGGCCCGCACCAGCGGGTCCGTGCCGGTGCTGCTGCTGGACCAGGACCGCCGTCACTGGGACCAGTTGCTGATCCGCCGCGGGTTCGCGGCGCTGGCCCGGGCCGAGGCGGCGGCGCGGGCGCGCGGCGTGCCGCCCGGCCCGTACGCGCTGCAGGCGGCCATCGCGGCGAGCCACGCGCGGGCGCTGGACCCGGCGCGGACCGACTGGGCGGCCATCGCCGCGCTGTACGAGCAGCTCGCGGCACGGGCGCCCTCCCCCGTCGTCGAGCTGAACCGCGCGGTCGCGGTCGGGATGGCCCGGGGCCCCGCCGACGGCCTCGCCCTGCTCGACGCCCTGGCCGCGGGCCCGGCCGGCCCCGCGCTGGAGGACTACCACCTGCTGCCGAGCGTCCGCGGCGACCTGCTCTCCCGCCTCGGCCGTTCCGCCGAGGCCCGGGCCGAGTTCACCCGGGCCGCCGCCCTCACCCGCAACAACGCCGAACGCGCCCTCCTGCTGGAGCGGGCGGCGGCCGAGGCGGCGGCCGCGGACGCGGCGCCCGAGGACGACCGGACGAGCTGACACACGGCCCGCGCTGGGGACCGCGAGCCCGGCGCGGGACGTTCCGGTAGGTCAACGCCCCCTGAGGCGCGGGCTGTCCCGCGGGGACCCGCGTGCGCACGGGATCCACACCCGTTCGGGCGCTTGACGCGGCGTCAGGACGGGCACCAACACCTCTCAGGGTTGTCGACCGGTTCGCGGGAGGGCATGTGCCGGAGTCACGGATCGCGCTGCGGGCGGCGGACCGCGAGGAGGTCGAACGGCTGCTGGAACGGGCCGTCGCGGACGCCGGGCCGCGGACGCCGGCCGGGACCGCGGATCTGCTCGCCGAGGGCCGGGAGCACCTGGCGGCGATCGCGGACACGGCGGCACGCGAGTACGCGGCCTACCGGCGCGCGCTGGGCGCGGCACGGCCCGCCGCTCCCCCGCGGGCGGTCGGCGTGATCGGTCTGGCGGCCGGCGTCTCCGCGGGCGCGGCCTTCGCGATGGACCTGGGCCTCGGGCTGTCGGCCGGCGCGGCGCTGGCGACCGGCGTCGTGGTGGGCGTGACCGGGGGCGCGGTGCACGCCGTGGCCGGTGCGCGCCGCGGCAGGGCGGACGCAGCCGCGCCGGGCGGACCCGCGCAGGCCCGGCTGCTCTGGCTGGCGGCCGTCGAGCGCCGCGGCATCCGCCCGTTCCTGGAGACGCGGGAGGCCCACTCCCCGGCCGCCCCGCCGTCCGCGCCCTCCCCGGCACCGGAGGCACGGCGACCGGACGCCCCTCACGTTGCCGCCCCCTCCTCGTCCGGCCCGGCGGCGGACCCACAGCAGGCGGGCAAGCAGGCCGGCAAGGCGTCCGGGAAGGCGCCCGCCTCCCCCGGCATCCCGCCGCAGCGCCGCACGGGCGACCGCAGTGCCGCCGCCCGCGCCCGCGCCGTGCTGGAGCAGTCGTTCGGCCAGCTCCCGGAGTACCGCGGCCCGTTCACCGGACGCCGCGAGCATCTCGCGCAGATCGCGCAGTGGGTGCACCAGGCCCGCGCCTCGACGGCGGTGCGGCCCACCGTGGTGGTGCTGCACGGCCCGTCCGGCAGCGGCCGCACCGCGCTGGCGGTGCGCGCGGCCCAGCAGCTCAAGGACCAGTTCCGGGGCGCCTGCGTGGTGGACCTGCGGGGCGCGGACGCGCCACTGCCGGCCAGGGACGCGCTGCTGCACCTGCTGAACCGGCTGGGCGCACCCCGCGACCAGCTGCTGTTCCGGGACCGGCAGGACCGCCAGGACCACGGCCAGCACCTGCGCCGGCTCTCCGAGCAGTACCAGAAGCACCTCACCGACGTGCCGGTGATCATCGTGCTGGACGAGGCGACGACCGCCGAACAGGTGCGCACCGTCGTGCCGGAACGTTCGGAGTCCCTGGTGCTCGTCACCGCCCGGGAGCCGTTCGACCTGGAACTGCCCGGCGCCCGGACGCACTTCCTGGAGGTCGGCCCGCTGGACCCGGACGGCGCCTTCGAGCTGCTCGGCGATCTCGCCGAGGCGGCCGGGGAGCCGGGTCCGCGCCCGGAGGAGGCCGAGCGGCTGCGGGTGCTGTGCGGGGGCCTGCCGATCGCGCTGCGCGTCGCCGGGGCGGCCCTGTCCGACCACGGCGGCGCGGCCCGGCTCGCCGCCGACATCGAGGTGTTCGGGCCGCGGGACCCGGTCGACCGGGTGCTGGCGCTCCGGTACCACGACCAGCCGGAGCCCAACCGGCGGCTGCTGCGCCGGCTCGCGCTGGCCGGCCGGGCCAGCTTCGGCGCGGCCGCCGCGGCGGCGCTGCTGGCCACGGACGAGCAGGAGGCGGCCAGGCGACTGGCCGAACTGGCCGCCGCGGGGCTCGTGGACAACGTCCGCGGCAACCGCTACCGCCCGCACGAGCTGGTCCGCCGCTTCGCGGGCGAGCGGCTGCAGGACGAGGAGGACCCGGTGGAGCGGGCCGCCGCGCACGAGCGGCTGATCCGCTCCTACGCGGACCTGGCGAACACCGTGATCCGGCTGGTCGAGGGGAAGACCTCGACCCGGGCCGGGCGGTTCGGCCAGCACGGCTTCCCCTCGCTGGACCAGGCGCTGCGCTGGCTGGACGAGGAGTCCAGCTTCATCACCGGGGCGCTGCGCAACGTAGAGGGCGTGGACCGGGCCGCCGTGCAGGCGCTGCTGGGCGCGCTGTGCGACTACTGCCTGCTGCGCGGCGACCTGTACCGGCTGGGCGAGATCAGCGAGATGGCGCAGGCCCAGCAGGCCCGCCAGCAGGGCACCGGGCGGCCCGGGGAGGACCGCTCGGTGCTGGTGCGCTCGGTGCAGTGGCGCACCGGCATCGCCGCCCGGCAGCTCGGCGAGCTGGACAAGGCGCGGTCGACGCTGACGTCGGTGGTGGACCTGTACTTCGAGGCTGAGCACCCGGCGGGCGCCGCGCGGGCGCTGAACAGCCTCGGCATCACCCTGCACCACCAGGGCAACCTGCGGGAGGCGGAGGCCAAGCTGCGGGAGGCGCTGGCGATCCAGGGCGCGTCGCCCGAGCTGGACGAGGACCGGGCGTGGACGCTCCACGCGCTGGGCGCGGTGCTGCGCGACACGGACCGGCTGGAGGAGGCGCTGGCCCTGCTGCGCGAGTCCCTGGTGCTGCACCGGGCGAACGAGAGCGTGCAGGGCGAGGCGTGGGCGCATCTGCAGCTCGGCCAGTCCTACCTGCGGCTGGGACGGGTCGCCGAGGGCGAGGCGGAGCTGCGGGCGGCCGGCCAGGCGTACGCGCTCGCCCGCGATCCGCGCGGCTCGGCGTGGACGCTGACGCAGCTGGCGCGGACGCGGCTGCTGCGCGGCGCCGCGGAGGACGCGGCGCGCGACCTCGACGAGGCGGTGCAGCGGCACCGCGGCAACGACGACGCCCGCGGCGAGGCGTGGACGCTGTACTACCTGGGCCAGGCGCTGGAGGAGTGCGGCGACGGCGACTCGGCGCTGCGCGTCCTGGAGCGCTCGCGCAGCATGTTCTCCCGGATGCGGGACGTGTACGGGCTGGCGTGCGCCCGGCACCACTCGGCGCGGGTGACCCGGGACCTGCGGGCGGCCCGCACCGGGAACCTGCGCAACAGCGGCTTCGCCCGGCAGTTGCTGCAGGACGCGCGGCAGGACTTCCGGCGCATCGGGGTGGAGCACGGCGAGGCGTGGTCGTGCGTGGAGCTGGCGGTGATCGACGCCGGCAACGAGCGGCTGCTGGAGGCGCTGACGCTGCTGGAGGAGGCGGAGGGGCTGTTCTCCGGGATCGGCGACGTCCGCGGCCGTGACTGGACGGTGTTCCTGCGGGCGACGATCCTGCCGCTGCTGGCCGCCGACCGGGACAGCGCGGGCGGCACGGGCACCGCCTACCCGCCGGAGGTCGCGGAGCAGGCGCGGGAGTCGCTGCGGGCCCTGGCGGCCGGCTCCCATCCGGGGCAGGACCCGGATCTCGCGGAGTACGCGGCCGCCTACGCGCTGCTGCTGGAGCGGGACAGCGTCGTCCCGGGCGGGCCCTGGGACGCCTGGCGGCTGGGCATGACGCCGGGCCGCTCGGCGCGGATGACGCTGGCCTTCCCGGCGGGGGAAGCGGACCGCGGGGCGTGAGGCGGACCGGCGTGGGAAGACGGCGCCGGAGCCGGGCTCCCCAACCGGGTCGCGGGACCGGGCTGCGACCGCGGACGGCCGGGGGACACGGCGCACCCGGCGCGGGACCGCGGATCGCGGGAACGGTCAGGCGCCGCCGGACTTGGCGGACCGCTGCGGCCCCACGGTGTCCTTCGGGGCGCGGTCGGCCGCGCCCGGCACGACGCCGTCGGCCTTCTCCGCCGTCCCGGTCGTCCCGGTCTTCTCGTCGAAGTCGATCTTCTTCATCTGCTTGCCCATGTTCTTCATGAGCGCGTAGAGCGCCACGGCGATCACGGCGAAGATCACGAAGCCGAGGAGCCCGGGCGTCACCTTGTTGTCGTCCAGCTCGGCGGCGAGCGGAACGAGCTGGTGGAGGGCGTGGGTCTGAGTCACGCCCCCCATTGTCCCCTAGGCTCCGCGGACGCCCGCAAAGAGGTCGTTCTCCGGGAGGGAGACGTCGACCCGGGTCTGCGCCAGCTCGTAGTCCTCCGTCGGCCAGACCTCGCGCTGGACGTCCATCGGAACGCGGAACCAGCCGCCGTCGGGGTCGATCTGGGTGGCGTGGGCCAGCAGCGCCTTGTCGCGGATCTCGAAGAAGTCGGCGCACGGCACGTGGGTGGAGATGTTCCGCTCGGGGCGGGCGAACTCCTCCCAGCGCTTGAGCCACTCCCCGTAGGGCGACTCCAGGCCGCGGGCCAGCAGCGCCTCGTGCAGCGCGATGGTGCGCTGCTTGTTGAAGCCCTGGTTGTAGTAGAGCTTCAGCGGCGTCCAGGGGGCGCCGGCCTCCGGGTACCGCGTGGGGTCCCCGGCGGCGTCGAAGGCCACCATCGAGATCTTGTGGGTCATGATGTGGTCGGGGTGCGGGTAGCCGCCGTTCTCGTCGTACGTGGTGATCACGTGCGGGCGGAACTCGCGGATCAGGCGCACCAGCGCACCGGCGGCGGCGTCCACGTCCTGCAGGGCGAAGCACCCCTCGGGCAGCGGCGGCAGCGGGTCGCCCTCGGGCAGCCCGGAGTCGACGAAGCCCAGCCACGCCTGGCGGACGCCGAGGATCTGGCGGGCCTCGTCCATCTCGCGGGCGCGCACCTCGTGGATGTGCTCCTCGATGTAGGGGTCGCCCTGGAGCTTGGGGTTGAGCACCGAGCCGCGCTCGCCTCCGGTGCAGGTCGCCACCAGTACGTCCACCCCCTCGGACACGTACTTGGCCATGGTGGCCGCGCCCTTGCTCGACTCGTCGTCGGGGTGGGCGTGGACGGCCATCAGTCGAAGCTGCTCAGTCAAGGCAGGAACCTCAAGTCTCCCGTTGTCGAACCCCCTCCGTGGGCGGGAGAGGCGCCTTCTATAGTGACCGAGTGCGGGGACGAATAATTCCAGGGTCCCCGAACGGGAGGAACCGACATGACGGCCGTGCGACCTGGCCCGCCCGCCTCCCCGCCTGAGGGACGCTACGGCAGCGGCGACCGACGCTTCGACCGGGACGCCGACGCCCGGGCCGACCGCAAGCTGCGCCGGATCGCACTGGTGCTCGGCGTGCTGGCGGTGATCGGCATCGGCTGGTACGGCTGGCGGAGCATCGCCGGCCATACGGTCAGCGCCCAGGTGGTGGCCTTCAAGCCGGTCTCGGACCAGGCGGTGGAGATCCACCTGGAGGTCCACAAGGACGCCGGCGCCACCGTGGTGTGCACGCTGCGCTCCGAGGACGCCGACCACAACGAGGTCGGCCGCAAGGACGTGCGCCTGACGCAGCACGCCGAACAGGTCGACACCGTGGTCACGGTGCGCACCACGGCCCGCGGCACCACCGGCGAGCTGGTCGGCTGCGACAAGGCCTCCGGCTGACCCGCGGCGGGGCCGTCGCATCGGCGCGGCACGTCCCGCACCGGACCGTGACGCATGGCAGCGAACGGCCACGCTCGGTGAGTCCCGGTGACGCGTTCGGGCGCTGCTCGCTCCCGCTGCGGGCCGGGAATTGTTAGGCTCGTGGTTTCGTCCCGCCACCCGGCGGCAATGCACTTGTTCACCGGGCGACGGCGCGTCCCCGTCTTCTGAGCGGGGAGTGCGGCGCCGTCGGCGGGGACGATCCGCCGGCCGCGTTCGTTCACGCGGGGGCGAACGTCCGCGGGAGGTCCGCCGGACAGGCACACCGCACGACAGTACCGACGAGGAGCACCTGTGACCCAGACCAGCGACAACGTCACCTGGCTCACCCAGGCGGCGTACGACCAGCTCAAGACCGAGCTGGAGCATCTGTCTGGTCCCGCACGCGCCGAGATCGTCGCCAAGATCGAGGAAGCCCGCCAGGAAGGCGATCTCAAGGAGAACGCCGGTTACCACGCGGCGCGCGAGGACCAGGGCAAGCTTGAGCTGCGCATCCGCCAGCTCAACCAGATCCTGGAGACCGCCAAGGTGGGCGAGGCCCCGGCCGACGACGGTGTCGTCGCGCCCGGCATGGTCGTCACCGTCGCCTTCGACGGCGACCCGGACGACACGATGACGTTCCTGCTGGGCTCCCGCGAGGGCGTCGCCGGGGATCTGGACACCTACTCTCCGCAGTCCCCCCTCGGCCGCGGTGTGGCCGGCAAGCGCACGGGTGAGGACGCCGAGTACGAGCTGCCCAACGGCAAGTCCGCGACCGTCAAGATCCTCGAGGTCAAGCCCTACGCGGGCTGACGCCGTCCCGGTCGGACCCTGACAGAACGTGGCCCTGCCCGCCGGATCCCTCCGGCGGGCAGGGCCACGTGCGTCATGTGTCGTGCGTCAGGTTGTGTAGCGCGCGAGCCAAAGGGCGCGCCGGTGTCGAAAGGGAGAACGCGCGGAGATCGCGAGGAACGAGCGATCGAGCACGATCGACCGTCGACACCGGGTCAGAGCGCCCGGAGGCGAGCGGGCGGCATCAAGCGGTCGCCGAGCGGTACTTGTGGACCGCCCAGGTGCGGAAGACCGCGACGATGATGACGGACCAGATCAGGGACGCCCACACGGGGTGCTCCATGGGCCAGGCGCTGGACGGGCTGACGCCCGGGTTGCCGAAGAGCACGCGGCACGCCTGAACGGTCGCGCTGAACGGGTTCCAGTTCGCCACCGGCTGCAGCCAGCCCGGCATCTGCGAGGAGTCCACGAAGGCGTTCGACACGAACGTCACCGGGAACAGCCAGATCAGGCCGCCGGAGGTGGCCGCCTCCGGGGTGCGCACCGACAGCCCGATGAGCGCGCCGATCCAGGAGAACGCGTAGCCCAGGAGGAGCAGCAGCGCGAACGCCCCGAACATCTTCGGGACGCCGTTGTGGATCCGCCAGCCGACCAGCACGCCGACGATCGCGAGCACCACCACGGTCAGTGCGGTCTGCACCAGGTCGGCCAGGGTGCGGCCGGTGAGCACCGCGCCGCGGGACATCGGCAGCGAGCGGAACCGGTCGATGAGCCCCTTGTGCATGTCGTCGGCGATGCCCGCGCCGGCGCCCGCGGTGGCGAAGGTGACGGTCTGCGCGAAGATGCCGGCCATCAGGAAGTTCCGGTAGTCCGAGGCGCTGAGCGAGCCGCCGACGGCGACCGAGCCGCCGAAGACGTAGCTGAACAGCACCACGAACATGATCGGCTGGATCAGGCCGAAGATCACGACCTCGGGGATGCGCATCATGCGCAGCAGGTTCCGCTTGGCCACCACGAGGGAGTCGTGCGCGGACTGCAGCAGGCCGCCGCGGGCCACGGGAGCCAGGGTGACCGACGGGTTGTCGGTGACGGCGCTCACTTCACGGCCTCCTTCTCGGCGGCGGCGGTGACGCCGGCCCCGCTCTCCTCGTCCGTGCCCTCCGCCGCCTCGGCGGTGTGGCCGGTCAGGGAGATGAACACGTCGTCCAGGGTCGGGCGGCGCAGACCGATGTCGTCGATCTCGATGCCCGAGCCGTCCAGGTCGCGGATGACCTCCGCCAGCAGCTTGGCGCCGCCGGTGACCGGGACGGTGATCTTGCGGGTGTGCTGGTCGAGCTTGGCCTCGCCCTGGCCGTAGCGGGCGAGGACGCGGGCGGCCTCGTCGATCCGGTCCCGGTCGTGGACGACGACCTCGACGCGTTCGCCGCCGGTCTGCGCCTTGAGCTGGTCGGAGGTGCCGCGCGCGATGACCAGGCCGCGGTCGATGACGCAGATGTCGTGGGCGAGGTGGTCGGCCTCCTCCAGGTACTGGGTGGTGAGCAGCAGCGTGGTGCCGCCCGCGACCAGTTCCTGGATGACCTCCCACAGCGCCTGCCGGTTGCGCGGGTCGAGGCCGGTCGTCGGCTCGTCCATGAACATCACCGGGGGGCTGACGACGAGGGCCGCGGCCAGGTCCAGCCGGCGCCGCATGCCGCCGGAGTAGGTCTTGGCGGTGCGGTCGGCGGCGTCGGCGAGGTTGAAGCGCTCCAGCAGCTCCTCCGCCCGGCGGCGCGCGTCCTTGGCGCCGAGCTGGTAGAGCTGGCCGACCATCTGCAGGTTCTCCCGGCCGGTCAGATACTCGTCGACCGCCGCGAACTGCCCCGAGAGGCCGATGTGCCGGCGGACCTCGTTGGGGTGCTTGAGTACGTCGATGCCCGCGACGATCGCGGTACCGCTGTCGGGTTGCAGCAGGGTGGTCAGGACGCGGACGGCGGTGGTCTTACCCGCGCCGTTGGGACCGAGCAGGCCGAGGACCGTGCCCTCCGGCACGTCGAGATCCACTCCCCCCAGTGCCCTGACGTCGCCGAAGGTCTTCACGAGACCCTCGGCGTAGATGGCGCCCGGCATGTTCTTCGCTCCCGTCGGTGGTTGCTTGGGTGACTGCTGCCGCGCCTCGAAGTCGCACGGCTTCCTGTGTCGACCGGCGGCCGCCGTGAAACTCATCGGCCGGCCGGTCACCGCGTGCACGCCCCCGGACCACCGCGGGCAGCACTCTCACGACAGTCCGCGAGAATGCCAGACGCGATATATCGCGTCAACCGGTTTTCTGGTGTTCAGGTCCTTCAGGGTCGCTCAGGCGAGCACCGTGTACCCGGCGTCCCGCAGGGCGGCGGTGACCGCCGTGCAGTGCTCCGGTCCCTTGGTCTCCAGGTGCAGCTCGACCTCGGCCTCGGTGAGGCCCAGCCGGGGATCGGTCCGCACATGGCTGATGTCCGTGACGTTAGCGTCCACCACTGACAACACGCCCAGCAGCGTCGCCAGCGCGCCGGGCCGGTCGGTGAGCAGCAGCCGCAGGGACAGGTAGCGGCCGGCCGCGGACATGCCGTGGCGCAGGATGCGCTGCATCAGCAGCGGGTCGACGTTGCCGCCGGACAGCACCGCGACGACCGGGCCCTCGAAGGCGTGCGGCCGCGCGAGCAGCGCCGCCACCGGGCTGGCGCCCGCCGGTTCCACCACCATCTTGGCGCGCTCCAGGCACAGCAGCAGCGCCGAGGAGAGCTGGTTCTCGGTGACCGTCACGACCTCGTCGACCAGGTCGCGGATCACCGCGAACGGCACGTCCCCGGGGCGCCCGACCATGATGCCGTCGGCCATGGTCGCCACCGAGCCCAGCGCCACCGGCCGGCCGGCCGCCAGCGAGGGCGGATAGGCGGCCGCGCCCGCCGCCTGCACACCGACGATCCGCACCTCGGGGCGCAGCGCCTTGACCGCCACCGCCAGCCCGGCCGCGAGCCCGCCGCCGCCCATGCCCACCACGATGGTGCGCACCTCCGGGCACTGCTCCAGGATCTCCAGGCCGACCGTGCCCTGCCCGGCGATGATGTCGGGGTGGTCGAAGGGGTGGATGAACACCGCGCCGGTCTCGTCGGCGTACTCGCCGGCCGCGTGCAGCGTCTCGTCGACGACGGTTCCGGTCAGCCGCACCTCGGCGCCGTACTCACGGGTCGCGGCGACCTTCGGCAGCGGGGCGCCGACCGGCATGAAGACGGTCGAGTGGACGCCGAGAAGCGAGGCGGCGAGCGCCACTCCCTGCGCGTGGTTGCCGGCGCTGGCGGCCACCACACCGGCCGCCCGCTCCTCCGGGCGCAGACCGGAGATCCGCACGTAGGCGCCGCGGATCTTGAACGAGCCGGTCCGCTGCAGGTTCTCGCACTTGAGGTGCACAGGTGCTCCCACCAGCGACGACAGGTGGCGCGAGCCCTCCATCGTGGTGACCCGGGCGACCCCGGAGAGCATTTTGTGCGCGCCGCGGATGTCGTCGAGAGTGATCGACTGGGGCGCCGTTCGGTTCATGGGGCCAGTCTCCCAGTTCCGGTCGGGGGCCACGCGCGCCGCGCTCACCTGGAGGTCTGCGGCACGCGGCAGAACAGGCGGCCGGCCGGCCGCGGCGGGACCATGGGGGTACCACGGGCGGGCGGCGCTCCGGCCGGCCTGCAGGACCCGGTCCGGGTTTCCGCGGGAAGGGTCCCGAGGCCATCCGGTCCGCGTACTCTTCTCCCAACTTCCGCCGTCCCGCCCCTTCGGCAGGGCCGATCAGATCGCGAGCTTCAAGGTCATGTCCAACCCCCCGGAGTCCTCGACCGACCTCCTCGAGCGCCTCCAGCACCAGGTCGCCCTCTTCGCCCGCCGTGCGGAACAGACGCGGCTCGGCGGCGTCGGCAAGGCCCGCAACTCCATGGACCGTGCCGCCTACCTGCTCCTCAACCGGCTGGACCGGGAGGGGCCGATGGGCGTCAAGGCGCTCGCGGAGGCGATGGGCATCGACTCCTCCACGGTGACCCGCCAGGTGGCGCCGCTGGTCGACACCGGACTGGTCAAGCGCACCTCGCACCCGGAGGACGGCCGGGCCGTGGTGCTCGCCCTGTCGCCGCGCGGCCGCGGCCGGCTGGAGGAGGTCCGCGACTCGCGGCGTCGCCTGATGTCGGAGGTCACCGAGGACTGGACCGCCCAGGAGCGGGAGGTCTTCACCGACCTGCTGGTCCGCTTCAACACCGCGCTCGCCGAGTGGCACGCGGGGCTCGGGCAGCGCGACGAGTCCGACGACGGCGCTCCCGGCGCTCCCGCCGCGCTCGACGTGTCCCCTGCGGACCGTACGGCCACCGTGCCCGGGACCGCCGGGGCGCCCGGCGCTCCCGCCTCCGCGGTCGCACCGGAACCGGCCGGCACCGGTGTCGCCGCCGTCGTCCCCGGAGACAGCCAAGGGGGTTGACCTGAACGCGAGGTTGCCGTCCCATGGCGGCGTGGGCAGACGCCGGGCGGCAGCGGACAGCCGACGGGACGCCGAGTTCGCGGCGTTCACCGCCGGCGCGGGGGGCCGACTGCTGCATTCCGCCACCTTGCTGACCGGCGACCCCGCCGAAGCGGAACGGCTGCTGACCGTCGTGCTCGCGCGGGTCTACGCCGACTGGTTCCGGATGCGCGCGGAGGACCCGTACGAGCAGGCCAGGAGCGAACTCGTCCGCCGCTTCCACCACCGGCCGTGGTGGCGGCGGCCGCGCGGCGGGGACCTGGACCGGCTCACCGGACAGGAGCGCCTGGTCGTCACGCTGCGGTTCTTCGAGGGCGTCGCCGAGGAGCAGACCGCCGCCCAGCTCGGGCTGCCGGCCGACCGCGTCCGGGCCATCTGCGCCCGGGCCACCGCCACACTGCGCAGCCGTCCCGCTCCGGCGCCCGCCGCGTCGGTCACCGAGGCGCGGACCACGGCGGCGCAGCAGCGGGCCGCCCGCCCGAGGAACACCCATGGCGGAAGGGCGGACGCGCCTTCCGGTACGGACGCCGGCACGCCCGGTACGGACGGCGGCGACGCCACCCGCGATCCGGCGGTCGCCGCGCCGGTTGGCGCCCGCCGCCAGGGCTCGCACCGTTACGAGGGCACGCCGTGAGCCCGCTGCCCAACCGGCGTGACGAGGAGGTGCGGCGGCTGCTCGACACCCCGCACCCCGTCGTGCCCGTGGACCTCGCGGCCCGCGCGGTGCTGCGCGGGCGGCGGATCGTGCGCCGCCGCAGGATCGAGCACACCGTGCTGTGGGCGCTGCTCGCCGCCGCGGCGATCGCCGGGATCGTGCTGGCCGTCCTGGCCTGGCCGGACCACTCGGCGCCGCCGGTCCCGGACAACTGGTGGCCGACGAGCGGGCCGAACTGACCGACCCGAACGGAGCGCGGGCGGGCCGGGTTCGGCTCCCGGCCGGGAAGAGGCCGGTCGGGCCGGCCCATGAGCAAGGCGGTTCACGTCATGAGCGGGCCGGCGCATCAGCGGGGACCGTCAGAGCCGGGCCCTCGCGGGCGCCGGCCCTGACGTCGTCCGACGGCCAGGCCTCAGCCCAGGGCCTGCGTGAGGTCGGCCAGCAGGTCGTCGACCGCCTCGATGCCGACCGAGAGCCGGACGAGGTCGGCCGGCACCTCCAGCGCGGAGCCCGCGACCGAGGCGTGCGTCATCCGTCCCGGGTGCTCGATCAGCGACTCCACGCCGCCCAGCGACTCCCCGAGGGTGAACAGCCGCGCGCGGTCGCAGACCCGCACCGCCGCCTCCTCGCCGCCGGCCACCCGGAACGACACCATCCCGCCGAACGCCTTCATCTGCTTGGCGGCCACCTCGTGCCCGGGGTGCGTCTCCAGGCCCGGGTAGTACACCTGCGTCACCTTGGGGTGCGCGGAAAGCATCTCGGCGACCCGCCCGGCGTTCGCGCAGTGCCGGTCCATCCGCACGGCGAGCGTCTTGACTCCGCGCATCACCAGCCACGCGTCGAACGGGCCGGCCACCGCGCCCATCGCGTTCTGGTGGTAGGCCAGTTGCTCGCCCAGTTCGGCGTCCGACGTCACCAGCGCGCCGCCGACCACGTCGGAGTGCCCGCCCATGTACTTCGTCAGCGAGTGCACGACGATGTCCGCGCCGAGCGCGAGCGGCTGCTGCAGGTAGGGGCTGGCGAAGGTGTTGTCGACGACCAGCCGCACGCCCGCCTGCCGGGCCACGTCCGCCAGCGCGGCGATGTCGGTGATGCCCAGCAGCGGGTTGGAGGGCGTCTCCACCCAGATCAGCCTGGTCTCCGGGCGGACCGCGTCCCGGACCGCCTGCACGTCGGAGGTGTCGGCCACCGACCACCGCACGCCCCAGCGCTCGACGACCTTGGCGAACAGCCGGAAGGTGCCGCCGTAGGCGTCGTTGGGGATCACCACGTGGTCCCCGGGGGCGAGCAGGGTACGCAGCAGGCAGTCCTCGGCGGCCAGACCGCTGGCGAAGGCCAGGCCGCGGCGCCCGCCCTCCAGCGCGGCCAGGTTCTCCTCCAGCGCGGTCCTGGTCGGGTTGGCCGAGCGGCTGTACTCGTAGCCGCCGCGCAGGCCGCCGACGCCGTCCTGCTTGTACGTCGACACCTGGTAGATCGGGGTCACGACCGCGCCCGTCGTGGCGTCCGCCGGCTGGCCGGCGTGGATCGCCAGCGTCTCGAAGTGCCGGCTGTCGTGGCCCGAGTGACCGGAGGCGCCTGCGGTGCGGTGCTCGCTGTGCTCATCGCTCATGCCGCCGAGCGTAGCCGCCCGGGAGCCCGCGGCCACCGGGCGACGGCGCGCGCCGGACGGTATGATCCGCTCCTGCTCGAACTCCCGTGCGGCGACCGCGCGGTACGGGGTTCGCCGTCCTGTGGGGGGACCTTCCGATGAACGCGTCGCTGCGCGCTGCCCGCGCGCTGCTGCTGCTTGCCGGCTTCTACCTGATGGGCCTGGTCCTGCTGGGCCTCGTTCTCACGCTCGACGCCTTCGTGGTCGTCGGGCTGCTGCACGGCCACGCACTCTTCGCCCTGGTCAAGCTGCTGCTGATCTCGCTGGCGCTGACGGTGCCGGTGCTCGACGGCATGCTCGCCCTGGTGCGGCGCAAGGGGGACGACGGCCCCGACGGCTACGAGGTGACCGCGCGGGCGCAGCCCGAACTGTGGGCCGAGGTCGGCGAGGCGGCCCGGCTCGCGGGGACCCGCGCCCCCGACCGTGTGGTGCTCATCGGCGACGTCAACGCCGCGGTGGCCGAACGCACCCGGCTGCTGGGCCTGGTGCCGGGCCGGCGCAGCCTCTACCTGGGCGTGCCGCTGCTCACCGGGCTCACGGTGCCGCGGCTGCGGGCCGTGCTGGCCCACGAGTTCGGCCACTACGGTCACCGTGACACCCGGCTGGCGGGCATCACCATGCGCGGCCGCGTCGCGATGACGCACACCATCGAGTCGTTCCGCGCCGGCGCGGCGGACGGCAGCCGCGGCCACGCATTTCTGGGCAACCTGTACGTCCGGTACGCGCGGTTCTACCTGCGGGCGTCCCAGTCGGTGGCGCGCCGCCAGGAGCTGGCCGCCGACCGCGCCGCGGCGCTCGCGGTGGGCCGGCGCACCACGGCCGCGGCCCTGCGCGAAGTGCCGCTGCTGAGCACGGCGTTCGGCTTCTACGTGACCCGGTACGCGACGGCCGGCCGGAAGGTGTCGCTGCTGCCGCCGGCCGGCGAGTTCTACGGCGGCTTCCGGCACCTGCTGGCGGACTCGGACCGCGGCGAGGAGCTGGCCCGGATGCGCGCGGGCCTGCTCGAGGAGGAGCAGTCGCCGTACGACTCGCACCCGCCGACGGCCGAACGGGTGCGGCTGATCGAGGAACTGCCGGACGACGGCCGGCCCGACGACCCGTCGGCGCCCGCCGGGCTGTCGCTGCTCCGCGACCGTGCGGCCGTGCTGGCCTCGGTGGAGTCGGCCACCCTCGTGGCCGAGGTCGCGGGCTTCCGGCGGGTCGGGTGGGCGGACCTGTTCCGCAGCAAGGGGTGGTCGGCGGCCACGGCGGCCGCGGAGCCGCTGCGCAAGGCCGTGTTCGCGGTGCGCGGCGGGAACGCCGCGATGCTGCCGACGATCGAGGAGACGCTGGACGCGATCGACGCGGGCCGGCTGTGGACCGAGATCGCGCCCCGGCTGCCCCTGGCCGGGTCCGGAACCCCGCAGAACTCCCCGGACGAGCTGCGGTCCGCGGTCCGTGACGGCCTCACCGCACTCGCCCACCTGGCACTGGCCCATGCGGACAAGGCCCACTGGGAACTGTCGTGGTCCGGCGCTCCGATCCGCCTCGTCCTCCCCCCGGACGTCGCCACCCGCCTGCCCGCGGCAGTGGAAGCGGCCTCCGCGCCCGCCCCCGACACCACCCCCCTCCGCCGCCTGCTGTCGGAAACGGAGAACGCGGCGACGGGCGACGCGACTCCCGCAGCAGAGACCCCGGAAGCCCCGGAGGCCCCGGGGGCCGCCGACCCGGCCCCCGCGGCGGAGGACCCGGGGACCGCCGACGCGCCACCGTCGACGCGGGGCCCGCAGGCCGTCACCCCCGCGCAAGCCGCAGCGCACCCCGGGACCGTCGGCCCCACACCCACCGCATAGGACCCGCGGTCACCGACCCCATGTCCGCGGCGGATGACCCGGGGGGCCACCGGCCCGGCGGGCGGTCAGCGTGAGCGGCCTGCGGGGGCGCCGGTCGGCATCGGGCAGGTGGCCGGGCTGGTGGCGCTGCCCAGGAGGCGGCCGCGGGGGTCCTCGCCGGGGCGGCGCAGGCAGCGGACGGCCAGGACGGCGTAGAGGCCGGCGAGCATCACCGCGTCCCGGAACGCCCGCCGCTGCAAGGACTCCAGGGACGGCAGGAGCAGCGCGCCGTTCTGCGGCAGCAGGACGATCCAGAACCAGGGCGTCCGAGGCACCGAGGCCCGCAGCGGCAGCGAGGCGAGCAGCACCGGCAGGATCACCAGGACGTAGTGCAGGAACGCGGGCCGGGACGCCACGAAAGCGGACAGCATGAGCATGCTCGCCGTCTCCACCAGGCGGAGCCGCTGGTCGCCGCCGCGCCGCCAGCGGGCCCGGGCCGCCAGCACGCCCGCCACGGCCAGCGCGACGGCGACGGCGGCGGCCGCCGTGTGCGGCATCCCGAGCCGCGGCAGCACGGTGCCGAGCGACGCGTCGTACGGCCGGGCGTACGCGTCCTGGCCGTGCAGCAGGAACGGCAGGGTCTTGGTCGCGAGGAGCCCGGGGTGCGGGATGAGCAGCGCGGCGAGCACGGACGCCGCGAGCGGGATGCCGGCCAGCACGGCCAGCGCCCGCCATCTGCGGGCCAGCACGAACAGCAGCGCCAGCGGCACCAGTATCGGCTTGCAGCAGATCGCCGCGCCGGCCACGGCGGCCGCCGCCGTCCAGCGGTTGCGGGCGGCGAGGCCGAGGGCGACCGGAAGCGCCAGCACGGACGCCACCGTCCAGTTGCCCAGGCCCACTTCGCTGCGGAAGGGCGCGAAGTAGGCCAGCCCTCCTGCGCCCGCGACGCCGAGCCTGCTGCGCGGGCTCACGTCGAAGATGCGCAGCGCCGCCCACCAGCCGGCCAGGATCAGCAGCGCGGTGACCACCGGGACGAGCACCTGGAGGACGCGCGGGCCGAGTTCGGCCTCGGGCACGGCCAGCAGCACGCTGCTGGGCAGGTAGAGCAGCCGCTTGTCGGCGTACGGCGAGCCGCCGTCGAGCAGCGCACGGCCGGCCCGGACCAGCACCCGGTTGTCGATGCCGTTGGCGGCCGAGCCGGCGATCTCGGTGACGGTCAGCACCAGGAGCGCGGCGGCCGCGGCCTGCGCGGGCGGGGAGGCGCGGGTCCGCAGCCAGGCGCCGGGCGCGTCGACGCCGTGCGGTGCCGGCCCGCCCCGCTCGCCCCGCCCGTCCGGTGGGTCCCGCCGAGCGCCGGCGGCACCCGCCGTGTCACGGCCTCGCCCGCCGCCACCGCTGGCGCCGTTCAGCCGCACGACGACCAGCCGTAGATCATAGTTGCTCCCGGTCTGCAGTGCTATGAGGCAAACATCATGAATTGCTTATAGCAGCACGACCGGGACGGCCCTGGGCACGACATGGCACGGCCGCCCGGGACACGGTGTCCCGGGCGGCCGGCCCCCCCGTTCAGAGGTGGTGCGTCGCGGACGAGCGGATCAGCGGACCGTCACCACGCCGAGGGCGCGGGCGGCGGGACCACGGCGGGCCGGTCGTCGCAGGTGATGGTGTTCGGCAGCTCCCACGGCGCGAGCCACGGACCGGTCGTGCCGCCGCCGTCGTTCCCGCCGAGGTCGGTCACCGTGAACTCCGAGCCGGCGGGCGTGAAGTGGAAGGACCCGCAGTTGTTGATCCCCACCGCGCCGACGTTGCGGGCCTCGACGTTCTGGAAGGTCGCGCCGCCGGCCGTACGGGCGCTGAGCACCGAGGTGCCGGTGCCGTCCACCCGGATGTCCTTGAAGTGGACGTCGGTGATCGAGTACAGGTCCTTCACCGGGAAGTCGGAGACCAGCATGATCGCGTTGTAGGTGCTGTCCAGGAAGTCGTCGCCGGTCACCTGGATGTCCGCGTCGATGTTCCGTTCCAGAGCGTAGAACCAGATCGCGCCGAGCCCGATGTTCCAGTTCAGCTCGTACGTCCCGGCCCGGACCGTGGTGTTGCCGGTGATCCACAGATGGCCGGTGAACGGCTGGGCGCCGAAGCGGGAGCCGACCTGCAGGGCGCTGCCCTCGCGGATCGGGTCGGCGATCAGGTTGTCGGACACGGTGTTGTCGGTGCCGCCGTAGACGGCGATGCCGTTGGCGAGGACCGGCGTCTGCACGGTGTTGTGGTCGAAGGTGTCCCGCGCGTCCTCGGCCTTCTCCGACCACATCGCCAGCGCGTCGTCCCCGGTGTTGCGCAGGAAGTTGCCCGAGACGGTGGAGTCGGTGACGCCGGTGTGGAAGTTGATGCCGTCGGCGATCTGGTCGACGATCGTGTTGCCGCTGATCCGCAGGTTCCTCATCGGCCCGTCGAACCACATGCCGACCTTGGTGTGCTGGATGTACAGGCCCTCGACGGTGGAGTCGCTGAGCGCGCCGCCGATGCCGTTCACCTGGTCGGTGTCGATGCGCTCGCGGACGTCGCCCTCGATCGCGAAGCCGGACAGGTGGACGTTCGAACTGCCGCCCACCGAGGCGTCCTTGCCGTAGAAACCGACACCGGTGTGCACGCTGCCTCCCCCAGGCCCTTCGGGCTGGGCGGTACCCCCGGGCGCCGGGGTCACCAGGTCCACCTGGTGGCCCTTGATGATCGTGTACCAGCTGCCGGCGCCCTCGATGGTGACGTCGTCGACGATGATGTGCCGGTTCACCTGGTACGTGCCCGGCGGGATGTAGACCTTCAGGTGGGCGCGGCGGGCGAAGGCGACGGCCCGGTCGACGGCGTCCGCCGAGTCGCGGCGGCCGGTCGGGTCGGCGCCGAAGGCGAGCACGTTCGCGGCCCCCAGGTCGATCTTCGGCGGCGCCACGAGCTGGGAGTCGAGCAGGTCGACGGTGGTGGTCGCGGCCCCCGCCGGCACGGTCAGCCGCACCTTCTGGCCGGCCCGGTAGGTCCGGCCGAGCAGCAGTCGCTGCTCGTCGTAGAAGTGGTTGGGCCGGAAGGGCTTGGCGAAGACCGGGGTGGGCGTGGTGTCCTGCGGCACGCACCCGCACTCGGTGACCCACCAGTCCGGGTGCGAGACGTCCGCGGTGGGGTCGTTGGAGAACGGATAGAGGTTGTAGAGCCAGGCGTACTGCGAGGTGAGCGTCATCGTGGTGCGGTGGCCGCCGTCGACGGTGACGTTCAGCGGCGAGGTGATGCCGCCGCCCGCGGGCGCGTCCGGGATGCTGTAGCGCACGTTGATCGCGTTGGCCGCGCCCGGCAGGGTGAACTCGACGTACTGGCCGGGCTTGAGGGTGACCGCGCTGCGGCCCGACGCCTCCGCGGGGAGGGTGTAGGCGTCCCGGCCGGGGCCGATGACCGTGCCGTCGGTGGCGGCGTGCTCCGCCTCCTGCTCGGCGAAGCCGACGTTGGCGCCGCGGCCTTCGACCAGCGCCGGGTCGAGCCCGGCCCGCGTCACCACCGGGCCGGCCGCCGGTGCGCCGGTGCCGGCCAGCGCGGTCCCGCCGCCCAGCACGCCGAGCCCCAGCGTGAACGCGGTGACCGCCGAGACCGCGGTGGCGGCGCCGAACCCGGCCGTGCGCACCGCGGTTCTTCGCCGCGGACGGCCGGCGGCCCGCCCCGCCTCGGCGCCTGTGCTGCTCCGTGACATCGAAAGCTCGTTTCTGTCGGGTCCCATCGAGGTGAGGCGACAGTAGGGCGCGCCCGGAGCCCCTCACAAGGCTTCTGCACGATGATTTCGCGTCTCTGACGTCAAGCTGCACTCACTTGTGCGCTTCTTGCGTTCACTGGCCACACTCGTTGCAGTGGCCTTCGCCGCGGACACGACGCGCCGACGGCCGGAGATCCTGCGGAATTCACGGGGGAGGCGCGGGGCAGGATGACCTCGGGGACGAGGTGCCGACGTGACGCTGGACGGGCGGTGACCCACCGGAGCACACCGCCGGAGAGGGCAGGCCTTCGTGCGCGCGAACCCACACGGGACATCCCCCGCGGACACCGGACCCGGCGAGACGGGTCCCGCGGACACCGGACCGGACGAGCCGCGCCCGGGAAAGGGCGACGAGGTCCCCGCCCCGCGGGCCGGACGGCCGCGCCGGACGGCCCGGCTCCCCTCGCTCCCCCTGCCGGCGCGCCTGCCCCGGCTGCTGCCCGAACTCGTCCTGCTCCTGTGCGTGGACGCCGGTTACAAGTACGGCCGCAAGGTGGCCAACGGCCATACCGAGGCGGCCTACCACCACGCCGACGGCGTCTGGAGCTTCGAACGCGCCCTGCACTTCCCGAGCGAACAGGGCGTGCAGCGGCTGATGCTGCACTGGGACTGGGTGGTGCACCTGGCCAACTACCTCTACGCGACCGTGCACTTCCCGGCGATGGTGATCTTCCTGGGCTACATGTTCGCCCGGCACCGCGCGCACTACCTGTGGATCCGGCGGGCGATCGTCATCCAGACGCTGCTGGCCCTGCTCGGCCACTGCTTCTTCCCGCTGGCGCCGCCGCGCCTGGCGCCCGGCACCGGCATGATCGACACCGCCTCGGTGTACGGACCGGCCGTCTACGGCAAACCCGACGGCGACTCGATGGCCAACCAGTTCGCCGCGATGCCCTCGCTCCACGTGGGCTGGGCGCTGGCGATCGCGATCGGGCTCATCGCGGCCACGCGCTCCCGCTACCGGTGGCTGTGGCTGCTGCACCCGGTGATCACACTGCTGGTGGTCGTCGGCACCGCCAACCACTACTGGCTCGACGGGCTGGCCGGCTCGCTGCTGCTGGCCGTGGCCCTGGCCGTCGTCCCCGCCCCGGACCCCGCCCATGCGCAGGCACCCGCCACGCACTGGGCCTGGCCGCTCAAGCGCGGCCCGCGCTCGGCGTGAGGGTCGCCGGCCGGGCCGCCCCCGGGCGACCCGGCCGGGGGCCGCCGGAGAACGTACGGCGGTCGTCGTCCCGGGCGGGGCGGCCCGCCCGGGACGACGGCGCCGGCCGGCGGTCAGCGCGCGCCGAGCAGGTGGTCCATCGCTAGCTGGTCGAGCCGCTCGAAGGCCATGCCGCGGGCCGCGACGACGTCCGCGTCGAAGTCCTCGTACGCGCTGCGGTCGGCGAGCAGCGCCTGCAGCGTCTCGCCGTCACCGAGGGTCGGGCGGGCCAGCTCGTCCAGGCGCGAGGCGCGCAGCGCCTCCTGCACCTCGGGGTCGCCGCGGAACGCCGCCGCGCGCTCCTTGAGCAGCAGGTAGTTGCGCATGCAGCCGGCCGCGGAGGCCCACACGCCGTCGTAGTCCTCGGTCCGCGGCGGCTTGAAGTCGAAGTGCCGCGGGCCCTCGTAACCGGCCGACTCCAGCAGGTCCACCAGCCAGAAGGCGGCGCGCAGGTCGCCGGCGCCGAACCGCAGGTCCTGGTCGTACTTGATGCCGCTCTGGCCGTTGAGGTCGATGTGGAAGAGCTTGCCGTGCCACAGCGCCTGCGCGATGCCGTGCGGGAAGTTCAGCCCGGCCATCTGCTCGTGGCCGACCTCGGGGTTGACGCCGACCAGTTCGGGGCGCTCCAGGGCGTTGATGAACGCCAGCGCGTGGCCGACGGTCGGCAGCAGGATGTCGCCGCGCGGCTCGTTCGGCTTGGGCTCGACGGCGAACCGCAGGTCGTAGCCCTGCGAGACGACGTACTCGCCGAGCAGGTCGAAGGCCTCCTTCATGCGGTCCAGGGCGGCCCGCACGTCCTTGGCGGCACCGGACTCCGCACCCTCGCGGCCGCCCCAGGCGACGTAGGTGGTGGCGCCGAGCTCGACGGCCAGGTCGATGTTGCGGATGGTCTTGCGCAGCGCGTAACGCCGCACGTCGCGGTCGTTGGCGGTGAACGCGCCGTCCTTGAAGACCGGGTGCGTGAAGAGGTTGGTGGTGGCCATCGGGACCTTCATCCCGGTGCTGTCCAGCGCCTGCCGGAAGCGCTTGATGTGGCCCTCGCGCTCGGTGTCGGACGACCCGAACGGAATCAGGTCGTCGTCGTGGAAGGTCACGCCGTACGCGCCCAGCTCGGCGAGGCGGTTGACGGACTCCACCGGGTCCAGGGCGGCGCGCGTGGCGTCGCCGAACGGGTCGCGGCCCTGCCAGCCGACCGTCCACAGACCGAAGGTGAACTTGTGCTCGGGGCCGGGGGTGAGGTGCCCGGGGACCGGGGGCGTGGTGGAAGTCATGATGGTCGGCTCCTATTCGTCAGACTGTTGAACAAATTAGTATGCGAGGCCGAGGATGGGAAGTGGGCACGGCGCCGGCTTCCGTCACAGGCCTGTCGAAGGGATCGGTTCACATGGCGGCACAGGGTGCGGGCAGCGCCGGCGGGCGGGTCGTACTGGGCGTGGACAGCTCCACGCAGTCCACCAAGGTGCTGGCCGTGGACGCCGGCACCGGTGAGGTGCTGGCGCGCGGGCAGGCCCCGCACACCGTGAGCACCGGCGCGGGGCGCGAGACCGACCCCGAGGTGTGGTGGGACGCGCTGCTGGCGGCGCTCGCCCAGATCGGCCCGTACGCGGCGCGCGCCGAGGCGATCGCGGTCGGCGGGCAGCAGCACGGGCTGGTGGTGCTCGACGCTGCGGGCAAGGCGCTGCGCCCGGCGCTGCTGTGGAACGACACCCGGTCGGCGCCGCAGGCCGCCGCGCTCGTCGAACGGCACGGCGCCCAGTGGTGGGCCGAGCGGTTCGGCTCGGTACCCGGCGCGAGCTTCACGGTCGCCAAGTGGGCGTGGCTGCGGGAGAACGAGCCGGAGGCCGCGGCCGCCGCCCGGGCGGTGCGCCTCCCCCACGACTTCCTCACCGAGCGCCTGTCGGGCGCTGCCGTCACCGACCGCGGTGACGTGTCGGGCACCGGCTGGTGGGCCTCGGACCGCGAGGAGTACGACGAGGAACTGCTGGCCGGCGTCGGGCTCGACCCCGCGCTGCTGCCGGCCGTGCTCGGGCCCGGGCAGCGGGCCGGCGAGGTGCGCGGCGGGCTGCCGGTCCGGGCGGGCGCGCTGGTCGGCGCGGGCACCGGCGACAACGCGGCCGCCGCGCTCGGACTCGGCCTCACCCCCGGGCGGGCCGTGCTCAGCCTGGGCACCTCGGGCACGGTGTACTCGGTGTCGCGGCGGCGCCCGGCGGACGCGACCGGCACCGTCGCCGGGTTCGCGGCGGCCGACGGCGGCTGGCTGCCGCTGGCCTGCACCCTCAACTGCACGCTGGCCGTGGACAAGGTGGCCGCGCTGCTCGGGCGCGACCGGGAGGACGTCGAGGACGGCGGCTCGGTCGCGTTCCTGCCGTTCCTGGACGGCGAGCGGACCCCGAACCTCCCGTACGCCTCCGGTCTGCTGACCGGCCTGCGTCACGAGACGACGGCCGGGCAGGTGCTGCAGGGCGCCTACGACGGCGCGGTGTACGCGCTGCTGGCCGCGCTGGACCAGGTGCTGGCGGTGGACGGCGCACAGGCCACGGGGTCGGCGGAGCCGCTGCTGCTCATCGGGGGCGGGGCGCGGGGCGCGGCCTGGCTGCGGACGGTGCGGCGGCTGTCCGGGCGGGACGTGCAGGTGCCGCGGGCGGCGGAACTGGTCGCCCTCGGGGCGGCGGTGCAGGCGGCGTCGCTGCTCACCGGGGAGCCCGCGGCGGAGATCGCCTCCCGCTGGGGTACGGCGGACGGGCCCGTCCACCCGGCCCTCCCCCGCGACGACGCCGCCCTCGCCCGCCTCGCCGCGGCCCTCCCCCTCGCCTCCGCATAACCCCCGCCGGGGAGGCCGCCCCCTATCCGCCCGGGGCACACCGGGGCGCCCCCTCCCGGGCTGCGGCTCGTGTCGTTCGCCCGGGTGCACCGGGGTGCTTCCCCCGGGGTGGGTGGTGGCCGCCGCAGCCGGACCCTTCCGGCCGGAACGGGGTTGCTCGCGCCGGGGGCGCCTCCCTGGGGAAGCCTGGGGGGTGCCCCTTCGGGGGTCGGCCTGCCTTTGGGCACTCGATTGCTGCGAGCCAAAGCGCCTCGTCAGGGGCGCGGGGAACGGCGCGAGCGACCCACCACCGGCCGGAGGGCGGCGACGCGGCGGCCCGAGGGCCGGAGGCCGGGCGGATGGGCGGGCGGAAGGTGGGGCGGGGGAAACGGATACTGAGGGCGAGAGAAGGAGGTGCCGTGGGGAACGGCAAGGGGAGCGGGCCGCAGGCCGAACTGCGACGCCGGAACATGGCCCTGGTCATGCAGGCCCTCGCGGCGGGCGAGAAGAACACGCGCGCCGCCGTCGCCGCCGAGGTCGGCCTGACCAGGGCGACCGTCTCGACCCTGGTCGACGAACTGCTGGCCGCCGGCCTCGTGGAGGAACGCGGCGCGCAGCGCCCGGGCACCGTCGGCCGCCCCGGCACCGCCCTGGCCCTCGCCGAGACCGGCCCCGCCGGCCTGGGCGCCGAGATCGGCGTCGACCACCTGGCCGCCTGCGTCGTGGACCTGCGCGGCACCGTCCGCTGCCGCGCCGAGGCGCCCGCGGCCAACCGGGGCCGCCCGGCCCCCACCGTGCTGGCCGAGCTCGCCGGCCTGGCGGCGACCGTCACCCGGCAGGCCGCCGGCCTGGGCCTGCACCCGGTCGGCACGACCGTCGCCGTCCCCGGCCTGGTCGGCCGCGACCGGCGTACCGTGCTGCGCGCGCCCAATCTCGGCTGGGAGCAGGTCGAGGTCGCCGAGGCCCTCGGTCCCGACACCGTCGTGGAGAACGAGGCCAACCTCGGCGCGCTGGCCGAACTGTGGCTCGGCGGCCACGACCGCCTCGCGGACTTCGTGCACGTCTCCGCCGAGATCGGCATCGGCGCCGCCGTGGTGGTCGAGGGCCGGCTGTTCCGCGGAGCCCGCGGCTTCGCGGGGGAGCTGGGCCACGTGCCGGTGCGGCCGGACGGCCCGCTGTGCTCGTGCGGCGCGCACGGCTGCCTGGAGACGTTCGCCGGCGAGGAGGCGCTGCTGCGCGCCGCGGGGGTGAGCGCGGGGCGCGGTCCCGCGCTGCGGGCGGCGGCCGACGCCGGCGACCCGGCGGCGTTGCGGGCGCTGGAGGAGGCCGGCGCCGCGCTGGGCATCGCGCTCAGCGGCGCGGTGAACCTGCTGGACCCGCAGGCCGTGGTGGTCGGCGGCCCCCTCGCCGACCTCTCGCCCTGGCTGCTGCCGGGCGTACGGCGCGAGCTGGCCGACCGGGTGACGGACCGTCAGTGGCGCCCGCAGGACGTGGTCACCTCGCGGCTGGGCAGCGACGGCGTGCTGCGCGGCGCCGCCTACAGCGCGGCGCGGGCCGTGCTGGACGACCCGGCCGCCTGGATCATCGCCGCCGCGGGCCGCGCGGGCTAGACACGGCATGCAGCCCGCCTGGCGGCCCGCGCCCCGCACGGGACGCGGCCCCGGACAGCCGGATGCCGCCCTGACACGCATCCCAACGTGTCAGGGCGGCATCCGGCGTTCGCCGCCGCGGTCCCCTGCGCACGGCGTCCGGCTCAGCTCAGCGCCGAGCCGGCGACCCAGTTCGCCCAGCTCATGTTCCAGCCGTTGAGGCCGTTCGACGGCTGGATCGTCTTGTCCGGGGAGTTCTTGACGATCACCACGTCGCCGACCATCGAGTTGTTGTAGAACCAGGCGGCGGGGGTGTTCGGGTTCTTGCCGCCCTTGAGGTCCTCGATGCCGATGCAGCCGTGGCTGGTGTTGACCGTGCCGAAGACCGACGGGTCGCCCCAGTAGTTGCCGTGGATGAACGTGCCGGAGTTGCTCAGCCGCATGGCGTGCGGGACGTCGGGGATGTCGTACTCGCCCTTGCCGTCGCTGTCGGTGAAGCCGACCGTCGCGCCGTTCATCCGGGTGGTCTGGTCCTTCTCCGAGATGACCATCTGACCGTCGTACGTCGTGTGGCCGTCGGCGCCCGCGGAGATCGGGATGGTCCGGATGACCTGGCCGTCGCGGACGACCGTCATCAGGTGGGTCTTGGTGTCGACCGTGGAGACCTGCGAACGGCCGACGGTGAAGTTCACCGTCTTGTCCTGCACGCCGTAGACGCCCGGCTCCGCCTTGACGCCGGCGAGCTTCAGGGTCAGCGAGACATGCGTGCCGGGCTGCCAGTAGTTCTGCGGCCGCAGGTCCAGCCGGGTGGAGCTGAACCAGTGCCCGACGACCTGCTGGCCGCTGTCGTCGGTGACCGTGACGGCCTTCTCCACGGCGGCGCGGTGGGCGCTGAACACGGGCTTGTCGAAGTTGATCGAGACCGGCATGCCCACGCCGACGGTCGAGCCGTCCTCGGGCGTGAAGTAGCCGACGAACTTGGTGGTCGCGGTCGTCGTGGCGAACGTGGTGGTCGCCGCGGCGGCACGGCCCTGGGCGTCGGTGGCCCCGGCCGATATCTCGTACTGGGTGCTGCGGACCAGGGGGGCGTTCGGCTTCCAGCTCTTGTGGTCGGCGGAGAGCGTGCCCGGCACGGCGGTCCCGGTGGCCTTGGCCTTCATGGTCACGGACGTCAGCGTGCCGCCGGTGACCGTGACCTTGGTGCTGTTCAGGCCGTTGCCGGTGGTGCCGTTCTGCGGCGTGATGGTGATCTTCGCCGCGGAGACGTTCCTGGCGGCGGCCGCGTCCTCACGTATCTGGGCGTTCGCCGAGGCGGACGCCGACGCCGACGGGGAGGCCGTCGCGGAGCTGGTGGCGCTGGGCGCGGCGGTGGCCGCGGCCTTGGCCGATCCGTGGTGCCCGCCGCACGCGGTCAGCGCGATACCACCCCCGGCGATCACCGCGACGACCGCGAGGGAGGCGCGGCGGACGGTGGTCTTGCGGGCAGGGCGCTCTGCGGGGGTGTTGCCGGAGTCGGGCGTCACGCGTGTCTCCAATGCTGCGACTGGGCGTTCGACAGATTTCGACTGCTTCGTCCTATGCATGGAAACAGGTGACAGGGGGCGTCTGTGGCGATCTGCCGGTAAATGTGGCCTTTCCCACGCTCGCGGCCCGCCCCGCCCCCGGCCTGGCGGCGTCCACGTCGCCGCAGGTCAGAGGGGCTGGAGCGGGTCCCTGGCGGGGCCCTAGAGGTCGTCGTCGCCCTCGTCACCCTCGTCGGCGTCGTCGAAGCCCCAGTCGTCGCCCTCGCTGGGGTCGTACTCGGTGTGCGCGCAGGACCACGACGCCTGGACCAGTTCGAGGCCGGGGACGTCGGCGACCAGCTCACTGGGGTCCACCAGGTACGCCAGCGCCTCGGACTCGTCCTCGCCGACCGCGGACCGCGCGTGGTCGCGTTCCTGCTGCGGCATGAAGGTGTCGGCGGTGATGTGGGAGAGGGCGGCCGCACGCAGTTCCTCGGCGGCCGTCACCTCCAGTACGAGTTCTGCCTGCAGGCGGATGTAGCGGGGGCCGCTCTCGCCGCGGGGGATGTCAGTAGCGCTCATGACACGGAGAGTAAGCGGAGCGAGCGCGGCTTCCCACGAGCCACACCAAGTCACTACGATCGCCCCACGGTCAAGTCACCGCACCCTCCCCCCGGGTTGGCGCCCGGGAGGTATCCCCAGGGAGATCCTTTGACCTCGCCCCGTCCCTATGTGGCCGCAGCCGCCGCGTCCGTGCTCGCGGCGCTGTACTTCGTGCCGTCCGCCTCGGCGACCCCGCACCACGCGACGTCCGTGACGGCCGCCTCGGCCACCACCAGGACCACCGGCACGGCCGCGCAGTCCGCGCCCGAGACGAACCTCGCCGACACCGGCGCGGTCGACACCAAGCCCTACATCGTCGGCGGCGCGGCCTTCCTCGTCGTCGGCGCGGGCCTGGTGCTCGAGGCCGGCCGGCGCTCGCGCGCCGCCGTCCAGGCCGTCTGAGCCCGGAACGCACGGCGGCCCGGACCCCCTGAGGGAACCCGGGCCGCGGTCCCGGCCGGGTGGTCGCCCGGCCGGTCGCGCACGCGTCAGGCCAGCGGCCCGGTGACCTGCTCGGCGGCCCGGGCGAGCCCGCCGGCGCGGACGAAGGCGTAGGCGCCCTCCAGGTCGGGCGACAGGAACCGGTCGCGGCCGGGGCCGTGCACACCCGCCGCCCGGACGGCCTCGACGACCGCGGCGGACGCCGGTGCCGGGCGCAGCGCGGTGCCCATGGTCCGGATCTCCAGCGCGCGGGTGGCCGCGAACATCTCGACGGCGAGGACGCGCGCCAGGTTGTCGACGGCCGTGCGCAGCTTGCGGGCGGCCGACCAGCCCATCGAGACGTGGTCCTCCTGCATCGCCGAGGACGGGATCGAGTCCGCGGACGCCGGCACGGCCAGCCGCTTCATCTCGCTGACCAGCGCGGCCTGCGTGTACTGGGCGATCATCAGGCCGGAGTCGACGCCGGGGTCGTCGGCCAGGAACGGCGGCAGTCCGTGCGAGCGGTTCTTGTCCAGCAGGCGGTCGGTGCGGCGTTCGGCGATGGACGCCAGGTCGGCCGCGGCGATCGCCAGGAAGTCCAGCACGTACGCCACGGGCGCGCCGTGGAAGTTGCCGTTGGACTCCACCCGGCCGCCGTCCTCGCCGTCCGTCAGCACCACCGGGTTGTCGACGGCGGCGGCGAGTTCGCGGTCGGCGACCAGACGGGCGTGCGCGAGGGTGTCGCGCCCGGCGCCGGCCACCTGCGGGGCGCAGCGCACCGAGTACGCGTCCTGCACCCGCGGGGCGTCGTCCTGGTGATGGCCCGTCAGGCCGGACCCGTCCAGGACCCGCAGCATGTTGGCGGCGCTCGCGGCCTGCCCGGGGTGCGGGCGGATGGCGTGCAGTTCGGGCGTGAGCACCCGCTCGGTGCCGAGCAGCGCCTCCAGCGACAGGGCCGCGGTGACGTCGGCGGCGGTGAACAGCTCGGCCAGGTCGGCGCAGGCCATCACCAGCATGCCGAGCATGCCGTCGGTGCCGTTGATGAGGGCCAGGCCCTCCTTCTCCCGCAGCTCGACCGGCTCGATGCCGTGCTCGGCGAGGAGTTCGGCGGCCGGGCGGACGGTGCCGTCCGGGCCCTCCGCCTCACCCTCGCCCATCAGCACCTGCGCGCAGTGCGCGAGCGGGGCCAGGTCGCCGGAGCAGCCGAGCGAGCCGTACTCGTGGACGACGGGGGTGATGCCGGCGTTGAGGATCGCGGCCATCGTCTCGGCGACGACCGGACGGACGCCGGTGCGGCCGGAGGCCAGGGTCTTCAGGCGCAGGAACATCAGCGCGCGCACGACCTCGCGCTCCACCCGGGGGCCCATGCCCGCGGCGTGCGAGCGGACCAGACTGCGCTGGAGCTGGGCGCGCAGCTCCGGGCTGATGTGGCGGACGGCCAGGGCGCCGAAGCCGGTGGAGACGCCGTACACCGGCTCGGGCTTGGCCGCGAGGGCGTCGATCACGGCGCGGGACGCGGCCATGCCCGCGAGGGCGGCCGGGGCCAGTTCGATCCGGGCGTCGTGGCGCGCGACGGCGAGGACGTCCTCCGCGGTGGCGCCGTGGGCGTCCACCACCACGTTCTGCATATCCATATTCACGCACCCTAAGCACTGAATCGCTTCCTGTCACCCCGCACCATGGCCTGCGGCCCGCGGTACGCCCTGTGCGGATGATGGTGCGGGCTGCGTCCAGGTGTGCGCGGGCTGCGGTTCGCCCTCTGCGGGCGGAACTGCGTGGCCGGCCACAGCGGAGCCGCGCACCGCCAACCGCCCCGAAGGGGCAGTCCGGTCCGCTCCGGACCGCCGGCCGGTGGCCGGTTGCGCGCGCCGGGGGCACCTCCCGGGCGAAGCCTGGGGACCCCGTCCCTGGATGGTTGCCCCCGGCACAGGGCGAACCCCCGCCCGAGCAGGGCGAACCCCCGCCCGGGCAGGGCGAACCGCACTCCGCGGGGAGCGGGCCGTCAGGGGAGACGGCCACGAAGGCTGCGGCGCTCGGCGGCGGGGTGAGCCGGGGGCGAGTCGGCGAGCCGCACGACCGGGTCGTCAGGCCCTTCCTGGCCTGCCACCACGGGATGCTCCGCGCGCAGCGCCTTCGCCCGGTACTGCGCCGCGTCGGCGAGCCGGAACAACCTGCGAGCCGACCGCACCGGCCCGATCGCCTCGCCGGTCGAGGCGACCCCGCAGGCCACCCCCTCGCCCACCTCCAGCTCGGCGGCCCGGCGGCACAGCTCGTCGGCCGCGGCCACCACCTCCCCGGGATCGACGCCGACCGCGACGATGCAGAACTCGTCGCCGCCGAGCCGGGCGGCCAGGCTACCCGGCAGCATCGCCCCGCAGAGCGAGAGCAGCGAGCCGAATCGTTCCAGCAGGCGGTCGCCCACCGCGTGGCCGAGGCGGTCGTTGACCGACTTGAGCCCGTTGAGGTCGCACACCACGAGGCTGACCACCGTGCCGTCCACCCGGTGCCGCTCCAGCGCCTCGTCGAGACGGACGTCGACCGCGCGGCGGTTGCCGAGCCCGGTCAGCGGATCGGTGAACGCCAGCCGCTGCACCTCGGCCAGCCGCTCGGTCTGCGCGATGCCGGAGGCGACGAGTGCGGCCAGCACGGTCGCGAAGTCCGCGTCCTTGCGGCCGAAGGCGGGTTCGCCGATGCCGCGGGCGACGTACAGCTCCCCCCACGCCCGGCCGTGCAGGACGATCGGCGCGACGACGCAACTGCCGCGCCCCCGCCGCCGCAGGGCCGCCGTCCGGCCCCAACTGCTTCCGCCCGGGGAGCCGCCGGTGCCCTCCGCGGTCTCCACCCACGCGTGCGGTTCCCCGCCGGAGGCCCAGGTGCCGTGCAGGATCTCGGCGATCTCAGGGAAGTCGTGCACCGAGTACGACTCGTCGGCCGGTTCCGGCTCCTCCCCCGGCGCGAGGTCGCCGTCGTTGATCAGCACCCGGAGCCGGCCGGTCTCCCGCTCCCACGCGGACACCGCCGCGAAGGAGCCGTCCAGCGCCAGCCGTGCCCGGCGGGCCGCCGCACGCACCGCGTCCAGCGGCGTCTGGGCGGTCGCGAGCACCTGCGCGAGCTCGACGACGGCACGCAGCCGATGATCGGCGGAATCGTCAACCATCCACCCAGGCTAGGGACGCTTGTTCCGAAATGGGCGTGTGGCGGTGCGGGTGCTGGGCCGAACGGAGGGGTGACGAGCGAGCTCGTGGAGTGGGCGGCCGCCACCCTGTCCCGCCCGAAGACACGCAAAGGCGGAAGCGGCCACCCGCACAACGAGCGAGGAGGAAGCCCGACCCAAAAAACCCCGGGCTGACGAGCGAGCCCGCAAAGTGGACGGCCGCCACCCTCTCCCGCCCGAAGACACGCAAAGGCGGAAGCGGCCGCGGGGTCGCCCTGCCCGAAAACGGGCAACCCGCTCACCCTGCTGGGTGCCAGGGCCGCGGGTCCGCCCGGAGGGGCTATTCGCCCGGCCAGCGGGGGGTGCGCTTCTCGTTGAACGCGGCGACGCCCTCCGCGCGGTCGCCGGAGAAGGCCACCGAGCGCCAGGCCGCGTCCTCGACCTCCAGGCCGGCCCGCAGGTCCAGGCCGTGGCCGAGGCGCAGCGCGCGCTTGGCGGCGCGCAGGCCGACCGGGGAGTTGGCCGCGATGCAGTCGGCGAGACCGAGTGCGGCGGCGCGCACCTCGCCGGCCGGCACGAGCTGGTCCACCAGGCCGATGGCCGCCGCCTCCTGCGCGGGCACGCGGCGCGCGCTGAAGACCAGTTCGGCGGCGCGGGCGGCACCGACGCGGCGCGGCAGCAACTGGGTGCCCCCGCCACCGGGGATGACGCCGACGGAGACCTCGGGCAGGCCGACGACCGCCGTCTCGTCCGCGACGATCACGTCGCAGGCGAGGGCGAGTTCGAAGCCGCCGCCGAGGGCGAAGCCGTGGACCGCGGCGATGGCGGGCATCGGCAGGTCGAGGACGCCGGTGTAGGCGGCGCGGGCGTGCGGGCGCTGGCGCACCAGCTCGGCGTCGGTGAGGGAGTTGCGCTCCTTCAGGTCGGCGCCGACACAGAAGGCACGGTCGTGCGAGGAGGTCAGGACGGTCACGCTGACCGAGCGGTCCGCCGTGAGGGCCTGGCAGGCGGCGGTGATGGCGGCGGCCATCGCGCTGGACACGGCGTTCATGGCCTTCGGCCGGTCCAGGACGAGCTCCGCCACGTGCTCGGCGGTGCGGCGCACCACCACGAACTCGCCGAACCTCTGTTCGTCCGCCATGCTCCGGCCTCCCTGTTAACGCTCGTGAACGTCGTCCGCACATCCTGTCATGCGGTCCGCCCTCCCTGGGCGACGGTTCGCCCTGCGCGAGGGGAGGCCCGGAGTGCCCGGGCGGATACGGGGAGGCCGAGCCGGAGGCTGAATTGCTATGTGCGGCGGGTGAGGAGCCAGGGCTCGACCACGCCGAGGCCGCGTACCGGCCGCCGCCACATCGGCTGCAGAGCGAAGCGGTACTTCTCCGCCGTCTCCGCGTCCACCTCCGCCTCGGAGATCGGCGCCTCGCCGGCCTCCCCCAGCGCCTCCGCGAAGTCGCCGTCCACCAGCACGGCGTCGCGCGGCGCGATGGAGGTCAGCCGGGACGCCAGGTTCACCGTCGTGCCGAAGACGTCGCCCATGCGCGTCGTGACCGTGCCGAACGCCATGCCGACCCGCAGCGCCGGCATGGTCTCGTCGCCGGTCATCGTCTCGATCAGCCGCATGCCGATCTCCGCGGCGGTGCCGGGGTCGTCGGCGACGAACAGCACCTCGTCGCCGAGCGTCTTGATCAGCCGTCCGCCGTACGCGGCGACCTGGTCCGCGGCCGTGGTCTCGAACGCCTCGACGAGTTCGCCGAGTTCCTCCTCCTCCAGGCGCCGGGTGAGCCGGGTGAAGCCGACCAGGTCGGCGAAGCCGACGGCCAGCCGGCGGTCCACCGCCTCCTCGTCGTCGGACCGCACGACGCGGCTGGTGGCGGCGGCCACCTGGCGGCGCCAGACGTAGATGAGGAACTCCTCCAGTTCCGGCAGGAGCAGCTCGACCAGCGGATAGGCCACCTCGGCCCGGGTCATGCCCGGTTCGGGCGGCTCGGTGAGGCCCTCCAGGAAGGAGTCGGTCTGCCAGTCCGCCAGCCGGGCGGTGGTCTGGCCGGTGGAGCGGGCGACCTGGATCGCCATGGACTCGCTGAGCAGTCCGGCCTCGACCAGACCGGCGAGGCGCCGCAGCGCGAGCACGTCGCCCTCGGTGAGCGCCTTGGCCTGCCCTATGTCGGCGAAGCCCATGGCCCGCCAGAAGCGGGACGCGAGGTCCATGGAGACGCCGGCGGTGCGGGCCGCCTGGAAGGGCGTGTAGCGGCGGGGCGCGCCGAGGATGAGCTGTTCGAGGCGCAGGGCGAGCGGGTGCTCCCCGCTCTCGGAAGCCGCGTCGGAGCCGGGTTCGGCCGCCGCGCCGGGTGCGCTGTCCGCGGGATCGGCGCCGTGCGGTTCCGGGGCGGTGCCCGGATCCGGGGGGAACGGCTCGTCCGGCCGGGCCTGGTCCACGGTTACCGCCCGGCCTCTGAAGAGTCCCTGCGCACAGGCCTTCCGATCATCGAGACGACGCAGCCCCTCAACGATACGGCAGTGTGCTCTGGCTCACTCTCGCCGGGACGGCGCGGGTCACCGGGACGGCCGGAGGTGGACGACGTCGCCGGCGCCCACCGCCTCCTCGCCGCCGGGGCCGGCGATCACCAGCCGTCCGTCGCCGTCGACGCCGACCGCGGTGCCGGCCAGTTCCCGGCCGCCCGGCAGTTCGGCCCGCACCTGCCGGCCGAGCGTCGCACAGCCGGCCGCGTACGTCTGGTCGAGCCGGGAGGCCTTCGGGTCGCCGTCGGCCGCCCGCCACACGTCGTACCACTCGGCGATCGAGCGCAGGACCGCGCGCAGCAGCGGGTCGCGGTCGACCACCGCGGCGCCGGCCAGGGCGAGCGAGGCGGCGGTGGGGACGGGCAGTTCGTCGGCCCGCAGCGAGACGTTGACGTCTCGCCGGGACGGCGCGGGTCACCGGGACGGCCGGAGGTGGACGACGTCGCCGGCGCCCACCGCCTCCTCGCCGCCGGGGCCGGCGATCACCAGCCGTCCGTCGCCGTCGACGCCGACCGCGGTGCCGGCCAGTTCCCGGCCGCCCGGCAGTTCGGCCCGCACCTGCCGGCCGAGCGTCGCACAGCCGGCCGCGTACGTCTGGTCGAGCCGGGAGGCCTTCGGGTCGCCGTCGGCCGCCCGCCACACGTCGTACCACTCGGCGATCGAGCGCAGGACCGCGCGCAGCAGCGGGTCGCGGTCGACCACCGCGGCGCCGGCCAGGGCGAGCGAGGCGGCGGTGGGGACGGGCAGTTCGTCGGCCCGCAGCGAGACGTTGACGCCGATGCCGATGACGAGCCCGGTGTCGCCGGTGCGCTCGGCGAGGATGCCGCCGGCCTTGCGTTCCTCGCCGTCGACGGTGACCAGCAGGTCGTTGGGCCACTTGAGTGCCGTGTCGACGCCCGCGGTGCGCGACAGGGCGGTCGCGGTGGCGACTCCGGCGAGCAGCGGCAGCCATCCCCAGCGGTGCACCGGCACCGGGCTCCGGCCGTCGCGCGGTTCACCCGGTCGGAGCAGTACGGAGAAGAACAGGCCGGAGCGGGCGGGGGCGGTCCAGACGCGGTCGAGCCGGCCGCGTCCGGCGGTCTGCTCCTCGGCCACCAGCACGGTGCCCTCGGGCGCGCCCTGCCCGGCCCTGGCGACCACGTCGGCGTTGGTCGAGCCGGTGGCCTGCACCAGGTCGAGTGCGCTCCACGGGCCCTGGGGCCCGGCCACCGCCCGGCGGAGCGCGGTGGCGTTGAGCGGCGGGCGGTCGAGGTCGGACCAGCGGCTGGGCGTCATGCCCACCACCCTACGAGCGGTCGGCGGAGTGTGGTGAACGCCGCAGTGCCGGTTCCCCAGCGTCGCCACTACGCTACGGAAAACAGCGTTACTCGCCAGTTAAACAACCTCACGAGCAGTCGCAGCACAAGCCGAGACGTCACCGCCAAACGATCGAGCCGTCACGGGCCGAGAGCAGGAGAGCCGCCTCCATGGCCGAGCCGGAGTACGACATCCACACGACCGCGGGGAAGCTCGCGGACCTGCGCCGCCGCATCGAGGAGGCGACGCACGCGGGTTCGGTGCGCGCGGTGGAGAAGCAGCACGCCAAGGGGAAGCTGACCGCCCGTGAGCGGATCGAACTGCTGCTGGACGAGGGGTCGTTCACGGAGCTCGACGAGCTGGCCCGGCACCGCTCCACCAACTTCGGCCTGGAGGCCAACCGTCCGTACGGCGACGGCGTGGTGACCGGTTACGGGACGGTGGACGGCCGTCCGGTCGCGGTGTTCTCGCAGGACTTCACGGTCTTCGGCGGCGCGCTCGGCGAGGTGTTCGGCGAGAAGATCGTCAAGATCATGGACTTCGCGCTGAAGACCGGCTGCCCGGTCATCGGCATCAACGACTCCGGCGGCGCCCGCATCCAGGAGGGCGTCACGTCGCTCGGCCTGTACGGCGAGATCTTCCGCCGCAACACCCACGCCTCCGGCGTGATCCCGCAGATCAGCCTGATCATGGGCCCGTGCGCGGGCGGCGCGGTGTACTCGCCGGCCATCACGGACTTCGTGGTGATGGTCGACCAGACCTCGCACATGTTCATCACCGGCCCCGACGTCATCAAGACCGTGACCGGCGAGGACGTCGGCATGGAGGAGCTGGGCGGCGCCCGCACCCACAACACCACGTCGGGCAACGCCCATCACCTGTCGGGCGACGAGAAGGACGCGTTCGAGTACGTCAAGGCGCTGCTGTCGTACCTGCCGAGCAACAACCTGGAGGAGGCGCCGGTCTACGCCACCGAGGCCGACCTCGCGCTCTCCGCCGAGGACCTCGAACTCGACACGCTGATCCCGGACTCGGCGAACCAGCCCTACGACATGCACCGCGTCGTCGAACACGTCCTGGACGACGGGGAGTTCCTGGAGACGCAGAGCCTGTTCGCGCCGAACGTGCTGACCGGCTTCGGGCGGATCGAGGGCCGCCCGGTGGGTCTGGTGGCCAACCAGCCGCTGCAGTTCGCGGGCTGCCTGGACATCAACGCCTCGGAGAAGGCGGCGCGTTTCGTGCGCACCTGCGACAGCTTCAACATCCCCGTGGTCACCTTCGTCGACGTCCCCGGGTTCCTGCCCGGCACCAGCCAGGAGTGGGACGGCATCATCCGGCGCGGCGCCAAGCTGATCTACGCCTACGCCGAGGCCACCGTCCCGCTGATCACCATCATCACCCGCAAGGCGTACGGCGGCGCCTACGACGTCATGGGCTCCAAGCACCTGGGCGCCGACCTCAACCTGGCCTGGCCGACAGCCCAGATCGCGGTGATGGGCGCGCAGGGCGCGGTCAACATCCTGCACCGCCGCACCATCGCCGCCGCCGGGACGCCCGAGCAGGCCGAGGAGCTGCGGCAGCAGCTCATCACCGACTACGAGGACACCCTGCTGAACCCGTACGTGGCGGCCGAGCGCGGCTACGTGGACGCGGTCATCGCCCCGTCGCAGACCCGTGCGGCGCTGGTGAAGGCGCTGCGGACGCTGCGCAACAAGCGGGAGAGCCTGCCGCCGAAGAAGCACGGCAACATCCCGCTGTAGGCGGCGTCCCGCGCCGGGAAGGCGTGAACGGGCAGCCGGGTGAGTCGCAGACGAGAGGAGCGTTCCCGTGGTGATCAAGGTGGAGCGGGGCAGGCCGACCCCGGAGGAGCTCGCGGCCGTCGTGGCCCTCGTCCAGGCCCGGGCCGCGGCGGCGGAGGCCCCCGCCGACGGCCCGGTCCCGCGGGCGGTGTGGGCCGATCCGGCGCGCAACGTGCCGCGCCGGCTGCCCACACCGGGCCCGGGCGCGTGGCGCATGTCCGCCTGGCCGGCCTGACGCGGGCGGCGGCTGGTGGTCCCGGGGCGGCTGGTGCGGCTGGGACGGGATTCCGCTTCTGAGTACGCGTACTCAGGCGCACCGCCCGTGGGAGCGCGACCCTGGGATCATGCTGTGGTCGGACGAACGGCGTGACGAGCCGCCCGAGGAGATGCGCCAGGTGCAGGCGATGCTGCGCCGGGCCATGCTGCTGGTGGCGCTGGCCGCGGCCGTGGTGATGGCCGTGAGCGCGTGGAGGTCCTGAGTGTGCGCCACGGCCGTCCGCCGCGGTCCCTACGATGGCCGCATGACCGCGACCGCTCGCCGCTCCCTCGTCCTCGCCTCCGCCTCCCCCGCCCGCCTCGGGCTGCTCAAGCAGGCCGGCTTCGATCCCCGGGTGATCGTCTCCGGCGTCGACGAGGAGGCGATCACCGCACCCACACCGGCCGAACTGGCGCGGGTGCTGGCCGAGGCGAAGGCGAACGCGGTGGCCGGCGGCGGCATGCTGGACGGCGGTGAACTCGTCGTCGGCTGCGACTCGGTGCTCGAACTCGACGGCCAGGCGCTGGGCAAGCCCGCCGACGCCACCGAGGCGACGGCCCGCTGGCAGAAGATGCGCGGCCGCAGCGGCGTGCTGCAGACCGGCCACTGCGTGATCGACACCGGGAACGGGCGCCAGGTCTCGGCGACGGCCTCGACCACCGTGCGCTTCGGCTCCCCCGACGACGAGGAGATCGCCGCCTACGTGGCGAGCGGCGAACCGCTGTACGTGGCGGGCGCGTTCACCCTCGACGGCCGCTCGGCGCCGTTCGTGGAGGGCATCGACGGCGACGCGGGGAACGTGATCGGGCTGTCCCTGCCGCTGCTGCGCACCCTGCTCGCGGACCTGGGCGTGCGCATCACGGACCTGTGGGTGTGACCGCCCGGTGGCCGTGACGTCAGGCGGTGGCCGGCGGGGCCTCGCCGCCCGGGCCGGCGGAGGGGGCGCCGCGCTCACCGGCGCCGGGCGCGCTCTCGGCCTGCCGCCGCTCGCGGTCCTCGGGGGCGTAGAGCAGCAGCGTGCCGACCAGCAGTCCGAGGATCACCATCATCGCCACGAACGCGGCCCAGCCGACGAGGCCGACGACCACCGCGCCGACGACGCCGTGCACCACGGCGCAGACGATGAGCATGATCCGCGAGAACCGGCCGGTCATCTCGTCGCGCACGGCGATCCGCAGCACGAGCACGGCGCACAGCACCAGGTAGAGGCCGAACAACCCGCCGGCCACCCACGATCCGACGGCCATCGAGGTGTGGGAGAGGCCGCCCATGGCCATCTCCTGCTTCTGCACGATGAGGCCCAGGATCCAGTTGAGGAACGCTATGGCGAGGCCTTCGAGCACGAGCACCACCGCGGTGCCGACGGCTATCCCTCTGCGCACGCTGTCCCCCTTCGGCCGATGCCGTGTCGGCCGTCCGGGCCGTTACCAGCGGTATTCCGACTCTGCAGGCTACTCACGGGTACGCAGTGCGGCAAGGGGTCCTGCGGAACCACCCGTTCGGGAATGCCCGGGCGCAAAGTTTCCGCGATGTCTTCGTGGGGTTCCCACAAAAGAGCGTCAGATCGACGCGGGGAGACGACGCGAGATCCGGGCCACACCGCCGAGTCGCAGACAACCTCCCGAGCCTGGCCGTACCGTGGATTGAGCAGGCATTCACGGGTTCTCCAGGCCCATGGATCACCCTCCGTGTGGGCAACCTCACGTGCAGGGGTGCCTCGGCACGAAGTGTGGCCAGTACCTAAACTCGGCTTGTTTCAAGGAGGGAGCCATCGTGCGCAAGGTGCTCATCGCCAACCGCGGTGAAATCGCAGTACGCGTCGCCCGTGCCTGCCGGGATGCCGGGATTGCCAGCGTAGCCGTCTACGCGGACCCCGATCGGGACGCGCTGCACGTGCGCGCGGCCGACGAGGCATACGCGCTGGGCGGCGACACGCCGGCCACCAGTTACCTGGACATCGCCAAGGTGCTGGGAGCCGCTGCCGAGTCCGGGGCCGACGCCGTCCACCCCGGCTACGGCTTCCTGTCGGAGAACGCCGAGTTCGCCCAGGCCGTTCTCGACGCCGGCCTGACCTGGATCGGCCCGCCGCCGCACGCGATCCGGGACCTGGGCGACAAGGTGGCGGCCCGTCACATCGCCCAGCGCGCGGGTGCGCCGCTGGTCGCGGGCACCCCGGACCCGGTCTCCGGCGCCGACGAGGTCGTGGCGTTCGCCGAGGAGCACGGCCTGCCGATCGCCATCAAGGCCGCCTTCGGCGGTGGCGGCCGCGGCCTGAAGGTCGCCCGCACCCTCGAGGAGGTCCCCGAGCTGTACGACTCGGCGGTCCGCGAGGCGGTCGCCGCCTTCGGCCGCGGCGAGTGCTTCGTCGAGCGCTACCTCGACCGGCCCCGGCACGTGGAGACCCAGTGCCTGGCCGACAAGCACGGCAACGTGGTGGTCGTCTCCACCCGTGACTGCTCGCTGCAGCGCCGCCACCAGAAGCTGGTGGAGGAGGCTCCCGCGCCGTACCTGAGCGAGGAGCAGAACAAGCAGCTCTACACCGCGTCCAAGGCCATCCTCAAGGAGGCCGGGTACGAGGGCGCGGGCACCTGCGAGTTCCTGGTCGGCCAGGACGGCACGATCTCCTTCCTGGAGGTCAACACCCGCCTGCAGGTCGAGCACCCGGTGACCGAGGAGGTCTCCGGCATCGACCTGGTCCGCGAGATGTTCCGGATCGCCGACGGCGAGGAGCTCGGCTACGACGACCCGCCGCTGCGCGGTCACTCCTTCGAGTTCCGCATCAACGGCGAGGACCCGGGCCGCAACTTCCTGCCGGCCCCCGGCCGGGTGACGCGGTTCGACGCGCCCAGCGGCCCCGGCGTCCGGCTGGACGCGGGCGTGGAGTCCGGCAGTGTCATCGGCCCCGCCTGGGACTCGCTGCTGGCCAAGCTGGTCATCACCGGCGCCACTCGCGAGCAGGCGCTGCAGCGCGCGGCCCGCGCCCTGGCGGAGTTCGAGGTGGAGGGCATGGCCACCGCCATCCCGTTCCACCGTGCCGTCGTGGTCGACCCCGCCTTCGCGCCGCCGAAGGACTCCGGCCCGTTCACCGTCCACACCCGGTGGATCGAGACCGAGTTCGTCAACACGATCCCGCCGTTCGCCGGCGGGGAGGCGGACGAGGAGGAGGGCCCCGGCCGCGAGACCGTGGTCGTCGAGGTCGGCGGCAAGCGCCTGGAGGTCTCCCTTCCGGCGTCGCTCGGCATGACCCTGGCCCGTACCGGCCTGGCGGCCGGTGCCAAGCCGAAGCGCCGGCAGGCCACCAAGGCCGCGGCCGCCGCGTCCGGCGACGCGCTGGCCTCGCCGATGCAGGGCACCATCGTCAAGGTCGCGGTCGAGGAGAACCAGCAGGTCTCCGAGGGCGACCTGATCGTGGTCCTGGAGGCGATGAAGATGGAGCAGCCGATCAACGCGCACCGCTCCGGCACCGTCATCGGCCTCAAGGCCGAGGTCGGCTCGTCGGTCTCCTCCGGCGCGGTCATCTGCGAGATCAAGGACTGACCCGGGTCACGTGCTGATCCGGCGGGACGTCGTAGAGCCCGCCGCACACGAAACGCCGGTCGCACTGGTGGTCACCACCAGGCGGCCGGCGTTCGTCCGTCCGACGCCCGCGAGCGGGTTCCGCGCCCGCGCGTCGGCCTCGGCGTCCGCCTCAGCGCAGGGTGGGCCGCGGCGGCTGCTTGAGCGCGAGCACCAGCAGCCACGCGGCGCCGGTGAAGACCGCGGCCATGGTGAACGCGGCGGTCGCGCCGTGGATGAACGGCTCGCTGTGGGAGTGGCGGGAGACCGTGCCGAACACCGTGACCAGGACGGACAGGCCGAGGCTGCCGCCGATCTGCTGCATGGTCTGCAGCAGGCCCGACGCGGACCCGGCGTCCTTCGGCTCGACGCCGGCCAGGATGAAGGTGTTGAGCGGCATCATGGTGAACCCGACGCCCACGCCGATCAGGACGAGCGAGGCGAGGATCCCCCGGGCGTAGCCGTCGGACGCGCTGAGCCGGGTGATCCACAGGGTGCCGGCGATGTTGAGCGCGCCGCCGAGGGCCGCCACCCGCTTGGCGCCGAACCGGGCCAGGGCGCGCGGCGCCAGCCGGGCCGCGACGAACAGCGGGCCGGCCAGCGGCAGGAAGGCGAAGCCGGTCCTGAGCGGGCTGAAGTGCAGGTGGTTCTGCATGTACTGGGTGCTGAAGTAGAAGACGCCGAACATGCCGGCCGGCACCAGCAGCATCACGCCGTAGGCCAGTGCCCGGTTGCGGTTCCGGAACAGCCGCAGGACCACCAGCGGCCGCTCGACCCGGACCTCGTTGAGGAAGAAGGCGAAGAGCAGCGCGACGGCGAGGGCGAAGAACGTCAGGGCCCGCGGGTCGCCCCAGCTGCTCTCGCCCACCCGGATGAACGCGTAGACCAGGCCCGCCATGCCGAGGGTGCCGGTGACGGCGCCGGCGATGTCGAACCGGCCGCCGCGGTGGCGGGCGGTCTCGGTGATGTGGCGCGGGGCCAGCAGCACGATCGCGAGGCCCACGGGGATGTTGATGAAGAACACCCAGCGCCAGGACCCCCAGTCGGTCAGCATGCCGCCGACGGTGAGGCCGATCGCCGAACCGGCGCCGGAGATCGCCGAGAAGACGCTGAGCGCCCGGTTGCGTTCGGCGCCCTCGGTGAAGGAGGTCGCGATCAGGGCCAGGGTGCTGGGCGCGGCCAGCGCCGCGGCGGCGCCCTGCAGCGCGCGGGCGATCAGCAGGGTGGTGCTGTCGTTGGCGACGCCGCCGGCGACCGAGGCCAGGGTGAACGCGGAGACGCCCCAGACCAGGGCCGTTCTGCGGCCGATGAGGTCGCCGACGCGGCTGCCGAGGAGCAGCAGGCCGCCGAAGGCGAGGGTGTAGACGTTGAGGACCCAGGACATGCCGGTCGGCGAGAAACCGAGGTGGACACCGATGCCGGGAAGTGCGACGTTCACGACGGTGGCGTCGAGCAGCAGCATCAACTGGGCGCCGACGATGGCGGCGAGGGCGAGATAGGAGCGCCCGCGGGCGGGGGACGGCAGGCGGGACGCGGTGGTGGGACGCAGATCGCGCACGGAGTGCGTGGGCATGATGAAGGAACCCTCCAGCGGAGAACTACAAACGGAGGTCGTCTCCGGAAACTATACGGAGACGACCTCCGGTTCTACAATCGCTTTTGGGAAGAGCACCTCGGGAGGCATGACGACATGCGGGCAGACGCGCAGCGCAACTACGACCGTTTGCTGCTGGAGGCCAAGCAGGCGTTCATCGTGCACGGGACGGAGGTCCCGCTGGAGGACATCGCCCGGCACGCGGGCGTCGGCGTCGGCACGCTCTACCGGCACTTCCCCGACCGCTACGCGCTGATGAACGCGGTCTTCGTGCAGGAGGTCGAGCAGATCACCGCGCAGGCCGAGGAGCTGGTGACGGCCGAGGACCCGACGGTGGCGCTCACCTCGTGGCTGCGCGCGGTCGCGGTCCACTCGACCATGTACCGGGGGCTGTCCGCGGCGATCATGGAGGCGTCGGACAGCAAGATGCCGGCCTGCAAGACGCTGCTGCGCGAGGCGGGCGGCACGCTGCTGCGGCGCGCCCAGGAGGCCGGCGAGGTCAAGTCCGACCTGCGGATCGCCGACCTGCTCAAGCTGACGCACGCGATCGTCCTGGCGGCCGAGAAGACGCCGGACGACCGCGAGCTGTTCACCCGGCTGATGGCGCTCGCCATCGACGGCATGCGCGTCCGGCCGGGCGGCGCCGCGCACGGCACGCCGGATCCGGCCGCGGCGGCGGGCGCCACCGCCTGACCGGGCCGCCACGGCGTGACCGGGCCGGGCCCGCACGGGGCGGACCCGGCCCGGATCGCCGGCTCAGCGGCGGCGCACGTCCGCCAGCCGGGGTGTTCCGTTGGGGTCACCGGCCGGCATCAGCCGCTGGGGCCGGCGCGGCCCCGGCAGGGGCGCGTCCCGGCCCTCGCGGCCGTCACGGCCCTCCCGGGCGTCGCGGCGCTGCCGGCCCGCGGCCAGCACCTCCGCGCCGACCGGGGTCTGCGCGACGGCGACCTGGACCCCGCGGTCGGCCAGCGCCTGGAGTTCCGTGGCGGCCCGCTCGTCGCCCACCGGCGGTTCGTCGGTGACCAGATGGGTGATCAGATCGGTCGGCACCGTCTGGAACATGGTGTCGGTGCCGAGTTTGGTGTGGTCGGCCAGCACCACGACCTCCGCCGCCGCCTGGACCAGCGCCCGGTCCACGCTCGCGGAGAGCATGTTCGAGGTGGACAGGCCGCGTTCGGCGGTCAGGCCCGCACCGGACAGGAACGCCCGGGAGACCCGCAGCCCCTGCAAGGACTGCTCGGCACCGCTGCCGACCAGACCGTAGTTGGAGCCGCGCAGGGTGCCACCGGTCATCACCACTTCGACCCGGTTGGCATGGGCCAGCGCCTGCGCGACGAGGAGGGAGTTGGTGACCACGGTGAGTCCCGGCACCCGCGCCAGCCGTCTGGCCAGCTCCTGGGTGGTGGTGCCCGCGCCGACGACGACGGCTTCGCCCTCGTCGACCAGACCGGCCGCGAGATCGGCGATGGCCGTCTTCTCCGCGGTCGCCAGGTGGGACTTCTGCGGGAAACCCGACTCCCGGGTGAAACCGCCGGGCAGCACGGCGCCGCCGTGCCGGCGGTCCAGCAGTCCTTCGGCCTCCAGCGCGCGAACGTCCCGGCGGACGGTCACTTCGGAGGTCTGGACGACACGGGCGAGTTCACGGAGCGACACGGCTCCGTTGGCCCGCACCATTTCGAGGATCAACTGACGACGTTCTGCAGCGAACACGAAACCGACAGTAACCCCAATCACCCGCGAAGTTCTGCGTTATGCACCAGATACGGGAAGGCTCGCGCAAAACACCCCGTCAAGTGCTATACACCGACCGCACGTTCGGCACCGGACGGCCGACGGAACGTCAGCCGGCCCGGAGCGCGGACAGAAGCGCCGGTCAGCTGCCCTCGGCGGTCTTGCGGGTGTGCAGCTGGCGGGCGGCCTCGGCGACCGAACCGGACAGCGAGGGGTAGACGGTGAAGGCGTTGGCGATCTGCTCGACCGTCAGACTGTTGTCCACCGCGATCGAGATCGGGTGAATCAGCTCGCTCGCCTTGGGCGCCACCACCACGCCGCCGACCACGATGCCGGTGCCCGGGCGGCAGAACAGCTTCACGAAGCCGTCCCTGATGCCCTGCATCTTCGCCCGCGGGTTGCGCAGCAGCGGCAGCTTGACGACGTTCGCCGCCATCCGCTGGGCGTCCACGTCGGCCTGCGTGTAGCCGACGGTCGCGATCTCCGGGTCGGTGAAGACGTTCGAGGAGACCGTCTTGAGGTTCAACGGGGCCACCGCGTCGCCCAGGAAGTGGTACATCGCGATCCGGCCCTGCATGGCCGCGACCGAGGCCAGGGCGAAGACGCCGGTCACGTCGCCCGCCGCGTAGACGCCCGGCGCGCTCGTCCGGGACACCTTGTCGGTCTTGATGTGACCGGACTCGGTCAGCCGGACGCCGGCCTCCTCCAGGCCCATGCCGGCGGTGTTGGGGATCGCGCCGACCGCCATCAGGCAGTGCGTGCCGGTGATCACCCGGCCGTCGGCGAGCGTGACCTCGACCCGGTCGCCGACCCGCTTGACCGACTGGGCGCGGGAGCGGGCCATGACGTTCATGCCGCGGCGCCGGAAGACGTCCTCCAGCACCGCCGCCGCGTCCGGGTCCTCACCGGGCAGCACGCGGTCGCGCGATGAGACCAACGTCACGGTGGAGCCCAGCGCCTGGTAGGCGCCGGCGAACTCGGCGCCGGTGACGCCGGAGCCCACCACGATGAGCTCCTCGGGCAGCTCCTCGAGGTCGTAGACCTGCGTCCAGTTCAGGATGCGCTCGCCGTCGGGCAGCGCGTCCTCCAGCTCGCGCGGGCGGCCGCCGGTGGCGATCAGCACCGCCTCGGCGGTCAGCCGCTCGACGGTGCCGTCCGCGTTCTCGACGACCACGGTGCGCGTGCCCTCGGCGGTCTGGCAGCCCTCCAGGCGGCCGCGCCCGCGCATCACGCGGGCGCCCGCGCGGGTCACCGAGGCGGTGATGTCGTGCGACTGCGCCAGGGCCAGCCGCTTCACACGCCGGTTGACCTTGCCCAGGTCCACCCCGACCACCCGCGCGGACTTCTCCAGCGGCGGGGTGTCGTCGGCGACGATGATGCCCAGTTCCTCGTAGGACGAGTCGAAGGCCGTCATCACCTCCGCGGTGGCGATGAGGGTCTTCGACGGGACGCAGTCGGTCAGCACCGACGCCCCGCCCAGGCCGTCGCAGTCCACGACGGTCACCTCCGCGCCGAGCTGCGCCGCAACGAGCGCCGCTTCGTAGCCGCCGGGTCCGCCACCGATGATCACGATCCGAGTCACGTACCCCATTGTCCCGCACGCGCCAAGGTGTCGGCGACGGGGGCGGCGGCGCGGACCGGGCGGGACGCTCCCGCCGGGCCGCGGGCGGCGCGCGTACTCTCGTCCCATGTCGCTCTACGCCGCCTACGGCAGCAACCTCGACCCGCGGTTGATGACGCGCCGGGCACCCCACTCCCCGCTGCGCGGTACCGGCTGGCTGAGCGGGTGGCGGCTGACCTTCGGCGGCGAGCAGATGGGCTGGGAGGGCGCGCTGGCCACGCTGGTCGAGGACGACGAGAGCCAGGTCTTCGTGGGCCTGTACGACATCGCCCCGGTCGACGAGGAGTCCATCGACCGCTGGGAGGGCGTCCCGCTCGGCATCTACCGGCGGACCACGCTGCGCGTGCACACCCTGGAGGGCGACCTGCCGGCCTGGGTGTTCGTCCTCAACGACTACGAGGGCGGCCTGCCCTCGGCCCGCTACCTGGGCGAGATCGCCGACGCGGCCGAGTCCGCGGGAGCCCCGCACGACTATGTGATGGAGCTGCGCAAGCGGCCCTGCTGAGCCGCGGCGGACGGTTGGGGGAAGGGCAGGGAAGGGGGGGCCGGGCAGGGCGGCGAAGGGCGGGCGAAGGGCGGGGCGCGGCTGCACGATGCGGCGCTCGAAGGGCAATTCCTGTTACGGAGCGGACTGCTCCAGGTGGCTCCTCCGGGCCGCCACCCGGGGGAATCCCTCCCCCACACGGCCGCCGCCGGGCGGGCGACTCGGCAGCTGAGTCAATTGTCGGAAAGTCCGAACCTCGGACCCCACTGTGGACCGTCGTCTACGCGCGTAGGCCATCACGGGTTACCCTCATGCGCGTGAACGCTTCCGTGAACCCCGATCCCTACGCCGCGGCCGACGCCGCCGCCGCCCGCCTGCGCGAGCTGACCGGCGCCGAGACCCACGACGTGGCCCTGGTCATGGGCTCGGGCTGGGTGCCCGCCGCCGACGGGCTGGGCACCCCCGACCACGAGATCCCCGTGACCGATCTGCCCGGCTTCCCCGCCCCCGCCGTGGCCGGCCACGCGGGCACGCTGCGCTCGGTGCGGATCGGCGGCGTCCGTGCGCTGGTCTTCCTCGGCCGCACGCACCTGTACGAGGGCCGTGGCGTGGCCAGCGTGGTGCACGGTGTGCGCACCGCGGTCGCCGCCGGCTGCAAGACCGTCGTGCTCACCAACGGCTGCGGCGGGCTGCGGCCCGGGTTCCGTCCCGGCCAGCCGGTACTGATCAGCGACCACATCAACATGACGGCCACCTCGCCGATCGCCGGGGCCCGCTTCGTGGACCTGACCGACCTGTACTCCCCGCGGCTGCGGGCGCTGTGCAAGGAGGTCGACCCCACGCTGGAGGAGGGCGTCTACGTCCAGCTCCCGGGTCCGCACTACGAGACGCCGGCCGAGATCGGCATGGTCCGCGCGATCGGCGGGGACCTGGTGGGCATGTCCACCACGCTGGAGGCCATCGCAGCCCGCGAGGCGGGCGCCGAGGTGCTGGGCCTGTCCCTGGTGACCAACCTGGCCGCGGGCATGACCGGGGAACCCCTCAACCACGAGGAGGTCCTGGAGGCCGGCCGGGAGTCGGCCGTGCGCATGGGCACGCTGCTCGCCCAGGTGCTGGGACGTCTGTAGGCCGGGCTCCGGACCGGGCGGTCCCGCACACCGGGCGGTCCCGTGGTCCGGGCATTCACTTCGCGGAGGAAACGATGGACGAGCTGCTGGCCCGGGTGCGCGCCTGGATCGACGAGGACCCTGACGCGGAGACCCGCGCCGAACTGGAGGACCTGCTCGCCGCGGGCGCCACGGACGACCTCGCGGAACGGTTCTCCGGCGCGCTGGAGTTCGGCACCGCCGGGCTGCGCGGCGAACTCGGCGGCGGGCCGCGGCGGATGAACCGGTCCGTGGTCATCCGCGCCGCGGCCGGGCTCTCCGCGTACCTCGCGGCGCGCGGCGGCGGGCTCGTCGTCATCGGCTACGACGCCCGGCACAAGTCGGCGGCCTTCGCCCGCGACACGGCCGCCGTGGTCACCGGTGCGGGCCTGCGGGCCGTGCTGCTGCCGCGGCCGCTGCCCACGCCGGTGCTGGCCTACGCCATCCGGCACCTGGGCGCCGCGGCCGGCGTGATGGTGACCGCCAGCCACAACCCCCCGCGGGACAACGGCTACAAGGTCTACCTGGGCGACGGCTCACAGATCGTGCCGCCCGCCGACGCGGACATCGCCGCCGAGATCGCGGCGATCGGCCCGCTGGCGTCGGTGCCGCGGCCCGAGTCGGGCTGGGAGGTGCTCGGGGACGACGTCCTGGCCGCCTACCTGGAGCGGGCCGCCGCGGTCGTCCGCCCCGGCGGCGCCCGGGACGTGTCCGTCGTCTACACCCCGCTGCACGGCGTGGGCCTGGAGACGCTGGCCGCGGCCTTCGCCCGGGCCGGCTTCCCCGCTCCGGTCGTGGTGCCCGAACAGGCCGAGCCGGACCCGGACTTCCCCACCGTCGCGTTCCCCAACCCGGAGGAGCCCGGCGCGATGGACCTGGCATTCAAGACCGCGCAGGGCGCCGCGCCCGACGTCGTCATCGCCAACGACCCCGACGCGGACCGCTGCGCGGTGGCCGTGCCGGACGCCTCCGCGGCGGCCGGCTGGCGGATGCTCCGGGGTGACGAACTCGGGGCGCTCCTCGCCGAGCACCTGGTGCGGCGCGGCGCCACGGAAAGCGGGCGGGACGTGTTCGCCGCCAGCATCGTGTCGTCGTCGCTGCTGTCGAAGATCGCGGCCGGTGCCGGACTGGCCTACGAGGACACCCTCACCGGCTTCAAGTGGATCGCCCGCGTGCCGGGGCTCCGCTACGGCTACGAGGAGGCACTCGGCTACTGCGTCGACCCCGCGGGGGTGCGCGACAAGGACGGCGTCACCGCGGCCCTGCTGGTGGCCGAGCTGGCCGCCGACCTCAAGACCCGCGGCAGCTCGGTGGCCGGGCTGCTCGACGAGATCGCGGCGCAGCACGGGCTGCACGCCACGGACCAGCTCTCGGTGCGGGTGGAGGACCTCCGGATCATCGCCGACGCGATGGACCGGCTGCGGGAGCGGCCGCCGGTCGCGCTGGCCGGGCTGGACGTGGTCTCGGCGGAGGACCTCCGCGACGGGGCGGGTGGGCTGCCGCCCACCGACGGTCTGCGGTACCGGCTGGCCGGCGAGGGGGTCACGTCGGCGCGGATCGTGGTGCGGCCGTCGGGGACCGAGCCCAAGCTCAAGTGCTACCTGGAGGTCGTCCTCCCGGCCGGCTCCGATGTGCCCGCCGCCCGGGCCGCGGCAGCCCGCACCCTGACCGCCCTGAAGTCCTCCCTGGCCTCAGCAGCCGGCCTCTAGCCCCGGGGTTCCCCTTGTCCCCGGGGCGGCTCCCGGGGTGCCCCGCGGACAAGGGGAAGCTCAGACCGCCAGGAGGACCAGGAAGACGATCAGGCCGGCCAGCGCCGGCGCCACCAACTCGAAGCACCACCGGATCTGCGCCTCGGCCCGAGCCGAGTCCTCCGGCACCGGATGCCGATCCGAAAGCTCCCGCAGCTCGTCCAGCGCCTGATCGCCCCACGCCCGAGTGGGATCGTGCGGCTCACCGCCGGGCCGCAGGTTCGCCCGCCGGCGCGGCGCGCTCCCGAACGGATCGTCACCCGCCGCCTGCGCCCGCGACGCCATGCGCGACGCCCGCTTCCGCGCCCGCAGCGACACCGGAATCGCCCAGAGCTGGAACTTCCGCTCACCCGAGAACAGCTCGGTCGAATACGCGGCGCGGAGCCGATCCACGGCCGACCACGGCAGGGTGATCGTGCGGAACGGGTTGCGGATCTTGATCCGCTCCGTGCTCGCGTAGACGGCGGGCCGCAGCGTGAAGGCCACGACGACCGGCACCGCCAGCAGCAGTCCGGCCAGCGCGAGCCAGGGCGTCCTGCCGTGGCCGCGGAGGATCGCGTCCCCGCCGAGCCAGAAGGCGAGCACGAGCAGCAGCACTCCGCCGCACATGCCCGCCATCGAGCGGTAGACGCGGTCGGCGTACTGTGGCTGCCCGTCGCCGGCGGTGGCCGGGCCCTTCGGGCGGTCCTGGTGGGAGCTCCTCATAAACTCCGATTCTGCACGACTGCGCACCGCACCCGGGAACGACCCGGTTGCGGTCCGGTTGCGGTCGGCCCGCTCGCCGGCCCGTCCGGCCCGCGAGGCGGCCCGGTTGCCGGGCCCCGCACGGCCGGGACCGGCTGGTGAGTCTGGTCACGGGGGCCCGGGATAGTGACACCCGCTACGCGCGTAGATATGCTGATGTGGTGACCATGTCCTCCGTTGTACCCGCATACGCTCCCGACGCCGCGGGCCGGCTCTCCGGCCTGTCGGACGTCACCGCGTCCGACAGCGCCCTGCGCCGCTTCCTGCACGGCCTGCCCGGCGTCGACGCGGTCGGCCTCGAGGCCCGCGCCGCCGCGCTGGGCACCCGCTCGATCAAGACGACGGCGAAGGCGTACGCCATCGACCTCGCCATCTCGATGATCGACCTGACCACGCTGGAGGGGGCCGACACCGCCGGCAAGGTGCGCGCACTGTGCGCCAAGGGCGTGCGGCCCGACCCGACCGACCGCGGCACCCCGCAGGTCGCGGCGATCTGCGTCTACCCGGACATGGTCGCGGTGGCCAAGGAGGCCCTCGGCGACTCCGGCATCCACGTCGCCTCGGTGGCCACCGGCTTCCCCGCCGGCCGTGTCGCCCGGGACGTGAAGCTGGCGGACACCCGGGACGCGGTCGCGGCCGGAGCCGACGAGATCGACATGGTCATCGACCGCGGCGCCTTCCTGTCCGGCCGTTACATGGAGGTCTTCGAGGAGATCCGGGCGGTCAAGGCGGCCTGCGCCCGCGAGGACGGCTCCGGGTCGGCCCACCTGAAGGTGATCTTCGAGAACGGCGAGCTGTCGACGTACGACAACATCCGCCGCTGCTCGTGGCTGGCGATGCTGGCCGGCGCCGACTTCATCAAGACC